>NZ_JADOUF010000001.1:6000000-7200000 GCF_015751905.1 Longispora fulva
GCCGGATGAATCCGGGGCGTGGATGTCCGGCTGGGCCAACCGGGCCCTGACGGCTTCCAGCCCTCGAGTCAGCGGCAGACCCGCCCGTAGGTCGGCGGCGAGGCCGACCACAGCGTCGAGCGCGCGGCTCTGGCGCCTCACCTCCGCCCGGCTCACAGCCCGCTGCAGGAGCGCCCTGGCCGCCACTGCCGTGTACCCCCCGGCGAGAAGTGCCGCGACAGGGCCAGCGAACAGCCCAGCCGCGATTCCGGCGATGAAGCCACCAGCCGCCGCCTGTCCGATGCGCAGACGCGGGGTCCGCGCAGGACGCACCAGCCGCCGGAGCCGACCCGTCAACTCGCGCCGCCAACCCGAAGCCCCTGTCTGACGGGGCGTGCTCACCGGTCACCCGCCCGATGCCCCAGGTCACCGGCGCGCCGATCGAACTCCTGGGTCCGACCAGGTCCTTTGATGCCGTGAAGCCGGTGCTGGCCGACCTCGGCCCCCCGGTCCACCAGCAGCCCCGGGACCGCCACCCCACGGTTCGTCAGCAGCCCGGCCAGCCGTCCGGCCCCCGGCGCTGGCCCCTCGGCACGCCCCCAGACCCGGCACGCGGTGACCAGGCCGCCGGCCCCCGGGACCAGCAGGCAGACCTCGTCGAGCACCCGGAGCTGTCCCTGACGGCGCAGGTGGACCACGACCGGCGCGGCTGCCCCGAGCTGGGCGTGCAGGGCCGCCCGGTCCAGCCCGCCGGCGAGGGCGAGCGCCTCGAACCTGGCCGGCACGTCCGCCGGGGCGTTCGCGTGCAGCGTCCCGGCACCGCCCTCGTGGCCCGTGTTCAGCGCCGCGAGCAGGTCCACCACCTCCGGCCCCCGGCACTCGCCGACCACGATCCGGTCGGGCCGCATCCGGAGCGCCTGACGGACCAGGTCACGCAGGGTCACGGCCCCGGCGCCCTCCACATTCGGGGTACGCGCCTCCAACGCCACCACATGCCGGTGCGCCGGCCGAAGCTCCGCCGAGTCCTCCACGATCACGACCCGCTCGGCCGGCGACACCTCGCCGAGCAGCGCGTTGAGGACGGTGGTCTTCCCCGACCCGGTACTCCCCGTGACCACGAACGCGAGCCGCGCCGCCACCACCGCGCACAGCAGGGCCGCCTCGTCGGCCGGCACGAGTTCGCGAAGCGCCCAGACCTGCCGGCGGAACAGCCGCAGCGACAGGTACGGTCCGCGCCGGGCGATCGGCGGCAGCACCGCGTGCACCCGGGTGCCGTCGGGCAACCGGGCGTCCACATACGGACTCGCGTCGTCCAGCCGTCGCCCACAGGCCGCCGCGAGCCGCTGGGCGACGGCGCGCAGCTCCGCGTGCCCACCGAACCGCAGCCCGGTACGGAACAGGCCGGCCCCGCGGTCGACCCACACCTCATCCGGCCCGTTGACGAGGATGTCGGTGATCAGGTCATCCTGTTGGAGGGACTCGAGGGGCCCGATCAGGCCCGAGGAGGCGGCGCTCATGACGCCTCACCGGGCCGCGCGGACACCGGGCCGAAGCGCGGGTCGGCGAGCAGCCGCCGGCACAGCTCGGCGAGCGGGCCGCGGCCGGTGTGGGCGGGGGCCGAGCCGCGTTCGAGGGCCGTGACCAGACCGGGCTCGGACCGCAGGGTACCGGCCAGCGGCAGGCTGAGGGCGCGGGCGATCTCGGCGGCCCGCAGCCTGCCGGGCGACGGGCCACGGACGATCACCTCGACGGGCACGTCCGGCGTCCCGAGGTGCGCCACGACCTTCGCCGCCGCGGCGCAGGCGCGCAGCTCGGCCGGCACGACCAGCAGCAGCCGGTCGGCGTGCCCGATCGCGTGCCTGGCGGCGTCGTCGAGGGTGCGGGGCAGGTCGAGCACGACGAGGTCGGAGCTCGACCGCCCGGTACGCAACGCTGTCGCCATCAGCTCCGGCGACACCTCGACCGCGACGTGCCTGTCCTGGGACAGCACGCTGAGCCGGCCCCGCTCCGGGAACGGCCCGAGCTCCCCCGAGGTGAGCTCCGGCCACCGCAGCCCGCCGACCTCCTCCCAGCCGAGCACCAGATCCACGCCGCCACCCAGCGGGTCGGCGTCGACGAGCAGGACGTCGGAACCGCCACGGGCGGCCGTCACGGCGAGCCCGGCGGCGAGCACCGAGGCCCCAGCCCCGCCCCGGCCGCCGAGGACCCCGATCACCGGGGCGACCGGTGCCGCCCGCTCGGCCGCGCCGAACCTCTCGACGAGCCAGGGCTCGGCGGCCGGCAGGGCCGCGACGTGCTCGGCGCCGAGGAGCTGGGCCAGCTCCCACAGCGGGTCGTCGGGATCGGAGTCGACGACGAGGACGACCCGGGACCTGCTCGGCAGCCCGGCGCAGCCCTCGGCCTGGTCCGGGCCGACGACGACGAGGGTCGCGCCGTTCCAGAGCTGTCGGGCTGCCGCGGGATCCGGCGCGACCATCGGCACGACGCCGGCCCGGGCGGTGAGCCTGAGCAGTTCGTCCAGGAGGCGGGGGTCGGCGGTGACGATCAGCGATCGGGGATGCTGCACGGCGGGCTCCCTGCTCGGTGGGTGACCGCCCCACGTTCGCTCCGGAACCGGCAGGTTGTGCACAGCCTGTGGACAACCACCCACCCTGTGGATAACCCGGTGGACAACCGCGCTGGTGAGAGCCTCGAAGCCTGCGAAACTCCGCCGACCCCGCCCCACCACCGACCTCACGAACGGCACGCACCAGCGGCCACCAGGCCCGGCGTCACGCACCTGACCCAGGCACGGCACAGACCCGACCGCTACACAGCCCGAAACCAGACCCCTACCCGACCACGGGATAGAGGCCTCTCTGACGGAAGCCGCACAGAAAGTCACACGGTCCCGATCGGAAGCCGACCAACTCCCCGTGAGTGAATAGCCGCCCTGGACTTTCCGGCAATGGAATTCATCCGCGAATCACATGCCCGACGCTGGCCATTCGAACGACGGACCCTCGGCCGAGTTCCCGCTGACGATTCCGGCCGTCCTCGGGCACAATCGTGGTGACGATCAGCTACCGGGCCCTGACCAGGGGGAACAGCCAGCCGACACCGATGCCACT
This sequence comes from Longispora fulva, assembly GCF_015751905.1. Lineage (NCBI taxonomy): Bacteria > Bacillati > Actinomycetota > Actinomycetes > Micromonosporales > Micromonosporaceae > Longispora > Longispora fulva. The sequence continues at coordinate 6,003,090 of NZ_JADOUF010000001.1, forward strand.
AAATGGACGACCCCCGCCGGGGGGTGGCGGGGGTCGTCGTGCGGCCCGGCTCCGGGGGGTGAGCCGGACCGACTCAGCGGTCACGGGGGGTGCGACCGCCGAGGGGCCAAGGTAAGGGAGCTATGACTATGCACCAGCATGCCTGACTTGGCCTACATAGTCGAGGCCCCTTGTTCTTCCTCCGATTCCGGCCCGGTCATCGCCCTGTTGGCGTTGAGGATCTAAACTCCGGCCGTGGGTCGCAGCGCCGCGTTCTTCGATCTCGATAAGACCGTCATTGCCAAGTCGAGCGCCTTGGCCTTCGGGCGGCCGTTCTACCGCGACGGCCTGATCACCCGGAGTGACGTCCTGCGGGCTGCGTACGCGCAGCTCGTTTATCAGCGTGCCGGCGCGGACGACCAGCAAATGGATCGAATGCGCGATTATCTCGCCCAATTGTGTAAGGGGTGGCGGGCGGACCAGGTCCGGCAGATCGTCACCGAGACTCTGGACCAGCTCATTCACCCTTACATCTACGCCGAGGCCGCGACCCTCATCTCCGAGCACCGCGCGGCCGGTCGCGACATCGTGCTCGTGTCCGCCTCCGGTGACGAGATGGTGCGGCCGATCGGCGAGCTGTTGGGCGTGACGGACGTGATCGCCACCCGGATGGTCGTCGCTGACGGTCACTACACCGGCGAGGTCGACTTCTATGCCGCCGGCCCGAACAAAGCGACGGCGGTGACCGCCCTGGCGGCCCAACGGGGGTATGACCTCACCGAGTGTTACGCGTACTCCGACTCGATCAGCGACGCCGCCCTCCTCGCCTGTGTCGGACATCCGACAGCGGTCAACCCGGATCGCGGGCTGCGCCGAGCGGCCCTCGAACACGACTGGCCAGTGTTGACCTTCCGGCACCCGATTCCGTTGCGCCGCAGGGTTCTGGGCGAGAAGCCGGCCGTCCCGGTCGCGGCGATGGCGGTCACCGCCGTGGCCATCGGCGGCGCTGCGGCGCTCTGGTATGGACGGCGCCGCCGGAGACTCACCGCCGCGATGTGACCGGCCAAAGGAACCCACGCGAGCGAGCTACGGTGGCCCGGTGACCCGTCAGCCCACACTGCAGGACGTCGCACAGGCCGCAGGGGTGTCGATCGCCACCGCCTCGCGGGTGCTCAACGGCTCAGCGTCGGCGACCTCCCGCACGGTCGGCCCCCACCTGCGCGCCCGGGTGCTCGACGCGGCCCGACGCCTGCACTACACGGCGAACGCCCAGGCCCAGGCTCTCGCGCGGAGCAGCAACCCACTGGTCGGCCTCCTGCTGCACGACATCGCCGATCCGTACTTCTCGCTGATCGCTTCGGGGGTGCTGGCCGTGGCCGAGGAGTACCGGATGAGGGTGGTCATCGCCAGCACCGGCACGGACCCGGACGTGGCGGCGGCGCATCTCGCGGCACTGCGCGGCCAGCGGGCCCAGGCGGCGATCCTGGTCGGCAGCCGGACCACGTCCGACGCCGGGGAGGCCCGGCTGGCCGAGGAGGTCGAGCAGTTCACGGCCGCCGACGGCCGGGCGGCGTGCGTGGGGCAGCCGGGCCTGCCGGCGCACACGCTCTGCCCCGACAACACGGGTGGCGGCGCGGCCGTCGGGCGGCACTTCCGGGGTCGGTCCTCGGTCGCCGTGGTGGCCGGGCCCGGACGGCTGCAGACCGTGCGCGACCGGTTGCACGGGTTCCGGTCCGGGCTGGGGCGGCTCGAGGACACCCTGGTCGAGGCCGACTTCAGCCGGGACGGCGGCTACCGGGCGGCGCAGGCGGTCCCGGCGGACACCACGGCGGCGTTCGTGATGTCGGACGTGATGGCGACCGGGTTCTGCACCGGGCTGCGCGACCGGGGGCTGCGGATTCCGCAGGACGTGTGGGTCGCGGGGTTCGGCGACGTGCCGTCGGTGCGCGACCTCTCGCCGGCGCTGACGACGGTCCGGCTGCCCTTGGTGGAGATGGGCGCGCGGGCGCTGACCCTGGCCCTGGGCGAGGAGCGGCCCCAGACGATCGGGGTACCGGCGGAGCTGGTCGTCCGCGGCAGCAGCGGAGCCTAGGTCAGCTTCACCACGGCCGGGAAGTCCCCGGGATTCATGCTGATCCGCAGGTGCCCGTCGCGCACCTCGGAACCGCGTACCCGACTCCCGATCGCCTCCGTGTACGGGAACCGACCCGGGTCCGGCAGCGGCACGGACAGCTCCGACGCCGAGGACGTCACGATGATGTAGTCCGCGCCCTCGCGCCGGGTCGACGTCCAGCCCTGCCCGGAGCTGAAACCGACCCTGGTCCCGTAGATGGCCTCACCGTGGGTGACCAGCCACTCGCCCACCCCGCGCAGTCGGCTGATCTGGTGGTCGGGGATGTTGCCGGACTGGGTGGGGCCGACGTTGAGCAGCAGGTTGGAGCCGTACCCGGCGGCGCGGGCCAGGCGCGCCGTGAGCTGCCCGGCGCTGCGCCGCAGCGGGTCGTGCGGCATGAAGCCCCAGCTGGCGTCCATGGACATGCAGGTCTCGGCCGGGGCGTCGCCGGCCAGTGCCGGGTTGACCTCCTGCTCGAAGCACTGGATGTCCTCGCCGGGTAGCAGGGTGGAGTGCCGGTTGTTGAGGATCACGGCGTCGGGCTGGGCGTTGTGCACGGCCGCGTACAGCTCGGGGTAGTGGTAGTCCGCGCGGCCGGCGAACCAGTCGGGGTGGTCGCGGGACAGCCGGGTGCCGGGCCAGTCGCCGTCGAGCCAGAGCTGCACGAGCGGCCCGTACTGGGTGCAGACCTCCTTGACCTGGCCGAACAGGTACTCCCGGAACGAGTGCCACGAGGAGTTGTTCTGCCAGTCGCGGTAGCCGGGGTGCGACCAGTCGACCAGGGAGAGGTACACACCGAGTCCGAGGCCCCGGTCGCGGCACGCGTCGGCGAGCTCGGCCAGCAGGTCCCGGCCGAACGGCGTCTTCGTGATCTTGAAGTCGGACATCTGGGTGTCGAAGAGCGAGAAGCCGTCGTGGTGCCGGGCGGTCACGGTGATGTAGCGCTGGCCGGCGTCGAGGGCGAGGTCGGCCAGTCGGGCTGCGTCCCACTCGCTGCCGTAGAAGTGGTCGGCCAGGCCCCTGTATCGGTCGGCGGGCACCCTGTCGTTGAACATGTGCCATTCGCCGCGCCCCACGAGCGCATACAGACCCCAGTGGACGAACAGCCCAAAACGGGCGTCCTGGAACCACTCAAGACCCCGAGCGCTCGCCTTCACCCCAGACCTGCCTCCCCATCGATGGACACAGCGGACTGTGCCACACCATCAAGCTCCAACACAACGACCTCATTCGACCCAGAACGCAGGATCGGCGCGGGCAGGTACAGCGTGCGCTGCGGGCCCACCGCGTTGTACCTACCCAGACAGAAGCCGTTTACCCATACATACCCGCGCAGTCCACCGGGGACGGCCAGGTACCCGTCGAGGGGTTCGTCGATCTTCAAGTCGCCCCGGGTGAAGACCGGCCCGACCCCCTCGACACCCGAACCCCAAGGAACATCTTCCCAGTTCAACGGGTACGCGGTCACCCCGTGCAGATACTGCCGCTCATGCCGGAGCGCCCGGATGCCCTTGGTCTCCCCGACGTGCGGCCCGTAGTTGACCCGGCCCAGCGACTCGACGAGGACCTCCACGGTCGCAGGACCAGCAACATCATCGATGGTGTTAGTCCCGCCACGTTCCAGGGTCGCCCGCAACTGTCCGTCAACGAACACATGCGCGCGGTCGGCGATCCCGTCCACGACCAGCGGATAGGGCTGCCGGGGGCCCGGGACCTCCACCCTGTACAGCACGAGGCCGTGCACGACGCCCAGGTCCTCATAGCTCACCGGCATCGGACTTCCGACACCGTCGCGCACCAGACCACGCCAGGACGTCGGCTCGCCGAGCGTCACCGTCCGGGGAACCAGCACCGGCGGCAACGGCTCAGGATCGGGAATGTCCGACGTGTACTTCGCGAGCACCTCCCGGAACGCCCAGAACTTCTCCGTCGGCGCCCCGCGCTCATCGATCGGCGCGTCATAGTCGTACGACGTGACGGTCGGCTGGTAGTCGCCGTCGTGGTAGGTGCCGCCCCGGTTCGCGCCGGCCCAGGTGCCGAAGTTCGTCCCGCCGTGCGCCATGTAGAAGTTGACCGACCCGCCCAGGGCCAGCATCTCGTCCAGAGTGGCCGCAGCGTCCGCCGCCGACCGGGTGATGTGCTCGTCGCCCCAGTGGTCGAACCAGCCGTTCCAGAACTCCATGCACATCGGCGGGTCGTCCGGCCGGTGCCGCTTCAGCGTCTCGAACGCCGCCTTCGGATCCGACCCGAAGTTGACCGTGGCCAGGATGCCCGGCACCGACCCCCCGGTGAGCATGTGGTCCTCGGGCCCGTCGGACGTGAACAGCGGCACGTCGACCCCCCGGGCGAGCAGCCCGTCCGCGAGATACCGCAGATACTCCTGGTCCGAGCCGTACGAGCCGTACTCGTTCTCGACCTGCACCATGATGACGTTGCCACCCCGGCTCACCTGCCGCTCGACCACCAGCGGCAACAGCGCGTCGAAGAACCGGTCCACCGGCGCCAGGAACCGCTGGTCATGACACCGCAGCGGCACGCCCGAACCGGTCAGCCACGCCGGCAGCCCGCCGTTCTCCCACTCCGCGCAGATGTACGGCCCCGGACGCACGATCGCGCACAACCCCGCCTCGGCCGCGTCGTCGAGGAACTTCGCCAGGTGGTCCAGCCGCTCCACCACCCCGGCGACCGGTTCGTGGTAGTTCCACGCCACGTACGTCTCGACCGTGTTCAGCCCCATCGCGCGGAGCATCCGCAGCCGGGCCGGCCACTGCTCGGGCAGGCTGCGGAAGTAGTGCATCGCGCCGGAGAGCACCCGGAAGGGCTCCCCGCGCAGCTCGAAGCCCTGGGGCGTGACGGCGAACGACATACGCAAGTTCCTACCCGATGTCGCGGTGCGGTGCCAGCCGGTCCCAGAAACCCCGCCCCCGGTCCCATGAACCCCAGCCGTCACAGGTTGCCCGGAATCCCTGGCGGGACCGGGAGAACCGGGGTAGAAAGGTTATAGCGGATCTCATCTGATGAACCCCGTTTCACCAGCAAGATATGAGCTCCGCCGCACGGCCACCGGGCACCCACGCGCGACCAGCCGCGGGAAGGCGCGTCGCCCAGGACAGCAGCAATGGTCCTGGCTCGACGAGAAAAGGTGCACGCATGATCACTCGGCCGGACGTGCGGATTTGAGACGGCGCTCCAGACTGTTGGAGCGCCGTCCCTCCTTGTGGGGCCTGGTCGGGCAGCCCCGTCGAAGGCGTCTCCGTCCGGGCCGGCCAACCCACAGGCCTACCTCACGGATCGCCAACCGACCAGAGTGGCAAGGGCAGCCTAGGCTTGTGGGTATGACTGTCGGCATTGTCAGCCCCGGGCACATGGGTGCCGGACTCGGATTTTCTCTGGTGCGCGGCGGCGAACGCGTGGTCGCCACGATCACCGGCCGCTCGGCGCGTACGGCCCGGCTCGCCCGGGACCTGGAGCTGCTGCCCGACCTCGACGCCGTCGTGTCCGTCTCCGACGTGCTGCTCGTCGTGACCCCGCCCGCCGAGGCCGTCGCGGCAGCCGCTGAGATCGCCGCAGCCGCGCAGCGGACCGGGGCCCGGCCGCTCGTCGTGGACATGAACGCCGTCTCCCCCGCCACCGTGACGGCCGTGCAGGCGGAGCTGGCCGGGCTCGACCTGGTCGACGGCTCGATCTCGGGCGGTCCGCCGAGCGTCGTCGACGGTACCCGGCTGTACTTCTCCGGGCCCCGGGTCGCGGAGGTCCTCACCCTGTCCTGGACCGGCGTGGAGCCGATCTCGATGGGCGGGGACGTCGGGACGGCGAGCGCGCTGAAGATGTGCACGGCGAGCGTCTACAAGGGAACCGCGGCCCTGCTGGCGCACGCGATGGTCACTGCCGAGCACCACGGGGTGCTCGACGCCTTCCTGTCGGATGTCGGACGCAACATTCCGGGCAAGCCGGTCGATGTAGCGCGGGCCGCAACAAAGGCGCACCGCTACGTCGGGGAGATGCACGAGATCGCGGCCACCCAGGCCGACGCGGGGCTGTCCCCGGCCCTGTTCGCCGCCATCGCCGCGATCTGGCGGGACATCTCGGGCGGCCCGTTGGCGAAGGGCGATCCGGAGTCCGTCAACGCGGCCATGCCCGCGGCCGAGATCGTCGCCGGGTTGTTGCCCAGAGGTTGACCTGGCCCTCTAGTGTTCCGCTGGTCATTTCCACACCCTCAGCGGAGCACCCTCCATGAACCAGGCAGCAATCACCCTCCCCGATGAGGTCTTCTACGGCCTCTTCGCGTTCTACGGCGTGTCCGGCGCGTTCCTGATCCTCGCGTCGGCACTCACCAAGAACGACACCGTCGGCTGGCGGATCGGTCGCGCCGTGATCGGCGTCGCCCTCCTCGGCTACTGCGCCTACGGCTTCCTCGGCGACGCCGAGACCGTGTTCATCAGCCTCAAGCTGACGATCGCCCCGGTGCTGCTCGTCGGCCAGGCCATCATGGCGCTGTTCAAGAAGCCCGAGCCGACTCCGGACCTGAGCCAGCTCCCGCCGCCGACCGCCCCCCAGGGCTACCCGGCCCCGGGCATGCTGCCCCCGCCCCAGGGCGCCCCGGTCCCCGGCCAGGCCCCCGCTCCGGGCCAGGCCCCAGCTCCGGGCCAGGCTCCCCAGGGCCAGGTCCCCGCCCCGGTCCCGGCACCGGCACCGGTCTCGGTCCCGCAGCAGGGCTTCGAGCCGTCCCAGGCCGGCTTCGTCGCGCCGACCCTGGCAGCTCCCGTCGCCCCGCAGGCGCCGGTCTCGCCCCAGCAGTAGCGCTCGGCGACGGGCCGGCCTCCCTCAGACCAGCCCGTCGCAGATCGCCGTGGTCTCCTCGGCGGCCCGGGTCACCGCCGCCGCGTAGTGCTTCAACCAGGACCGCAACCCGTCGGGGGTACCCGTCGCGAACGTCGCCTGCGACCCCCGGTACTCCGGCTCGCGGTCCAGGTGCCCCAGGTCGATCGGCAGCAGCCCGCGCAGGTCGAACCCGCCGGCGATCAGGGTCAGCCGGGCCGCGCCCCGGGCCACCACCCCGTTGACCTGCCCGAACGCGCCCAGCGCCAGCAGCTCCCCGTGCACGACGGCCGCGAGCAGCAGCGTGTCCTCCTTACCGGTGACCAGCTCCACGAGCGTGTCGAGCCGCGCCTGGGCCCCGGGGGCCGGCCGGCCCAGCTCGTCGTCGGGCACGATGCCCCGGCCCGCCAGCATGTGCAGTTTGGCCAGCACCTGGCGCGGGGCCCGGGGCCAGCTCGGGGCCAGCCCCTCCAGCGCCTGGGACACGCGCAGCGCGCCCTGCACCACCGGGTCGAGCGCGGTACCGGCCCGCAGGTCGTCCAGGTCGTGGTCGTGGCCTTCGAGGGCGGCGCTGGCCCGGGCGGTCCGCAGTCCGGCTTCCACGGCGACCTGGCCGCCCTGTTTGCGCATCGCGCGGTGCCGGAGCGTGGCGTCGAAGGAGGCGCGCGCCTCTGCCAGCGTGTCGGCGATGTCGGCGAGGTCCAGCAGCGGGGCGAGCGTCATGCCGCCGAGGTTACCCACCGGTTCAGTGTCGCTCACCGCGCCGGGCCGCCTTTCCGCTCCCAGCGCCGGGCCCCGACGCGGCTCACCCGACGCGGCGGCCAGCTCACGGAACGCGCCGGGTCTCGCCGGAAAAGCACCCCATGCCCCAGGCTGGGCGGACAATCTACCCGGCAGCCAACCGGTTACTGCGCGATTGGTTTCGAAAAACGGCCGGACCGAACATTTATCGAGCAGGCAGAGCACGCTATGTTGGGCCTGAGCCCTGGATCACACAAGGAGCGGCCAAGAAGATGAGCGACGCACTGGAGAACCTGCTGTCGGAAACGCGGCGTTTCGCCCCGCCCGCGGAGCTGGCGGCCCATGCCAATGTCACGAGCGACGCCCAGCCCGAGGACCGGTTGGCGTTCTGGGAGACCCAGGCGCGCCGCCTGTCCTGGGCGAAGGACTGGGACCAGACGCTGGACTGGTCGAACCCCCCGTTCGCGAAGTGGTTCGTCGGCGGCGAACTCAACGTCGCCTACAACTGTCTCGACCGGCACGTCGAGGCCGGCCTCGGTGACCGGGTCGCCATCCACTGGGAGGGCGAGCCGGGCGACACCCGCACGATCACCTACTCCGACCTGCTCAGCGAGGTCAAGCAGGCCGCCAACGCGCTGACCGACCTCGGCGTCGGCCAGGGCGACCGGGTCGCGATCTACCTGCCGATGATCCCCGAGGCCGCCGTCGCGATGCTGGCCACGGCGCGGATCGGCGCGACCCACAGCGTCGTCTTCGGCGGGTTCTCCGTCGACGCGCTGTCGGGCCGGATCCAGGACGCGGACGCGAAGCTCGTCATCACGGCCGACGGCGGCTACCGGCGCGGCGCGCCCAGCGCGCTGAAGCCCACCGTGGACGAGGCCGTGGCGCTGTGCCCGGGGATCGAGCACGTGCTGGTCGTGCGGCGGACCGGACAGGAGGTCGCCTGGACGGACAAGGACCTGTGGTGGCACGAGACGGTGGCCAAGGCCTCCACCGAGCACACCGCGCAGGCGTTCGACGCGGAGAACCCGCTGTTCATCCTCTACACGTCGGGGACGACGGCGAAGCCCAAGGGGATCCTGCACACCACGGGCGGCTACCTGACCCAGGCTTCGTACACCCATCACGCTGTTTTCGATCTGAAGCCGGAGACCGACGTCTACTGGTGCACGGCGGACATCGGCTGGGTCACCGGGCACTCCTACATCGTGTACGGCCCGCTCTCCAACGGCGCGACCCAGGTGATGTACGAGGGCACCCCGGACACCCCGCACCGGGGCCGGTTCTGGGAGATCGTGCAGAAGTACAAGGTGACGATCCTCTACACCGCGCCGACCGCGATCCGGACGTTCATGAAGTGGGGCGACGACATCCCGGCCGGTTTCGACCTGTCTTCCCTGCGCATCCTGGGCAGCGTCGGCGAGCCGATCAACCCCGAGGCCTGGATGTGGTACCGGGAACACATCGGCGCGAACAACTGTCCGATCGTCGACACCTGGTGGCAGACGGAGACCGGCGCGATGATGCTGTCCCCGCTACCGGGAGTGACGCACACCAAGCCGGGCTCGGCCATGTCCCCGCTGCCGGGCATCGCCGCGGACGTGGTGGACGACCAGGGCAACTCCGTGCCGAACGGCGGCGGCGGTTACCTGGTGCTCCGCGAGCCGTGGCCGTCGATGCTGCGCACCATCTGGGGTGACGACGCGCGCTACCTGGAGACCTACTGGTCCCGGTTCGGCGACATGTACTTCGCCGGGGACGGCGCGAAGAAGGACGAGGACGGCAACATCTGGCTGCTCGGCCGGGTGGACGACGTGATGCTGGTCTCCGGGCACAACATCTCCACGACCGAGGTGGAGTCCGCGCTGGTCAGCCACCCGGACGTCGCCGAGGCCGCCGTGGTGGGCGCGACGGACCCGACGACCGGTCAGGCGATCGTGGCGTTCGTGATCCTGCGCGGCGGGGTCGAGAGCGACGTGGACGTGCTGCGCAACCACGTGTCCAAGACGCTGGGCCCGATCTGCAAGCCCCGGCAGATCATGATCGTGCCGGAGCTGCCGAAGACCCGGTCCGGGAAGATCATGCGGCGGCTGCTGCGGGACGTCGCGGAGAACCGTACGCTCGGTGATGTCACCACTTTGCAGGACTCGTCCATCATGTCCCTGATCTCGTCGGGGATGCAGTCCAGCAAGGACGAGGACTGACGGTCTGTAGGAAGTGCTGCGGCCTACCGACGTTTACCCGTCGGTAGGCCGCAGGTCCTATGCTGCCGGCATGAAGCGACTACTCCTCGCGACGACAGCGGTGGCCCTCGCCGCCGGCATGTTCGCGGCGCAGCCGGCCACCGCCGGTCGCCCCCACGACCTCGCCGACCTGCAGATCCTCGCGATCAACGACTTCCACGGCAACCTCGAGCCCCCGACCGGCTCCTCGGGCGTCGTCACCACCCTCGATGCCTCCGGTGCCACGGTGAAGGTCCCGGCCGGTGGCGTGGAGTACCTGGCCACGCACCTGAAGAACGCCCGGGTCGGCAACCCGAACACCACCACGGTCGGCGCTGGCGACCTGATCGGCGCGAGCCCGCTGCTGTCGGCGGCGTTCCACGACGAGCCCAGTGTCAACGCGCTCGGCGACCTCGGCCTGGAGGCCACGGCCGTCGGCAACCACGAGTTCGACGAGGGCTCCGCCGAGCTGCTGCGCATGCAGGGCGGCGGCTGCCACCCGACCGACGGCTGTGCCGACCCGGCGGCGCCGTTCCAGGGGGCCAAGTTCCAGTACCTGGCGGCGAACGTCGTGGACACCGCGGCCCAGAAGACCGTCCTGCCGCCCTACTGGGTCAAGGACTTCGGCAACGGCGCCAAGGTCGGTTTCATCGGCATGACGCTGCGCGGCACCCCGGACATCGTCACCAAGTCCGGCATCGCCGGCCTGCGGTTCGACGACGAGGTCACCACGGCCAACCACTACGTCAGCGAGCTGCGGCTGCAGGGCGTCATGGCGATCGTCGTGCTGCTGCACGAGGGCGGCGTGCCGGTCAGCCAGGTCTACAACTACGACTGCAACGCCGGTGGCAACCTCGGCCTGAGCGGTCCCATCGTGGACATCGCCAAGAAGCTCAGCCCCTCGATCGACCTCGTCATCACCGGGCACACCCACCAGTCCTACGCCTGCTCGATCCCCGACCCGATGGGCCGGCCGCGCATGGTGACGAGCGCTGGCTCGTACGGGCGCGAGTACACCGACGTGCGGCTGAAGTTCGACATCGACAAGAACGACATCGTCCAGGTCACCGCGCAGAACAAGATCGTGACCCGGGACGTCCCGAAGGACCCGACGGCCACGGCACTCGTGACCAAGTACAAGACCCTGATCGCGCCGATCGCGAACCGGAAACTCGGTTACATTGCCGGCGACGTTCAGAAGGCCGTTTCCTCCACTGTCGAGACCCCGCTCGGTGACCTGATCGCCGACGCGCAGCTCGCCGCGACTTCCGCGCCGGACAAGGGTGGCGCGCAGATCGCATTGATGAATCCCGGTGGCATTCGGGCCGACCTGACCTACGCGCAGTCCGGCTCCGAGGGCAACGGGGTCGTGACCTACGCCGAGGCGTTCACCGTCCAGCCGTTCAACAACTACGTGGACACCGTGAGCCTGACCGGCGCCCAGATCGTCACCGTGCTGGGCCAGCAGTTCACCGGGACCAACTCCGGTGTGGCGAAGAAGGTTCTGCAGGTCTCGACCGGTTTCACGTACACGGTGACGGGTCTGCTGACCGTGTCCGACGTGCGCCTCAACGGCGTGCCGCTGGATCCGGCCGCGACCTACCGGGTGTCCATCAACTCGTTCCTCGCCGACGGCGGTGACGGCTTCCCCGAGCTCGCCAAGCACACCAACAAGCTCGTCGGGCCGCTGGACATCGACACGTTCGCCGCCTACATGGCCGCGAACTCCTCGGCCGCGAATCCCTACCCGGTTCCGGCCGCGACGCGGATCACGTTCCAATAAACCCTTTTCGTCGGTGCCCCGGAAGATCTTTTCCGGGGCACCTTCGTGTAACAGAAGCGTTATCCAATGGCCGCTCTACCTTAATCCCCCCTTGAGGAGCCCTCTGCCAGTCTCTGGACTACCCGCGCCATCCGATGTGAGATCCCTCATGCATCGGCCGGCGGGGTCCCAGACTGAAGGGGAGGAACCGTGCGACGACGCACAAGAGTTCTCGTGGCCGGGGTCGCGTCCGGCCTTCTTATGGCGGGCATGGCCGCCGCCGCCGTGCAGGCGCATCCCGGCGGCCCGGCCGCCCAGCCGCCGGCCTCCGACGAGCAGCGCACCAGCCGTCCCGACGAGATGCTCACGGCCGGGATGGCCAAGGAGCGCGCGCAGAAGCTTGAGGCGCTCAACGCGATCGTCAAGGACCCGACGAAGCTCGTGAAGCGCGGCGAGTCCTCCGGCGTCCAGCTGCCCAACGGCAAGTGGGTCCAGTGGGGAACGCCGAAGACGGCGCACATCTTCACCCTGCTCGCCGAGTTCGGCGACGCGACCCCGGACGGCGGTGCCCCCGGTCCGGCGCACAACCTGATCCCGGAGCCTGACCGCACCAAGGACAACTCGACGCTGTGGAACAAGGACTCCAGCCAGGCGTACTTCCAGAACACGCTGTTCTCGAAGTCCGGTGGCGACTCGATGTCCGACTTCTACCTGCGGCAGTCCTCGGGCCGCTACACCGTCACCGGTGAGGTCACCCCGTGGGTGAAGCTGCCGGCGAACGCCACCCGGTACGGCAAGAACGACCACACCGACGCCGTGCGCTACGGCGCGCTGGTCAAGGACACGGTCGACGCGTGGTACGCGCAGCAGAAGGCCGCCGGCCGGACCGACGCGCAGATCAAGACCTACCTGCAGCAGTTCGACCAGTGGGACCGCAACGACTTCGACGGCGACGGCAACTTCGACGAGCCCGACGGCTACCTGGACCACGTCCAGATCATCCACGCGGGTGAGGGCGAGGAGGCCGGTGGCGGCGCCCAGGGCGACGACGCGATCTGGTCGCACTCCTGGTCGGCCTTCGGCAGCGACGCCGGCGCGACCGGCCCGGCGGGCAACCTGCAGGGTGGTGTCCAGTTCGGTAACACCGGCATCTGGGCCGGCCGCTACACCACCGAGCCGGAGAACGGCGGGCTCGGCGTCTTCTGCCACGAGTACGGCCACGACATCGGCCTGCCCGACTACTACGACACCGACGGTGGCGACAACGGCACCGGCTTCTGGACCCTGATGTCCGGCGGCTCGTGGCTCAACCACGGCAAGCAGGACATCGGCTCGACCCCGGGCTACATGGGCCCGAACGAGAAGCTGTTCCTCGGCTGGCTCGACTACGACGTGGTTGACACCACCAAGAAGACCTCGGTGAACGTCCTCGGCGCGGCTGCCGGCGGCAACCTGTTCGGCCTCAAGCAGGCCACCATGGTCAAGCTGCCGACGCAGCACCTGACCAAGGAGTACACCAAGCCGTTCGGTGGCAGTGGCGAGTGGTGGTCCGGCTCGGACGACAACCTGCAGACCTCGCTGTCCCGCGACATCGACCTGACCGGTGCCACCTCGGCCTCGGTGAGCGCCAAGGCCTGGTACGCCACGGAAGAGGGCTACGACTACGCCAAGGGCCAGGTCTCCGTCGACGGCGGCACGACCTGGATCGACGCCGGCGCGAAGCTCGAGGGCAACTCCAACGGCTGGGTGGACCTGAACTTCGACCTGTCGGCGTACGCCGGCAAGAAGATCAAGTTCCAGTTCTACAACTACACCGACGGCGGCCTGCACTTCGACGGCCTGTTCGTGGACAACATCTCCGTGACGAAGAACGGCGCGGTCGTGTTCTCCGACGACGCCGAGTCGACCGACGCGGGCTGGACCGCCAAGGGCTTCACCCGGTTCGACGGCACCATCCACTACGACCGGGAGCACTTCTACCTGGTCGAGAACCGGCAGTACGTCGGCTACGACAAGACGCTGAAGACCGGCCCGTACAACTTCGGTTGGGGCGACACCAAGCCGGACTGGGTCGAGCGCTTCGCCTTCAACCCGGGCATCGTGGTCTGGTACGTCAACGGCGCGTACGGCGACAACAACACCAGCGCGCACCCCGGCTTCGGCCAGTCGCTGCCGGTGGACGCCCGTCCGGGTCTGATCAGCTTCCCGGCTCCGCTGAAGCCGCTGTCCAACGGCAAGGCGGGCTTCGACGGCGCGTTCAGCCGCCGTGGCGTCCCGGCGGTCACGTTCCACAAGAACGGCAACGCGGTCACCCTTCCGGCCCGCCCCGGTGTCGCTGTCTTCGACGACACCGACGTCAACAAGTACTGGAGCAACACCTCGGTCCGGGACAGCTGGAACTCGACCAAGGTGTCCGGCACCGGCGTCCGGATCGAGATCCTGCTCGACGGCAACGGCGACCTGGTCCCCGCGATCATCAAGGTCACCCGTAAGTAGTTAGAACGCACTCAAGGCGGGTGTTCCGGTTCATTCCGGAACACCCGCTTTCGCATGCCCGATATGATCATGGGATGTCCCGACCAGCGCGCGAGACCCGCAACCCGAAAGTCAAGCGCGCCCGCCGTCGGCTGCACAAACGGGCCCGGAGCGCGGCGGGCACCGTCGTGCGGTACCTGCGGATCGAGACCATCGGGGGCATGCTCCTGCTCGCGGCCACCGTCCTCGCGCTCCTGATGGCCAACACCCCGCTGTCGGACTTCTACTTCCGGCTCCGCGAGGCCCAGTTCGGGCTGGACATGTTCCACCTCAAGCTGCCGCTGGAGTCCTGGGCCAAGGACGGCCTGCTCACCCTGTTCTTCGTCGTCGCCGGCCTGGAACTCAAGCGCGAACTCGTCGTCGGGGAGCTGCGCGAGCCCCGCCGGGCGCTGTTCCCGGTGTTCGCGGCGATCGGCGGCATGCTCACCCCCGCCGCCGTCGCGCTGGCCGTCGGCTGGGGCGCCGACGGGGCGCTGAACGCGTGGGCGATCCCGGTCGCGACCGACATCGCGTTCGCGCTGGCCGTGCTGGCGGTCACGGCGTCCACCCTGCCAGCGAGCCTGCGGGTGTTCCTGCTGTCCCTGGCCGTCGTCGACGACCTGGGCGCGATCCTCATCATCGCCGTGGTCTACACCGCGTCGCTCTCCTGGACCTGGCTGCTCGCCGGGATCGCCGTGCTCGTCGTCTACGGGGTGCTGCAACAGCTCCGGTTCAAGGGCGTGTACCTGTACGTGGCGCTCGGCGTCGCCGCATGGGCGTTCATCCACGCCAGCGGTGTGCACGCGACCATCGCCGGCGTGGCTGTGGGCCTGCTCACCCGGGTCAAACCGGACAAGGGCGAGGCGCACACCCCGGCGGAGACCCTGGAGCACAAGCTGCAGCCGTTCAGCGCCGGGGTGTGCGTACCCGTCTTCGCGTTCTTCGCCGCCGGGGTCGCGCTCGACGGGGGCGCGATCCGGGCCTTCCTTGGGGACCGGGTCGCGTGGGCGGTCGTCGCCGGTCTCGTTGTCGGAAAGACGATCGGGGTACTGGGCGGCGCCAGCCTCGCCGTCCGACTCCGACTGGCCAGGCTCCCCGAGGAGCTGAGCTGGTGGGACCTGGCGGCCGTGGCGGTGCTCGCCGGCTGCGGCTTCACGGTCAGCCTGCTCATCGCCGAGCTGGCGTTCGTCGGCGACCCGCAGGCGGAGCGGATGAAGGCTGCCGTGCTGCTCGGTTCCCTGCTGTCGGCGACCGTCGCTGCACTGCTGCTGCGACGTCGGACCAAGCGCTTCGTGTCCGCCGCGTGAACGTGAGCTTATTCTTGACGGATGATCCCCGTGGCCACTGACGAGTCCGCCGTCCTGCTCGACGGGCCGTGGACGCACCGGTTCGTCAGCGCCAACGGCATCCGGTTCCACGTCGTGGAGGCCGGCCAGGGGCCACTGGTGCTGCTGCTGCACGGCTTCCCCGAGTTCTGGTACACGTGGCGGCACCAGCTCGTGGGCCTCGCGGAGGCGGGCTACCGGGCCGTGGCCGTCGACGTGCGGGGCTACGGCGCGTCCGACAAGCCCCCGCGCGGCTACGACGGCTACACCCTCGCCGGGGACATCGCCGGCCTGATCCGGGCCCTCGGCGAGCGCTCGGCGACCCTGGTCGGGCACGACATGGGCGGCATGCTCGCCTGGACGGCCGCCACGTTCCATCCGAAGCTGATCCGCCGACTGGTGATCCTGGGCGCCGCGCACCCGCTGCGGATGCGCAGCGCGCTGGTGGCGGACCCCCGGGGCCAGTTGGCGGCGAGCACCGACCTGCTCCGGTTCCAGCGGCCGAGGTACGAGCACGTGATCACCCGGGACAACGCTGCCCTCGTCGGGTCGTACCTGCACCGGTGGGCCGGGCTGGAATGGGTGCGCACGACCGACTTCGAGGAGTACGTGGCGGTCTGCCGGGCGGCCATGCAGATCCCGCAGGCTGCGTTCTGCGCCCTGGAGGCGTACCGGTGGGCGATGCGCAGCGTGCTCCGCCTCTCCGGCTACCGGTTCGTGAGCCTGCTCAAGCAGCCCATCGTGACCCCGACGCTCCAACTGCACGGGGAGTACGACGCGTGCGTGCTGCCCCGCACCGCCCAGGGCTCCGGCCGCTACGTCATCGCGCCGTACGAGTGGCGGCTGATCGACGGCGTCGGGCACTACCCGCAGATGGAGGTCCCCGAGCTGATCACCGGGGAGATCGTCCGCTGGGCGAAACAGGAGTAGCGCCGACCTCCACCCGGATCCGGTTCGCGGCGGCCAGGTGTTCCGGGTCGCCCGTGATCCGGGTCAGCACGGCCAGCGCGTCGGCCTCGCCCAGCCGGTAACCGGTCTGGCGCTGGATCTCCAGGGCCGCCCTCAGGTGCCGCTCGGCCTCGCCCCGGGCACCGGACCGGCCCAGCGCGTCGGCGAGCGCCGTCAGAGCCAGACCCTCGTGCATCCGGTACCCGATCTCGCGGGTGATCGTCAGCGCCCTGGTGGCGTGCGCCGTCGCCTGCTCGACGTCCCGTCCGGCGCGCGCGAGGCCGATGCACGCCTCCGCCTCGCCGAACAGGTAGTTGGACTCGCCGGCCCGGGTCAGGGCCTCCGCGAACCGCGCCTCGGCCTCCGCCCGGTCGCCCTGCGCCAGGAGCAGGTTGCCGAGCACGACGAGGCCGTCCACCTCCGGAACGTGGTCGTTGCCGACCCTGCTGATGGTCAGCGCCTCCCGGACCTGTTCGATGGCCTCCGGGAGCAGCCCGAGGTCCCCGGTCACCGCCGCCACCCGGATCAGGGAGTCGGCCTCACCGTGCCGGTTGCCGAATCCCCGGTGCAGCGCCAGCGCCTCGGCCAGCCGGGCCCGCGCCGAGGACAGATTCCCGAGGAAGTGCTCGGCCATGCCCAGGTTGTGCAGCGTCGGAGCGCGCATCGTCGGGCTTTCGCCGAGGGAGTCGGCCACCTCCAGGAGCCGCTCGCGCGCGATCTTCAGGCGCCCGAGCTGCATGGACACGGTCCCCAGGTTCGCCAGGCTCGTGAAGACCGGTCGGCCGGCGGCCCGCGCGTACTCCAGGGCCTCCGTGTAGGTGTCCGCGGCCCGCTCGGGCTGCCCGGTCTGCCGGTACAGGATGCCCAGGTTGTTCAGCACCGTCGTCAGGCCCTCCGGCCAGGCCCGCACCGCCAGGTCCCTGGCCCGCAGGAACAGGTCCACCGCGGCGGCGGAGTCGTTGACCGCCGCCCGGGCCATGCCCAGGTTGACCATCGCGGACGCCTGGCCGGCCGGGTCCCCGGCGTCGTCAGCGGCCCGCAGGGCGGCGGTGGCCGTGGCCAGCCAGTCCACCGGGAACCTGCGGCGGTAGAAGTAGTCGCGCAGGGCGTCGGCGAGCAGCCAGGACACCTCGGGCGAGCCGGCGGCAGGAGCCGCCTCGACCACGGCACACAGCGCGGTCCGTTCGGCGTCCAGCCAGGTCACGGCATCGGTCACGGCGTCGAACCGCGGCACGCTCGCCGAGCTGAGGCCGGGCGGCCGGGGGAGCCGGCGTCCGACGGGGTTGAGCACGGCCACCGCGGCCAACGTGCTGGCCAGATACCAGTCGTGCATCCGCCGGACCGCCGCCGGCGCCTCGTCGCCCACCTGTTCGCCGGCGTAGAGCCGCAGCAGGTCGTGCATCGAGTACCGCCCGGTCTCCGACGCGTCCACCAGGTGCGCCGACACGAGCTTGCTCAGCGGCCCGCGCACCCCGGCCACCGGCACCCCGAGCACCGCGGCGGCCACCTCCGCGGAGAAGTCGTCCACGGGCAGCAGCCCCAGCAGCCGGAACAGCCGGGCGGTCTCGGCGGGCAGCCGGGCGTAGGACAGCCCGAACGCGATCCGCACCGAGGCCTGGTCGTCCCCCTTGATCTGCAGCGCCGTGAGCCGGTCGCCCTCGCCGAGCTCCCCGGCGTACTCCGCGAGGGTGAGGTCCGGGTGGTCTGCCAGGTGCGCCGCGACGATCCGCAGCGCCAGCGGCAGGTAACCGCACAGCCGGGCCAGCTCCGCCGCCGCCTCCGGCTCGGCGGCCGTCCTGGTCCGCCCCACCACCCGGTCGAGCAGCGCGCACGCCTCGTCCGGGGACAGGATGTCCAGGTCGAGGCGGCGCGCGCCGTCCCGGGCGATCAGGCCCGACAGGCGGTCCCGGCTCGTGATCAGGGCGAGGCTGCCCGGGCTGGACGGCAGGAGCGGGCGGACCTGGTCCGGGTGGCTGGCGTTGTCGAGGACGACGAGCACCCGGCGGTCGGCGAGCAGCGTCCGGTACATGCCGGTCGCCTCGTCCAGGTCGACGGGGATCCGCTCGCCGGGCACCCCGAGGATCCGCAGGAACCGGGCCAGCGCGTCGAGCGGCCGGACCGGCGGGGTCGGGGAGTAGCCGTGCAGGTTGATGTAGAGCTGGCCGTCGGGGAAGCGGTCGCGGGCGCGGCGGGCCCAGTACACCGCGAGGGCGGTCTTGCCGACGCCGCCCGTGCCGGCGATCGTGCTGATCACCACGGCCCCGCTGTGTCCGAGCAGCGTGTCGAGGTGGCCGAGCTGCGCCTCGCGCCCGGTGAAGTCCACGATGTCCGGCGGCAGTTCGGCCGGCCCGGTGTCCGCGGCCGGCGTGCTGGGCGCCGGCAGGTCGAGCGACGGGTCGCCCCGGAGCACGGCCGTCTGGAGCCGCTGGAGCTCCGGGCCCGGGTCGAGACCGAGTTCCTCGCCGAGCGCCGTCCGGATCCGCTGGCACACGTCGAGGGCGTCGCTGCGCCGGCCGGCACGGTACAGCGCGAGGACGTGCAGCTCGGCGAGCCGTTCCCGGAGCGGGTAGCGCCCGGTCAGCTCCGCCAGCTCGGTGAGCACCTCCGCGTGCCGGCCCTGGGCCAGCTCCGCCTCGATCCGCAGGTCGGTGGCCGCGAGCAGCAGCTCGTCCAGCCCGGCGCCGACCCGGGCCCGGGTGCGCTCAGGGGCCTCCTCGCCGAGCGCCGGGCCCCGCCACAGCGCGAGGGCCGCACCGAGGACCTTCGACCGGGTGGCCGGGTCGGTGGTGTCCTTCGCCCGCTGGTACTCGCTCCGGAACCTGTGCACGTCGACGAGTGCCGGGTCGCCCTCCAGCACGTAGGCTGAACCGCGGGTGACGAGCCGGAAGCCGTACCGTTCCGCGTCGGCCTCCGCGAGCCGCTTGCGCAGCCTCGACACGTGCACCTGCAGGGCGCTGCGCGGCCGGCCGGGCTCGTCGCCGTCCCACAGGAGGTCGATCAGCCGATCGGTGGACACCGGATTGCCCAGCTCGAGCAGCAGGAGTCCGAGCAGGCAACGCTCGAGGCGTTGTCCCAGCTCAACGGGCTGGCCGGCCACCAGGGCCTGGACCGAGCCCAGTACACGGAACTCCATTACATGACCCTAACGGGCAGGCTGATCGTGGCGGCAAGCGAACGGCAAGCTTCCGGCAAGCGCCGTACAGCAAGCTGTATCCAGTAGGGCGGAACGCCGGGTCAGACGGGGGTCGGGCGCTCCGCCCTAAATCCTTTGCTCCTGCAGGCCGATGACCTCGGCCCGGGACGCCCAGCCCTGGTAGACGCCGAAGTCGAACTCCTCGAGACCGAGCTTCTCCGCGATCGGGGCCCTGCCACCGGTGTACTCCAGCCGCAGCCACTGGCCGTGCTCGCCCACCACGATGAACGGCTGGCCGCGCCACGAGCAGATTGTCCGGATGTAGTAGAGCTCGACGTCGGACGCGGCGACGACCAGCAGCTCCGGCGTGTACAACCGGACAGAAGGCCCGTCCGGGCTCGCCCGATACTCGACGCCCTGATACCGGGCGAAATAACCGTCGCGGCTCATCTGCGCCACCCGTCCACATCGGCGTCGAAGGTCGCCACCAGCTCGCCGCCGATCCGGGTGATCGTCGCCCCGTGCGGCAGCCGGACACTGTCCACCTTGAACTCCGGGATCACGTCGCCCGTCTCGCCGGGCGCGAACCCGCTGCCCCGGAACGGCGCGCGCTCGATCACCCAGCCCTCGATCGCCGCCATCGCCAGCTCGTCCCGCCCGCCGTACGGAATCCGGTACAGATCCTCGCGGTGGGCGGCCCAGGTCAGCAGGAACTCCGAGAACGACCGGCCCAGCGCGCCCTCCAGGGCCCCGAGGCTGCCCAGGTGGGCGATGTCCGGCGCGCGGTAGACGAACCCGGCGACCCGGTCGTAGCCCCGCTCCAGGTAGAAGGTGACCTCGCGGGGGGTCAGCGGCTTGCACAGCACCGTGGGGCGCGGCTCCGGCGGCACGGGCACCGGCATCACGCCGGTCTCGCCCTCGCCGGTCAGCCCGACCTCGGCGGCCCAGCCTGCGAGCTGCACGACCTGCTCCCCCGGGAGGGTCGCGCTGTAGGGGGTGCCGGGATTCAGCGCCAGGGACCAGGCGGGGCTCGGCCACGCGCCGATCAGCCGGGCGAACTTGACCCGCGCGGCCGGCCGGTCGCCCAGCCGCTCCTCGGACGTGTAGACCGCCTGCTGCGGGACGCCCTCGACCAACGCGGGAGCCCAGGGGAAGTCGGGGTCGGTGGGACGCACGTCGAACCTGAGCCCGCTCGGGGCAGGCAGAAGCACCCGGGCCAGCAGCAACGCGGACAGGAAGCCATCGGTGCTGGCTCCTCCGGCGGCGTCGAGCAGCGCGGCCTCGAGATCGTTCGCCGGCGTCACCACACCACCAACTTACCGTCCCGCCGCTACTCTCATCACATGCGATTTTCGGCCCGGCGAGTATCGGCCGATCTCGTCCTTTCCGGGCTACTGCTCGCAATATCGCTCCTACCAGGGCCGGCGTTCGCCGCTCCGGGGCAGCAATGCGCTCAACCCGGGCAAAGCCTTGCCGAGGTCCCGTGGGCGCAGCGGTCACTCGCCCCCGAGCGGGTCTGGCCACTGGCCACTGGGGCCGGGATCACGGTCGCGGTCATCGACTCGGGTGTGGACTCCACCGCCCCGCAACTCGCCGGGCGGGTCGACCCGGGCCGCGACTACCTGTACGGCGGGCCGAACGCCGCCGACGACTGCGTCGGACACGGCACCGGGGTGGCCAGCGTCATCGCCGCCCAGGCGGACCCGCGCACCGGGTTCCGGGGGATCGCGCCCGGCGCGCGGGTGCTGCCGCTGCGGGTCAGCGAGCAGGAGCTGGTCGACGGGGAGACCCAGGGCAGGTCCAGCGCCGCCGGGCTCGTCTCCGCCATCCGGTACGCGGCCGACAGTGGCGCGAGGGTCATCAACCTGTCGCTGACCACCGACGACAGTCCCGGGCTGCGGGCGGCCGTGGAGTACGCCGCGGCCAAGGACGTGCTGCTCGTGGCCGCCGTGGGCAACCGGGAGACCAGCGGCAAGCCGGTGCCCTACCCGGCGGCGTACGACGGGGTG
Source organism: Longispora fulva (assembly GCF_015751905.1). Classification (NCBI taxonomy): domain Bacteria; kingdom Bacillati; phylum Actinomycetota; class Actinomycetes; order Micromonosporales; family Micromonosporaceae; genus Longispora; species Longispora fulva. The sequence goes on from NZ_JADOUF010000001.1 coordinate 6,024,654, forward strand.
CTCGGGGTCGGCGCCGTCGACAGCGAGGGCCGGCGCTACCCGGACTCGCAGACCGGCCCCTACGTCGACCTGGTCGCGCCGGGGGTCGCCGTGACCGTGGCGGCGCGGGGCTCGGGTCAGGCCACGGTGAACGGGACCAGCTTCGCGACGCCGTTCGTGGCGGGGGCCGCGGCGCTCGTCCGGCAGTACCACCCCGGGCTGAGCGCGGCCCAGGTCGCCCAGCGGCTGATCGCCACGGCGGACCCCGCGCCGGGCGGCCGGCACAGCGACGCCTACGGCTACGGCGTCGTGTCCCCCTACCGCGCGGTCACGGACCTGACCGGCGTCGGCACCCCTCGCGCCGACGCGGCCGTGCCCCCGGTGTCCTACCCGCCCGACCCGCCCGGGCGGGACCGCCGGCAGGACGTCGGCGTGGCACTGGCCGCCGGCGGGGTGGTGGCCGCCGCGACCCTGGCGGCGGTCGCCGCCGTGCTGCCCCGCGCACGCCGCCGCGGCTGGCGCCCGGGCCGCTCGTGACCCGAAACCCGGCCCGGGCGCGGTGTCAGGAGAACAGGCCGGTGTTGGCCTTCTCCGTGCGCAGATACTCCCCCACCGAGGTGTCCACCGCCGACTTGATCGCCGTCAGCATCGTCCGGATGTCGTCGGCCGCCGTGGACCACTTCTGCTGCCGGGCCGCATAGGCCTGCCGGGCGTCGCCGTCCCACGACGCGACGAGCGGGGCCGCGTGCTGGTCGAGCAGCTCCAGGCTCGCGCTGAGCTTGGCGACGGCCGCGGCGATGTCGGCGCTGCCGGCCTGCAACGCCGCGAAGTCGACGACCAGATGGTTGTCCGTCACTGCCCTACTCCTCTACAGCGGAAGGTGCTTGGCGGGGGACACGCGGCTGAGGTCCGCCGCCGCGCCCTGGTCGGTCGTGGCGTAGCTGTGCCCGGAGGTGCGGATCGCAGCGGCCGTCTCCCGCAGCGCGGCGTTGATGGCGACCTGGTCGTCGTGGAACGCGCGCTTGACCTGCTCGAACGAGTGACCGCCCGCCCCCTGCCACTTCTGCCTGAGCGGCTCGAGCTCGTCCATCAAACGGGTGAGCATCTGTTGCAGCTCGCCGTTGACGGACTCGAACTCGCGGGCTGTCCTCTCCATGGTCTGGAGCTCGGCCTCGGTCTTCGCCATGACACTCCCCTCACCGGGACTGATACATCGACGAACTTAGCGACCCCTGTCAAGACGCGCGAACATGTTCCAACAAGCCGAAAATCAGTCAGTGCCCACGACCGGGACCAGCGCGGCGTCCGGGTCCAGCGCGCGGCCGGCCGGCAGGAGCGCGACCAGGCCGGCGGGGAGCCGCACCGGGGTGGCCGAGCCATAGCCCAACATCGCCTGGACGTCGGCGTTCGGGATGGCGTACCGCACGCCCAGGTCGGTGACCAGGGACAGGCCGCCGGGTGGGGCGCCGGGCGCGGACAGGGCGGCGACGAGCGCGCCCCGGCCGGGTTCGACGACGATCCGGTCGGCGAGGACAGTGCCGTCCTTGGACCGCCCGCCGGTATCCGGCGCGTCGTCGCTGCGGGTCACCGGCACGTCCAGGCTGAGCTCCGGTACCCCCGAAGCGTCCTTGAAGGCCGCGCACAGGGCACCGTCGGCCGCCGGGCGGACCGACTTCGGCGTCTCCACCGGGAGCGCGGCCGGGCCGGGTTCCGGGGTGAGCGGCGCGGCCCGGGGCGTGACGGCGTAGTCGGCCGGCGCGATCCGCACGGCTCCGGCGGACGCGAACGGGGTCTCCGGGTCGCCGAGCAGGAGGTCGGCCTGCACCTGGGTGACCGCGGCGAGCCCGTCGGCGACCGCCACGTGGTACTGCCGGCCGCCGCCCTGGGTCTCCACCACCGCGACCTGCCCGGTGCGCAGGTTGCCGGCCTTCGACGGTCCGCCCCGGCCAGGGATGGTGATCCGCGCCAGGTCCTGGCCGGCCGGCAGGGCGTTCAGCCAGGCCGGGGCCGCCTCGACCGGGGCGTCGTTGAAGCCGAGGGCCGGCAGGACGAGCCGGGGGTCGCGGACGGCGTAGCGGTGGCCGTGCCAGATCAGGTAGCCGCGCACGACGATCGCGTTGTCGCCGAGGGGGTGGCCGGGCGGGGGCCCTGCTCCGACGTACACGATGGACTGTGGTTCCTTGGCCGGTCGGGAGCACAGCGTCCAGGCCCCGGGCAGGAGTCTGGGCAGCGTGTCGGGGGCGCCGGGGATGCCGAGGGGCTTGCCGCGCGGCACGCCGCTGATCGACGCCGCGGCCACCGGCACCGGCCTGGCGTCCGCGGACCTGGCCAGCAGCAGCGCTGACGCGTAGTTGGCGACGGGGTGCAGCAGGCCGGCGAGGTAGACGTAGCGGGCGCCGGTCTCGCGCTCGATCACGATCGCGCCCTCGGTCCGCCAACTGGTCTTGCCGCCCGGCGACACCAGTCCGAACAGGCCGATCCCGGCCAGGGCGATGGCGGCCACCATCAGGCTCGCCAGCATCGCCCCGGCGGCCCGCCGAAACGGGGACCGAACGGGATCAGTCTCCCGCATCACCATGGCAGACACGACTCGTTGCAGGACAAACTGGTACGACTGCAACTGGTCGCGCCTCTCAGACATCCCGTCAGGCTATCGGCAGTTGGCGCGCCTCGAATAGCATGGGGCAAACACGACGGGAGGCCGCAGTGACGTCCGTGTCAGCGCCGCCCGGCTATCCGACGAGCACCGGCGGCATCTACGGCGTGCCCACTGTCCATGGTGGCCCCCGGCCGTCCGACGCCGCGGCCGTCGCGCCCCGCCCGCCCCGCCGGCCCGGCATGATCCTCGGCGTCCCCGCCGTGCACCTGCTCGTCTGGCAGCTCGCCGCCGCCGGGGTGCTCGCGGCGCTCGCGGCCGGAAACCTCCTCGTGCTCGTCGTCGCCGGCGTCCTGGCCGCCGTGACCCTGGGGCTCACGGCCGTCCGGATCGAGCGCCGCTGGCTCTACCGCTGGCTCGGCACCTGGCTGCGCTACGTGCTGCGCGACCGCGTCGCCCAGCCGGCCCCGTACGTGGACCCGCGCGCGGCCCTGCTCGAGCACCTGTCCCCGTCCACCCTGGTCACCAGCGTCGACGTCGACGGGGCCGGCGTCGGCGTCGTCGAGCACCTCGCCGGGGTCACGGCGCTGCTGGAGCTCGGCCCGATCGACACCGGCCTCATCGCCGAGAGCCCGGTCACGCTGCCGTCCCCCGCCGCGCTGCTCCCGCCCGCCGATCCGAACGCGCCGCCGCTCACCCTCCAACTGCTGATCCAGGCCGTGCCCGCGCCGGCGTTGACGGTGGGCAGCGGGGTGGTGGCCAGTTCGTACCGGCAGCTGACCGAGGGGCGGATCCCCGCTGTCCGGCGGGCGTGGCTGGCGATCCGGCTCGGCCGCGACGGCGCGACGCACTCCGACGCCGACCTGCGCCAGGCCCTCGGCAGCGCCGCCCGCCGGCTGGTCCACCGGCTCCGCCAGGACGACGTGCTGGCCCGCGCGCTCGACCGCGACGAGGTGCTGACCGCCGTGGGGAGCCTGGCGCACCTGCCGGCGACGAACGCGCCGGTGCGCGGCTCGGCGACTGTCGGCTCCGTCGGGGTGGCCAGCGTCGGTGCCGCCAGCCCCGGGCCGATCGGACAGGAGACCTGGAATGCCTGGTGGAGTGGCGACATCCCCCAGGTGACGGTGAAGCTGCGCCGCTGGGCCGATCCGGGGACCGACGGCGGCAGCCGCCTGCTCAGCGTCGCCCTCGCCTCCCCCTGCCTCGCGACCACGGTGTCCCTGGCGGCCCGCCGGGTCGACGTCCGCCCCGCCGACCTGCCGCCGGGCTCCGAGGCCGAGCTGATCGCCGTCGAGCTGGGCGTGCGCCTCGCGGCCCCGGACCTCGCCCTGCTCGACACCGCCTCGGCCGCGCTCGCCGCCAACATGGGCGCCATCGGTGCCACCGTCGAGCGGCTCGGCGGCGAACAGGCCGCCGGGCTGGCCGCCACCCTCCCGCTCGGAGGGTTCCTGCAGTGACCCTGATCAGCTCGCTCGACCCCCAGCTGGCCAGCGCCACCTCCCTCGACGCCCTCGAACTGCACGGCGGCGGCGCCGGCCTGATGCTCGGCACCAACCGGCACCGCCAGCCGGTCATCGCCCGCGTCTTCCGGCCGGAGCCGACCAGGGGCGTCCTCGTCGGCGGCCTGCGTTGCGCCCAGCTGATCGCCTTCCGGGTCCTGGCGCTCGGTGCGCAGGTCGTCATCCAGAGCGCCCGGCCCGCCGCGTGGCAGCCGTTCACCCACGGGGTGGGCGCGCCCGGCGACGCCGTCGTCTACGCCGCCCCCGGCAGCCCGCTGCCCGCCGCCAGCGCCACCCGTCCCCAGCTCCTGATCCTCGATGTCGGGGCCGGCGTGGGCGAGCTGTCGGAGTCGGCGGCGGCCAACTGGCGGACGACTCTCGCGATCCGCGAGGAGCTGACGGCGTGGGACGTCGACACCCTGGTCCGGGCGCATCTCGTCCTCCTCCAGCCGTTGAGCGAGATCGAGGCGGCGCTGGCGTCGTCGGCGCTCGGGCTGTCCGAGGTCCAGGACTGGCTGCACCGGATCCGGGCGGACATGCTCACGGTCGTCAGTCAGGGGTCGGTGCGCTGGGCGTTGCTGGGGACGACGGCGATCGAGCAGCAGGTGATCGGGGCCCCGAACAGGTTCTGAGGTGGCGGCTCCGCTTCTGAGGTGGCGGCTCCGCGCGGAGCGCTGCCGCGCAGCGGCACGAAGGTGACTGTCAAGATCTGAAACCCCTTTTTCCGGTTACGGTGGTCACCGACCCGGGTTCCAGCGCTCATCCGCCTTGTTCAGCGCGCGTCGGCCGCGACGGCGAGGGGCCGGACCCGGTCGAGCAGCTCGGCGAGGAACTGCCCCGGCTGGCTGAACGCCGCGAAGTGCCCGGCGTCGCGGATCAGCGCCAGCTCCTTGACCGGGGCGTCGACCTCGGCGAAGTACTCCTCCGCCAGGGCGCGCAGGGTCAGCACGTCGTGCTCGCCCTGGAGGACGAAGACCGGGATCTCGAACCGGGTGCCGCCGGCGCGCACGTCGTAGGCCATCCACTGGTTGGGCCCCGGCGCGGAGTCTAGAGCTGGGCGGCGAGGAACGCGTGCCAGTCGGCGACCGGGAAGACGAGCACCGGGCCGAGGGGGTCCTTGCTGTCCCGGACACCGACGACACCAGCGGAAACATGATCGAAGGTGCACTCGACACAGTTGTCGGGGTTGCCATCACTGCGCGCGGCTTTGATGAAATGCGCGGCCGTCATGTCCATCTCGCACCTCCCCATCCGCGTCGACCTGCGGAATCCTCAGGCGTTGCCCAGTCGAGCGACGAGTTTAACTGAGTCGTCCGGATCGAGCGCGTGTTGAGCCAGCCGGCCAAACATCTCGACATAAGCCTCAACGTCACAGGGCTCATCGAAATACACGGAACTGAGGTGATTTGGGACCGCAACCACACCGACATCGAGATCATCCTTGAATCGCAGCACCGAGAATGCCCCACCCGGCGATGGAGGCGTGACTGCGTCAATGGGAAACACCTGCAAGGTGATGCTCGGCAACTCGGCCAACTCCACCATCCGACGAAGTTGTGCACGCATGATCCGATCTCCGCCGACCGGTCGGCGCAACACCACTTCGTCGATAATGAGGTGAAATGTGGGCCCATCGGTGGCGGTCAACAGCGCCTGGCGGGAGATTCTTCGAGCACTGAGCCACTCCGTTTCTGCGACGGTGGCGTCAGGCCTGTGAGATGCCACGACGGCTCGGATGTATTCCGGAATCTGCACGATGCCCGGCACGACACTCGACTCGTAGTTGAGAACAGCCGCCGACTCGGCCCAGCTCCGGATACGCCCCCAGCATGCTGCGCACGGCCCCGCTTCGCGCCATGGCCAGCAGCCAGTCTCGGCGGGGGGACACCACCTTGTAGAGGTCCAGCAGGCGCGCCGCGTCGGAGGGAGTCACGCCTGTCAGGCTGGTTTCGATGCGGCTCAGTTTCGAGCCCGACCAGCCCAGGCGACGGCCGACGGTCTCGATGGTCAGGCCGGAGTCCTCGCGGAGCAGCCGCAGGTGCCGGGCGAGCCGCGCTCTGCGGGGATGCGGAGTGCTGCGTCCATCGCTGACCATGAGTGCATTGTCCGCTGAGGACCGTCCGCGACCGGATAGGCACGCTGGGCTGCAAATCTGCAAGGTAGACATTCAAAATTCGGGATTGTCCGGGTACGTCGTGCCGGGCGAAGCTGGGCGGGCCGAACTCCCCGGCCCGGCGCGGACCCCCAGATCCGCCGGGCCGGGTCGAGCGGGGCGGGCGGCGGAACTTCCCTGATCATGGCCGCCGTCCGCCCCTTCCAGAACGAGGATGGGAGTACACGATGACCGCCGAGGATCTGCCCAGGGTGTTCGCGCTCGACCGGCACATCGACGTGTCCGGGGTGTCGGGGACGGGGCTGGTGGCGTTCGGGACCTGGTACCCGGTCACCGAGAAGGTCACCCTGTCCTGGCTGGGCGAGAACACCGGACATGCCGCCGTCAGCGTGTACGACTCTCTGGCTGTGGTCGCCGCGATCCACTGCCATGGCGGGGCGACCGAGCTGGTCTGGTTGACCGGGGTCACGTGGCCGCGGCGGGACCTTGTCGAATAGGGGACTCCGTGGACCGACGCTGTCGGGTCGGGCCCCACTCGTAACCGTCCAAAGATTTTGATCTTTAGCCGGCGAGGCCTCTGACCAGGGCGTAGAGGCCCAGCACCTGGCAGGCGATCGGCACGACGGAGATCACCAGGGCCACGTCGAGGATGTCGGCGGCACGGCCCAGATACGGGGACGGCGGGCGGCGGCCGTAGACCAGACCCGCGGTGGCCGCGACGCCCGCCACGAGCACGGCCGCCACCGCGACCACCAGCAGACGCGCCCACGGCGGGGCCGCCACGAGCAGGCCGACGCCCAACACGGCCAGGCCGGCGACCCCCGCCCCGAACAGCGGCGACCTGTGCCGGACCGCCGGGAACAGCCTGGCGCGCAACAGATAGGCACAGGACACGGCGCCCACCAGGATCGGCCCCGCCAGGCCGCCCCGGAACACCAGCACCCCGGCGCACGCCGTCGCCACCACCGCTGCGCCCAGCAACAGGCCCGTGAGCAGCTCGTCCGCACGGGCCACCGCCGCGAACACCGTCACCCGGGGCGGCAGGGGCACGGTCGGGTCCACGGCCGCCGCGTTCGCCGGCACCACCGGGACCGGCAGCTTGCCCAACCACATCGACAACAGCGGGAACGCGCTCGTCGCGGCCAGCAACACGCTCGCCACCAGCGCGCACGCGCCGGCGGCCCCGAGCCACAGGCCCAGCAGCGCGCCGAGCAGACCGAGGATGGCCGTCAGGATGCCGGCGGCGAAGACGCGGGGCGCGTCGGCGACTCCGACGTAGCCGGCCACGGCCAGGACCAGGAGGACCGATGAGCCGAGGAGGACGTCGGTGGCGGTGACGGACCTGTTCTCGGCCAGGGCCAGGAATCCGCCGAGGAAGCCGAACGGGAGGCCGTACGCGGCGATGGCCGCGCCGGCGAGGCCGTCGGACAACGCCCGGGACAGGATCGCTCCGGTGAGGACGAGGACCACGCCGATGGTGAGGGCGAACAGGCCTGCGGTCAGCCAGCCGAGGCCCGCGTGGGCGGCTGCGGCGTGGGCCGCGTCGGGGGCGGCCAGACCGGAGGCCAGGATCGACAGCCAGGCCAGGGCCACGGCGATACCGGCCGCCGCCAGGCCGGCGCGGCGGGTCGCGGCGCCCGACCACGCCGGGCCGTGGGCCTTCGCACCCGTCGCGATGGCGTCGATGACGTCGTCGTAGTCGAGTTCCGGCCAGGCCGCGCGGCGCGGGAGCAGGTGCAGGATCTCGCCGTCGCGGACGCCGTTGGCGGTCAGGGTCCGTCCGGCCGTCAGCGGGGTGCCGTCGGACCTGCGGAGAATCCAGCCGCCGTGCGCCTCCCCGTCGTCGGCGATCGCCTCCCCGGCGTGGGCCAGGATCCTGGGCAGCAGCTCGGCCAGAGGGGACTGGTCGGGCAGGGCCACGTCGATCCGGCGGCGGGGGGTCGCGATGGTGACCCGCGCCAGGCCCAAGCCAGTGGTGCTCATGACCCATGACCATACCGGTCGATCCCCGGGCGATCCTCCGTCGATCGGGAGGGCGACGCCCGCCGGTGCCGTGTGGGCCGCTGTCGCGGAAAGTGTGGGCCGGGTTTGCGGAAAGTGTGGGCCAGAACCCAAACCGGACGAGCGGATCCGTCGATCCGCGCCCTAGGGTGGTCGAGTGAGCACCGTCATCGTCAAGCGCCCCCCGCGCAGACCCGGCCCCGAGCTGCCGTCCGGTGACATCGTGCTCAACCCGCCACCGGAACTGCCCCAGGTCATGGGCCGGGCCTGGTCCCAGCTGCTGATGATGCTGCCGATGCTCGCCGGCAGCGGTTCCATGGCGCTGATGTTCATGGGCGGCCGGGGCGGCGGCACCCTGCAATGGATCATGGGTGGCCTGTTCGGGCTGTCCTCCGTCGGCATGCTCGCGACGAGCTTCGCCGGCCAGACAGGGCCGAAGAAGGCCGAGCTGATGGCCCAGCGCCGCGACTACATGCGCTACCTGGGCAAGGTGCGGCGCAAGGTCCGCGCGAACATCGAGGCCCAGCGCACCGCCATGCACCACCGGCACCCCGAGCCGGCGTCGCTGTGGTCCACGGCCGCCAGCCACCGGCTCTGGGAGCGCCGCCCCGCCGACGGCGACTACCTGACGGTCCGGATGGGACTCGGCCCGCAGGAGCTGGCCACCCCGCTGCGTACGGGCCCGTCGAAGGCGCTGGAGGATCTGGAGCCGATGACGGCGCTGGCCCTGCGCCGGTTCATCAGTACGTACCATATCATTCCGGATCTTCCGGTCGCGCTGTCCCTGCGCAGCTTCGCCACGTTGTACGTGCGGGGCGAGCGCGCCGCCAGCATGGACTGGGTCCGGGCCATGCTCGCCCAGATCGCGACCCTGCACGCTCCGGAGGACATCCGGATCGCGGTGTGCGCCGCCAACGACCGCCGCCCCGAGTGGGAACACCTCAAGTGGCTGCCGCACGCGCTGCACCCGCACCGTTGCGACGCCCTCGGTCAGCTCCGGCTCATCGCGCCCGGCATCACGGCCCTGGAGTCGCTGCTCGACGACGTGATCTCCAGCCGCCCCCGGTTCGCCCCGGGCGGCGGCGGCGGCACCGAAGGCCCGCATCTGGTCGTGGTCATCGACGGCGGCGACCTCGCCGGCTCCGACCACCTGATGACCGACGGCGGCGTCGCCGGGGTCACGATCGTGGACCTGTCCAGCCGGCCACCGCGTTCCCTCGACCGGGGCTCGATCGTGTTCGACGTGACGACGGAGAAGCTGGTCAGCACCACGATGGAGGAGAGCTCCTGGATCGGGCGGCCCGACGCGCTCGGCGAGCTGGAGCACGAGGCCCTGTGCCGGCAGCTGTCCCCGCTGCGGCTGTCCCTGCTCGCCGGGGGCGACGACCAGCCGCTGGCCGCCGAGCTGGGGCTCGCGGAGCTGCTGGAGCTCGGCGATCCGTATGAGTTCGACCCGGCGTTCACGTGGGGTCCCCGGCCCAACCGCGACCGGCTCCGGGTGCCGATCGGCGTCGGGCCCGAGGGGCAGCCGGTCGAGCTGGACCTCAAGGAGTCCGCCCAGGACGGCATGGGCCCGCACGGCCTGCTGATCGGCGCGACGGGCTCAGGCAAGTCCGAGCTGCTGCGCACCCTGGTCCTCGCCCTGGCGATCAACCACCCGTCCGAGACGCTGAACTTCGTCCTCGTCGACTTCAAGGGCGGCGCGACGTTCGCGAGCATGGACAAGCTTCCGCACACCAGCGCCGTCATCACGAACCTGGCGGACGAGATGGCGCTCGTCGACCGGATGACCGACGCGCTCAACGGCGAGCTGGTCCGCCGCCAGGAGCTGCTCCGCGACGCCGGCAACTACGCGTCGCAGCGCGACTACGAGAAGGCCCGCGCCGCCGGTGCGCCGTTCGCGCCGCTGCCCAGCCTCCTGATCATCTGCGACGAGTTCGCGGAGCTGCTGACCGCCAAGCCCGACTTCATCGAGATGTTCATCCAGATCGGCCGGGTCGGGCGTTCGCTGGGCGTGCACCTCCTGCTGGCCTCGCAGCGCCTCGAGGAGGGCAAGCTGCGCGGCCTGGACACCCACCTTTCGTACCGGATCGGGCTGCGCACCTTCTCCGCCACCGAGTCCCGGGTGGCGATCGGGGACGCCGCGGCGTTCGAGCTGCCCCGCCAGCCCGGCCACGGATACCTGCGCAACGGGACGGAGCCGCTGGTCAGGCTCAAGGCGGCGTACGTGTCGGGCGTGCACCGCCGCGCCCAGGGCCCGGGGCTCGTCCGGGCCGGGTCCCAGGTCCTCGACTACACCAGCCGGTTCATCGCCCCGGGCGTCGTCGCGCTGGCCCCGGTCGAGGAGCCGGCCGTCGGCGACAGCCTGCTGGACATCCTGGTCCGCAAGATGGAGGGCCGGGGCGCGCCCGCGCACCAGGTGTGGCTGCCGCCGCTCCAGGAACCGCCGACCCTCGACCAGCTGCTCGCCCCGCTCACCGGCGACCCGGAGCGCGGCCTGACCGTGACCGGCCCGGAGCCGCGCGGCGCGCTCCAGGTGCCGATCGGCGTGGTCGACAAGCCCTACGAGCAGCGCCGGGACCTGCTCCGCGCCGACCTGACCGGGCACGTGGCCGTGATCGGCGGCCCGCAGTCGGGCAAGTCCACGATGCTGCGCACCCTGATCGCCGCGACCGCGCTCAGCCACACCCCGACGGAGGCCCAGTTCTACTGCCTCGACTTCGGCGGCGGCGCGCTGGCCGCACTGCGGGACCTGCCGCACGTGGGGGTCGTCGCCGGCCGGCGCGAGGTGGACGTGGTGCGGCGGACCGTCGCCGAGGTGTACACGACGCTGACGGACCGCGAGCGGACCTTCGCCGAGCGCGGGCTGGACTCGGTGGCGGCGTTCCGGCGGACCGGCGGGGCCGACGTGTTCCTCGTCGTGGACGGCTGGGGCACGGTCCGCGGCGAATTCGAGGACCTCGAGGCCACGATCACCGACATCGCGACCCGCGGCCTGTCCTACGGCGTGCACGTCGTGCTCAGCGCCAGCCGGTGGATGGACCTGCGGCCGGCGATCCGCGACCTGCTCGGCACCCGGCTGGAGTTGCGGCTCGGCGACCCGACCGACTCGTACCTCAACCGTCGGCTGGCCGCGAACGTGCCCGTCAAGGCCCCCGGCCGGGGCATCACCCCCGCCGGCCTGCACTTTCTCGGCGCCCTGCCCCGGCTCGACGGCCGGCAGGACGCGTCCGACCTGGCCACCGGCTGCCAGGCGCTGGTCGGGGCCGTGCGGGCCGGCTGGCGGGGGCCGGCAGCGCCGCCCGTCCGACTGCTGCCGTCCTCAGTGCCGTTCCTGTCCGGCCAGGCCGACGGGCTGCGGCTGCCGATCGGCATCGCCGAGGCGGACCTGCGGCCGGTGACCATCGACTTCGGGTCCGAGCCGCACCTGTACCTGTTCGGGGACTCCGAGAGCGGCAAGTCCACGTTCCTGCGGTCGGTGGCCCGGTCCATCGTGGAACGCTACACCCCTGAGCAGGCCCGGATCATCCTCGTCGACTACCGCCGGTCGCTGCTGGGCGCGATCACGACCGACCACCTCATCGGGTACGGGACGAACGCGACCACCGCCCTGGAATACACCTCCTCGGTCGCCGGGTACATGGCCAAGCGGCTCCCCGGCACCGACGTGACCGCCGCCCAGCTCCGCGACCGCAGCTGGTGGACCGGCCCGGAGTGCTTCGTCCTCGTCGACGACTACGACCTGGTCGGCCCCGGCGCCCTCGCCCCGCTCGTGGACTACCTGCCCCAGGCCCGCGACGTGGGGCTGCACCTGATCCTCACCCGCCAGGTCGGCGGCGCGAGCCGCGCGCTGTACGACCCGGTCATCCAGCGGCTCCGCGAGCTGGCGTCCCCCGGGATCGTGCTGTCGGGGAACCGGGACGAGGGGGTGCTGCTCGGCAACGTCCGGCCCGGCCCGCTGCCGCCCGGCCGGGGGTTGCTCGTCACCCGGCGGGGTGGCACCCAACTGGTCCAACTCTCGGAGGCGAGTTGAGATGTCGCAGCTGACGACACTGTTGCGCCGGTCCTGGGTGCTGCGCGCCTTCTTCCGTCGGGCTGCGATCGCCACCAGGATCACCCCGTGGCTGGCCCTGGCCGACCTGTCCCCGGTCCGGTCGGCGATCGAGCCGCTCCTCGCCGGCGCGGACAGCGACGAGGAGCGCCACTATCTGCTGCTCGCCGCGGCCGCCGGCCGGACCACCGAGGAGATCACGGCCTTCGCCGACCGGATCCGCGGCCAGTCGGCCTACTGGCTCGACGGCCACCTCCGGCTCGTCGACCCGGCCGTGCCCGGGACGGTGCCGATCGCGCAGTCCACCCCCACGACCTGCGGTTCCGTCTCGATCCTGATGACCCGAGCCCTCCTCGACCCGGTGTACGCGCTGTCGCTCACCGCCGGCGACGCCCCCTTCGCCGACCGGCTGGCCGAAGAGGAGCGTCGGATCCACGACGCGACCAACCGGCTCTGGCCGCGACGGCTCGGCACGTCGCCGTGGGGCGTGGCCGGGGCGCTGGGCAGGGCGTACGACTGGCGGCTCGTCGACGACACCGACCCGGCCAGCATCCGGGCGGCCCTCCGCGACGCCGTGGCGGCCGTCAGCGCCGGCCACCCGGTCCCGGTGCTGATCGGCGACGGATATCCCCGGCACTACGTGCTCCTGATCGGCCCTGAGCTGACGTTCTACAACCCGTCCGGGGAGGTCGTCCAGGTGGCACCCGAAGCGTTCCTAGCGGGTGATCTTGGCATACTCGGCTTTCGACATGTTCAGGGCATAGTGCTCCCGGCGCGGGTTGACCGGATCCACTAACCTCGAAGGACGGCGGGAGGAGGCGCGCGATGATTCCCAACGAGAGCCCCGACTGGATCGGCAGCTACCAGGCCATCGACGTCGACATCACCTCCCTGCACGACTTCGCCGAGGTGGTCCGGCGCGACCTCGAAGAGAACTTCAAGCAGGCGTGGAACACCGATATCCGGCCGTACTTCGAGCAGGGCGCACAGATGGGCAACTCCTGCTACATCCGCGACCTGCTCAAGGTCCGCGCCTACTACGAGCGGTGCCTGACGAAGATCGACCAGTCGATGGCCAACTTCCACCGGGGCACCGCGGCCATGGCCGCAGCCGCGGACCTGGTCGCCCGGCGCTACCAGGGTGGTGACGTGTTCTCCGCCGAACTGCAGGACCAGGTCCGGCGCGACATCGACACCGCGCTGCCCCCGCCGGGCCCCGCCCCGGTGTCTCCCAGCCCCGTGTCGCCACCCGGCCCCGGAGCGGTGTCCTGACCGTGGGCCGATACGACAACCTCGACGTCGACGACATCCAGCGGATCATGTCGTACGAGCACGCCCAGCCCAACGCCGCGCACTCCGTCGCGTGGTTTCGGCTCACCCAGATCCTCGACCAGCACCGGGCCAACCTCAAGGTCTACACCGACCGCCTCGCCGCGCACTGGGACCCGGCCACCAACGTCGCCGCAGCGGCCTTCCTCTCCCATATCGACGACCTCCGGGCCGCGCTGGACGCCTCCGCACAGGTCACCATGACGAACTCCAACGCCCTGACCGACCTCGCCGGGCACATCACGACCACCCAGCAGCAGCTCGAGAGGATCGCGAAGCTGCACGAGGTCCACAAGGCCGAGGACAAGGAACTGATCAACACCATCAATCCCTGGTATGACGCCCGGGCACCCCAGGACGACGCGCACGCGCGGACGGCGTTGGAGGAGTTCGACCGGGCCAGCTTCGACACGTACATGCGGATGCAACTCCCGCCGGAGTACATCCCCCCGGCTCCCGGCGAGTTCGATCCGAACGACCCGGGCACGGACACCGGTTGGCAGCCGCTGAGCCCGATCGCGCCGCTCGTGACGCCGGTGCCCAGCCACTCCGGGGTCATCGCCGGTCCGGTCACGCAGCCATGGCCCACCCAGCCGGCCGGCCCCGCGCCCGGCGGCCCGGTCGTCGCGGGTTCCGCTGGCGGTCCGGTCATCCAGGGCGGCGCTCCCGTCACCCCCACAGCGGTGACCCCCGGCCCGCCTCTGCCTGGAGGCCCGACCCCGCCCGGTCCGAGCGGGCTGCCGGCGCTCCCCGGCACGCCGCCGATCAATGGGCTACCGACCAACCCCGGCGGGTCGGCTTCGGCCGGGCCGAAGCGGCTTGGCCTTCTGGACAACCTCCCGACCAGGCGCAGCGTCTCGCCCGTCGTCGGCGGCGCGACTACCGAGACCACCACAACCCGGCCGCCGCTGCGTTCCCGCCCGCCGGGCACTGTGCCCTCGATGCTCGGCGAGACCAGCCGGCCACCGGCTCCGGCCCGACCGGTCGAACCCCCTGGACGCGGCCTCAGCGCCCGACCGAACCGTGGCGGGGTGATCGGCCAACCTGCGGATGACAGCTCTGGAGGCTCTCGGACCGGGGCGCGTCACGGGGGCGTCGCGGACCGCGCTGAATACCGGTACAGCGGCGTCTACGAGGACGATTTCCGGGATCGGCGGACCGCGCCTGCGGTAATCGCCGGGCCAGGCGATCCGCGTCCGGTCGAGCCCGGGCCGACCCGACCGGTCCCACCGGTCGAACATCCGGTCGAGCCGGGGCCGACCGGGCCGGTGCCACCGGCCGAGCGTCCTGCTGGCGTGAGCCCCGTCATCGGCGCGCCCGGCCCCGGGCCTGCTGCGGGCCCAGGCCCGGTGTTCGGCACATCCGGTTCGGTGCGTCCGGTGACCTCTGGCGGGGCGATGGGCGCGCCTGACTCCGAACTTTCCGCCGCTTCTCCCGTCCTCCCGTTCCCGACGATCGGCGCTCCCGTGGCGTCCCCTGGGTCGACCGACCCTGGTCCGACCGTCGGAGGACCGCCCGGAGCGCCGTCTCCGTGACCTCCGGCTTCCGGCGTGCTCCGCGTGTTCGCGGCGGGTCCAACGCTCCCTGCCGCCCGCCTTCAGCCCATGCTCGCGGTGAGTCCCCGACTCCAGGCCCTCCGCCATCTGGGCCTGTTCGCGGCGAACGAGTCGTCCGCAGAAGTCGCGGACGGAGTTCACAGGGCCGGGTAGCGGCCCTGCTCGTCGCTGTCCTCGTCGCCGCCGCCGTGCCCAACGTCGCCTGGTCCGACCCGGTCCGCGACGCGCAGTGGTACGTCTCCACGCTGCACCTCGCCGACGTGCACGCCATCGGTCGGGGTTCCGGGATCACGGTCGCGGTCATCGACAGCGGGGTCAACGGCGCCCACCAGGATCTGACCGGCACAGTCCTCCAGGGAGCTGACGCCGACCTGGCCGGCATCGGATGGACGGACGGCGGCGACCACGGCACGGGCGTCGCGTCCCTGATCGCCGGCCACGGCCATGGCGGTTCCGACGGCATCCTCGGCGTCGCGCCGGATGCCCGGATCCTGCCGATCGGGCGGAGCACCTCGGCACTCGACCGGGGCATGCCGAGCACCCGCATCCCGGCGGCGATCGACTACGCGGTCCAACACGGGGCCAAGGTGATCACGCTGGCGTTCGGCGGAGTGGCGTTCGGGGAGCTTGAGGGGGCCGTTCAGCGGGCCCAGGCCGCCGATGTCGTCATCGTCGCCGGCACCGGCAACGTCGGCGACCCCGGCACCGAGGGCATCGGCGGCATCAACTACCCGGCGAAGTACCCGGGTGTCGTCGCCGTGACGGCCACCGGGCGCGACGGTACCGTCGACCCGATCTCGGTCACCGGTGCCGGCGTCGTGCTCGCGGCCCCCGGTGCGGACCTGTACGTCGCGAGTTCGACCGGCGGCTACCGGCGCACCTCCGGCACGAGCCTCGCGACCGGCGTGGTGGCGGGGGCGGTGGCGGTGCTCAGGGCCCGGTTTCCACGGCTGTCGGCGAGGGACACGGTCGCGTTGCTCACGGCGACGGCGGTGGACAGGGGCGCGCCGGGCCGCGCCGCCCAGTACGGTTTCGGCGGGCTCGACCTGCTCGCGGCCCTCCGCAGGGGTCCAGCGGACGGTACTCCGACCGTGCCTGTGTTCAGCGCCGCGCCCTCAGCCTCGCCCGGCGGGGCTCCGGCCGGGCCGTGGACCACTGTGGTCCTGGTCGCGATCGTCGTGGTGCTCGTCGCGTGGGGGGCGCTGGTCGTCCTGGTGCTGCGCCGCCGTCGCCGGGTGATCCCGCCGGGCCCGCCGAGCGACGTTCCCCCGGACATTTTCCACCGTCCGAACTAGATCATTCGGCGTCGATGTCGTGGCCGGGACGTGCCGGACGCGGAGCTGAAACCGTCAGACGACGTTCACGCACGGCGACGATCCGCTGAGGTACAACCCGTCGCCGCTGTACCCGGCGTCCACCTTCAGCACGAAACCGTCCGGCGTCTCGACCACCACGCCGGGCGCCCCGGCCGACCGGTGGTCACGGAGCACCGTGTAGTCCAGCCCCGCCCAGTACCCGAAGAGGGTGTCGAGGACGGCGGCGTGGCCCGCCCTGGGCACCTCCACCAGGGCGTGGTTGTGCTCGACGCTCACCCCGACCTCGCCGGGCGCGGCCCTGACGAGCCCGTCGCACGGCACGGAGGTGAACAGCGCCCGGCGCATCGTCGGCCGGGGGCTCACCTGCCGCACGGCCTCCTCGATGTAGCACTCGATCCGCTCGGCGGCCTGTTCCTCGTTCATCGTGGTCCTTCCGTGGCGACCTCGGCGTAGTGTCCGGTCACGATGTCGGCGATGTTGGCCCGGGCCGGATTGCCCGCGTCCCAGTATTGCGAGTGCGCGTGCCCGCTCAAGCCGGTCGGCACGGTCACGGAACCGAGGTGGTGGCCGAGGACGTCGATCGACACGTGCCCCGTCGTCACGATCGGGTCGCCGGGGGCGCTGGTGAAGACCTGACCCCCGAATCTCCCGGTACTGGGGTTGGTGCCGAACACCAGGTCCGGCTGGGGAGTGACCGGATTCGCCGCATACTGGATCGGGTCGTTCCGCGCCGTCGACGACCAGACGTGCCCGCTGGCGACCCCGAGGTCCCCGGCGTGATCCACCCCGACCCCGGGACTGCCCACGAAGATCAGGTCGTCGGCGAGCCCGGGGTGCTCCCTGGCCGCGAACCCGACAGCGGTGGAGCCGTAGCTGTGCCCGATGATCGAGGCGTGCGACGGGACCCCGTCATGGGTGACCCGCAACCCGGACTGGAACCGGCTCAGATCCTCCTCGGCCCCCGACGCGTACCCGCCGCTCGTCGCCGCGACCAGGTTGTCCGGCGCGTCGTAGCCGAGCCACAGGATCGCCGCCGTGCGCCTCGTCGGGTCCAGCTTGTTGGCGTCGAACGCCATCCGGTCGACCCGCGCCACGTCACCGGCCACCGTGGACAGGTCGGTCCCGGTACCCGGCAGGTAGGTCAGCACGTTGTCCGCCGCGTCCGGGTTGCCGACCGCCAGGACGGCCAGGCCGTCGCGGTCGGTGTCGATCCCGAGCAGATACCCGCGCTGCTCGGACCCTTCCGCCCCGCGCGGAGCGTCGACCAGCCGGTCGTTGATCGCGTCGAGGCCACCGAGCGTGCGCCGGATGGCCCCGAGTTCTCGCTGCTCCGCCCCGGACAGTGACCGGCGGGCCTCCAGATCCGCCCGCCGCGCGCCCAGCGTCTCCCGGCGCTGCTCCAGGACGAGCCGGTTGGCCAGGTCGCGGTCACCGGCCGGCACCCCGTCGAGCCAGCCGACCAGCTCCGGATGCCGGGTGATCAGGAACCGCCGCTCGCCGTCCGACAGGCCCCGCCACCACTCCCGGACGGCCGCCGGGCTCGACCCGCGCCCGGGCACGGCCGCCAACGGCACCCCGGTCACGGCGGTGCCGCTCCCGGGCGCCAACCCGGCCAGGCCCCGGGCGGTGTGACCGTCGGTGTCCGCCGCCAGCCGCAGCGCCGCCTCGAACTCCCGCACCAGCCCCGCCACCCGGGCCGGCTCGACGACCCCGGTCGGAGTGATCGTGCCGTCCTCGCCGACCGTGGCCGGCAGAGCCCGGGCCCGTTCCAGGGCGGAGTGCAGCATGCCGCGCGCCTTGAGGACCTGCTCGTGGTGGGCGTCCAGCAGGATGGCGATCCGGCGCAGCGGAACCTGGTCGTCCTCGACGTCCCTGCGGAACCGGTCCAGGAACCGGCGGGCGGCGGCACCGGCCCCGCCCTCCCAGCCCTCCAGCGGCCTGGTGTCCCGGATCAGGTCGTCGGCCCGGCTCTCCGTCGCCGCGGCCAGGGCCGTCCACGCCGCGGCCGCGGTGGCGAACAGCGCCGGGTCGGCATCCCGGAGCTGCGCGAACGTGACCACTAGCCCGGCCCGAACCGGCAGGCCACGCCGTGGTCCGTCCCGTCATACCCGTCGGCGGCGCGGGTCAGCCGGGCGCCGGCGTCGACCGCCCGGCCCCGGAGCATCTCCGCGTGCCCGCCCCAGGCCTCGACGACGGCGTGCAGCGCCGCGGCGGCGGCCCAACCCGGCTGGTCCGCCGGACACAGCTCGGCCCTGACCCCATCGAAGTGGGTCACGATCCGGCCGCCGGTCGCCGCGACGTCCACGGCGACGCTCCGCAACGCGTGGGTGTCCACTCGCAATTGTGGTTCGGCCATGGCCGAGGGTACTGACTAGGCGCAATCCCCCGTGTTGGTCGCCGCCGTCCGGGCCTTGCCGTCGCCGGCGACACTGGCCGCCTCGGCGGCGGTCACCGCGAAACCGGTGGTCTCGTCGTCGGCCGCCGCGGCGAAGATGACCCCGTAGACCGCGCCGGCCGGCGAGATCAGCGGGCCGCCGGAGTTGCCGCTGCGCACCTCGGACCGGATCGTGTACACCTCGCGGACCACGGTGCCCGAGTTGTAGATGTCCGGCCCCTTGATCTGCCGGGAGTCACGGATCCTGGCGGCCTTCGCCGTGTACGGCCCGTCCAGCGGGTAGCCCAGCACGATCGCGTCCTGGTTGCTCTGCGCCGGAGCGGTGGCCCAGGGCAGCGCCGGGGCGGTCAGGCCGGGCACGTAGATGACGGCGAGGTCCTTCATCGGGTCGTAGGCCACGACGGTGCCGGCCCGCTTCGTACCCCCCGCATCGATCTGGATCTTTCTGGTGCCCGCCACGACGTGCGCGTTGGTCATCACGTGCTCCGGCGCGTAGACGAAGCCGGAGCCCTCGATCCGCCGCGAGCAGCTCGGGGCGTCGCCGAGGACCTTCACGACGGACGCGTGCACCCGGCGCACCGCGTCCGACCCGGCCAACGCGCCGTCGGGCTCCCCCACACTGGGAACGTTGGTAGGCGCCAGCCCACCGAACACCTCGGGGAAGCCGTTGGTGTTGACCGTGTCCCGCAGCTCCTTGTAGATGCCCTTGATCGGGTCGGGCATCACGGCGTTGACCGTGCTCACGATGCTGCTGTTCCGGATGGCGCTCGACAGGCCCGGCACCGAGGACGACGCCA
The DNA here is from genome assembly GCF_015751905.1 of Longispora fulva. Taxonomy (NCBI): domain Bacteria; kingdom Bacillati; phylum Actinomycetota; class Actinomycetes; order Micromonosporales; family Micromonosporaceae; genus Longispora; species Longispora fulva. The sequence continues at coordinate 6,044,286 of NZ_JADOUF010000001.1, forward strand.
GCGGGGCCGTCACCATCCACGCGACGAGCAGCACGGCGACGATCGAGACCAGCGCGCCGCCGATGTCGTCGAGCACCTGCGCCCCGCTGTCGCGGATGCCCTGCCGCAGCCGGCTGCCGAGCCACGCGCACAGCGCCTGGAGCAGCAGCGCGATCGCGAAGATCACCGAGAGGGCCGCGAGGACCCGGATCGTGGGGCTGTCGAAGTAGACCGCGATGGACGGGGCCACCTGCAGGCCCAGCAGGGCGCCGCCGAAGAAGCCGACGAAGGACAGGATCCCGATCACGAAACCCTGCCGGTAGCCGTTGATCGCGAAGAGCAGGGCGAGGACGACGAGGATGATGTCGACAAGGTGGCCGGGCATGACGCCAGGCTATCTCAGCTCGGCAATCCGATCCTGATCCCACGGAACGGACCATTGCGCGATATCCAGGAGCACTGACAACACTCCGGCCGTGAAACCCCATACCTGCATGTCCGCGACCTCGAAGGCCGGCGAGACGTACCCGCTGGAGTGCCGGACCCGGATCCGGTTGGCCGGGTCGACCAGGTCGGCGATCGGCACCCGGACCACCCGGGCCACCTCGCCGGCGTCGACCGGGCCCACCGGGTGCGGCGAGTGCCACCAGGCGAGCACCGGGGTGACGATGTAGTCGCTGACCGGAATCCACAGGTCGGGCAGGGTGGTGAGGACCTGGACGCTCGCCGGGTCCAGGCCGACCTCCTCCTCGGCCTCGCGGAGCGCCGTGACCGCAGGGTCGTCCTCGCCCTCGTCGGCGGCGCCGCCGGGGAAGGCCGGCTGGCCGGCGTGGTTGCGCAGGGTCGCGGCGCGCTCGAGGAGCAGCACGTCGGCGGCAGGGGCGAAGTCCCCGGTCGTCGGGCTCGTGCCGAGCAGGATCAGCACCGCACTGCGCCGCCCCCCGGACTCCGGCGGCGCGAACCGGGTGAAGTCCGCCGTGGTGGACTCGTTGATCCGCTCCACGATCGGCGGCAGCCAGTCGGGCAGGTCGGTCACAGGTGCTCCTTGACGAGCGTGCCCAGCGTCGCGTCGTCCAGCGCCGGTCCGCTGTAGGTGTGGGTCACGTGGCCGCTGGGGTCCCCGGCCGGCCGCCCGGCCTCGCGCCGCGCCGCTCCCGGTCTCACAGCTCGATGCCCGCCCGCTCGGCGATCTGCGCGACCCGGTCCCCCTTCAGCAGCCGCACGGCCGCCTCCGGTTCCGTCGGTCCCACCCCGTACGACGGGCACAGCGGCGCCAGCGAGCACGCCCCGCACGCCGGCTTCCGCGCGATGCACACCCGACGCCCGTGGAAGATGATCCGGTGCGACAGCATCGTCCAGTCCCGACGGTCGATCAGCGCGGCGACCTCGTGTTCGATCTTCACCGGGTCGGTGGACGTGGTCCATCCGAACCGGGTGGCGAGCCGCTGGAAGTGGGTGTCGATGGTCAGCCCCGGCACCCCGAATCCGTCGCCGAGCACGACGTTCGCGGTCTTGCGCCCGACCCCGGGCAGCGAGACCAGCTCGGCCATCGTCCCGGGCACCTCGCCGCCGAACCGGTCGACGAGCCCCTGGCCGAGCCCGATCAGCGAGGTGGCCTTGTTCCGGAAGAAGCCGGTGGGCCGGATGATCTCCTCCAGCTCGGCGCGGTTCGCGCTGGCGTAGTCCTCGGCCGTCCGGTACTTCGCGAACAGCGCCGGGGTGGTCAGGTTGACCCGCACGTCGGTGCACTGGGCGGACAGGATCACCGCGACGGTCAGTTCCAGGACGTTGGTGAAGTCGAGCTCGCACACCGCGTCGGGATGCAGCGCGGCCAGCTCCCGGCTGATCTTCCTGGCGCGTCGTTTGAGCGCGAGCGGGGTCTCCACCGGAGCGGAGGCCGGGACGTGCGAGGGTCGGCGCCGCCGCCGGACGGGCGAGTCTGTCACAACCCCGAGCCTACTGGGGCGTCAGTGCCCCGTCGTCTCCGATCGTGGCGGCGCTGGCCTTCAGGTCGGCCTTCGACAGGTCCCGGATCAGGGTCAGTGCCTGCTTCTTCGGGTCGATCGACGGATACCCGCCGTCCACCATCACGGTCGGCAGCACCTTTCCGGAGACCCAGGTCCCGTCCGCGCGCAGGGTCGCCGACACCACGCCGCCGATCCCGGTCGGCCCGGCGCTGGACAGCACGCGGTACCCGGAGAAGTTGCCCATCGAGTACGCGATGAGCCTGCCCTTGTAGAACTCCATCCCGCGCAGCACGTGCGGCCCGTGCCCGATGATCAGGTCGGCCCCGGCGTCGACCATGGCCCGGGCGAACTTGATCGGGTCGCCCCGGTTCTCGCCGAGGAAGTTCTCCGTCCCCGGCTTGACGTGCGCGTACGCCGCCCCTTCCGCCCCGATCTGCATCTGGACGACGACGAGATCCGCCTGGGTGGCCGCCGTGCGGACCAGCTCTGCGGCCTTGGGGACGTCGAGGAGGGACGCGCCCCAGGAGTAGGGCGAGAAGCCCAGCACCGCGACCTTGAGCCCCTTGACCTCGACCATCGTGATCTCTCCCGGGCCGCCGGTGGGCTTGAGCCCGGCCGTGGCGAGGGTCTTGCGGGTGTTGGCCAGCCCGGTCGGGCCCATGTCGAGTGTGTGGTTGTTGGCGAGGTTGAGGACGCCGAACCCGGCCGTCTTGAGGTGTTCGGCGTAGCCTGGCGGCAGTCGGAACGCGAAGCAGCCCTCCTCGGGCTTCCCGTTGACCTCCTTGCACTTCTTGTGCCCGGTGTCCTCGGTGAGCGGGCTCTCCAGGTTGCCCATGATCAGGTCGCCGGTGAGCGGGGCCCGCTGGAAGAAGTCCCTGCCGCCGTTCGGCGGGAGCAGGGTCGGGGCCGCGCCCATGATCACGTCGCCCGTGCCGGTGATGGTCACCGTGGGCGGCTCGGCCGACGGCGTGGGGACGGGAACAGATTCCGTCGATGGCACACCGGCAGAAACCGGCTTCTTCTGCTCATCTGTGTCGATGGTGAAGCCGACGACCACCGCGCCGACGCCGAGCAGCATCACCGCCGCCAGGCCTGCGACCAGCCAGTTCTTCCCGCCTGCCACCATCGGGCACCTCTCTCAGCCGAAGCCTCAGCCGGGGCAGCCTAGCCTCTGGCCTTTTAGAAAGAGTTCAGCAATACTCGGCTGGTGTCGCAGATAACCATCGCCATCGTCGGGGCCGGGAGCCGGGGCGGCTCGTACGCCGACTGGGTCGCCCGTCATCCCGAGCACGCCCGGGTCGTCGCCGTCGCCGAGCCCCGGGTCGAGTACCGGGACAAGCTCGTCACCGCCCACGAGGCCGAGGCGTTCACGGACTGGCGCGAGATCATCGCCAGGGGCGAGCGGATCGCCGACGCCGTGGCGATCTGCACCCAGGACGCCGACCACCTGGAACCTGCCCTCGCGTTCGCGGCCGCCGGCTACCACATCCTGCTGGAGAAGCCCCTGGCTCCCACCGAGGACGAGTGCCGGCGGATCGTCGCGGCCTGCGCCGAGGCCAAGGTGATGCTCGCCGTCTGCCACGTGCTGCGGTACACGCCCTACACCGCGCTGGTGCGGCAGGCGCTGCCCCGGATCGGGAAGATCGTCAGCATCCAGCACCTCGAACCGGTCGGCTTCTGGCACCAGGCGCACTCCTTCGTCCGGGGCAACTGGCGCAACACAGCCGAGTCGACGTTCATGCTGCTGGCGAAGTCCTGCCACGACATCGACTGGCTGCAGTACGTCGTCGGCGCGCCGATCAGCCGGGTCTCCAGCTTCGGCGGCCTCGCGCACTTCACCCGGGACAACCAGCCCGCCGGCGCGGCCGACCGGTGCACGGACTGCGCGCTCACCGACTGCTCGTACGACGCCCGGAAGATCTACAACCGGTTCTTCGACGAGGGCCGGCGCGGCTGGCCACTGACCATCCTCACCCCCGACCCGACGGCTGAGACCCTCGACGAGGCGCTGCGCGACGGCCCCTACGGCCGGTGCGTCTACGCCTGCGACAACGACGTCGTCGACCACCAGGTCGTCGCATTGGAGTTCGAGGGCGGCGCGAGCGGCGCGTTCACGATGACGGCGTTCAACGAGCAGGCCCACAGAAAGACCCGCATCTTCGGTACGCACGGCGAACTCGACGGCGACGGCGAGTCCGTCCGGGTCTTCGAGTTCGCCACCCGCACCTGGGAGAACGTCGAGGCGGAGTCCACGGGGGACGCCAGCGCCTCCGGCGGGCACGGCGGCGGCGACGACGGCATCATGGCCGCCTTCACGGCCGCCGTCCGCACCGGCGACCCCGAACACATCCGCAGCGGCGGCGAGGCCTCACTGAACTCGCACCTCGCGGTCTTCGCCGCCGAGCGGGCCCGTCTGCGGGGGACGGTCGAGACGGTCCGATAGCCGTCCTTCGCATCGATGGGCGTGGCGGGCAAATGGTAATGTGCCGCCCATGGCGCAGGTCGAGTTCAGTCCGGACGAGCTCGACGGGTTCGCCGCCGTGCTCGACGGGTTGGACGCCAGCCTCGACGCCCTCAGCCGGTATGCCGACGTGACCTGCCGCGCCGTCGACGACATGGGTGACCTGCGCGAGCCCCTCGACGGGCTCGCGCAGGCACACGCCCAGGTGTTGCGGGACAGCCAGTCCGGGCTGGGGCGCACGGCGCACCTGCTGGGCCAGGCGGCCCGGGAGTACCGGGCGCGGGATGTGGACGCGGCGACCAGCCTGGACAGGCTGCGGGGCAGCTCGTCCGCCCCGGGCTACGCCGCCACGGGCGGCACCGGCCCGGGTGGCGCGGACGTTCCTCCGCTCCCGATCCCCGAGTTCCACCGCCACGAGCGCCTCGCCGGCACCGAGGAACGCCTCGCCGAATACACCGACCTGTGGCACCGGCTGACCACCGACAACCTCCGCGCCCTCGTCACCGGCCCGCTCACCGGCCGGGTCGAGCGGCTCAGCTGGCTCGCCGCCGCGTACGCGACCCTCGGCACCGGCACGGCCGCCGTCCTCGACGAGATCGGTGCCGGCATCCCCACCTGGCGGACGCCGGCCGGCGCGGAGTTCGACGGCCACCTGCGCCACTGGCGGGCCGGCCTGTCCGGCGTCGCCGAGCTCGACCACGCCGTCGCCACCGAGCTGACCAGGGTGTCCGCCACCTGGGCCCGCTGCACCGAACGGGTCCTCGACCTCGCCGACGAACTGCTCGACGGCCCCCTGCCGCGCCTGCGCGCCCTGGTCTACCCGGACCGCAGCCTGAAGATCTGGCTGGTCCCGGCCCAGACCCAGGAGATCTACTCCGAGCTGCGCCGGGGCCTGGCCCTGCTCGCCGACATCGGCACCGACCTCGCGAAGGTCGAGCGGGCCGGCACGGCAATGGCCGACCAGCTCGGCCAGTGGCGGGGCGCGTGCGAGTCACTCCTGCCGAGCGCCGGCCGACGCGCATGAGCTTCGGGGAGCGCGACCAGCCGACGACGCCGTTCGGTGGCGTTCCCGGTCCGCGTACCGAGCCACCGGAGGTGGGGATGGACCTGTCCTCGACGGCGTTCGACGACCACTTCGCCCAGCTGGGGCAGTGGGCGAAGGAGGGTTGGCACTGGGACGACATCGAGTCCCGGGTCTACGACCTCTTCGACATCCCCGACCAGCACCGCCCTCCGGACTAAAAACCCGACCACCATTCGGTTACGCCGCGTCTCCGCACCCTGCCCGACGGCACCTCCACGGGAAGGTCAGCGGGCCCCGGCCCCAAAACGGCCCCCGGACCGGGCGTCAGCCCCACGCGCGGGGTCTGGCCAGCCAGGCCTTGCCGCCTTCGAGCACCGCCGCGTGCACCGCCCGTGCCAGCCGCGCGCCCCACACGGACCGCGGCCCGCCATACGGCTCCGATTCGCCCGTCACCGGACAGAGCAGGCACGACGCGTTGCTCGCCGTGCCGGTCGCCTCGATGCCCAGTTCCCACATCGCCTGCGCCTTGGCCTCCGCCGCCGTGGCGACGGCGTTCACGAGTGCCGCGTCGGACAGCCGGACCGGCAGGAAGCACACGAGGTTGATCGTGCCCGGCCGCATCCGGCGCAGGTGCCCGTCCGGGGCCGCGGCCCAGGCCGGGCTCCCGAGCCCGACGGTCGCGTGCGCCGTCACCCCGGCGTCGGCGGCCGAGACCACCTCGCGGACGTCCACCCCGGTCAGCAGCCCCACCCCGGGACCGGTCAGTCCGAGCCCCGCCGCCAACTCGCCGACATGTTCGGACGGGTCCGGCCGGCTGTAGGACATGGGGACGGTCGCGTTGAGGACCCAGTCTCGGACGCCCAGCCCGCCGCCATGCACACCGCTGGAGACCGCCGTCATGGGGGCGGGAAGTCTCCAGTACAAAATGGGGATTTGGAACCCGGATTCGGGCCGTGAGGTGAGTGTGCCGTCCACGCCCCCATCGTGTCCGACGGAGAAAACGACCTTGATCGTGGGTGCTGGCCCGTTTCCGACAACGATGGGCCTAGACTCGACTCGCGCGGGCACACCTGCGCGAGTGGAGGTTGCAGACGATGGATGAGGTACTGGGTCGCAGCGGGATCTTCCAGGGGGTAGATCCGGAGGCCGCCGAGGCGCTCGCGAAGGACATGGAGTACATCGACGTCCGCAAGGGTGACGTCGTGTTCAGCGAAGGTGAGCCTGGGGACAGTCTGTACATCGTGCTGTCCGGCAAGGTGAAGATCGGTCGCCGGGCTGTGGACGGGCGACAGAACCTGATCGCGGTCATGGGCCCGAGTGACATGATCGGCGAGCTCTCGCTGTTCGACCCCGGGCCGAGGACGGCGACCGCGACGGCGGTGACCGACACCCGTCTGTCCCGGCTGCGCAAGCAGGCCCTGCGTCCGTGGCTGACCAACCGGCCGGAGATCGCGGAGCAGCTGCTCCGAGTCCTCGCCCGCCGGCTCCGCCGCACCAATGACGCACTGGCCGACCTGATCTTCACGGACGTGCCCGGCCGGGTCGCCAAGAACCTGCTGCAGATGGCCAGCCGGTTCGGCACCCGCGACGGCGGCGTCCTGCGGGTCACGCACGACCTCACCCAGGAGGAGCTGGCCCAGCTGGTCGGCGCGTCCCGGGAGACCGTGAACAAGGCCCTGGCGGACTTCGCGTCGCGCGGCTGGCTGCGCCTCGACGGCAAGAGCGTGATCATCCTGGACCCCGAGCGCTTGGCCAGGCGCGCCCGGGTCTGACGGGATCCGCCGAGAACGAATCTGGACGGCGCAGTGAGCAGGTCCGCAGGGCTGGCCCTAGCGGACCTGCTCACTGCTTGCCAGATTCGCCCGCAGCGGGCCACTGCGCCTTAGAGCAAGATCAAGATCTTTATTTGTTACGCCGCGTCCCTTCTTCGGCACGCGGCGGTCTTCCCGCGCTGGTCAGAGGGCCGGGGTCACCCTGGCCTGGTCGGGGTGCGCCGCACCGGTCGTCAGCGATGCCAGCAGGGCGTCGCTCGCCGGCCGCTCCGCGAGCTGCTGCGTCGAGTACGCCAGCTCCACGGCCACCGTCGCCACCTCCCGCGCCTCCACCAGCTCCCCGGCGGCGGCCAGCGCCGAGGCGAGTGCCCGCTGGGCCACGATCCGGCTGCGCAGTTCCTCCACCGGGGACTCCGCCGCCCACCGGGCGTGCGCCACAGCCTCGTCGATCCTGCCGGCCTGGAGCAGCGCCTGGGCGTAGTGCGCGACGGCCTGGGTGCGGGGCAGCAGCAGCGACGGGCAGGCCGCGCACGCCGACACCTCCTCCAGCAGTTCCAGCGCGCGGTCGACGTCGCCCTGGGCGCGCCGGGCCTCGGCGAGCAGCACGAGCGGGCCGACCCTCGCCGCGTCCTGGGCGTCGTACGTCGACACGAGCTTCAGCGTCTGCAACGCCTCCTCCTCGGCCGCCGCGACGTCCCCCAGCTCCAGCCGGACATAGCCCCGGATGGTGCGGGCCATGCCGATGAGCAGCGGGTGGCCGGCCCGGGTCGAGTACGCCTCGGCCTCGTTGAGCAGGTCCACGGCCTGGGCGGGCTCGGCCAGCCCCCGGGCGACCACCCCGCGCACGATCATGGCCAGCCCCCGGCCCCAGTCGTCGTCGGTGGCCGCGAAGTCGCGGTACGCCCGCCGGGCCTCGCGGTCGGCCTCGGCCAGCTCGCCCAGCTCGGCGGCGGCGAACGCCTCCACACTGCGCAGGGTCCCGACGGCCCAGTGTTCACCGACCCGCTCGCCGAACGGCAGGAAGGCAGTGGCGAGCCGGCGGGCCTCGGCGAGTTTGCCGCCGAGTAGGCGCGCGAAGGCCGTCGTACCCCGGATCCATGCTCTGCCGACCGGGTCGTCGAGCTCGGCGAACAGGCGCGCGGCCCGGCCGAGCACGGTGTCGGCCGCATCGAAGTCGCCCCGGGTGGTGGTGACCCAGCCGAGGTGCTGCAACGCCCACGCCTGGTTGCGCCGATCCCCGGAGTCGACGGAGACCTTGTGCGCGGCCTCGAACCGCTGGGCGGCCTCGGTCAGCTGCCCGGCCAGGTAGTCGGCCATCCCGAGCCGCAGCAGCGCCTCGGCCCGTTGGGTGGGGATGTTGGCGGCCTCCGCGCCGGCGAGGGCCTCCGTCCACAGCCGCACGGCCTGCTCGGCGTCGCCCAGCACCCGGTGGGCGCGGCCGGCCAGGAGCTGGGCCTGCACCCGCACCAGCGGGTCGGCGTCGGCGAGGACGGGCGCCACGTGGTCGAGGGCGTCGTGCGGCCGGGCGAGTTGGAGCAGCGCGCGGGCGTAGGTGACCTGGTCGGAGGCTGACAGGGCACCGCCGGACAGGGCCGCGGCGCGTTCGGCGTACCGGGCGGCCTGCGTCGGGTCCCCACCCGACACCGAGCGCCGGGCCAGCCGGCCGAGGGCCGCGACCCCGAGCCGCGTGACGCTGGGCCGGTTGGGCTCGTCCTGGTCCTCGCGGAGGCCCATGGCCTGGCCGAAGTGCAGGGCCTGCTCGGCGTGCTCGGCGATGAACAGGTCGACGTCCACGGCGGACATGCCGGCCGGCGGGGAGGCCGACACCCAGCGGGCCAGCTCCGCGTGCCGTTCGGCCTTGTCCGCCATGCCCACCCCCGCGTACGCCGCCTGGCGCATCAGCGGGGTGGTGAACGAGTAGCCGTACCGTAGCCGGCGCAGCATCCGTCGGCTGAGCAGCTCTTCGAGCACCGGTTCGAGTTCGTCCTCCTGGGAGCCGAGCAGCATCTCCAGCGCACCGGACGGAACGGTGTCGCCCACGACGGCCGCAGCCCGGAGCACGGAACGCGACTCGGGCGGCAGGGCGTCGATGCGGGCGGCCAGGACGGCGGCCAGGTCCCGGGACAGCAGCCGGCCGTCGAGCGAGCCCGGCTCCAGGGTCCACTGGTTGTCCACGGAGGTCAGCAGGCCGCGCTCCTGGAGCAGGGTGACCAGCTCCGCGAGGTAGAACGGGTTGCCCAGCGCGGTGGCGAGCAGCTTGTCCTCGTCGGCCTGCGCGAGCCGGCCACCCGAGAGGTACGCCGACAGCAGCCGGGCGGCGTCGGCCCCCCGGAGCGGGGACAGCGCGTGCACCTCGGCGTCGGAGATCCGGCCGAGCACCCCGGCCGTGCGGACCAGCTCCGGGCGGCCCAGCAGCAGCACCAGCACCGGCCCGGTCAGCCGGGACAGCATCGCGCCGAGCGCGTCGATGCTCTGCGGGGTCGCGTCGTGCGCGTCGTCGACCTCGACCAGCAGCGGGGTCTCGGTGGCCAGCGCGGAGATCAGGGTGGCGACGGCCGCGGGGACCGCCTCCTCCTCGGACTGCTCCCTGCCGAGCCGCTCGGGCTGCATGACCGGCAGCTCGCCGAAGCCGAGCAGGGCGAGCAGCAGGTCGATGCTGATCGGATCCTTGACCTTGCCGCCCTTGGCCAGCCGCTCGGACACCCGGCGCAGCCGCTCCTCGGCGACGCCCTTGGTCAGCCCGGGGTGGGTGTTGCTGTCCTCCGGGTTGAGCCCGATGGCGACCCGGACCAGGTCGGCGAGGGGGGCGAGTCTCCTGCGTTCCCCGTACGCCGCGCAGCGCACCGACAGCGTCCTGGTCCCGCGCTTGGCCGCCTTGCGGGCCGCCTCGGCCGCGAACCGGCTCTTGCCGACCCCCGCCTCGGCCGTGACCACGAGAATACGCGGCTCGCCCCGGTCGATGACCTCCGCCAGCCGGTCGGTGACGCGGCCCAGGTCGGTCTCCCGGCCGAGGAACGCCGCCTCGTCGCTGAACCCGAGACGGGCCCGGTCCATCGGGGCGTCGAGCAGGCCGAGGAGTTCGTAGGTCTCGACCGGTTCGCGCTTGCCCTTGAGCTTGAGCGGGTGCAGCTTCCGCCAGGCGGCGATCCGTCGGGTGTCCGCCGCGGTGTACTCCCCCGCGTACGCGGTCCCGATCGCCGCCGCGTCGCCGATCCGGGCGGCGGTGTTCACGGTGTCCCCGATGACCGTGTACTCCACGCCCGCCTGCACCCCGGCCACCACCTCGCCGGTGTTCAGCCCGATCCGCAGCCCCATCGGGACGCCGCCGCCCTGCTCGTCGTCGAGCACCCGGCGGACGGCCCGCTGCATGGCCAGGGCGGCCCGAACGGCGCGCTCGGTGTCGTCCTCGTGTGCGACGGGCGCGCCGAAGACGGCCATGATGCCGTCGCCGGTCAGCTTGTCCACGTGCCCGCCGAAGGTCTTGACCGCGCCGGCCAGCGCGGCGAGCACCCGGTCGGTGACCGCGCCCACCCGCTCCGGGTCGCGGTCCTCCGACCAGGCGGTGAAGTCGGACAGGTCGCCGAACAGCACGGTGACGATCCGCCGCTCGGTGACGGGCAGCACGGCCTCGGCCGCCGGCAGGGCGGTGCCGCAGTTGTGGCAGAACCGCGCGCCGGGCACGGCCGTCGTGCCGCAGACCGCGCAGGTCACCGCGTCACCTTCAGGTAGTCGAGCTGGGCCTGGACCGTGAGCTCCGCCGCCCACCACAGCGAGGGGTCGACATCGGAGTAGACGATGGCGACGACCTCCGCCGGGGTGGTCGCGCCGGACCCGACGGCCGCACGGACCTGGTCCAGCCGGGCTCTGCGGTGCGCGAGGTAGTGGTTCGCGGCGGCCGAGACGTCGGCGAGGGGCGGGCCGTGGCCGGTGAGCGCGGGGATCGGGCCCAGGTCGGCGAGCCGGGTGAGGCTGGCCAGGTAGTCGGTGAGGTTGCCGTCCGGGTGCGCGACGATCGTGGAGCCCATGCCGAGGATCGTGTCTCCCGTGAGCACCGCCTCGCCGTTGACCAGGAAGGACGCGGAGTCGGACGTGTGCCCGGGGGTGAGCAGCACCTGGAGGGTGAGCCCGGTGAGCGGGATCTCGTCGCCGTCGCGCAGCCCCTCGGGAGCCCCGCCGTCCGGCTCCTCATGCCCGACCGGGTGCGCCCCGTGCGCGGGGTCGACGGCCAGGATCGGAGCCCCGGTCAGCTCCCGGAGCCGTGCAGCACCTTCGACGTGGTCGTGGTGACCGTGGGTCACCAGGATCATGGCGACGGGCCCGTGCGCGACGATCGCCGCGAGGTGGTCCTCGTCGAGGGGTCCGGGATCGACCACGACGCCGGCATACGCCTCCGGGTCGCGGAGGACCCAGGTGTTCGTCCCGGTGAGGGTCATCGGCCCGGGGTTGGGCGCACGGACCAACGTCGCCCACGCCGGCAGCTCGTCCAACAGGGCGCCCGCCGACCCGGACATCCGCCCCCCAGCATCCGTCATGACAGAGATGGTACGGCGACGAAGCTCACTATGCCCGGCGCGTAGTTACTCCGAGTCAATCGACCTACGCATATCGGGGCAACCGGGCGGACGACCAGGGAGGAGTTGTCGCCATCCAGTCACAGACGACGACAACTCCATCCAAAAGTGCTAGAACTACCGCACCTCGACGATCAGGTCGAGCTCGACCGGCGAACCCAGCGGCAGCTCCGAGACGCCGACGGCCGCGCGGGCGTGCCGGCCGGCCTCACCGAACACGGCGAGGAACAGGTCCGAGGCGCCGTTGATCACGCCGGGCTGTCCGGTGAAGCCCTCGGCGGACGCGACGAACCCGCCCACCTTCACGATCTTGACGACCTCGTTGAGCCCGACGAGCGAGTCCACCGCCGCGAGGGCGTTGAGCGCGCAGATCGCGGCCAGCTCCTTCGCGCGGTCGGCGGTCACGTCCGCGCCGACCTTGCCGGTCTCGGTGAGCTTGCCGTCCACGAACGGCAGCTGGCCGGACACGTAGACGAGGTTGCCGGTCCGCACGGCCGGCACGTACGACGCGACGGGCGCGGCCACGACCGGCATGGTGTGCCCGAGCTCGATGATCTTGGCGTAGGGGTCAGACATCACTTCTCCAGAGGGCGCTTCAGGTAGGCGACGGGCTGCTCCGGGCCGTTCGGTCCGGGGATGACCGTCACGAGTTCCCAGCCGTCCTGGCCCCAGTTGTCGAGGATCTGCTTCGTGGCGTGTACCAGCAGGGGCACAGTCACGTATTCCCACTTCGTCATGGTCCGAAAACCTATCAGTCGCCAGGTGGCACTACGCTGAGTCTGCAGCGCCACCACGCGGAGGGGTACATGCGGGCTCGCAGCGGACTGATCACCAGCCTCGTCTTCGGTGTTGTTCTCCTACTCTGTGTCGGCGGGGGCACCGGGGCGTTCCTCCTCGTGTCCTCCCTCGAGGGCAAGGGCGCCAGGACGCCGACCGCGGCGGTGGAGGGCTTCCTCACCGGCGTCTTCGTGCAGCGCGACGAGGACAGGGCCGCCGACTTCCTCTGCTCGGACGTCGACCCGACCCAGCTCGCCCAGAAGGTCAGCGAGGTCGACTCGCTGGTCCGGCGGTACCCGGATGTGACCTTCACCTGGACGACGGAACAGAAGTCGAAGGCCAAGCGCGAGACCGTCTACGACGTGCGGGTGACCGCGAAGACCCCGGCCGAGACGGTCGGGGCCCAGCACCTGGAGGTCACAGCGACGTCCAACGGCGGCTGGCGGGTCTGCGGCGTCAAGCGCGTAGCGGCATGAGCGAGCGCCAGCGAGCGAATCGTCGACACAGTCCCCTCGTGCCTCGTGCGACCGGCGAGCGCAGCGAGGCGGGCGCATGAGTCATCCGAGGCTGCACATCGTCACGGGCAAGGGCGGCACCGGCAAGACCACGGTCGCGGCGGCCCTGGCGCTCGCCCTGGCCGGCGAGGGTCGCCGCACGCTGCTGGTGGAGGTCGAGGGCCGTCAGGGCATCGCCCAGCTCTTCGACACCGCCCCGCTGCCCTACGAGGAGCGCAAGATCGCCACCGGCCCGGACGGCGGGGAGGTGCGGGCGCTCGCCGTGGACGTCGAGGAGGCCCTCCTCGAGTATCTGGACATGTTCTACCGGCTCGGTCGGGCCGGGCGGGCGCTGCAGAAGTTCGGCGCGTTCGACTTCGCGACCACGATCGCGCCGGGGCTGCGGGACATCCTGCTGACCGGCAAGATCAAAGAGGCGACGACCCGGACGGAACACAACAAACGGGTGTATGACGCGATCGTCGTCGACGGCCCGCCCACCGGCCGGATCGGCCGGTTCCTCAACGTGACGGCCGAGGCGGCCAAGCTCGCCAAGGTGGGTCCGATCAAGACCCAGAGCGAGGGGGTCGCGGCGGTCCTGCGGTCCCCGATGGCCACGATCCATGTGGTGACGCTGCTGGAGGAGATGCCGGTCCAGGAGTGCCGGGACGCGATCGCCGAGCTCACGGCCCTGGACATGCCGATCGGTTCGGTGATCGTCAACGCGACCCGGCCGTCGGCGCTGGACGGCGTCAAGATCACCCAGGCGGAGCTCAAGCGCGGGCTGACGTCCGCGGGGCTCCCCGCCGACAAGGCCACGGTCGGCGGTCTGCTGGAAGAGGCCAAGCTCCATCAGGTACGCCTGCGCCTGGAGCGCGAGCTGTCCTCGGAGCTCGACGCCCTGGAGTACCCGATGGTGCGGTTGCCACTGCTCCCCGACGGCATGGACCTCGCCGGCCTCTACGAGCTGGCCGCGACGCTGCGGGGTTCACTGTGAACCTGGACATGGACGCCCTGCTCGCCGACGCGCACACCCGGATCGTGGTGTGCTGCGGCTCCGGCGGGGTCGGCAAGACCACCACGGCCGCGGCACTGGCCCTGCGGGCAGCGGAGAAGCACGGCCGGCGCACCGTGGTGCTGACCATCGACCCGGCCCGCAGGCTGGCCCAGTCGATGGGGCTCACCGAGCTGGACAACACCCCGCGCAAGGTGGAGAGCGCCGATGGCGACCTGTTCGCGATGATGCTCGACATGAAGCGGACCTTCGACGAGGTCGTGCTCGCCCACACCGACCCGAAGCGCGCGAAGGAGATCTTCGCCAACCCGTTCTACCAGGCCATGAGCTCCACGTTCGCCGGGACGCAGGAGTACATGGCGATGGAGAAGCTCGGCCAGCTCCGCGCCACCGACGAGTGGGACCTGATCGTGGTGGACACCCCGCCGTCCCGGTCGGCGCTGGACTTCCTCGACGCGCCGCAGCGGCTCGCCCGGTTCCTCGACGGCCGGATGCTCCGGATGCTGCTCGCCCCGGCCCGCGCCGGGGGCAGGAGCGTGTTCAACCTGGTCACGGCCTCGTTCGGGGTGATGACGAAGGCGTTCACGAAGATCCTGGGCGGCCAGCTGCTCACCGATGTGTCCGGGTTCGTCACGGCGTTGGACTCGATGTTCGGCGGGTTCCGCGAGCGCGCGGAGCAGACGTACAAGGTGCTGCAGGCCCGGGAGACGGCGTTCCTGGTGGTGGCCGCCCCGGAGCCGGACGCGCTGCGCGAGGCCGCGTACTTCGCCGGCCGGCTCGCCGAGGAGAAGATGCCCCTGGCCGGCCTGGTGCTCAACAGGATGCACCGGCTCTCGGTCCCGGACCTGTCCGTCGAACGGGCGCTGGCCGCTGCGGAGAAGGTCGACAGCCCGGTGACGGCGGAGGTCCTGCGCGTGCACGCGGACCTCAGTCGGCGGGTGGCCCGGGAGCGACGGCTGGCTGACCAGTTCACCGCCGCCCGGCCGGGCGTGCCCGTCTTCGAGGTACCAGCCCAACCGGAGGATGTCCACGATCTGGACGGCCTCCGGCGGGTGGTGGGTTAGCAGATCTTCGCGAGTTCGCGATCCTTGAGGGCGGCCTCGAAGAGGCGCCGCCAGCTGGTGACCTGTGGGTGTCGGCGGATCAGGGCGCGGCGCTCCCGCTCGGTCATGCCGCCCCACACCCCGAACTCGATCTTGTTGTCCAATGCGTCGGCGAGGCATTCATAGCGAACCGGACATGTCCGGCACACTCGTTTTGCCACGTTCTGCTCAGCCCCCTGAACGAACAGTGCGTCCGGATCCCCGGACCGACACGCGGCTGCGCTCGCCCAATCAACGACAAGGCCCATATTTCCCGGTCCCCCCTTGTGGTGTCCCCCCTCATGGTTCGTTCGTGTACCCCACGTCCGAACCACCCAACCCTCACCCGGCGCGACCTGTGGTCAGCGAACCCCCTCGTTGACGCACCTTCCAAGCCGTGTGAACAAGTCTGCCCTGCGCGATCATCATCCTCCGTGATTGACCGATTACGCAATGTGTTGGAGAGAAAAACGGACAGTAATTTTCTCCTGACACATCGGAGTGGCTCACCCCCATCACGGGTGACGGAATGTCAACCTTCCCGTTGGACGCAACCTTCCCCGGACTCAGCACGTCTCTTGACACGTCAGGTCGGACCCGCGCGGGTGCCGGCCATACCGGCGCGTCACGTACTCTGAGGCGGTGCACTGGATGCGAGACCGCGATCGAACCCTGCTCTCCAACGCCGCTTCGCTGCTGGTCTGCGGCATCCTTGCCGGCGTAGTCGTCGCCGCCGTGGCCTTCCCGGCCGTGGCGGTCTCCGGGCTCGCCGCCAAGTCGGGAGCCGAGGCGTTCGAGAACCTGCCGAGTGAGCTCAAGACCCCGCCGGCGCCCCAGATCACCTATGTCAACGCCAGCGACGGCAAGACCCTGCTCGCGATGCTCTACGACGAGAACCGGCGCGACGTCGCGCTGACGGGCGTCGCGGACATCATGCAGAAGGCCATGGTCGCGGCCGAGGACACCCGGTTCTACGAGCACAAGGGCGTCGACCCGAAGGGCGTGGTCCGGGCGTTCGTCGCGAACAACGGCAGCGACGACGGCGACACCCAGGGCGCGTCGACCCTGACGATGCAGTACGTGCGGCAGTCGTTGCGGTACAACGCGACCACGCCGCAGGAGGTGCTCGCCGCCGTCGCGCAGACCCCGGCACGCAAGCTCAAGGAGATGCGCTACGCGCTGGCGCTGGAGAAGAAGCTCACCAAGGCCCAGATCCTCGAGCGCTACCTGAACATCTCCTACTTCGGGCACCAGGCCTACGGCATCTCCTCCGCCTCCCAGGTCTACTTCAACAAGCCCCCGGACAAGCTGACCCTCGCCGAGGCGTCGCTGCTCGCCGGCCTGGTGAAGTCGCCCAGCGAGTACGACCCGACGCTCAAGAACGGCAAGCAGTTCGCCCTCGACCGGCGGACCTACGTGCTCGAGCAGATGGTCAAGCTCAAGATGGTCACCCAGGCCGAGGCCGACGAGGCCGCGAAGGCCCCGATGAACATCACGGCGCACGACCTGCCCAACGGCTGTGTCAACGTCCAGCCCAACAACGCCGGGTTCTTCTGCGACTTCCTGGTCTCCTGGTGGAAGGAGCAGCCGGCGTTCGGCGAGGGCCCCGGGGAGCGGGAGGACCGGCTCAAGCGGGGTGGCTACACGATCACCACCACGCTCGACCTGAACCTGCAGAACACGGCCGTGGCCAACCTGAACGACCAGATCTCCAACCGCAACTCGATCGCGATCACCACCGCCGCGATCGAGCCGGGCACCGGCCGGGTGCAGGCGATGGCCGCGAACCGGAACTACAGCCTCGACCAGAGCGGCAACGGGGCGACCACCGACCCGGCGAAGCAGGGCCAGAAGGGCACCTGGCCGAACACCACGAACCCGCTGGTCAGCGGGGGCGGGGACATCACCGGGTACCAGGCGGGCTCGACCTTCAAGATCTTCACGCTGGTCGCGGCGTTGGACGCCGGGTTCCCGCTGGCCTACACGATCAACGCGAAGAGCCCGTACATCTCCAACCGGTACTGGAACTCCGAAAAGGGCGACTCCAGCTGCAACTACGACGCCGGTCGCCAGGAGTACCACTACTGTCCGAAGAACGACAACGCCAGCTGGATGAACGGCAACCGGTCCATGTGGACGGGCTTCGGGCGCTCGGTGAACACGTTCTTCGTCCCGCTCCAGGAGAAGGTCGGTACCTCCAAGGTGGTCAAGGCCGCCCAGGACGCCGGGATCAAGTTCCGGTCCAAGGGCGACGCCGAAATCTACGCCGGCCCCGCAGCCGACAACTACGGCTCCTTCACGCTGGGCGTCACGGCGACCACCCCGCTCGACCTGGCCAACGCGTACGCGACATTGGCGGCCGGCGGTAACCGGTGCGAGCCCATCCCGGTGCTGGAGATCAAGGACCCGGCCGGCAACAAGGTCGACGGCGCCACGCCGAAGTGCAGCCAGACGATCAAGCCCGACGTCGCCAACGCCGCGATCGACGCCGCCCGGTGCCCGCTCGACGACCAGTCGGCAGCGCACAAGTGCGACGGAGCCACGGCCAACGGCTTCCACAGCACCGTGGGTCGTCCGGTGGCCGGCAAGACCGGTACCTCCGACGAGACCTCGTCCACGGTCGTCGCCACCACCCCGCAGCTCAGCATGGCCGCCATCGCCGCCGACCCGGACAACCCGCAGCGCGGCGCGACCAACATGCACAACCAGGTCAACAACCTGGTCTCGAGAACCCTGCGCGACGGCCTCAAGGGCAAAGAGGTGAAGAACTTCACCCCACCGACCCAGCTGATGGCGTACGGCGACCAGAAGCCGGTCCCGTCCGTGAAGTGCCAGACGGCAGGGGCGGCCGAGTCCGCGATCCGGCGGGCAGGGTTCGAGGTCGAGACGTCCTCCGCCAAGATCCCGTCCGCGTGTCCCGAGGGCACGGTGGCCGAGACCAGCCCCGAGGGCCAGGCGCCCAAGGGCTCCACGATCACCCTGACGCTCAGCAGCGGCAAGGCCGGCGCGAGTGCCACCCCGGCCACCAACAACGGTGGCGGCGGGGGCGGCCCCGGCAATGGTGGCGGAGGAGGTGGCGGGGGCGGCATCCCGTTCCCGCCGATCCCGAACTGGCCACCGTCCAGGCGGTAGCGACAAAGGGGCACCCCGATCTCGGGGTGCCCCTTTCACGTTCCGGCCGTGGGGCTCGGGTCAGCCGAGCTGCTTGCGGACCTCCGCCGCGACCCGCCCACCCTCGGCCCGCCCGGCGACCGCGGCCTGAGCGGCCTTCATCGCCATCCCGAGGGCCTTCGGCCCCTCGAAACCACCGGCGGCGAGCGCGCCGGCCACCAGCTCGGTGAGTTCGGCGTCCGACAGCTGCGCCGGCAGGTACGCCTCCAGGATCTCCTCCTCGGCCCGCTCCTTGGCCGCCAGCTCCGTGCGGCCCGCGTCGGCGAAGGCCACCGCGGACTCGCGCCGCTTCTTGGCCTCCTTCGTCACGACGGCCAGCACCTCGTCGTCGCTCAGCTCCCTGGCCTGCTTGCCGGCCACCTCCGCGCTCTTCACGGCGGTGAGCACCATCTTCAGGGTGGAGGTCGTGAGCTCGTTGCGGGCCTTCATCGCGGTACGCATATCGGTTTCGAGCCGGTCCTTGAGAGTCGCCATACCGGGAAAACTACGCTAGGGGGCATGCGGACACGCAATGTAATTCGGTTGGCCGGTGCGGTCGGGGTTGTCGGGGCGGCATGTGTGGCCTACGGCACATTCGTGGAGCGGACCCGCTACACGCTGAGACGGGTCGACGTGCCGGTGCTCGACGCCGACGCCGAGCCCCTCCGGGTGCTGCACGTCACCGACCTGCACATGACCCCCAACCAACGCGGCAAGCAGGAGTGGGTGGCGGCGCTCGCTGCGCTCGACCCGGACCTGGTCCTGCTCACCGGCGACAACATGGCCCACCCGGAGTCGCTGTCGGGCGTGCTCCGCGCTGTCGAGCCGCTGCTGGACTTCCCGGGCGCGTTCGTGTTCGGCTCCAATGACTATCTGGGCCCGGTACCCAAAAATCCTTTCATGTATTTCAACCCCAACCGGGTGTACAAGCAGGGCGTGCCCCTGCCCAGCGAGGAGCTCCGGGCCGCGCTGACCTCGGCGGGATGGGCCGACCTGAACAACGCGAAGGCCACGGTGAAGGCCGGCGGCCGGCGGATCGACTTCGCCGGCGTCGACGACCCGCACGTGAACCGCGACGACTACGACTCGGTCGCCGGCCCGGTGGACCCGACGGCAGACATCCGGATCGGCGTGACGCACTCGCCGGCGTCCCGGGTCCTCAACCGGATGGTCGCCGACGGCTACGACCTGTTGGTCGCCGGCCACACGCACGGTGGCCAGGTGTGCATCCCGGGCATCGGCGCCCTGGTGACGAACTGTGACCTACCGCGCTCCATGGCCAAGGGACTGCACTGGTACTCCCGCGGCGACCACGCGGCGTGGCTGCACGTGTCCGCCGGGCTGGGGACGAATCCATACACACCATTCCGATTCGCGTGCCCGCCGGAGGCTACGGTGCTGACGCTGATCCCGCGGTAACCCGGTTGGCTTGAGCCCGGGGGGCTGCGCTACTATTTGGCGGCACGATCGGGGTATGGCGCAGTTTGGTAGCGCGCTACGTTCGGGACGTAGAGGCCGTCGGTTCAAATCCGGCTACCCCGACAGTTAGAACGGCAGGTCAGGGCCGGTTTCCCATCACGGGAGACCGGCCCTGACTCGTTTCAAGATCCGCTCCGGGAGAAATCTGGGAGAAGATCTTGAGAATGGGCCACTCAGGCGGCGGAACTCTCTCCCCGCAACAGCCGGTCCAGCACACCCACCGGGGACCCTGGGCTCAGCGTCCGGCGCTCGGCCAGGGCGGCAAGCCACAGCCCCGTCAAACCCTCCATGAGCGACTCTCGCATCGGAGCGGTGGTGTGGGAGTACCGGGCCTGGACCGATCCGTCCATGTGCCCCATGCGCTCGTCCTTGAGCTGCGCAGGGATGCTCAGCCCGTCCATGATCGTTTTGTGGCTGTGCCGTAGACCGTGCGGCGTCAGCCGAGGGGCGATCGGCAGCCAGCAGGCGTCGGCACGCAGTGCCGCGCCCCTCCCCCGTGCAGGCACCCCGGGCCAGGGTTCACCCAGGATCGGCACTGGTCGCGGTTGCCCGCCTGTCTGTCCGGGGTACCGGCCCGTGGCTGCCGGGTGAAACAGCCAACTCGCGAACCCTGACCGTCGCCAGTGCGCGGCCAGCTCTCCCACTCGCGCGCTGCGCACATAGCCGAGATCCGCGACAGCCGCCCGCACCGTGACCCGCGTGGCCTCTGGAACCGTGTCCGGTCTGTTCAGCACGTTGGAGACAGTGCCGGTAGACACGCCAGCTCTCCGGGCCACGTCGACCAGCTTCGGGCCGGGCAGGCTCGCGGCACCGTTGGCCGGTCGGTGACCACGGAACACGTAGGTCCGCCCATGGCAAGCGCAGGGCGGGTGCGCGGAGTGCGCGATGTGGTCGAGCAGTAGACGGCTGTGCCACCGCGGCAGGTCGATAGTCCTCCGCGAATCGTCCTTCGGTGGGCACCGGTGCAGTTCCCCGGTGTCCAGCTCGTAGAGCTGCCATTCCACCCGCAGCTCTCGCCCCCGGACGTACTCCGTCTCCAGCCCGACCATCTCCCCCCAGCGCATGCCGGTGTAGCCCTTCGTCACCACCGCGACGAATTCGTCATCGCGGCCCGACAACAGCGCGGCGCGTTCAGCGAGGAGGAGGATGCCCAACGCGTCGGTCACGGCCTTTTCGGGTCCGCGTCGGCTGGTTCGTCCGGCTCGTTTCCCTCGTCCGCGTCGCTTGGTGACGGGGTTGTCCGTGATCAGCTCCTCGTCCACCGCGTCGGACATGATCAGGTGGAACGTCGCCCGCCAGGTCTTGATGGTCGACTCCGCGTAGCCCAACGCCCGCTCGCGCTTCTCCCAGGCGTCGACATCCCCGCGCTTGATGTCCGCAAGCGCCCACTCCTCAAACGCCGTCAGGAGGTGGGTTTCGAGGTTGCGGCGGTAGGTCTGCATGGTCGATGCGGCGAGATCCTGGGCCGCGTACCACCGGGTGGCGTAAGCGCCGAACGTCTCCCGCCCGAGCGACGGGTCGCGCCAGGTGCGTTTGCGAACCCGGGCCTCTTCCTCCTCGGCGGCCTGCTCGGCCTCCCGCTTAGTGCGGAACCGGATCGTACCGCCGGCGTCGTCCTTGACGGTCCCGTACTTTCCAGTATCGATCTTGTACCGGCCACGCCAGTAGCCACCGCGATTCTCCGCGAACGCCATGTGCATCACTGCCCTTCAGAAATGGAACGCCCCGCACGGCAGTTGCCGTGCGGGGCTGACGAATCATGCTGCGGACCGCAGCGTTGCCGCGCGGACACGAGGCGGCGTACGCCCCTTCAACGGGATCACCGTTCCTTCCCCCTGGCTGCGTCGCTGCCGAGGGATGGCAGCCACGACAGTGGGGGTGCGATCGCGGTTGGTGGCTTCCACCTCGAAGAGGCGAATGATCTCGGTGATGTGCTGTTCGGTGAAGCGGTAGCTTCCGCCGATCCAGGCGAAGGGAATTCGCTTCTTTCGAGCCTGTTCCTTGACCCACCACTCCGAGCAGTCAAGGATCACGGCGACTTGGGCCGGACGGTAGAGCGCCGGCAGCCCCGTGACGGCGGGACCCCTGGGGGAGTCAGTGCGCACCACGTCTACCTCCCATGTAGCAGGTGCAGGGAACCCACCTCAGAGGCCGCAGACGATGCCAGCAGCACTCAAGGGTCTCCCGTGATGGATGACGACCCGCCTCCGATATGGAGTGTTTCAGCGGCCCTCTCAGAGCGCCGTAGAGGCAAGATCTCGAACGGGTTGGTAGCCAAGTAAGGGCCGGTTGCTCTCAGAGGCTCTGAGAGGGTCCGTTTCCGGCTCTCGGCCCGTGATCGTTCCGGGCGGGTGCCGATTTGGGGTGGGGTAGCCGTCCCAGCCGTCCCAGCCGTCCCAGTGCAGGTCAGCCCTGGGACGGCTTGAACGGTGGGACGGCTTAAGCCGTCCCAGGGACATCACGGCGACCGGCGAGAGGGTTCCGGCCCGGGGTTGCGTGGGACGGCTTGAGCCGTCCCACGCGAAAAGCCGTCCCGGGGTCTAGCTGGGCGGGGACGGCTGGGACGGCTGGGACGGCTCCCCCGCGTCCACCGGCTCCTCGGCCGTTTCGGGGCCAGGGATGTACCTGTTCCACGCGTCCTGGAACTCGACACGCAGGTAGCCCTTGGACTGTCCCAGCGGTGCGGGGAACCGGATGTTCTTCGACCGGATGTCGTACTCCCGCAACAGGTCACCGAGCTTCATCGCGGTCAGCCCCGCCGTTCCGTAACCGGCCCACGGTGCCTCGGGGTCGGCCTTGAGCCGTTCCAGGAGCAGCCCGGTCGGCAACGCGTCGAGGTCCGCGAACGCCGTCCGGCAGTCCGCGAGGAGCCGGATGCGGTCCGACGCCCCGGCCGTGTCGTCGGCAGCAGCCGTCAGGACGACGGCGGCGGCCCGTGCCCGATCGGGCCAATCCCCACCCGCCAGGTCCGCGATCGCGATCAGAGGCTCCCAGGTGTCGGCGGCCCGATCCTCCAAGGGCATGCCCGGCTCGGCCGCCTCCAGCGCCGGCAGATGCCCGGCGAGCCACTTCGTCAGCTCGACCCCGATCGCACGCAGCGCCGGACCGTCGCGACGCACCCGGTACGGAGCGACCGTCTCCCCAGGTGCCCGGCGGCGCATCCGGATGATGACGGCCCGGTCCTCGATCGTGTCCGGCATCGCGCCGATGCCGGCGAGTGCCGCCATGGCGAACGTGGGGATGTGCTCGACCTCGTTGCGCTGGTTGTTCCACCGGATCGTGGACCGGTTGCGCTGGTGACCCGCGTTCAGCAACCCGCGCAGGTCCTCGTTGTCCCCGGCCTTCGCCCCGAAGATGGTGTCCGCCTCATCGATCAGCAGGGTCGGCGGGGTGTCCATGCCGATCGAGCGGTACACGGCAGCCGTGGAGCAGTTCACCGTCATCAGCGGCTGGTGACACGTGCCCTCGACAACGTCGAGGAGACGGGACTTCCCGCACCGACGCTCCGGCGCCCGGATCACCAACCGGGGAGCGTGAGCCCACGCAGCCTGCGCGTGGGTCGCCGCGATCCACAAGACGGTGGCGTCGGCGGACTCGGGGTTGGGGGTGATGACGTAGCGGACGAGCGCGGCCCGCAGCGCGTCGAGCAGGGCGGCACCGTCGATCTTCACGGCACGTTGGGTGGTCATGCGGCGGCCCTCCGGTTGATCGGGTGAACGGTGGCGATGCGGTCGGCGGCACGGTGGGCGGGGCCGTGCGGGTGGTCGGCGGCGTAGGTCTCCATCTCCGCGATGCGGGCGGCCACCTGCTCCTCCCACGTCGGGGCGAGCGGGGCCGGCGCGGCGGCGATCTCCACCTGACGGGTCGCGACGTGCCGCAACGCGTGCTGGTAGCCGGAGTGCCACGCGGACTCGACCATGTAGCCGATGAACTCGTGAAACGTCGTCGGGTCAGAGAACATGGCGTGCATCGTGTGCTCGGCCACGGCCTGCGGGTCGGGGATCACGACGAGACCTCCGGGGTAGTGGCGGTCAAGGTCTGGAGCTGGAACAACAGGCCCAGCAGTCGGGCCTGCGCGGCGGCGTCGTCGGCCGGGAGCCGGACCGACAAACGCACCTCGGCGTGCTGCGCGCTCGGCCCGGCGACGCGGGTCAAGACGGCGGACCCGTTCGGGAGCTGGAGTCGCACCGGGTGCGCCCGGTGCTCCCCCAGGTCGCACCCGCGTCCCCGGCACCAGTCCGGGCACGTGGCTCGGTTGCGGCGGTTCATCGGCTGTTGCGGCGTTGGGTGGACAGGAACGTGAAGATCCGGCGTCCGGTGCGGATGCGCCGTCCGGTGCCCTTGCAGCGCCGGCAGTCACGCCACGCACGACCGAGGGGGGACCGGCGTTTGCCGGAGCCGGTGCAGCGCCGGCAGGCCGCGAACGGCCAGTACGCGCACGCCAAGGCATAACCGAGCGTGATCAGAGGTATTCCGAGGCAGAGGGTGCTAGCGAGGATGGTTCGGGGGTTCACAACGCCTCCACAGGCCGTTTCAGGGCATGGCGGTGGAAGGCCGCTAGCATGCTAGCGGCCTGGCCAGGTCAGATATGGATTGCTAGCGAAGGTGCTAGCGCTAGCACCACCCGGTACTAGCGCTAGCAGCCTTCCGGCACCTAGGCCGCACCCCGCTTACGGTCACGCTCCGTCATGACGTCGTGGACGTCGGACCGTGCGATGCCGCGTCGGGTGACGGCCTTGCCCTCGACGCGCTTACCGACGTCGGTGACCTTGATCCCCGGGTGCGGCTTGAGCGCCGCCGTGAGCTGTTCGGACGCCCAGCCCTCGTAGATCTCGGGCCGCATCTCGGCGAGACGCGTGGTCAACGTGTCGTTCCACGCCTTGGCGTCGCCCTCCGGCCACACGGCCAGGAGGTCAGCGAGGAGGTCGAACGTCGGGCCGGTCGGGCGGGTCTGCTCTTCCTCGGTCGGCATGGTGCCGGCCTTCTGCCGGTAGCCGATCGCGCGGCTGATGATGCGCTCCGCCGCGACGTTGTCGACGTAGTAGGACCGCTTCGCCCCCGGCTTGCCCAGCCCGGACAGGATGCCCCAACCGGCCTCTACGACCGGCTCGAACACCGTCGCGCGCAGCCCGTTCTTGTAGGCCGACGTCCCGAGGATCATGTCGTTGGCCGTCTGGTCTGCGACCGACAGGCAGAAACGGGTGTTGACGTTGCGCGTGATGCCGGTCGGGAGCGAGTCCTTGTCCGGGATCTGCGTCCCCAACAGGATGATGATCCCCAGCGCACGGCCCAGCTTGATGACCTTCTCCATCTTCTCGCCGGCCGGCTTGCCGAACGTCGGGTGCGAGAACAGTTCCTGCACCTCGTCGAAGAACGCGACGAGGGGGTGCAGCCCCGAGCCCTTCAGGGACGCCAGTTCCGGGGTGACCTTGTTCTCGGGTGCCTTGCCGGCCTTGCCGTAGTGGTCGATGCGCTTCGAGCGGCGCTGGCACTCCTCATACAGCCAGTCGACGAACGCCGCAGCCCGGCCGATGGTGTCGTCATCGAACCCGTTGCCGTACTCCAGGCACACGGGCGCGACCTTGGCGAAGTCCCCGACGCCCTTGAGTTCGTACCCGCGCAGCTCCACCCGAGGGTCAAGAGCCGCAGCGAGGACCAGGTCCCGGAGGGCGAACGTCTTGCCCGAACCGGGCTGTCCGCCGAAGAGCCAGTTGCGGAACATCAGCTCCGCGTCCACCGTGTCCAGGCGCGGGGTGGTGGCGAACGGGAACGGCTTGAACACGTCCACCTTCCCGCCCGAGATCAGCGGCCACGCGGGCTGCTTCATCTGCGACGCGGGTTCGTACCCGACCCAGAGGGCGAGTCGGCCGGTGTGCCCAGGGGCCTGCTCCGGCCAGACCTGGTCAAGGGGCAGCCGCAGGCCCGAGGCCAGGCGTCCGCGTCGGGCGATGACGTCGGATGCCTCGACCCCGTACGGCAGGTCGATGATGGCCAGGTGTCCGGGGCCGTCGCGGTGGATGTCGGTCGGGAACGCGATCGCCTTGGGGTTCTTCGCCACGGCCGAGTTGATCCCCGACAACTGGAGGCTGACCAGGGCGCGGCGGACCAGCTCCGCCGTGAGCTTGCGGTACTTGTTGCCCTCGATCACCCGGTCCGTGATCGGCTTGTCCGCCGGACGACCAAGCCGAGCCAGGACCGGCACCGACCCGACCGCGATCGCCCAGTTCCACCACGACGGCGTCGGCCCATACGCCAGGACCGCGCCGGCGATGCTGGCGGCGGTCGCGCCCCCGAAGACGAGCATCCACCGCCACCGGGCGGCGGCCTGGCGCTGCTTGTCCAGCTTGAGCCACGTCTCGGCGTCCTTTCGGTCGGCAGCCGCCTGGCGCAGCGTGTAGTTACCCTCCTCCGCCGTCGCCCACTTGAGCATCCGACCGATGCCCCTGAACAGGCCGACGGGTGCCCACCACAGCATCTTCGCGACGTACTTCGGCACCCGCAGCGCGTGGTACGCCGTGACGTACGCGGTCTGCTTGGTCCACCACCGCAGCATCGACCGGACCCCGCGCCAGGACCGCAACCACTGCGCCACGAGGGGGCGGCGGGCGGCTTCGCGCAGCGCGAACCCGGGGGTGATCTCGTCCGGCGGGTCCACCGGGCGGCCCAACGGCGGTTCGGTCACCTCGAACGACTCGAAGTCCTCCGGGTCGTCGGAGTCGTCGCCGTCGTCGGTGCGGATGTCCTGCGGGCGGGGAGCCGGGCGGGTGCGGTTGGCCCGCGCCGTGTCCAGGTCCACCACGTCCGCGTCAGGGAGGGTGAGGTCGTGTTCGTACCGGTCGAAGTCGAACCGGTCATCCGGGCTTGTCATGATGGTTCTACCTCCATGTTGGGGTGCGGGGCACAGCCGTGGTTTCCAGGCCGTGAGGGCTGTGCCCCGCGTGAAAGTCAGGCGTTGGGGCGGTTCGGGTCGATGACCACGCGCAGCGCGTGCAGCTCATCGAGGAGGTCCTCGACGATGTACTGCAAGTCACGGGGCTCGGTGTTCATGTCGCTGTCGGCGCGGTCCAGCAGCGCGGACAGTCGGGCGTGGGCGTAGGCGAGCAGGTCGGCCGGGGTGGTCACTTGTCCTCCTCGTGCAGGAGGTGCGCGAGTGCGGCGCCCATCCCGAGGACGGCCACCGGGAGGGAGGCGACGGCGGTGGTGATGGTCCAGTGCGCCTCGACCATGTGCGCGGCCGTCATCAGGTGATAGGCCACCTGACCGGCCGCGCCGACGGCGAGGGACGCGATCGCGGACAGGCGGGCGAACCGGCGGGCGCGGACCGGAACGTTCGGGGACAGCCACACCCGCAGCGCGAACGCCGCGTACGTCTCGACCCCGATCGGGAGCGTGATCGCCGTGTTGATGGTCGACCAGTGCCCGTCAGCGACGATGCCGGGGAGCAGGTTCACCATTCCGAACCCGGTCAGCGTGCCCAGCCCGACCCACCCGGACCAGATGGCGACGAACGCCGGCAGAGCCAGCAGCAGCACCGGCCACGACCGCACCTTCCGGACCGGCTTCACCGGCTCCGGGGCGGGGTTCGTACCCGGGTACGCGGCACCCGTGACCAGCCCGAACGGCTCCGCGATGTTCGGGGCCGACGTGGGCCGGTCCGGCACCGGGGCGGGCTCGACGCCGGGGCTCGTACCCGGGTACGCCACCGTGTCCCGGGCTGTGTCCGGCGAGGTGTCGACGTCCGGCACCGGGGCCGGCGGGGCGGTGTCGACGTCGGGGACGGCGTGCAAGTGCCGACCGTCCGGCTCTACCGGCACCGGCTCGACGTCGGCAGGCTCGTCGTCAGCCAGCGGCGTGAGCCGGGCCAGGACGTCGGCGGTGAACTGTGCCCGAGCCCCGGTCGACACGTCCCCGGCGTCGGTCAGCAGAACCTTGGCCAGCCCCCACTCGATCGGCTCGGCCGACAGGGTCTGGCGGATCGTGTTCGCCTTGGCCGGGCCGATGTGCAGCTCCGCCATGAGCCGGTTGCGCGACGGCAACTCCCCCAGGTCGATACCCAGGTCCAGCGCACGGGCCAGCAGGCCGTCGACCGGCAGCGGGTACGCGCTGGCCCGGGTGAGGGTCGGGGCGCTCACTGGGCACCCCCGATCGTGTCGAGGAGGTTGTCGACGTCCGTCGCGGTCGCGGTGAATGCCTCGATGTGGCACACCGCCAGCCACACGCCGTTCTCGCGGGTCTCGGCCTCGATGCAGCGCTGCCAGTTGTCGCCCTCGACCTGGTAGACGCGCATGGTCGGGGCCGGCAGGCCCAACGCGTCGGCCCACATCGCGACCGTTTCGGGGTCAGAGACCGAGGCGCTGATGCGTCCGGCGTCCTTGGCCACGTACAGCGTCGTCGGCACCGGGCACCCGGCGGCCACCGCAGCGGTCAACCGGTCCCACACGGCCACCCGCACGGCCTCGATGTTCACGATGGTTGCGGTCACTTGGCACCCCCGACCACGCCAGCGGCGAACTGGCCGATCCCGGAAGCGATGTTCACGGCAACGTCGGCGGCGGCGTGCGGGTTGGTGATGATGAAGAACACGACGAACGCGGCGACGATGTACACGGGGACCTTCTTCACGACCGGTTCTCCTTCCGGGTGGTGGCGCGCAGGTTGGCGACGTGCAGGGGCAGCGTTGCGGCGGTGACCAGCAGGCCCGCCGGGTGCCCGTGCCAGGCGGCGACGGCACCGGCGACGCTGACGGCGGCCAGCAGCAGCGAGTAGACGGTTCGCATCAGGACTCCATTCCGGCGCAGGTCAGGCACTCACCGAACTTGCGCGGGATGTAGTAGGTGCGCTCGGTGCCGCAGGTGGAGCAGGTGCGCCGTGCCCGCAGGGCCTCACCGATCGCGGCGAGCTGCGCGGGGGTCGCGGTCCGCTTCGGGAGCGCCAGGGCGACGCGGTAGAGGTAGGCGGTACGAACCCCGCCGACACCGCGCCACAGGACCTGAGCGGCGATCTCCTGACCACCCGGGCGCAAGCCCTCAGCGCGGAGCTGCCGGCGGGTCGCCAGACCGGCCGGGGCCGACTTCCACGGGAACGTCGGCACCGGGTGCCGCAGGGCGTCGGGGTCGAAGAACGCGGCCCGGTAACGGGTCGCGATGGCCATCAGGCCACCGCCCGCAGGACCGGCACGCTCTCGAAGGTCGCGGCGCCGGACAGGGTCGCCGCGATGATGCGGCGACGCGTCCGGCGGGCGCGACGGCTGTCGAGGTCAACCACCAGCGCGTCGACGGCCAGCAGCGTCTCGTCCAGGTCGTCCAGCGCCAGGATGTCGGCCTCGATCTGCGGCCACTCGGCCTCGATGGCGGCCAGCTCCTGGGGCGTCGGGCCGTCCAGGAGGTCGAGCACGTGCACCTCGACCGTGTCGGCCTGGGTGGGTTCCGCGCTCACGACCCGCAGGCCGCGTCGTGGGATGCTGTTCATGGGTCTAACTCCCTTGGGTAAAGGTCAGTGGAGGCCCGAAACGAGGCCCGGCGGCGGCAACCGCTGGGCCTCACCTGTGAGCCGTGAAAACGTTGTAGGCCGCGCTAAGCGGCGCGGCAACGCGGTAAACGCGCTGCCGGATGACGTGCACGACACCGCCGGGAAGCCAGGTTCCGAAGCGGCTGACAACACCCCCGCCAGACCGGCGGGAGCTGGCACTACGCACGAACCTCAGTCGTGCCCGGCCACCTTCACGGGGAGGTGACAACCCCTGTTGCATGTCTTCCCTGTTGAGTTCTCAAAGACCAAGCCGCGACAGCAGCTCGCAGAGCGCACTCCACCCGAAGTGGCGTAATCGCCCCGGCGACCGACCGGCCGAGATCCAGCGGCGGAACCGCCGAGTCTCGTTTCGTATGGCCAAGTTGCAGCCATATCGACATGGTGCACCTACTGCATTAGGTATGTCAACAGCCTCCTTGGTGGCGGCGTGTCGATGTGGTGCACTAGGTGCCGTAGGCAAGTCAGGCTGACCTGGAGGGCTTGTTGAGCACCGTTACCGGACAACCCCATTACCAGCGGATTGCCGCTGACCTGCGTGCCAAGATCCTTGACGGCACGTACCCGCCCGGAAGCTCCCTACCCTCAGCGAAAAGGCTGATGGAGAGCTACGGCGTGTCCTCGACCGTGATCCGCGAAGCGACGGGAGCCCTACGGGTCGAGGGTGTCGTGCAGGGCCAGCCGGGCAAGGCTGTCTACGTCCTGCGGGAACCGGACGGAACCGGCGAGGCTGCTGGGTTGGACCTCACACGCACGGTCGGCGAGCTGGTCGAGACTGTTCGGCTTCTCAGTGAACGAGTTGCCGCGCTCGAAGGTGCTCGACCGTCGAAGCGGTGATCCTCGGTTCTGCGTGATCGCTGTCATGCATTGAGCGTGCCGCAGCGTCGGTCCATCGTGTAGATGACGTGGCTGGACATGGAAGGACGTGGGGCGTGTCCCAAGAGGACGGCAGGCAGTTCCGGCCCAACCTCGTGCTCATCGACCATCGGCGGCGACGTGGATGGGAGTCACGCCGCAAAGCCGCACGGGAGCTTCACAGGCTCGGGCAAAAGCACGGCATACGCGAGACTCCGGCGCTTGAGTCGATCGAGAAGGCAATGTACCGGCATGAGACGGGACGTGCGGCAATCACGGACCCGGTTTACCGCCAGCTCTATTGCCTCGCGTACGACGCAACGCCGCATGACCTCTTCGGCGCGTTTGAGGCAGTCGAGGACAGTCGCGACCACTTTGTCGTACGCTCCCACAAGTTCATCCCGACATTCGTGGGGACAGAGGCTGTCGTACGCCTCATTGCAGATCTGGATTTGACCCCACAGTTGGGCCAGTGGACAGACTGCCACTCAACTAGTGTCGAGCATCCGGGCGGGCCATGCGACATGTATGCGTGGCCATTCGGAGTGGTGATCTACCATCTCGTGGAAGAACTAGAGTTCCCAAACGTCGCAGCACTCGCCGTGTGGCGGCAAGCGTCGTACCGAGACAATATGTTGTGGACAAGCGATGACCTTGAGGCGCACCTGGGAACGCCGCACCCGGCGTCATACATCCTTGGTGCCTATTGGATGGTCAAACCTCTTTGGTCGGGTGGATTGCTCGACACGGCACTGCGCATCCTGTGTACGCCGAAGGTCCTACTCAGGCGGGACTCCGACGGAGACGGCACGCTTGGGCATGCCGAGCTGGTCGAACGTAGCCTGATGGCCGAGGGGTACGAGCATGGCGAGATCGTTGACTTTGGAATCAAGGGCGTCTCGTCGGGCTATGCCTCGTGGTCGGGAGTGGTCTACTACCCGACAGCGCCGGACCGAGCACTGACCGAGGGTGAGTTTGTAGCATGTGAACTGGCGACTCAATCCCTGTGGGCTTATTGTGAATTTCTCAATAGTCAGATTGAAGCCGGGCGTGATCCCGTCGTTCCACCTGAGTACGGTTGGCGGTTCCTGAGGGGAATGCGTTCACGAATGACAACCCCAAGGCCGCGAGAGACCGGACAGCATCGCTCTTTGCGGAACGCAGTATTGCAAACCAGTGATCTTGTGCCCCACCTCGCGCAGGCAATCGAGACGCTTCGCGAATTGAACGAAGGATGATGGAATGAGCCCCGTTCTGATCGTCGTAGACATGCAAAACGGTTTCGTTCGTGAGAAGTCAGCGCATGTTGTGCCGAAGGTTGTGGATCTCGTGGACCGCTGGCAGGCAGCCGGCGGCGACACGCTCTTTACGCGGTACATCAACTATCCGGGCAGCCCGTTCGAGCGGCTGATTAACTGGAGCAAGCTACAAACTCAGCCCGAAATCGACTTCGTGCCGGAGTTGACACAGTACGTGGCCCGAGCGACGGCGGTCCTCGACAAGCCGATCTACACCCCGTTCACCGAGGAAGGCGCGTCCCTGATCCAGCGCCACGGCTGGACGGACTTGTACATCTGTGGGCTGGCCACCGAGAGCTGCGTCCTGAAGACAGCCGTGGACGCGTTTGAACGCGACCTGACCCCTTGGATCATCGAGGACGCGTCGGGCAGTCACGCGGGCCAAGAGGCTCATGACGCAGGGGTGCTTGTCGCCGGTCGGTTCATCGGTCGAGGGCAGATCATCGACATGGCACGTGTCCCCGCCGGACTGCTGGCAGCGAAGCGTTGATCGGCGCGGGGAGAAAACCGGGAGAGGATCTTGGCGCGAACCGCTCTGGCAGCCTACGTAGACCGATCCATACCAACGCTTTGACCTGCGCGTTTATCCCGAACAGCAGGTGATCAAGGTGCCCGGACGTTCTTCGGGACGTAGAGGCCGTCGGTTCAAATCCGGCTACCCCGACAGAACGGAAGGCCAGGTCAGAGATTCTCTGACCTGGCCTTCCGCGTTACCGGGGATCCGAGGACCATTCACCATCACGGCACGAAAACGGGATGGCGGACCATGGCCCCTGGCCTCAGCCTTGGGAAGTGACTTACCAAGACAGTCCGGCCGGCCCCGCCTACGGCGCGCCCCCCGCGAAGAAGTCGAACAAGACACTCCTCATCGTGCTGGCCGTCGTTGGCGGGCTACTCCTGCTGTGCTGCGTCGGCGGCATCATCGCCGTGGTCGTCGGTGGTAACGAGGTCAAGAAGAAGGTCACCGCCAGCCACCAGGTCAGGTTCGAGGTCACCTCGACCGAGGCCGGCAGCGTGTCGGTGACCTATCTGGCGGGCACCACGACCGCCACGCTCTCCGACGAGGCGCTGCCCTTCTCGAAGACGATCACGATGAAGGAGTCGTTCGGCATCGTCAGCGTCAACGCCTCGGCGGCATCCGGGCGGATGAGCTGCAAGCTGTTCGTGGACGGCAAGGAGGTCAACAGCAACGAGAGCGACCTGATGGTCGACTGCGTGGCAACGGTCACACCGTAGGTCGATTATTCAGCCGGCAGGCGAGGGGTCGGCGGACCGTGCTCTCGCCTGGCGGCTCTCACGGTGGCGGGAGAACCGGGGCTCGACGTCAGTCGACCTGCCGCGTTGGGCGGCTGGTCGCAGGGGTCGGGCTGCGGTCGAACCCAAGGACGGCCGCGTAGGCGTCGGCCAGGTGGTGGATGGTCGAAGGATCGCGTGTGCCGGCCGCCATGTCCGCGATCTTCCTCAGAAGCGCGAGTTTCGCCGCGTCCGCGGCTTCAGTCAGATTCGCCATGCACTCAGCGTAACCTCAAGGTCACCCTGCTGGCGGCGCTGTCCGGAGTGGCCGGTGCCGCCGTCGCCCTGGCGCGGGTCGGCTGCCGCGCCCCCGGCTCCGCGGGAGGCACGACAGCCCATGGAAACTACTGGAACTTCGCCTTCAGGTCTTCGACCTTCTCCTTGATCGCGTCGCCGGCCTGTTCCAGCTTGCCTTTGGCCTGGTCGCCGACACCCTCAGCGCGCAGCTTGTCGTCGCCGGTCAGCTCGCCGAGCTTCTCCTTGGTCTTGCCGACCAGTTCGTCCTTCTTGCCCTCGAAACCCATGTCCAGCTCCCTTCCTAGCGTGCCTACGGGTTACCCGGCGCTTCCGGTGACCAAACCCTGGTGTGGGCCAGCCAACAGTGCCTGACTGGTCAGATTCCCAGTATCGAGAGATAGCTTGTCGGGGTGCCCCGCCGATACTTTGTGCTGCTCGGATGGCTGTCAGCCTTCGCGCCGCTGTCCATGGACATGTACCTCCCGGCCCTGCCAGCCCTGGGCCGGGAGTTCGGGGCGCCCGCGGCCGACGTGCAGCTCACCCTCACGGCGTGCCTGATCGGCCTCGCGGTCGGGCAGCTCGTCGCCGGCCCGCTCAGCGACCGGCTCGGCCGGAAGATCCCGCTCCTGACCGGGCTCGCCGTCTACGCCCTGGCGTCCCTGGCCTGCGCCGTGGCGAACAACGTCGAGGTCCTGATCGGGATGCGGCTCCTCCAGGGGCTCGCCGGAGCGGCCGGCATCGTGATCGCCCGCGCCATCGTCCGGGACCTCTACGAGGGCGTGACCGCCGTCCGGGTCCTCACCATCCTCATGATGATCAACGGGTTGGCCCCGATCCTGGCCCCGCTGGTCGGCGGCGAACTGCTGCGCTTCGGCACCTGGCGGCTCGCGTTCCATGTGCTGTCGCTGATCGGGGTCGGGCTGCTCGCCGCGACCTGGCGGTTCCCGGAGAGCCTGCCGGCCGAGCGCCGTCGGGCCAGCGCGTTCGCCAACTTCGGACTGGTACTCCGCGACAGGGTCTTCCTCGGCTACACCCTCGCGTGCGCGCTGGCCTTCGCCGCCCTGTTCGGCTACATCTCCGCTTCGCCGTTCGTGCTCCAGAACGTGTACGGCCTCAGCGCCCAGCAGTTCAGCTACGCGTTCGCGGCCAACGCCCTCACCCTCGTGGTGTTCGGGCAGGTCAACGGGATGCTGGTCAAGCGGGTCCGCGCCGTGGTGCTGCTGCGGGCCGGGCTCGGCGTCACCCTGCTCGGCGGGCTGCTCCTGCTGACGGCCGTCCTCGGCGGGCTGGGGCTGGGCGCGGTCCTGCCGGCGCTGGCGCTCGTGGTGGGCAGCATGGGCGTCATCTTCCCCAACCTGACGGTGTTGGCGATGGCCGATCACGGCGCGACGGCGGGCACGGCCTCGGCGGTGCTCGGGACCGTGCAGTACATCGTCGGGGCGGCGGCGGTACCGCTGGTGGGGCTGGCCGGGGACCACACGGCGCTGCCGATGGCGATCGTGGTGGCCTCGCTGGCGGCGGCGGCCGTCGCGGCGTACACGTTGACGCTCCGGCCCAGGGTGTCCCCGGCCTGAAGAGGTGGTTACGGCTTCTTCGTCGGGGTCGGCGTCGGAGCCGGCGGCAGCGCGGCCAACTGGAGCGCCGGCCCCCCGGACACCGGGCCCGGGAGCGGCACGCTGGCCGGTGGAGCGGCGGCTGCGCCCACCAGCACCAGAGTCCCGGCGGCGATCCGGGCCCCGGTCAGCACCCCGTCCGGGCTGAAGCAGTACGTCCCCGGGTCGACCGGGGCGGCGATCGACGCCGATGTGGACTCGACCGAGTAGCACGAGCCCGGGGCCTCGAACTTCGCCACCGCCACCGACAGCGCGGCCGACCTGCTGGTCAGCGGCGGCAGCCAGTCGGTGAACAGGTGCTGGACCCGCACGTCGTACTTCCCCGGCACCGGCGCGGCCAGCTTCACACAGGTGGCGGGGCCGGGGGTCGCCGGGGCGGTGACCGGGGCCACCCCGCACTGGTAGACGCCGTCCTTGACGCTGACCATCGAGAT
This sequence comes from Longispora fulva, assembly GCF_015751905.1. NCBI lineage: Bacteria > Bacillati > Actinomycetota > Actinomycetes > Micromonosporales > Micromonosporaceae > Longispora > Longispora fulva. Next base: position 6,079,312 of record NZ_JADOUF010000001.1, read on the forward strand.
GTTCGCGGTGCCGCCGAGCGCGCCGTTCGGGATGTCGATCCGCCACGAGCCGTCCACGCCGAGCGCCACGTCCATCTTCCGCGCCGGCTGCCCCTTCGGCGTGTACGTGTACGACGCCGTGTACCGGTGGTCCAGCGCCGCGGCGACCAGGCCGGCGAGCTGCGCGCGGGGCTCCTGGGGCGCCACCGTCCTCGTGGCGGCCGCCCCGGGCTTGGGCGGCGGGCCGTCCGAGCAACCGGACAGGGGCACGGCGAGGACGCAGAGGGCCAGGAGGGCACGGACGGGGCGCATTCGATGATTGTGCCCGATCCCACAGCCACACTCTGGGACGCTCTCGGGCGGACGTCCCATCCACCGGTAAGGTGCAGGAAGTACCGCCAGCGTTAAGGAGCATCGTGGCACTCGTCGTGCAGAAATATGGTGGCTCCTCGGTCGGTGACGCCGAGCGCATCAAGCGCGTGGCCGAGCGCATCGTCGCCACGCGCAAGGCCGGCAACGACGTGGTCGTTGTGGTCTCCGCGATGGGCGACACGACCGATGAGCTTCTCGACCTCGCCAACCAGGTGAGTCCGCTGCCCCCTGGGCGCGAGCTGGACATGCTGCTCACCTCGGGTGAACGGATCTCGATGGCCCTGCTGGCCATGGCGATCCACAACCTCGGGTACGAGGCGCGGTCCTACACCGGGTCCCAGGCGGGCGTGATCACCACGTCCGTGCACGGCAAGGCGCGGATCATCGACGTCACCCCGGGCCGGCTGAAGACGGCCCTTGACGAGGGCGCGATCGCGATCGTCGCCGGGTTCCAGGGCGTCTCCCAGGACACCAAGGACATCACCACGCTCGGCAGGGGCGGCTCGGACACCACGGCCGTGGCCCTGGCCGCCGCGCTGCACGCCGACGTGTGCGAGATCTACACCGACGTGGACGGCGTGTTCAGCGCCGACCCGCGGATCGTGCCGGACGCCAAGAAGCTTGACACGATCACGTACGAGGAAATGCTCGAGATGGCGGCGACGGGCGCGAAGGTGCTCATGCTGCGGTGCGTGGAGTACGCCCGGCGGTTCAACATGCCGATCCACGTCCGTTCGTCTTACACCAACAAGCCCGGGACCATGGTCTCCGGTTCGATGGAGGATCTTCCCGTGGAGCAGGCACTCATCACCGGCGTCGCGCACGACCGGAGCGAAGCGAAGATCACGATCGTCGGCGCGCCCGACGAGCCGGGCACGTCCGCTGCCATCTTCCGCGCCGTCGCCGACGCCGAGATGAACATCGACATGATCGTGCAGAACAACTCCACGGAGGGTACTGGGCGCACGGACATCTCCTTCACCCTGCCGAAGGAGGACGGGGCCGCAGCGATGGCCGCGCTCCAGCGGGTACAGGAGAAGGTCGGTTTCAAGGGTCTGCTCTTCGACGACCACATCGGCAAGGTCTCGCTGGTCGGGGCCGGGATGCGCTCGCACCCGGGCGTGACGGCGATCTTCTGCGAGGCGCTGGCCAGCGCAGGCGTGAACATCGAGATCATCTCCACCTCGGAGATCCGGATCTCGGTCGTCTGCCGGGACACCGACCTGGACGCAGCGGTCCGCGCGATCCACGACGCCTTCGAGCTCGGCGGCGACGAAGAGGCCGTGGTCTACGCCGGCACCGGCCGATAGTCATGACCCGTCTCCCCACGCTGGCGGTCGTCGGCGCGACCGGCGCTGTCGGCACCGTCATGCTCGAACTGCTCAGCAGCCGCAAGAACGTCTGGGGCGAGATCCGGCTGATCGCGTCCGCGCGCTCGGCCGGCCGGAAGCTCTCGGTGCGCGGCGAGCAGGTCGAGGTCGTCGCGCTGACCCCGGAGGCGTTCGACGGGGTCGACGTCGCGATGTTCGACGTGCCCGACGAGGTGTCCGCCGAGTGGGCCCCGATCGCGGTGTCCAAGGGCGCGATCGCCGTCGACAACTCCGGCGCGTTCCGGATGGACAAGGACGTGCCGCTGGTCGTCCCCGAGGTCAACCCGGAGCACGTCCGCAACCGGCCGCGCGGCATCATCGCCAACGCGAACTGCACGACCCTGGCCATGATCCTGTCGCTGGCCCCGCTGCACCGCGAGTACGGGCTGCGCGAGCTGATGGTGTCCTCCTATCAGGCGGCGTCCGGTGCCGGCCAGATCGGCGTGGACACGCTGCACGACCAGTTGTCGAAGGTGGCCGGCGACCGGTCGGCCGGCACCCGCACCGGAGACGTCCGGCGCGTCGTCGGCGACGACCTCGGGCCGTTCCCGGCCCCGCTGGCGCTGAACGTGGTGCCGTGGGCGGGCTCGCTGCGCGACGGCGGCTGGTCCAGCGAGGAGCTGAAGATCCGCAACGAGTCGCGCAAGATCCTCGGATTGCCGGACCTGAAGGTGTCCGCGACGTGTGTCCGGGTGCCGGTGGTCACCGGGCACTCCGCGTCGCTGCACGCGATCTTCGGCTCCGAGGTGGACGCCGACCGGGCCCGGGAGGTCCTGGAGGCCGCGCCCGGCGTGGTCGTGTCGGACAACCCGGCCGAGGACGAGTTCCCGACCCCGGCGGATGCCGTGGGTACGGATCCCACCTGGGTCGGCCGGATCCGCCGGTCGCTGGACGATCCGCGGGCGCTGGACTTCTTCGTCGTGGGGGACAACCTGCGCAAGGGGGCGGCGTTGAACACGGCGCAGATCGCTGAGCTGATCGCGGCGGAGTGGCGCTAGGCACCACCTGAGACGGATGACGGCACCTGCCCTGCTGGGCGGGTGCCGTTTTCGTGTGCGCTGGCGCGTGGAGTGTCCCCTGAACTGGTCACCTTGCGGGAGGGGCTGCAATTTTGCACGCCCCATCGCGCCGCTTCCGGCATGTCGGTGATCCGCGCATCTCGGTGGCTGGGACGGATGGGGCGCATGGCGAACCGGAGTCGTGAGAGGGCGGTCGCAGGAGTGCGCGGCGAAGAGCGCGTTCGCCGGAGGGCTTCCTGCGGCGTCGACTTCTGGCTGGAGGATGTCGCCCCATCGCGGGCGGGCGGGAGTTCCGGCACGGAGAAGAGAGCCGGACGCCCGCGCCAGGAGCGGGGTCGCTCGCGCGCGGAATACCCGATGAGCTGCGGAAATGACGAGACGCATCTCACGTAGCGGGACGAATTGTCTGAGGGTTGGGTGATCACGTAACGTGGTCGTGTCATGTGGCGCGCGCATCTTCTCCTTCGCTGCCGCGGCGAGGCCTCTCAGGCCGGCACCTCGCCGCGGGTTCCGACGCGCCCCTAGGGCCCGTCCGACCGGTCGCTCTCGAGAAGTAACTCCCCAGAGCATGACCTCCCGGAAGGCGTGACATGTCGCCCTTTGACACCCAGAAGCCCAGCAAGATGCCGTTCGGCCGCTATCAGGCGTACCCGTTCAGCGTGGATCTGCCCGATCGACAGTGGCCGGGCCGGCGGATCGAGAAAGCCCCGCAGTGGTGTGCCGTCGATCTGCGCGACGGCAACCAGGCGCTGATCGACCCGATGTCCCCCGAGCGCAAGCGGCGGATGTTCCTGCTGCTGGTGAGCATGGGGTACAAGCAGATCGAGGTCGGCTTCCCGTCGGCCAGCCAGACCGACTTCGACTTCGTCCGGATGCTGATCGAGGACGGGCTGATCCCCGACGACGTGATCATCCAGGTGCTGACCCAGTGCCGCGAGCCGCTGATCGAGCGGACCTTCGAGTCCCTGCGCGGCGCGAAGCAGGCGATCGTGCACTTCTACAACTCGACGTCCGCGCTGCAACGCCGGGTCGTGTTCGGCCTGGACCGCGACGGCATCAAGGACATCGCGACGTCCGGCGCGCGGATGTGCCAGAAGTACGCGGAGATGCTGACACCCGACACCGAGATCTACTACGAGTACTCCCCCGAGTCCTACACCGGCACGGAGCTCGACTACGCGCTGGAGGTGTGCTCGGCCGTCATCGACGTCATCGAGCCCACCCCGGACCGGCCCCTGATCATCAACCTGCCGGCGACGGTCGAGATGGCCACCCCGAACCTGTACGCGGACTCGATCGAGTGGATGCACCGCAACCTGCCCAACCGGGAGTCGCTGATCCTGAGCCTGCACCCGCACAACGACCGGGGCACCGGCGTCGCGGCCGCCGAGCTGGGCGTCGCGGCCGGGGCCGACCGGGTCGAGGGCTGCCTGTTCGGCAACGGCGAGCGCACCGGCAACGTCGACCTGGTCACCCTGGGCCTGAACCTGTTCGCGCTGGGTATCGACCCGATGATCGACTTCTCGGGGATCGACGCCGTGAAGCGCACCGTGGAGTACTGCAACCAGCTGCCCGTGCACGAGCGGCACCCGTACGCCGGCGACCTGGTGTACACGGCCTTCTCCGGCTCGCACCAGGACGCGATCAAGAAGGGGCTCGCGGCTGTGGACCCCCGGCTGTGGGAGGTGCCCTACCTGCCGATCGACCCCGCCGACGTCGGGCGGTCCTACGAGGCGGTCATCCGGGTCAACTCGCAGTCCGGCAAGGGCGGCGTCGCGTACATCATGGAGTCCGAGCATCATCTGGTCCTGCCCCGCAGACTGCAGATCGAGTTCTCGGGCGTGGTGCAGCGGCACACCGACGGCGAGGGCGGCGAGGTGTCGCCGGCCGCGATGTGGCAGATCTTCGAAGCCGAGTACCTGACGCCGGGGCGGCTGCGGATCGACACGTATTCGACGTCCACGGCCGCGGGTAAGGCCGAGGTCACCGCGCAGACCACGCTGGGCGAGCTGACCGGTGTCGGCAACGGGCCGATCGCCGCGCTGGTGTCGGCGCTGTCCGCCGTGGACATCGACGTGACCGTCCTGGACTACGCCGAGCACGCGCTGGCCTCCGGCGGGGACGCCAAGGCCGCGGCGTACGTGGAGTGCGCGATCGGCGGGGAGACGTACTGGGGCGTCGGCGTGTCCGACAACATCGTGACGGCCTCGCTGCGCGCGGTGACCTCGGCCGTGAACCGGGCGGAGTAGGCGGCCAACCGCCCCACACGGTGATCAACTACACGAAGTTGCGGTTTCTCCCACCGGAGAATGCGCAACAACGTGTAGTTGATCACCGTAGGTGGTTAGGCGGCCGCCTTCGACGGCCCGGAGCGGAGGAGGACACCGGCCGTCAGGCCGCCGCACACCATCAGGCCGGCACAGAAGGCCATCGCGATCCTGTACCCGCTCGCGAAGGCCACCGCGTTCGTGTACGACCCCACCGACAGCCCCGCCAACGCCGGCAGCGCCGCCACCGACAACAACCCCGCAGCCCGGGACACCGCGTTGTTGATCCCGCTGGCCACCCCGGCGAACCGGTCGGGGGCCGCGGCCAGCACCCCGGCCGTCAACGGCGCGACCAGCGTCGTCATCCCGACTCCGAGGACGAGCACCCCGGGCAGCACCCGCAGCCAGTACGACTCGCCGGCACCGATCAGCAGCAGACACCCGGCCGCGCTGATCACCGGCCCGACGGTCAGCGGGATCCGCGGCCCGAGCCGGTGCCCGAGCGCGCCGGCCCGCGACGAGAAGAACAACAGGACCAGCGTGAACGGCAGCAGGGACAGGCCGGCGGCGAGCGCGGAGTACCCGGCGGAGACCTGGAGGAACACCGGGAGGAAGAAGGCGACGCCGTAGACGGCCGCGTACACGAAGAGGGTCACGCCGTTGATCACGCTGAACTCCCGGCTCCGGAACAGGTGCAGCGGGAGCATCGGGGCCGTGCTGCGGCGCTCGACATAGAGGAAGGCCACCCCGGCGACGATGCCGAGGAGTCCCGCCGGGAGGTTGCCCTCGATCAGGGCGTAGGTCGTGCTGCCCAGGCACACGGCGGTGAGCAGCGCGCCGGGGACGTCGAACCGCGCTCGGGCCTCCGGTGAACGGGTCTCAGGCGTGTACACCAGGGTCAGCACGACGGTCAGCACCGCCAGCGGGACGTTGATGTAGAAGACCCACCGCCAGCCGAGGGTGTCGATCAGCCAACCGCCGACGAACGGGCCGGCGGCGATCGCGATCCCGCCGAGGCCGGACCACGCGCCGATCGCCTTGCCGCGCTCGTCGGGGTCGAACACCGACTGGATGATCGCCAGCGACCCCGGCACCAGCAGCGCCGCGCCGATCCCCTGCAGGATCCGGGCCGCGATCAGCATGCCGATGCTGACCGACACCCCGCACAGCACCGACGCCAGCGTGAACCACACGACGCCGATCAGGAAGACCTGCCTGCGGCCGTACCGGTCGCCCAGTGCGCCACCGAGCAGCACGAACGCCGCGAGGGTCAGCGCGTAGCCGTTGACCGTCCACTGGAGTCCGTCGAGCCCGGCGTGCAGGTCCTTACCGAGGTGCGGCAGCGCGACGTTGACGACCGTCCCGTCGAGGATGGCCATGCCCGAGGCGAGCACGGTCGCGGCCAACGTCCCGCGACCCGCCGCCGACTTCAACAACATGGCCGAATTGTCCCTCAATCTGGCATGGATCGCAGGTATTCAGTTCCTTGCTTCGTTCCCGACGCTCCAGGACGCTTGAGGGGTGTCCTCCCTCACGCGCGGTATCGCACTCCTCGTCACCGCCGCCCTGGTCGGCGGCTGCGTCCAGCCGGCCACCGGCTCGTCCTCCGACAAACCCAGCAACTCCCCCGAGAAGGCCTCGACCGCCAAGCAGCAGCTCGCGGCCCTGAAGACCGCCGCGTCGCGGTCCATGGCGGGGTACAGCCGGGAGAAGTTCCCGCACTGGCGCTCCCAGGGCGACGGCTGCGACACCCGCGAGTTCGTCCTGAAGCGCGCGGGCAAGGCGGTCAAGACCGACAGCGCCTGCAAGGTCACGGCCGGCACCTGGCTCAGTCCGTACGACGACGCGAAGCACACCGTCGCCAACGACATGGACATCGACCACATGGTGCCGCTGGCCAACGCCTGGCGCTCCGGGGCCAACGACTGGACGAACGACAAGCGCAGCGACTTCGCCAACGATCTCGACCGACCACAACTCTTCGCGGTCACAGCTTCCGTGAACCGCGCCAAGGGTGACCAGGATCCTTCCACGTGGAAGCCCCCGAGCCGGGCATACTGGTGCAGTTACGCGGAGAGCTGGATCACAGTCAAGTCGTACTGGCAGCTCACCGTCACGGAAGCGGAGCGCACCGCGCTCACCGACATGCTGGGGACGTGCACATGACCTCACCCAAGCCTGGGCCCCCTCCGGGGCGGACCGCCGCACCACCGTCCACCCCTGCCGCTCCGGCGGCACCGGCGCCCCCGCCCGGCGGCACGCCCGCGGCCCCTGCCGCTCCGCCGGCTCCGGCCGCTCCCGCCGCCCCGGCGGCCGCCACGCCCGCCAAGGTGTTGAAGACCGACATCGTGGCTGGTCCCGGCGGGGTGATGACGGACGAGGCCGGCGTCGTGACCGGTGACCTGACCCTGTCGACAGCGTCGGAGCACGGCAGCGCGACGGTGAAGGTCCAGTACAAGGACGCCGAGGAGTGGTACACGGTCACGGGCTCGAAGGTGACGCTGCACAATCCCGCGGACGCGGAGGCGATCCACGCCCTGGCCGTGGGCCTGCTCAACCGCCCGGCCGGCTAGCCCGAGGCCGCACGACTGACCAGTCACCGGCGAGCGCTGTCCTCTGGGCCCGACGGTGACGACATTTTCGGGGAACCTGTCGGTCAGGTTCCCCGAAAGCGTCAGTTCCGGGCGAGTACCCCCGCGTCGATCTCCGCCGTGAAGTGGCACGCCACCTTGTGGCCGGGGCGCACCTCGACCAGCTCCGGCCGCTCGGTCGCGCACTTGGCCTGCGCCCACGGGCAGCGGGTGTTGAACCGGCAGCCCGACGGCGGGTTGGCCGGCGACGGCAGGTCGCCCCGGAGCAGGATCCGCTCCCGCCGGTCCTCGACCTCCGGGTCGGGCACGGGCACGGCCGACATCAGCGCCCGGGTGTACGGATGCAGCGGCGTCGCGTACAGCTCCCGGGACGGGGCCTCCTCGACGAGCCCGCCCAGGTACATCACGCCGACGACGTCGGAGATGTGCTTGACGACGGCGAGGTCGTGGGCGATCACGAGGTAGGTCAGGCCCAGTTCGGCCTGGAGCTCCTCCAGCAGGTTGATGACCTGGGCCTGGATGGACACGTCGAGGGCCGAGACCGGTTCGTCGGCGACGATCAGCTCGGGGCCGAGGACCAGGGCCCGGGCGATGCCGATCCGCTGGCGTTGGCCACCGGAGAACTCGTGCGGGTACCGGGACATGGCCCACCGGGGCAGCCCGACCGCGTCCAGGGTCTCCATCACCTTGGTCCGCCGTTGCGCGGCGTTGACACCGAGGCCGTGCGCGACCAGTCCCTCGGTGAGGATGGACTCGACGTTCTGCCGGGGATCCAGGCTGGACATCGGATCCTGGAAGATCATCTGCATCCGGCGCCGACTCTTCCGCAGCGCCTCGCCGTTCAGCGCCGCGACGTCCACGCCGTCGAACACGACCCGGCCGGCGGTGACCGGGCTGAGCCGCAGCAGCGCCCGGCCGAGGGTCGACTTGCCGCAGCCCGACTCGCCGACCAGGCCGTACGTGCCACCCCGGGGGACTTCGAGGTCGACGCCGTCGACGGCGTACACGTGGCCGACCGTGCGGTCGAACAGGACGCCGCGCCGGATCGGGAAGTGCACCTTGAGGCCCTGCACGGACAACAGCGTCATACCCGCTCCTCGTGGCTCACCGGGTTCACGCACCGGCACAGATGCCCCGTGAACGTGTCCTCCAACTCCGGCGCCCCGCCGACGCACCTCTCGACCGCCCGGTCGCACCGGGGCTGGAACGCGCAGCCCTTCGCCCACGGCAGCGCGTCGCGCACCGACCCGCGGATCGGCCGCAGCGCCTCGTCGACGTCGGCGTCGAGCCGGGGAATCGACCCCAACAAGCCATGGGTGTACGGATGCCGGGGCGCCGCGAACAACGGCCTCCTCCCGGCCGCCTCGATCACCCGCCCCGAGTAGAGGACGTTGACGGTGTCGCACAGCCCGGCGACCACCCCGAGATCGTGGGTGATCATGATCATGGAGGTGCCGAACTCCCGGACCAGGTCCTTGAGCAGCTCGAGGATCTGCGCCTGGATCGTCACGTCGAGCGCGGTCGTCGGCTCGTCGGCGATCAGGAGCCGGGGCCGGCACGCGACGGCCATCGCGATCAGCGCGCGCTGCCGCATCCCGCCGGAGAGCTGGTGCGGATACTCCCGCAGCCGACGCTTCGGGTCCGGGATGCCGACCCGGTCGAGCAGTTCGGCCGCCTCCCGGGTCGCAGCGTCGCCCTTGAGCCCCCGGTGCCGGCGGAGCACCTCGGTGACCTGCAGCCCGATGGAGATCACCGGGTTCAGCGAGGACAGCGGGTCCTGGAAGATCATGGCCACGTCCCGGCCGCGGACGTCGCGCATGGCGCCCGGGTCGAGCTGGAGCAGGTCGGTGCCCTCGAAAAGGGCCTTGCCGCCGAGTCGGACGCCGCGCCGGGGCAGCAGCCCCATGATCGCCAGCGACGTCACGCTCTTGCCGCAGCCGGACTCGCCGACCAGGCCGACGATCTTGCCCTCCTCGACCGTGAAGCTCACCCCGTCGACCGCGAGCACGTCGGGCTCGCCGCGTCGGGTGAACGCCACGGTCAGGTCCTGCACGTCGAGCAGGCTCATGGTCACCGCCGGAGCTTCGGGTCGAGGGCCTCGCGCATCGACTCACCCAGCAGGGTGAACCCGAGCGCCGTGATGATGATCGCGACCGCGGGGAAGATGGACAGCCGGGGCGCGACGGACAGGTAGCGCTGCGCGTCGGCCAGCATGACCCCCCATTCCGGGTACGACGAGTTGGCGTTGCCCAGCCCGAGGAACGACAGCCCGGCCGCCTCGATGATCGCCACGGCCAGGGTCAGCGTGGCCTGCACGATCACGGGTGCGATCGAGTTGGGCACGATGTGGCTGAACACGATCCTGGGCTTGCGGACGCCGAGCGCCGTCGAGGCCAGCACGTAGTCCGAGTGGGCCTGGGCGAGCATGGAGCCCCGGAGCAGCCGGGCGAAGATCGGCACGTTGATCGTCCCGACGGCGATCATCACCGTGGGCAGCCCGTTGCCGATCATGGCGGCGAGGCTGATCGCGAGCAATAGGCCCGGTACCGACAGCAGGATGTCGATGAACCGCATGATCACGGAGTCGATCCAGCCGCCGACCCGGCCACCCAGCCCGGCTGCCGTGCCAGAGGCGATCCCGAGCGCCGCGCCGATGACCAGCCCGAACACCGTCGCCAGCACCCCGACCAGCAGCGAGATCCGCGCGCCGATCACGAGCCGGCTGAACTCGTCGCGGCCGAGGCTGTCCACGCCGAGCAGGTTGCCGGACCGGGGGCCGGGGAACAGGCCCATCGACTCGCTGATGTCGCCCCGCCAGGTCTGGGCGACCGGGTCGTGCGGCGCGAACAGCGGGCCGAGCAGCGCGATCAGCAGGAATACCGCGATGATCACGGCGCCGACGATGGCCGTGGGGCTGCGCCGGACCCGCTTGAACGCGACCCGCCACAGGCTCTCGCCGGTCTCCGCCCGGGTGCCGGCCAGCTCGGCGAGCTGGTCGATCCGGTCCTTCTTCCGACTCATCGCACCCTCACCCGTGGGTCGATCAATCCATAGGAGACGTCCACGGCGAGGTTCACCAGGACGTAGACGAGCGCGATCATCATGATGAAGCCCATCAGTACCGGATAGTCGCGGAACTCGATGGAGTCCCGCAGGAACGAGCCGATCCCGCCGAACGCGAACACCGTCTCCGTCAGCACCGCGCCGGACAGCAGCCCGCCGACCGCCAGGCCGATGACCGTGGCCACCGGGAGCAGGGCGTTGCGCAGGATGTGCCGGCCGCGCACGGTCCGCTCGGTCAGGCCCTTGGCCTCGGCGGTGCGCACGTAGTCCTCGCCGACGACCTCCAGGACACTGGCCCGGGTCATCCGCACGATGATCGCGAACGGGATGCTCGCCAGGGCGATCCCCGGCAGCACCAGGTGCAGCAGCGCGTCACCGGCCGCGTCCCACTCCCGGGTGATCAACCCGTCGAGGACGAACATGCCGGTCACGTGGGTGGCCTCGAGCAGGTCGCTCTGCCGGCCGGAGGACGGGAAGACGTGCAGGTACTCGGAGAAGATCGCCTTGAGCACGTAGGCGAGGAAGAACACCGGCACGCACACGCCGAGCAGCGAGCCCATCACCGTGCCGTTGTCGAGCCAGCTCCCCCGGCGGCGGGCGGCCATGTAGCCCAGCGGGATGCCGATCCCGATCGCGATGACCAGGGCTGTGACCGTCAACTCCAGGGTCGCCGGGAACCGTTGGCCGAACTCGGTCATCACCGGCCGGCCGGTCTGGATCGAGGTACCGAAGTCGAAGGCCACGAGCTTGCGCATGAACCGGCCGTACTGCACCCAGATCGGCTCGTCGAGGCCGAGGGACGCCCGGATCTGGGCCCGGCGCTCCTCGGTGGCCCGCTCGCCCAGGATCGAGGTCTCGGGGCCGCCGGGCAGCCGGTGCAGCCAGATGAACAGGAGCAACGACAGGCCGAACATGGTCGGTACCAGTTGCAGCAGCCGCCGGACGATGAAGCGAATCAAGAGGGACCTCCAGGACCGGCGCGGCACCCCTGATCGCTCAGGGGTGCCGCAACCGTGGCCGTCAGGACGTGAACTCGGCCGTGTAGAACTTCTCGTCGGTCAGCGGGCTCGGCTTGACGCCCTTGACGTTCTTGGCGAACGCGATCGACGGCGGGGAGGAGGACAGCGGCACACCGGGGAGGAACTCCATGATCTGCTTGTTGATGTCCTTGTACATCTCGATCCGCTTCTCGCGGCTCGGCTCGATGTCCACCTTCGCCAGGGCGTCGCGCAGAGCGACGTTGTCGAAGCTCCACTCGGGCTTCTGCCGGCCGAAGAACGTGCCGACGAAGTTGTAGCCCTCGTTGTAGTCACCGGTCCAGCCGACGATCCACAGGTCCGGCTTGCCGGCCCGGACGTCGTCCAGGTAGGTCGGCGACCACTTCTCCGGCACCGGGGTCACCTTGATCCCGGCCTCTTCCAGCCCGGCCTTGAGGATCTCGAAGATGTCCTTCGGGTTCGGCATGTACGGCCGGGTGACCTCGGTCGGGTAGTAGAACTTCAGCTCGACCCCGGTCGCGCCGGCCTCGGCCAGCAGGCTCTTGGCCTTGGCGACGTCGTGCGGGTACTTCTTCACGTCCGACGCGTAGCCCTCGACCGAGTCCGGCATGAACTGGTCGGCGACCTTGGCACCGTTCGGCAGCTTCGACTTGACCAGCGCCTCGCGGTCCACCGCGTAGGCGATGGCCTGCCGGACCCTGACGTCGGCGAGCTTCGGGTTGTCCTGACCCATGCCCAGGTAGAGGATGTTGAACGGCGGGCGGGCCGGGACGTCGAAGCCCTTGCTGGTCAGCGAGGGCACGTCGGCCGGGGCGACCAGGTCGTAGCCCTGGATCTCACCGGCTTCGAGGGCCTGGCGACGGGCGTTCTCGTCCGGGATCGCGCGGAAGATCAGCTTGGCGATCTTGGCCTTGTCACCCCAGTAGCCGTCGTTGCGCTCCATGGTGATCTTCTTGTTCGCCCGGTCCCAGCTGACGAACTTGAACGGGCCGGTGCCCACCATCTTCTCGAGCGCGTACTTCGGGTACGTCAGGTTCTTGGCGTCCCCGCTCATCGACTCGTTCGCGTACTCCGCGAGGGCCTTCGGGCTCTGGATCGACATCGCCGGCAGCGTGAACGCGCCCGGCAGCCGGCTCGTCGGCTTGTTCAGGGAGATCACCGCGGTGTTCGAGTCCTTCGCGGCGCAGCTCTTGAAGTTCGACGGCGGCGCGGTCGGGCTCTCGCTCTTCGCGAAGCCGCCGAAGGTGTCCAGCCAGTACTCCGCGACGTTCTGGTACAGGCCGGTGAAGTTGAACCAACGGTTGAAGTTCTGGCAGACCGCGTCGGCGTTGAAGTCCGTGCCATCGTGGAACTTGACGCCCTTGCGCAGGTTGAACGTCCACACCGTGCCATCCGGGGAGACGTCCCACTTCTCGGCGAGGCGGGGCACGAGCTTCGCGGAACCCTGCTCGTTGCCGATCAGGGTCTCCAGGACCTGCCGCGGCGGACGGTAGGTCTCGCCGTCCGTGGCCAGGGCCGGGTCCAGCACCTTGGGCTCGCCCGCGGTACCGAAGACGAGGGTCTTGTCCTTGCTGGTCGAACTGTTATCGCGCTTGCTCTCGGCGCAACCGGCGATGCCGACGGTCAATGCCGCGATCGCCGCGACCGCGCAAGCGGTCCTGAACCTGCTTCGTTGCATGATTCCACCTCGGCTGTGACTGGGGTCACTCTCTGGAAGGCACCTTAGTGGCCACAGGAGGCGGGAGGAATAGATGGCCATAGGTCGTGGTCAAATTGTGCCCTGTGTCACTCTCGGTAGTGGACGCCGGGTTGTGCGAGGCTGGGGCATGGCCTTCTCACCCAGCCGCCGGATCGTCGTGTTCGGAGTCGACGGCGTCCGGACCGACACCCTCGCGGCGGCGCGCACCCCCCGGATCGACGCGATCGCCGCCGACGGCTTCCACGTCGCGTTCGAGCTGAACGACCTCGCGCCCACCGTCTCCGGGCCGGGCTGGTCCAACGTAGCCACCGGGGTCTGGGCCGACAAGCACAACATCGACGGCAACATCTTCGCCGACCACCGGCTCGCCGACTACCCGGACTTCCTCACCCGGCTGCGCACCGCCTGGCCGGAGATCCGGACCTACGCCGCCGCCGACTGGCCGCCGTTGGTCGGTCCCGACTGCGAGGGCCCCGTGTTCGCCAACCCCCATCGGGTACTGCGGCTGGAAGCCTCCTCCCATGACTACGACTCGACCGGGGCCGACATCGCACTCGACGCCGCCCGCACGCTCGGCGAGGGCGACTACCACGCGGCGTTCGTCTACTTCGGCGAGCCGGACGAGATCTGCCACCACGAGGGCGTCACGCCGAACTACCTGGCGGCGGTGGAGCGGGCCGACGCGCGGATCGGCCAGGTGCTCGACGCGATCCGGGCCCGCCCCGGGTACGCGGCGGAGGAGTGGACGTTCGTCGTCGTCACCGACCACGGGCACATCGACACGGGCGGGCACGGCGGGCGGGACCCGTGGGAGGCGCGGGCGTGGATCGCTGCCAGTGGGCCCGGGATTCCGACGGGCGAGGTGACCGCCGAACACGCGGACATCGCGCCGAGCGTGTTCGCGGCCCTGGGCCTGGACGTCGAGGCGGAGTGGGGCCTGGAAGGCGTCCCGTTCGGCCAGCGGAAGGCCTGACGTGGAGCGCTTCCGGTCCTGGGACGGCACCGAGCTCAGCTTCCGGCTGATCGGTTCCGGCCCGCCGCTGGTCTGCGTGCCGGGCGGGCCGGGCCAGGCCGTCGAGTACCTGGCCGATCTCGGGGGGCTGTCCGCGCACCGGACACTCGTCCTGCTCGACAACCGGGGCACCGGCGCGTCGGAGGTACCGGCGGACCCAGGGACCTACCGGGTCGACCGGCTCCCCGAGGACGTCGAGGCGCTGCGCGCGCACCTCGGCCTCGACCGGATGGACCTGTTCGGGCACTCCGCGAGTGGCGGCGTCTGCATGCTCTACGCCGCGCGGTATCCGCACCGGCTCGACCGCCTCGTGCTGGTCGACCCGTCCCTGCGGGTGACCGGCATCCAGTCCGACGTGGGCGTCGAGGAGGTGCTGGCCGAGCGGGCGGCGGAGCCGTGGTTCGCGGAAGCGGTCGCGGCGCTGACCGCGGAGGCCGGCACCCCGGAGGAGTTGGAACGCTACCGCTGGCTGTCGGCCCCGCTGCTCTACGGCGCGTGGAACGCCGCGGCGCAGGCCCAGGCCGCCGCCGAGCCGGGGCAGTTCGCGGCACCAGCGACCGACGGGTTCTACGCGGACTTCGAGCCCGACCCGACCCTGCCGGCGCGGCTCGCGGACCTGCCGACCCCCGTGCTGCTGGTGGTCGGCGAGCACGACATCTGGCCCACCCGGGAGGCGGTGCGCGCGCTGGCGGACCTGTTCGGGAACGCCGACCTGGTGGTACTGCCGGGAGCCGGGCACTTCCCGTGGGTGGACGACCCGGCGGCGTTCGCGGCCACCGTGGCGTCGTTCCTCACCGGCGCGGCCGGATAGCCGGGTCCCGACCACCGGCGGCACCGGACAGCCAGGGCCGGACGATGGGCGGGGCCGGACAGCCCGGGCCGGACCATGGGCGGGACCCCACCGGGACCGCCGGGGCTAGACGGTGCGCCGGCCCTCGAAGGCCCGGCCGAGGGTGATCTCGTCCGCGTACTCCAGGTCGCCGCCCACCGGCAGGCCACTCGCCAACCGGCTCACGATCAGCCCCATCGGCTTGACCAGCAGCGCCAGGTACGTCGCTGTCGCCTCGCCCTCGGTGTTCGGGTCGGTGGCCAGGATCAGCTCCTTCACCTCGCCGCCCCGCAACCGGAGGAGCAGCTCGCGGATCCGCAGCTGGTCGGGGCCGATGCCCTCCAGTGGGTTGATCGCGCCACCCAGCACGTGGTACTTGCCGCGGAACTCGCCCGTCCGCTCGATCGCGACGACGTCCTTGGGCTCCTCGACCACGCAGATCACCTCGGTGCCCCGGCGGGGGTCCCGGCAGATCCGGCAGCTGTCGTTCTCCGAGACGTTGAAGCACACGTCGCAGAACCGGACCAGCTCCTTCACCCTGTTCAGGGCGGCGGACAGCCGGTGCACGTCGGCGTTGTCGGCGGCGAGAATGTGGAACGCGAGCCGCTGGGCGCTCTTCGGGCCGATGCCCGGCAGCTGCCCCAACTCGTCGATCAGGTCCTGGATCGCACCCTCGTACACGGCCTACATCCCCGGGAGACCGAGGCCACCGAGCGCGCCGGTGATCGGTCCCATGATCTTCTCGGTGAGCTTCTGGGCCTCGCCGTTGGCCACGTGCACGGCCGCGATGATGAGGTCCTCGAGGGTCTCGACGTCGTCGGCGTCCACGACCTTCGGGTCGATCTTGATGCTGCGGAGCTCCCCGGCGCCCGTCACGACGGCCGTCACCAGGCCACCGCCGGAACTGCCGCTGACCTCGGTCTCGGCGAGCTGCTGCTGGGCCGCCGCCACCTGCTGCTGCATCTGGGCAGCCTGCTGCATGATCTTCTGCATGTTCGCCATGGCGGCTCCCCCTCTGTCGGTATCGCCACTCAGCCTATCGTCCCTTTCGGGAGCCCCCGGCCGCGCGGGCGACCCGGCCGGGGTCGGGCAGCAGCCACACCACGATCCAGCCGAGGCCGGCGAGCAGGACGAGGAGCCCGGCGACGGTCAGGGTGACCTGGCCGCCCAGCGGCAGCGGGTCGTTGGAGAAGGCGCACCGGGTGGGGCGCTGCGGGTCGTAGCGGATCCGCCACCCCTTGCCCGCCCCCGGCGGCACGCCGTCCACCCGGCCGCAGCGCACCAGCTCGCCACGGGGGTCGCTGTACTCGAGCACCCAGGTCTGTCCCCCCTGGCGGGTCCTCGGCCCCTCGACGGACACCCCGGTCGTCTCCACGCCCCGGTCCCGCAGGCCCGACGTGACGGACCAGTTCCACAGTCCCAAAGTCGCGGCGAACAGGCCGATCAGCGCGACGACCACGGACGCCGAGTGCGGGGACCTGGCGCTACCTGACAACCGTGACATGCGTGCCGAGCAGCTTGTCAGCGAACGTCTGGCGCTGGGCGTCCCAGATCGGGAAGAACCAGCCGGCGAGCAGCGAGACGGTGTCCAGGACGTGCGCGACGTCGCGGAGCAGCGCCCGCCACAGGCCGATCGGCTCGCCCGAGTCGACGGACAGCAACCGGATCCGCAGCAGCCGCCGGCCGACGGTCTGGCCGGTGCGCCCGCTGAGATACCACCGGTTCGCCGCGGTCAGGACCAGCGCCACGATGCCCCCGGCGAGCTGCAGGTGCAGCTCGGCGGCCGCGAAGACCACCAGACCCACGATCCCCACATCGATCAGGTACGCGGCGGCGCGGAGCACCCAGTGCGCGTACCTGGGCCTCTTGTGGGCGGGGATCCGACTGCCCCGGGCTTTCTTCGCCATGGAACCGAAGTCTGGACCTGACCTCGATAGGCGTCAATAGGCCGCTAGGAGATCTTCTGCGCGCCCAGCATCTCGGAGAGCAGCTTCATGGCCTGCTCCTCGGAATTGAGGGGGGCGTCCTTGTCGACCACCTCGTCACCGGGCTCGTCCCCGGGCTCGAAGCCCTCGTACTCGGGGACGGCCTGGGCCGGGGCGACCGGGACCTGCACCATCGGGGCCGGCGGCGGCTCCTCCTCGTCGAAGGACGGCGGGAGGTCCGGCCAGGGTTCCTCGTCGTCCACCGCCGGAGGCGCGGCCTGGGTCGGGGCTGGGCGAGAGGATGTCGGAGGTGGTCCGGCCTGGGGGCGGGCCGCCGGGGCTGACGGGGCCGGGCGGGGCTGCGGAGCCGGGGCCGGGCCCGGGGTCGGGGTGGCCGGGCGGGGCGGCGGGGTGCCACCGCCGCCGATGTCGCAGCGGATCTTCAGGGCCGTGCCGAGCACCTGGAGGAGGGCCTCCTCCACGATCCCCGAGGCCTTGGTCACCTCGTCGGCCTGGAACTTGTTCTGGCAGACGAGCACGACGGTGATGCCGTCCAGGTCGCGGACCGTGACCTGGCGGACCAGGGCCGAGGCCCGGAGGCTGCGGTTGCGGACCTGGCCGAGGACCTCGTCCCAGGCCCGCTGGACGGCGACGACGTCGAGCGCGCCGGACGGGACTGGCGGGGTCGCCGGCGGGGTGGGGGTCGCGTGCGGGGTCGGCTGCGGCACGGCGGAAGCCGGTGCGCCCGGGGACCCGGCCGGCGGGAGGGCCTGGCCAGCCGGGAACGCCGGCGGGGCGGACTGGCTCGGGGAGCCGGCGGGCTGGGTCGCCTGGCCTGGCTGCGGGGTCTGGCTGGCCTGGCCCGGCGCTGGCCGCTGGGACCCCGCCGCCGGGGACTCCGCGGCCGGGCGGGACGTGTCAGCCCTGGTCGGGGCGCTCTGGGCTGCCGGAGGGACCGGGGTCGGCCCGGCGGCGGGAACGGCCGCGGCTGCCGGGGCAGGAACCCCCGTAACCATATTGTGGGTTTTGGATTCGAGCCTTTCGAGGCGCTGCAGGAGAGCGGCCGTGGTCTGTTCCGCGCCGGGCAGGAGCATCCGGGCGCAGATCAGCTCCAGGGTGAGCCGGGGGGCCGTCGTGCCGCGCATGGTGGCCAGGCCGTCGTGGACCAGCTCGGCGAGGCGGGAGAGTTCGGCGGTGCCGAGGCGCAGGGCCTGGGCGGTCATCCGCTCCACCTCGTCGGCCGGCACGTCCAGCAGGCCCTTGCCGATCGCGTCGGGCACCTGCTGGAGCACGATCAGGTCCCGGAAGCGTTCGAGCAGGTCGGTGGCGAAGCGGCGCGGGTCGTGGCCGGCCTCGACCACCCGGTCGATCGTGGCGAACAGGGCCGCGCCGTCGGCGTCGGCGAGCGCGTCGACCGTCTCGTCGATCAGGGCCGCGTCGGTGACGCCGAGCAGGGCGACGGCGCGCTGGTAGGTCACGCCCTCCTCGCCGGCGCCGGCGATCAGCTGGTCGAGGATCGACAGCGTGTCCCGGGCCGAACCGGTGCCGGCCTTCACGACCAGCGGGAACACCGCCGGCTCGATGGCCACGCCCTCGGCGGCGGCCAGCTGCTCGCAGTACGGCCGCAGGATGCTCGGCGGGATCAGCCGGAACGGATAGTGGTGGGTCCGGGACTTGATCGTGCCGAGGACCTTCTCCGGCTCCGTCGTCGCGAACACGAACCGGACGTAGTCCGGCGGCTCCTCGACCAGCTTGAGCAGGGCGTTGAACCCGGCGGAGGACACCATGTGGGCCTCGTCGATCACGTACACCTTGAAGCGGGAGGAGACCGGCGCGAAGAACGCCTTCTCCCGCAGCTCGCGGGCGTCGTCCACGCCGCCGTGACTCGCGGCGTCGATCTCGATCACGTCGATGGAACCCGCCCCGTCGGGGGCCAGGTCGCGACACGACCGGCACTCGCCGCAGGGGTTGGGCGTGGGGCCCTGCTCGCAGTTCAGCGAACGGGCCAGGATCCGGGCACTCGACGTCTTCCCGCAGCCCCGGGGGCCTGAGAACAGGTAGGCGTGGTTCAGCCGGCCGTTCCTCAGCGCCTGGATCAGGGGCTGGGTGACATGGTCCTGCCCGATGATCTCGTCGAACGTCCTCGGCCGGTACTTGCGGTACAGGGCTGTCACGGGTCTACTTTCTCACGCCGAGCGGCACGCCGTTCACGTGCACGGGTAGCCTGCTGGACATGCGCCGGCTCCTCACCCCCCGGTGGCTGCTGCTCCACCTGCTCGCGGCGGCCATCGTCGCCGCGATGCTCGGGCTCGCGTGGTGGCAGATCGGCCGGGCGCGGGACGGCAACGCGCTCAGTATCGGTTACTCCCTGGAATGGCCGGTATTCGCGGGTTTCACCATTTTTGTCTGGATCAGGGCTGTTCGGCGGGAGCTCCGGGGGTCGGTGGACGCGTTGCGGCCTGAGGTCGGCCCGCTGCCGTCCGGATCCGGCGCGCGGGCGTCCGGCGCGGGGGCGACCGGCGCGCGCCCGGCCGGCGACCAGGCCGGTGCCGACCAGAGCGCGGCTCCCGTCGAGCGGGCCTCCGGCGCGGACGTCGCCCGGCGACTCGCCGAGCAGCGGGCCGCCGCCCGGGCCTCGGCCCACGACGACGACCCCGAGACCGCCGCATACAACCACTACCTCGGGTGGCTGAACGCCCACCCGCACCGGTCGCCCAACGACTACCCGGGAGTACAGACATGACCGAGCGCGCCGAACTCGCCACCGACGCCGTCCAGGACGACGCCGTGCCGGCGGCCCCCGCGGTCACTCTCGCGGAGCCCGGCGTGCCGGGGGCACTGTCGCGCTACCGGCTCTCCTCGTACGTCGTCGGCGTCGCCCTGCTCGCGCTCACCCTGGTGGCGATGCCGCTGAAGTACCTGGCGGACCAGCCGGCCGGCGTCGCGATCGTCAGCCCGATCCACGGCCTGCTCTACATGGTCTACGTCGTGCTGACGTTCGACCTGGGTCGGCGGGCCGGCTGGCCGTTCGGCCGGATCGTCCTGATGATGCTCGCCGGCACGATCCCGTTCGTGTCGTTCTACGCCGAGCGGCGCGCGGTGGCCTGGGTGCGCGCCGCGGCGTGACCCACGGCGCCCATGCGCACACCGCACTGCGGCGCGTGCGGATCACGCGCAGCCGGGTGTCGGGGCACTCTTCTGGCGGCCCGCGCGGGGAAGCTGTCGCACCCCGGGAGTACGGTTATCGACCGTGACCGTCGACGTCGAAAAGCTGCTGGCCGCCGCCGTCGGAGCGGTCCCCGGTGGGGCCGAGCGACCCGGGCAGAAGGAGATGGCCAAGGCCGTCGACAGAGCCATCCGCACCGGCGAGCACCTGCTCGTCCAGGCCGGCACCGGCACCGGCAAGTCCCTCGCGTATCTCGTTCCGGCCCTGCTCGTGGACGGCCCGGTCGTGGTCTCCACCGCGACCCTGGCCCTGCAGTCCCAGCTGGTCACGGGCGACCTGCCCCGCCTCGCCGACGCCGTGGAGCCGGTGCTCGGCCGCCGGCCGACGTTCGCGCTGGTCAAGGGTCGGGCGCACTATCTGTGCAAGGCGAAACTGGAGTCGTCCAACGCCGACGAGCCCGACCTGTTCCAGCAGGACGACGCGCCGAAGTGGCTGGGCCAGGCCGGCAAGCTGGGCCAGCAGGTGACCCGGATCCGGGAGTGGGCGGAGACCACCGTCGAGGGCGACCGCGACGAGCTGGACCCGGGCGTGGACGACACGGCGTGGCGCAGCGTCAGCATGCCGGCGCGGGAGTGCATCGGGGCGCAGAAGTGCCAGTTCGGGCACGAGTGCTTCGCCGAGGCGTCCCGGGAGCGGGCCCGCGCCGCCGACATCGTGGTGACGAACCACAGCCTGCTGGCGTTCGACTCGTTCGCCGGCCGGCACATCCTGCCGGAGCACGACGTCCTGATCATCGACGAGGCGCACGAGCTGGCCGACCGGGTGACGTCGGCGACCCAGGCGGAGCTGACCACGAGCGCGATGGACGTCGCCGGTCGCCGGGCCCGCCAACACATCGACGCCAGTGCGTACGAGCGGCTGGTCGAAGCGTCCGACGCGCTCGCCGTGGCGCTGGCCGACGCCCGCCCCGGCCGGCTGGAGTCGCTGCACGGGCAGCTCCGCGAGGCGCTGACCATCGTCGACGCCGCCTGCCGGCACGCGATCGACGGCATCGGCGACATCAAGAACGACGACCCGTCGGCCGTGGACAAGCAGCCGGCCAAGGTCAACCTGGCGGCGATCACCGAGACGGCCCAGCGGCTGCTCGAGGAGGCCGCGCACGACGTGGCCTGGGTGGAGAAGGACGACCGGGGCAACCGGCGCGCGCTCGTGGTGGCCCCGTTGTCGGTGGCCGGCACGCTGACGGAGACGCTGTACCCGGAAAGGGTCGTCATCGCCTCGTCGGCGACGCTAGCCCTGGGCGGGGAGTTCAAGGCGGTGGCCCGTTCCCTCGGCCTGCCCCCGGCGGACGCCAAGCCCGAGGCCGGCCTGAAGTGGACGTCCCTGGACGTCGGCTCGCCGTTCGACTACCCCAAGCAGGGGATTCTGTACGTGGCGGCGCACATCCCCCGGCCGACCATGTCCGGCCTGTCGGACGGGGCGGCCGACGAGCTGGTCGAGCTGGTGGGCGCGATCGGCGGCCGGACCCTGGGGCTGTTCTCCTCGCGGAAGGCCGCCGAGCGGGCCGCGGAGGTGGTCCGGGCGCGCACCGACCTGCCGGTGCTGCTGCAGGGCGAGGAGTCGCTGCCGCTGCTGGTGAAGCGGTTCAAGGCCGAGCCGGAGACGTGCCTGTTCGGCGTCATGTCGCTGTGGCAGGGCGTGGACGTGCCGGGTGACGCGTGCCAGCTCGTGGTCATCGACCGGCTGCCGTTCCCCCGTCCGGACGAGCCGCTGTCGGCCGCCCGGTCGGCGGCGATCGACGCGGAGGGCGGCTCCGGGTTCGCGGCGGTCAGCGTCCCGCACGCCGCCGTCCGGCTGGCGCAGGGTGCCGGACGGCTGATCCGCACGCTCGGGGACAAGGGCGTGGTGGCGGTGCTGGACTCGCGGCTGCACACCCAGCGGTCGTACGGGCCGTATCTGCGCAAGTCGCTGCCGCCGTTCTGGTACACGACGGATCCGGCCGTGGTGCGGCAGGCGCTGAAGCGGCTCGGGACGAGCTGACGGCCCCGGGGGCAGCGCGGACTGCCCGCGCGGCGGCCCCGCCGGTCGGCCCGTCCGCGCCCGGCGCACCCGATGATCTACAGGTACAGCCCGGTCGAGTCGGGTTCGACGCGCTTGGCGGCGACAGCGTGCACGTCCCGTTCCCGCAGCATGATGTACTCCCGGCCGTGCAGCTCCACCTCCGAGCGCTCGTCGGGGTCGAACAGCACCCGGTCGCCGGTCGCGACGGCCCGTACGTTCGGCCCGACGGCCACGGCGGTGGCCCAGGACAGCCGTTGGGCGATGGAGGCGGTCGCCGGGATCACGATGCCGGCGGCGGACCGGCGTTCGCCCTCGTTGCCCTCGAGTTGGACGAGCACCCGGTCGTGCAGGAGGCGGATGGGTAGCCCATCGCTGGTCTGGGTATCGGTCACATCTGTTGACGCTACCGGCACGCTCGAACGCGCGACTATGGTGGTGTTCAAGCTGAACCGACGGGGAGGTGCACGCTGGCCAGGATGAAGGGCTGGGGCTCTCGTGCCCTGAGTGCCTGGGAGTCGATGCGCGCACCGGTGCGCGCCGCCGCCGAGCGACGGGATCAGGAGTTCACCCCGCCGCCCCTACCGATGGTGGTGGAGCCCGTGCCAGAGGTCGAGGTGTCGCCCGATCAGGAGGTGTCCCGGGGGATCCGGATCGCCGCGGCCTGGAGTTGGCGGCTGTTGCTGATCGGCGCCGCCGGGTACTTCGTGCTGATCCTGGTGGGTCGGCTGTCGGCGATCGTGATCCCGATCATCGTGGCCCTGCTGCTGTCCGCCCTGCTCACGCCGCTGGTCGGTTGGTTGCGCCGGGCCCGGCTGCCCGGTTCCCTGGCCACGGCGATCGCTCTGATCGCCGGCATCGCCGCCATCGTCGGGGTGCTGACGGCCGTGATCCAGCAGTTCGTGAGCGGCTTTCCGCTGCTGACGAAGAAGGCCGCCGAGGGCATCGAGCAGATTCAGGACTACCTGAAGACCGGCCCGTTGCACATGACCGACCACCAGCTCAACCAGATGCTGGACACCGTCAGGACGTGGCTGGTCGGCAACAAGGACAACCTGACGGAGAACGCGGTCTCGACGTTCGTCACGACGGCGCACGTCCTGACGGGCATGCTGCTGGTGCTGTTCGTCACGTTCTTCTTCCTCCGCGACGGCCAGCGGATCTGGACCTTCCTGGTGGGCCTGTTCCCGGTCCGGGCGCGGGAGTCGCTGGGCGGCGCGGGTCAGGCCGCGTGGCGGACGCTGGTGGCGTACGTGCGGGCGACCGTGCTGGTGGCGTTCATCGACGGGGTCGGCATCGGGATGGCGGTGTGGCTGCTGGGGGTGCCGCAGTTCGCGCTGCCGCTCGGGGCGCTGGTGTTCCTCGGTGCGTTCATCCCGATCATCGGGGCGACGCTGACCGGCGCGATCGCGGTACTCGTCGCGTTCGTGATCAAGGGTCCGTTCACGGCGTTGCTGGTGTTCGCCGCCGTGATCGCCGTACAGCAGCTCGAGGGCCACGTCCTGCAACCGTTGATCATGGGTCGGGCGGTGGCGATCCACCCGCTGGCCGTGATCGTGGCGATCGGGGCCGGTCTGGTGCTGGCCGGGATCGTGGGCGCGCTGGTGGCGGTGCCGCTGGTGGCGACGCTGAACACGGGGATCCGGTACATCGTGGGGCGCAATGTCGTGCTCACCGAGATGGAAGAAGACACCGGGTAGCTAATCCGGGCGGAAACTGTCCGGATTCGGTTCTAGCCTGGGCGCATGACAACCTTTGTTCTGGTACCCGGTTACTGGCTCGGCGGATGGGCCTGGCAGGACGTCACCGACGCGCTGCGGGCCGCCGGCCACGACGTGCACCCGGTCACGCTGACCGGCATGGCCGACCGGGCCGCCGAGGCCGGCCCCGACACGGACCTAGACACCCACGTCGCCGACATCGTCCGGGTGATCGAGGACAACGACCTGACCGACGTCGTCCTCGTCGCGCACAGCTACGGCGGTTCCCCGGTCACCGGCGTGGCCGACCGGATCCCCGACCGCCTCGCCCGGGTCGTCTATGTGGACAGCGGGCCCCTGCCCGACGGCTTCGCCCAGGCCGACTTCGGCGGGCCGGAGGGCCGGGCGTACCTGGAGAGCCTCGCCGGGGACGGGTGGCGGATCCCGCTGCCGTCCTGGGAGGACGTCGCCACCACGATGGGCGCGAGCCTGGCCGGCATGGACGACGCGGCGCTGGCCCGGTTCCGGGCGGGCGCGACCGACCAGCCGCTGGGCACCGTCACCCAGCCGATCCGGCGCACCGGGGCCGACGACGTGGCGTGCGACCTGGTCGCGTGCTCGTTCCCGCTGCCGGTGGTGCGCGAGATGATCGCCGCGGGGCATCCGTTCTTCGCCGCGCTGGGCGGGCCGCGGTGGCGACTGTTCGAGCTGACCACGGGCCACTGGCCGATGTTCAGCCGCCCGAAGGACCTGGCGGAGCTGCTGGTCGACCTCACGACCTGACAGATCAAGACCACACTTCGACGGTTACGCCGCGTCTCCGCCCCGACAGCGGCGGCACCTCTGCCGGGAGCTCCATCCTAGCGGCGCGCGTTCTCGCCCAGCCGGGTGGCCAGCTCCGCGACGGCCACCCGCAACCCGTCCGGGACCCGGATGGTGAATCCCCACCCCAACCCGGCGAGCATCACGGCCATCCCGTCCAACCGTTCGGCCCTGGTCGTGAACAGCACCCCGTCGGGCACCTCCACCAGCGTCCCGAGCGTCGGGGAGATCCGGCGCCGGGCGCTGTCCAGGTCGGTCTCCAGCACCACCTCCACCGGGTGCCGGTAGGGCACCTTCGCCAGCGAGTCCGTCACGTGCGCGACGGGGTCGAAGTCGACCGGCCCGGCGAAGGACTCCGCGGCCAGGCGCGCGGACAGCACCCGGTCGATCCGGAACGTGCGCACCTCGGAGCTGCGGTGGTCGAGCCCCGCGACGTACCAGCGGCCGGCGTGGAAGACCATGCCGTACGGGTCCAGCTCCCGGTCGGTCTCCTCGCCCCGCCAGGACACGTAGCGCAGGGTCACCCGGCGGTGGTCCCTGGCGGCGGTGGCAACGGTGAGCAGCACCGCGGCGTCCGGGGGCTCGCCGGACAGCGCCGGCAGCGTGAAGGCCAGGGTGTCGGCCACGGCCAGGGTCCGGTCCCGCAGCGCCACGGGCAGCACCCGCCGCACCTTGCCGAGGGCCCCGTCCGCGTCGCCCACGGCGAGGCCGAGCTGCCGGCTGGCGAGCAGGCCGACGACCACGGCCGTGGCCTCCGCGTCGGTGAACATCAGGGGCGGGAGCTTGTAGCCGGGGCGCAGCCGGTAGCCGCCGTACCGGCCACGGGCCGCCTCGACGGGGATGCCCAGGTCGCGGAGCTGGTCGGCGTACCGGCGAATGGTTCTGGGGTCGACGCCGAGCTGTTCGGCGAGCGCGGCGCCGCCCAGCCCCGGGCGGCCCTGGAGGAGTTCGAGGAACGCCAGGACCTGGGACGCGGACATCAGCCCCGGTAGCCGTAGGGGTAGGGCTGGTAGCCGTACATCGGCGGCGGGGGCGGGGGCGGCGGCGGGGCGACCGGGATCGGCACGACCGGGCTGGCCGACGGCGCGACGGCGCGCACCGAGCGGTCCGGGAACACCAGGTGGTAGACGGAGCCGTCCCAGCGGCCCTGCGGGGTGAGCGGGTCGCGGCCGGTGAACACGTTGCGGTACGCCGCGAGGTCGTGCAGCAGCCGCAGCTCCTCGGCCGCGAAGTCCGGGCCGGCCAGCCCGCGCTCGGCCCCGTCGCGGAGCAGGGCGAGCTTGGTGGCCGTGTCCTGGTAGCCGCGCATGGCCTGCGCGCCGGACGCGCCGGCGACCCGGCGGGCCCAGTACCGCGCGGTGAGGCGCCGGCCGACGGTGATCAGGGACGCCACCTCCGGCGGGGTCATCCACGCCGTCCGCACGTACGCCGGCAGCACCCGGCCGGCGATCCGGCCGTCCTGGGCCCTGGTCCACAGGGCGAATCCGAAGACGCCGAAGAAGATCGGCACCATCAGGCCGAAGTAGCCGTACAGGAACACGAGCTGGTTGTGGGCGCTGAGCGTCGCCATCAGGTTCCACGTGCCGTGCAGCATCATGGCCATCATCAGGCCGGACAACGGCAGCAGGGTACGGGTGACCTTGTTGGAGCTGCGCGCGGCGAAGCCGACGGCGATGCCCGTCATCGACGTGAACAGCGGGTGCGCGAAGCCGGACATCACCACCCGGACGACGAACAGCACGACCACGCTGATCGCACCCTGGGACACCAGGCCGGTGTCCGCGGACGTCCGCACGTAGATGCCGCCCATGTAGAGGATGTTCTCCATCATGGCGAACCCGACGGCGGAGAGTCCGAAGTAGACGATCCCGTCGGTGGGGCCGGAGAAGGACCGCTTCACGAAGATGTACAGCAGCAGCGGGCCGAGCGCCTTCATCGACTCCTCGATGAACGGCGCGACGAGGGTCGCCACATGGCTGCCGGAGACCCCGAGGTTCGGGAACACCCACTCGCCCATCAGCGTGTTGACCACCAACGCGACCGCGGTGGCGACGCACGCCCCCCACGCGAAGCAGAAGGCGAGGCGCTTCCACGGCTCCGGCTCGTACCGGTCGAGCCAGAGGAACGCTGAGACCAGCAGCGGGACGGGGAGGATCGCGCCGGCCAGCCCGACGAGGGTGGGGCCGACGCCGTAGGCGAAGCCCAGGTAGAGCAGCATCGCGATGCCACCGGCCGCGATCACCACCACCGCGATGATCATGACGATCAGGCGTTTCCAGTCGAAGCGCCTCGGCGGCGGGGGCGGCGGACCGTAGTGCACGTCACCCTGTGCGAGCTCTGCCATGGGCTCAGCTTATGCGGTAACCTCTCGGCAGGTCATGAGCGCCAGCGACAAGCCCCGGCTCGCTGGCCGGCAACCCTCCACCGCGGTGGGGTGCCCCGGGTGAGGACCAGGTCCAGCATTCGTTCGTGCTGGTCAAGCGCGGACCCCGGCACATTCCCCGAGGTCCCTGAGACCTCGGAGGATTCTCCATGTCCGCCCTCACCGCCACCCGCGCAGACCTCTCCGTCCTCGGCGCGGACGTCACGGTCAAGCTCGCCGACGGCACCCACGTCCCGTACGCCAACTTCGACTACGCCGCCACCGCCCCGTGCGCCTCGGCCGCCGCCCGGGCGGTGAACGAGATCCTGCCGCACTACGCGAGCGTGCACCGGGGCGCCGGCCAGCTCTCCCAGCTGTGTACGAAGCGGTACGAGGAGGCCCGCGAGACCCTCCGCGAGTTCGTCGGCTGCCGGCCGGACGACAACCTGATCTTCACCCGCAACACGACCGACGCGCTGAACCTGCTCGCGCACGCCGTGCCGGCCGGCACCACGGTCCTGGCGTTCGCCGCCGAGCACCACGCGAACCTGCTGCCGTGGAAGCGCACGGTCCGGCTGCCCTCGCCGTCCTCGCCGTCCGGGGCCGTGACCGCCGTGCACTCGGCGCTGCGCGAGCTGCGCCGCACCGAGGCCGACAGCCCGCTGCTGCTGTCGGTGACCGGCGCGTCCAACGTGACCGGCGAGCTGTGGCCGATCCGCGAACTGGCCGCCGCCGCGCACCTCTACGGCGCGCGGATCTGCGTGGACGCCGCCCAGCTCGCCCCGCACCGGGCGGTGGACATCGCCGAGCTGGGCGTCGACTACCTCGTGCTCAGCGGCCACAAGCTGTACGCGCCGTTCGGGGCCGGGGTGCTCGCCGGGCGGGCCGACTGGCTGGACGCCGCGGAGCCGTACCTGGTCGGCGGCGGCGCGACCGCGCACGTCGGCGACGCCACCCACGACGTGCGGTGGGCGGCCGGCGCCGCCCGGCACGAGGCCGGCACCCCCAACCTGCTGGGCGCGGTGTCCCTGGCCGCGGTGTGCACCGAGCTGGCGCTGGCCGACCGCGCCGAGGTCGAGGCCGAGGAGGAGGCGCTGACCGCCCGGCTGCGCTCCGGCCTGGCCGCGATCGACGGCGTGCACGACCTGAATCTGTTCGGACCCGAACACCCGAGGATCGGCGTGGTCGCGTTCGTGGTCGACGGTGTGCCGTCGTCGCGGGTCGCGGCCCGGCTGGCCACCGAGTTCGGAATCGGCGTGCGCGACGGGCTGTTCTGCGCGCACCCACTGACCCGCCGACTGCTGGGCGCCCGGGCGGGGCGCTCAGCAGTCGGCGCCTGTAGTGACGCGCCACGGGGCGTGGCGCACTGCGGGGACGAGAACATCCCGGACGTCACAGCCGTCCGGGCGAGCCTCGGCCTCGGGAGCACCATCGAGCAGGTGGACAGGTTGATCTACGCGGTACGGTCGATCGCGTGACTGACATGACCTACCGCCCACTGGGCAACTCCGGCCTGATTGTCTCCGTCGTGGGCCTCGGCTGCAACAACTTCGGACGTCCCGGCTCGGTGACCGAGGGCGTCGATGGCACCCGCGCGGTGGTCGACGCCGCGATCGACGCCGGCATCACCCTCTTCGACACCGCCGACATCTACGGCACCCCCGGCCGCTCGGAATCCCTGCTGGGCGAGGTGCTCGGCGAGCGGCGCGACCAGATCGTGCTGGCGACCAAGTTCGGCATGGACATGCAGGGCCTCAACGGGCCGGACTGGGGCGCGCGCGGCTCGCGGCGGTACGTCCGGCTGGCCGTCGAGGCGTCACTGCGCCGGCTGGGCACGGACTGGATCGACCTGTACCAGTACCACGAGCCCGACGGGGTGACCCCGATCCAGGAGACCCTGGCCGCCCTCGACGAGCTGGTGGTGGAGGGCAAGGTCCGCTACATCGGCAGCTCGAACTTCTCCGGCTGGCAGGTCGCCCAGGCCGACTACGAGGCGACCGGCGCGCGGTTCATCAGCGCCCAGAACGAGTATTCGCTGCTCAACCGGGCTATCGAGACCGAGCTGGTGCCGGCGTGCGAGGAGTTCGGGGTCGGCATCCTGCCGTACTTCCCGCTCAAGTCGGGGCTGCTCACCGGCAAGTACGCCCGCGACGAGGCCCCGGCGGCCGGCACCCGGCTGGCCAACCGCCCGCACGTGCACGCCGGCGCCGACTGGGACCTGATCGACCGGATCGCGACATTCGCCGCCGAACGCGGCGTCGGGATGCTCGACGTGGCGATCGGCGGGCTCGCCGCCCAGCCGGCCGTCGCGTCGGTGATCGCCGGGGCCACCAGCGCCGCCCAGGTGGTCGCCAATGTCGCGGCCGGCACCTGGGCCCCGGCCCCGGAGGAGCTCGCGGCACTCAACGCGCTGTAGCACCGGTACCCGTCGGCCAATTCGCCTGCTGGTCCGCTCTTTTCCCCCGAGTGGACCAGCGGCCGATGGGGTACGTTCTAGGTGTGCTGCCGCCGGAGCTAGACATCTCCGTCCGTCACGACACCAGCGAGACCGTCGTGGCGCTCATCGGTGAGATCGATATCAGCACCGTGTCCCAGCTCAGTGCCGCCGTGGAGAAGGCGCTCGTCGACACGCCGGCCTCCCGGCTGATCCTGGACCTGGAGAAGGTCACCTTCTGCGACTCCCAGGGCCTGGGCACCCTCGTCGTGCTCAACCGGGCCGCCGCCCGGTCCCAGCACGCCCTGATCCTGGTCAATGTCGGCGACTTCCTGCACCGGCTGCTGGACGTCACCGGCCTCAAGCAGGCGTTCTACATCCGGGACTGAGCGGCCCGGACGGGCCACCGCGCCGACCCGGGCTCACGTCGAGGGCCGGGCCTGCCCCAGCACCTTGGTCGCCTCGGCCACATCCCCCCGCTCCAGCAGAACCAGCGCCTCGTCCACGGCCCCGGCCAGCGCCGCGTACCTGGCCGCCGTCGCCGCCTGCTCCGTGAGCTGCTTGTTCTTCGACCACAGGTCCACGAACACCGACACCTTGGCCCGTAGCGCCCACGGGTCGAACGGCTTGGTCAGGTAGTCGACCGCGCCGGCAGCGTACCCCCGGAACGCGAGGTGTGAGTCCCGGTCCACGGCGGTGAGGAAGATGATCGGCACATAGCGGGTCCGCTCTCGCTGTTTGATGTGACTCGCCGTTTCGAACCCATCCATACCGGGCATCTGCGCATCGAGCAGGATGACCGCGAAGTCGTCGGTGAGCAGCCGCTTGAGCGCCTCCTCCCCGCTGGACGCGGTCACCGGCTCGACGGCCAGGCCCTGCAGGATCGCGGCGAGCGCGACCAGATTCTCCCGGCGGTCGTCGACCATGAGGACCTTGGGAGAGGACGTCACTGAACCCACCCGCCCATGAGTTCCAGCAGGTCGTCGAGGTCCACGGGTTTGGTGATGTAGTCGCTCGCGCCGGCCGCGAGGGCCTTCTCCCGGTCGCCGGGCATGGCCTTGGCGGTGAGGAACACGATGGGCAGGTCGACGAACTCGGGGATCCGCCGGATCGCCTGGGTCGTCTCGTTGCCGTCCATGTCGGGCATCATCGCGTCCATCAGAACGATGTCGACCTCCGGGTGCTCGGTGATCAGGCGGACGCCCTCGGCTCCGTTGTCGGCGTAGAGCACGGTCATGCCGTGCAGCTCCAGCGCGCTGGTCAGGGCGAACACGTTGCGTACGTCGTCGTCGACGATCAGGACACACGCGCCGTCGAGCCGCTGGGTGGTGCTGGTGACCCGCTGCTCCGGGCCGGCCGGCTGGCGGAGGATCGCCGGGGCGTTGGCTGCGCGCATGGTCGGCGTGCTGCTGGGCGCGGGGCGGGCCGGCAGCTGGATCGGCCGGATCGGGGCGAGGCCGGGCAGCACGTCCGGCAGGTACAGCGTGAACGTGGAGCCGGTGCCCGGCGCGGACTCCACGGTGATCGTGCCGCCGAGCAGCTGGGCGAGCTTGCGACTGATGGACAGGCCGAGGCCGGTGCCGCCGTACTTGCGGCTCGTCGTGCCGTCGGCCTGCTGGAACTCGTCGAAGATCAGGGACAACTTCTCTTCGGGTACGCCGATCCCCGTGTCCTGCACCGCGAACGCCACCACGTGCTCTGCCCCGTCCAGGGTCGGCACCCCGAACCGCGCGCCCCGGGGCGCGAGCCCGATGGTGAGCACCACGGAACCGGCGTCGGTGAACTTGACCGCGTTGGACAGCAGGTTGCGGAGGATCTGCTGGAGCCGCTGGGCGTCGGTGAGGACCGTGGCCGGCAGGTCGACGGTGCTGTCGACCCGCAGCTTGAGCCCCTTCTCCTCGGCCTGTGGCCGGAAGGCCCGCTCCACGTACTCGGAGATCTCGCTCAGTTCGACATTGCTGGCCTCGACGTCCATCCGACCGGCCTCGATCTTCGACAGGTCGAGGATGTCGTCGATGAGGGACAGCAGGTCGGAGCCGGCGTTGTGGATGGTGCGGGCGAACTCGATCTGCTTCTCGGACAGGTTGCGCTCGGTGTTGTCGGCGAGCAGCCGGGCGAGCAGCAGCAGCGAGTTGAGCGGGGTGCGCAGCTCGTGGCTCATGTTCGCCAGGAACTCCGACTTGTACTGGGAAGCCAGCGCCAACTGCTGCGCCTTCTCCTCCAGCCCCAGCCGGGCCATCTCGATCTCCTGGTTCTTGATCTCGATGTTCCGGTTCTGCTCGGACAGCAGCGCCGCCTTCTCCTCCAGCTCCAGGTTGGTCCGCGACATCTCGCCGGACTGGTCCTGCAGCTCCAGGGCGAGCCGCTGCGACTGGGCCAGCAGCTCCTCGGTGCGCTGGTTGGCCCGGATCGTGTTCAGCGCGACGCCGATCGTGGCGACGAGCCGGTCGAGGAACGTCAGGTGCAGCTCGGAGAACGTGGACAGCGAACCGAACTCGATCACGCCGAGCGGCTGGCCCTCGAACAGCACCGGCAACACGACGACATCGGCGGGCGGCGCGCTGCCCAGCCCGCTGCGTACCGTCAGATAGCCCGGTGGGGTTGACGTGACCCGGATCGTGCGCCGGGCGGCGACCGCCTGGCCGACCAGCCCCTCGCCCGGGGCGAACACCACGGCGTGGCCCTCGGGCACGTAGCCGTAGGAGCCGGTGAGCCGGAGCCGGGTGGTGCCGTCCTGGCCCTCCTGCTGGAGGAAGAACGCGCCGACCTGCGCCTCGATCAGCGGGGTGACCTCGTCCATGATCATGCGGCAGACCTCGCCGAGGTCGCGCTGGCCCTGCAACAGGCCGGAGACCCGGGCCATGTTGGAGTTCAGCCAGTCCTGCTCCGCGTTCTTCTTCGTGGTCTCGCGGAGCGTGACGATCATCTGGTTGATGTTGTCCTTCAGCTCCGCGACCTCGCCCTGGGCCGCGACCGTGATCCGCTGGGTCAGGTCGCCCCGGGTCACGGCCGTGGACACCCGCGCGATGGCCCGCAGCTGGGTGGTCAGGGTCGACGCGAGCTGGTTGACGTTCTCCGTGAGGTCCTTCCAGGTACCGGACACGCCGCGCACCTGCGCCTGGCCGCCCAGCTTGCCCTCGGACCCCACCTCGCGGGCGACACGCGTGACCTCGTCACCAAACGAGGACAGCTGGTCCACCATCGTGTTCATCGTGCTCTTCAGCTCGAGGATCTCACCCTGCGCGTCGATCGTGATCTTCTGCGACAGGTCACCCTTGGCGACGGCGGTGGCGACGGACGCGATGTTACGCACCTGCGCCGTCAGGTTCGACGCCATGAAGTTCACGTTGTACGTCAGGTCGCGCCAGGTGCCCGACACGCCCGTGACCTTCGCCTGCCCGCCGAGCTTGCCCTCGGTGCCGACCTCGCGGGCCACCCGCGTCACCTCGTCGGCGAAGGACGACAGCTGGTCGACCATCGTGTTCACGGTGCGGCCGATCCGCGCGAACTCGCCCCGCATCGGCTGGCCGTCGATCTGCAACGCCATCTTCTGCGACAGGTCGCCGTCGGCCACGGCGACGATCACGCGGGCGATCTCGGTGGTCGGCCGGCCCAGGTCGTCGATCAGCGCGTTGACGGCCCGCACCCCGCCGCCCCACTCGCCCGGGTGGTCGGTCACGTCGAGGCGTTCGGTGAGTTCACCCTCGCGGCCGACGATCTGCGCGATCCTGATCAGGTCCTGATTTCGGCGCTCGAGCTGTTCGACGACCTTGTTGAACCGGTCAGCGACCTCGTCGGCACCCTCGGAGGAGGAGTTTTGGGGCAGACGTACCTGAAAGTCACCCTGCTGGACACGCCCCAACGCGTCAACGAGCTGAGTGAGCAGCGCGGAGTCCATCGCCCCATCCTCCCCTGCGATGGCGCAAATGGCGAGAACCCGGCACCCTGATCACTATCTCGGCCATGAACTAGCGGAAAACTACTTGGTCAGGAGAGACTTCACCCGTGCCCACGCACGCCCGGCGACGGCTTCGACTGCCAGCCGACCACCAGTCACCGGCGCACGCCCGTGCCGCCGTCCGCGAGGTTCTCGCGGAGGCGGGCCTGGCGGAGTTGCTGGACGAGGCTCTGCTGTTGACCACGGAGCTCTCGACCAACGGTGTCGTGCACGCCGGTACTGACATCGATGTCGACGTCCAGGTCGACGACGCGGGCGTCACGGTCACGGTCACGGACTTCCACGCCGGGGACATCGGCCCGGCCACCCGACCCGACCACTTCAGCGAGGGCGGCCGGGGCCTGCTGCTGGTCGACCAGTTCGCCAGCGCGTGGGGCACCACGCACGGCGAGGACCGCAAGGGGGTGTGGTTCCGGCTGGACCGCACTCCCCCGTCCCACACCGAGCCGCCGGCCTCCCCGCAGCGCCGGGACTGGCTGTCGTTCCTGTCCGAGACGAGCGAGTTGCTCGCCCAGTCCCTGGACCCGGAGCTGACCCTGGCACTGATCCCGCAGCTGGTCGTGCCCCGGCTCGGGGACTGGTGCGCCGTGCACAGCGCCGACGAGTGGGGCAACCTGACCCTGTCAACGTGGCTGCACCGCGACGAGGCCGCGCTGCCCGTCCTGCGCCAGCAGCTCGACGAGGTCGCGCCCCGGCTCCGCGACGTGGTGACCTCCCGGGCCCCGATCACGCTGCCCCGGCCGTTCGAGGGGGTCGCGGTGCCGCTGATCGCCCGCGACCAGCTGCTCGGCACGCTGTCGGTGGGCCGGCACCTCGACCGGCTGCACAACGTCGACGAGGTCGCCGTGGTCGCCGACCTGGCCCGGCGGGTCGCGCTCGCCCTGGACAACGCGCGGATCCACGCCGAGCGGGAGAACATCGCCCAGGCGTTCCAGCGGGCGCTGCTGCCGGCCAAGCTGCCGTTGTCGACCGGGCTGGAGTTCGGCGCGGAGTACGTGCCGGCGAGCACCGGGACCGACGTCGGCGGCGACTTCTACGACGTCCTCCCGCTGAGCGACTCCGGCGAGTGGCTGGTCTCGATCGGCGACGTGTGCGGCAAGGGCGCGCAGGCCGCTGCCCTCACCGGCCTGGTCCGCGACGTGGTGCGGGTGCTGGTCCGCGACGGCCGTTCCCTGCCCCGGACGATGGAGCTGCTCAACACGACGATGCTCGAACGCGGCGACGGCAAGCACTGCACCCTGGCCGCGGCGATCGTGACCCGGTCGACCAGCGGGGTCGTGGAGCTGGAGCTGTGCCTGGCCGGGCACGACAAACCGGTGCTGCTGCACGAGGACGGCGGCACGACCCTGGTCGGCGAGGGCGGCACGGCGGTCGGCCTGCTGGACACGGTGCGTACCCCGCTGGCCACGGTCCGGCTGGCCCCGGGCGACGCCCTGGTGTTCTACACCGACGGAGTGACCGAGCGCCGGCGCGGCGACGAGCTGTACGGCCAGGGCCGGCTGCGCCAGGAGCTGGCGGGCCTGACCGGGCTGCCGGCGCAGGCGATCGCGAGCCGGCTGCGCGCCGCGGCGCTGGCGTTCTCGCCGGAGCAGCCTCGGGACGACATCGCACTGTTGGTGCTGCGCAACCCGGGCTGACCTCGGGTAGCGTTGCCCGCTATGAACGCAGTTCCCCCGCTCGCGAAGCAGGTTCCCACGACCCGTGTCCAGCACGGGGACACCACGGTCGACGAGTACGCGTGGCTCCAGGACAAGACCGACCCCGACACCATCGGCTACCTGACGGCGGAGAACGCCTGGGCCGAGGAGCGGACCGCGCATCTCGCGGGCCTCCGGGAGACGCTGTTCACCGAGCTGAAGTCCCGCACCCAGGAGACGGACCTGTCGGTCCCGACCCGACAGGGCGATTTCTGGTACTACAGCCGCACGGTCGAGGGCAAGCAGTACGGCATCCACTGCCGGGTGCCCGTCGTCGGCGACGTCGTCCCGCAGGTGTCCGCCGACGGCGCTCCGCTGCCGGGCGAGCAGGTGGTGCTCGACGAGAACGAGCTGGCCGGCGACAAGGACTTCTTCTCTCTCGGCACCTACGACCCGAGCCCGGACGGCACCCTGCTGGCGTTCTCGACGGACTACTCCGGCGACGAGCGGTACACGATGCGGGTGAAGAACCTGGTCACCGGCGAGGTCCTGCCCGACGAGATCCCGAACACCTTCCACGGCTCGGCCTGGTCGCTGGCCGGGGACGTGCTGTTCTACCTGACCGTGGACGAGGCGTGGCGGCCGCACCAGGTGTGGCGGCACACCCTGGGATCGGGCGAGCCCGACGTGCTGGTGCACCACGAGACCGACGAGAAGTTCTGGGTGAGCGTCGGCCTGACCCGGTCCGAGAAGTTCATCCTGATCGACATCGGCAGCAAGATCACGAGCGAGCTGCGATACATCGCCTCCGACGACCCGACCGGCGAGGTCAAGGTCTTCGGCGCGGGCCGGGTCGAGGGCGTCGAGGTGCAGATCGACCACCAGGGCGACCGGTTCTGGGTGCTGCACAACCAGGACGCGGTCAACTTCGTCATCGGCTGGACGCCGGTCGCCGACACGCACCAGTTCCACGAGGTGATCGCGCACCGCGACGACACCCGGCTGCTGGAGGTGCAGGCGTTCTCCGACCACGCGGTCGTGCACTTCCGCCGCGACGGCCTCACCGGCCTGCGGGTGCTGCCCAACGACGGCGAGCCGCGCGAGATCACGTTCCCCGAGCCGGTGTACGACGTGGCCCCCACCGGCAACGCGCACTACCCGGCGACCACGTTCCGGCTGTCCTACACCTCGCTGGTCACCCCCGACTCGGTGTACGACTACTCCCTGGCCACCGGCGAGCTGACCCTGCTCAAGCGCCGCCCGGTGCTCGGCGACTTCGACCCGGCCCGCTATGAGCAGTTCCGCGAGTGGGCCGTCGCGCCGGACGGCACCCGGGTACCCATCTCGATCATGGCCCTGAAGGGCACCCCCCGGGACGGCTCGGCCCCCCTGTCGCTGTACGGCTACGGCAGCTACGAGGCCAGCATCGACCCGTGGTTCTCCATCGCCCGACTGTCCCTCGTGGACCGGGGCGTCACGTTCGCCATCGCGCACGTCCGCGGCGGCGGCGAGATGGGCCGGCACTGGTACGACGACGGCAAGCTGCTGCACAAGATGAACACCTTCACCGACTTCGTCGCGTGCGCCAAGCACCTGGCGGCCGCCGGCTGGACGAGCCCGGAGCGCACCGTGGCCCGGGGCGCGTCGGCCGGCGGTCTGCTGATGGGCGCGATCGCCAATATCGCGCCGGAGGCGTTCGGCGGGATCGTGGCGCAGGTGCCGTTCGTGGACGCCCTGAACACGATTCTCGACCCGACGATGCCGTTGACCGTGGTCGAGTGGGACGAATGGGGCAACCCGCTCGCGGATCCCGAGGTCTACCACTACATGAAGTCCTACTCGCCGTACGAGAACGTCACGGCGCAGGAGTACCCGGCGATGCTCGTGATGGCCGGGCTCAACGACCCCCGGGTCGGCGTGCACGAGGCCGCGAAGTGGGTCGCGCGGCTGCGCGTGGTCGGCAAGGGCGGGCCGGTGCTGCTGAAGACGGAGATGGGCGCGGGGCACATGGGTCCGTCGGGCCGCTACGACGTGTGGAAAGAGGAGTCCTACGTCAACGCGTGGCTGCTGGACGTGGTGGGCGCCGCCTCCTAGCTGGCACCGGGCGCGGGGGTGAGGTTCGCGGGCCCTGGGGGCCGGGTCGCGCGCCATCTCACCCGGCCCGGCACGGGCCGGGCTGGGTGAGATGGCCGGAAGTGTCGGTCCTCCGTGATAGGAAGACCGCATGGCACACGTCCTGCTGCTGCACT
The DNA here is from genome assembly GCF_015751905.1 of Longispora fulva. NCBI lineage: Bacteria > Bacillati > Actinomycetota > Actinomycetes > Micromonosporales > Micromonosporaceae > Longispora > Longispora fulva. Next base: position 6,116,822 of record NZ_JADOUF010000001.1, read on the forward strand.
CCGTCTACGGGCTCCGGCCGGCGGTCCTGGCCGCCGCCGAGCTGCTCCGGGGCGGCGGCCACACGGTCGCCACCCCGGATCTCTACGAAGGCTTCGTCACCGGCGACCTCGACGCGGGCATGGCCTTCCAGCGGGAGCACGGCTCCGCCGCCTTCGAGCGCGCCGTGGCCGCCGCGGCGGACCTCCCGGCCGGGACGGTCTACGCCGGCTTCTCCATGGGCGCGTGGGCGGCCTCAGAGCTGATCCGGCACGACCCGGCTCCGGGCGGGCTCGTGCTGCTGCACAGCGCCGGCGACGTCGGCACCGGCGAGCGGCTGCCGTGCCCGTGGCAGCTGCACGCCGCGGAGGGCGACGAGTTCGCCACGCTGGACGAGATCCAGGAGTGGGAGATGGCCGAGCCAGGCGGCGAGACGTTCCTCTACCCCGGCGGCGGCCACATCTACACCGACGCCGACCTGCCCGACTACGACGCGACCTCGGCCGACCTCACCTGGCGGCGCGTCCTCGCCTTCCTGGCCAGAATCTAAAACCAACATCGTCATCCGATGACGGTGGTCCCCGACCCGGGTTCCAGCGGTCCGACACGTGCACGCCCGGAAAGGCAATGCCCCGACGGTCAGACCAGGGCCGCCAGGAGTGCCGGGTTGATGTTGCCGCCGGAGAGCACCGCCACGGTGCGCCCGATCGGCAACTCCTCCCGGTGGTAGAGGTACGCGGCCGTGGTCACAGCCCCGCTCGGTTCGGCCACCAGGCGGGAGGAGCGGGCCAGCACGCCGACGGCCGCGCCGATCTCCTCCTCGGTGACGGTGACGATGGCGTCGACCACCTCGCGGATGTGCGCGAAGGTCAGCTCCGACAGCTGGGGGCTGCGGAGTCCGTCGGCGATCGTCTGCTGGGTGCTCTCGATCGGCCAGGACACGACCCGCCCGGCGGCGAGGCTCTCCCGGGCGTCGGCCGCCAGCGCCGGTTCGACCCCGATCACCTTCGCGCGCGGGGCGAGGGCCCGGATCGCGGTACCGACGCCGGAGATCAGGCCGCCGCCGCTGATCGGGACGAGTACGACCTCCACGTCGGGCAGGTCCTCGGCGATCTCCAGCCCGACGGTGCCCTGTCCCGCGATGACGTCGAGGCTGTCGAACGGCGGGATCAGTGGGTAGCCGTGCCGCGCGGCGAGTTCCTCCGCCCGGGACACCCGCTCGGCGGGTGCGACGACGATCACGTCGGCGCCGAGATTCTGCATCCCGGCGATCTTCACGTCGGGGGTGGTGTCGGGGACGACGACGATGGCGGGGATCCCGAGTTGCCGGGCGACGTAGGCGACGGCCTGGCCGTGGTTGCCCGACGAGTACGCGACCACTCCGGTCATCCCCGGCCGGATCGCGTTCCGCGCGCCCCGGATCTTGAAAGCCCCGATGGGCTGCAGGTTCTCCGGTTTGAGCCAGAGTGGTCGGTCGGCGTCGCCCCACGCGCAGGGGACGAGTGGGGTCCGCAGCGCGGTGCCGGCGATGGTCTCCGCTGCGGAGTGGATGTCACCCAAGGTCACGAGCCTCATAGTCGTCAAGGTAACCACACGGCGAATTCATCGTTATGTAGTTGGGTAGCTACCGCACGAAGTGGCACCAGCAGATAACTTGTTACCCCCCAGTCCAGCGTCTAGCCTTGGGACCGTTCGTCCGGGTACAGCGACCCGACGGGGGGAGCACCGGTCGAATGCCGCCGAATCGCCTCTGTGCGAATCGGGGACCCACAGTGCTAGTTGGGGTGAGTCCGTCACTGTTCGTAGTGATGGTAGGGCGATCTTCCCGCCCGAACCCGTCAGCTAACCCGGTAGGCGGCTGATGGAAGAAGGAGCCGACAGACCAGGTGAATTCCGTCCGCGGAGCCTACTTAGCCGTCGTCGCCGTCACCGCCACCGTCGTGATGTCCTTCGCGGGCAGCGCGCACGCCGACGATGTCGACGAGATCGAGCGCCAGCTGGATTCCAAGTGGAGCTCGCTGGAAACCACGATCGAGCAGTACAACAAGACCGCTGCGACGTTGAAGTCCACCAAGGCCGAGGCCGAGGCGGCGTCCGTCAAGGTCAAGCCCCTCCAGGACAAGGTCGACGCCGCGTACGCGCAGATCGGCCAGATGTCGGCCGCCGCGTACAAGGGCGGCAAGGCCAGCACCGCCAACGCGCTGCTCGGCGGCAACTCCGCGGACGCTGTCCTCCAGCAGCTGACCCTCCTCGACGCGATCAGCGGGTCGGAGCAGAAGCAGATCGACGAGCTGAACAGGCTCAAGGCTCCGCTCGACGCCGAGAAGAAGAAGATCCAGACTCTGCTCGACGCGCAGCAGAAGATGGAGTCGGAGCTCTCGGCCAAGAAGGTCGCCATCACCGGCGAGATGGACTCGTTGCAGACCCAGCGGGCCGCGGCGTACAAGGACCGGGCGAGCCGCAGCGGCACCCGGATCGACTATGTGCCGCCGTTCATCCCCGGCCCGCCCGGCAAGGCCGTGGCGTTCGCGATGGCCCAGATCGGCAAGCCGTACGTGTGGGCGGCCGCCGGCCCCGACTCCTACGACTGCTCGGGCCTGACGCTGGCCGCGTGGGCGCAGGGTGGCGTGACGTTGGGCCACTACACCGGCTGGCAGCGCGACGCCTCGACCCCGATCACCCGGTCGCAGCTGCAACCCGGTGACCTGATCTTCTACGGTGGCGACCGGCACGTGGCGCTGTACATCGGCGACAACAAGGTCGTGCACGCCCCGCAGCCCGGCCAGAACGTGAAGATCGAGAGTGTGGACATGGGCGGGGACAACCCGACCGCCTACGCCCGCCCCAAGTACGCGCACTGACACCCCCCTCGCGAACGGCCCGCCTCCCCGTGGAGTGCGGGCCGTTCGTGTCACGTGGGTGTGCCGTCGCCGGTCGGGGGCGGGGAAGGACCGCCGCGCGCCGGGGCGGGTGTCGCCGTAACCGGAAAAGGGTTTTAGTAGCGCGGGCCCTCGGGCGTCGGCAGCGCGTCGAGGTCCGCCAGGTCCTCGGCCGTGAGGACGAGGTCGGCGGCCGCCGCGTTCTCCTCCAGGTAGCCGATCCGCTTCGTGCCCGGGATCGGCACGACGTGTTCGCCCTGGGCGAGGGTCCAGGCGATCGCCACCTGGCCGGGCTTGGCACCATGCCGGTCGGCGATGGTGCGCACCGCGTCGACCAGCTTCTGGTTGGCGGCCATCAGCTCGGCGGAGAACCGGGGCATCAGGCGGCGGCGGTCGCCCTCCTCCAGGTCGTCGAGGCTCGCGAGCGCGCCGGTCAGGTAGCCCCGGCCGAGCGGCGAGAACGGGATGAACGCCGCCCCGTTGGCCCGCGTCCACGGCACGACCTCGTCCAGGTAGTCCCTGGTCCACAAGGACAGCTCGGACTGGACGCTGGCGACCGGGTGCACGGCGTGCGCGCGGGCGGCCTCGTCGGCGGTGACCTCCGACAGCCCGATGTGGCGGACCTTGCCGGCGGCGACCTGCTCGGCGAACGCGCCCCACGACTCCTCGATCGGCACGTCCGAGTCGACCCGGTGCAGCTGGTAGAGGTCGATGTGGTCGACGCCGAGCCGCTGGAGTGACGCGTCGACGGCGGCCCGGATGTGCTCGGGACGACCGTCGGGCCGCATCGCGGCCGGGAACGGGGCGGGCACCAGGCCGGCCTTGGTGGCGAGCACGACCTCGTCCCGGCGGCCGGCGAGCGCCCGACCGACGAGCTCCTCGTTGTCGTACGGCCCGTAGATGTCGGCGGTGTCGATCAGGGTCACGCCGAGGTCGATCGCCCGGTGGATGACCTTGATGTGCTCGTCGGGCGACTGGGTCCCCGTCGAGTACGCCCAGGTCATGCCCATGCAGCCGAGGCCGACCGCGCCGACTGTCAGGTCGGTGTTGCCCAGGGTGCGCTGATGCATCAGTACTCTCCCAGCTATCAGTGCTCTGATTGTTTCAAGAGCGAGACTATCAGAGCCCTGATAGTGTGGGCAACATGCAGCTCGGAATGTTCGTACGCAGGCTGGAGCAGACGCTGACCGCCGCCAAGGCCGAGGCGTTCCGGGAGACGGGGCTGACCGTGCCGCAGCACCTGGCGCTGCTCGTGCTCGCCGCGTCCCCCGGCAACTTCTCCGCGGCCCAGCTCGCCAGGGTCTGCCTGGTCACACCACAGACCATGTCGACGATCACGGCGAATCTGCTGGCCAAGGGGCTGATCGAGAAGCATCCGTCGGACGTGCACGCGCAGGTGCTGGTACTGAAGGCGACGCCGGCCGGGCTGGAGCTGCTGGAGCGGGCCGAGCCGGGACATCTCGCGGTGGAGGCCAGGTTGATCTCGACGTTCACGCCGGAGGAGCAGGAGAAGTTCCGGGAGTTCCTGATCCGGGCGCTGGACGCGCTCACGGACTGAAGCGGCGCGGGCCTGTGGCGCTCCCCGCTAGCTGACCGGGACGACCGTGCCCTGGCCGCTGACCCCGCCGTGCAGCTCCAGCCGGGTGAGCTTCGCGCCCTTCGGGATGTCGAACACCACGATGCCGGTCGCCTGCGCGCCGGCCGGGATCTCCTTGACCAGGGCCTGGTTGTCGCCGTTGGCGTAGACGCCGGCGACCGGGTCGCTGCGCACCTCGGCCGGCGCGTCCGTGAACGCGCGCTGCAGGGAGTCGGTGAAGACCCTTGCCTCGGTGGCAGTGTTCTTCACACCGAGGGTGACCAGGCAGTACTGCCCCTGGGGGGTCTTGTTCAGGGCGTCGGTGCCGACCCGCTCGACCCCGCACCGCACGTTCTGGGCGACGAACTCGAAGCCGGCGTCGCGGATCGGGCCGGTCGCCGACGGCGTCGGGGTGGCCGCGGCCTTCTTGTCCTCGTTCTTACCGCCTGTGGACAACACGAGGGCACCGAGGACAACCACGAGAAGTAGCGCGGCGATGCCCAGCGCGAGCGGCAGCTTGCTCTTGTTCGCCATGCGCCCGAGCCTACGTTCGACCTGCGGTTATCCACAGGTTATCCACAAGGAAGAGAGGTTACCCACAGGGTTGTCCACAACTTATCCACAGGTTGTGCACAGGGTTATCCACAGGCCCTGTGGACAACCTCACAGCCCGCGCGACGTCGCTACGCTCGGGCGCTCGGGCCATGGTCTCGTGAGGTCAGCGCCTCACTGGCGGAAGATCACCTTGGCGATGCCGGTGAGCTCCTTGGCCGCGATCTCCTCGCGGGTCAGGAACAGCATGGCCTGACCCTCGCCGACCACGACGTCGTCCTGGGTCGCCTCGGTGGTGCCCGAGAAGATGTGGAACCGCACCCCGACCCCGTCGGTGGCGCCCAGCTCGACCACCCGGCCGGCCTTGAGGTACGCGACGAGGCCGGTCTCCTCGTACAGCTCACGCTGGGCGGCGAGCAGCGGGGTCTCGCCCGGCTCGAGACGCCCGCCGGGTGGCGTCCACTGGCCCGGAGCCACCGGCGCGTCCTCGGTGCGGTGCTGCATGAGCACCCGGCCGGCGGGATCGGTGAGGACGATGACGGCCACCTCGCGAGTGATCTCCATGCCGTGAGGCTAGAGCGTCGCGTCGGTGGCGCCCGGATGGGGGCCGGACACGCCGACGCGCCCGGCGCCCGACCCCCTCGGGGGAAGGCGCCGGGGCGCGGCGGACGCGCTACGCGCGGATGATCAGGCGCCGGCGGTAGGCCCAGGCGAACAGGACCCCACCGAGCACGAGGAGACCGGCACCGATCGGGACCAGGGTCGTCCAGGAGTTCTGGCCCGTGACCGGGAGCTGGCCCTTGACGGACGGCGTGGCCGACGGCTTCGGGGTCGTGCCCCACACCACGGGGTGGTCCTCGACCTCGCCGCCCTTGACGGCGCCGAACACGGTCGGGGTCGACGCCGTGTCCGGGTAGATCCGGATCCGGATGAACGGGGTGTCGTTGACGTAGCCGGCGTAGTCCTTGCCCTCGGCGGCGGCCGGGACCTTGAAGGTCAGGGTCACCGTGGTCGCGTTCGGGGCGATCGGGGCGACCGTGCTCTCGTCGGCGTCGAACTTGCCGTTGTTGTTGAAGTCGAGCCAGCCGCCCATGACGCCGGCGATGTGCCCGGTGTTGGTGACGGGCACCGGCACGTCGACCGTGAGGCCGCTGCGGTCCAGGACCAGCGGGTCCGGGAAGGCGTCCTCGTCGTCGGTGCCGAGCTTGTCGTCGCCCTGGCCCTTGAGGCTCGGGTGCCCGTCGTTCTCCAGGTCGACCGTCTTACCGATGGCGAAGACCTGACCGTTCAGCGCCTCGGAGGCCGTGTGCCGGGGGCCATCCTCCGCCTCGCTGGTCTGGTAGCTGTCCGGGGCGTCGCCCCAGTCGGCGCTACCGGCATCCTCGACGGCGCCCGGGGCCGCAGGGGCCGCCGGAGCCACCGCCACGGCGACGCCGGGAGCTCCGGGGGCGGCCGGGGCGACGGCCACGCCCGGTGCGGGAGCAGCTGGGGCCGCCGGTGCCGGTGCGGCTGGAGCCACGGGCGTGGCTCCAGCCGCGCCGGGGAGGGACAGGGATCCAATGATTATCCAGCCGGCGGCGACAGCCGCAGCAAGCCGGGAATGTACTCGCACAGCACCATCCTTGGGAGAGAACCATCAGCCTTACGGCATGATTAGCGGATCTTACCCCATATGTCCAATTAGCTGAGATACCGGCTCAGTGCGGTAACCAGTGATTGTGCTGCTTTCTGGCGAAAGTCCGGGCTTTTCATCAGGCTCGCGTCGCCGGCATTGCGCATATTGCCGGCCTCCAACATCACCTTCGGCACGGTGGTCAGGTTCAGACCACCCATGTCGGTACGGGGGTTCAGACCGTCCGTCCCGATGTAGCTGGACGCCTGGAGCCCGGTACCGGCGCGGTAGGAGTCGCGGACGGCGATCGCCAGCCGGTGCGACGGCTCCTTGATCGGCCCGTTCAGCCCCGGCTCCATCACGTGGAACCCCGAGCCGCCCGCCGGCCCGCCGTCGCCGTGGATGGAGATGACCACTGCGGCACCCGACTCGTTTCCGATCCGGGCCCGGTCGGTGATGCACGGGCCCCACGCCGTGTCGGCGTCCAGCGTCATGACGACCTTCGCGCCGGCCGCCCGGAGCAGACCGGCGAGGCGGGTGGCCACGTCCCAGGTGAACGCCGCCTCCTGGTACCCGTCGTTGGTCTGGGTGCCCGTGGTGTCGCAGGCCTTCATGCCGTTGCCCGAGTCGACCTGCTTGTTGATCTCGGCGGTGTGCTGGCCGTTGTTCCGGTTGTGCCCGGGGTCGATCACGATCGTCTTGCCGGCCAGGCCCTTGGTCTGCACGACCGGGGCCTTCGAGGCGGCCGGCGAGGGCGCGGAGGACGGCGACGGCGTGGACGCCGCGGACGTGGGCGCGGCCGACGGGCTCGGGGAGGATGCCTCCGACGGGCTGACCTGCGCCGCGACCGGGGCGGTCTTCGGAGCGGAGGTGCCGCACCCGGCGAGCACCGCGAGGGCTCCGGCCGCCACGAGGACGGTTCCTCTTTGCACTCGGGTCCGCACCCAGGATTCCCTTCATCGACGCCAGGACCCGGCCATCCTAACCGCCGGGCGCCCGCCGCCCGGATTTCCGTCCGCTTCGCACCCTTTGCGGGACCGCCGCAGCGGCCCCGCACCACAGGATGACCACCACGGGTTACCGGAAGCCGACCACCGACGGCCCGTCCGGTGCCTCGACCGTCACCGAAGGCTCCAGTGCGACCCGGCCCTCCAGCGCGTTCGGGGCCGTGGGCAGGCGCAACAGGCTCCGGGCCAGGTCGACGTCGACGGTCGCACCGGTCGACTTCGGCGACACGAACTCCTGGTCGCTGAGGCTCAGCACCAGCCCGAGCCGGTGCCCGGCCGGCAGCACCTGGTCGAGGGGGCGCAGCTTCCACGTGACCGTGTACCAGGTCCCCGCCGCCATGTTCGTGGGGCTGCTCAGCGAGTCGCGGTGCGCGCCGTCGATCCACCCCCGGCTGAGGACGGCCAGGTCGGCGGTCGCCACCGTCTTCGCGGTGTTCTTGTAGCAGGCGTCATCGGCCGCCGTGGCCGGTCCCCAGCACGACTCCGACGCGAGGGTGGTGATCCCCTCCCCCGAGGCGCGATAGTTGACCCGGGTCGCCGTGCCGTAGTCGACGAGGCGCGCGGACAGGATCGTGGTCGCCTTGGTGGACCGGACCCGCAGGGTGACCGTGGGGGTGCCGGCGAGGTGCAGGGGTGCGGCGAGCGGTGCCGTCCAGTACACCTTGCGGCCGTTCTTGTTCTGGGTCGGCGAACCGACCGTCGTGCTCTCGCTGGCGTTGGGCGAGTCGCTGATCGTGCTGGTGCCGGCCACGGGGGCCGCGAGGCTCAGGGTGCCGGGGGTGCCGGCCGCCAGGGAGTAGACGTTGTCGACCGTGCCGGCCGGCGGCCAGGTGGTCGAGTCGGCCCAGACGTCCGCTCCGCGCTCGACGGAGGCCATCGGCTCGGACATGACGCCGCTGTCGAGGCCGAGCAGCCAGTAGTCGAACCAGCGGTGCAGGGTGTCGACCCACGCCTGGCGGCGGAAGTCGAACGGGTCGACGTGGCCCTCCTGCGACAGCCAGATCTTGCGCGGCACGTTGTTGGCCGCCAGCGCGTCCCACCACTGTCCATAGTTGACACCCTGGACGTTCAGATCGTTCATTCCGTGTACGACGAACACGCTGGCCTTGACCTGGTTCGCCTTGGCCACGTAGTTCCGGGCGTCCCAGAAGGAGTTGTAGTTGGCCGTCGCGGCGTCCGAGCCTGAGGACAGGGCGTTGGTGACGGCGGCGCAGGTGCCGGACGGGCGGCTGGTGACCAGGCCGTGCAGGCCGGTCATCGAGCTGGTCCTCGGGTTGACGGCCCCGTTGATCCGCTCGTAGTCGTACCAGCTGGAGATGGCGGAGATGGGGACGATCGTGGCCAGGCCCTTCACGCCGGTGGCGGCCACGCCGTTGGCCACGCTGCCGTCCCAGGACTTGCCGATCATGCCGACCTTGCCCGTGGCCCAGGACGCGACGACGGTGGCTCCGGCGGCGTCGTGCGCCGTGGCCGTGCCGTTCAGCCAGTCGATCACCGCCTTCGCGCCGAGGACCTCTTCGGGGCCGCCGACGTCCTCGCACCCCGTCGAGCGGGACGTGCCGGCCAGGTCGACGGCGAGGAACGCGTAGCCGCGCGGGACGAAGTAGTTGTCGTAGTACAGCGGGAACTTGGTGACCACGCCGTTCGCGTAGACCTTGGTCTCGCTCTCGTTGCCCCGGCCGCAGCACTGGTAGTACGGCGAGGCGTCCATGATCACGGGGACCCTGCCGCCCGTCTGCGCGGGCTCGCTCGGCCGGACGATGTCGACGGCCACCTTGTCGGGGACGCCGTTGCCGTCGTTGTCCAGCGGGGTGTCGACCCAGACCGCCTCGCGGATCGCGGCGGAGTACGAGTAGATCGGGTCGCTCTGCGCGAACCGTGGCGCGGCGTGCACCGGCGGGGCCCCCGCGAGCGCTGCGACCAGGGCCAGTCCGACAACGAACAGACGACGCATGGGTCCTCCCGGGGCCGAAATTCAGCCCACAGTGACATACGCGGTTATCGATGTCCAGGTCTGGGCGTGCCAATGAGCTTTGTACCATGAAGAAGGGTTTATCCGACGCACTCCGCCAGCTTCCGCGCCTGGTCAACCCCGGTTCTCACCTTCCGAGAAAGCCCGTTTCATACCTCGGCCAGCCATCGAATACCGGACAACGACATCTCCAATTTGGAGCATCTCCACGCGGTAGCTTTCGATGGTGCAGGACATCGACGGCCTCCTCCGCCAGGCGATGACGATCCGCGGCGCCCAGTGCGCGAGCCTCATCGACTACACGACGGGGCTGCCGGTCGACACCCTCGGCGCGGTCCTCGGGATCAGCCCGGAGGCCACCGCCGCGGGCACCGCCGAACTGATGCACGTCATGCTCGACACGGCGGCCTTCGCCTCCGCCCCGGGCGGCGACGAGCTCGAGGACATCGTCGTGACCGCGTCCTCCGGCTACCACGTGTTCCAGTGCGTCCCGGCCCGGTTCGACAGCCGTCTCGTCCTGCACGTGTGGCTCGACCGGCACAGCGGCAACGTCGCGCTCACCCGACGCCGACTGAAGCTGCTCGTCGAAGAGCTGGTCGGCTGATGGGCGCGCTCCAGGACGTCGCCCAGCTGTGCGGCACGGGGGCCACCGGGGCCGCGCACGTCTCCGGCAGGCCCGGCGGCACCCTGCACCTCGTCGCCGGCAACCTCGGCTACGCGACCTGCCCGGCCGTCCCCGGGGTCGGCCGGCTGCTGACCGCCTCCGGCCGGATCGACGCCACGACCTGGGACGCGGTGTCCGCGCAGGGCCCGGCGGCCGCCAGCGAGCTGACCGGCAACGGCCACCTCACCCTCGGCGAGCTCCAGCTCTGCGTGCGGTCCGCGGCGATCGACGCCGCGCACTTCGTCCTCGGCCCCGGGGCCGGCGCGCTCACCTTCTCCGCCGGGGCCCGCCACCCGTTCGACAACGTCCTCGGCACGCCGTTCCCCACCCTCGAACGGGAACTGGCCCGCCGTACCAGCCTGCTCGCCGAGGCGTGGCCCGACTCGGCCGTCGACTCCGCGCCGCTCGTGCCGGCACCCCGGGTCAGGCACCGCCGGATCACGCTGACGGACGTGCAGTGGGAGCTGGTGGCCAACGCCGACGGCCGGCGTTCACCACTCGACCTGGCGTCCCGGCTCGGCCGGTCGGCGTTCGCCGTCACCCTCGACGCCCGGCGGCTCGTCGCCGCCGGCCTGCTGTCCGCCCCGCCGCGCCCCCTCCCACCGGCCCCGCCCGTGGCCGCCCTGCTGGCCGGGGACCTGCCCCGCCGGGGGCCGATGCCGGACTCGCCGTGGGCGCGGCGCGACGTGCGTCCGTCGGACGCGCCCGGTACGGACGTGCTGCTGCGGGTGCGCGACGCCCTGGGGAAGCTGTGAGGTTCTTTCGATGGCGGGCGGATCCCGGGAGGAGACTGCGGATGGACGTGCAGGTCGAGGTACTCAAGGAGCTGCGGGACCTGGCTGCGAGGCTCCCGCACGCCGTGGGCAGCTCCGTCGCGAGTACCGACGGGCTCCTCATCGCCCACGACGTGCGCGGCGTCGAGCCGGACATGCTCGCGGCGCTGTCGGCGGCGTACCTCGCCCTCGGTCAACAGCTCGCCGGCGCCCTCGACCGGGGCGCGTTCCGGGACACGGTGACCCGCGCGGCCGACGGCCACGTCGGCGTGTACGCCGCAGGCCAGTCCGCGCTCCTCACCGTCCTGACCGGCCCGGACACCAACATCGGCCGCCTGCACCTGGAGGCGCGCGGCTCCGCCGACCGGATCGGCGCACTGGTGGACGGGGCACTCGCCCGCCTTTCATGACACCCGTCAGAGGAGAAGAGATGCACGCCAAGAAGGGAAACAGGATGGACATGGACACGGCGTTGAAGGACGCGATGACGATCGAGGGCGCGTTGGGGGTCGCGATCGTCGACTACTCCAGCGGGATGGCGCTCGGCATCCTCGGCGGCGGGAAGGATCTCGACCTGTCCGTGGCCGCGGCGGGGAACACCGACGTGGTGCGGGCCAAGATGCGCGCGATGGAGATGCTCAATCTGCAGGACAGCATCGAGGACATCCTGATCACATTGGGGAACCAGTACCACATGATCCGGCCCATCACCGGGCACACCGGGCGCGGCCTGTTCATCTACCTCGCGCTGCTCAAGAGCCGGTCCAACCTCGCGATGGCCCGGCACCAGCTGCGCAAGATCGAGGAGGAGGTCGAGGTCTAGGTACTCTCGCTGGGTGACCACGCATGCCACAGTCGAACTGTCCGTGGGCGTCAACGAGGCGTCCGACCTGCTGACCGTCCGCGCGCCGGAGGTGCTCGCCGCCCACGGCTGGACGGCGGCACTGTGGACGGTGCTCGACGAGGCCCCGGTGGAGGAGTCGATCGCCCTGCTGGGCCGGGCTCCCGACGGCACGTGGTCCACCCATCTGCTGGCCACCGACGCCGGGGCGGAGGCCGGCCGGACCGAGGATTCGGAGTCCCTGGCCTACCACGACGGGTACGTCTACGTCCTCGGCTCGCACTTCGGCAGCAAGCGGGGCCCGCTGCAGCCCCGTCGGGCGTTCGCGGCCCGGTTCCGGGAGGTCGACGCCGCTGGTCCCGGGCCGGTACGGCTGGAGGTGGCCCGCAACCGGTTCCGGCTGCACCGCGCGGTCAACGACGCCCTGGCCGGGGCCGGCATCGATCCGTTGCGCCCCGGGAGTTCCGTCCACCAGCGGTTCATCGTCGAGACGCTGGTCCGGGGTGCCGAGCGCGGCAAGAAGTGGATCACCCGGATCGTCGAGGGGGACCTGCCGGTCAACATCGAGGGCGCGGCGTTCACCCCGACCGGCAGCCTGCTGCTGGGCCTGCGGTTCCCGGTGACCGCCGACGGGGCCCCGATCGTGGTCGAGCTGGCCGACGCCGGGGACCTGTTCGACGGCTCCGAACCCAAGGTCGCGGCCGTGCACGTGCTCGATGCCGCCGAGGAGGGCGTGCTGACCGGGATCCGGGCGCTGTCGGCCCGGCAGGACGGGTCGTTCGACGCGGTGGTGGGGTCGATCGACGCGGTCGGCAAGGAGTCGGTGCTGCTCGACGACCATCCGCACGGCGGCGGGGTGCCGTGCCGGCATCTGCGGTTCCGGTTGCCGGAAGACGGGTCGTTCCTGATCCGGCCGGAGGTGGTGGGGGCGATCAACGGGTTCCACAACGTCGAGGGGGTCGCGGAACTCGACGGCCGGCCGGTGTACGTGACGGACGACGACCACCGGGTCGCGCTCTGGTTCTGACCACGGGAAAGGCCCCGCTCGGGCGAGCGGGGCCTTCCGTCATGACGGCTACCTGTCCAGGCAGGTCCAGAAGTCGTAGCGGTGGTCCCTGGCGAAGTCCGCGCGGTGCGGACCGGTCGAGGCCAGCGACCGGACGTAACCCTGCTGGCCGGTGAACCGGGGCCAGTCAGCGGTCCCGGTGTGCGCGAAGCGGGACCAGTGCCCGATCATCTCGTCGCCGAAGTGCCGCTGCGCCGGGGTGAGCGGCTCGGCGTACGTCGCGTCGAAGAGGTAGGCCAGCTCAGAGACGTGGGCCGCGCCCACCGGGAAACTCGGGGACGGCGCGCCGGCGAACCACGGGTTGTCCCGCTCGGCGAACTCGTACGCGTACGTCGGCACGTGCCGGGCGAGCAGCTTGTCGGTGTCCAGGGCCGGGACGGACCAGTTGTGGTCGGTCAGGATCGTCGCGAGCCGCTGCCCCGGGGAGTCCTGCGCGCCGAGCGGGTAGGTGGCGAGCACCCGGTCGGCGTCCGCCCCGAAGGTGGCCCGGACCCGCTCCGGGTACTCCTCCCTGGTCAGCGGGTGGGCACCGGGGAACAGCTCCGCGCCGGCGACCATGAGGCGTTCCTCGTCGTGGTTGACGCCGATCAGGACCGGTACCCGATTGAACGTTCCGGTTCTGAGGGCTTCGGACGCTCCGAGCGGGAGCAGCGCGCCGCCGATCGTCGGACGCGGTGCCGGGAAGTCGAGCAGCGCCGTGGTGGCCTTGCCGCGCAGGCAGGCCGCGACCGTCGCCGGATCGGTGCACCCGACCGACGTCGCCAGGGCCGTGCCGCGCGCCTCCCCCTCCGCCCGGGGCACCGCGATGTCCGCCGCGCACGGCGCGCTCTGGATGATCACCCGGTCGAACAGCCCGGCCGAGGCCGGCGACGCGAGGTGCGAGCAGGTGCTGAACCCGCCGGCCGACTCGCCGAACAGCGTGACGTTGCGCGGGTCGCCGCCGAACGCGCCGGCGTTGGCCCGCACCCAGCGCAGCGCGGCCTGCTGGTCCTGGAGGCCGTAGTTGCCGTCCCCGAGCGCCGGGTGCGCGAGGAACCCGAACGCACCGAGCCGGTAGTTGACCGTCACGACGACCACGTCACCCCGCGCGGCGAGCCTGGCCGCGCCGTAGATGTCCCCGGCGCCGTAGGCGAGGTCCCCGCCGTGCATCCAGACCATCACCGGCACCTTCCGGGCGTTGCGCGGGGTGGTCACATTCAGGAACAGACAGTCTTCCTCGGTACTGGGCCTGCCGACCGGCAACCCCGGAGGCTGGGCGCACGCGGCCCCCGGCAGCGTGGCGTCCCGGGTCGCCGTCCAGCTCGCGGCCGGCCGCGGGGCCGTCCACCGGAGCGGGCCGACCGGGGGCGCGGCGTACGGGACGCCCTGGAAGGTGCGGACCATGTCGGTGACCGTGCCGCGCACCGGTCCACTGTGGGTCGTGACCACGGCCTGGTCACCAGCTGTCGGGGTTACGCCCGTCGGGGTTCCGACAAGGACGCCGGCCAGGCCGAGTGCTGCAACGAGGATCTTCATAGGGGTACTGTGCGGCCGTCCGCTGACCGGCCACGCACCGTCCGCTGACGACCCAGGTGTACTCGTCGGCGTGTCGGGCGCAACGGCCGGGGGACCCCGGTCGTTGTTCACCTTGGGATTCAAGGGGGGCACCGTGACGAGCACCATCGAGAACACCGGCGGTCATCCGACCGTCTTACCACCGCCAGGGCTCAACGGCCGCGCCGTCGCGGCCCGGATGGACGCGCCGCCGTGCCGGCACTGCCAGGAGCCGCTGACACCGGACCCGATCTGGGGCCCGGTACACGCGTCGGGCGGCTACCTGTGCCTCGGCCCGAACGGCGAGACGATGACGTCACCGGCGACGTTGCCGGAGGGCTGGCGACCCACGGTCCGCCCGGTCACCCACGCGCACGAGGAGCCGCACTAGGCGCGCATCACCGTGGCGATCGGCACCCGCGCGGCCCGGATCGCCGGGATCAGCCCGCCCAGCAGGCCGGCGACCAGTCCCGCGACGACCCCGGCGACCCCGGCCTGCCAGGGGAAGTCGAGATGGTGCGGGAACGGGCCTCTGCCTGCGAGGAACGTGCCCAGCACCTTCAAGACCAGGACCCCGAACCCGATCGCCGCCGCCGCGGTGAGCAGGCCGGTGAGCAGGGTCTCCGCGAGGACGATGCCCGCCAGGAGCGACCGGGGCGTGCCCACGGCCCGGCGGAGCGCGAACTCCTCGACCCGTTCGCCGACCGTGGCGAGGCCGACGTTGAGGATGCCCGCGACGCCGATCAGCAGCACCAGGCCTGCCATGCCCAGGAACACCCACCGCATCAGGGCCAACTGGCTGGCGATCCGCTCCTTCGAGTTGATCACCTGGGTGTGGATCTGGTCGGCGGACGCCCCGTTGGCGACGAGCCGGGCCCGCAGGATCTGCTCGAAGGTCGACGCGGTGGGAGTCATCAGCACCTGCATGCTGTCGCTCCGACCGCCGACCGCGCTGGCGGTGGGGATCCAGTTCAGCAACTCGTCCGCCCGGACGTACGCCTGGGGCTGCTCGCTGCCGTCGTCCACCACCCCGATGATCCGGGGCGTCGGGTTGACGGGTGCGCCAGGGAACCGCATCTCCGCCGGCACCCGGTAGCGCCCGAAGCCCTTCGCCGCCTCCTTGTTGAGCACCAGCCTGGGCGACAACGAGGGGGCCGACCCGAAGTCGAGCCACTGGCCGGACTCGGCGCGGAACGGCCGGAACTGCCGGATGTCCCCGGTCATCGCCGTCAGGTACAACTCGATCGCCTGGCCGGACACCGTGGCCGCCTGCGCCGGATCGGAACCCGGGTAGCACATGCCCTGGCTGTCGCAGTAGTAGTCGCCCCCACGGCCCCGGCCCTCGAACGGCGCACCGTGCGGGTTGACCGGCGTGACCCCGGGCTCGCCGATGATCACGCTGGTGCCGAAGGAGCCGACCGCGTCGGTGCGCCCCTTGAGCAGGTCGACGGCGATCGGGGTGACCTGGGGACCCGACGGCAGGTACATCTGGACCGTGCCGTCCTTCCCCTCGTGCAACTCGATGTCCGCGAGGGCTGCCGCTGCGGCCAGCTCGGCGCCGGCCTGCACGACGACGACGGCGAGCACGCCGAGGAACAGGCTCACCATCGACAGCAGGGTCCGCATCTTGCGCGCCCGGATGCCCTGCAGGCCGATGACCAGGGAGGACCGGAACCGGCCCGACAGCCCCGTCATGCCCGGACCCCGGCCGGGGCGAGCACGCCGTCCTGGAGCTCCAGCACCCGGCCCATCCGGTCGGCGTGGTCCCGGTCGTGCGTGACCAGGATCAGGCCGCAGCCCCGGTCCGTCGCGGCGTGCAGTGCCTCGATCACCAGTCTCCCCGTCTCGGTGTCCAACGCGCCCGTGGGCTCGTCGGCCAGCAGCACCCGCGGCTCGCGGACCAGCGCGCGGGCGATGGCCACCCGCTGCTGTTCGCCGCCGGACAGCCGGGGCGGGCGGTGCTTGGCCAGGTGCGCGATGCCGACCTGTTCCAGCGCGGCCATCACCTTCGCCCGGCGCTTGCGGCCGGCCAGCCAGCCCTGGCCGTTGACCAGGGCCATGGCGACGTTCTGCGCGGCGGTGAGGTGCTTGAGCAGGAAGAACCGCTGGAAGACGAACCCGAACTCCGCGCTGCGCAACGCTGCGGCCTTCCGCTCGGGCAGCCGGGTGATGTCCCGCCCGCCCAGCAGATACTCCCCGCCGTCGGCCCGGTCGAAGAGCCCGATCAGGCTGAGCAGCGTGCTCTTGCCGGAACCGGACCGGCCGAGGATCGCGACGCTCTCCCCACTGTGCACGGTCAGGTCCACGCCGGTCAGGATGTTGCGCGGCGCGTTCTGTCCCTTGAGCGTCTTGGTGATCCCGGTGAGCTGGACCAGCGCCGTCGTCACTGGCCCTTGCCGCCCTTGCCGTTCGGGCCACCCTCGGATGTGCCCGGCGGCAGGTTCGGACCGGGCACCGCGATGCTCTCCTCGCCGGTCAGCCCGGAGCGGATCTCGACGACCTTGCCGTCGGTCAGGCCGAGCTCCACGTCCCGGGTCTCCCGGGTGTTGTCGGCCTTCACGATGTCGACCTTGCCCTTGCCCTGCGAGCCGGCGACCGCCTCGACCGGGACCGTGAGCACGTTCGTCGCCTTCTCGGTGACGACCTGCAGGGTGGCGTCCACGCCGTTGATCAGCTTCACGCCGGGCGGTGCGGTGCACACCAGGCGCAGCCCGGTCGGGGTGGACGGCTCGGTGTCCCGCCGGTCCGGGGACGATGGCGCACCCATCGGCGGGCCACTCGCCGGGGGCTTGGCCGTCGGGGCCGGCGGCTCCGGAATCGTGCCGGCGGGCAGCGCGGCGATCGTGCCGAGCACCGAGCAGGCGAACGGCCCGGGGCCGTTCTTGATCTGCGCCTGCACGGAGCCCAGCGCGTCGGAGATCCGGTAGGCCTGGGCGCCGTCGATCTCCGCCACGATCCCGTAGCCCACGAATCTCGCGGAGGCCACCGGCATGCCGACCGGCACCGTGGCCTTGTCGTCGGCCAACCGGCCGGCGAACGTCGCACCCGCCGGGACCTCGATGTTGCTCGGCTTGCCGTTCGCCCAGACCGTGGCCACCCGGGTCGGCTTGGTCGGGGTGCCCTGCGCCGTCGGCACGTCGAGGTAGCGCACCTGGCCGGCCACCGGCGAGACCAGGCCGAACACCGGGTTGACCGTGACCTTGCCCGTCAGGCTGACCTTGTTGTCCAGGTTCTGCCGGACCGGCTTGGTCGTGGTCATCGTCGTGCCCCGCGGTTCCATCCCCGGGGTGGCCTTCTTCTCCCCCGACGAGGTGCACGCCGCAGCTGCGGCCAACACCATCGCCAGGACAGCACAACGGGCCAGAGATCGCTGTCGCACCGGTACCCCCATCACCGAACGCCGATGCGAAAGTGTAGATCGACACATCGGCATCGCCAACACGATCCGGACACTGTGGCAATCCCTTAAGGAACGAGCACGATCTTTCCCCGGTTGTGCCCACGAGTCAGGTGCTCGAAGGCCTCCCGGACCTGGTCCAGCGGGTACACCGCCTCGATCGGGACGTCCAGAAGTCCCTTGTCGACGAGCCCGGCCAGCTCCGCCATCACCTCGGCCGTGGCGGCCTGCAGGTTCGCCTCCGCCTTCACGCCGTGCTCGGCCGCCGCCGCGAAGTTGATGGTCGTGTTGATCCGGTCGGGCGCGATGCCCAGTTCGAGGGCCAGGTTCACGTAGTCGGCGCCGTGCGTGTCGATGAACGCGTCCACCGTGCCGCCGGTAGCGGCCCGGATCCGGTCTGCGACCCCCGGCCCGTACGTCACCGGGATGACGCCGTGCGCCCGCAGCCATGCGTGGTGCCGCTCACTCGCCAGGCCGACCACTGTCGCGCCCGCCTCCCGGGCCAGTTGCACGGCCAGTGAGCCGACCCCGCCCGCCGCGCCGGCCACCACGACCGTCTCGCCCGGCCGCAGGGCCACGGCGCGGACCGAGCCGTACGCCGCCGTGCCGGCGATGAACAGGCCACCGGCCGCCTCCCAGGACACCCCGGCCGGCTTGAGGACCAGCTCAGTGGCCTCGACCAGCACGTACTCCGCGAAACTCCCCCGGGTCAGCTCGAACGTGTGCGTGAACCCCAGCACCTCCTCGCCCACCACGAAGCCGCGCACGTCCTCGCCGACCTCCTCGATCACCCCGGCCAGGTCGCTGCCCAGCCCCGCCGGCAGCGTCGCCGGCCACCGCTCGGCGAAGAAGCCCGACAGGATGCCCACCTCGACCGGGTTGATCCCGGCTGCACGCACCCGGACGAGCACCTGACCGGTGCCGGGGACCGGGCGGTCCACCTCCTCGACCGTGAGAACCTCGAGCCCGCCGTACTCGGAGAACCTGACTGCCTTCGACATCTCGTACCCCTCAGATCGGTGTTGATCTGACGGTTCCACCGATCCGCGCCGGTGAGGAGCGGAGAGCTGTGGCTAGGAGTGGCACTCCCTGGCTACGGCCGGGAGCCCGCGCGATACTCGTGATCATGAACCGCCGCGATCTCGCCGACTTCCTCCGCCGCTCCCGCGAACGGCTGCGCCCCCAAGAGGTGGGGATGGCCGCCGGTCCGCGCCGACGCACCCCCGGCCTGCGCCGCGAGGAGGTCGCCCTGCTCGCCGGCATGTCCGCCGACTACTACATGCGCCTCGAACAGGCCCGCAGCACCCAGCCGTCGACCCAGATGGTCGCGGCGCTCGCCCGAGCCCTGCGGCTCAACGACGACGAGCGCGACCACCTCTACCTGCTCACCGGGCACCGGCCGCCCGCCGGTCGGCAGTGCGGGGAACACGTCCGCCCGGGCCTGCTGCGGCTGCTCGACCAGCTCACCGAGACCCCGGCGCAGATCCTCGGCGACCTCGGCGACCTGCTGGCGCAGAACGCCATGGCCGAAGCCCTCTTCGGCACGGTCTGCACGGTGTCCCAACACGGCCGAAACATCGTGTGGCGCTGGTTCATGGACCCGACGGTGCGCGGGGCGTACCCGGCGGAGGAACACGACCACTACAGCCGCCTGCACGTCGCCGACCTGCGCGCGGCGGCGGCCCGGCGGGGCAATGACACGGCGTCCACCACCCTGGTGAACAGGCTCAGGGCAGCCAGTCCCGAGTTCGCCGGCCTGTGGGACCTGCACGAGGTCGGGGTGCGCCGCAGCAGCCGGATGCGGGTGCTGCACCCGGTGATCGGGCCGATCGAGCTGGATTTCGAGGCGCTGCTGACCCCGTCGGAGGACCAGCAGCTGCTCGTGTTCACCCCGCCGCCCGGCACGGAGAACGTGGCGCACCTGGAGCTGCTGCGGGTCGTGGGCCGCGAACAGTTCGCCTAGCGGCACGGGTCTGCGGAAATGGCCGGTCGCCCGCCATGATGGACGGATGGCGCACCTGAGGGACATCGTCGTCGACTGCCGGCACCCGGCCACCGTCGCCCGGTTCTGGGCCGCGGCCCTCGACGGGTACGACGTCGCACCCTACGACGACGCCGAACTGGCCCGGCTGCGCGCCAACGGCATCGACGACCCGGAGGACGATCCGACTGTGCTGGTCGAGCGCGCCGACGGCGGTGGTCCGCGGTTCTTCTTCCAGCTCGTGCCGGAGGCCAAGGTGGTGAAGAACCGGCTGCACCTGGACCTGCGGGCCGAGGAGCCGGCGGCGGAGGTCGCCCGGCTCGTCGGGCTGGGCGCGCTGGTGCTCGTCGAGCATCCCGGCTTCGTGGTGCTGGCCGACCCGGAGCGCAACGAGTTCTGCGTGCTGCGGTAGGGGTCGCGTCCGCTCGGCGGACACCGCACGGGCGGCGCGTCACACTCGGCGGACGGGTCGAACGTGAGCGAGTTTTCGCAGCACAGGCCGGGTGTATCGACCACAATCGTGTCGTGACCAGATCCCCCGACGACGACGCCACCTCCCGGGAACACGTCGGCAGCAACCCGTTCGCCGCCACCCTGAACCGGGCCATCGAGGTCCGCGGCCTGAGCCTGGAGCGCCTCCAGGCCAAGCTCGCGGAACGGGACATCACCCTCAGCCTGACGACCCTGAGCTTCTGGCGGCGCGGTCGCAGCCGCCCGGAGCGCGCCCGGTCACTGCGGGCCGTGGCGGTGCTGGAGGAGGTCCTGGGCCTGTCCGGCGGCTCTCTGGTCGCGCTGCTGGGCCCGCCCCGACCCCGGGGCCGCGTCGAGCAGACCCCGGCGCTGGGCTTCGAGAAGCTGTACGACGAGCACGTCTCCCTGCGGCACGCGCTGGACGAGCTCGGCGTCGACGCCGGCATGCAGGTCATCAACCCCGACCTGGTGTGGCTGAGCATCCACGACCGCTACGAACTCGACCGGCACGGCACGGAGGCGCACCTGTCGGTGCGGCACATCGGCCGGGCGGTCGGGCCGGTGAGCGTGTGCCGGGTGCTGTTCCAGGCCGACGACCCGATCCGCCCGGGCGGGGTGGTGCGGGCCGTGCGCGGTTGCCGGCGCGGTCGGGTGCGTACCGACTCGGAGACCGGGTTGACGGTCACCGAGCTGCTGTTCGACCAGGAGTTGAGCCCCGGCGACGTGGTGGTGTTCGACTACGCGATGTCCTTCGAGCCGGGCGGCGTGGCCGAGCACCGGTTCGGCCGGATCTTCAGCATGCCGGCGGGGCTGTACGTCGCGGAGGTGGTCTTCGACGAGCAGGCGGTGCCGGAGCGCTGCCACGAGTACGTCCAGGCTTCGCGGGACGCCGACATCCAGGTGCTGCGCGAGGTGACCATCGGTGAGGGACTGACGGCGACCATGGCCGTCCAGGACGTCCACCAGGGCCTGCACGCGCTCGAATGGGACTGGAAGGGGCCGGCCACCACGCGGTGACCGGCCCCGTTCGGGAGAGGGTGTTACGAGAGCGCGACCGAGACGTCGTCGAGGACGAAGCTGGTCTTGAGGGAGTAGTCCTCGGTCTCGGTGAACTTCAGCGTGACGGTCTGCCCGGCGTACGCGGACAGGTCGTAGCTGCGCAGCACGTAGCCGGCCGCGGCGTTCGCGTTGGAGAAGCTGCCGAGGCTGGTGGTGCCGGCGAGCACGGTGAACTTGTCGTACGCCGTGGCGCCGCTCTCGGCGGTGTCGATGTGCAGGTAGAACTTCAGGCTGGCCTTGCAGCCGGCCGGAATGGTGATCGACTGCGACAGCGACTCGGTGACCGCGCTGCCGTTACCGCCGAGCCACGCCATCCGGGTGCCGCCGTGCGCCGGCTGGGCCGCGGTACCGGCCTGGATGACGCCGGTGGTCCCGGCCCACGGGGCGGTGGCCGTCTCGAAGCCGCCGTTGGTGACGGGCTGGCCGGCGGCGCAGGTGCCGGTGGTCGGCTTGACCGTCGGGGTGGCGGAGGGGGTGGCCGTCGGCTGCGGGTTGCCGGCGCACGCCGGCTCGTTCGCCTGGACACCGACGCCGACAGCGGTCCACGCGGCCTTCATGGTGGTGCACTCGGCGCCACCGTAGAGCTCGTTGGTCGCCTTGAGGGTCGAGATCCGCGCCATCGGGTACGTCTCGTTCGACGCCATGTGCTGGGTCAGCGCCCGGTACCAGATCTTGCCGAACTTGTCGTTGCCCAGCCCGTTGACCTGCGGGGCGTTGTTGCACGCCGGGCTGTTGTAGTTCACGCCGTTCACGACGCGGGCACCGGTGCCGACGGCCGCGACGAAGAACAGGTGGTTACCGATGCCGGAGGTCAGGTGCGGGTCCTGCGTGGTGCCCATCTGCGCGTTCCAGCAGCTGAAGGAGCGCCCGTCGCGGGCCGGGTCGTCCAGGTACCGCAGCGGCCTGTTGTCGCCGAAGTAGTTGATCTGCTCGCCGATGAAGTAGTCCGGGTTGTCGCCGGGGTTGTTCGCGTTGAACTCGACCAGGGTGCCGAAGATGTCGCTGGTGGCCTCGTTGATGCCGCCGGACTCCTTGAAGATCCCCAGGTCCGGCCTGCCGTAGTCCAGGTTCGCGGTCGCGAACGTCACGCCGTGGCTCATCTCGTGCCCGGCCACGTCCAGCTCGGTCAACGGGTGCTGGTTGAGGGCGCCGTCGCCGTAGGACATGCAGTAGCAGTCGTCGTCCCAGAAGGCGTTCTGGTACGCGTTGCCGTGGTGCACCACCGACAGCGCGCCGGTGCCCTGGTTGTTGATGCCGTTGCGGCCGTGCACGTTCTTGTAGTAGTCCCAGGTCTGCCCGACGCCGTAGTGCGCGTCCACGGCCGCCGAGGCCCGGTTGTTGTTCGTGTTGTCGCCGAAGGTCCCGTTGGCGCTGGAGAACGCGGTCGTCTGCGCCTTCGGCACCGGGACCCCGTCCGCGCCCTTGTTGTTGGCGTCGCGGGTCTCCTGGCCGCCCCGGGACGGGTCCAGCAGCTCGTACGTGCCGTCGGCCTTCTGGTTGACGCTGATGGCGACGTTGCCCACCAGGAGGCCCTTGCCGTTGCCGGCGGCGGGACCCGCCGCAGCGGCCTGTGCGGCACCGGCCGTGGACCGTGCTCCCGGGGCGGCCAGCGTCCGGACGCTGCTCGACGCGCCGAGCACCGCACCGGTCGTGGCGCTGATCCGAACCTTCCCCCGGCTCGGGGTGCCGTCGGCGGACGTGCCGTCGGCCTTGACCTCCCAGACGAGTGCCGGGGCACCGTCCAGCGCGTCGACCGCCAGGACCGGCGCGGCACCGAGGCTGAGCCCGGTCCACTTCGCGGCGACGATCTGGCTCGCCCTGGCCGCGTCGATCTTCGGGGTGGTGTCGACAGAGATGGCCTGGCCCTTGGTCTCGGAGAACTGGCCGTTGCCGGCGCTGTTCACGACGACGCTGCCGCCGAGGACGGGCAGGCCCTTGAAGGTGCGCTCGAACCGGACGTGCCGGGAGCCGTCGGCATCGACGTTGACGTCCTTGGCCGTGTAGCTGTCGCCCTCGGCGGCCACGGGCTTGTGACTCCCGGTACCGGTCAGCGCGGTCAGGGCTTCACGGACAGCGACGTCCGGGTTAGCGCTCGCGGCGACCGGGGCCGGGGTGGCGGCCTCGAGGGGGCCAGCGGTGGCGAATCCGGCGGTGGCCAGGACTCCGCCGGTCACGACGGCCGTGCTGACGAGCACCGCCCGCCGGGACCAGGTTCCTACGTGAGTCATGTGAGGGGGTGTCCTTCCCAGTCTCACGCGCCCGGCGGTCGATGGGAGGAGACCACCGGGCACGCTCCGCAATTGCGGAGGTGGGAAGCATCACAACGGGTGACGTAACGTCACGTGAAATGCACGTTAAGAAGGGCTTAGCTGATTAAACAGTTATGACAGTTTGCTATTTCGCGGGCTCCGGCGACGTTTCGCAGGGGCAGCCGGCGTTCCGCGGGCTCAGGCAGCCTTCGCGTGCAGCATCGCCCGATCGGCGACCTCGAAGGCCCCGGTGAGATCCGTGCGACTGTCCAGTTCGGCCAATCCGATCGTCACGGAGACCGGAGTCCCCGGGACCACCGCCGCCCAGTCGTGGGCCGCGACCGCCCTGGTCAGCCGGGCGCTGATGTCTGCGGCCTCGCCGGGCCGGGTGTCGGGCAGGACGAGGACGAACTCGTCGCCACCGTACCGGGCCAGGAAGTCCCCGCCGCGCAGGGTGCGCCTCAGGATCGCCGCGACCTGCTGCAACACGAGGTCACCGGCGAGGTGCCCGTGCAGCGTGTTGACCGCCTTGAAGCCGTCGAGATCGGCGACCCCGATCATCCCGTACGTGCCGTGCCCGGTCAGCTCGGCCACATACCGCTCCAGGTGGCGTCGATTCGGCAGACCGGTGAGCGCGTCAGTGTGCGCCTCGTCGGCATACCGGGTGACGCTGCTGCGCAACTCGTCGTGGTCGAGCCGCGCGGTGATGCCCTCGAGGAACATGTTGACCATCCGACCGGTACTCCGCGCCACCTTGCACGCCACCACCCGCTCGTCGGCCAGCGCCGCGGCGTGGTCCCCCAGCGCGGCATGGGCCAGGGACCGCAGCCGCGGCACCTCGGCACCACCGAGCACACAACTGGCCGCCGTGGCGTCTTCCAGCAACTTCACCGCGACGTCGGCCTGCCCCTCCCCGATGGCCAGGCAGGCCTCCCCGAGCCGGCGCAGCTCGGCCCCCTCCTCATACGGTTCGAGGTCCACCCGCAACAACACCCGAGGATCCCGGGCCGGCCGGTCACCGAACGCCGCCAACCGCGCCACCGCGTACCCCAGATACGGCAGCTCGAAAGCCACCACAGTGTCGGGTCCGAGGCTCGTCACGACATCGCGGAGCACCCGCGCACAGCCGTCCGCGTCGCCCTGGTGGTCCAGCGCGACCGCGTAGCGGACCCGGATCTCGGGATGCGCGAAGTCCACGGGATCGAGGCCGGCCGCGCGGGCCACCTCGTGGCACCGCTGCTGCGCCTCGACGGCCAACTGCGCGAACCCGGCCCAGGAGTAGGTGACCGCCAGATCCAACCAGGCGACAGCCGCCTGGTGGTCGGGCCGCCGGACCTGCTCCAGCGCCCGGACCCCCTGCGCGAGGTGCGTCATGCACCGGCCGAGCGATCCCTGCTTGTGCGCGACACTCGCCGCCAGCGCGTGGAACTCCCCGAGCATCGCCGGCTCGTCGCACGAAGCGAGCTCGGCGTGCGCCCGGTCGAGCACCGGGGGACACTCGTCGACCCGGCCGAGGTTGAGCAGGGCCGCGAGTTGGATCAGGCACATCCTGGCCCGCTCCCTCGGATCGGCGGCGCGGGCGTAGCCCAGCTCGGCCTGCTCCGCGGCCTCCGTCGACCGGCCGGCCTTGATCAGACGGTTGACCCCGTCGAGGGGGCTCTCATCTGTCACTGCCAGTCACCCCCACCCCACGATCGGATACTCCAGTATCACGCGCCGCAGGTCAGAGACGCTCCCCGATTCGGCCACCCCCCACCACCCGACGGGTACGAGGGGCCAGCCGAACGGCCCGTAAACAGACGAAAGCCCAACCCCGGGTGGGGTTGGGCTTTCGTTGAAGTTGTGTCCGGCGGCGTCCTACTCTCCCACCCCGTCCCCAGGGCAGTACCATCGGCGCTGAAGGGCTTAGCTTCCGGGTTCGGAATGTTGCCGGGCGTTTCCCCTTCGCTATGACCGCCGTAACTCTCTCAGAACAACAGCACCCGCACTGAACTCACACACTTTCGTGTGGGTTTGGTGGGTGTTGTTTTCTGTGAACCGTATAGTGGACGCGACAAATTTAGCTGGTAATGGTGGTGAAGTCCTCGGCCTATTAGTACCAGTCAACTGAACCCGTTACCGGGCTTACATTTCTGGCCTATCAACCCAGTCGTCTAGCTGGGGGCCTTAACCCTCTAGGGGTGGGATACCTCATCTTGAAGCAGGCTTCCCGCTTAGATGCTTTCAGCGGTTATCCCTTCCGAACGTAGCTAACCAGCCGTGCTCCTGGCGGAACAACTGGCACACCAGAGGTTCGTCCGTCCCGGTCCTCTCGTACTAGGGACAGCCCTTCTCAAGTATCCTACGCGCACGGCGGATAGGGACCGAACTGTCTCACGACGTTCTAAACCCAGCTCGCGTACCGCTTTAATGGGCGAACAGCCCAACCCTTGGGACCTACTCCAGCCCCAGGATGCGACGAGCCGACATCGAGGTGCCAAACCATCCCGTCGATATGGACTCTTGGGGAAGATCAGCCTGTTATCCCCGGGGTACCTTTTATCCGATGAGCGACACCGCTTCCACATGCGAGTGCCGGATCACTAGTCCCGACTTTCGTCCCTGCTCGACCTGTCAGTCTCACAGTCAAGCTCCCTTGTGCACTTGCACTCAACACCTGATTGCCAACCAGGCTGAGGGAACCTTTGGGCGCCTCCGTTACATTTTGGGAGGCAACCGCCCCAGTTAAACTACCCACCAGACACTGTCCCTGAACCGGATCACGGTCCGAGGTTAGATACCCAAATCAACCAGAGTGGTATTTCAACGTTGACTCCACGAACACTGGCGTGCCCGCTTCACAGTCTCCCACCTATCCTACACAAGTTAATTCAAATACCAATGTCAAGCTATAGTGAAGGTCCCGGGGTCTTTCCGTCCTGCCGCGCGTAACGAGCATCTTTACTCGTACTGCAATTTCGCCGGGCCTGTGGTTGAGACAGTGGGGAAGTCGTTACGCCATTCGTGCAGGTCGGAACTTACCCGACAAGGAATTTCGCTACCTTAGGATGGTTATAGTTACCACCGCCGTTTACTGGCGCTTAAGTTCTCAGCTTCACCCCGAAGGATTAACCGGTCCCCTTAACGTTCCAGCACCGGGCAGGCGTCAGTCCGTATACATCGTCTTACGACTTCGCACGGACCTGTGTTTTTAGTAAACAGTCGCTTCCCCCTGGTCTCTGCGGCCATACAACGCTCCCCCAGCAAGTGGGATCACGTCTCCGGCCCCCCTTCTCCCGAAGTTACGGGGGTAATTTGCCGAGTTCCTTAACCACAGTTCACCCGATCGCCTTGGTATTCTCTACCTGACCACCTGTGTCGGTTTGGGGTACGGGCCGCTCGAAACTCGCTAGAGGCTTTTCTCGGCAGCATAGGATCATCCACTTCACCATAATCGGCTCGGCATCACCTCTCAGGCTGTATGAGACACGGATTTGCCTATGTCTCGCCCTACAGGCTTACCCCGGGACAACCACCGCCCGGGCTGGACTACCTTCCTGCGTCACCCCATCGCTCACCTACTACCCCCCAAGTTCCCAGCCCCATCAACCTCACCCCGAAGGGATCCGTCTCAGGAGGTGGTTAGTACAGGAAGGTTCAGCGTTTGCGCTTCTTCGCGGGTACGGGAATATCAACCCGTTGTCCATCGACTACGCCTCTCGGCCTCGCCTTAGGTCCCGACTTACCCAGGGCAGATTAGCTTGACCCTGGAACCCTTGGTCATCCGGCGGCAGGGTTTCTCACCCTGCATTCGCTACTCATGCCTGCATTCTCACTCGTGTGGCGTCCACAACTGGTTCACACCGCTGCTTCACTCGCCACACGACGCTCCCCTACCCACCCACACACCTGGACCCTTACGGGCCGGGCTATTGTGTGAGTGCCACAGCTTCGGCGGTGTGCTTGAGCCCCGCTACATTGTCGGCGCGGAACCACTTGACCAGTGAGCTATTACGCACTCTTTAAAGGGTGGCTGCTTCTAAGCCAACCTCCTGGTTGTCTATGCGATCCCACATCCTTTTCCACTTAGCACACGCTTAGGGGCCTTAGCTGGTGATCTGGGCTGTTTCCCTCTCGACTACGGAGCTTATCCCCCGCAGTCTCACTGCCACGCTCTCACTTACCGGCATTCGGAGTTTGGCTAACTTCAGTAAGCTTGTGGGCCCCCTAGGCTATCCAGTGCTCTACCTCCGGCAAGAAACACGTGACGCTGCACCTATATGCATTTCGGGGAGAACCAGCTATCACGGAGTTTGATTGGCCTTTCACCCCTAACCACAGGTCATCCCCCAATTTTTCAACATTGGTGGGTTCGGTCCTCCACGCGGTCTTACCCGCGCTTCAACCTGCCCATGGCTAGATCACTCCGCTTCGGGTCTAGGACACGCCACTGAGTCGCCCTATTCAGACTCGCTTTCGCTACGGCTACCCCACACGGGTTAACCTCGCGACGTATCGCTAACTCGCAGGCTCATTCTTCAAAAGGCACGCCGTCACCTCCCGCACAAGGCGGTCAGCTCCGACGGATTGTAGGCACACGGTTTCAGGTACTATTTCACTCCCCTCCCGGGGTACTTTTCACCTTTCCCTCACGGTACTAGTCCGCTATCGGTCACCAGGGAGTATTTAGGGTTACCAGGTGGTCCTGGCAGATTCACTGCAGATTTCAGGGGTCCGCAGCTACTCGGGATACCACTCCAGAAAGACTGTGCGCTTTCACCTACCGGACTCTCACCGTCTACGGTCGACTTTTCCAAGCCATTCGACTAACACACAATTTTTTGACTTCCCGATCCTTCGGCAGAAGAATCCAAGTGGTCCCACTACCCCGATGACGCAACGCCTGCCGGCTATCACACGCCACTCGGTTTACCCTCATCCGCTTTCGCTCGCCACTACTCACGGAATCACATGTTGTTTTCTCTTCCTGCGGGTACTGAGATGTTTCACTTCCCCGCGTTCCCTCCACACGCCCTATGTGTTCAGACGTGGGTAACCAGACATGACTCTGGCTGGGTTCCCCCATTCGGAAATCCTGGGATCAACGCTAGGTTGGCAACTCCCCCAGGCTTATCGCAGCCTCCAACGTCCTTCATCGGCTCCTGGTGCCAAGGCATCCACCGTGTGCCCTTATCAACTTGACCACAACATTGACCAAAGTAAATAAGATGCTCGCGTCCACTATACAGTTCTCAAAAAACAACCAACCCCACACCACCACCCACAACACCAACACCGAACCCACCATCACTGGCATCGTCGACCGGTATGTCGCAGAAGGCGCGGACTGTGTCCTCGCATGAAAGACATCCCCAGCAGTCTGCGGACCCCAGATGCTTGCATCTGCTGTCCGCAGGACCATGGTTTGTTCTTTCAGGACTCAACAGGGTGTCTTACAACTCCAACCGCACCACTCTTCCGTTCCCACCAGCGAGCTGGCTGTACTAGGGGTTGTGGCCGTTGTCGGAGTTGAACTAGTTAGTGTCTCCACCATTAAGCACACCCCCACCAGGACACTCGCCCAGTGCGGGGTCTTTGACCGCTTTCGCGGTAAAGAGGCTCCTTAGAAAGGAGGTGATCCAGCCGCACCTTCCGGTACGGCTACCTTGTTACGACTTCGTCCCAATCGCCAGCCCCACCTTCGACGGCTCCCTCCCTTACGGGTTGGGCCACCGGCTTCGGGTGTTGCCGACTTTCGTGACGTGACGGGCGGTGTGTACAAGGCCCGGGAACGTATTCACCGCAGCGTTGCTGATCTGCGATTACTAGCGACTCCGACTTCACGGGGTCGAGTTGCAGACCCCGATCCGAACTGAGACCGGCTTTTTGGGATTCGCTCCACCTCACGGTATCGCAGCCCATTGTACCGGCCATTGTAGCATGCGTGAAGCCCTGGACATAAGGGGCATGATGACTTGACGTCATCCCCACCTTCCTCCGAGTTGACCCCGGCAGTCTCCCATGAGTCCCCACCATAACGTGCTGGCAACATGGAACGAGGGTTGCGCTCGTTGCGGGACTTAACCCAACATCTCACGACACGAGCTGACGACAGCCATGCACCACCTGTGAACGCCCCCGAAGGACACTCTATCTCTAGAGTTTTAGCGCACATGTCAAACCCAGGTAAGGTTCTTCGCGTTGCATCGAATTAATCCGCATGCTCCGCCGCTTGTGCGGGCCCCCGTCAATTCCTTTGAGTTTTAGCCTTGCGGCCGTACTCCCCAGGCGGGGTGCTTAATGCGTTAGCTGCGGCACGGAGACCTGGAGAGGTCCCCACACCTAGCACCCACCGTTTACAGCGTGGACTACCAGGGTATCTAATCCTGTTCGCTCCCCACGCTTTCGCTCCTCAGCGTCAGTATCGGCCCAGAGACCCGCCTTCGCCACCGGTGTTCCTCCTGATATCTGCGCATTTCACCGCTACACCAGGAATTCCAGTCTCCCCTACCGAACTCTAGCCCGCCCGTATCGGTTGCAAGCTCCAGGTTAAGCCTAGAGTTTTCACAACCGACGCGACGAGCCGCCTACGAGCTCTTTACGCCCAATAAATCCGGACAACGCTCGCACCCTACGTCTTACCGCGGCTGCTGGCACGTAGTTGGCCGGTGCTTCTTCTGCAGGTACCGTCACTTGCGCTTCGTCCCTGCTGAAAGAGGTTTACAACCCGAAGGCCGTCATCCCTCACGCGGCGTCGCTGCGTCAGGCTTCCGCCCATTGCGCAATATTCCCCACTGCTGCCTCCCGTAGGAGTCTGGGCCGTGTCTCAGTCCCAGTGTGGCCGGTCGCCCTCTCAGGCCGGCTACCCGTCGTCGCCTTGGTAGGCCATCACCCCACCAACAAGCTGATAGGCCGCGAGCCCATCCCTGGCCGAAAAACTTTCCACACAGATCCCATGCGAGACTGTGTCGTATCCGGTATTAGCCACCGTTTCCGATGGTTATCCCGAAGCCAAGGGCAGGTTGCTCACGTGTTACTCACCCGTTCGCCGCTCGAGTACCCCGAAGGGCCTTTCCGCTCGACTTGCATGTGTTAAGCACGCCGCCAGCGTTCGTCCTGAGCCAGGATCAAACTCTCCAATAAGGTTTGTTTGCACCCCGGCAAAGAACAATAGCTGACAAAGATATTACTTTGCCGCTGTTGTCCATTACCAAAGGAATCCACATCTCCAGCCATAGCTGGGACGGGGTAAATCATAATTGGCACTAACTTTCCGACACCCTGTTGAGTTCTCAAAGAACAAACACACACCACTCAGCAACCGTTAAGTCACCCTGGGGGTTTTGTTTACCGCTTGTCTTACTCGAGTTACTCTAGCAGGCCCATTCCCGCGTCCCAAATCCGGGGTATTAACCCTGATCGATCAGCTTGGAGTCCACTACAGCTACCAGCCCGGCCACTCGCGATCTTCCTCCGAAGAAGAGATCCGCTCGCCCGGCTCGCTGGCGCCTTGGAGAACTCTACCCAGTCGGCCCCCCGATGCAAAATCGGGCCGCCGTAGCCCTGCTCACACCCGCACCGACCGGACCGTCCTCCGGCTGGGACTCTGTCCGCAGCGGACACACCGGCTCGCAGCCAGGTGCATGGATGTTCCCAGTTCAGAGGGTGGGCCGCCAGGGGGTCGAACCCTGAACCCACGGATTAAAAGTCCGTTGCTCTGCCATTGAGCTAGCGGCCCTCAGCGCCTCAGG
The DNA here is from genome assembly GCF_015751905.1 of Longispora fulva. Lineage (NCBI taxonomy): Bacteria > Bacillati > Actinomycetota > Actinomycetes > Micromonosporales > Micromonosporaceae > Longispora > Longispora fulva. The sequence goes on from NZ_JADOUF010000001.1 coordinate 6,148,161, forward strand.
CTACCCGACCGGGCGACCGAATTCGACCTTGGATGCCCAGGACAACGCCTCCTGACCGCTCCCGTCACCGGTGCGGGCCTGTACACGGAGAAGCGGCGCCCCGGGATCCCGGAGCGCCGCTGTGTTCGTACCCGTCAGGGCGCTCTGAAGGCGGACGTGTAGCTGGCCCCGATGGTCGGGGTCCCGATCGGAGCGGCCATCCGGAGCGCGGCGCCCGCCGTCGTCGGGTGGAGGAAGTAGCGGCCCACCACGTCGACGACCAGCTGGACGTTGCCGGCGTGGTTGTAGACGTTGAACGCGCTCGACGGGCCGATCTGGGTGATCGCGGCGTTCGGGGTCACCTTGCCCGGGGACGGGTTCAGGTTGCTGACCGCCGGTCGGTCCTGGCCCGCGACGCCGTTGGCCCACACGCTCATGAAGGTCAGCGCTGTCGGGTCCACCGCGGTGACGTTCAGCGCCAGGCTGGAGGTCGCGCCGCCCTGGGTACTCAGGATGGCGGCCGGGGCGGTGACCTTCGTCGTGGACGCCTGGCCCAGTGGGCCGGACACCCCGAGGCTGTCGCGGGTGTCGACGATCCGGGTCGGGGTGACCGGGTCGAACCGCAGCCCGTCCGCCGAGTAGGTGCCGTCGTCGAAGAAGCCGACGATGTCCACGATCACGTGCGTGGTCGCCAGCGTGTACACGCCGATCGACGGCCAGTTCTCCGATGCGCCGCAGCCCCAGCAGGCGGCGACCGGCACGATGGCCATGTTCGGCACGTTCTGGTCGCGCCGGTAGTTCAGCGTCGACGTCTCCCGCAGGGTGTCGGTCCGCCCGTTCCAGGCCGTCAGGAAGCCGTCGGACTCCGCCTCCGTCGCCGTGACGTTCACGGCCCACGCCTTGATGTGCTGGTTGGCCGCGCCGAAGTCCAGCGCGGACCGCAGGTAGTAGCCGGAGGGCAGCTTGGCGTCGCCGTCGCGGGTGTCGATCAGCCGGCGGGGCGTGAGCGGGTGGTAGAGCCCGTTCATCGAGTACGCACTCTGGGTCTCCGAGAAGTAGCCCGTGACGTCCACGATCACGTGCGTGTCGCCCTCGTGGTTGTAGATGTCGACCCCGCCGCTGGCGCTGACCGCGACCGTGACGGAGTTGGCGCCGGTCCAGCCCGGGGTGAAGTTCAGCGAGGAGGCGTTCGGCCGGGCTATGCCCGCCGGGTACACCGTGAGGAATCCGGACGTGGTCTGCTGGGTCACGGTGACGTTCAGTGTGACGGCGGACACTCCCGACTCCGGTACGCCGCTCCGGCCGCCGACCTGCAGGTGCAGGGTGCCGGCCCGGCCGATCGGACCGACGGGTGCCCCGTTGCCGCTGCGGGTGTCGAGGATCCGGCTCGGGTTGAGCGTGGTGTAGGTGCCCTTGGCTCCGGCCCACGGGTCCACGGAGTTCATGGACAGCGCGATGGCCTTCTTACCGTCGGCCATGTTGGCGGGGAGGATCAGGTTCGCGGGCTGGTCGCCCTTCTGGACGGGCTGCGCCTGGACCTTGACGGTGCAGGTCTGCCCGAAGCTGAGGGTCGCGCCGCCGCAGGTGCCGCCGGAGACGCGGTAGGCGCCGGCGCCGGTGCCCTCGAAGACCGGGGTGCCGAACTTCGTCGGCGCGGACCCGGCGGACGTGAAGGTGACCTGCTTCTCCGCGCCCGGCACCTTGACGGCCTGGTCGCCGAAGTCGAGTACGCCGGGGCTGGCCTGGGCCGCCGCGTACGGGACGGTGGAGTGCCAGCGGGCCTCGCCCCGGTAGGCGATCTCCGTGTTCTCGCATCCGGTCGCGTACCCGGCGGCGAACGCCGTGAGGTTGCCGGCGGAGTCTCGGGTGGCCTCCCGGATCGTGATGGTGCCGAACAGCTGGTTGCACCCCGAACCGTCGCCGCTCACGTCCAGGCCGGCCGCCGTCGCGGTGTTGCCCCGCTCGGTCGGATAGGTCTTGCCGACCTCCCAGAGCGTGCCCTTCGGCGGGCCGGCCGACAGGGAGAAGTTGTGGTCGGCGGTACTGGCCCGCAGGTCGATGATCTCGCCGGTCGAGAACTGGCCGACGGTCGCGCCGGCCTTGTCGAAGACGAAGTTGGCGCCCCAGCGGTCGACGGTCAACGCGTCGTAGGGTGCCGTGGGTGCCACCGCGGAGGCGGGACTCGGCGAAATGACCGCTGTGACCGTCAGTGCGACGACAGCGGTGATGGCGCTGCGAAACAGGCGCAACGTGTCTCCCCCGTAGGAAGTTGCAAAGGCGCAAATTAGCCCTACGTCACCGCATTACACAAGCCACATTGGCCAATGTCTCACCCGGGTTCACCAGGGAGAACTGCCTGCTCAACCGTAAAGACGCCAAACGGACGACTTTCCCCGGAGCCTTTTCGGGGCTGCGGGACTATCGGCGCCGCTGTTAGATTGGGCCCCACCTCTCGGCCCAACTCACATTGCCTCATTTGGCATGGGTTGGGCGCCTATTACCGGAAGGTCAGATGAGTACTCAGCGCTTCATGACGGTGGGTGTGTTCGCCACTGTCCTGCTCGGGGGAGCCGCAGCACCAGCACTGGCCGAAACCCCCTCAGCCCTCTACGTGAACCCCTCAGCCTCCGGCTGCTCGGACACCGGACCGGGCACCTCCGCCGAGCAGCCGTTCTGCTCCCCGCAGGTGGCCGCCGACCAGGCCCAGCCCGGGCAGACCGTCAGGCTCTACCCGGCGTCGTACGCCACGGGGCTGAAGCTCAGCCGATCGGGCACGGCGGACAGTCCCATCCGGTTCGAGGCGTATCCGACGCCCAACAAGACGTTCCTTCCGGGCAGCCTGCAGATCGACGCCGGGGTGCACAACCTCGCCCTGACCGACCTGGGCTTCTACACGGCGTCGATCCAGGGTGCCAGCGACATCGCGTTCGACCGGGGCCGCCTCTCCGGACTGGGCACGGACATTCCACTGAGCATCGGCGGTGACTCCCATCACATCAGGGTCACCCGAACCCGGATCGTGACGCCCGCCGTCAAGGTCTCATCCGTGGCGGTCAGCGCGCCGGCGCACGACGTCGTGCTGAGCACGAACACGGTCTACGGCGGCCAGGTCACCGACACGGTCACCGTGGCCGGGGCCCAGAACGTGGTCGTCACCAGCAACACGATCCGGCAGGGCACCCGGCACGCCCTGTCGGTGTCCGGCGCGGCCATCGGCACCGTGATCGAGAACAACGTGCTGATCAATCCGAGTAGCGCGACGCAGGCCGGCGCGAAGTTGGCCGTCGCGGCGGACTCGACCGCACAGACGACGGCCCTGTTCAACGCGTTCAGCACCGGCGTGGGACAGCCCTACACCTGGGGTGGCACCGACTACCAGACCGCGGCGCAGTTCCAGGCGGCGACCGGCCAGGGCCGGTCCGACGTGCTGGGCGCCTTCGACGGCTCGAACGGCGGCCTGGCCGCCCTCCCGGAGCTGGTCGACTCGGCGGACGCCTCGGCACCCGGCGAGTTGGACACGGACGTGCTCGGCAACGCGCGGGTGGACCACCCCGGGGTGGCGAACACCGGCGGTTCCATCCACGACCGGGGAGCGTTCGAGTCCATCGACCGGCTGTCGTCCAACCACGATATTTACGCGCTCACTGACTCTGGCGCCGGCATCGGCCTGCGCTTCATGTGGAGCGCCAACTGGTACGGGCTCACCGTCACCTCCAGAGTCAATTGGGGCGACGGCAGCCCGGAGACCACGAAGGCGGCGCAGGCCACGCCGTACCCCACGGGTGACCTCGACCAGCAGCACGTCTATCAGCACCCGGGCAGCTACACCATCACGAGCACAGTCACCGACGGGGTCGTGACGAACACCAGGACCCAGGCGACCGAGACGCTGGGGAACGCGTACACGGCGCTGACCCCGACCCGGATCATGGACACCCGCGAGTCGGGTGACCGGCTGTGCGACATCCGGAACCTCCACGTGGTCGGGCAGGCCGGCGTACCCGCCGGGGCGACCGAGGTCGTGCTGAACGTGACCGCGACCGACTCAACCGGTCCGGGCTTCCTCACCGTCGGTTCCATCGGGTACCCGGGACAGGTCGGCGAGTGGTCGAACGTGAACTACGCGACCGGCCAGACCGTGGCGAACCTGGTCACGGCACCGCTCGCCGCGGACGGCACGGTCCAGATCTACGCCAGGTCCGGTTGCCCGCACGTGGTGGTGGACATCGCCGGCTACTACGCGAAGACGAGCGCGGCCGGGTACACGCCCGTCACGCCCACCCGCCTGGTGGACACCCGGGAGGGCACCGGCACCGGTGGCAAGGTGGCCAAGCTCGGTCCGGGGCAGACGCTCCAGCTCAAGATCACCGGGCAGGCCGGGATCCCGACCACCGGGGTGACCGCCGCCGCGCTGAACCTGACCGTGACCGGGCCGACCGGGCCGGGGTTCATCTCCGCGTACCCGGCCGGGGGCGCGCACCCCGGGGTGTCCAACCTCAACTACGTCTCCGGGCAGACCGTGGCCAACGCCGCGATCGTCCAGGTCTCCGCTGACGGGACGATCGAGCTGCGCAACACCTCGGCCAGCACCACGGACTTCGTGGTCGACGTGTCCGGCTACTACACCGCCACCGGCGGCCTGTACTTCGTGCCGAGGTGGCCGACCCGGATCGTCGACACCCGGGCCGACATGGTGGTGAACGGCGACACCAACAACCACAGCCCGCTGCTGCCGTTCGGCACGTACCGTGCTCCGGTGCGGATCGATCCCGCCCATGCGGTACCGGTCATGAACGTCACGGTGACGAACACCCGGTCCACGGGGTTCCTGACGGCGTTCCCCGAGGGATCCCGGCCGAACGCCTCGAATCTGAACTGGACGCCGGGCCTCAACGTGCCGGCGATGACCCAGGTCGGGCGGGGTGCCGACGGCACGGTCAGCTTCTACAACGGTTCGAACGGAAGCACCGACCTGGTCGTCGACGTGTTCGGCTACTTCGTCTGAGACGACGGCTCCACGAGGCCCGGCTGGATTCCAGCCGGGCCTCCCGTGCGCTAGCGGTGTCTGGCCGCCGGCTGCCGCGCCTCCCGTGCGCGGGTCACCGCCCGGCCCACCTGACCGAAGATCCGTTCACTCCCCGTGGCGAACAGCAGCACCCACGCTCCCCGGTGCTCCGCCCACAACTCCCATCGCCGGCCGACCCGGAAGACAGCCGACAGTCCCGTCGGCGGTGCGACCTCGATCCGGCCGAGTTCCGCGAGGGGATAGCACGTACCAGCGACTTCGACGCATTGTTCCGTGACGCGCACGCCGTCGCGCTCGTAGTAGATGGTCATCGCCCGGCCCTCCAAGCGATAGATGCCCAAGCGACCAGTGTGCGTCGCGGAGGCGTCCGCGAACAGGGGACAGTCCGCTACTTGGCACAGTCTGTTACGACACGGCCTGTTCACGACCCCGCAACGTCAGCGTCACCGGCTCACGGCCTCCGCGAGGAGTACCCGACCTGCGAGGCTCCACTTGCGCAGGGTCGGCACCCGGGCCCGGGTCGCGAACACGTTGTGGTCCGCACGGACGATCTCGTCGAGGATCCCGGCGTACAGCCGCTGGGCGCTGCGGACACAGGCGCGCGAGCTCGGCTGGAGCAGGGCGATCCCGGGTTCGGCGAGGGCGTAGTGGTGGCGGGCGCGCTGCACCTCGTACCGGATGAGGGCCTGGATCTGGGGGTTGATCTCGCCGGAGGCCGCGGCGGCGCGCAGGTCGGACAGCGTGACGCCGAACCGGGCCAGGTCCTCCAGCGGCAGGTAGAGCCGGTCGCGGTCGAGGTCCTCGCCGATGTCGCGGATGAAGTTGGTGAGCTGGAACGCGATGCCGAGCTGCCGGGCGGGTTCCCGGGCCGCCGCGTCGTCGACCGAACCGAGCAGGGGCAGCATCATGGTGCCGATGGCCGCCGCCGAGCCCGCCATGTAGTCCAACAAACTGTCAAATGTCGGATAATCGATGATGGTCAGATCCATCGCCATGCTTCGGAGGAACACCGCGAAGTCGTCGGCCGGCAGGTCGAACACCCGGATGGTGTGGATCACCGCCGGCAGCAGTGGATCATCGATCGGCTCCCCGCGCAGCCCGGCCGCGAGCAGCTCCCCCCACTCGGCCAGGCGCTCAGCGCGCTCCGCGACGCCCGGTCGGTCCACGATCTCGTCGGCATACCGGGTGAAGCCATACAGCGCGTGCACATGCCGCCGTTTCCACGCCGGCAGCAGCCGGGTGGCGAGGTAGTAGCTGCGACCGTGGTGACGGTGCAGCAACCGGCAGCGTTCATACGCCTCGGCCAGCCTGATGCCCATCGTCACCCCCGGGGACCTACGGTATTCGTGTGCGCAGAGTAACCGGACCAGCCGAGCATGTCGTCATCGTCGGTGCCGGGCTGGGGGGGCTCGCCTGTGCGCTGCGCCTCGCCGGCGCGGGGCGGCGGGTCACCGTGATCGAGAAATCGGAGAGCCCCGGCGGCAAGGCCGGCCGGCTCAGCCTCGGCGGCTACGAGTTCGACACCGGCCCCACGGTGCTGACCGCCCCCGAGCTGATCGCCGAGACCCTGGGCGCGGTCGGCGAGAAGCTGGAGGACTGGCTGGACCTGATCCCGCTCGGCCCCGCCTACCGGGGCCACTTCCCCGACGGCTCGACCCTGGACGTGCACACCGACACCGCGGCCATGGCCGCCGAGGTCTCGCGGGTGTGCGGGCCACGGGAGGCCGACGGCTATCTGCGCTTCGCCGAATACGCCCAGCGGATGTACGAGCTGGAGCTGCGGCACTTCATCGACCGCAACCTCGACGGCCCGCGCGACCTGGTGTCCCTTTCGCTGCTCAAGCTGATCGGCATGGGCGGCTTCCGCAAGCTCGGCCCGGTCGTCGGGGACTTCCTGAAGGACCCCCGGACGCGCCGCCTCTTCTCCTTCCAGTCCCTCTACGCAGGCCTCGCCCCCGCCGACGCCCTCGCGATCTACAGCGTGATCTCCTACCTCGACTGCGTCTCCGGCGTGTACTTCCCCCGCGGCGGCATCCACGCCCTCCCCCGCGCCCTGGCCGGCGCGGCCGAGAAGCACGGCGTCGAGTTCGTCTACGGCCAGACCGTCAGCAAGGTCGAGCTCGCCGGGGACCGTGCCCGCGCGGTGATCACCTCGGACGGCACCCGGATCCCGGCGGACGTCGTGGTCCTCAACCCGGACCTGGCGTCGTCGTACCAGCTCCTCGGCCGCCGGGCGACCCGCCAGCTGCGGTACTCGCCGTCCTGCGTCGTCCTGCACGTCGGCTCCCGGGCCAGCTACTCCGGCATCGCGCACCACAACCTGCACTTCGGTAAGGCATGGGACGAGACGTTCGACCAGATCATCAAGCGCGGCGAGGTGATGAGCGACCCGTCGCTGCTGGTCAGCAACCCGAGCCGCACCGACCCGACCCTGGCCCCGACCGGCAGGCAGGCCTACTACGTCCTCGCCCCGGTCCCCAACCTGCGCGTCGGTCCCGCCTGGGACGGACTGGCCGGCAGGCGCTATGCCGCGGAACTGGTCGCGACCCTGGAGGCGCGCGGCTACCTGGACTTCGGGGCCGAGATCGAGGTTTCGCACGTGGTGACCCCGTCCGACTGGGCGCGCGAGGGTTGCGAGGCTGGTACCCCATTTTCACTTGCGCATACTTTTGGGCAGACTGGACCGTTTAGGCCCGCTAACCTGGCATCTGGGCTAGCGAATGTCGTCTTCGTCGGCGCCGGTACCCAGCCAGGAGTGGGCGTTCCGATGGTGTTGATCTCCGGGCGGTTGGCGGCGGAAAGGATCACAGGAAGCTGATCATGCTGCTGCGCCGGGTACTCGTCGCACTCCTGACCCTGCCGCTCCTCGTCGCGTGCGACCACACCACGGCAGCGTGGCGCGAACCCAAACCGCCGCCGCCTCCGGTGATCGTCAGGACCACCCAGCCGCCGCCCGTGGTCCGCCCCGAGTTCACCCCCTACGAGACGATCAAGAACACCGGCGGCCCCGACGCCGCGCTGACCTTCGACGACGGGCCCAGCCCCACCTACACGCCCCAGATCCTGGCCCTGCTCAAGCAGTACGGGATCAAGGCCACGTTCTGCCTGATCGGCACCGAGGCCCAGGAGTACCCGGCGCTCGTCCAGGCGATCGCCCGCGACGGCCACACCCTGTGCAACCACAGCTGGCACCACGAACTCGGCCTCGGCTCCTGGTCCCCGGACGCGATCCGCGCCAACCTGTCCCGCACCAACGACGCCATCCACCGGGCCGTCCCCGGCGCCCAGATCCGCTACTACCGCCAACCCGGCGGCATGTGGAGCCCCACCCTGATCGACGTCGCCCGGTCACTCGGCATGCGCTCCCTGCACTGGTCCGTCGACACCAAGGACTGGACCCAGCCCGGAGCCGATGCGATCTACACCACAGTCTTCACCCAGACCCAGGCGGGCTCCATCGTGTTGATGCACGACGCCGGAGGGAACCGCTCCGGCACCCTCACCGCGTGCAGGAGACTGTTTCCGCAGCTCAAGACGCGAATGACCCTGGTGGCCATGCCCTGAGTTGGAGGATGCCCGGGGCATCACGTATGCTTTCCAAGCCTCCAACGAGGGCCTGGACGGAAGGCAAACGCGAAAGTCCCGCACCGTGTGCGATGATTTTCGAGCCGCCCCCATCGTCTAGCGGCCCAGGACGTCGCCCTTTCAAGGCGGTAGCACGGGTTCGAATCCCGTTGGGGGCACAGGTAAGATCAGCAACACCAGCAAGGTCCTGTGGAGCAGTTGGAGTGCTCGCCGCCCTGTCAAGGCGGAGGTCGCGGGTTCAAGTCCCGTCAGGACCGCTTTGTTTGCGCACGGCCAGGTAGCTCAGTTGGTACGAGCGTCCGACTGAAAATCGGAAGGTCGGCGGTTCGACCCCGCCCCTGGCCACTTAGCTCTTCGCCGGGCTAGAGCATCGCCCACCTGCGGAAACGCTGGTGGGTGTTTTGCTGTCCGGGGCACATCCCGGCTAGGCCGACGACCGCCAGTGCCCCTGAAAATCCATGATCAGCCGGTCGCTGTCGCACGCTAATCGCACGCCTGGACCACCTCGCCCGCAGCCAAGGTGCTGGCCTGAGGGGACCATCCCGTCACCTGATCTCTGATCGATCGCGCCGACGCCGGGGTGTCAAAAACGGGTCATCGTTTGATACCCCGGCGGCGGTGTGATTGCCCTCGCGGCAGGTGACGGGATGGCCCCCGACCCAGAACCGCAACCACAAACTCTCGGCAACGTGCCCGACCAGCCCCAGCCATCCCGGAGCCTGCCCGTCCGGCGAGGACAAGGTTGCTACCCCCAGTCAGCCAGAAGCCGCCGGTAGACTACGGCCAGATCCTAGGATCAGCCGCCTGTAGCTCAATCGGTAGAGCGGCCCCTGCGAGGGGAAGGTTGCGGGTTCGAACCCCGTCAGGATGGGAACAGGGCACCTCACATGAGGTGCCCTGTTTTACGTTCTCGCCTCGCGGGTGGTTCTGCGCTGGGCGGGTGCGGCTGCCGTCGGTTGTCGGCGGCTTCCGCTCCGGCCGACCGGAGGGAAGGCCGGAGCGGCTTGCCGCCGGACGGGTCTCCGCACCCGCACAGCGCGCCGCGAGGCGCGCCTTGATCCTGTAGAGAACAATTCGGCAACCAACTGCTACGCGTTCGTCCGACCACCCTCGGCCAGCCGTGGAGGTAGCGGCCAGATCGTCGTGAAGGCTTCGTCCGAACAACCTGCCATCAACGCGTTGGTCATTGTCACGTAGACCGGCCCATGCGGCGTGTGAACCCGCCAGTTCTCCCACTGATCCAGATCATGTGATGCGAACCTCGCCAGCAACCTGGCCAGCTCCCCCAATTCGGCGTCGCTAAGCCGTTCGCCAGGATCAATGTTCTCCATCCGGCAAGCATGGCAGAACGCGCGTGCCCAGACCTGCCGCGCGAATCTGGGCACATCGTTCGGCACTCAGGTGGTGCGAACGAGCCTGGTGGTGAAGCCGGCCTTAACCAGGCGCTCGAACGCCGCGTGTACCTCGTCGGGCATGGGCTGAGGGATCGCGAAGCCGAGTGGCTGCTCTACGGCATCGCGCCGAAGAACGCCGGACCGACCCTGCGCCCGGGTCACTGCCGGGGCAAGGTCCACCAGCGCCAGACCCTCGGCTTCACCGGGCGGCGGGTTCTCATCTCCCGGCAGTGGTCGAACAAGACGCTCACCGACCACCGCGACGACAACCGGGCCTGGGTCCGCGCCCTCCTCGAACTCCCCGACGACCAGAGCGACAACACCAAGCCGCGGTTCGAGTACCACGTTCGGTGCACGCAGGACTACCACGCCCGCAGCCCCAGGTTCGGGTCTGAGGGGCCCCCGGCCATCCCGGAGCCTGCCCGCCGGCCAGGCGATGCCTTACCCCACGGCTCGCCAGAAGCGCTGTAGGGTCAGCAAAACTTGGGAGGCTGCGCAGGTGCTGGCGAAGATTGCGTTCTCTGTGGGCGGCACGGTGGCGACCGGGGTCGTTCTCGGCCGAGTGGTCAAGGCCGAGACGGACACGGTGTTTCTGGTGATGGGCTTCGTGCTGGTCACCCTGGTCGGCCTTGCGGAGATGATCCGCCCGAGCCGATTCTCCGACTCCTGACCGCCATGTCAGTTCGGCAGCCAACTGCTACGGGTTCGCCTGACCGCCTTCAGCCAGGTGTGGGGGCAGTGGCCAGATAGTCGTGAAGGCTACGTCCGGGTACTGCCGGCCACAGTCGAGATCAGCGCCGACATCGTCGTCCACCTGGCGCGTCGGCGGTAGCGTCCGGGGCGGACAGCGGAAGGAACACCACCTACGCTCCCCCGCATGACAGATCTGTGGCCTGACGAGAAGAAGTCCCGCTATCCCGGTCAGGCGACCGCGCTCGGCCTGGCCATGCTGCTGCTGTGCCCCACCACGGGCTGGGTGCTGTACATCCTCGACTCCCGCGACCAGCTGCACGGCGCGATCAACGGCATCACCATCTTCACGTGTTTCGTCCCCTTCCAGTTCTTCGGGACGGCAGCTCTCCTGTCCGCCTTCTTCAAGCTCGGCAAGAGGAAGGCCTGGCCCGGTTGGCTGGCCCTCGCCGTGGGCCTGGGGGTGGTACTCCTGATCAGTGGTGTGCTGGCTCTCATCGCTTCCTTGATCAACACGGACTAGGCTCAGTCGGTGCCGCCCGCCGCTATCGCCCTCGTCGTCGCAGCAGCCTTCTGCCACGCCGGGTGGAACCTGGCGGCGAAGCGGGCCGGCGACGGCGGGCCGGCCCTGCTCTGGATGTCGACGGTCGTCTCCTCGGTGCTGTACGCGCCGGCGCTCTTCTTCGTCCGGCCGAGTTTCACCTGGGCCGCGATCGGAGTGATCTTGTGCAGCGCCGTGATGCACCTGGGCTACTTCGTGCTGCTCCAGCGCGGCTACCGGGTCGGCGACCTGTCCGTGGTGTACCCGCTGGCCAGGGGTACCGGTCCGCTGTTGTCCGTCGGGGTCGCGGTGCTGGTCCTGGGCGAGCGGCCCGGCTGGCTGGCCCTCGCCGGCGGGCTGACCGTGGTGGTCGGCATCCTGATCGTGAGCGGTGGCCCGGGCACCGGGGATCGGCACCGCCGCCGCACGGGCCTGGCGTACGGGCTGGTCGTGGGGGTGTTCATCGCCGGGTACACCGTGTTCGACGCGCACGCCGTGGGGCCGCTGGCGATCGCGCCGCTGTTCTACGAGTGGGGCAGCAACGTGTGCAGGCTGGTGTTCCTCACCCCGTACGCGGTCAGGAATCCGGACCGGGTCAGGGACGTGTGGCGCCGGTACCGGAAAGAGGTGTTCGTGATCGCCGGGTTGTCACCACTTGCCTATATTCTCGTGCTCTTCGCCTACCGGATGGCCCCGGTCAGCCTGGTCGCCCCGGCCCGCGAGCTGTCCATCGTGGTCGGCAGCGTGTTCGGCTGGCTCCTGCTCCGCGAGCCCAACCCGCTCCGCCGGCTCCTCGGCGCGGCGGTGGTCCTGGGCGGCGTGATCGCCCTGGCCGCAGGCTGAACGGTGCCCCGCCGGCCCGCTCCGCGACCCGGCTACCGGCGCAGAGTAGCGATCGCCGACGTCACCAGCGCCCCCAGACAGGGCCGGATCTCCTCGTCGTTCACCGCCGCCCGATACAACGCCCGGGCCGTGTCCTCCTCGCCGTTGGCGTGTGCGCTGATGAACCGCGCGACCCACCGCAGGTCATACCCGGCGGACTCGATCCCGGGGAAGTCCAGCGTCCAGAACTCCGCGTCCTCCGGCTGGCGGAAGTCGCCCAGCATCTCGGTCACGATGGCCCCGGCCAGGTCATACACCGCCCAGGCCCCGTGCTCGGCGACGATCTCGTCGACCGAGCGCATGGCGCCGTCGAGATCGCCGACCACCCCCGCCGCGAGGACCGCGTGCACGTGGTCGCCGATCTCGTCAGACGCGCTGGCCGGGATCGATGTCATCAGCCGCAGGTTACTGCGACCGGTCAAGTCAGAGGGCCGGATTGGGCCGAATCGCACAGGTGAGTCGCGCCGTGCAGATCCGCCGGCCCGCGCTGTCGGAGATGATGATCTCGTACGTGGCCAGGGTTCTGCCGAGGTGGATCGGCGTGGCGACCCCGGTGACCAGCCCGGTTCGGGCCGACCGGTGGTGGGTGCAGCTCAGCTCGGTGCCCAGGGCGATGCCGCCGGACTGGCCGGCGTACAGGGCGGAGCCGATCGAGCCGACGGTCTCGGCGAGGACGGCGGAGGCGCCGCCGTGCAGTACACCGTAGGGCTGGGTGTTGCCCTCGACCGGCATCGTGGCGACCACCCGCTCGGGGCTGGCCTCGGTGATCTCGATGCCCATCTTCTTGGCGAGGTCGCCGCCCGGGCTGATGTCGAACGACTCGGTCATTTCTTCTTCTCCAGGAAGGCTGTCATCCGGGCGTACTTCTCCGCGTCCTCGAACAGCACGGCCTGGCTGGCCAGTTCGATGTGCGGGTGCGCGCCCTCGGGGGCGTCCACGGCCAGCTTGGTCAGCCGGAGCGCGAGGGTCGAGGACTTCGCGATGTCGTCGAGGATGCCGTGGGCGGTGGCGAGCAGGTCGGCGGGCGCGACGACCCGGGAGACCAGGCCACGGGACAGTGCCTCGTCTGCGAGCATCCGCCGGCCGGTGAACAGCAGTTCCTTGGCCAGGCCCTCGCCGATCAGCCGGGGCAGCCGGTAGGTGGCCCCGGCGCCGGCGAGGATGCCCAGCCGGGCCTCCGGCTGGCCGAAGAAGGCGCGGTCGGTGCAGATCCGCAGGTCACACGCGTACGCGAGCTCCGCGCCCCCGCCCAGCGCCGGCCCGTCCACGGCGGCGATCGTCGGCAGCGGGAGCTTGAGGATCCGCGCGAACAGGCTCTGGTTGATCCCGGCCAGGGCTTCCAGGCGGCCCCGGTCGCGGAGCTGGGCGATGTCGGCCCCGCCGGCGAACAGGCCGTCCGCGCCGCCGGTGAGCAGCAGCAGCTTCGGGTCGCGTTCGAGCCGGGCGCACACCTCGTGCAGCTCGGCGACCAGTTCGGCGTCGATGGCGTTGCGCTTCTCGGGGCGGTCGAGAGTGACCACCAGCCGGTCGTCGCTCTCGGAGATCAGGAGGCTGGCCACGTGTGGAACCCCTCGCCGGTCTTCTTGCCGAGCTTGCCGGCCGCCACCATGTCGATCAGGAGCTGCGGGGGCGCGAACCGGTCGCCGTACGCGGCCTGCAACGTGCGGGCGATGTCGAGCCGGACGTCGAGCCCGACGACGTCGGTGAGCTCCAGCGGGCCCATCGGGTGCTTGTAGCCGAGCTTCATGGCCTTGTCGATGTCGGCGGCGCTGGCCACGCCGTCCTCGAGCATCCGGATGGCCTCCAGGCCGAGCATCACGCCGAGTCGGGAGGTGGCGAAGCCGGGCATGTCCCGGACGACGACCGGGTCCTTGCCGAGCCGGTCGGCGACGATCAGCGCCCGCTCGCGCGCGTCGGCGGAGGTGTCGTCGGCGAGCACGATCTCCAGCAGCGGCATCGCGAACACCGGGTTGAAGAAGTGCAGCCCGCACAGGACCGACGGGTCGGGCAGGCCCTCGGCGAGCGAGGAGATCGCGATCGAGGAGGTGTTGGTGGCCAGCAGCGCCGGCTTGAGCGCGGCGGCGGCGGCCAGCACGGACCGCTTCAGCTCCAGCCGCTCGGGCACGGCCTCGACGATCACCGACGGATCGGGGGCGACCTCGTCCAGGGACCGGACCAGGTGCAACCGACCGGCGGCCCCGTCGGCTTCGAGCTGCGACAGCTTGCCCCGGGTCACCGCCTTGGCCCACAGGTCCCGCAGCCCGGCGACCGCTGCGGGCCCCCGGTCGGGATCGGGCTCGACGAGCGAGACGACGTACCCGGCCCCGGCGGCGACGTACGCGATTCCCGCGCCCATCGTCCCGGCCCCGATCACCACGAAGCGTTCCAGCATGAGCCCGATTCTGCCCGGCTCCGGATCGGCCCCGCCATGACCCCCGCCACGGGGTGCCGAAGTCATGTCCGTGCATTTCATGCAGTTGCATATTATGCAGGCGTCAGCCGCCGCCCAGCCGGCGGATCAGGACGGCCAGGGCGACCGCTCCCACCACCACCAGCCCCACCCGGAACAGCAGCCCGTTCCAGTGCACCCGGTGCCGCACCTCCGTCGGCGCGGCGGCGTCGGAGATCCCCAGCCCGAGCAGCCGGCCCCGGAGCATCCGGACCTCCTGCACCCGCCGCTGCACGACAGCGGCCGGATCCCGGAACCGGCCGGCCACGTCGTACACCGTCCCGGCCGGGTTGCCCTGGGCCCGGCTGATCGCGACCGCGAGCTTGGCCTGGGCCATCTGCAGCCGGCGGACCAGCAGTTGGGCCTTGAGTCCGCCGCGCGCCTTCGCGTACCGCCGGGCCGCGTGCCGCCGCCGCGCGTGGCACAGCGTGTCGACCTCCCCCGCCGTGGCCAGCCCCGGGTCGGTCAGCCCGAGCAGGGTGTCGGAGTAGTAGCGCGCCTCGCTGCGTTTGGCCGCGCCGACCAGGAGCAGCACGAGCAGCAGGCCCGGCAGGCCCTTGATCAGCAGGATGGCGGCGATCCCGCCCAGTCCGCCGCCGAAGCCGTTGATCAGCAGCGGGGAGTTCCAGACGAAGTGCAGGCCCCACGCGCCGAGGAAAGCCAGCGCCGCGATGCCGAGCCGGCGCCACCAGGGCCGGCGGACGGCGACGAGTGCGTACCCGATGCCCGCGCCGGCGAGCGCCGTGAACATGGTGTGGCTCCACAGCCCGGACAGGAACCCCCTGACCAGAAATGTCGCGACCACCGGGGAGACGGTGTCGCCGTTGCCGGAGATGGCGACGGCGTACATCGCGTACATGAAGTTCTCGACGAGCTGGAAGCCGAGGCCGACGAAGGCCCCGTAGACGACGCCGTCGACGACGCTGTTCAGCTGGCCCTTGGCGAGCAGCACGATCATGATCACGCCGAGGATCTTGGCCGGTTCCTCGATGGTCGGGCCGACGATGGCCGGGGACCACTGGTCGGAGAACGCCGGCGAGATCAGCTTGGCGAGGATGCCCTGCAACGCCTGGCCGCCGGTCACGCCGACCGCCGTCGCGGCCAGGCCGCCCCAGGCCACGGCGGTGCCGATCAGGGACACCGGTTCGGGTTCGAGGTAGTCGAGGCCGGTGACCAGCAGGGTGTACGGGATCGCGTACAGCCCGAACAGCACCACGGCCAGCGCGGCGGCCCGGGGATAGTTGACGAAGTTCGGGTACCCGAACTTCCCGATCTGCCAGGCCCCGTATCCGATCACGACGACGGTCAGCCACAGCGCCGGGCTGCGCCAGGTGAGTCTGCGTTGCCCGCTCTGCATGGGTCGGACGGCGGCGGTCACGCGAACCTCAATCCCGCGAGGCTCTGCTCCACGGCCCCGACCTGTTCGGCGAGCGCGGTGCCGCTGACCGTGACCTGCACGCCGATCCCGTTGGACACGTACGCCGCGTAGATGCCGTCGCGGCCGGTGGAGGAGAACGTGCCGCGCAGGCCGCGCACCCCGGCGTCGGTGTGCACCTCGCGCAGGTCGCCGGTGACCTGGACGCCGCGCTGGTTCTGCACCCGGGTGCGGAGCCGGCTGGCGAGCCCGTCGACGCCGTCGGAGGTGGTCTTCGCCTCGGCCCGGAAGTCGAGGCCGTGCAGGACGAGAGCGAGCACGCCCCGGTTGGGCAGGGTGCGGGTGACGTCGACCCTGGCCCCGACGGGTGGGGTGATGGTCACCCCGTAGCCGATCGCCAGCTCCTGGCCGGCGGGCAGCGAACGCTCGGCGGGCAGCGCGCGGTTCACGGCTGGTAGGCCGAACGTGAGGGTGGCCAGCACCGCGAGGACCGCGAGGGTGCCCAGCAGGTTCGCACGCACTCGGCCTCCCCTACCGGTAGCGGCGTTATCGCTGAGGGTGAGCCTACCGTGTCCGGACCCCAGGTTGGAGCCCCGACACAATCCGCTCTTTCCGGGTACCGATGCTGTGCACACGCCCACGTGCACAAAGTTTCATGCACAATCCCCCTTGCACAATCTCCTGTGCACGAGTGATCATGGACGCATGACGGGCTCACCCCTCCCCCCGGAGGTGACCGACCTGGAAGCGCTCCGCACTCTCGCGCATCCCCGCCGGCACCGGATCCTCCAGCACCTGGAGGTGCACGGACCGGCGACGGCCACCACCCTGGCGGCGGCCCTCGGCGAGAACACGGGCGCCACCAGCTACCACCTGCGCGAACTGGCCCGGTACGGCTTCGTCGCCGAGGTGCCCGACCTGGCGCACGGCCGGGAGCGGTGGTGGAAGTACACCGAGCGCCGGCTGCCCCTCCGCGACCAGCAGGACCAGGACATGCGCCCGGTGCTGCACGAGGTCACCCGGCTGGGCTACTCGGCGGACCTGGACCTGTTCGCCGCGGCCCAGGCCGCCCGGGACGCCACCGGCGAATGGGCGGAGGAGCTGCCCTACGACCGCGATGCCGTCGAGCTCAGCTACACCGAACTCATCGCACTGCAACGCGACTACCAGGAGCTGCTGGCCAGCTACCGCGACCGGCCCCGTCCGGCCGACGCCCGGACCGTGCACCTGCGCTTCCTGGCTTTCCCCGCACCCAGGTAAGTCCCGACACGAAACATCCGGGCCGCGCGCCAACGCGGCCCGGGATCCGCACACGCAAAAACGGGTCGTCGAGCGCCAACTCGACGACCCGGCCCTGCCCTTGCGCAGAAAACACCGCACAGCGCTTCCTCCTCAAAGGACAACACACCATGCGCACCGAACACAACGACCCGCCACCCGCAGTGCACCTCACCGGCGTCACCCGCAGCTACGGCAGGGGCGACGCCCAGGTCCACGCCCTCCGCGACCTGTCGGTGTCGATCCCCCGGGGCACCTTCACGGCGGTGATGGGCCCGTCCGGCTCGGGCAAGAGCACGTTCCTGCACTGCGCCGCCGGCCTGGACACCCCGACCTCCGGCTCCGTCCGGCTGGGCGACACCGAGCTGTCCGGCCTGTCGGAGACGGCGTTGACCCTGCTCCGCCGCGACCGGCTGGGCTTCGTCTTCCAGGCGTTCAACCTGCTGCCGGCGCTCACGGTCCGCGAGAACATCACGCTGCCGCTGCGGCTGGCCGGCCGGAAGACCGACCAGGCCTGGCTGACCGAGATCCTGCACCGGGTGGGCCTGTCCGCCCGCGCCGACCACCGGCCGAGCGAGTTGTCCGGCGGCCAGCAGCAGCGGGTGGCCATCGCCCGCGCCCTGGTCACCCGGCCGGAGGTGCTGTTCGCCGACGAGCCGACCGGCGCGCTGGACAGCCGCACGGCCGCCGAGGTGCTGGGCCTGCTCCGCCAGATCGTGGCCGAGTCGGGCCAGACGATCGTGATGGTCACCCACGACCCGGTGGCCGCCGGGCACGCCGACCGGGTGCTGTTCCTGGCCGACGGCCGGATCGTGGACTCGATGTCCGCGCCGACCACCGACCGGGTCGCCGAGCGGATGGCACGGCTGGGGGCGTGGGTCTGATGCTGGGACTCGCCCTGCGCACCCTGCGCTTTCGCAAGGCCAGTTTCGTGGGCGCGTTCCTCGCCCTGTGCTGCGCCGCGGCCCTGGTCTCCGCCTGTGGCCTGATGCTCGACACCGGCCTGCGCGGCGGCCTGCCCGCCGAACGCTACGCCGGCATGACGATCGTCGCCGGCGACCAGGAACTGCACCACGACACCGGCAAGAAGATCAAGACCAAGCCCCTCACCGAACGGGTACGCGTCCCCGCCGACCTCGCCGCCACCCTCCGCGCCATCCCCGGCGTCCGGACGGTCGTCCCGGAGCTGAGCTTCCCGGCGGTGCTGCCCGGCGTGCCCGGCCCCCAGTCCCTGGGCCACGCCTGGGAGTCGGCGGCCCTGGGCCCGTGCACCCTGGCCGACGGCCGCGCCCCGGCCACGGGTACCGAGGTGGTGCTCGACGCGGCCCTCGCGGGGCGGGCCGGAGTCCGGACGGGTGATCAGGTCACCGTGCAGTCGACGGGGGCCCCGGCCCGGTACACGGTGGTCGGCCTCGCCAGCCCGCTGCGCCTGCAGTCGGCGGTGTTCTTCGCCCCGGCCGAGGCGGAGCGGCTGTTCGGCCACCCGGGTGAGGTCACGGCGTTCGGCGTGGACGCGCCGGGCGTGAACCTCGGCAAGGCTCTGGCCGGCACGCCCGCCCGGGTCTACACCGGGGCGGACCGGGGCGGCCTGGAGTTCCCCGACTCGGCCAAGGCCCAGGTGCGCCTGGTGAGTATGAGCGCCACCCTCGGCGGCACTGCCCTGATCGTCGCGATCCTGGTGGTGGTGGGCACATTCGCGCTGCTGCTCCAGCAGCGGTACCGCGAGATCGCGCTGCTCCGGGCCATCGGCGCCACCCCGAGGCAGATCCGCCGGCTGATCGGCGGCGAGGCGCTGCTGGTCGGCGTGGTGGCCGGCGGCCTCGGCTCGGTGCTCGGCATCGCCCTGATGTCCTGGCTCCGCGACCGGTTCGTGGCGGCCGGCGCGATCCCCGCGGCCCTGGATCCGGTGGTCGGCTTCGTCCCGCCGCTGGCCGCAGCCCTGGTGACGGTGGCCGCCGGTCTGGTCGCCGCGCTCGTCTCGGCCCGGCGCGCGATCCGGATCCGCCCGACGGAGGCTCTCGCGGAGTCCAGCCTGGGCGTCCGCACCGGCGTGGGTCGGCTGGTGGCCGGCGCGGTGGTCGGCGTCCTCGCGCTCGCCGGCACGGGACTGCTCACCATCCTGGACACCGAGGCCGCGTCGAGCCCGGTGACGTACCTGACCGTGCTGCTGTGGTGCACGGCCGTGTCGCTGCTCGGCCCGCCGCTGGCCCGGGGCGCGGTCGCCGTACTGGCCGTCCCCCTGCGCCGGTTCCGGATCGGCGGCTGGCTGGCCGCGGCGAACTCCACGGTCGGCTCCCGCCGGCTCGCCTCGGTGATCACCCCGCTCACGCTGATGGTCGCGATGACCTGCACCGTGCTGTTCATGCAGTCCACGACCACCGAGGCCACCACCCGGCAGGCCAACGACGGCCTGCTCGCCGAGCACGTCCTGGGCTCAGCGACCGGCGTACCCACGGCAGCGGCCACCGCCGCCCGCGCCGTGCCCGGGGTGACCACGGTGACCGAGGTGAAGCGCGGCCGGGTCCTCAACGGGCTGACCAAACTGTCCGCCCAGGGCGTCACGCCGGCCGGCGCGGACCGCACCCTGGACCTGGGGGTCAGCGCCGGCGACCTCGCCGACCTGGCAGCCGACAAGGTCGCGGTGAGCGCCCGACTGGACCTCCGGGTGGGCACCTCGCTGAGCCTGAGCCTCGGCGACGGCACCCGGGTGAGCCTGACGGTGATCGCCGTCTACGACCGTGGCCTCGGCTTCCCGGACGTGACCATCGACCACGACCTGCTCGCCGCGCACGTCGACAACCCGCTCAACGACATGGTCCTGGTCCGGGGCGGCGACCCGGCCAGCCTGGCGGCGACGTTCCCCGGCCTGCGGGTACTCGACCGGACCGGCGTCCAGGCCGCCCAGGCCGAGCAGGGCAGCGTCAACGCGCAGATCAGCCTGATCGCGATGGGCCTGGTGCTCGCGTTCACCGCGATCGCCGTGGTGAACACCCTGGCCCTGTCGGTCGGCGACCGCCGGCGGGAGTTCGCCCTGCTCCGCCTGGTCGGGGCGACCCGCCGCCAGGTCCTGGGCATGCTGCGCTGGGAGTCCGCGGTGGTGGCCGTGATCGGCCTGGTGTTCGGCACGGCGGTCAGCCTGGCCGTCCTGACCGGGTTCAGCGTGGGCCTGACCGGAGCGGCGTCCCCGCAGGTGCCGCTCATGACCTACATCGTCGTGGCCCTGGGCAGCGCGGCTCTCGCGTTCGCCAGCACCCTGGTGCCGGGTCGGCTGGCGCTGCGGGCCAACCCGGCGGACACGATCGGCGCCCGCCAGTAGGACATGCGAAGCCCGGAGCCGCCCTCGTCCCACACCGGGAAGGGGGCGGCTCTCCACCCAGATCAAGAACATTCATTTCCGGTTACGGCGACACCTGCCCCGGTCTCCATCAGCGGCCCCGGCCGGCCTGCCGGCGACAGCCCTACGGCCAGCGCCGCAGCTCCCAGCACACCCCGACCGGCCACAGCGCATAGTTGCGCCCCGGGTCGAGGTGTTCACGGACTCCCGTGTCGAGGGGTAACACGGTCGCGTAGGAGTCGCCCCGGGTGAGCCGGTGCATGCGCTCGACGTCGAGCCCGTCCCCGGCGAGCATCCAGCACAGATCCGTCCGGTACCAGGCCATGTAGTAGAGCCCGCCGGGAACCATCCAGTATTCGCGGACCCCGGCTGTCCCGTCGGTCGCCAGGTCCACGCCCTCGATGGCGCACCGCTGCTCACTCGCCGGGATCCGGTATCCACCGAGCACCACCGCCGGCCCGATCGTGTCGAGCACCCCCAACAGCACCCCGGGCGTGCGCGCGTCTGCGGCGGGCCCTGGCCGCGCAGGCTGCTTCGTGGCGGGGCGCGGCCGCTCGGGCTCCTCTGTGGCAGGGCCCGGCCGCTCGGGCTCCTCCGTGGCGGGGCCCGGCCGCCGGGGATGGATCGGGGAACCCGACGACCGGGCGTTCATGGGTGGCATGTCAGGTCCGCCGGGTCAGCCCGAGCAGCCTGTTGCCGAGCCGGTTGCCGGCATCCAGGTAGGTGTCGCAGGGCCACGGCCGCTGACAGGCGACACAACACCCGGTCTCACTGTCGAGATGCGCCGCCCGCAACGCCTCGTCAGCGGCGACCTCGGAACCGACTTCGTTGAGGGGGATGGCACTCACGGGGAGCCTCCGTCCGGGAAGTGTCCGGGGCGCGAGACGCCTGGGGCCGGGACGGCACGCCACGGCACCACAGGCGTCTCGCGCTGGGCGCCAGCTCTGTGAGCCGGGCCACACACCGAGATTAGAGCAGCCGATTGCAGCATGCAACACTCATCTTGACCGTTTTCAGCTGTGGAGATCCACTCGTCCGTGCGCCACACTGTGTGGATGGCTGGACCCACTCTCAGGCGGCGGCGACTCGCCCGCGCTCTCCGTGCCCGACGCGACCAGGTCGGGCTGGGCCTCGGCGAGGCGGCGAAGAAGGCTGGCGTCTCGAAGTCGACGTTGAGTCGCCTGGAAGACCCGACCGTGACCGTCATGCCCAGCGTGCCGACAGTGGCCACCCTCGCCCGGATCTACGGCGCGAGTGAGCAGGACATCGAGGCGTTGACCCAGGTGGCACGCGAGGCGCGGCAACGTGGCTGGTGGCGGAAGTTCAGCGACGTGCTACCCGACTGGTTCGAGCTCTACGTCGGCCTGGAATTCGACGCGAGCGAGATCCGGGACTACTCCGTCGCCCAGATTCCGGGTCTGCTGCAGACCGAGGACTATGCCGGGGCGGTCCTGTCGACCGGCCCGCGCACGGCCGCCGCGATCGAGAAGCTGATCGAGTTGCGCATGCGTCGGCAAGCGCGCGACGACAAGCCGCGGCTGCATTTCATCATTGATGACGTGGTGCTCCGCCGACCCGTGGGTAACCCCGGCGTGATGCGTGGCCAGTTGGCGCGCCTGCTAAATGCGGCCGAGCAACCCAACCTCACCTTGCAGATTCTGCCGGCCAGCGCGGGTGCGCACGGCAGCATGGGCATGGCGTGGACGGAGCTTCTCTTCGACACTGAGGAAGATCCGCCACTCATCTACCTCGAGAACTACACCAGCAGCCTCTACCTCGAGGAGCGACCGGAGGTCGAGCAGTATGAAGCGTTGTTCGGCCAGCTCCGGAAGCTCGCGATGACTCCCAAGGACTCGACGGAGGCCATCGCGGCGGCTGCGGACGGCACCTAGGACAGAAAGGAGGGCTGGATGGCTGGGCAGACAGACATCCACGCCCCGTGGCGCACCTCCACCCGGAGCGGTAACCAGGGTGGAAACTGTGTCGAAGTGGCGTTGGGCGAAGTGGTCGGTGTCCGGGACACGAAGGACCGCGCGGGCGGGGTTCTCGTCGTCGACGGCAGAGACTGGTCGGCGTTCGTCGCTGACGTGAAGACCGGCCGTTTCTCGGGCTGACCCGCACGGAAAAGGTCGCCCCGCTCTCACTGAGGGCGGGGCGACCTTGTGCGTCAGCGCGCGAGCGCCGGCTCCTCCGCGACCACGTCGGCCGGGGCCGGTCGGTGGCCCGGCCACCAGGACGAGCCGCCGAACAGGACGGTCGCCGCCGGCACCAGCACGAGGGACACCACGAACGCGACCAGCGCGATCCCCAGCGTCACCGCGAAGCCCATCTCCGCGAAGAACGACACCCCGGAGATCAGGAGCGATCCGAAGGTACCCATCAGAATGACCGCGGCAGCGGCCACCGACGGTCCGGCGTGCTCGATGGCCAACGCCGCGGCGTCCCGGGGGCTCCGGCCCTCCCGCAGTTCCTCACGGATCCGCGCGGTGACCAGGATGTTGTAGTCCGTCCCGATGGCTGTGACGAACAGGTACATGATGATCGGGAGCATGAACATCAGGCCGCCGTGGCCGAGTGCGCCCTGGAAGACGTACACGGTCGCGCCGAGGGTGGCGACGAAGCCGAGGACCACGAACACCACGAGGTAGAGCGGTGCGACCATCGCGCGGAGCAGGCCGCCGAGGATCAGTAGGAACAGCAGGCCGGCCACCGGGAAGATGACGCTGAGGTCCCGGTTGGTGATACCGCGGATGTCGGCGAAGGTGCTGGTCATGCCGCCGATGTGCACCTGGGTGCCGGCCGGGGCCGCGTGTTCGGCGGCGGCCCGGAGTGCCGGCACGGAGTCCATCGCAGCGGTCTCGTAGGGCGAGGACTTCAGGATCAGCGGGATCTGGGCGACCTTGCCGTCCGAGGACACCGTGGGCGGCATCGGGCCGGCGACCCCTGGGGCGGTGGACATCGTGGCGACGAACTTCTGCAGCTCGGCGGGGGCCAGCGGGTGGTCGGACCTCAGGTACACCTGGGAGGGGTTGGCCACGCCGGCCGGGAAGTTCTTCCCCAGGTCCTTGAACGCCGTGGTGGCCTCCATCTTCGCCGGCAGCTGGGCGAGGGGGTCGAACTGCGGCTGGAAGCCGAGCGCCCCGGCGGCGAGTACGCCGAGCAGGACGAGCGAGCCGACCAGCGCGACGGCCGGGCGGTGCGCGACGAACCGGCCGAGCCGGGCGAACCCGGGGTGCCCCTTGCCGTCGGCCTTCGTCCTCGTCGGCCAGAAGACCCGCTCGCCGAGCAGGGTGATGATGGCCGGTACCAGGGTGAGCGCGGCGAGCAGCATCACGAACACGCCGATGGCCAGCGAGGGCCCCAGGGTGGTGAAGAAGCCGAGCAGCGCCAGGACCAGCGCGCCGAACGCCGCGATCACGGCGAACGCCGCGGAGGAGATGGCCTCGCCGACCTTGTCGACGGCCGCGACGATGGCCTCGCGCGCGGTGTCGCCGGCCCGGAGCCGTTCGCGGTAGCGGAACAGGAGGAACAGGATGTAGTCGGTGCCGATTCCGAAGAGGACCACGGTCATCAGGGTCTGGACCTCGGTACCGATCTGGAAGTCGAAGGTTTTCGCCGCGATCGCGACCAGCGCCTGGGCGATGCCGTAGACGATGCCGACCGACACCAGCGGCAGCAGCGACGCGACCGGGCTGCGGAAGATGACCAGCAGCAGGATGACGATGAGGCCCAGGGTGGCCAGGGTGACGATCTTCTCGGCGTCGGCCATGGCCTTGGTGTTGTCCACGTCGATGGCGGCCTCGCCGGTCATGCCGGCCTTCAGCTGGCCGCCCTTGAGGGCTTCGGCGGTCTGGGTCCGCAGGGTGGCGACGGCGTCGTGCACCTTCTCGTCGCGGGCCGCGCCCTCGAACTGGACGACGAGCAGCGCGCCCCTGCCGTTCGGCGCGACGGTCTGGGCCGGGTCGAAGAGCACGCCGGTCACGGCCGGCGCCTTCAGCGTCTGCGCCAACCCACCGATCGCGCCCAGGTCGGCCTGGGTCAGGGTGCCGCCGTCGGCTCGCTGCACGTGGATCACGCCGGTCGCGCCCTTGGTGAACCCGGCAGCCTTCGCGACCGCTGCGGCCTTGGCCGACTCTGCGGAGCTGGGCAGAAAGGCACTTTGATCCGAGTTCGTCACGGATTTCAGGCTCGGCGCCGCCGCGATGACCGCGACCGCCACGAGCAGCCACGTGGCGATGACCAACCATGGCCTGCGGGCCACCCCGCGCCCGATTGCTGCGAACATGTCCATCCTCCCCAATCTGGCACGCCGTGCCACAAGACACAGCGTGCCACATGAGTTTCCGTGACACCATGTGAGCGTGACGACAGAGGTGGGACAGCCGACCGAACCCGGACGCCGGGAGCGCAAGAAGCTGGAGACCAGGAGAGCCCTGGAGAACGCGGCACTGCGGCTGTTCGCCGAACAGGGCTACGAGCAGACCACGGTCGAGGACATCGCCGAGGCGGCCGACGTGGCGGTCAGAACCTTTTTCCGGTACTTCTCGTCCAAGCAGCACGTCCTCTTCGGCGACGTCGCGCACGACATCACCAACCGGCTCCGGGCCAGCTTCGAGGCCCGGCCGGCCGACGAGCCGGCGATCGAGGCGGTGCGCAACGCGCTGGACGCGCTGGCGTTCGACGCGGAGGAGCAGCAGCGGCAGATCGGCGCGCGCCTGGACCTGATGGCGCGGCAGCCGGCCCTGCTCGGGTCCTACTACGCGGTGTTCGCCGAGCTCACGGACGTGGTGGCGGAGTACGCGGCCAAGCACAGCGGCCACGACGTCAACGACATGTTCCCCCGGCTGTTGGCCGTGGCGGCGATCGGTTCGGCCCAGGCGGCACTCAGCGTCTGGCACGCCGGGCGGGGCGCGGCGGGCCAGACGCTGGACGACCTGTGCCGGGAGAGCTACGACACCCTGATCTCAGGGCTCAGCCCCCGTTGATCGAGCGCTTCACCTCGTTGCGCCACTGCGTGGTGAAGTCGGCCAGCGACACGCCCAGGGCGTCGCGCATGGCCTTGTCCCGGGTCTCCAGGTTCTGGTCCTTCGCGTCCTTGAAGGCCAGGTACAGCGCGAGCAGCTTCGCCCGGCCGTACTTGTCGGCGATCATCATGCAGGCCAGCCACGCGAGCGTGTAGTTCTCGCCGTTGTCGTCGTAGAACGTCCGGGCGTAGGGCAGCTCGTCGAGGTTCTTGCCGGCGAGGTGCTCCTTGGCCCATTCCGGCTTGATCTGCATGTTCGTCATCATGCCGCTCTCGACGAACTCGGCGGTGCCCTCGACCAGCCAGCTCGGGGTGTAGCCGTTGTCGATCGGCTGCATGGCGACGTGCGTGATCTCGTGCGTCATGATCGACTCGATCCGGTCGTCGCCCTTGCCGAGCGAGTCAGGATTGATCATCACGAGGGAGCCGGAGATCTTCGGCGGGGTGGCGCTGCTGCTCCACCGGCCGACCCGGTCGTACCGGGCGGTCTGGAACGCGGAGAACTTGTCGCCCTTCCCCTCGCCCATGTACTCGTTGTAGAGCTTCTTGTCCCGTACCGCGATCGCGTAGACCTTGCCCGACCAGCCGTCCGGCCGGAACTTCTTCACGTCGCGGATCGAGTTCTCGATCAGGTTCGACCACTCGGCGACCTTGCTCTCGTCGGACGGCGAGTAGACCAGCACGGCGTTGGCCGTGGTCCGCACCGAGATCGCGTCGCCCTGCCAGGGCTGGGTGCCGAAACCGAACGGGATCGCGCTGTCCAGGTCCTTGGTCACCGCCTCGCCGACCAGGGTCCACTTGTCCTTGATCCGGCCGAAGATCGGCACGTAGGGCGTGGCCGACTCGACGTCGTCGACCCCCTCGATCCGGAAGTGGATCGTGACCGCGGGCAGAAAAACGATCTTCTTGTACTTCGCGACCAGGTCAGCATGCGACTTCAGCCGGAACTTGTCCGTCTCCAACGTGTAGCTGAACGCGGCGAACGGCAGCTTGACCAGGTTCTCGTACTGCAACGTCTGCGCCGCCACCAGCCCCGGCTGGGACGGGTCCACGTCGGCGAGGAAGGCCGCCTTGTCCTTCTCCCGGACGGCCTTGGACCGCCGGGCGAGCAGGTCGGACACCTCCCGGTTGCGCTGGTCGACGACCACCCCGGACAGGTACAGGCTCGCGGCGGGGGCGTCGCGCTTGTCCTTGGCGACCTTGACGGCCGCGGCGGCCGAGCCGACCCCGGCGAACAGCAGCGCCGCCACCAGGCCGAGGATCGTGAGCACCAGCGGGACCCGGCTGGGGCCACGACGGGGCGGCGGCCAGCCCTGGGGCTGCCAGCCGGCGAGCTGCGGCGGCGGCCACGGCATCGGCCCGGCCTGCCCGGGCACGTACTGCCCGCTCCCGGGCGGGACCTGGCCGTAGGGCTGGGGGCCCGGCTGAGCCTGCGGGTAGGTGCCGAACACCGGCTGGCCCGGCACATAGGGCTCGGGCGCGACCTGACCCGGCGGGATCTGGCCGGGCGCGCCGGGCAGGGGCTGGGCCCACGGCCCGGGCTGGGGCTGGGGCTGCGGCACTGCGGTGGTGACCGGCTCGGAGTTCACGGCCCAGGTGTCCGGCTCGGACTGACCGGCGGCCCAGGGGCTGGGCGCCGGCTGATCCACTCCAGCAGGACCGGGCACGGGCTGGCCGGGCAAGGGCTGGGCCGGCGCGGGCTGCGCGGGCGTGGTCTCGCCCGGCCCGTCCCGGAGGGGGCCGTCGACCGGTCCGAGACCGGGCGCGGGGTAGTCACTCATGGTGGCGCCTATCAATGTGAGGGGTGGCAGGTCAGCCTGCCGCGACAGTGTCCTGGACCTGGCGGCGCCACAGGGCGGTGAAGTCCGCCAGGGAGATCCCCAGCACTTCCCTGAACCCCTGGTCCGGTGGGCCGTCGTGCTGGGCGAACCACTCGTAGACGCCGACGAGGCCACGCTCGCCGTACCGGGTCACGAGGAGCTTGCAGGCCAGTAACGACAGGTCGTAGTTCTCCACGGCGTTGTAGAAGGTGTCGTCGGGTGGCAGGCGGGAGAGGTCGCGTCCTGCGAGGTGCTTCTTCGCGTACGTCGCCCCCAGCACATCATCGCCGAACTCGACGTACACCGCTGTCCCTTCCATCAGCCAGGTCGGGGTCGCCGCCGTGGTGACCGGCCCCATGGCCGCGTGCGTGAACTCGTGGACGAGGGTCGCCGACAGCCCGGGGTCGTCCAGCCCGTCCGGGTTGATCACCACGACCGTGCCGGCGTATCCGGCCTTCTCGCCCGGGTGCCACTCGGGGACCCGGTCGAACTGGGCGACGGCGACAGCGCCGACCCGGCCGGCCTCGGCCCCCAGGTACCCCTCGAGCATCTTTCTGTCCCTGACCGCGACGACGAACACCCGCCCCGACCAGCCGCCCGGGCGGAACCGCAGCACGGCGTCCAGCGCCGACTCGATCCGTCCTGCCCACGCGTCGGCCCGGCCGGTGTCCTCCGGGGAGTGCACCAGCACGGCGCGCGGGGTGGCGCGGACGGCGATCGGGTCGCCCTGCCACGGCTGCGCGCCGGGCGGGACCGGCGCGTCGACGTCGGTGTCCGTCGCCTCGCCGGCCACCGCCCACCGGCCGCCCGTCCACGCCAGGATCGGCACGTAGGGGGCTGCGGCATCCGCCTGGTCGACGTCGGAGATCCGGTAGTGGATCTCGACGGCGGGCAGCGCCACCCTGCCGTGGTAGCGGTCCGCGAGTTCCGGGTGCCCCTTCAGTTCGTAGCGCGCCTTTCCCAGGGCGTAGGTGAACGCCGTCAGGGGCAGCCGGGCCAGGTTCTGGAAGGTACGGGTCTCCGCCGCGACGAGGTGCGGGCGGGCCCGGTCGACGTCGGCGAGGTACCCGTCGAGGTCGTGGTCGCGCACCGCCTTGGCCCTGCGGTCCAGCAGGGTCGCGAACGCCGCGTCCCGGGCTCCCGGGTCCGTGGCCGGCAGGAAACCCGCTGCGGGTGCCCCGAGCGCGCCGAGCACCGCCCCGCCCGCGCCCCCGAGGGCGAGAACAAGAGCGACCACGAGCGGGGTACGACGGCGCACGGGCATCCCAGTGGGTGAGGGCGGACATGCCGGAGGGGCGCGCCGTAGTTCACGGCCACGCCCCTCACCAGCAACTCCAGGGCTATCGAGGGTCCTGGAGCGACTGCACTACTCGCCCGTACGCTGCTGCGGGATCTGGCCCTGCAGCAGAGCGCGAACCTCTGACTCACGGTAACGGCGGTGCCCGCCGAGCGTGCGAATTGCGCTCAGCTTGCCAGCCTTTGCCCACCGGGTGACGGTCTTCGGGTCGACGCGGAACATCGACGCAACCTCAGCCGGGGTGAGCAGCGGCTCGGGCTCGTGAGTACGAGATGCCATCGGTCACTCCTCCACAAGTGCTCTCAAACGTGGCCGGGGTCCCGCCGACCAACGCCGTTCCATCGTCCGGCCTGTCCGCGATGTCGGACATGGCCCGAACGGTTGAAGCCATGTAGCCGGACGGCGGATCATTGGCTAATTTATGTGGATATGTCGCTCTTCGATGGTCACGAATCAGTTACAGCGTTCTAACAGTTGGGTCTCGCGCCAGAACTCAACCAGTTCTTCATAGGCCGCACCGGCCCCATTCAGGTCCCCTTCGGCCATCGCTGCCACCCCGTTGGCCGCCAATTCGGCCGACCTGTCGGCCATCAGCTTGGTCTCGGACATCAGTCCGGCGAGTCCGCCATAGTCCAGTTCGAGGATCGAGCCGGGGTGGAACTCCTCCAGCCAGCGCACCGTGTCGGCGAGCTCGGAGGTCACCGGGCCGTCCGGCAGCGCCCGACGGAGGATCGCCAACGCACGGTGACCACGGCGCCGGGCCAGCGAGATTGGTGTCCGAAATACTACAGACCGCTCGGGAAGGAGGTTTATCTCCCGTTCGGAGGCCTCCACGAAGACGAACCAGCGGATCGGCACCATCCAGTTCGAGGACTGCTCGTGCAGCCGGGGCGCGTTGCCCGGCTCGGACACCGAGGCCCGCCAGCCGGCCAGGGCCGCCTCGGCCGCCTCCGCCAGCCGGGACGGCACGAACGCGTCCGCCAGCACCGGCGGCACCCCGTCGCGGACCTCCAGCGCCGACTCGGCGACCCGGACCCGCAGGTTCCACGGACAGACCAGCGGCGGACTGAGGTCCGGTTCCGTCTTCCACAGCAGGTAGGCCTCGTCCTCGTCGGGCAGGCGCGACCAGCCGGCGCCCAGGGACTCGAGGATCAGGGTGCGCTGCCGGGCCGGGCCGGTGCTCGTCGACACCGCCCTGCCGGACTTGGCGTAGCCACGCCAGTAGCGTTGCCGCTCGCGGTCGAACGCTGCGAGCGGCTCGTACACCCGAAGAAAGCTGGCAAACGGAGACGACACGCGCCCGATCGTCGCACGTTGTGGGACCACGCGGGTGGCAAGCCACCCCACTGATCGGGCGGTCTATCGTGCGACTTACCCCGGCACCACCCCGCCGGGCCCGTCGGAAGGCCCCAGAAGGGCCGGCCAAACACAGGAGTTTGCGATGGGCGTATTCACCGCCGACACCGGACACGAGCAGGTCGTGTTCTGCCAGGACAAGCAGTCCGGGCTCAAGGCCGTAATCGCGATCTACTCGACCGCGCTCGGCCCGGGACTGGGCGGGACCCGGTTCTACCCCTATGCCACCGAGGAAGAGGCCCTGCACGACGTGCTGGAGCTGAGCCGGGGCATGGCCTACAAGAACGCGCTCGCGGGTCTCGACCTCGGCGGCGGCAAGGCCATCATCTGGGGCGACCCGGTCCGCGACAAGTCCGAGGCGCTGCTGCGCGCCTACGGCCGCTTCGTCGAGTCCCTCAACGGCCGGTACTACACGGCCTGCGACGTCGGCACGTACGTCCAGGACATGGACGTCATCGCCAAGGAGACCCGTTTCGTCACGGGCCGCTCCGTGGAGAACGGTGGCGCCGGTGACTCCTCGATCCTGACCGCCTGGGGCGTCTTCCAGGGCATGCGCGCCGCCGCCGAGCACCGGTGGGGCACCCCGTCCCTGGCCGGGCGCACCGTGGGCGTCGCGGGCCTGGGCAAGGTCGGCAAGTACCTGGTCCGGCACCTGATCGAGGACGGCGCCTCCGTGGTCGCCACCGACCCGTACGAGCCGGCGCTGGAGTGGGTGCGCGCGACGTACCCCCAGGTCGAGGTCGTCGCCGACACCCTGGCGCTGATCACGGCCCCCCTCGACGTGTACGCGCCCTGCGCCCTCGGCGGAGCGCTCAACGACGACACCGTGCCGGTCCTGACCGCCAAGGTCGTCGTCGGCGCGGCGAACAACCAGCTCGCGCACCCGGGCATCGAGAAGCTGCTCTCGGACAACGGCGTGCTGTACGCCCCCGACTACCTGGTGAACTCCGGCGGCGTCATCCAGGTCGCCGACGAGATCCAGGGCTTCAACTTCGAGCGCGCGAAGGCCCGGGCGACCCGGATCTACGACACCACGAAGCAGATCCTGGCCCTGGCCGACACCGAGAGCATCTCGCCGGCCGCCGCCGCCGACCACCTGGCCGAGCGTCGGATGGCTGACTGCGGTCGACTGCGCACCATCCTGCTGCCGTAGGGGTTCAGCCAGGTGTGACGTCGTTAACCCGGTGGGATTGCGGGATGGTTCGGACAAAACTAGCCGATCCTTCCGCGATCCCCCGGGCGCGCCGGTGGGGTGAGATTTTGCAAGTCGCCTCGGCGCTGTAGTGTTGTCTGCACGAGATAACCTGACGTCTTCGGGGCCCGCCTCTATGGGGCCGCCCCGTTCTTCTGTGCGAGGGGGTCGGCCATGGGGCGCGGCCGTGCTAAGGCCAAGCAAGCGAAGGTGGCCCGGGAGCTGAAATACTCCTCCCCCACTACGGACTTCGAGAAGCTCCAACGCGAGCTGGCGGGCGGGGATCCGCAGCCAGCCGGGAAAGTCGACGACCTCGACGAGGACGAAGACGACCCCTGGGCACCCACCCAGCGCTGAGCACTGCTCCATCCGCTCCACCCGTTTTCGCGCGAGCGCATCGTCCGGCCAGGGCGGTGCGCTTCGTCGTCGACGCGGAGTAGCATCGGGGCGTGCATGATGATGCGGAGAACCGTATAGCAATCCGGCGCGCCCGCACCGCGGACGTGCCCGGCATAAAACGCCTCATCGACATGTATGCACCGGACCGCCGACTGCTCACGAAGCCGGCGGTCACGCTGTACGAGACGGTGCAGGAGTTCCGGGTCGCCACCCGGGCCGACAGCGTGGTCGGCTGCGGTGCCGTGCACGTCTTCTGGCGGGACCTGGCGGAGATCCGCACCGTGGCCGTCGACCCGGCGATGGCCGGATCCGGCATCGGGCACCGCCTCGTCGCCGAGCTGCTCGACGCGGCCCGAGACCTGGGCATCCGCCGGGTGTTCGTGCTGACCTTCGAGGTGGACTTCTTCGCCAGGCAGGGCTTCGCCCCGATCGAGGACAGCCCGATCGACTCCTCGGTGTACGCGGAGCTGCTCCGTTCGCACGACGAGGGCGTGGCGGAGTTCCTCGACCTGCAGCGGGTCAAGCCGAACACCCTGGGCAACACGCGGATGCTGAAGCTGATCTGAGCGCCCTCCCACCCCGCTGGGCGGGACTGGGCAGGTCAGAGGAGCAGGGCCAGGCCCACGGCCGCCGGGTACAGGTGCGCCAGGATCGGCGGGTTGAACGGGCCGGAGAACCGGGTCGAGACCAGGCCGAACAGGCACCCGGGGCCCAGTACGACGCCGAGCCAGCCCAGCCATGTCGGCAGCTCCGATACGACGACGGCCGCGCCGAGCACCGTGAACGCGGTGTAGGAGGCGAGCATGTGGGCGCAGTACAGCCAGCTGGCCCAGGAGTTCAGCGCTGGGAAGATGCTCGGGACCTCGCCGGCCCGTACGGCCCGCGCGGCGGCCCATGGCACGACCGTCAGGCCGAACACCAGGGTGCAGAGCATGCACACCGCGCCGACCGCGTAGACCGCGAACGCCATGGCGGACAGGACCCTCGCCGACTCGGCCGCCTGGAGTTCCTGGAAGCCGGCCAGCCCGGCCGTGGTCACGAACATCGCCGCTGCCATCCAGCCGTGGATCCAGGCCCGGCGGCGGCGGTCGTGGTAGATCAGGGGCAGTGAGTCGGCCAGCGGGCCCTCGTACGCCAGTCGCCACCGGGCCGCGCCCACGCTGAAGACGACGAGGCCCGCGATGAGCACCCAGCCGACGAAAGTGTCCACGGTCGTAGCATCCCACCGCCGGGAGACCTCGCGAGGCAAGTGCCGACCCGCGGAGGAGGAGAAACGCGGCGTAACCAGAAAAGGGTCTTGATCTAAGGCGAAGTGGCCCGGCTCAGGGCGGCGAGGCGAAGGCGGGAAGGCTCCTGCATACCGGTGTTGTATGCAGGAGCCTTCCCAACGCGCGCATCGTCGTTCTGAGCCGGGCCCAACCTAACCTCGGGTGTAGTCGCCTAGCATCTGGACTACTCCGGAGCCCTCGATGACCTCGCCGACGACCCAGGACTCGACGCCCCGGGCCGTGAGCAGCGCCAACGCCCGGTCCGTGTCTGCAGCCGAGACGACGGCCATCATGCCGGCGCCCATGTTGAAGGTGCGCTCCATCTCGGCCAGCTCGATCTTGCCCTTGGCGTGCACGAGCTCGAAGATCGGCTGCGGGCGCCAGGTGGAGCGGTCCACGACGGCGTCCATGGTGTGCGGGAGGACCCGGTCCAGGTTGCCGGGGATGCCGCCGCCGGTGATGTGCGCGAACGCCCGGACGTCGCACTCGGCGATCAGCTCGAGGCAGTCCTTGGCGTAGATCCGGGTCGGGGTGAGCAGCTCCTCGCCGAGGGTGCGCTGGGTGCCCAGCTCCTCGACGACGGACTCCAGGCGCATCCGGCCGACGCCCTGCAGGACGTGGCGGACCAGGGAGTACCCGTTGGAGTGCAGGCCGCTCGACCGCATCGCGATCACGGTGTCGCCCAGCTGGACCCGGTCCGGGCCAAGCACGAGGTCGGCCTCGACGACGCCCACGGCGGTGCCGGAGATGTCGTACTCGTCCGCGCGCATCACGCCCGGGTGCTCCGCGATCTCGCCACCGACCAGCGAACAGCCCGCGTACCGGCAGCCGTCGGCCATGCCGCCGGCGATCTCCGCGATCCGGGCCGGGACGACCTCGCCACAGGCGATGTAGTCCTGCATGAACAGCGGCTCGGCCCCGCAGGCGACCAGGTCGTCCACGATCATCGCGACGAGGTCGATGCCGACCGTGTCGTGGATGCCCATCTGCTGGGCGATGACGAGCTTGGTGCCCACGCCGTCCGTGGAGGACGCCAGCAGCGGCTGCTTGTACTTCTGCACGTCGAGCTTGAACAGCCCGGCGAAGCCGCCGATCCCGCCGACCACCTCGGGCCGGTAGGTCTTGCGGACCTTGCTCTTCAGCAGCTCCACGGCCTCCTCACCGGCGGTGATCGAGACGCCAGCGTCCGCGTACGAAGGACCGCCGCGGCGCTTGCCCCCGTTCCACGGCTCCCGGATCAGTTTCGCGTCCTCGGTCGCATGGGTCATGACTCTCCCCTATGAGGGCCGGTGGTCAGCGGAGCGTCCTCGCGACGCTTGCTGAGGGTTTCCAGCAGGTGCTTGCCGAGCATGTTGTCCTCGGGCAGCGCGATCGGGTACTCCCCGTCGAAGCAGGCCCGGCACAGCCGGTTCTTCGGCTGTTCGGTGGCCGCGACCAGCCCGTCGATCGACACGTAGCCGAGCGAGTCGGC
Source organism: Longispora fulva (assembly GCF_015751905.1). NCBI lineage: Bacteria > Bacillati > Actinomycetota > Actinomycetes > Micromonosporales > Micromonosporaceae > Longispora > Longispora fulva. The sequence continues at coordinate 6,182,520 of NZ_JADOUF010000001.1, forward strand.
GCCGATCGAGCGGCGGATGCCGTCGGTGTCCAGGCCGTTGGCCAGCAGTTCGGCGCGGGTCGGGAAGTCGATGCCGTAGAAGCACGGCCACTTCACCGGCGGCGAGGCGATCCGGACGTGCACCTCGATGGCGCCAGCCTCGCGGAGCATCCGCACGGTGGCCCGCTGGGTGTTGCCCCGGACGATCGAGTCGTCGACGACGATGATCCGCTTGCCGCGGACCACGTCGGGCAGGGGGTTGAGCTTGAGCCGGATACCGAGCTGGCGCAGCGTCTGCGAGGGCTGGATGAAGGTCCGGCCGACGTAGGCGTTCTTGACCAGGCCCATCCCGTACGGGATGCCCGACTCCCTGGCGTAGCCGATCGCAGCCGGGGTGCCCGACTCGGGCGAGGGGATGACCAGGTCGGCCTCGACCGGGAACTCCCTGGCCAGCTGCTCGCCGATCGCCACCCGGGTCTGGTAGACGTTGCGGCCGGCGATGGTCGCGTCGGGGCGGGCCAGGTAGACGTACTCGAAGATGCAGCCCTTCGGGTCCGGCGCGGCGAACCGCTCGGACCGCAGTCCGTTCTCGTCGATCGCGATCAGCTCGCCGGGCTCGATCTCCCGCACGACGCTCGCGCCGACGATGTCCAGCGCCGACTTCTCGCTGGCCACGACCCAGCCGCGCTCCAGCCGGCCGAGGACCAGCGGGCGGACGCCCTGGGGGTCACGGGCCGCGTACAGCGTGTTCTCGTCCATGAAGACGAGGCTGAACGCGCCCTTGACCGTGGGCAGCACCTTCATCGCGGCGGCCTCGACCGACAGGTCCGGATACCCCGCGAGCAGGGTGGCCAGGCTGCCGGTGTCGCTCGTGCCGAGCTCGCCGGGGCTGATCTCGGCGGCCTGGGCGGCCAGCTCGGCCTTGTTCACCAGGTTGCCGTTGTGGGCCAGCGCGATCGTGGTGCCGGCGGTGGTGGACCGGAGAGTCGGCTGAGCGTTCTCCCAGGTGGAGTCGCCGGAGGTGGAGTAGCGGGCGTGGCCGATGGCCAGATACCCGTGCAGGCTCCCCAGGGTCGACTCGTCGAAGACCTGGGAAACGAGACCCACGTCCTTGTACACGGTCACTCCGGTGCCGTCACTCACCGCGATGCCCGCAGCCTCCTGGCCACGGTGCTGCAGTGCGTACAGCCCGAAATAACTTAGTTTGGCGACCTCTTCGCCGGGAGCCCAGACGCCGAAGACCCCGCAGGCATCCTGGGGTCCCTGGTCCTGGGGGTCGAGGTCATGGGTCAAGAGCCCGTCGCCTCGGCGCACGTGCCGCTCCTCGCAGAGAGGGGGGAATAGCCGTCGTCCGTGAGTCTACGCGAGCCCCCTGTGCTGGACCGGGAGCCACCGTGAAGCCGGTTTCCGTCACTGACCATAGCGGGCGACACCGGGCTCACGCCAGTGATTGAGTGCCATAATTGGGACTTTTTGCCGTACCCCAATTTGATATTGAACGTTCTTTTTAGCCTTTTTATGATTTTTGTACGTTTTGGCTGTGACCAGATTAACGTCAGACCAACGGCAGGTAGTCCGACAGGTCGGCCCGGGAGCCGCTCGCCCTGACCCGACCGGCCTCCACCGCCGCCGACCAGTCCAGCTCGCCCCGCGCGAGCGCCAGCCACGTCGACGGATCGGTCTCGATCACGTTCGGCGGGGTGCCCCGGGTGTGCCGCGGACCGCCGATGCACTGCACTGCCCCATAGGGCGGAACCCTGACCTCCACCGATCTCCCCGGGGCGCGTTTCGCCAGCTCCTGGAGATACAACCGAGTGGCACTCTTCTCATCGCCGGCCGAATTCGCGTCATGAACGGGCATGAACCGACCATAGCTCCGGGCTCGCGACGCAACGCCTCCCCGGTCCGCCGTATAGTGCACGACGGTGGTAATGCGGGGGGAAGGCTGACCAGGAGGCGGGAACGTGGGCACGCACCGAGCGGCATGGGTGGCGCGAATCGGCGTCGTCGGCGCACTCATCGTAAGCAGTGTGGCAATTGCCGCAACACCGGCCCTGGCAGCGGACGGTGTCGACGTCAACGTGTCACCGAACACGGTCGCGGTCAACGCGGGTGGCACCGCGTCGGTCCGGATCGACATCGACAACAAGAGCGCCGCGGTGGCTCCCGTGACGGGCACGGTGACGATCACGTTGCCGTCGAGCGTCTCGTTCTCCGACGCCATCCAGAACAACGCCTACCTGACCGGTTGCGCGCTGAGCAACCAGGGCAAGACGGCCAAGTGTTCGCTGGCGATCCCGAAGAGCCAGAAGGGCCAGGTCCAGCTCCAGCTCGGCGCCCAGCAGGGCACGCCGACAAGCAGCCTGAGCGCCAGCGTGGAGGTCGCGGCCAGCGTCCCGGACAACGGTGACAAGAGCTTCACCGTCAACGTGACCGGTAGCGCCACACCGGCCGGCGTCCTCGGCGTCACCGGCACCGTCACCGACGCCGCCGGAGCCGCCGTGGCCGGAGCCGACGTGACGGCCACCGACTCGGCCAACAAGGTCCGCGCCACCACGACCAACGACCAGGGCGTGTACGTCATCGACGTGCAGACCGACCCGTTCAAGGCCGGGCCCATCGTCATCCAGGCCAAGAAGACCGGCTTCGCGATCGGCAAGTTGACCCGCACCGGCGCCGCCGGCCAGCCGATCACCAACGCCGACCTCAAGCTCGCGCTGTCGGCCTCGCCCAGCGCGTCGGCGAGCGCCTCGGCCTCGGCCGCGCCGTCCTCCGCCCCGCCGACCTCGGCCCCGGCGGCCACGGACGACACCTCCGCCAAGACCGGCAAGGGCGACGGCGGCGGTGGCGTGCTGATGTGGCTGATCATCGCCTTTGGCGTGCTGCTGATCGGCGGCGGCGGCGCCGCGATCTTCTTCCTGCTCCGCAAGGGCAAGGACGACGACGACACCGGCTCCGGCAAGCCCACCCCCACGGTGTACGGCGGCGGGGCCCCCGGCGGCCGGCTGCCCGTCGCCGACGACTCGCCGACGATGATGCACCAGGGCCCGCTCGTCACCGACGACCCGTACGGCGACCCGCGCACCCAGCCCTACGGCGGCGGCTACGGCGGCCGGACGGACCAGTATGGCGCGCCGGCCGACCCGTACGCCGCTCCGCCGGCTCCGCCCACGCAGCAGTACAGCCGGCCCACGGACCCGTACGCGGCGCCGCCGACCCAGCAGTACGGCGGGCGACCGGCGGCGGATCCGTACGCCGACCAGACTCGGCAGTACGGCGCGCCGCAGCAGCAGGACGAGCGGACCCAGCAGTACCGTCCGCAGCAGCCGCAGGGCCACCAGCAGCAGGCCCCCGGCCAGCCCGACAACCGCAAGCCGCTGGACTGGCTGGACGACTAGCAGGTCCGGCACCGCGCCCCGGCAGTTCTCCGCGAGGAGAGTGCCGGGGCGCGGTCGTTGTGCCCGGTCGGCGCGCGGAGTTTCCGGGACTGGCGACACCAGTGATCAACTACGCGTAATTGCGGTTTTCGGCGACGGAGAACTACAACTACGCGTAGTTGATCACTGAGGTGGGTGGCGGGGCCGGGCCGGGCGGGCCCACCGAGTGCTTGTCCCAGGATGGGGGGACGCGCGGGGCTGGGCCGTGCTGATCGGGGCAGGTGTCGCCGTAACCGTCTGACGGTTTTAGAAGGCGGGGATGAAGGAGTCGTTGCGCAGGATGGGGACCACGTCGGAGACGTCGCGCTGGGCGGCGAGGTCCACGTCCGCCGCGAAGCCCATGTCGCGCAGCTCACCGGCCGAGACGCTGCCCCGGACGGCGGCGCTGATGTCCGGGACGCCCGAGTAGGACGCCAGGGCCACGGCCGCCTCGATCGACAGGCCGCCCGCGGCGTTGACCAGGCCGTCGAGGATCGTGGCCGCGCCCAGCAGGTCCTCCACGGACGGCCGGAGCGTCGCGTTCGGCCAGCGTTCGCCGGCGGCGATGACACCGATGGGCCGGTCCGGAGTGCCGTAGCCCTGGGCCAGCAGCCAGCGGGAGACGGCGCGCGCGTTGCGCAGGCAGCCGGCGACGACGGGAACGCCGGTCGAGCCGGCGGCGGAGCAGATCGCCGAGCCGTTCGGGGACGGCAGGACCAGGTCGGACACGAAGGGGGCGCCAGCGAGCGCCGCCGGTGACAGCGACCAGGGGTGCTGCGGGGTGGCCCCGCGCCGGGCCGCGGCCACGGTGGCCCCGATCCGGCGGGCGTACTCCGCGGCCTGGGTGTCCCACGGGAACGGGTACACCCGGGTGCCGCGGCTGACGGCGATGCTCACGGAGGTGGTGAACGACAGAACGTCCACCACGACCAGAACCGAACAAATCCTGCCGAGTTCGGCGGCGCCGGTCAGCCCCCAGTCGAAGCGGACCCCGCTTCCGGGTTGCGTGACCGGCGCCTCAGCCAACTCAGCCGAACAATCGCGCCAGAGTGCCCTGGTGGGCCTCCGCCAGCTCGGTCAGCGGGATCTCGAACTGACCCTCGATCTTGAGGGACTCACCGCCGGTGGTGCCCAGCACGGTCAGCGGGATGTCCCCGACGACCGCGCGCAGCGCCTCGACGTCCTTGACCGTGACCAGCACCCGGCCGGCCGACTCGCTGAACAGCGCGACGAACGCGTCGCCTTCCAGCGTGACGGTCGCGCCGACGCCGCGCCGCAGCGCGGACTCGGTCAGGGCCTGGGCCAGACCGCCGTCGGACAGGTCGTGCGCGGAGACCAGGTCGGCGGCGCGCAGGGCGTCGGCCAGCTTGATCTCGCCGAGCAGGTCGACCTTCGGCGGCTGACCGCCGAGGTGCTCGTGCTTCACCCACGCCCACTCGGAGCCGGACAGCTCCTCACGGGTCTCGCCGAGCAGGACGATCGTGTCGCCCGCCTCGGCGAAGCCCATCGGGGTGCGCTTCGTGACGTCGTCCAGCACGCCGAGGACCGCGACCACGGGGGTCGGGTTGATCGCGACGGTGCCGGTCTGGTTGTAGAAGCTGACGTTGCCGCCCGTGACCGGGATGCCCATCTCCAGGCAACCGTCGGCCAGGCCGCGCACGGCCTCGGCAAACTGCCACATGACGGCCGGGTCCTCGGGCGAGCCGAAGTTCAGGCAGTCGGACACCGCGATCGGGGTGGCCCCGGTGACGGAGACATTCCGGTACGCCTCGGCCAGCGCCAACTTCGCGCCCTCGTACGGGTTCAGCCGGGTGTAGCGGCCGTTGCCGTCCGTGGCGAGCGCGACGCCGAGGTTGGACTCCTCGTCGATCCGGATCACGCCGGCGTCCTCGGGCTGGGCGAGCACGGTGTTGCCCAGCACGTACCGGTCGTACTGCTCCGTGATCCAGCTCTTGTCGCACAGGTTCGGACTGCCGACCAGGGTCAGCAGCTCGGCCCGCAGGTCGGTCGGCCGGGGCAGGGTCTCGGCCCGGTCGGCCTGGAGCAGGATCAGGTCGGCCGGCTCGCGCAGCGGACGCGCGTAGACCGGACCGTCGTCGGCGAGGCTGCCCGGGGGGCAGTCCACGACGACCTGGTCGTTCCAGGAGATGACGAGCCGGCCGCCCTCGGTGATCTCACCGATGTTGGTGCCGAGCACGCCCCACTTGTCGCAGATCGCCAGGACGGCGTCCACGTTCTCCGGGGCCACGATCAGCAGCATCCGCTCCTGGGACTCGCTGGCCAGGATCTCGTGCGGCTCCATCGACGCCTCGCGGAGCGGCACCCGCTCCAGGTAGGCGCGCATGCCCAGCCCGCCGGCCGCGCTCGTCTCGGAGAGCGCACAGGTCAGGCCCGCGCCGCCGAGGTCCTGGATGCCGACGACCAGGCCGGCGTCGTAGATCTCCAGGCACGACTCGATCAGCAGCTTCTCCGTGAACGGGTCGCCGACCTGCACGGCCGGCCGCGAGTCCTCGGAGCCCTCCTCGAACGTGGCGCTGGCCAGCACGGACACGCCGCCGATGCCGTCGCGGCCCGTCTTGGCGCCCATCAGGATCACCGCGTTGCCGACGCCGGACGCCGTCTTGTTCTGCAGCCGGCTGATCGGCAGCACGCCGATGCTCAGCGCGTTGACGAGCGGGTTGCCCTGGTAGCACGGGTCGAACACGGTCTCGCCGCCGATGTTGGGCAGGCCCAGGCAGTTGCCGTAGCCGCCGACGCCCTGGACGATGCCGTGCACGAGGCGCGGGGTGTCCGGGTGGTCGACCGCTCCGAACCGGAGCTGGTCCATGACTGCGATCGGGCGCGCGCCCATCGCGAGGATGTCGCGGACGATGCCGCCCACGCCGGTCGCCGCGCCCTGGTACGGCTCGACGAAGCTCGGGTGGTTGTGCGACTCGACCTTGAAGGTGACCGCGATCTTGTCGTTCAGTGCGACGACGCCCGCGTTCTCCCCGATGCCCGCGAGCATCTTGTTGTTCTTCGCGACCTTCTCGGTGAACTGCTTGAGGTGCACCTTGCTCGACTTGTAGGAGCAGTGCTCGCTCCACATGATCGAGTACATCGCGAGCTCGGACTGGGTGGGCCGCCGACCGAGGATCTCGCGGATCCGGTCGTACTCGTCGGGCTGGAGACCCAGCGCCGCGTACGGCTGCTCCTCGTCGGGCGTCTTCTCCGCCAGGTCGACGGTATCCGCGGTCATGCCTTGACTCCCAGCGACGCGAGAACGGACGTGAACATCACCAGACCGTCGACGCCGCCGCCGAACGGGCCGGTCAGCGCCTCGGTGGCGTGCTCGGGGTGCGGCATCAGCCCCACGACGTTGCCGGCCTCGTTGCGGATGCCGGCGATGTCGCGCTGCGAGCCGTTCGGGTTACCGTCCAGGTACCGCATGACGACCCGGCCCTCGGCCTCCAACGCGTCGAGCGTGTGCTCGTCGGCCTGGTAGCAGCCCTCGCCGTTCTTCACCGGGATGACGATCTCCTGGCCCTCGGTGTAACCGCTGGTCCACGCGGTCGAGGTGTTCTCGACCTTCAGCTTCTGGTCCCGGTTGCGGAAGTGCAGGTGCGAGTTGCGCAGCAGGGCGCCCGGCAGCAGGTGGGCCTCGCAGAGCACCTGGAAGCCGTTGCAGATCCCCAGCACCGGCAGTCCACCGTTGGCCGCGTCGATGATCTTCTCCATCACCGGCGAGAACCGGGCGATGGCGCCGCAGCGCAGGTAGTCGCCGTACGAGAAGCCGCCGGGCAGGACGACCGCGTCCACGCCCTTCAGGTCCGCGTCGGCGTGCCACAGCTGCACGGCCTCGGCACCGGCCAGGCCGGCCGCCCGGCGGGCGTCGCCGTCATCGAGCGAGCCGGGGAAGGTGACTACCCCGATCTTCACTTCTCGACCCGCACGTCGAAGCTCTCGATGACCGTGTTGGCCAGGAGCTTGTCGGCGATCTCGCGTGCCTTCTCCAGATCGGGCTCACCGGTGAATTCGAGCTCGATCCGCTTGCCGATCCTCACCGAGGCCACCTCTGTGACCCCGAGCCGGGGCAGCGCATTGGCCACCGCCTGCCCCTGGGGGTCGAGGATCTCGGGCTTGAGCATGACGTCGACTACGACGCGCGCCACGGGTCACTCCTGACGTTAATTCACAGCCATTAGCGCCTCAGAGCTTACCGGTCGCCGTGAACCACCACGCCTCTGACCAGCACAGTGACGCCCACCACTGGCTGGTTTCGGAAAGTTGCCGCCATTTCACGCGAACAGCGGCAACATTTCCGCGCTCTTAGCAGCAACTTTCCACATCGTGAACACTGACGCAGGCGCGAAAAGAGGCCCCGGGCGTCGCCCGGGGCCCCGATGTGCGCGTTACAGGATCGCGCCCGGTGCGTAGCTCGTCGCGTCCGGGTGGGAGGCGAGAACCTTCTCGATCCGGGACAGGACATGCGCGACCTGCGCCCCGGCCGCGCCGGTGAACGCCGCCTTGTCGGACACCAGGACGTCGATCTCCGCGCGGGACAGCTTCAGCCGGTCGTCTGCGGCGAGCCGGTCGTACAGGTCGTTGTCCGCCGCGCCCTTCTCCCGCATGCCCAGCGCGACGGCCACCGCGTGCTCCTTGATCGCCTCGTGCACCTGCTCGCGGCCCACGCCCTTGCGCACCGCCGCGACGAGGATCTTCGTGGTGGCCAGGAACGGCAGGTACCGGTCCAGCTCGCGCTCGACGACCGCCGGGTACGCCCCGAACTCCTGGAGCACGGTGAGGAATGTCTGGAACAGCCCGTCGAGGGCGAAGAACGCGTCGGGCAGCGCGACCCGGCGGACCACGGAACAGGACACGTCGCCCTCGTTCCACTGGTCGCCGGCCAGCTCGCCGGTCATGCTGAGATATCCCCGGATGATCACCGCGAGGCCGTTGACCCGCTCGCAGGACCGGGTGTTCATCTTGTGCGGCATCGCCGAGGAGCCCACCTGGCCCGCCTTGAAGCCCTCGGTCACCAGCTCCTGGCCGGCCATCAGCCGGATCGTGGTGGCCATGCTCGACGGGGCGGCGGCGGCCTGCGACAGCGCGGAGAGCACGTCGAAGTCCAGCGAACGCGGGTAGACCTGGCCGACGCTGGTCAGCACCCGCTGGAAGCCCAGGTGGGTGGCGACGGCCTTCTCCAGCTGGTCGAGCTTGTCCGGGTCGCCGAGCAGGTCCAGCTGGTCGGCGCCGGTGCCGACGGGACCCTTGATGCCCCGCAACGGGTACCGGTTGACCAGGTCCTCGATCCGCTCGTAGGCGATCAGGAGCTCCTCGGCGGCGCTCGCGAACCGCTTGCCCAGCGTGGTGGCCTGCGCCGCGACGTTGTGCGACCGCCCGACCATGGTCAGCGCCGTGTACTCCCCCGCCCGCTCGCCCAGCCGGGCCAGCGTCGCGGCGATCCGGCCCTGGATCAGCTTCAGCGAGGACAGGATCTGCAGCTGCTCGACGTTCTCGGTGAGGTCGCGGGACGTCATGCCCTTGTGAATGTGCTCGTGCCCGGCCAGCGCCGAGAACTCCTCGATCCGCGCCTTCACGTCGTGCCGGGTGACCCGCTCGCGTGCGGCGATCGACTCCAGGTCGACGTGCGCGACGACGGCCTCGTAGGCCTCGATCACGCCGTCGGGGATCTCGACCCCCAGCTCCTTCTGCGCCCGCAGGACGGCCAGCCAGAGCTGACGCTCCAGAACGATCTTGTACGCCGGCGACCACAGCTCGGTGAGCTCGGCGGAGGCGTAGCGGTCGGCGAGGACATTCGGGATCTGCACGGCTCCATCCTATGGCTGTGACGCTGCCCACCTGACCAGGGCATCGACCTCCGCGGGAGGTGTCCGGGCCGGGTGCGCCGACGACCGGGCCTGTCCCGGACGCCCGACCACCTTCCGGGACGCCGACGGGCCGACTTCGCTGGGCATCGACCAACTCCCACCGAACGGAGCTCGAAGATGTCCACGTTCACCAAGAGAATCCTCCCCCTCGCCCTCGGGGTCGCCCTCGTCGGCGGCCTGATCGCCGGGGTCGCCGGCACCTCCTTCGCCCAGGGCGACTCGACGGCCCTCTCCGCGAGCCACAGCGAGAGCGTCGCCGACCTGACCGCCGACGCGGAGACCGACCGGATCGCGGCCGAGGCGCTCGCCGCCGCCAAGCCGGTGCCGTGCCCCGCCAGGACCACGGCGAAGATGTGCACGCTGTACCGGGCGGCGCTGACCGCGTCCACGGCCGGCAAATACAAGTGGGACAGCATCGGGTGCTACCGGCAGGACCGACTGCCGTACCACCCGGAGGGCCGGGCGTGTGACCTCGTGTACGGCACCATCGGCAGGCGGGCCGCCGGGGACAACCTCTCCGACGGGACGGCCATGAAGAACTGGCTGGTGAAGAACCACACGAAGTACAAGATCGACCACATCATCTGGCGGGGCGTCATCTACTCGCCCAACGGCAACTGGAAGGGCCACCCGCAGCCGAACTGCAACTCCGGCAAGATCACGGAGTGCCACTACGACCACGTGCACGTGGCGGTGGTCCGCTAGCCGGATCCGAGCGCGGGCGCCGGGTTCCCCGGCGCCCGCGCTGACGTCGCCGGAGGCCACAGTGGATCCCCTGTGAACACGCCGTTCTGGCGAGGCCATTTCAGATAGTGCGACAAACGGGCGCCTGGGTCCAGTGACCAACATTCACTCAACAAGTGACCACTATTCGCGGCCCAGTGACGAGAGTGGAATGGAGAGCAGAGAGGAACCCACATGGACAGCACCACAAAAGTGCCAGTCGGCGGACACCTGCTCCGAGAACTGCTCTGGTGCGGGGCCGTCTGCCACAAGCCGATGTTCGCGGCCGTGCTCGACGGCACGGCCATCTACCACTGTTCCTGCCTCATCGTGGACGCCGAGGCGGTGGACGCGCACGCGTGGCGCCAGTTCGAGCGGGACCATGAATGGCTCGCCGGCGCCGTTCCGCCGCACTGCCGGGGCCACGTGCTCGGGCACGCCACGGGCGCGGTCACTTATCGACCGGTACCCGGTGGCGGATTCGTTCTTTCTTTCGAATCGCGGAACTAGAGACCCGCGTATCCGGCGAGCAGGATGTCGACCGCCTCGGCGAAGCGGTGGTCGAAGTCGAGCCCGACCCCGGTGGTCAGCACCTCGGCGAGATTCGGAAAGGCGCCCAGGTCCCGCCCGTCCAGGTCCGGCTCGCTGCCCTCGTGACCGGGCGTCCGGCCGACCTCGGCGAGCGTGAGGCCGATGGTGAGGGTCGCCAGCACGTTGAGCATGTCCATGGCCCGCCCGAGGGGCAGCCCTGCCGCCCGGAGCCCGCCCAACCAGCCGTCGAGCACGCGTAGACCGTCGGGCGAGTTCAGCGGCCGGGTCGCGGCCAGCGGGAGGATTCCGGGATGGGCGAGCAGGACTGAGCGGAAGCCGTGGGTGAACCGGCGCAGCCAGGGCACCCAGGAATCGTCCTCCGCCGGTGGCGGGCCGGTGAAGGCGAGTTCGAGCGTCCGGTCCACGAGCCCGTCGAGCAGGGCTTCCTTGTTCGGGAAGTAGTGGTAGATGGTCATCGCCTCGACGCCCAGCTCCGCGCCGAGTTTGCGCATGGACAGCGCCGCCAGGCCGTGGCCGTCCACATAGCCCAGCGCGGCGTCGAGGATTCGCTCCCGGGTCAGGCCCTTCTTCACACCGTTACCCCCTTGACTCACCCTTACAGCGTAAGTGAGACTACCTCAGCACACGGCCTTACACCGTAAGATGGAGTCTCCGATGCTGACGACCGCACTGTTCCTGATCCTCGCCGCAGTGGCCTACTTCCTGGTCACCACCCTGGTCGACCTGTATCCGCTCAACAACGTGCGCGGCGCGCGGCGCTCCGAACGGCTTGCCGAGGTGAAGATCAACGCCCCGGTGATGGCACTGCCGGCGCTGTTGCTCGCCGGGGCTGCCGCCTTCCGGCTGCCCTTTCTGGGGTACGCGGCCGGCGCCGTCGAATCCCTCGTCGTCCTCGGCGGCCTGCTGCTGTGGTGGCTGCCCTACCTGGCCGGGATCACCGTGCCGTGGGCGACCACGTCCGCCGAGGTCACCTGGGCCGACCTGCACAGCCGCACCTACGCCCGGACCCTGATCGTCCTGCCGCGGCTGGGCGACCGGCCCCGGCCCAACGTCGAACACATGATCCTGCACGCGCTGATCCTCGCCGCGGCCGTCTGCACGTTCGCGGCGACGGCGGCGCTCTGAGCCCGGCGGCGGTCCGGCCGCTGCCGGTCCGCCGCCCCGCGCGGTGCTACCTGGCGATGTCCGTCCGGTGCTGTTCCCCGTCGAAGCGCACCTTTTCCACCAGCTGGTACGCCGCCGCCCGGGCTCCGGCCACCGAGTCGGCGACCGCCGTGCAGCACAGCACCCGGCCACCGGCCGTGACGAGCGCGCCGTCCGCGCGCAGTGCCGTGCCGGCGTGGATGACGCCCGGGGCCTCGGCGCCGGTGATGACGTCCCCGGACCGCGACGAGGCCGGGTAGCCGGCCGACGCCATGACGACCGCCACCGCGCCGCCGTCCCGCCACTCCAGCGGCGGGTGCTCGGCGAGGGTGCCGGTCGCGGCGGCGGTCAGCAGCCCACCGAGCCCCGTCCGGAGCAGCGGCAGCACGACCTGGGTCTCCGGGTCGCCGAACCGCACGTTGAACTCGATCACCTTCGGGCCCTTGGCCGTCAGGGCGAGACCGACGAACAGGAGCCCCTGGAAGGGGGTACCCCGATCCGCCATCTCCCGGAGCACCGGCCCCACCACCTGCGACATCACGGTCGGCACCAGATCGGCGGGCGCCCAGGTCAGCGGGGCGTACGCGCCCATCCCGCCGGTGTTCGGCCCCGTGTCGCCGTCGCCGATCCGCTTGAAGTCCTGCGCGGGGAGCAGCGGCACACCGGTCAGCCCGTGGCACACCACGAACAGCGAGACCTCCGGCCCGTCCAGGTACTCCTCGATCACCACCCGGCCACAGGCCGCGGCGTGCGCGAGGGCCGCGTCCCGGTCATCGGTGACCACGACGCCCTTGCCGGCGGCCAGCGCGTCATCCTTGACCACGTACGTCGGGCCGAACTCGTCGAGCGCGGCGGCGGCCTGCTCGGGGGTGTCACACGTGTACGACCGCGCGGTCGGCACCCCGGCGGCGGCCATCACGCCCTTGGAGAAGTCCTTGGAGCCCTCCAGCCGGGCGGCCTCGATCGACGGCCCGAAGCAGGCGACCCCGGCGGCGCGGACCGCGTCGGCGACCCCGGCGACCAGCGGCGCCTCGGGGCCGACGATGACCAGGTCGGCGGCGGTGTCCACAGCCAGGGCCGCGACGGCCCCCGGGTCCATCGGGTCGACGGCGCGCAGCTCGGCGAGCGGGGCCATCCCGGGGTTGCCGGGGGCCGCCAGGACGTGGCTGACGGCTGGGTCGAGGGACAGGGCGGTGACCAGGGCATGCTCGCGTCCCCCGGTGCCGATCACAAGTACGCGCACAAGTCGGTAGCCTATGCGGTATCACGGCGATACCATCGAGGGCATGGCCATGACTCTCCGCCTCAGCGAATCCCAGAGCGCCGCGCTCCGGCAGCGCGCCGAGCTCGAGGGCCGCAGCATGCAACAGGTCGCCCTCGACGCCATCGAGGAGTATCTCGTCCGCGCCGCCGACGACGCCACCACCGACGAGCTGGCCGCCCGGGGCGCGCACCGGTTCGCCGAGCTGCTGCGACGGCTCGGGGAGTGACCAGCTACCTGACGCTGGAGCAGACCCTCCGGATCGCCCGCGCTGCCGTCGGCGGCCCCGTGGGAATGCGCGACCTGGGGCTGCTCGACGCGGCTGTGCACCGGCCGCAGGCGACGGTCTTCGGGCAGGACGCGTATCCGACCCTGTTCACCAAGGCCGCCGCGCTGCTGCACTCGATCGCGACGAGCCACCCGCTGGTCGACGGCAACAAACGCCTGGCCTGGTTGGCGACGTACGTGTTCTGCGCCAAGAACGGCGTCGAGCTGGACCCGACCGACGACGGGGCGTACGCGCTGGTGACGGACGTGGCCTCGGGCCGGGTCAACGAGGTGGCGGCGATCGCGGCGACGTTGGAGTCGTTCATCCGCCGATGACGGGCCGGGGCCTCGCCAGGGTCCCGACCCGGTCCCGACGTCAGCGGCGCGGGATCAGCTCGTGGATGACGACGTTCTCGTCCCGGCCGGGGCCGACGCCCACGATGCTCACCTTGGTGCCGCACAGCTCCTCGATGCGCTTGATGTAGTTCTGCGCGTTGACCGGCAGGTCCGAGAACACCCGCGCCTTGGAGATGTCCTCGTCCCAACCGGGCAGGTACTCGTACACCGGCGTCGCGTGGTGGAAGTCCGTCTGGGTCATCGGGATGTCGTGGTGGCGCACCCCGTCGACGTCGTAGGCCACGCAGATCGGCACCTGTTCGATCCCGGACAGGATGTCGAGCTTGGTGACGACGAGGTCGGTGATGCCGTTGAGCCGGGTCGCGTACCGGCCGATGACGGCGTCGAACCAGCCGGTGCGGCGTTCGCGGCCGGTCGTCGTGCCGTACTCGCCACCCGTCTTGCGGATGTGCTCGCCCATCTCGTCATGCAGCTCGGTCGGGAAGGGCCCGGAGCCCACCCGCGTGGTGTACGCCTTGGTCACGCCGATCACCTGGGTGATCCGGGTGGGCGGCACGCCGGCCCCGACGCAGGCCCCGGCGGAGATCGGGTTCGACGAGGTGACGAACGGGTAGGTGCCGTGGTCCATGTCGAGCATCGTGGCCTGCGCGCCCTCGAACAGGACGATGTCGCCCCGGTCGAGCGCGTCCCAGATCAGGGTGCGGGTGTCGACGATGAAGGGCGCGATCCGCTCCGCGTAGCCGAGGTACTCCTCGAGGACCGACTCCAGGTCGATCGCCTTGCGGTTGTACACCTTGGTGAGGATCTGGTTCTTCTCGCGCAGCGCCAGCTCGAGCTTCTTGCGCAGGATGCCCGGGTCGAGCAGGTCCTGGGCGCGGATGCCCATCCGGGCGACCTTGTCGCCGTAGGAGGGGCCGATGCCCCGGCCGGTGGTGCCGATCTTGGCGGAGCCGAGGTAGCGCTCGACGACCCGGTCCAGCGCGCGGTGGTGCGGCATGACCAGGTGCGCGTCGCCGGAGATCCGGAGCCGGGGCGTGACGTCCATGCCGCGCTCGGCCAGGCCGTCGATCTCGGCGAGCAGGACCTTCGGGTCGATGACGACGCCGTTGCCGATCACGATGATCGCGGTGGGGGAGAGCGCGCCCGACGGCAGCAGGTGCAGCGCGTACTTCTGGCCGTCCGGGGTCACCACGGTGTGACCGGCGTTGTTGCCGCCCGAGTAGCGCACGACGTAGTCGGTCTGACCGCCGAGCATGTCGGTGATCTTTCCCTTGCCTTCATCGCCCCACTGCGCGCCAATAAGAATAATTGCTGACATATGTCCGCCCCTAACCCGCGCCGCAGCCTAACCGATGCGGATGAAAGGCTAACCCACGAACTGACGAAGGGGGTCCCGGTGAGCGAGGTCATCATCCTCACGTTGGGTGACGGTGCAGGCGGCTGCTGCGATGACGGCGGGTGTGGGACGCGTACTCCCGTGCTGCACTGCCGCGACGCGCTGGTCGCCGCGGGCGCTGAGGTGACGCTTGTCACGGCGAACTCCGACGCGGAGATCGACGCCGTACTGGAGTCGAACAAACGGCTGGTCGTCGCGGCGAGCACCGACGGGGAGCTGCGGGCGGTGCTCCGCCGGCTCGTGAAGCGCTACGCCCCGGCCCCGGGGAAGCGCACCGCCGACCTGCCGGCCGACCGGACGGTCCCGGACCTGCCCCCGGTCGGCATCCTCCCGCTGGACGCCTCACCCCTGGTGACGCTCCTGGATCTCCCCAAGGACCCGGCGGCGGTCGCGGCGGCGGTCGTGGCCGGCGCGTTCCGCCGGCTGGACCTGCTGCGCACCGACGCCGGCTCGGTGACCCTGAACGGGGCCCTGCTCGGTACCACCGACGAGAGCGGCCGGGCCGTGACCTGGCAGGCGGGCGTCGAGGTGGACGACACGGTGCTCAGCGACGGCACGGAGCCGATACTGGCGGTGGCGATCGCGAACGGCTCGGGCTACGCCACCTTCGACGGCCTGCCCCTCGCCCCGGGCGCGGTCCCCGACGACGGCCTGGTCGACGTGGCCGTCGCCGTGAGCATGGTCTCCCGGGGCCTACTCGGAAAGACCAGGGCCCGCATCGAGGTACGCCGCGCCCGCGGCCGGGCTGTGGGCATCACCCCGAAGGCCGACGGCCTGCCGTACCTGGACGACGGAGTAGAGGGAACCATCCCGAAGCGGCGCAACTGGTGGATCGAACGCGCCGCCTGGGCGGTGTATGTGGGGACCCGCTGAGAACGAATCTGGACTGCACATCCTGGAGAGCCGCAGGGCCCGCCCTAGCGGCCCTCCGCGATGCTTGCCAGATTCGCCCTCAGCGGGCCACTTCGCCTTAGATCAAGAGCGAAGAGCATTTTGTGTTACACGCAGGGTGTGACCGGCGCGCGTCAGCACATCAGCCGGTGAGGGCATCCCCAGCCGCGGGATCACAATCACGGAGGAACTGGGCACAGCGTGCCGCCTCGTCCGACTCGCCGATCGCGTCAGCCGCCCGGCCCAGGGCGTGCAGGGCGCGCAGGAAGCCCTGGTTGGGCTCGTGGTTCCACGGCACCGGGCCGTGCCCCTTCCAGCCGGCGCGCCGGAGCTGGTCGAGGCCGCGGTGGTAGCCGGTGCGGGCGAAGGCGTAGGACGTGACGACCTCGCCGGCCTGGTAGGCACGGTCGGCGAGCGCCGCCCAGGCGGCACTCGACGTCGGGTACTGCGCGGCGACGGTCGACGGGTCCTCACCGGCGGCCAGCGCGGCGGCCGGGCCGGTCTCGATGTCGAGCAGGGTTTCCGGCACTCCGGGCATCAGATTCTTCATCGCACCATTGTCTGGTAGGAAACTACGGACTCTTAACCGAACGGTTGAGACGTGCATCACGCGGACGGCCAGTAAAAGGTGAGCGTCCGGCCGGTAACGCCCAACCGGCCCGGGGCGATACAAATATAACTCCGGAGCCTCCCCAGGACCGGTAACGCAGCCCGGCGTTCCGACAGTGACGCCGGGCTGTTCCCTGTCCGGGCCCGGCGCTACGCCCCGGTGATGATCGCCAATGCCTCGTCGATGTCGTCCGTGACCAGGACAAGGTGCGACCGGTCCCCGCCCGGAGTGCCCGTGAGCAGGGTGCGGAGCAGCGCCGGGGCCGGCACGTCCTCGGTCCAGTAGCGCGTGCCGAGGAACACGAACGGGCCACTGGGGCCGTCGGTGGCATAGAAGGTCTTCGTCGCGGCCTGGAAGACCTCCTGCACCGTGCCGGCCTTACCCTCCGCGAACACGATTCCGCCCCGGGCGAGTCGGAGAATGATGTCCTCGCGCAACGCGTTGCTGAAATACTTGGCGATCTTGGCGGCGAAGAGATTCGCTGGTTCGTGGCCGTACAACCAGGTGGGAATGGCCAGTCCGCCACCGTCCGACGGAAATTCCGCGCGAAGATCCAGAGCCTTTTTCGTGTACCGGTCGTGATCCCGGAAATCCGGTGCCGTCGCCAACTCGTCCACGGCGGCCGACAGCGCCGCCCCGTCCGGCAGGTACGCGCCCAGGTTGGCCGCCTCCATCACCCCGGGGCCGCCACCGGTGACCACGAGCGCGCCCTGGCGGGTGAGCCGGTGGCTGATCTCGGCGGCCTGCCGGTACCCCCGTGATCCGCGCGGCTCGGCGTGCCCGCCCATGATGCCCACCACGGGGCCGCCCGGCCGCAGGTGGCGCCACTCGGCCATGGCCTCCTCGAGCGCGTCGTCGATGCCGGCGTCGTGCAGCCGCTGGGCGATCGCCGTGCGCACGTCGGGGGTCGCGCCGCCCTGCTTGACGAAGTGCCGGTAGACGACGGTGTCGTACATGCCCTCGAAGCCGTCCTGGGCGAACCCCGCCGCGAGGTCCTCGGCCGTGTACAGCCCCGACGGGTGGGTGGAGAACGGCGCGTCCGGGAACGGCGGGATGACCGCCGCGCCCCGGCGGACCATCTCGGCGGCGATCTCGCGGTCCCGGAAGTGGCAGCCGACGAACAGGGTGTCGGCGAGGGCCACGCCGGACAGGTCGACGCCCGACAGGTCCAGGCCCTGCAGGGTCAGGCCGGACAGGCTGCCGTGCTCGACGTACGGGGCGAGCTCGGCGAGGGACTCGATCTCATCGGGGCTGTAGGCCATGCCCACCATCATCCACGGCGGACGGTGCCCCGGCGCGGGTCAGCCCTCGTAGTCCTCACCGGCGTCGGGGATGAGTTGGGCCTGCTCGATCGCGTCGGCCTCGGGGGTCTCGATCCCGATCACCGGCTCCTCCTCGGGCAGCGTCTCCGCCTCGAGGGACTCCTCCAGCACGTCGGACTCCTCCTGCGCGTCGAGATCCGAGATTTCGTCACGGGCCATATGCCCACAGTACGGGCCGAGCGCGACGGCGGGGTGGCACTGCGGAATACTCCGGGTGGAGGGACAGCGCGGTCTCGCGTTTCGATCTAGACAAAAGGAGCAGTAATGCCCATCGCTTCTCCCGAGGTGTACGCCGACATGCTCGACCGCGCCAAGGCCGGCGCGTTCGCGTACCCAGCGATCAACGTGAGCTCCTCGCAGACCCTCAACGCCGCGCTCCGGGGCTTCGCCGAGGCCGAGTCCGACGGCATCATCCAGGTGTCCACCGGCGGGGCGGAGTACCTGTCCGGCCCGACGGTCAAGGACATGGTCACCGGCAGCGTCGCTTTCGCCGCGTACGCGCACGAGGTGGCCAAGAACTTCGGCGTGAACATCGCGCTGCACACCGACCACTGCCCGAAGGACAAGCTGGCCGGCTTCGTCCGCCCGCTGCTGGCGATCTCCGCCGAGCGCGTCGCCCGGGGCGAGAACCCGCTGTTCCAGTCGCACATGTGGGACGGCTCGGCCGTGCCGCTGGACGAGAACCTGCAGATCGCCCAGGAGCTGCTGGCCCAGGCCGCCGCCGCCCGGATCATCCTCGAGGTCGAGATCGGCGTCGTCGGCGGCGAGGAGGACGGCGTCGTCGGGGCGATCGACGAGAAGCTGTACACCTCGGTCGAGGACGGGCTGGCCACGGCCGCGGCGCTGGGCGTCGGCGAGAAGGGCCGCTACATGGCCGCGCTGACCTTCGGCAACGTGCACGGCGTGTACAAGCCGGGCAACGTGAAGCTGCGGCCGGAGATCCTGAAGGAGATCCAGGACGCGGTCGGCGCGAAGTACGGCAAGGACAAGCCCTTCGACCTGGTGTTCCACGGCGGTTCGGGCTCGCTGCTCTCCGAGATCCGCGACGCGCTCGACCACGGCGTGGTGAAGATGAACATCGACACCGACACCCAGTACGCGTTCAGCCGCCCGGTCGCCGCGCACATGTTCCAGAACTACGACGGCGTGCTGAAGGTCGACGGCGAGGTCGGCAACAAGAAGCAGTACGACCCGCGGGCCTGGGGCAAGGCCGCCGAGGGTGGCATGGCCGCCCGGGTCGTCGAGGCGTGCGAGCACCTGCGCTCGACGGGGACCACGTCCTCGAAGTAGCACTCTTCCGCAAGGGGGCGCCGGTCGGCTGACCGGCGCCTTTTCGCGTCCCGGCGCGGTATCCGGGCTGGCCGGGTGCGGTCGGGACAGGCTCGGCCGGGCGGACGCCTGGCGTGACGGCCCGGCTGGCGCTGGGCTGGGTGGCAGGTCAATCGACACCTCCCAGGGAGTACCCGATGAAGGTTCTGCAGAAGTTCGCCCCCGTCGCCGCCGCACTGGCCCTCGCCGCCGGCCTGGTCGCCGGGATCGCCGGCGCCGCCAACGCCGCGGACGCCGGCTACCCGGACAAGGCCCCGGTGGCCGAGTCGCTCACCGAGGAGAGCTTCGACGCGGTGGCGGCCGAGGCGTCCAGCGCGGCGTCGGCGTTCGCGAAGAAGGCCGGCAAGGCCGGTCAGGCCGGCGACCGCGCCTACGGCGTACCGGCATCGGTCACCGCCGCGCAGGCCATCCTCGAGTCCGGCTGGGGCAGGAGCACCCTGGCCAGCAAGTCGAACAACTACTTCGGCATCAAGTGCGTGAACAAGAAGCCGGGCCCGATCGCGAAGAGCTGCAAGGCGTACAGGACGAAGGAGTACGTCAACGGCAAACCCGTCTATGTCACCGCCTACTTCCGGGTGTACGCGAACATGTCCGACTCGTTCAAGGACCACGCGCTGTTCCTGAAGTCCAACAGCCGTTACAAGGCGTGCTTCGATGTGAAGGACAACTCCTCGAAGTTCGCCCAGTGCCTGCAGAGCAAGGGCTACGCCACCGACCCGAACTACGCGAAGACCCTGATCAGCCTCATGAAGACCTACAAGCTCACCCAGTACGACGTGCGCTGACGGTCACGGTGTGACGGGTGTCGCACGCGCCCGCGAGTTCTTCTCACGCCCCGGGTAACCTCGGGGCGTGAACCTCGCAGACAAGACTCAGGCCGCCCTCGACGGCCTCGGATTCAACCCGCTCAACGCGAAGGACTGGCTTCAGGCCATGGGCCCGTTCGCCATGATCGGCGTCTGGTTCATCATGTTCGCCGAAACCGGCCTCCTGGTCGGATTCTTCCTGCCGGGTGACTCGCTGCTGTTCCTGGCCGGGGTCGCCTCCTCCGACGTGGCGCTCGAGATCGTCGGCACCAAGATCTCACTGGTCGGGCTGCTGATCGGCGCGCCGATCGCCGCGATCGTCGGCGCGCAGCTCGGCCACCACCTGGGCGCGAGGTACGGGCGGAAGCTGTTCGAGAACCAGAAGTCCCGGCTGTTCCAGAAGCTGTTCAAGCCGGAGTACATCGAGAAGGCCGAGCACTACTTCACGAAGTTCGGCCCGAGCAAGGCCGTGGTGCTGGCCCGGTTCATCCCCATCGTGCGCACCGTGCTGAACCCGGTGGCCGGGATGCTGGGCATGCCGGCCCGGCAGTTCTTCGTGTGGAACGTGCTCGGCGGCGTGCTCTGGACCGACGGGATCATCCTCGGCGGCCACTTCCTCGCCAAGCAGATCCTCGACAGCATCGGCGTCGAGAATGTCGACAAGTACATCCTGCCGTTCATCTTGGTGATCGTGTTGATCTCGATGATTCCGATCTTCATCGAGATCATCCGGAACCTGCGCGAGCGCAAGCGCGCCAAGGCGAATATCGGCTGAACGCACAAAAGAAGGAGGCACCCGATCCGGGTGCCTCCTTCTTTTGTTTGTTACTAGCGGGTCTTGCGGCCACCACGCTTGCGCGGCGGGGTCAGCAGCTCGGCGACAGCGCCGATCGCGGACGGCACCAGGCGGTAGAAGGCCCACACGCCGCGCTTCTCGCGCTCGAGGAGCTGGGCCTCCGTGAGGATGCGCAGGTGGTGGGAGACGGTCGGCTGGCTCAGCCCCAGGGGCGCGGTCAGGTCGCACACGCACGCCTCACCGTCCGGGGACGACTGGATCAGGCTCAGCAGGCGAAGCCGAGCCGGGTCGGCGAGCGCCTTCAGCACGCCAGCAAGGCGCTCGGCATCCGCACGCTCCAGAGGCTCGCCGGTGAGCGGCGACAGGTTGGGCATCATTTTCTCGGCCACGGCGGCACCCACGTGCTTCATCCTTCCAACACTACTATCGATTTGAATAGATATTCACAAATCCAGATCAGCGGCTTCTCGTTAGAGAATGCCACGCGGAGCGGTCATCGACCCTGTGTGTCGCCTCACGCTCATCTAGAGAGCTAACGACTGTCGGCCGATAGGTTGACGGCCTACTCACAGGAAACATCGTAAACCACCGATCTGGGTCAAGCCTATCCGGATCAGGACAACCCTAGATCTTTCAGGGTGTACGCGGCGCGACAGTCCAGCCCAGCGGCCCGGATCGTGTCCCCGGCACCGCGGTCCACAATCAAGGCCACCCCGGCCACGACCCCACCGGCCTCGCGGACACCCTCCACCGCGGTCAGCGGGCTACCGCCGGTCGTCGAGACGTCCTCGACCACCAGCACCCGTTTCCCGGTGACGCTCGGACCCTCGATGCGCTGCTGCATACCGTGCGCCTTCGCGGCCTTGCGGACCACGAACGCGTCGATCGGCCGGCCGGGCGCGTGCATGACCGCGCCGGCCACCGGGTCGGCGCCCAGGGTCAGGCCACCGACGGCGGCGTAGTCCCAGTCGGACGTCAGATCGCGCAGCACGCGACCCACCAGCGGGGCGGCGGCGTGGTGCAGGGAGATGCGGCGCAGGTCCAGGTAGTAGTCGGCCTCCAGACCGGAGGAGAGCACCACCTTGCCGTGCACGACGGCCAATTCCTTGATCAGCTGAAGCAGGTCGTCACGGTCGGTCATAGTGATGAGCTTACGTACCTGCGTCGCGCGACTTTCCCCGGGTGTCCCCTGCCAGGCGATACATCAGGGTCGACGGCAAGTGTCGCAGCAGGAACACCGACACCTTGTACTTCACGCTCGGTATCGACACCAGCTTCCCGCGCCGGAAGTCCCGCAGTCCGTCGCGGACAACCTGCTCCGCCGAGAGCCATGACCACGACGGCTGGCCCTTCTTCGAGATGCCCGCCCGGTCGTGGAACTCGGTGTGGGTGAAACCGGGGCACAACGACATGACGTGGACCCCGCGCTTGCGCACCGACAACGCGATCGACTGGCTGAAGTTGGTGACCCACGCCTTCGACGACGAGTACGTCGAGCCGGGGGACAGCACGCCGAAACCCGCCACCGACGACACGTTGATGACCCCGCCCGAGCCCTGGGCGACCATGTGCGGCAACGCCGCGTGCGTCAGACGGAGCACCGCCTCGACGTTCAGCCGGAGCATCCGGCGCTCGTCGGCGTAGTCCACCTTGACGAAGGAC
Source organism: Longispora fulva (assembly GCF_015751905.1). Taxonomy (NCBI): domain Bacteria; kingdom Bacillati; phylum Actinomycetota; class Actinomycetes; order Micromonosporales; family Micromonosporaceae; genus Longispora; species Longispora fulva. The sequence goes on from NZ_JADOUF010000001.1 coordinate 6,204,900, forward strand.
GTGTTCAGGCCGATGCCGGCATTGTTGACCAGCAGGTCGACGCCTTCGGCGAGCCGGTCGGCCACGGTGGAACAACCGGCCTCCTCCGCCAGATCCGCCGGCAGCACCTCGACGACTCTGCCGTGCTCCGTGCGGAGCCCCTCGGCGAAGGACTCCAGCCGGGCCGCGTCGCGGGCCACGAGCACCAGGTCGTAGCCGTCGTGGGCGAGCTGGCGCGCGAACTCCGCGCCGATGCCGGCGGTCGCGCCGGTGATGAGAGCGGTGGGCACGCTGCTCAACGTAGCGTGCCCACCGTCGTTTGTCTTAGAACTGCTCCGTCGGGGGAATCCACTCCGCGACCGGCTTCTTGAAGTACGCGTTCGCGGCCGGCAGGGCCAGCATGATGATCGCCGCGAGCAGCGAGATCGCGATGAGCGCCTGGACGGTGACGCTCACCGGCACCAGCCAACCGGGCTGGGCGTCGAGCATCTTCGTGTAGGCGTCACGCTGGGCGCCCTCGGGGATCGAGTCCTTCAGGGCGCCCTGCAGGCCCACCGAACCGGCGCCGCAGACGCAGCACAGCGAGGCGATACCGGCGAACACCCAGGTCAGGATGCGGGCGACCTGCTTGCCCTGCGAGGTGTAGAACGCCAGCGCGACGAAGCCGAGCGCGATGACGGCGTTGATGACGACGCCGACGACGCCGCCGATCTGCTGGAAGTTCTTCATGGGGCCGCCGCCGCCGGGCATCGACTTGTAGTACTCATCGGCTGCGGCCTTGAACTCGTCGTTCTGGCCGACGAGGCTGACCACCGCGTAGATCAGGATCAGGAGGGCGACGATCGCCAACAGTCCGGACGCGGCCGTGACGACGCTGGGCCGCTGACGCGCGGGCTGAGCCGGCGGCTGCGAAGGAAACTGAGTCATAGGTGAACCGTAAAGGACTCGTACGACGGATGGGTCCCGCTGGGGAACGAGACGCCCTCCTTCCCCAGCAGTAGGACGTTATCCCCGCGTGACCTGCAGACCGTTGGCCGTGGCGTCCACGAGCACCCGGTCGCCGTCGCGCAGCTCGCCGCCGAGCAGCGCCCTGGCCAACTGGTCGCCGATCGAGGACTGCACGAGGCGGCGCAGCGGACGCGCCCCGTACAGCGGGTCGAAGCCGTGCTCCGCCAGCCAGGTCCGGGCGCCCTCCGACACCTCCAGGGTCAGCCGCCGGTCCGCGAGCCGCCGGGCCAGCACGTCGAGCTGGATGTCCACGATCGACTTCAGCTCGGCCAGGCTCAACGCGTGGAACACCACGATGTCGTCGAGCCGGTTGACGAACTCCGGCTTGAAGGACGTCCGGACCGCCGCCATCACCTCAGCTTTCCGCTGCTCCTCGGACAGCGTCGGGTCGGCGATCGCGTGCGAGCCCAGGTTGGACGTCAGCACCAGGATCGTGTTGCGGAAGTCCACCGTGCGGCCCTGGCCGTCGGTGAGCCGGCCGTCGTCGAGCACCTGGAGCAGCACGTCGAACACGTCCGGGTGCGCCTTCTCCACCTCGTCGAGGAGCACGACGCTGTAGGGGCGGCGGCGGACGGCCTCGGTGAGCTGGCCGCCGGACTCGTAGCCCACGTAGCCGGGGGGCGCTCCGACAAGGCGGGCGACGGAGTGCTTCTCCGCGTACTCGCTCATGTCGATCCGGATCATCGCCCGCTCGTCGTCGAACAGGAACCCTGCGAGGGCCTTGGCCAGCTCGGTCTTGCCGACGCCCGTCGGGCCGAGGAACAGGAAGCTGCCGGTCGGCCGGTCGGGGTCGGCGATCCCGGCCCGGGCCCGGCGGACCGCGTCGCTGACCGCGCGGATCGCCTCCGGCTGGCCCACGACCCGTTCGGTGAGCGACTCCTCCATCCGGAGCAGCTTCGCGGTCTCGCCCTCCAGCATCCGGCCGGCGGGAATACCCGTCCACGCCTCGATCACCTCGGCGATGTCGTCGGCGGAGACCTCCTCCTTGAGCATCGCGCCGTCGCTCTGCAGAACGGCCAGCTGGCGTTCCGCCTCGACGAGCTCGGCCTCCAGGGCCGGGATCCGGCCGTACCGCAACTCGGCGGCGCGGCCCAGGTCGGCGTCGCGCTCGGCCCGGTCGGCGGCGGCCCGCAGGTCCTCCAGCTCCTGCTTGGCCTCGGAGATGGCCGTGATGTGCGCCTTCTCGTTGCGCCACCGGTCGGACAGCACCGCGAGCTGTTCGCGTCGGTCGGCCAGCTCCTGGCGCAGCCGTTCCAGGCGCTCGGCGGAGGCGACGTCGGGCTCCTTGGCCAGCGCCATCTCCTCGATCTCCAGCCGGCGGACGATCCGCTCGATCTCGTCCACCTCGACCGGCAACGAGTCGATCTCCATCCGGAGCCGGGACGCCGCCTCGTCCACTAGGTCGATGGCCTTGTCCGGCAGGAACCGGTCCGCGATGTACCGGTCGGACAGCGTCGCCGCCGCGACCAGGGCGGCGTCGGTGATCCGTACCCCGTGGTGCACTTCGTAGCGCTCTTTCAGCCCCCGCAGGATGCCGATCGTGTCCTCCGGGCTGGGCTCGCCGACCACCACCGGCTGGAAGCGACGCTCCAGGGCCGGGTCCTTCTCGATGTGCTCCCGGTATTCATCGAGCGTCGTCGCGCCGACCATCCGCAGCTCACCACGGGCCAGCATCGGCTTGAGCATGTTGCCGGCGTCCATCGAGCCCTCGGCCTTGCCTGCCCCGACGACGGTGTGCAGCTCGTCCAGGAACGTGATCACCTGGCCGTCGCTCGACTTGATCTCCTCCAGGACGGACTTCAACCGCTCCTCGAACTGGCCACGGTAGGACGCGCCGGCGACCATCGCGCCCAGGTCCAGCGACACGAGCCGCTTGTCCTTCAGGCTGTCGGGCACGTCCCCGGCCACGATCCGCTGCGCCAGCCCCTCGACGATCGCGGTCTTCCCCACCCCGGGCTCGCCGATCAGCACCGGATTGTTCTTGGTACGCCGCGACAACACCTGGATCACGCGCCGGATCTCCGCGTCCCGCCCGATGACCGGGTCCACCTTGCCGTCGCGGGCCTTGGCGGTCAGATCCAGCCCGTACTTCTCCAGTGCCTGGAACGTCTGTTCCGGGTCGCTCGACGTCACCCGACGGTCACCGCCCCTGATCTGCGGGAACGCTGCGATCAGCTGCTCGGCGTTGGCCCCGGCGCCCTTGAGCGTCGCCGACACGTCGCCCCCGAGCTGGGCCAGCCCGGCGAGCAGGTGCTCCGTCGAGATGTACTCGTCCCCCAGCGGCTGGGCCACGTGCTCCGCGGCGTTGAGCGCGTTGACCACCTCGCGGGACAGGCTCGGCTCGGCGACCGTCGTGCCGTGCGCCGACGGCATCCGCTCCAGGGCCCGGGCCGCGGCGCGGCGGACGTCGGCCCCGTTGGCGCCGACCGCCCGGAGCAGGGCTGGCGCGGTCGAGCCGCCGGTGTCGAGCAGGGCCAGCAGCAGGTGCCAGGGCTCGACGATCGCGTGGCCCCGCTGGGTGGCGTCGGAGACGGCTGCGGAGATGACCTCGCGGCTCTTGGTGGTCAGGCGCTCAGCGTTCATGAGGTTGAGCCTATCCGACTCAACTCTGTCTGGCTAAGGTGATGCCATGTCGAGCTGTCTGGTTACCGGTGCTGGGCGCGGCATCGGCCGCGCGGTCGCCGTCGCGCTGTCCACCGCCGGTCACAGCGTCGCCCTGACCGCGCGGAACGCCGCAGAACTGGCCGGGACCGCCGCGCTGTGCCCTGGGCCGACGCTGGCGATCCCGGCGGACATCACCTCCGCCGACGGGATCGAGGGCGTGTTCGCGCAGGTCGAGAAGGAGTTCGGGCCGGTGGAGATCCTGGTCGCCAATGCCGGCGGGGCCAGTTCCTCGCCCCTGGCGAAGATCACCGACGAGGACTGGCAGGCGATGCTCGACCTCAACCTGACCGCGCCGTTCCGCTGCGTCCGGCGCGCGGTCCCGGCCATGGTCGACGGGGGGTACGGCCGGATCGTCGTGATCGCGTCCGTCGCCAGCAAGGTCGGGGAGCCGTACATCGCGGCGTACACGGCGGCGAAGCACGGGGTGCTCGGGCTGGTCCGGTCTGCGGCGGCGGAGCTGGCCAGGACCGGGGTGACGGTGAACGCCGTGTGCCCCGGGTATGTGGACACCCCGATGACGGACCAGTCGGTGGCGGCGATCGTGGCGAAGACGGGGCGCTCGGCGGCGGAGGCCCGCGAGATCCTGGCCCGCAAGCAGCCCACCGGGAAGTTGATCACGGTGGAGGAGGTGTCGGCCGCGGTGCTGTACTGCGTTTCGAACGGGGCCGTCACCGGGCAGGCGTTGAACGTGGACGGCGGGGCGTTGCAGTCCTGAGGGGTGTCGCCCACGGCACCCCGCTACAGAACGGCGATTCCCTCGATCTCCACCAACGCCTCGACATCCCACAGCCGCGCGATCCCGATCCCGGCGGCCGCCGGGTACTCCTGCCCCGCGAGCCGCTTCCACACCCGCCCGAGTTCCCGCGCGTGCGCCCGGTAGTCCTCGACGTCCACGATGTAGATCGTCACCTTGGCCAGCTGGTCGGGCCGCCCACCGGCCGCCGCCAACGCGGTCAGCAGGTTGCCGAGCGCCTGCTCGAACTGTTCGACGATCCCGCCGGGCACGATCCGGCCCTCCTTGTCGAGGGCGGTCTGGCCGGCGAGGAAGACCATCGTGCCGGTCCCCACGACCGCGTGCGCGAAGCCGCTCGGCGTGGCCAGCTCCGCTGGATTGATGCGTTTCACGTGAAACCTTCCTCGGGGGCCGACTGGACCGGACTCAGGCCGCACTCCGTCGTCGCGGGCCCGGGACCGACCATAGATCACCGGATCCGGCCGGCTCTATCCCCGGCGCGCCTGGTACCCCACGTACCCGGTCACGGCGAGCACGACCACGCACGGGATGAACCAGTGCATCAGCACGCCGCCAGGCGTGCCCCCGGTCAGCACGCTGAGCACCCGGATGCCGTGGGCGAGTTTCACGCCGATCGCGATGGCGCTGACCAGCAGTCCACCGGTGAGCACCGCCGTGGTCCGGTTGACCTCGCGCAGCCCGGCGCCCACGGTGGCGGCGGCCCCGATGGCGACCGCGATGATCGACCAGAGCGCGAACCGGGGCTTGCCGCCGACGTCGAGCGTGCCCAGCAGTCCGAGGAGGGTGACGGCCGGGCCGATCATGAGCAGCGGGCGACGGATCCGGTCGGGGGCCAGCACCGCGGCCACCGCCACCACGAGCCCGACCGCCCCGGCCACGGCGAACGCCGGGCCGATCCTGATTCCCTGCAACTGAACCGTGAGCTGGACGCTCGTGCCCACCACGACGACACCGAGCAGCGCGACCCCGGCGAGCAGCGGGCCCCGGCTGCGGATCGACGCGTAGAGGGCGTAGCCGGCGAGGGCCGCCAGTGCCAGATACAAGATCATGAGGTCGGTCGGCGTGGTCGGACGAAGGGGCTGGAGCAGCGGGCCGACAGCCGCGAACACCGCTAGCCCGCCGAGCAGGACCAGGAGCTGACCGGCCCCCGGGTCCACCGGCCGCTTCTTCACGTTCTCGAAGGGCGACGGGACCAGGCTGGTCAGGAAGCCGAGCACGGCGATCCAGAGGAACAGCTTGTCGTTGACGTTGGCTTCCAGCCACGCGCCGGCCAGCCCGGTGCAGAAGACCGCGCCGGCCCAGCACGCGGCGAGCACTGCGGCCCTCGGCCTGCGGGTCTTGGGGAACGGGGCGACGGCATGGGTGAGAACCGCCCCGAAGGCGACTGCGGCGGCGAGGAAGGGCAGGCCGTGCACGACCAGCTGCCCGAAGAACTCGACATTCGTGTACGCGTTCCCCAGCAGCACCGCGGCGGTCACCCCGAGCCCGGCCATGACGGCCCACCTCGCCCAGCCGCGTTTCGCCAGCCACGCGCCCGCCACGACGCCGACCAGTATCCCGATCAGCGGTTCCTTGAGCCCGTCGACCCAGCGGGTGGTCGAGGCCTGCATGATCACCCGGGTGCCGACGCTGGCCGTCGCGGCCACGGTGACGCCGAGCGCGAGGTCGGTGAGCCGCTTGTCCATGGCGCCAGACGCTACATGTACTGGCGGGTAGCGCGCAGCACCGCGGAGCGATATTTCACGCCGAACAGTGCCGTGTGCGCGAGGAGCAGGTGCAGTTGGTGCAGTGCGATCCGGTCCCGCCAGCCGTCGGCCAGCGGCCAGGCCTCGTGGTAGCTGGCGAGGATGGTCTCCAGGTGCGGGGCCCCGCCGAACAGGAACAGCGTGGCCAGGTCGGATTCGCGGTGCCCGCCGTACGCGGCCGGGTCGACCAGCCACGGGGTGTCGTCAGCGCCCCAGATGATGTTGCCGGGCCACAGGTCGCCGTGCAGCCGCGCCGGTGGCTCGTCGGGGGCCTCGATCCAGATCCCGGCGATCCGGGCGGCGTCCGTGGGGTCGAACGCGCCGTTGTCCACGGACAGCCGCAGGTACGGCAGGATCCGGCGCTCCAGGTACCAGGGGGCCCAGTCCTCCCCCGGCGTGTTGTCCAGGGCGAGGTTGCCCAGATACCCGTCGTCGGCTGCCCCGAACGTCGGCGCGCCGGCCCTGTGGGTCGCGGCCAGCTCTCGGCCGAACCGCTCGGCCGCCGCCGGGGTCGGCTTGCCGTGCTCGATCCACTCCATCAGCAACAGCTCGTCGGTCGCGGCGATCAGCTCGGGCACCGACACCCCGGAGCCGTCCCGGAGCCAGCGCAGCCCGCGCGCCTCGGCGGCGAACAGCCCCGGCGGCGCGGACCGCCGCTCCTCGGTGGGCGACCCGGACACGCCGCCCGGCCAGGTCTTGAGCAGCAGGTCCGTCCCGTCGTCGAGCGTGATCCGCTCCGCCGAGCAGATCGAGCCCCCCGCGACGGGGGTGGTACGCAGCCGCTGGTGCGTCATGAACGTGAGCAGCAGGTGCGGGTTCGCGCGCAGGTAGGCCAGATCCACGCCCTCATATTGCCCCAGGGAAACCCCCGATGGGCGAATCAGGGTGGGACGCGGGTGATTCCTGAGGCGCTCAGCTGAGAGGTACGGCCTCGAACACGGCCGGCACCATCTGGGACCCGTCGTCATCCCAGCGCAGCAGCTCCACCTCGGTGATCAGAACCTCGCCGAGGTGGAGCCGCCGTCGTTCGCCGACCCAGTCCACGAGGCACGCCGGCTCGGCGATCGGCGCGGCGAAGTGCACCAGGTTCGCGTACCAGATGGCACGGCGGAATCCCGCCTCGTAGTGCCCGTCGGCGCCCAGGGCCTCGCCGAGCCGGTCCTTGAGCAGCTCGGCGGTGTCGCCGTCGGCCTCGGCGCAGGCCATCACGCTGCCCGGGGTCAGGGTCAGCCCGGTGACCTCCAGCCGGAAGGGGCGCAGGCCCACGACGGCCTTGCGGAGCGCGTCGCCGACCCGGCCGACCATGGGGTCGCTGGCCGGGACGCCGGTGCGGTACGTCTCCAGGCAGCGCAGCGTGAAGTGTGAGGAGTGGGCGTTGCCGGTGGGCCAGTGGCCGGGGCCGGCCAGGGTGAGGGCTTCCGCTGCGACCGCGGCCATCCGGGCGGCGAGGGTGGGCGAGGGGCGGACCACGACGGACAGGCCCCAGGCCGGGCCGCCGTCGACCGGCGGGGTCTCGGTGTAGTGCTGGCCGGCGAGGACGGCCGTCCGGCCCTTTTCGTAGAGATCATCAAAGAGGGTCACGGCGGGCGAGCCTACCCCGGCGGCCCGTCCGGGGACTGCCCCGAGGAGGGCCGCCGCTGCCGGAGCAGAGACGCGGCGTAACCGTCAGATCTGTGTGATCTTCATGAAGAGCGCGCCCTAGAGGGGGAGGTAGCGGCCGCCGTTGACGTCCAGGGTGATGCCGGTGATGTAGCTGGCGGCGTCGCTGGCGAGGAAGACGATCGGGTCGACGATCTCGCGGAGCTCCGGCATCCGGCCGAGCGCGATCGCGTCGAGCACGTCGGATCGCTCGCGGTCGCTCAGGCCGTCGAACATGCCCTGCAGCCGGCCGGTGAGGAACAACCCGGGCGCGACGGCGTTGACCCGGATGCCGCGCGGCCCGAGGTCCCGGGCGAACTTCCTGGTCAGCCCGCCGATCGCGGCCTTGGCGGCGGCGTAGGGCGCGCCGGTCACCGGCGAGGGCTGCCGGCCGCCGATCGAGGAGCAGGTGACGATCGCGTCCCCCGGGGACATGTGCCGGGCGGCCTCGCGCACGCAATGCAGGGTGCCCTTGACGTTGACGTCGAGAACCAGATCAAGATCGTCTTCCGTGTACTCGTCCCGCGGCGTCCCCAACGACCCCCCGGCCAGCGCGATCAGCACATTGGGTCGGAAGTCGGCCATCAGCGCGGCCACCCCCGCCCGGTCACGGACGTCGTGTTCGGGCAGGTCGGCGGACAGGACCGTGTCACCGAGCGCCTCGAATGCCGCGCACACCGCGCGTCCGATTCCGCCGTTTCCGCCTGTGACCAGCACTTTCCGCACAGCCGCTCCTCCTTCGACCCGGGTCCCGCCCGATGATGTGCATGTCGCAGCGTTGACGATCGTCGCGAAGACAGCATAACCTCGTGGGGTGCGTATCGCGGTCATCGGCGGCGGCCCCGGCGGGCTCTACTTCGCCGCGCTCGCCAAACAGCTCGACCCCACCCGGGAGATCACGGTCTGGGAGCGCAACGCCCCCGACGACACCTTCGGGTTCGGTGTCGTGTTCTCCGACGAAACCCTCAGCGGCATCGAGACGGCCGACCCGGCGTTCTACGCGTCCCTGGCCAGCGAGTTCGCCCGCTGGGACGACATCGACGTGCGGTACCGGGGCGAGGTCATCACCTCCGGCGGCCACGGCTTCGCGGCGGTCAGCCGTCGCCGGCTGCTGAACCTGCTGGTCGAGCGCTGCCGGGACCTGGGCGTCGTGCTGCACCACAGCACGGAGTTCCCGGGCGACCACGCCGCCTACGACCTGGTCGTCGCCTCCGACGGCGTCCACTCCGCCACCCGCAGAGCCCTCGCCGAGGAGTTCAGGCCGAGGTACGAGACCGGCGACTGCCGCTACATCTGGCTCGGCACCGACAAGGTCTTCGACGCGTTCACGTTCGACGTGCTGGAGACCGAGTTCGGCGTGATGCAGGCGCACGCGTACCCGTACGACGCGCACGGCTCCACCCTGATCATCGAGATGCGGTCGGACGTGTGGGCCCGGGCCGGGTTCACCGACGAGAACGCGATCGAGCGGATCGGCGCACTGTTCGCCGACCTGCTCGGCGGACACAAGCTGGTCAGCAACAACTCTCGGTGGATCGACTTCACGACCGTGGCCTGCGAGCGCTGGCAGTACCAGAACGTGGTGCTGCTCGGGGACGCCGCGCACACCGCGCACTTCTCGATCGGCTCCGGGACGAAGCTCGCCATGGAGGACGCGCTGGCCCTGGCGGCGTGCCTGGCCGAGCAGCCGGACCTGGACCTGGCGCTGACCGCGTACGAGGTGGAGCGCAAACCCGTCGTCGTCTCCACCCAGCGCGCGGCCAGGGCCAGTCTCGACTGGTTCGAGAACCTCGCCGACTACGTGGGCCAGGAGCCGCTGCGGTTCGCGTTCAACCTGCTCACCCGGTCGCGGCGGATCACGTACGACAACCTGAGGCTGCGCGATCCGGAGTTCGTGGCCCGGGTGCAGGCCAGCGGCACCCCGCCGATGTTCGAGCCGTTCCGGCTGCGCGGGCTGGAGCTGCCCAACCGGATCATCGTCTCGCCGATGGACATGTACTCGGCCGTCGACGGCATGCCCAACGACTTCCACCTGGTGCACCTCGGGGCCAGGGCCCTGGGCGGGGCCGGCCTGGTGATGACCGAGATGGTGTGCGTGTCCGAGCCGGGCCGGATCACCCTCGGCTGCACCGGGCTGTACACCGACGAGCAGGCCGACGCCTGGGCCAGGATCGTCCGGTTCGCCCACGACAACGGGGCGCGGATCGGCGTCCAGCTGGGGCACTCCGGCCGCAAGGGCTCCACGAGGCTCATGTGGGAGGGGATGGACGAGCCGCTCCCGGAGGACAACTGGGAGGTCGTCGGCCCGTCACCGCTGCCGTACGGCCCCGGAAGCGCCGTCCCGCGCGAACTGACCAGGGCGGACCTCGACGCGATCACGGCGGAGTTCGTCACCGCCGCCGCGCGCGCCGACCGGGCGGGCTTCGACCTGCTCGAACTGCACTGCGCGCACGGCTACCTGCTGTCGTCGTTCCTGTCCCCGCTGGCCAACCAGCGCACGGACTCCTACGGCACCGACCGGCTGAAGTTCCCGCTCGAGGTCTTCGACGCGGTCCGCGCCGTCTGGCCGGGCGAGAAGCCGATGTCCGTCCGGATCTCCGCGACCGACTGGCACGCCGGCGGGGTGGACGCCGACGAGGCGGTCCGGATCGCCCGGGCGTTCGCCGAGCACGGGGTGGACGCGATCGACGTGTCGACCGGACAGGTGCTCGCGGCGGAGCGGCCGGCGTACGGCCGGTCGTACCAGACGCCGTACGCCGACAAGATCCGCAACTCGGTGCCGGGGCCGGCCGTGATCGCCGTCGGAGCCATCTCGTCCTACGACGACGTGAACTCGATCCTGCTCGCGGGCCGTGCCGACCTGTGCGCGATCGGCCGGGCGCACCTCTACGACCCGCACTGGACCCTGCACGCGGCGGCGGAACAGGACCACAGGGTCACCTGGCCGGCACCCTACCGGGCGGGGAGCCGAAAGCCGCAGACCGGGCGAACCGACGGCCCGAAACCGCGTCTGGAGTTGCTGCGCGGTAACGATTCGGGCACGCGGCACCAGCGTTGGCGACCTGAAATCTCCTGATCTGGCACTATTCCCCCTCAGACAATCATCATCATCACCGCGCGGGGGATAGCCTCGCCCCCCGCGATCCGGCTAAGTTGTCGCCGCTGACTGGTGTTTTCGGAGAGGGGGAATCGTGAACGAGCAGGCCACATTCCACGGCTTCGCGAACCCGGTCGACCCGACCGGCGCGGAGATGCGCGAGTGGGCCTACCACCCGGACTCGGTGTCGCTCGCCGGCCTGCCGCCCGACTGGGACCTCCTGGTCGCCCAGGACTCGCTGATCCCGACGCTCTACGAGCTGGCCGCCGACGGTCAGTGCCCGGCGCGCCGGTTCGCGCTGCACTGCCTGTACATCTACACCGCCGACGCCGTGCGCACCGACTTCCGCGCGCACCCGAAGCGCAAGCTCAAGAAGCTGATCGACCGCGCCGGCTCCGAGTCCGACGAGCAGCTGCGGATGTGGGCGGCCAACGCGCAGGCCCTGATCAACAACCCGGACCTGTTCGACTACGCCGACTGGTGCCAGGGCGGCCTGGTCCGCAAGCCCCGCCGCCTCCTGACCTGACCGGGCCGGACCTACCGGGCCTACTTCCACTCCCACCATCGTCCGGTGGTCTTGCCGCTGTCGTCGACCTCGTACTCGAACGCGCAGCACAGGCCGTTGAGCCGCGCGAACCTCGACGCCCCGGTCTCGTAGACCACGCTGCCCCGGTACTGGGTCACCCCGTTGGCCTGCTGCCCCACCCCGAACGCCGTCCAGGTGAGCATGTCGCCGTCCGGGGTGCTGACCACGCCCTGGCCGTGGCCGAGGATCGTCCCGTTCGGCCGCAGCTCCGCGGTGTAGGTGCCCATGTCCATCGCCGGCGCGTCCAGCAGCGTGCCGGAAGCCTGGAACGAGATCTCCAGCGTGGGCGGTCCGCCGTTGACGGAGCGCAGGACCCGGGTACCCGTTGTCTGGCCGAATTCCTCTCCCACCAGTTCACCCAACATCGTGAGTCACCCCCCGCTCGTGGAGTCCACTGACCCTTCGACCGTAGGCCGATCCACGGAAAACATGAGGAAAATCCACAAAATCCATGACGGGTACGCGTGGGCCAGCCACGAGAGCGGGCGAGGCCTCGAACGGCCCCGCCCGACGCCGAGTCATGACGACGTCGGCGTAACCCCCACTCCTGGGTGGGGTTCCGGTGCTCTAGGCACCGGACATCTACTTGTCCTTGTTGCCCATCTTGTTGATGGCGTCCTTGGCGGTCTCGGCACCCTTGTTGATCTGGTCCGAGTACTTCCCACCAGTCTTCTCGTCCGCCATGTTGGCGCCCTTGTCGATCATCTCGCCAGCTTTGCCGGCCATGTTGCCCATGGCGCCACCGGCCTTGTCCTTCATGTCGCCGGTCTGGTCCTGGGCGTTGTCCGTAGCTTCGGCAGCCTTGTCCTTGGCGCCGCCCACCACGTCCTCGACCTTCTTCTTGATGTCGTCAAAGATGCCCATCTGCTACCCCCCTGATACCGGCTTCAGGCCGTATTGCCCGATTTGCCAGCACTCATGAGTATAACTCTGAATAGCCGGGCGCTACCGTGATTCCGGGGACCGTCTCGGCCGCCAGACGACCAGCGCCGTCTCGTGGCTGGGCACCACCGCCCGGCGCGCGAACCCAGGATGCAACGCCGCGAACTCCGCCGCGCGCCGCTCCGACTCGGCCAGCGCGGCCTCGGTCGCCGCCAGCCGGTGCCGCAGCTCGTCGACCAGGTTCTCCAGGTCGATGATCCGCTTGATGCCGGCGAGATTCACGCCCTCTTCCTGGCTGAGCCGCTGGACCTCGCGGAGCACGTCCACGTCCCGCGCGCTGTACCGCCGGCCACCGCCGGGCGCGCGCCCTGCCTCGACCAGCCCCAGCCGGTCGTACTGCCGGAGGGTCTGGGGGTGCATCCCCGCCAGCCGCGCCGCGACGGAGATGATCAGGATTTTCGCATGGGCGTTCATGACCGCTCCCGCCGTCGCACCTCAGCATCCACCTTGCTCCGGTCCGCCGACGGTGTGGCCGCCGCGAACTCCGCGAGTGCCTTGCGCGCCTCCTCGGAGACGTCCTTCGGCACATCGACCTCGACGGTGACCAGCAGGTCGCCCGCCGAGCCGTCCCTGCGCCGGATGCCCTTGCCGCGCACCCGCAGGGTCCGGCCGCTCCGGGTGCCCGGTGCCAGGCGCACGGTCACCCCGCCGTCCAGGGTCGGCACCCGCAACTCGGTGCCCAGGGCCGCCTCCGGGAAGGTCACCGGCACGGTCAGCAGCAGATCGTCGCCCATCCGGCCGAACACGTCGTGCGGACGGACCCGGATCAGCACATACAGGTCGCCGGGCGCGCCGCCCCGTTCGCCGGGCTCGCCGCGCTCCTTCAGTCGGATCTTCTGCCCGTCGGCCACCCCGGCCGGGATCCGGACGTTGAGCGTGCGGGCCTTCGTCACGCCGCCGGTGCCGCCGCACTCGGTGCACCGGTCCTTCTCGTCCACGATCGAACCGACGCCCTGACAGTCCCGGCAGGGCTCGCTCATGCTGAACGCGCCCTCCGCCCGGGTCACCAGGCCGCGCCCGCCGCACGTGGGGCAGGTCCGCGGGGTGGTGCCGGGCTTCGCGCCGCTGCCGTGGCAGACGTCGCACGTCCCCGGCGAGCGCAGGGTCAGTGGCAGGGTCGCGCCGAGCGCCGCGCTGTCGAAGTCCAACATCAGCTCGGCCTCGACGTCGCGGCCCCGGGCCGGGCCGGTCCGCCGCCGGGCGGCCCCGCCGCCGAACAGGTTGCCGAACAGGTCGCCGAAGCCGCTGTTGCCGCCGCCGGTGAAGTTGCCGAAGTCCTGCGGGCCGCGCGGGCCGGGCCCGCCGCCCCGGAACGCCCCGCTGCCGAACAGGGAGCGCAGCTCGTCGTACTCCTTGCGCTTGGCGTCGTCGGAGAGCACGTCATACGCCTCCGACACGGACTTGAATCGGTCCTCGGCCTCCGCGTTGCCCGGGTTGTGGTCCGGGTGCAGTGACCGGGCCAGCGTCCGGTACGCCTTCTTGATCTCGTCGGCGGAGGCGCTCTTTGACACCCCGAGTACTGCGTAGAAGTCCTTCTCCAGCCAGTCCTTCGAACTCATCGAGCGCCTCCCTCCGTCACTATTCCGCGGTGTCTTCTTCGGCGGCGGGCTCCCCGACGGCCACCATCGCCGGCCGTAGGAGCTTCTCGCCGAGCAGGTAGCCCCGGCGCATCACGTCCACACAGGTCGCTTCGGTGACGTCCGGCGAGGTGAAGTGCGCGACGGCCTCGTGCAGCTTCGGGTCGAACGGGTCGCCCTTCTCGCCGAAGCCGACCAGCCCGAACTTCGCCACCGCCTGGGCCAGCTGCTCCGACATCGTGCCGAACGGCCCGACGAGGTCGCCGTGCTCGCGCGCCCGGTCGAGGTCGTCGAGGATCGGCAACAGGGCGGCGAGCACCGCACCGGTGGCCTGCTCAGCGACGACGCCGCGGTCGCGGTCGACGCGCTTGCGGTAGTTCGCGTACTCGGCGGTGACCCGCTGGAGATCCCGGGTGAGCTCGTCGAGGGCGTCCTGCGTGGAGTCCTCCTCCACGATCTCGACGGCGGGGGCCTCCGCGGCCGGCGCCGGAGCGCCGTCCGCGGAGATCCTGCGCTTGTCGCGGATCACGACCGGCTCATCCTCCTGGCGGTCCCCGCCGGTGGGCGAGGCCGCCATCACTTCTTCTTCTCGTCGTCGATGACCTCGGCGTCGACGACGTCCTCACCCTGCGCGTTGGCGTTCGGCGCGTCGTTCGGCGCGCCCGCGCCGGGGCCGGCCTCGCCGGCGGCCTGGCTCGCCGCGTACATCGCGGAGCCGGCCTCCTGGGAGACCTTCGACAGCTTCTCGGTCGCCGCCTTGATGGCGTCGATGTCCGTGCCGCCGAGGACGCCCTTGAGCTCGCCGAGCGCGTCGTTGATCTCGGTCTTCTTGTCCTCCGGGATCTTGTCGCCGTTCTCGGCGACGAACTTCTCGGTCTGGAAGACGAGCGAGTCGGCCAGGTTGCGGCTCTCCGCGTCGTCGCGGAGCTTCTTGTCCTGGTCGGCGTGCTCCTGCGCGTCGCGCATCATCCGCTCGATGTCGTCCTTCGGCAGCGCGGAGCCGCCGGAGATCGTCATCTTCTGCTCCTTGCCGGTGCCCAGGTCCTTCGCGTGCACGTTCACGATGCCGTTGGCGTCGATGTCGAACGTGACCTCGACCTGCGGCACGCCGCGCGGGGCCGGCGGCAGACCGGTGAGCTCGAAGGTGCCCAGCGCCTTGTTGTACGCCGCGATCTCGCGCTCGCCCTGGAACACCTGGATCAGCACGGACGGCTGGTTGTCGGCGGCCGTCGTGAAGATCTCCGAGCGCTTGGTCGGGATCGTGGTGTTGCGCTCGATGAGCTTGGTGAAGATGCCGCCCTTGGTCTCGATGCCCAGCGACAGCGGGGTCACGTCGAGCAGGAGGACGTCCTTGACCTCGCCCTTGAGCACGCCGGCCTGCAGCGCGGCGCCGACGGCGACGACCTCGTCCGGGTTGACGCCCTTGTTGGGCTCCTTGCCGCCGGTCAGCTCCTTGACGAGCTCGGTGACGGCGGGCATCCGGGTCGAGCCGCCCACGAGGATCACGTGGTCGATCTTCGCCAGCGGGATGCCGGCGTCCTTGATCGCGGCCTGGAACGGGGCCTTGCACCGGTCGAGCAGGTCCTGCGTCATGCGCTGGAACTCGGCCCGGGTCAGGGTCACGTCGAGGTGCAGCGGGCCGTCGGGGCCGGCCGTGATGTACGGCAGGTTGATCCCGGTCTGCGGGGTCGCCGACAGCTCGATCTTGGCTTTCTCCGCGGCTTCCTGCAGCCGCTGGCGGGCCATCTTGTCCTTGCCCAGGTCGATGCCGTGCTGACCCTGGAAGGTCTTGATCAGGTGCGCGATGATCCGCTCGTCCCAGTCGTCGCCGCCGAGGTGGTTGTCACCGGCGGTCGACTTGACCTCGACCACGCCGTCGCCGACCTCGAGGAGGGACACGTCGAAGGTGCCGCCGCCGAGGTCGAAGACGAGGATGATCTCGTCGTGCTTGTCCATGCCGTACGCGAGCGCCGCCGCGGTGGGCTCGTTGACGATCCGCAGGACGTTGAAGCCCGCGATCTCACCGGCCTCCTTGGTGGCCTGGCGCTGGGCGTCGTTGAAGTAGGCCGGGACGGTGATGACCGCGTCCGTGACCGGCTCCCCGAGGTACGCCTCGGCGTCGCGCTTGAGCTTCATCAGCACCCGGGCGGAGATCTCCTGGGCGGTGTAGGGCTTGCCGTCGATGTCGACTTTCCAGTCCGTACCGACGTGCCGCTTGACGGAGCGGATCGTCCGGTCCGGGTTGGTGACGGCCTGACGCTTAGCTACCTCGCCGACGAGAACTTCACCGTTCTTCGCGAACGCCACGATGGACGGGGTCGTCCTCGACCCTTCAGCGTTGGCGATCACTGTGGGCTCGCCGCCCTCCAGAACGCTCATGCATGAGTTCGTCGTTCCGAGGTCGATTCCGACCGCACGTGCCATGTTGATGTGCCTCCCGAGTTGAGTGAACCGGACTCAATATTGCCAGACGATCGCCCACTGTCAAACCAGAGTTGAGTCACACCGACGCAACTTGGCAAGATCGGATACCGTGATTTCGGTGAAACAGGGTATGAACGAGGCACATCGACGCGGAAGATGAGGCTGTGACGGGCGCAGACCAGCTCGGGGCCACGCTGACAGAGCTGCGGGGCGCGGTCCGTGGTGCCCGCTTTCCCCTCCAGACTCCCGGTGCCGGCCACGCCCGCACCGTCGCGCACGACCTGTCCGAACAGCTCGACGACTACCTGCTGCCCCGGCTCGCCCGGCTCGACGCCCCGGTCCTGGTGGTGGTCGGCGGCTCGACCGGCGCCGGCAAGTCGACCCTGATCAACAGCCTGGTCCGGGCCCCGGTGAGCGCCGCGGGGGTGCTGCGCCCGACCACCCGTTCCCCGGTGCTCGTGAGCCACCCCGCCGACAGCCAGTGGTTCCGGGGCTTCCATATCCTGCCGAGGATGTCCCGGGCGACGGGGATGGACACCGGGATGTTCCGGGCGATCCGGGACGAGGACGAACGGCCCAACCCTGCGGCCAACATCCACCTGGTCACGGCCACCGGGCTCACCCCGGGGCTGGCGTTCATCGACGCGCCCGACATCGAC
The DNA here is from genome assembly GCF_015751905.1 of Longispora fulva. Taxonomy (NCBI): domain Bacteria; kingdom Bacillati; phylum Actinomycetota; class Actinomycetes; order Micromonosporales; family Micromonosporaceae; genus Longispora; species Longispora fulva. The sequence goes on from NZ_JADOUF010000001.1 coordinate 6,221,973, forward strand.
TCGCTGGTCGCCTCCAACCGCGAACTGGCCTCGCAGCTGTTCGCCGCCGCCGACCTGTGGCTGTTCGTGACGACCGCCGCGCGGTACTCCGACGCGGTGCCCTGGGAGTTCCTGCACGCGGCGAAGGAGCGCGACGTCGCACTCGCCCTGGTGATGGACCGGGTGCCGCCCGGCGCGGAGGCCGAGGTGACCGCGCATTTCGAGGAGCTGCTCGCCGAGCACGGCCTGGACGAGGAGCAGCTGTTCACGATCTCCGAGACGACGCTGGACTCCCACGGCCTGCTGCCCGAGGCGGTGATCCGGCCACTGTCGGAGTGGTTCGCGAAGCTGGCCGGCGACGCGGTCAGCCGGGCCGAGGTGGTCCGCCGGACCCTGGACGGCGCGGTGAGGTCGGTCCCCGACCGGGTCCGGACGCTGGCCGACGCCTCCGGGGAACAGGCGGCCGAGCGGGACCGGGTCAACGACGCGGTCGACGCCGCGTACGCCGACGCGCTCGACACCGTGCGCAAGGACCTGTCCGACGGCGCGTTGCTCAAGGGCGAGGTGCTGGCCCGCTGGCAGGAACTCGTCGGCACGGGTGAGCTGCTCCGCGCGCTCCAGGCCAGGGTGGGCCGCTGGCGGGACCGGCTCGCCGCGGCCGTCACCGGCCGCCAGGTGGCCGGTGAGCCGCTCCGCGAGGCCCTGACCAGCGGGGTGGCCGCCGTGATCACGGCCGCCGGGGTGGAGGCGGAGGACCGGGCCCGCGCGGCGGTGCCCGATCCCCCCGAGCCCGATCCGGTCACGTCCGCGCAGGCCGAGCGGCTGGTCAGGGACTGGCAGGCCGGGGTGCTGGAGCTGGTCCGAGTGGAGGGGGCGAGTAAGCGTGGGATGGCGCGGGTGGCCGCGTACACGGTGAACGCCACGGGTTTGTTGGTCATGATCGCGGTGTTCACGGCGACCAGCTTCATCCCGACCGGCGCCGAGGTCGGCGTGGCCGCCGGGACCACGGTCGTCGGTCAGAAGATCCTGGAGGCCATCTTCGGCGACCAGGCGGTCCGGACGCTGGCCGCGAAGGCCCGCAAGGACCTGCTGGCCAGGGTCGAGGCGCTCTACGCCGAGGACAGGGCCCGGTTCGTGCTCGACCCGCCGCTGGCCGTCCCCGGCGACCTGCGCGCGCTGGCCGACGACATCGACCGGGCCCGCGAGGCGTGGGGGACGCTCCGGTGAGGCCCCGTCCGCGCCCGGTGGCCCTGCCGTCGCGGCTCAAGGCGCTGCACCGGTTCGTCGAGGTGGTCGCCGACCGCCTGCCGGCGGCCGAGCTGGCTCCCGCCCGGGCGGTGCTCGAACGCGCCGGCCAGCGCCTGGACATGTCCCGGGAGCACACGGTGGTGACGCTCGCCGGGGCGACCGGCAGCGGCAAGTCCAGCATGTTCAACGCCCTCGCCGGCCTGGAGCTGTCCGACGTCGGGGTGCGCCGGCCGACCACTGCCAGGACCCAGGCCTGCGTGTGGGGCCCGGCCGGCTCCGGCGAGCTGCTGGAGTGGCTGCGGCTGCCGAGCTGGCACGCCAGGGAGACGGTGCTCGACGCCGACGAGCAGGCCGCGCTGCGCGGGCTGATCCTGCTGGACCTGCCGGACTTCGACTCCACGGCCGCCGCGCACCGCGAGGAGGCCGAGCGGCTGTTGGACCTCGTCGACCTGGTCGTCTGGGTGCTGGATCCGCAGAAGTACGCGGACAACCTGGTGCACGAGCGGTACCTGAGCAGGTTCCGCCGGCACCGCGACGTCACGGTCGTGGTGCTGAACAAGGTCGACACTCTGCCGCCCGACGGGGCCCGGACCTGCCTGGAGGACCTGCGCGGGCTGCTCAAGGAGCACGGGCTCGGCGCGGTGCCGGTGCTCGGCGCCTCGACCGTCACCGGCGAGGGGGTGGCGGAGCTGCGCGCCCAGATCGAGAAGGCCGTCACCGGCAAGCGGGCGGCGACCAGCCGGCTCGGGGCCGACGTGGACACCGTCGCCGGCAGGTTGAGCGCCTTCGTGGGGCCGCCTGCGGCGGAGATCACCCCTCATCTGGTACGCCGGGCCAGCGCCGCCCTGGCCGCCACCGCCGGGGTGGACGCCGTCGCCGGGGCGGCCGGGGCCTCGTACCGGAAAAGGGGGGTCGCCGCGACCGGCTGGCCGCTCACCCGATGGTGGGGCAGGTTCCGCCGCGATCCGCTGAAGCGCCTGCACCTGGACCCGGTGGCCCGCACATCGGTGCCGCCGCCGACCCCGGCCCGGCGCGCGGCGGCGACCCTCGCCGTCCGGGACCTCGCCGACCAGGCCAGTCAGGGCCTGCCCGAGCCGTGGCCGACGAGCGTGCGCGCGGCGGCCAGGGCCGACGAGGCCGACCTGTCCGACGCGCTCGACCGGGCCGTGGGCTCGACGGCCATCACGGCGCGCGACCCCCGGTGGTGGCGGTTCGTCGGGGCTCTGCAGTGGCTGCTGGCGTTGTGCGCGCTGGCCGGGGCGCTGTGGCTGCTGGCCCGGCTGGGGCTCGGCGCGCTCGGCATCGACCTGCCACTGCCGAAGCAGGGCATCGTGCCGGTGCCTACTGTGCTGCTCGGCGCCGGGTTGCTCGCGGGCGTTCTGCTCACGGTCGTCACCCGGCCGTTGCTGGGGATCGGGGCGGCGCGTACCGAGCGCAGGGCCACGTCCGCGCTGCTCACGGCCGTGGACCTCGTCACGGAGGAGCACGTGGTGGCACCGGTTCGCGCCGAGCTGCGGTCCTACGAGGACGCGCGTAAGGCGCTGGAACTGCTCTGACCGCGTCGGCCTCGTAGACGTTGTGCTTGCCGGAGGTCCACTGCAAAGGGTCGCATCCTATGAGGACTGAGCGGGATCCAGCAGCCCCGTTAGGCTGGCCCCATGGCTGACATCTCCAGGTTCGGGTTCCTGAGACACCTGCGCGCCGCGCCCACCAGCTGGGTGCGGCAGCACTCGCGGGGCAGGGTCCGGCACGAGGGCGTGTCCCAGTCGTTCTACTTCCGCGCGCTGACCTCGGCGTTGTCGGAGGTGCCGGTCGACGACCGCGAGCTGCCCCTGCTGTTCCATGCGCGGACCAGCGACTTCGCCGACGTGACGGTGCAGGCCACGGTCACCTACCGGATCAAGGACCCGGCGCTGGCCGCCAACCGCCTGGACTTCTCCATCGACCCGGTGACCGGCGCGTGGCGGGCCCAACCGCTCGACCAGCTGGCCACGGTGCTCGCCGAGCTGGCCCAGCAGCCGGCGCTGGACCTGCTGATCGGCATGACCCTGACCGAGGCACTCAGCGGCGTCGGCCGGGTCCGCGGGATCATCTCTGCCGCGCTGGCCGACGACGCCCGGCTCGCCGAGCTGGGCGTGAGCGTGGCCAGCGCCCGGGTGGTGGCCATCCGGCCCGAGCCGGAGCTGGAGCGGGCGTTGCAGACCCCGACCCGCGAGGCGGTGCAGGGCGAGGCCGACCGCGCGACGTACGAGCGCCGGGCGACCGCGGTGGAGCGCGAACGGGCCATCGCGGAGAACGAACTGCAGAGCAAGATCGAGCTGGCCCGCCGCGAGCAGCAGCTCATCGAGCAGAAGGGCGCCAACACCCGCCGCCGCGCGGAGACCGACGCCGCGGCCGAGCTGGTCACGGTGCAGGCCAGGCTCGAGCGGGAGAAGGCAGTGGCGCTCGCCGCCGCCGACACCAGCCGGGTGACCACCGCCGCGGAGGCCGAGCGGGGCCGGCTGATCGCCGACGCCAACGCGGACGCGACCCGGGTGGTCGGGCTGGCCCAGGCGGAGGTCGAGGCGGCGAAGCTCGCGGCGTACCGGGACATGGACCCGGAGATCCTGCACGCCCTGGCCGTCCGCGAACTGGCCGGCCAGCTTCCCGAGATCGGGCAGCTCACGATCACCCCGGACCTGGTCTCGAAGTTCCTCGGCCGATGACCCGGAGCGCCACGCGCACGGACAACCGCTGGTCCCGGAGCGGGCCCGGGGCCCGGAGCGCTGCGCGCTCGGACCGCCGCTCCCCGACGGGCCTCGGGCGATGAACCCCCGGGTCGTGGTCGTATCCCGGCGCAGCGAGCTGGACGAGTTGCTCGGCCGGCACGGCACCCGAGGCGCCGCCGCCTACTTCCTGAAGCAGCGCGGCCGGGACCTGGTCGAGGTCGAGGCCCGGCACGCAGCGCTCCAGAAGGCGCTGACCAAGGTCGGGTCGGCGATCCCGGTGGACTGGCGGCGCGGCCGGGTGGTCCGCGAGGACCTGTCCCGGTTCCTGTTCGGGCCGGAGGACGTGGTGGTGGCGGTCGGGCCCGACGGCCTGGTCGCGAATGTCGCCAAGTACCTCGACGGCCAGCCCGTGATCGGCGTGAACCCGGAGCCTGACCGCAATCCGGGGGTCCTGGTCCGGCACCCGGCCGGCGCGCTGCGGGCGCTGCTCCGGGACGGGCCGCGCACCGAGGACCGGGCGATGGTCAGCGCGACCCTGGACGACGGCGAGACCCTGATCGGCCTCAACGAGGTGTACGTCGGCCACGCCACCCACCAGTCGGCCCGCTACGCGCTGCGCACCCCCGACGGCGGTACGGAACGCCAGTCGTCCTCAGGCATCGTGGTCAGCACCGGCACCGGGGCCACCGGCTGGTGCGCCTCGATCGTCGGCGACCGCTGGGCGGCCCCGGACCTGCCGGCCCCGGTCGACCCGGAGCTGGTGTGGTTCGTCCGCGAGGCGTGGCCGTCTCCGGGGACCGGGACGGAGCTGACCATGGGACTGGTGAGCGGGTCCGGGGTCCTCGAGGTCACCGGCGAGTCGGAGCGCCTGGTGGCGTTCGCCGACGGCCTCGAGGACGATCACCTCACCGTGGGGTGGGGGCAGCGGCTCACGATCGGGGTCGCGACCCGCCGGTTACGGCTCGTAGTGGGCTGAGCAGCCCGCCGCCGGCGGCCCTCCCGATGCGCGGGGCCCCGGCTGGTGGTTCGCCAGGCCCCACCCGCCAGGTCGGCGTCACCGGCCCGCAGGTCCGACGCGCCACCCGCGGACCACCTGGTGGGTGGCTGGCGGGCTGACGTGGTGCGCATCCACCGCGCCGACCCCGGTGCCGCCGCCCCGGTAGGTGGCACCGCCGGCCCGGTGGGTCACCGGCGCAAGCTGGTCCCAGGTCGGCGGCGGACTGACCTGCCGCCCGTGCTCAGGGCACAACGGGGCCCGGCTCGACTCCAGACCGAGGTGGGTGCCACCAGCGCCCAGGTGAGGGCGGCCTGAATGAGCGCCGAGGCGCAGGTGGGTGCGCCCCGGAACGACGCCGACGCCCTGGGTGCCCGGCGTGACGCCCACGCCCAGGATGCTCACCGGAGCGACGCCAACACCCGGAGCAGCCCCCAGGCCCAAGCGCCCGGTCACCCCCTCGACCAGCGTCGGCGCGCCGAACCCGATCGGCGACAGCGACCCCGGACCGAGCGGATCCACCCGCACCGGCTGCCGGACCGGCGGCGACTGGACCGGCACCGCGCCCTCCGGCAGCTGCACGACCGGCACGCTGACGACCGGCGGCACCTTCGCCGGGGGCCGCGCGCGCGACTTGGCCCCGTCGACCCGGGGCGGCACCGGCACGGTGACGGCCGGCGGCCGCTCGACGGCCACCGGCGGCTTCGGCACGGCGACCTGCGGCGGCCCGACCGTGATCACCATCGGACCGGGCGCCTCTGCGGCCAGGTACGGAGTGGTTGTGGAGTTTGTCCTGGTCTCATCGATACTCGATGCGCCGGCAGATATCACGACCGCGGTCGCCAGAGTGGCCACCGCGACGAGTCCCCCGACCGCGCGGATATTCATCCCCGTGCCTCCCTCGTGTCCTCCCTGGTACAGGATGACGTAATTGCAGGCTGTGCGCGATCCCTTACTTGACCGTTTTCTGATGTGGAGTTATCACACGTTCCACCGGATATGTTTGATTTATGGCGGCGCGGCGGACACGGAGAGCCATCCGCGAGTGTGGTCGCGCTCACCGACGTGCGATGCTTGCTCCTGACGGCACCGAGGCCCGAGGCGCACTACCGTGCGTAAACGGGCCTTTCGTGCCGGCGCTCCCGCCTCGTGTGCCCACCCGGTCTCACGCGGCAGACGTTCACGCTCCGGCGCGCCACCCCTGCGTCGGCGCACCTCGCGAGGGAGAAGGGAAAACCGTATGGCCGAGAGGGCCAACGCCAAGGCGAAAGCCGGACGCCGCAAGAGCGGCGAGCCGGAGTTCGTCCAGCTGCTCACCCCTGAGGGTGACCGCGTCGACCACCCCGACTACACGGTCGACTTCACAGACGACGAGCTCCGCGGCCTGTACCGCGACCTCGTCACCGTCCGTCGACTGGACGCCGAGGCGACCGCACTCCAGCGCCAGGGCGAGCTGGGCCTGTGGGCCGGGCTGCTCGGCCAGGAGGCAGCGCAGGTGGGAGCTGGGCGCGCGATGCGCCCGCAGGACATGGCATTCCCGACGTACCGGGAGCACGGCGTCCTGTACACCCGGGGGATCGACCCGATCATGCCGTTCGGCTTGTTCCGGGGCGTTGACCAGGGTGGCTGGGACCCGAACGAGTACAAGTTCAACATGTACACGATCGTGATCGGCGCGCAGACCCTGCACGCGGCCGGTTACGCGATGGGCATCAAGTACGACGGCAAGGTCGGCGACGACAACGGCGAGGCGGTGATCGCCTTCTTCGGCGACGGCGCGAGCAGCCAGGGCGACGTGAACGAGTCGTTCGTCTTCGCGGCGGCGTACAACGCCCCGATCGTGTTCTTCTGCCAGAACAACCAGTACGCGATCTCCGAGCCCGTCGTCCGCCAGACCCGCGTGCCGCTCTACCAGCGCGCGCAGGGCTTCGGTTTCCCGGGCATCCGGGTCGACGGCAACGACGTGCTCGCGGTGCACGCCGTCACCAAGGCTGCGATGGACAACGCCCGGCGCGGCAACGGCCCGACGATGATCGAGGCGTACACGTACCGGATGGGCGCGCACACCACCTCCGACGACCCGACCCGCTACCGCCAGGGCGCCGAGGTCGAGGAGTGGAAGGCGAAGGACCCGATCCTGCGCCTCGGCCTCTACCTCAACAAGCGCGGCCTGACCGACGACGCGTTCCTCGCGGACGTCGAGAAGGAGGCCGGCAAGGTCGCCGTGCACCTGCGCGAGCGGGTGCTGGCTCTGCCGGACCCGGCCCCGGTGAGCATGTTCGACAACGTGTACGCGGGTGGCTCCCCGCTCCTCGACGCCCAGCGCGCCGAGTTCGTCGCCTACGAGGCCTCGTTCGAGGGGGGTAACCACTGATGGCCACCGAGACCCTGACCCTGGCGAAGGCCCTCAACACCGGGCTCCGCAAGGCCATGGAGGACGACCCGAAGGTCGTGCTCATGGGCGAGGACATCGGCAAGCTCGGCGGTGTCTTCCGGATCACCGACGCGCTGCAGAAGGACTTCGGCGAGGACCGCGTCATCGACACGCCGCTGGCGGAGTCGGGCATCGTCGGTACCGCGATCGGCCTGGCCATCCGGGGTTACCGCCCCGTGGTGGAGATCCAGTTCGACGGCTTCGTGTACCCGGCGTACGACCAGATCGTCTCGCAGCTCGCCAAGATGCACTACCGGTCCAACGGCAAGCTGAAGATGCCGGTCGTCATCCGGATCCCGTTCGGTGGCGGCATCGGCGCGGTCGAGCACCACTCGGAGTCCCCGGAGGCGTACTTCGCGCACACCGCCGGCCTCAAGGTCGTCGCGTGCAGCAACCCGGCGGACGCGTACTGGATGATCCAGCAGGCGATCCAGAGCGACGACCCGATCGTGTTCATGGAGCCCAAGCGGCGCTACTACGAGAAGGCCGCCGTCGACCTGTCGGTGCAGCCCGGCCCGCTGTTCGCCTCGAAGGTGCTCCGCGAGGGCTCGGACGCGACGATCGTGGCGTACGGCCCGATGGTGAAGGTCGCCCTCGACGCGGCCACCGCCGCCGCCGAGGACGGCCGGTCGCTGGAGGTCATCGACCTGCGCAGCCTGTCCCCGCTGGACCTGGGCCCGGTGTTCGCGTCGGTCCGCAAGACCGGCCGGCTCGTCGTCGTGCACGAGGCGTCGCGCAATCTGGGCATCGGCTCCGAGGTGTCGGCCCGGGTCACCGAGGAGTGCTTCTACTCCCTGGAGGCCCCGGTGCAGCGCGTGACCGGCTACGACATCCCGTACCCGGCGTCGCGGGTCGAGGAGGAGTTCCTCCCGGACCTCGACCGGGTGCTGGACGCCGTCGACAAGTCGTTCGGGTGGTGAGCATGTCGCGGATCAAGCAGTTCAAGCTGCCGGACCTGGGCGAGGGCCTCACCGAGGGCGAGATCCTGACCTGGCTGGTCAAGGTCGGCGACACGGTCGAGCTGAACCAGCCGATCGTCGAGGTCGAGACGGCCAAGGCCGCCGTCGAGATCCCGTCGCCGTACGTCGGGGTCGTCACGCAGCTGTTCTTCGGCGAGGGCGTCACGGTCGAGGTCGGCGCGCCGATCATCGAGTACGACACCGACCCGGGTGCCGGCGCGCTCCCCGAGGCCCCGGCCGCTCCGGCCGCCGCTGCCCCGGCCGCTGGTGCCAAGCCTGAGCGTGAGGCGAACCTGGTCGGCTACGGTCCCCGGACCGGCGCGGCGACGCGGCGGGCCCGGAAGGGTGGTGCCCCGGCCCACGCCCCGGCTCCGGCCCCGGTCGCGGTTCCCGTGGCGGCGGCGCCCGTGGCTCCGGCCCCAGCTCCCGTGGCCGTTGCTCCCGTGGTCGTCACCCAGCCAGCCGCCCTCAACGGCGCCGCGCTGCACGTCCTGGCCAAGCCTCCGGTCCGCAAGCTCGCCAAGGACCTCGGCGTGCCGCTCGCCGGGATCGTCGGCACCGGTCCGCAGGGCTCGATCACCCGGGACGACGTGCAGGCCGCCCTCAGCGCGCCCGCGACAACGGCCGCCCCGGTGCGCGTGACCACCACCGGCGGCGAGACCCGGATCCCGATCAAGGGCGTCCGCAAGCTCACCGCCGAGAACATGGTCCGGTCGGCGTTCACCGCGCCGCACGTGACCGAGTTCCTCACCCTGGACGTGACCCGCGGGGTCAACGCCCTGGAGCGGCTGAAGAAGCAGCGCGAGTGGCGCGACGTGCGGATCTCCCCGCTGTTGCTCGTCATGCGCGCGGTGACGACGGCGCTCAAGCGGTACCCGATGGTGAACTCCTCATGGGACGAGGCCGCTCAGGAGATCGTGGTCAAGGACTACGTGAACCTGGGCATCGCCGCCGCCACCCCGCGCGGGCTGATCGTGCCGAACATCAAGGACGCCGGTTCGCTGTCGTTCCTGGAGCTGGCCGCAGCCCTCACCGGGCTGGTCGGCACGGCCCGGGACGGCAAGACGTCCCCGGCGGACATGTCCGGCGGCACGTTCACGATCACCAACGTCGGCGTGTACGGCGTGGACACCGGTACCCCGATCCTGCCCCCGGGCGAGTCGGCGATCCTGGCGTTCGGCGCGATCCGTGAGATGCCGTGGGTGCACAAGGGCAAGGTGAAGCCGCGTCAGGTGACGACGCTGGGCCTGTCCTTCGACCACCGGATCATCGACGGCGAGCTGGGCTCGAAGTTCCTCGCGGACATCGGCGCGTTCCTCGCCGACCCGGAGGCCGCCCTGCTGGGCTGGAGCTAGTAGTCAAGGTTGGGCCCCGGTGAGCGATCACCGGGGCCCAAACCTTTTTGACGGTTACGCCGCGTCTCTGCCCCGCCAACGACGGCACTTCTGTGGCGAGGTCCCAGGGGCACGGCCCAGCACGGCGCAGTCCCCCGGAGGTCACCGCACCGGCGGCAGGATCACCGTCACGGTCCCGTGCGTCTCGTACGACCACCCCTCCGGCCGGTAGAACCCGCACTTGTCCACCGGCACGATCGTGCACACCACAGCGTCGGTCTCCCCGGCGGGAGTCGCCGGCCGGCTGTCCACCAGGCTCTGCAACGCCCGCATGTCCCGCCCCGGCAGCAGGAACCACCACGGGTACTCCCACGAGTCGTTGTCCTCGGCGATCCCGATCACCCGCGCCCCGCCAACCCGTTCTGCCGCCCACTCGAAATCGGCCTGCCACAGTGGCCGGCGGGCGAACCGGCGCTGGCCCTCGTCGAGGGTGAGGAGTGAGTTCGCGCCGACGAGCCGGCGGGGCCAGCCGTATCCGACGGAGGCCAGGCCGAGCAGAAGCGCGAACGCCACGACGGGCGCGGCGAGGACCGCCCGGCGCCTCCAGAGCGCCGCGAGGAGCAGCCCGGCGAGCGGAGCGCCGAGCACCAGCAGATACGCCGTCAGCCGGTTCCCCCACATCTGCCACTTGATCATGGACACGTGCAGCAGGGCCGCCGCGAGGAAGCAGCACGCGTAGATCCGGGCCGGGGCGCGCCGGACGAGCGCGGCGACGACTCCGGCGAGCACCAGAAGGGCCTGGAGGGGGTAGGAGGACCTGTCCTCGTCGGGGTACCAGGTGATCTGCGGGAAGGCCGGGCCGAAGTTCGTGGCCGGGTCGTGGGGGTCGACGCCGAACCACCGGGCGAGGGTGAGGATGCCCTGGGCGAAGCCGACGGTCAACGGGTTGTCGAACAGGCTCTGCACGACCTTCAGCGCGTTGATCCCGATCGCCCCGGGGGTGTGCTTCCCCATGGTCACCGAGTCGCTCAGGTACGCGGGCCCGAGCACGTTCCCGAACTCCGCGTACGTCCGGGCGAGGAACGGTCCGACGAGCACCCCGGCGAGCGCGAGCACCCCGACCCCGGCGAGCACCGCGCGCACCGGTACCCGGCGCACCGCCACGATCCCCCAGACCAGCAGCACGGGAGCCGCCCCGAACAGCCCTGTCATCTTCGTGACCGCGACGAGCCCGGTGGCCAGCCCGAGCGGCACGACCGTGGCCAGGTCCCGACCCCGGTCGAGGGCGACGGTGACGATCGCCGCGACCCACAACGCGGTGACCAGGTCGTTCTGGGTACTGCTCGCCTCCAGGGCCACGAGCGGCGCGCTCCCCACCACGACGGCGGCGAGGACCTGGGCGAGCCGCGCGCCGCCGAGCTGGGCCGCGATCCGGCTGGCCGCGACGGCACAGCCGACCGCGGCACCCCACTGCACGAGGTTGTGCAGCCGGTCGCCGCCGGTGAGCACCCGCAGGTGCAGCATCAGGTACTCGGCCCCCGGCGGGTACGTCACCTGGCGGTGGATCCGGACCGCGAACACCTCGACGCTGTGCTGCTGGACCCAGTGTTCGATCCGGGGCAGGTGGTAGGTCATCGAGTCGAAGTTGTTCGGCGGATACGTCAGCGCGAGCACGAGCGCGCCGAGGTAGACCGCGCCCAGCCCGGCGCAGGCCAGCGTCGTCGCCCGGTCGAGTCTGGGCAGCTCAGGCCGCCGGAAGGTCCGCCGGCGAGCCCAGGCGGCCACCCCGGCGAGCACCCCGCCGACTCCCCACAACCAGACGAAACCGCGTAACTCGAGGGCCTGGTACCTCGACAGCACCTCCACGCCCACCACCGCGAACGCCCCCACCAGCACCGCCGCCCGGATCAGCGCGAGCCGGAACGGGGCGGTGACCTGCCCCTTCGACGGGTACGTCGCGACGACCGCGCCCGCGTACGCGACAGCGGGCAGCAGAGCCAGGAGACAGCGCATAGCCGAAGACGCTAGCCCCTTTCGATAACCCTCCTGTCACCCAGCCGACACAATCGATTCGTAGGTCAAGTGAGGGAGGACACCTAAGAATCGGTGGCGTGGAGGCCTCTCTACAAGCTTTAATAGACAAGACGAAGAGACGCGCTACAGGGCGAGGCGACTTAAGATGAACAAGCTGATGGACAACTTCCGCAACCGCCGGGCCGCTCACCGCCGCGCTCGTGCCATCGAGCGCGCACTGCAGAACTGCCCCTCGCAGTCGCTGCGCGACGAGCTGCTGACGATCGCGAACCGCTACTAAACACGACTCCCTCTCGACCAAGTCCCGGCCAGGCCCACGCCTGCCGGGGCTTCGGTGTATAAACCGTGGGTATCCGGTGCATGATCTCGCCGGGCCGGCACGGAGTCTCCTGGGACACCGCAGCGGCCCCGGGCTACGGTGGCTCCGGATCAACTGACCTGAGGGAGACACCATGACGTCCGAGGACCCGACCTCGGCCAACCGGCCGGCCGCGGACGACAGCGCCCGCGCGTCGGACGCCACCGCCTCGCTGCCGGCGGACGGCGGGCAGGCCCCGGCTGACGCACCGGCCGCTCCGGAGGCTCAGGCACCGACTCAGGCCGCTTCGGACGCCCAGGAATCTTCGACCACCCCGGCCGCTTCAGCCACGCAGCCTTCCTCGGCCGACCAGGCCGCGTCGGGCGCTGAGGTGTCCGCTGTCGCGGAGGTTCCCGAGGAGCCCACACAGGTCCAGCCCGCAGCCCCCACCGCCGCCCCGGCCGCCGAATCCCCGACCGTGAGCACCCCGGTCGCCGGAGTGCCCGCCACCGAGGCCTCCGACGTCACCGAGGTGCAGGCCACGGCCGCGTCGGTCGAGGCCGCCGCCGAGCCGCCCGTCACCGACGAGCCCACCGCTGTGGTCGCGACCCCGTCTCCCGCAGCGCCGGCGCCTGCCGAGAGTGCCGCTTCCCCGGTAGCCCCCGCGGCCCCCCACACGGCGGCAGAGGCCCCGACCACCGCCATGCCGGCCGCCCGCGTCGAGGAGGAGACGGTCAGCGTTCCGGCGTCCTCCTGGCCCGCCACCACCCCGGCCGAGGCCGCGCCGCCCACCGAGACCTGGGCTGCCACGGAGGCCACGACCTCCACGGAGCCCCTGGCCACCACGGAGCCCTTGCCTTCCACGGCGCCTCTGGCCACCGCAGGGGCTTCCATCCCTGCGGCCGATGAGGTCACCGCCGAGCAGGACGTGTGGACTCCGACCGCCGCGGCCCAGCCCACCGGGACCCCGGCGGCACCGGCCGACGAGCAGACCGCGTGGCTGCCCGCGACCGACGCCACCGCAGCCATCGTCGACGCCGCCCCGGTCACCGCCGAGCAGCCCACCGCGCCGCCGGCCCCGACCCCGACCACCTACGGCACCTCGGTCACCCAGGAGCAGGACGCCCAGTCGCACAGCCCGGCCCCGGTCGAGCCGGCGACGGCGGTCTTCGGCCTCCCGGACGCGCCGACGGCTCCGGGGATGCCCCCGGCGGCCATCCCCGCCGCGTACGGCACCCCGACGATCCCGCCGCCGAGCACCGCGACGTACGGCACCCCGGTGCAGCCGGCCGCGTACCCGCCCGTCGCCGTGCCGGAGCAGTACCAGCAGGCCGCGCCGGTCGTGAAGAAGCGCAAGGGGCTGAAGATCGCGGCCCTGGTCCTCGGGCTGGTGCTGCTGGCCGTCGGCGCCGCCGGCATCACGTACTGGGCGTTCGGCGGCACCGACTACTCGGTCGGCTCGTGCGTGGCCCGCAACGGCGACGAGGCCAAGCCGGCCAAGTGCGGGGCCAAGGACGCCTACAAGATCACGAAGTCGGTGAGCTCGCAGGAGCAGTGCGACTCGACCCAGCCCGTGGTCATCCTGACGAACAAGGACAAGAGCGAGAAGGTGCTCTGCCTCAAGCCGGCGAAGTAACGATTCAGCGCCCCACTGTTCCTTACCTCACAGTGGGGCGCTAAACCTCTGGCTTCTTGTCACACCCTGCGCGCAGACTGCGGGCATGTTCCGTGCGTCGCTCCCCTCCCGCCCGGAGGCCCGCCGACTGCTGCTCGGCACCCTGTTGTCCACCGTCGCCCGCGGGCTGACCCTGCCGTTCCTGTTCGTCTACCTGCACGAGGTGCGTGGTCTGTCCGCCACGACGGTCAGCTTCGCCGTCGGCTGGATGGGCGTGCTCACCCTGGTCCTGGCCCCGCTGGGCGGTTCGCTGATCGACCGGTTCGGCGCGCGTCGCGTGCTGCTGCCGGGCTTCCTGATCGAGGCGGTCGGCGTGGGCTCGATCGCGCTGGTGCACGAGCCGTGGCACGCGTACCTGTCGATGACCGGGGTCGCGCTCGGCGGCGCCGTGCTGTGGGCGGGCATGAACACCGTGATGACGAGCGTGACGAGCGAGTCGGAGCGGCAGAAGACGTTCGGGCTGAACTTCACGCTGGTCAACCTGGGCATCGGCATCGGCGGCCTGATCTCCGGCGTGATCGTCGACGTGGCGCACCCGTCGTCGTTCGAGCTGGTCTACGTGCTCAGCGGCATCGGCAACCTCATCCCGGCGATCATCCTGCTGACCATGCCGCACATCGGTCACCGGTTCGTGAAGCCCAAGGACCAGGGCGAGACCGCCCAGGGCGGCTACCTCACGGTGCTGGGGGACAAGCCGTTCCGCCGCCTGATCGCCCTGAGCCTGGTCCTCGCTATCTGCGGCTACGCGCAGATGGAGATCGGCTTCACGGCCTTCTCGAGTACGGTGGCGCACGTCTCCCCCAAGGTGATCGGCGCGGCGTTCGCGTGCAACGCGCTGACGATCGTGTCGGTGCAGCTGCTCGTGCTCCGCTGGCTCGAGGGTCGCAGCCGGGCGATGGGCCTGGCCGGCACCGGGCTGCTGTTCGCGGCCTCCTGGGCGGTGCTCGGCTTCTCCGGGCTGGTGCCCGGCACCGTCGCGGCGGCCGGCGGGGTGCTCACCTGCGCGGTCATCTTCTCGCTGGGCGAGACCATGATGTCCCCGGTGATGCCGGCGATCACGAACGCGTTGGCGAAGCCGGAGCTGCGGGGCCGGTACAACGCGATGGGTTCGATGGTCTTCGGGGTCAGCGGCGTGATCGGCCCGGTCAGCGCCGGACCACTGATCGGCGGCGGGCACGCCGCGGTGTGGGTGGGGCTGGTCGTCGGCGGGTCGCTCGTGGCGTCGGGGTTGGCCGTGTCGCTGCGCCCGCTGCTCACTGCGGCGCAGGACGGCCGTGAGCTGGCCCCGGCCGAACCGGAACTGGCTACAGTCGAGGCATGACACGACGTGAGGCCCGGGTCCGGGCGCCCCAGTTGCGTGGCCGGGGCTGGCTGAACACCGGCGGCGACGCCCTGACCCTCGCGGACCTCCGCGGCAAGATCGTGCTGCTGGACTTCTGGACGTTCTGCTGCGTGAACTGCCTGCACGTCCTCGACGAGCTGCGCCCGCTGGAGGAGAAGTTCTCCGACGTGCTGGTCGTGATCGGCGTGCACTCGCCGAAGTTCGAGCACGAGAAGGACGCGGCGGCGGTCGCGGCGGCCGTCGAGCGGTACGGCGTGGCCCACCCGGTCCTCGACGACCCCGAGCTGATCACGTGGCAGAACTACGCCGCGCGGGCGTGGCCGACCCTAGCCGTCGTCGACCCCGAGGGTTACCTCGTGGCCTCGATGGCCGGCGAGGGCCACGCCGAGGGGCTCGACCGGCTGCTGACGCAGCTCGTGGTCGAGCATGAGCGGAAGGGGACCCTGCACCGGGGCGACGGGCCGTATGTCGCGCCGCCGCCGCCGGAGACCGCGCTGCGGTTCCCGGGCAAGGCGATCGTGATCCCGGCCGCCCGCCGCGCCGGTGGGGCCGCCCCGACCACGACCGCCGTGGCCACATCCGCGCACGCCGCGCCGTCGCCGGGCCAGGGGGCGGACACCCTGCTCGTCTCCGACTCGGCCAACCACTCACTTGTCGAGCTCGCCGCCGACGGCGAGACCGTGCTCCGCCGGATCGGCGTCGGCCAGCGCGGCCGGCTGGACGAGCCGGCGCAGTTCAACGAGCCCCAGGGCCTGTGCCTCCTCCCGCAGCAGGTCGCGGCGATCGCCGGGTACGACGTCGTGGTCGCCGACACCGTCAACCACCTGCTCCGGGGAGTGAGACTCTCCGACGGCCACGTCACCACGGTCGCCGGAACGGGCCGGCAGTGGCGCGGCTCCCTCGACCACCTGGCCCACGACGCGCGGGCGGTGGACCTGTCCTCCCCGTGGGACGTCGCCTGGTTCGACGGCCGGGTCGTCATCGCCATGGCCGGCACCCACACGCTGTGGTGGTACGACCCGGTGAAGCGCACCGCCGGGCTGTACGCCGGCACGACGGTGGAGGCCCTGCGCGACGGCGCCCTCGCCGACACCTGGCTCGCCCAGCCGTCGGGCCTGTCCACCAGCGCGGACGGTCACCGGCTGTGGCTGGCGGACGCGGAGACGTCGGCCCTGCGGTACGTCGAGGACGGCGTCCTGCACACCGCCGTCGGTCAGGGGCTGTTCGACTTCGGCCACGTGGACGGGCCGGCCGCCACCGCGTTGTTCCAGCATCCGCTCGGGGTGGCGGCACTGGCCGACGGGACGGTGGCGGTCGCGGACACGTACAACGGCGCGCTCCGGCTCTATGACCCGGTGTCCGGGACCGTGAGCACCCTGGCGACGGACCTGGCCGAGCCGAGCGACGTGCTCGTGGTCGACGACGAGCTCGTGGTCGTGGAGTCCGCGGCGCACCGGCTGACCCGGCCGGTCGTCGGCGGGCTGAACGTCGCCGGCTCACGGCTCCGGGTCGAGCGCCCGGTGACCGACCTGGCCCCGGGCCCGGTCGAGTTGCGGATCGTCTTCGAACCGGCGCCCGGTCAGAAGCTGGACGAGACGTACGGTCCCTCGACCCGCCTGGACGTGTCGGCGTCCCCCGCCTCGCTGCTGGTCGACGGTGCGGGGGTCACGACGGACCTGACCCGGAAGCTGCTGCTGGCCGAGGGCGACGGGGTGTTGCAGGTGGTGGCGCAGGCCGCGACGTGCGACGCCGAGGCGGAGAACCCGGCCTGTCACCTGACCCGGCAGGACTGGGGCGTCCCGATCAGGGTGGTCGAGGGCGGCGCGACCCACCTGGCCCTGGTGCTGCGCGGCCTGGACTGATCGGAAGGTGTGCCGAGCGGCCCGCGCCACGGCGGGCCGCCGCCAGGACCCGCGCTATCGCGGGCCGCCGCCCGATCAGCCCCGCGAGACGTGTGTCGCGGTCACCGGGGCGGTCCGGGCTCCCAGATCCGCCCACGGCCCCGCCTGCGCGTGCACGCTGAACGACGCCGTCCGCATCCTGTCCCCGCCCTCCGGGTCCAGCAGCGCCGCCAACAGCTCCAGCGTCGGGTTGTGCCCGATCACCAGCACCGTCGCGACGGTCACGGTCCGCAACAGCTCCAGCAGCTCCCACGGCCCGCCGGAGTACAGCTCCTCGACGTAGGCCACCTCGGGAGCCTCGGTCAGCGCCCCGGCGACCTGGTGCCAGGTCTCCTTGGTCCGGCGCGCGGGCGAGCACAGCACGAGCTGCGGGGCGATGCCCTGCTCGGCGAGCCAGGCTCCGGCGGCGGCCGCGTCGACCAGGCCACGTTTGGTGAGGGAACGCTGCTGGTCGGGCAGAGCACCCGGGTCCTCGGCCTTGGCATGCCGCAACAGGACGAGTGTGCGTTCCGATGTGGAGGTGGACACGCGTTCAGGTTACCGGGCAGAGGCGGCGGTTAGGCGTAGAGCGCGAAGTACACCGCGATGTGGTGGCAGAGGGCCGCGACCAGGGTGCACGCGTGGAAGAACTCGTGGTGGCCGAACGTGTCGGGCCACGGATTCGGACGTTTGAGGGCGTAGAGGATGCCCCCGACGGTGTACGCCGCCCCGCCGACCGCCAGCAGCACCAGCACGGTGACGCCCCCGGTGCTCAGGAACGTCGGCAGCGCGAAAACCGCGACCCAGCCGAGGGCGAGGTAGAGCGGGACGGCGAGCCAGCGCGGCGAGTCCGGCCAGGCCATCTTGAGCGCGACGCCGAGCAGGGCCCCGCCCCAGACCACGGACAGGATGACGGTGGCGGTGCTTCTGGGGAGCAGGAGCACGCTGAACGGCGTGTACGTGCCCGCGATGAAGACGAAGATCATGGAGTGGTCGAGCCGGCGCATCATCTTGTAGCCCCGGTGGGTCCACCAGCGCCGGTGGTAGAGCGCGCTGACCCCGAAGAGGCCGCAGATCGTCAGGCAGTAGATGACGGTGGCCACGAAGGGCGCCCAGCCGGGTCGGGCGGCGGCGAGCGAGGACAGCACGATGCCGCACACGATGGCCGTGAAGAAGGCGTAGACATGCAACCAGCCCCGGGCTCGGGGCTTGTGGAAGATGAACCGCTCGGCAGGCGGGCTGACCTGAGTCGTCACCTCTCCAGGCTACGGCTCCGTAGGTTAACGACAAACGTGCGTTCTCTAACAACCTTCCGGGCACACCGGTCACCCCGGCGTGCCCGGATCCGGGTCAGCGGGTCGGCGAGGGGGTGCCGGCACGGTGCGTCGGGCTCGCGCCGCCGTGGGTCGGCAGCGGGGCGCGGGTCGACGTGGGAGCGTGGGTGGCCGGGTAGGTCCGGCTGGGCGTGCGGCTCGGCGTCGGGGACGGGTCGGTGTGGTTGGTACGGGTGCGGACCCGCGACCGCCCCTTGCAGCCCGTCAGCGTGGCGGTGCCGACCGCCGCGAGGCCGAGCGTCTGGAGGAGGTGACGACGATTCATGATGCGGTTCGTGCCTTTCACAGAGGGTTGTGCGCGCGGAGTACTGATGCGCCGCGATCAGCCTGCCAAACGCCACTTGCACCCCACTGACATCCCGCTGTACGCCGGTCAAACCCCCCAAAACCAAGATCAATATTTGATTACGCCGCGTCACCGGGCCGGCGCGCGGCGGCCGGACCGCGTCAGCGGTGGAACGCAGCCAGGTCGAGCCCGGCCAGCCGCTCGGGGTCGACCAGCACGTCGATGTTGACGATCCGTCCGTCCAGCACGGTGAACGCCATGACGGACAACGTCCGCCCCTCGGTGGCCACCACGACCCCGGCGGCTCCGTTCACCAGCGCCGGCCGCACGAACGGCACGAGCCGGCTGAACGTGACCGCCTGCGAGGCCACGGTGCGTGCCCCGGCGTAGACCACCGTGTGCTGGGCCCGCGCCGCGCCGCCGTCGGACCGCAGCACGACGTCGGGGTCCAGGACGGCGACGAGCGCCTCGAAGTCGCCGTTGCGGGCCGCGCCGAAGAACGCGTCGACGACCACGCGCTGCCGGCTGAGGTCCGGGTCGGGGGCCGGGGCCTGGCCCTGCACCCGGCGGCGGGCCCGGCTGGCGAGCTGCCGGGTCGCGGCCGGGGTCTTCTCGATCATCGTCGCGATGTCCTCGAACGGGACGGCGAACATGTCGTGCAGCACGAAGGCGAGGCGCTCGGCCGGCGCCAGCGTCTCCAGCACGACCAGGAGCGCCAACCCGACCGCGTCGGCCAGCAGCGCCTCCTGTTCCGGGTCGACTCCGTCCTCGCGGCTGATGATCGGGTCGGGCATGTGCACCTCGAGCGGGTCCTCGCGGCGCTGCTCACGGGAGCGCAGCACGTTCAGGCACACCCGGGCCACGACCGTGGTCAGCCAGCCGGCGAGGTTCTCGACGTCGCTGGTGTCGGCGCGATTGAGGCGCAGCCAGGCCTCCTGGACCGCGTCCTCGGCCTCGCTCACCGAGCCGAGCATCCGGTACGCGACCGCCCGCAACCTGGTCCGGTGCTCCTCGAACCGCTCCGTGAGCCACGCCTGCTGGTCCACCGTGTCACATTCCTTCACCGCGAGGGGTCACCGCTGTTGATCAACTAGAACCTAGCTGATCCGACCGGGAGCGGCAGCCCCCGTCCGAGGAACGCTGAGAAGGACGGGCTGGCCACGGTGGCCGGCGCGTGCCGGGCGGGGCGCGCGGCGTACCCGGAAAAGAGTCGGCCCCCGCACGGGGTCTGTGCGGGGGCCGACTCGGATTTCGGGGTCCTAGAACGCGTCCTCGGACAGGTCCATCAGGTCGCCGTTGGCGTTCTCGAGGATCTTCCGGTCCGAGGTCAGACGCGGGAGCACCTCGCGGGCGAAGAAGCGCGCGGCGGCGACCTTGCCCTGGTAGAACGGGTCGGTCGGGTCCTCGTTGAGCTTGCCCAGGGCGATCTCTGCCTGGCGCTGGAGCAGCCACGCGACGATCAGGTCGCCGACGGCGAGCAGCAGGCGGCGGGAGTGCAGGCCGACCTTGTACAGCTCGGTCGGGGTCTGCTGCGCCTCGCCCAGGAAGCCGCCGAGCACGGCGACCATGCCCTGCACGTCACCGGCCGCCTTGGCGAGCGCGGCGCGCTCCTCCTTGAGCTGGCCGTTGCCCGCGCCGGACTCCAGGAACGCCTGGATCTCGCCGGCGACCGTGGCCAGGGCGACGCCGCCGTCCTTGACGACCTTGCGGAAGATCAGGTCGAGGCTCTGGATGGCCGTGGTGCCCTCGTAGAGCGTGTCGATCTTCGAGTCGCGGACGTACTGCTCCAGCGGGTAGTCCTGCAGGAAGCCCGAGCCGCCGAAGATCTGCAGGGACTCGTGCCCGAGCAGCTCGTACGCGCGCTCGGAGCCGCAGCCCTTGACCAGCGGGAGCAGCAGGTCGTTGACCCGGGTGGCCAGCTCGGCCGCGTCGGCGTCGCCGTCGGCCTCGGCCAGCTTGACCTTGTCCTGCCACTGCGCGGTGTAGAAGACCAGGGCGCGCAGGCCCTCGGAGTAGGACTTCTGCAGCATCAGGGAGCGGCGGACGTCCGGGTGGTGGGTGATCGTGACCCGGGGAGCGGCCTGGCCGGGGTTGGTCAGGTCGGCACCCTGTACGCGCTGCTTGGCGTAGTCCAGCGCGTTGAGGTAGCCGGTCGACAGGGTCGCGATGGCCTTGGTGCCGACCATCATCCGGGCGTACTCGATGATGAGGAACATCTGGCGGATGCCGTCGTGGATGTCGCCCATCAGCCAGCCCTTGGCCGGCTCGTTCTCGCCCAGGGTCAGCTCGCACGTGGTGGAGACCTTGAGGCCCATCTTGTGCTCGACGTTGGTGACGTACGCGCCGTTGCGGCCGGTCAGCTCACCGGTCTCGGCGTCGAAGAAGTGCTTCGGAACGACGAAGAGCGACAGGCCCTTGGTACCGGGGCCACCGACGCCCTCGACGCCCACCGGGCGCGCGAGCACGTAGTGGATGATGTTGTCGCTCAGGTCGTGCTCGCCGGAGGTGATGAAACGCTTCACGCCCTCCAGGTGCCACGAGCCGTCGGGCTGCAGGTACGCCTTCGTCCGGCCGGCGCCCACGTCGGAACCCGCGTCGGGCTCGGTGAGGACCATCGTGGCGCCCCACTGCTTCTCGACGAAGAGCTTGGCCCACTCCTTCTGCTCCGGGGTGCCCTCGCGGAAGAGGGTGTGCGCGAAGCTCGGGCCGGCCGCGTACATCCAGATGGCCGGGTTCGAGCCCAGGACCATCTCGGCGATCGCCCACCACAGGGTGCGCGGCGCGTTGGTGCCGCCGAGGCCCTCGGGCAGGTCGAGCCGCCAGAACTCGGAGTCCATCATCGCCTTGAACGACTTCTTGAAGGACTCGGGCAGCAGCGCGGTGTTGGTGGCCGGGTCGAAGACCGGCGGGTTGCGGTCACCGTCGAGGAAGCTGGCGGCGAGATCCTCGCGCGCGAGCCGCTCGACTTCGGCGAGGATGCTGTGGGCGGTGTCGCGGTCCAGCTCCGAGTACGGTCCGGTGCCGAGCACATCGCCCAGGCCGAACACCTCGAACAGGTTGAACTCAAGGTCCCGCAGATTGCTCTTGTAATGCGTCATCGGTACCGCTCCCCGGTGGCCTCAGAGTCATGTTACTTCCCGGTAACTTAAGTATATTACCTGGGAGTAGCCTCATCCCGGGGAGTATTCGTGTGATGCGCATCACAGTTATTCGAGGGTGACGGCAACCCGACAGAGCGTCACCCATTGACGGGAGTGCTCGTTTCCTACTCAAACACGGTGACATGAGTCGATCGGGAGGCGAGCGAGATGCTGAAGAGAATGAAGCGCATCTTCACTGGGCGCTACCGCGGCCGCCACCGCGCATAGCGCGCTGGGGGGAAACAGAGGGGTCCGGGCTACGCCACCCGGGCCCCTTTTCCACATCGCGAGCGGGCCACCAGCACCGGCACGGCAGGTCCCGGCACCGCCCGCCCCGGGTGCCGCACGCTCTCGCGCGTGACGCCTAGTTCTCCCCGACCGCCCAGCTCGGCGTCGCGGGCTCCACCGGCGGCCGGGTCGCCGTGTACTCCAGCAGCACCATCGCGATGTCGTCGTCCAGCACCCCGTGCACCCAGTCGAGCAGCGCCGTCTCCAGCGAGGCCAGCCCGTCGGCGACCGTGCCGTGCCCGAGCAGGCCCCACGCGCGCTCCTGGATCGGGAAGAACTCCCCGGCCCGGCGCGCCTCGGTCAGGCCGTCGGTGTACAGCAGCAGCCGGTCGCCCGGCTCCAGCCGCTCGACCCGGGGCGGCGGGGCCGGCATGAAGCCCAGCGGCGGCGCGGGGGCCGGCGGGTCCAGTGAGATGACCTGGCCCCGGCGGAGCAGCAGCGGCGGCGGGTGGCCGCAGTTGACCACCGTCAGGGTGCCGCCGCGCTCCTCGATGACGGCGGCGGTGACGAAGTCCTCGTAGCCGACGGAACGGGAGACGGCGCGGTCCAGGTCGGAGACGATGGCGCGCAGGTCGGAGCGCTCGTACGCGACGTGGCGGTAGGAGCCGAGCACGCCGCTGGCCAGTCGGACGGCCTCCAGGCCCTTGCCCCGGACGTCGCCGATCAGCAGCCGGGTGCCGTACGGGGTGTCGAGGGCCTCGTACAGGTCGCCGCCGATGTCGGCCTCGGCGCTCGCGGAGACGTACCGGCCGGAGATCGCCAGGTTGCCGGACTGGGGGCCGATCGGGCGCAGGATCGCCTGCTGGGCGACCGAGGCCAGGTGGGTCAGCGTCGCGAGCTGTTCGAGCTGCCGGCCGCGGAACCGGGCGACCCCGATCCCGATCCCGGTGCTCAGGCACACCGCGAACAGCTGGATCATGACCGCGGCGTGCCACTGGTCCGGCGTCGGCGCGACGGCGAAGGCGACGCCGACCCCGACGCAGGCCGCCCCGGTGATCAGGACGGAGCGCCAGCCGGCGAACGCCGCGGCGAGGAGCGGCGGCAGGGAGAGCAGGCCGAGATAGTCCGGCCTCGGGCCGTCGGCGATCTCGATGATGATGATCAAGGCAAGCAGCACAAATGCCGCACCCAGACCGGCGCGTGCCTCCGGTCTGGGTGTGCGACGGGTCTGCTGCAGTGACATAGCCTCTCCGCGGCGAGGAACGTGGTCTCAGCATGCCTCGCTGAAGCGGGCACCAGAAGAGCTTTCTGGTCAGACCCGCCGGACGTTCAGCCCAATATTTCCCACTTGGCTGATTTCAGTACACCCTGGGACTTCGGTGCGATCGCTCCGAATGCCCCGGCGGAGAGGTCAATGCACCGATCTCCGGAGTACGGACCCCGGTCGGTGATCCGCACGATGACCGACTTGCCGTTGGCCGGATTGGTGATCCGGACCTTCGTGTTGAACGGCAGCGACCGGTGGGCCGCGGTCATCGCGTTCGGGTCGAACTTCTCGCCGTTGGCCGTGGTGCCGCCGTCGAAACCGTCGCCGTCGCCGTAGTACGACATGGCGCAGCTGCCGGAGCTCGTCACGCCCGCCGGCGGAACGGCCTTCGTGGTCTTCGGCGCCACCGGCTTCGGGGTCGGACTGGCGGAGGGCGAGGGGCTGGCCGACGGGGAGGCCGAGGGGGACGGCGAAGGCGAGGCCGACTCGCTCGGCCGCTGGGCGCGGTCGGCGCGCTCGGCGATCTCGCGGGACGAGGAGGCGTTCGTGGTGGCCGGGGAGGATGTCAACTGGACGGTGGCGAAGCCGACGCCGACCAGGATTCCCAGGACCGCCGTGCCGGTGATGATCTGCAACCGGCGCGACTGGAAGAGCGGGTTCTTAGGAGCTGGGTCTTCTTTTACGGCTTGGTGGCCGGTCAAGAGGTGAACCTTCCCTAGACGACAGGACCTGGCGACCGTAGACACACAGTCACCAGTAGCTCAACTGGACGGACCCCAATTTGGTAACCTTGTCCGGTTAAATAGCTGGTCGGGCCGGGGGTGGGGTCGGCTGATCGGCCCAGTGATTACTACCCTTAGTCGTATTTGGTGCACAATTTGCTACGTGCACTTCAGACACCTCGCGGCCGCTGCCGGCCTGCTGCTCGTCGCCCTGAGCTCGGGTTCCGCCGTGGCCGAGGGGGATTCCTGGGTGCCGATCGCGGAGTACCGGATCAATGTGGCCACCGCCGACACCGACGGTGACGGGCTGACCCTCAAGGACGCCAGCGGGCACGGCCACGACCTGTCGACGCACACCGCCAGGGGCGGTGCGATCACGCTGCTCCGCGACGGCGACCGGCCCCGGCTGCGGTTCCCCGCGCCGTGCACCGGCTCGTGCCCGCACGCGATCCTGGAGGGCGGGACCGTGGCCGAGGACCTCAACCCCGGAGCGCGTCGAATCAGGTTCGGCGCGACGTTGCGGATGTCGCCCGACGAGACGACCGAGGGTTCCAACGTCCTGCAGAAGGGGTACTCCCTGGAAGGCAGCCAGTACAAGCTGCAGGTGGACGGCTTCGAGGGCCACCCGAGTTGCGTACTCGTCGGATCGGGTCCGATCTGGCTCGTCTACTCCCGGGTCGGCGTCGCGGACAGCCGCTGGCACGACGTGCTGTGCGAGCGGGACGGCGGGGAGCTGACCATCTCGGTGGACGGCGCGGTCACCGGCCGGATCGACGTGCCGGAGCACCTGAGCGTCACGAACGACGAGCCGCTCCGGCTGGGCGGCAAGGGGACCAGCGCGAACAACGACCAGTTCTCCGGGGAACTGGCCGCGGCGTTCGTGTCGGTGGCGGACTAGCCGGTCAGCTCGTCGACCAGGTGCGCCAGTTCTTCCACGACCGGCTCGGGGTCGGGCCGCGCTGGCCCTGGTAGCGCGAGCCGTAGATCTCCGAGCCGTACGGGTGCTCCGACGGGCTGGACAGCTTGAAGATGCACAGCTGGCCGATCTTCATCCCCGGCCACAGCTTGATCGGCAGGTTGGCCACGTTGGACAGCTCCAGCGTGACGTGCCCGGAGAAGCCCGGGTCGATGAACCCGGCCGTGGAGTGGGTGAGCAGCCCCAGCCGGCCGAGGCTCGACTTGCCCTCCAGCCGCCCGGCCAGGTCGTCGGGCAGTGTGACGGCCTCCAGGGTGCTGCCGAGGACGAACTCCCCCGGGTGCAGCACGAACGGCTTGCCGTCCTCCACCTCGACCAGCTCGGTCAGCTCGTCCTGCTGGATCGCCGGGTCGATATGGGTGTACTTGTGGTTGTTGAACACCCGGAACATCCGGTCCAGGCGCACGTCGATGCTGGACGGCTGGACGAGGGCCGGCTCGAACGGCTCCAGGCCCATGCGGCCGGACTTGAGCTCGGACACCAGGTCGCGGTCGGAGAGCAGCATGAGGTCGAGGGTAGTCGGGCCGGCCGTGCCGCCGGCATCCACCCATTGGCACGAGTGGCCGGCGGCACGGGCGCGAGCAGGGTGTCGCTGTGCGCGTAGAACACATGTTCGATAGAATGTGCCCATGACCACGTGGTCCCAGTTCTCCGCGTCCGATCCCGCGCTCGCCGCCTCGATCGCCGCCCTGCTGCACCAGTACGGGCCAGGAATGGCCTACCTCGCCACCGTCCGCCCCGACGGCGGCCCCCGCCTGCACCCGGTCTCCCCCGTCATCACCGACGAAGGGCTCTACTGCTTCCTGGTCGACTCCCCGAAACGCCGCGACCTCGAGCGCGACGGCCGCTACGCCCTGCACTCCTACCCGTCCGAGGAGGTCGACGACGAGGCGTATCTGACCGGCGTGGCCACTCCGGTGCTCGACGTGCCGCTGATGCGTCGGCTGGCGTCCACGTACGACGCCGCGCCGCACGGCAACTGGAAGCTCTTCGAGTTCACGGTGGAGGTGGCGATGCTGGCGACGTACCGGAGCCGGGGCGGTTGGCCTCCGGAGTACCGGTCGTGGCGGGCCCAGGAAAGCGGAAGAGTGGCGGATCGGGTACAGTAGCTCCGCTGGCGGGTGTAGCTCAATGGCAGAGTTTCTGCTTCCCAAGCAGACGGCGCGGGTTCGATTCCCGTCACCCGCTCCACGTGAAAGGCCCCGACCAGTTGGTCGGGGCCTTTACCCGTCGGACCGGCGGCCTCGTCAGGCCCGGGTCGCATCGCAGGTCGCAGCGCCTTGGGGGGAATCCGCTGTGACCGGCCGGGCGATTACTTCTTGCGCTTCTTCGCGGAGGACTGCGACGCACCGGCCGACACGGACTCGCGTAAGGCGTGCCTGCCCGGCTTCGTGTTCAGGTCTTCGTACTCGGGGCCGTATGCCGAGCTGTCGGAGTCGGCGAACGCGTCGCCTCCCGGACCGATGTAGCTGTGCTTGCCCATCGTGACCTCCGCGGGGTTCGGAACGGAATCTCCTAGAGAGTGCCAGAGCCGGCGACTCCAGGTAACCCCCAAATTCCTTTGCGTGACAACTACCGACGAAAGTCGGAGCGGGGGTTGACTTATCTGCCGAGGAGCTCTCGGGCCCATCGGGGCAGAACGCCCTTCTTCTCCAGGCCGGCGCTGCGCACCTTCACGTCGCCCATGACCACGGTCAGGTGGATCCGGATGGTCGGCGTGCCGGGCAGCTTCGGCACCGGGGCCAGCTTGAGGCTGCGCTCGCCCATGATGACCGAGCCGTACAGCTCGACGTCGACGCCCTCGGGCACCGTGATGGTCAGCTCGCCCATCACACAGGTGCCCTTGATGTCCACGACCCCGTCGGACAGCGCCTCCTGGCTCAGCGCCACCTCGCACAGGTCGAGCTTCATGTCGCCCATCAGGACGAAGATCTTCAGGTACCGCGAGAGGTTCCACCGGCCGGACCTGTGGTTCTCGCCCATGATGGTGCGGATGTTGGTCTCGGCGACCGAGCGGGACTCCCCGACGATGGGCTGGCGCATGGCCACCACACCGTCGAGCGCCTTGACCAGCTCCTCGTGCTCGTCGGCAGCCCACACCGCGCCCACCCGGACGCTGAACTCCTCGAGACTGATCCGGCCTTCGCCGCAGGCTCGCTGCAGCGCCTCCGCCGCCGGTGCGCGTTCGAGATCAGTGATGCCCATGCGGGGAACGGTACGCACGGTGGCATCGTGACGTCAACATGATGTCAGCGATCCGCTACGCGGAGATCGTGGGGTGGGTGCCGACCACGGCGTTCAGGACGTCGTCCAGCGTCACTATGCCCAGCGGCCGGCCACCGTCGGCGACGAGCACGATGTGCCGGTGCTCGCGGCGCATCTGCAGGAGCAGCTCCGCGAGCGTGACGCCCGGGGCGACCAGGGGCAGCGGGCGCAGCATCGGCGGGCTGGACACTCCCAGCACGTCCTTGACGTGCACGAACCCGAGCACCTCGCCGGCATCGTCCACCACCGGGAACCGGGACCGGCGGGTCCTGGTGGCCAGCGGCTCCAGCTCGGCCGCCGTGATCGACGGCTCGACGGAGACCACCTGTGACCAGGTCCGCATCGCGTCGGCGGCGGTGCGCTGGTGCAGCGCGAGCGCGCCGGTGATCCTGGCATGCTCCTCGGCGTCGAGCAGGCCCTCGGTCCGCGACTCGGCGACGAGGCCCGCGAGCTCCTCGGCGGTGTAGATGGTCTTCACGGCGTCGGCGGCCTCGATCCGCCAGATCCGCAGCACCTGACGCGCCGCCCACTTCAGCGCCACCAGCAGCGGCTTGAGAGCCAGGCAGAACACCAGCATCGGCGGGCCGAGCCACATCACGGCCTGCTCGGGGCCGGCGAGCGTGATGTTCTTCGGCACCATCTCGCCGAGGATCGTGTGCAGGAAGACCACGACGACCAGAGCCAGAACGAAAGCCGTCGGGTGTACGGCGTTGTCCGGCAGCCCCACCGCGTCGAACGGCGACTCCAGCAGATGGGCCAGGGCCGGCTCGGCGACGGCGCCCAGGCCGAGCGAGCAGATCGTCACGCCCAGCTGCGCGCCGGCGATCATCAGCGGGAGCTGCCGCATGGCCGACAGCGCCCACCTGGCCACCCGGGACTTCTCCGCCATCGGTTCGAGCATCGTGCTCCGCGAGGCGATCAGCGCGAACTCCGCAGCGACGAAGAACGCGTTGCCCACCAGCAGGATCACGGTCAGCAGGAGGTTCACGCTTCCTCGCCGTCCTCGTCCTCGGAGGCCGGTGGGTGCACCTTGACCTGTTCGATGCGGTGCTTGTCCATCTCGGTGACCGTGAACTCCCAGCCCTCGTACTCGACGCGCTCGCCGACCTGGGGGAGGTGGCCGAGTTGGGCGAGGAGGAAGCCGGCCAGCGTCTCGTACGGGCCGTCGGGGAGGGTGAAACCGGTCTGCTCCTGGACCTCGTCCTCGCGGAGCACGCCGGAGACGGTCTCGGAGACCACCGGGGCGGCCAGCTCGCGCCGGTCGTGCTCGTCGACGATCTCGCCGACCAGCTCCTCGACCAGGTCCTCGATGGTGACGACGCCGTCGGTGCCGCCGTACTCGTCGACGACGATCGCGAGGTCGGAGTCGCCGCGCCGCAGCTCGTCGAGGACGGCGTCGAGGTCGAGGGACTCGGGGACGAAGACCGGCTCGCGGGCGACGTTGCGGACCCGGACGAAGGCGCGGTGTGCCGGGTCGATCGCCAGGGCGTCGGCGATGGTGGCGACACCGACGACCTGGTCGAGGGTGTCCACGTACACCGGGAATCTGCTTCTGCCCGTCTCCCGGACCCGGTTGATCATGTCGGCGACCGTGGCGTCTGCGGCCAGGGCCACGACGTCGACCCGGGGGGTCATCGCCTCGGCTGCCCGCTTGTCCCCGAACCGGATCGTCCGGCGGAGCAACGCCGCCGTCTCCGAGTCCATCGCGCCGGCTTTGGCCGACATGGCCACCAGCAGACCCAGCTCCTCGGGTGAGCGGGCGCTGGCCAGCTCCTCCTGGGGTTCGATGCCGAGCCGGCGGACCAGGAAGTTCGCCGAGCCGTTCAGGATCCGGATCAGCCAGCCGAAGACCCGCGAGAACTGCCGCTGGCCGGCGGCGGTGGCCCGGGCGATCGGCATCGGCTTGGCCAGCGCGGCGTTCTTCGGGACCAGCTCGCCGAACAGCATCGAGAACAGGGTCGCGATGCCCAGGGCGACGCCGGTGGCGACCCCGTCGTTGCTGATCACCGGGTGGATCAGGTGGGCGATGGCCGGCTTGGCGAGATACCCGCTGAGCAGCGCGGTGATCGTGATCCCGAGCTGCGCGCCCGACAACTGGAACGAGAGGTTCCGCAGCGCCTTCTGCACGGTCTTCGACTTGCGGTCGCCGGCGGCGGCCTGCTGCTCGATGAGGCCCCGGTCGACCGTCACGAGCGAGAACTCTGCGGCAACGAAGAACGCACTTCCAACCGTGAGCAGCACAAAAGCGACTAACGGCAGTAGATCGCCCACTGAATAATCACCCCTCGGAGGATGATCCTACCGGGAGCCTCAACCCGTGACCTTGAAGTCCTTGCGTGCGACCTCGGTGGCCGTCTGGCTTTCGATCCGGAACAACCGCAGCGTGTGCTCGCCGACCGGTAGCACGGCGTCCACCGAGCCGGACTTCAGACAGCCGACGAGGTCGGTGAGCCCGGCGATCGGCGGGACGTCCGAGTCCGTCTTCGTGACGCTGATCTTCTGGTTCGCGTCGACGGCCAGCTCGGCCGCCCCGACGGTCACGGCGTAGCGACCCTCGGGGCCGGTGGCGGCCCAGTACACCTTAGTGCCCTTGGCGATCTGGTCGCCGAGCGTCGTCAGGGACGGCTTGACGCAGTCGGCGGCCGGCTTCCAGGTGTCGTGCTTGCGCGGCGTCAACAGGATCGCCGCGACGAGCACGAGGAAGACGCCCAGGAAGACGGCGTACTTGGGACGCTTCAGATACTGGGGGATCATGACGTCCTGATCGACCTGAGCAGCACCGTTGCCACGTCCACGACCTCCACCGTCTCGGCGGCGTCGCCGGAGGCCTTCTTTCCGGTCACGCCGTCGCCGAGCATAGTGAAGCAGAACGGGCAACCGACGGCGATGGTCTGCGCCCCGGTGGTCAGGGCCTCCTCGACCCGTTCGATGTTGATCCGCTTGCCGATCGTCTCTTCCATGTACATCCGCGCGCCGCCGGCCCCGCAGCAGAAGGACCGCTCGGTGTTGCGCGGCATCTCGGTCAGCTCGCCGGCCCCGAGCGCCGCACCGAGGACCTCGCGCGGCGGCGAGTAGACCTTGTTGTGCCGGCCCAGGTAGCACGGGTCGTGGTAGGTCAGGCCGCCCTCGATCGGCACCACCGGCTTGAGCTTGCCGGTGGAGACGAGGTGGCTGAGCAGCTCGGTGTGGTGCACGACCTCGAACCGGCCGCCGAACTCCGGGTACTCGTTGCCGATCGTGTTGAAGCAGTGCGGGCAGGTCGCGACGATCTTCTTGACCCCGGCCTCGTTCAGCGTCTCGACGTTCTGCTGGGCGAGCATCTGGAACAGGAACTCGTTGCCGATCCGGCGCGCCGGGTCACCGGTGCAGCCCTCGCCGTTGCCGAGGATCGCGTAGGACACGCCGGCCTCGTGCAGCAGGGTCGCGACGGCCCGGGTGGTCTTCTTGGCCTTGTCCTCCAGGGCGCCGGCGCAACCGACCCAGAACAGGTACTCGAACTCGGTCTCGCCGTCGACCCGGGGCACCTCGAAGTCGAGGCCCTTGGTCCAGTCCTCCCGGGAGTTGGGGTTCGCGCCCCACGGGTTGCCCTTGCTCTCCAGGTTCTTCAGCATGACGCCGGCCTCGCTGGGGAAGCTCGACTCGATCATCACCTGGTAGCGGCGCATGTCCACGATGTGGTCCACGTGCTCGATGTCGACGGGGCACTGCTCGACGCACGCGCCGCACGTGGTGCACGACCACAGCACGTCGGGGTCGATGATGCCGCCCTCCTCCTCGGTGCCGACGAGCGGACGGCCGGCCTCCTTGAGCGAGGCGGCCAGCCCGAGGGCGTCGATCTTCGAGTGGTCGTCGGGGCTGCCGGCGAGCAGGTAGGGCGCCTTGGCGTACGCGTGGTCGCGCAGCGAGGTGATCAGCAGTTTCGGGGACAGCGGCTTACCGGTGTTCCACGCCGGACACTGCGACTGGCAGCGCCCGCACTCGGTGCAGGTGCTGAAGTCGAGCAGGCCCTTCCAGCTGAACTCCTCGATCTTGGAGACGCCGAACAGGTCCTTGTCCGGGTCGGCCTCCTCGAAGTCCAGCGCCTTGCCGTCGGACATGACGGGCTTGAGCGCGCCGAGCGCGGTGCGCCCGTCGGCCTCCCGCTTGAAGAAGATGTTGAAGAACGCCGCGAACCGGTGCCAGGCCACGCCCATCGTGAGCTTCTGCGAGATCACGATGAAGAACACCCAGGAGACAACGATCTTGATCAGGGCGACGATCGTGACGACCGTCAGGGCGCCCTTGGCGGGCAGCAGGTTGCCGATGCCGTGCGAGATCGGGGTGGCCCACACCGGGTAGTCGAAGTGGCCGGCCGCGTGCTTGAAGCCCCGGATCAGGAAGATGCAGACGCCGATCGCGGTGATGGTGAACTCGACGTAGTAAGCCTGGCCCATCGCCGAGCCCCGGAACCGCGACTGCGGCCGACGGCGGTGCACCTGGCGGATCACGATCAGGGTCACGATGCTGATGAGGAGCGCCGTCGCGATGAACTCGATGAACAGCCCGTAGGGCGCCCAGCCGCCGATCAGCGGCAGCTCGAACTTCGGCTGTACCACCTCGCCGAACGCCTCGGCCAGGGTGAGCGCCAGGGTGCCGAAGCCGATGAAGACGAACCAGTGCGCGATGCCGACGGTCGTCCACTTCAGCATCCGGGTGTGCCCGAGGGTCTCCTTCAGCATGTTGGCGAGCCGCTGCGCGAAGGGCTTCGACCGGGTCGGGTCGGGCTGCCCGAGTTTTATGATCTTCACCATCGACCCGACAGAACGGGCAAACAGAGCAATTGCCACCACGGTCACCAGGACCGCGAGGATCGTGGCCACGATCTGCGTGACTCCCATGTGCTGCTCACCCTCCGCGCGACTTATTACCCGCGAGTAATATTAGCCATCCCGGAGTCACCATAGCCGCCAGCGGGCCGGAAATTCCTCGCGACGCCCCCGTTCGGTACCGTCACCCCTGCTGAGCTGGGCCGTTGACCACCACGTGGATCAATTCTCCCGTACGGTGCTCCCCGCGGCAGCCGAGTCCGGCATCCGCAGCATCGTCCTCACCATGCACATGCCTGCCTTCCGGCGCTGCATCGACCACGACGACACGGTTTTCCTCGTCACCGGGTGCCAGCGGCCCGAGGTGTCCCTGACCCGGGAGTACCTGCTGCTCCTGACCCGCCAGCGGCTCGTCGTCACCCGGCAGTCCCGGCTGACCGGCCGGGTCCAGGTGCACCTGGACGCCCCGCTGTCGGACCTCGACGACGTGGTCTGGCGGACCAACGAGCGGGGTTCGGCGGTCGAGTTCGCCGTCACGACGGGCGACACGCGGCACAGGTTCTTCATCAACCGCGGTCGCTCCCGCCAGCTCTGGCGGGTGAATGCCCAGTTCAGCGGGCTTTTCGCTCCGGTGCCAATTACGGTTTAACCCGACTCGCACAGTGGCGTTACAGGATCTGGCTTCTGATCAGGCACGATGTGCCAATGGGTACCGACACGCCTGGAAAAGGACTCGTGCTCGTCGTAGACGACGAGCGACCGATCGCTGACCTGGTGCGGTTGTACCTGACCCGGGAGGGATTCGGCGTCCACACCGAGTACGACGGGGAGGCCGCCCTGGCCGCGGCCCGCCGGATGCGCCCGATCGCCATCGTGCTCGACATCGGCCTGCCCGGCATCGACGGCCTGGAGATCTGCCGTCGACTGCGCGAGGAGGGCGACTGGACCCCCGTCCTGTTCCTCACCGCGCGCGACGACGAGGTCGACCGCGTCGTCGGGCTCGAACTGGGCGGCGACGACTACATCACGAAGCCGTTCAGCCCCCGGGAGCTGGTCGCGCGGATCCGCACCGTGCTGCGCCGCACCGAGGGCCCGCCGAGCGCCGACAAGATCCGCCAGGTCGGCGGGGTCCGGCTCGACAACGAACAGCGCCGGGTCTACTCGGCCGGCGTCGAGATCGCGCTGACCCCCACCGAGTTCGAGTTACTGGCCCGGCTGATGAGCCGGCCCGGCCGGGTGTTCAGCCGGGAGGAGCTGTTGGCCTCCGTCTGGGGGTACGCGGCGCTGGCCGGCACCCGCACCGTCGACGTGCACGTCGCCCAGGTCCGCGGAAAGCTCGGTGACGCGAGCCCGATCCGCACGGTCCGGGGGGTGGGTTACTCGGTCGAGGGTGGCGCGGAGAGCGCCGAGTCGTGACACTCCGCAGTTCCGGACTGACCGCGCGGGCGATGCTCGTCACCTGCACGGTCGCCATCATCGCCGTGGTGGTCACGGCACTGGTGGCGCTCCCGCTCGGCCTGCGGGCCGCGCAGAGTGAGGCCCGGGGCAAGCTGGAGTCCAAGACCGAGATCGCCACGGCCATGCTCGGCACCGCGCCGGGACAGCTGCAACAGCAGAACATCGTCCGCCGGCTGCGGGCGAGCCGGATCGACATCGTGCTGATCCTCGACGGCAAGCCCGACCGGCCGGGCCTGCCGCTGGACGTGATCAGCGACGTCAGCATCGGCAAGATCGTCGACTGCGAGACGGTCGTGTTCCAGGGCCGCCGGGTGATCGCCGACGGCCGGCCGCTGAGCACGCCGGGCGACGCGATCATCCTGATGGAGCCGGCCGTCACCAGCACATCGAACGCCGTGTGGGGCCGGCTGTGGCTCGCGCTCGGCGCCGGGCTGCTCGCCGGCCTGGTCGCAGGCTTCATGCTGGCCCGCCGGCAGGCGAAACCGATCCGGGACGCCGCTTCCGCCGCCCGGCGGATGTCGGCCGGCGACCGGGGCGTGCGGCTGCCCGTCGAGCCGCCCGACGAGGTCGCCGACCTGGCCCGGGCGCTCAACGATCTCGCGGCGGCGCTGGCCACCAGCGAGGGCCGACAACGCGACTTCCTGATGTCGGTCTCGCACGAGCTGCGCACCCCGCTGACCACCATCCGGGGGTACGCGGAAGCGCTCTCCGACGGCGTGATCTCCGACGACGGCACCTTCGGGGCCGGGCGCACGATCCTCGCGGAGGCCGACCGGCTCGACCGGCTGGTGTCCGACCTGCTGTCCCTGGCCCGGCTGGAGGCGGCCGACTTCCCGGTGGAGCTGGTGGCCGTCGAGCTGGGCTCGCTGGTCCAGGCGACGGCGGAGGCGTGGCGGCCCCGATGCGTGGAGGCCGGGCTGGACCTGCGGGTGGAGCTGCCGTCGGAGCCGGTTCTGGTGAGTACAGACCCGGGGCGGTTGCGGCAGGTCGTGGACATCCTGGTGTCCAACGCCGTGCGGGCCCTGCCGACGGGCGCGCCGCTCGTCCTTGCCGCCCGGTACGACGTCGTGGAGGTGCGCGACGGCGGGCCGGGGCTCGCGGACGAGGACCTGGCGGTGGCGTTCCACCAGGGGGTGCTGCACGAGAAGTACCGGGATGTGCGGCCGGTGGGGTCGGGGCTCGGGTTGGCGCTGGCGGCCCGGCTGATCGGGCGGATGGGCGCGAAGATCGAGGCGGGGCACGCCCCCGAGGGTGGCGCGCGCTTCACGATTCGCTTCTAGCGAGGCTGCCCCGGCCTCCAGCGGGGAGGTGCCGCTGGAACCCGGGGCAGGTGTCGCCGTAACCGTCTGATCTTGGTTTAGTAGACCCGGGAACCGATGAAGTCGCTGTGGTTGTAGCCGGCCGGGGTCGGGAAGTTGCGGGACTCCAGCGACCACTTCTGGGTGCCGTTGCAGGTCGCGAGGCGGGCCCATGAGCCGTTGGCGGTGCCGTCGAACGCCGCGCACAGGTCCGACCGGCTGGCCGGGTGGATGCCGTTGGCGTCGATGGTCCACTGCTGGTTGGTTCCGAGGTGGCAGTCCCACAGGATGAGCTTGGTGCCGACGGCGAGGGTGCCGCCGGAGGCGTCGACGCACCGGTCCTGGTTGAGTTCGATGTGCAGGGCCCTGGTGGCGGTGTCGTACCAGAAGCCCTGGTTGCGGCCGCCGTGGCAGGGCCAGGACAGCAGTTGGGTGGCGTAGCGCGAGTTGTAGGCCTCGGCGTCGAGGCACTGGCCGTTGGCGACGAGCTGCCGGAACTCGAACAGGCCCGGGTAGATCGTGCCGTGGTTGGTGTTGCCCGGGTCCACACAGGTCGCCGTCTGCAGGCCGGAGTTGTAGAAGGCGCTCATGCACTCGGCGAACGCGCCGTGCCCGCTGTAGTTCGGGTGCGCGGACTGGCGGGCGGCGTTCTCGTCGAAGATGTTGCCGTTCTCGATGTAGATGCCCCGGGCCCAGGGAGCCTCGGTGCACACCTCGTGGCCGTGGAAGAGCCGGCTGGCGTCGAGGTACATGACGCCGGTGTTCTGAGCGGCCTTGCGCTCGGCGGACTCGAAGATCGGCACGGCCTTGTTCCGGCCGAACGCCGCGTCGGCGAGGTAGATGGTGCAACCGCCGGCGTACCAGCCGGGGAAGTTGGGGTTGTCCTCGACGTCGGGGCTGATCGGGGACGGGTACCCCATCAGGGAGAGCTTGTAGTCACTGGCCAGGTAGCCGGCGTTCGTCATGGTGGTCTTGATGCTGTTGACCGCCATCTCGACCTCCTGGCGGGTGTGCTCGGCCCGGGCGTTCCACGCGTCGGTGTACGTCGGCCAGCACACGCCCTGGAAGAAGATCCGCTTCTTGGCGCAGTCGGTGGCGACGGGGCCGAACTCGATGTTGCCCGAGCCGTTGGCACCGACGACCACCCAGACCAGCTTGATCTTCGTGTTGCGGGCCTTGATGGCGAGGTTGTCGCCCTGGTTGAGTTCCTGCCACTGGTGGGTGCCGCCGTAGACCAGGTCGGAGGGCTGGCCGCCAGAGCAGGCCACGTTGTAGCGCACGTCGACCGGGATGGTCAGCCGCCAGACGGCCTGGTCCACGGACCGGTCGCACCAGTTGCCGTCCTGGTGGGTGCCGGGCTCGTAGTTGCCGACTCCCTCACCCGAGATCTCGCTGTCGCCCATCGTGATCACGCCGGTCTTGCGCGAGTCGATGGGCTTGATGGCCGGGTTGCCGTAGAGGGCGGAGGCCTCGGTGGCGCGCTGCGCCTCGAGATTCGCCGGGAGGGGCTGGATGTCCGGGCGGGTGTCCACTGCGGCCTGACCGGGGGCGGCGAGGGCCGCTGCCGTCAGAAAGCCGACTGCGATCGCAGCCAGGCGGGGCTTGAGGCGCATCGACGAACTCCTCTCGAAACGTGCGTGTTACCGCACGGTAATGCCCGGGAGGATGAATGTGAATACTTCTCAATATCGATGGCATGCGATGTGTCTAAAACTAGCAATAACCCATATCGGGTACGAATGACGGGCGGTACTCGACAACAGTCCATGTCGTCCGTAAGCTGGGGTACAGAGACGCCGCACCGCCTTCTTCCCCCGTGGAAGGCGGTGCGGCGTCCCTTCTTTACGTCAGCTCTTCGGCGGGGTGACCTTCACCGTGTTGTTGGTGAAGTTGGTGTCCCGCCAGATCGAGCCATTGGCGCCACCCTTGCCGACGTTGATCCCTACCTCCGCCTCGGCGGCGGTCGTCGTCCCCGTGACCTTGAGGACCAGGGTGACCGTCGCGCCCGACGCCAACGACGTCGCGGAGCACTCCGCCGGCTGCACGTTCGTCTCCCGCACACATCCCGTCGCCGACACGATGTCCATCCCGCTCAGGTAGACGAAGAACGGCGCGGCCACCGGACCCTTGTTGTGCACCTTGACGGTGAGGGTGCCGTCGGGCGTGGTGCTCGCGGACTCGATCGCGAGATCGGTGAAGTGCGGGTTCAGCGGGAACCGGGTGGGCCCGCCCGTCTGCCGGAACGCACCGTCCTTCCAGGTGTACGTTCGCCACTGCCGCTGCGGAGTCTCCTCGTTGAACCCGCAGCAGCCGGCGGCGTCGGCCACCTCGACCCGGACCGCACCCTCCGGCGTGGCCTCGATCCCGCGGACGGCCGCGACCCGGTCATCGGTCAACCCGACCTGTGTTGTGGACGCGGCGGTCGCGACCACCAGCCCGACCGTTTCGATGGCGCCGTCGGGGTTCTTGTGCACCGCGATCACCTCAAGGTCACCCCCCTGCTGGCCACAGAAGACCGTGACCAGGGTCTCGGTCGAGCCGTCGTGGTCGACGTCGGTGTAGGCGAGCCGGTCGGTGACCAGCCTGAGCCCCGCGCTCTGCGCGCTCGAGAAGCCGACCGGTCCGTTGTAGCCGGCGGTGAACGTGACCGGGCCGGTAGCGCAGTACTTCGCCCAGTTGCCGGCGGGATTCCACGCCTGGATGTCGAGCGTGGCGTTGTCCAGATCCGCCTTGGTCAGCTGAACCCCTGCGGCCTTGCTGGCGCTCGGGGAAGGGGTCGGGGACGGGCTCAGGCTCGGGGACTCGGTCGGGGTGGCCGAAGCCGTGCCGCCCGGGATGGCCGGCGGTGGACCGTGCGGGTCGCCGGTCAGGGTCGCGTACGCCGCCACGGGCGCGGCCATCACTGTCAGCGCCAGCACCCCGAGGGCGATGTTGCGCACCTTGCGCTGGTGGCGCACGGTGGCGCGGACCGCGTCCGTACCGGCCGGGGCGACGTCGTCCATGCTCTCCGCCCGGAACGCGGCGAACGCGCCGTGCAGCCTGGCCTCCTGGTCGAAGTCGGTCATCTAGTTCTCCTGCTCTGTGAGGTGGGCGGCCAGGGCGGTACGGCCCCGGTGCAGCCAGGACTTGACCGTGCCCTCGGCGGCGCCGAGCACGACGGCGATCTCCGTGATCGGCATGTCGGCCAGGTAGTGCAGGACGACCGCGCCGCGCTGCTTCTCCGGCAGCTTGGCCAGCGCGGCGGCCAGGGCCACCCGGTCGGGGCTGGGCGCGGAGACGTGCTGCTCACGGTGCTTGCGGAGGAAGTTCGCCGCCGTGCGGGCTTTCCGCCAGCGGCTGGTGGCCAGGTTCCAGGCGACCTTGCGGACCCAGGCGACCGGGTCCTCGTACGCGGAGATCTGCTTCCACCGGCTGAACGCCCGACAGAAGGCCTCCTGGACGAGTTCCTGCGCCTGGCCCATGTCCCCGGCGTACGCGTACAACTGGACGGTCAGGCTGTGGAAGTGCGCCGCGTACAGCGCCTCGAAGTCGTTGCCGCCCACCGAGGTGGGCGGTGCGGCTCGCACCATCATCGTTCGTGTTCTCCCCGGTCAGGTCCTCGTGACGGCAGCAACACGTCCGACCCGGAGCGAAGGTTGCAGTCGACTACGGTGGCGTCATGGACGACATCGACCGCCGGATCGTACGGGCACTCAGCGAGGACGCGCGGCAGTCGTACTCGGAGGTCGGCGCGCTCGTCGCCCTGTCCGCGCCGGCGGTGAAGCGCCGGGTCGACCGGCTGCGGGCCACCGGGGTCATCAAGGGGTTCACGGCGATCGTCGACCCGGCGGCGCTGGGCTGGACCACCGAGTCGTTCGTGGAGCTGTTCTGCACCGGGCGGACCACGCCGGCGCAGCTCGCCGAGGCGGTGCGCCGGCATCCGGAGGTGGTCGAGGCCTACACGGTCTCCGGCGAGGCGGACGCGCTCGTGCACATCCGGGCCGCGGACATCGCGCACCTGGAGCAGGTGTTGGAACGGCTGCGGGGCGAGCCGTTCGTCACGTCCTCGCGGTCGATGATCGTGCTGACCCGGCTGGTGGATTCGGTCTGAGCCAGGCCGGGCGGCCGGGCCGGACGAGGGGCCGGGCCCGGCGGCTGGCCGCCGGGCGACGGCCACGCGGGCCCGGCTAGAGGTACATCCCCGTGCGCTCCTCGCCACTCGCCGGCTTGTGCGGCACGTCGCCCTCGCCGAAGAACCGCTTCCCGCCGAACTCGCCGTGCAGCCGGTCGTCCAGCTCGTCGGCCAGGCCCATCATCACCTGCACGGCCAGCATGAGGTGCGTGGGCTGGAAGTCGCGGCCGAACACCGGGACGGAGGCCCAGACGGTGTTGTCCGTGCAGTACAACCGGCCGATGGGCATCCGGCGGGTCAGCTGGGCGAGGCGCTCGTAGAGCTTCGCGTCCGGGGAGACCTCGGTGAGCACCGGCGAGTACACGTCCACGACGGCCGGGTTCTCGTGCACCTTGACGAAGACCATGGCAGAGCCGGCGCGCACCCCGATCTCGCCCTCCTCGTCGATCTCCAGCTTGTCGGGCTCCGTCTTGAGCAGGGCCGCGACGACCGTGCGCACCTTGTCGGCCAGCGGCAGCGCGGAGGCCACCTCCATCGCCTGGGACAGCACGGCGTCCTGGCCGGCGGACTCCACCTCAGGCACCGTCGGCGTGGGCCGGGCCGTGGCCAGGGTCGACGGGCCGGCCGGGGCGGCCTCGATGGCCTCGTTCAGCGGGCGGACGGTGTACGTGAGGAACGCCGGGTGCGGCGCGCCGTACACGTCGCGCATGGTGCGGCTGAGCAGGGCCGCGAGCTGTGGGCCCTCGGTGGCCGCAGCGTGCAGGCCGAAGTTGCCGTCGGAGCCGTCGATGACGCCCGGCGGCGACCAGCCCAGCTCGATCATGTGGCCGACGGCGGTGCGGTCCAGCCGGTACCCGTCGGGGAGGTTGGCGTTTCCGACCGCGTAGCCGGTCATCTGCTTGTCGGAGCCGATGACGACGTTGATGTCGTAGATCGCCTCGCCGGTGCCGGAAGCTGTCGGGTCCAGGGTGAGGTCGAGGCGCACGTCAGCCGGCAGGGTCGGCAGCGCCCGGGCCAGTGCCCTGGTGAAGTCCTGCCACGCTGCGGTGACCTTGGCCTTGAGGTCCACGGTGTCGACGTCGTCGTAGAGCATGGGCCCAACCATAACGACTAGTCTCGGGGTCATGGCCAAGAAAGCTCCCCGTGACGATGTCGGCGATCGTGACCTGCGAGTCGGCACGCCGAAACGGGTAGCCGCGGGGATACCCGCCGTGGTCGCGAGCATGAGGGCCGCGGTCGGCGAGATGGGGGTCCGGCGCACGGCGCTGACCCTGCTCAAGGTCAACCAGAAGTCCGGTTTCGACTGCCCCGGGTGCGCGTGGCCGGAATCTGCCGGGCACCGCACGCCGTTCGAGTTCTGCGAGAACGGCGCGAAGGCTGTCGCCGAGGAGGCCACCCTGCGCAGGGTGACGCCCGAGTTCTTCGCCGAGCACCCCGTGGCCGAGCTGGACGGACGCTCCGACTACTGGCTCGGCCAGCAGGGCCGGCTGACCCACCCGATGGTGCTGCGTCCCGGCGACACCCACTACCGGCCGATCTCCTGGCCGGACGCGTTCGCGTTGACCGCCTCGACCCTGCGCGGCCTGGACACCCCGGACGCTGCCGCCTTCTACACCTCGGGCCGGACCAGCAAC
Source organism: Longispora fulva (assembly GCF_015751905.1). Taxonomy (NCBI): domain Bacteria; kingdom Bacillati; phylum Actinomycetota; class Actinomycetes; order Micromonosporales; family Micromonosporaceae; genus Longispora; species Longispora fulva. The sequence continues at coordinate 6,262,382 of NZ_JADOUF010000001.1, forward strand.
GAGGCGGCGTTCCTCTACCAGCTGTTCGCGCGCGCCTTCGGGACGAACAACCTGCCCGACTGCTCGAACATGTGCCACGAGTCCTCCGGTACGGCGCTGAACGCGACCATCGGGATCGGCAAGGGCTCGGTGACCCTGGACGACATCCACCGGTCCTCGCTGATCGTCGTCGTCGGGCAGAACCCGGGCACGAACCATCCCCGGATGCTCACCGCGCTGGAGACCGCCAAGCGAAACGGCGCGCGGATCATCGCGGTGAACCCGCTGCCGGAGGCCGGGCTGCTGGCGTTCAAGAACCCGCAGAAGGTGTCCGGGGTGGTGGGGTCGGCGACGACGCTGGCGGACCAGTACCTGCAGATCCGGGTGGGTGGGGACCTCGCGCTGTTCCAGGCGCTCGGCACGCTGCTGCTGCCGCACGCCGACCGGGAGTTCATCGCGGCCCACACCACGGGCTTCGACAGCTACGCGGCCAATGTGGCAGAGGTCGACTGGGCGGTCACCGAGGAGGCCACCGGGCTGACCCGGGCCGAGATCGAGGAGACGGCGGCCATGTTCGCCGCCAGCGACGCGACGATCGTGTGCTGGGCGATGGGCCTCACCCAGCACCGGGACGCCGTCGCCACGATCCAGGAGGTCGTCAACGTCCAGCTGCTGCGCGGCATGATCGGCAAGCCGGGGGCGGGGCTGTGTCCGGTCCGGGGCCACTCGAACGTGCAGGGCGACCGGACGATGGGCGTGTGGGAGCGGGTGCCCGCCTGGGGTCCGGCGCTCGGGAAGGAGTTCGGTTTCCGGGTACCGGCGGAGACCGGCCACGACACCGTCGAGACCATCCGGGCGATGCGCGACGGTCAGGTGAAGGTGTTCGTGGGCATGGGCGGCAACTTCGCGGCTGCCACCCCGGATACCGTGGCCACCGAGGCGGCGCTGCGCACGTGCGAGCTGACCGTGCAGATCTCCACGAAACTCAACCGGTCGCACACGGTCACCGGGAAGACCGCGCTGATCCTGCCCTGCCTCGGGCGCACCGAGGCGGACCCGGCCGGGTTCGTCACCGTCGAGGACTCGATGAGCTGCGTGCACGCGTCCCGGGGCTCGTTGCCGCCCGCCGCGCCGACGCTGCTGTCCGAGGTGGCGATCGTCAGCCGGCTCGGGGCCGCGACCCTGGACGACACGATCCCGTGGGAGTCCTTCGAGCACGACTACGCGGCCGTCCGGGCCCGGATCGCCCGGGTGGTCCCCGGCTTCGCGGACTTCGAGAACCGGCTCGGCGGGGCCGGGTTCACCCTGCCGCACCCGCCGCGCGACTCGCGGTCGTTCGACACTCCGGACGGCCGGGCCCGGTTCACGGTCAGCCCGCTGACCTCGATCGAGGTGCCCGAGGGGCGGCTGCTGATGCAGACGTTGCGGAGTCACGACCAGTACAACACGACGATCTACGGGCTCGACGACCGTTACCGGGGCATCACGGCCGGGCGCCGGGTGGTGTTCGCGCACGCCGAGGACCTGGCCGAACACGGACTGGCCGACGGCTCCATGGTGGACATCGTCAGCGAGTGGCCGGACGGGGAGCGGCGGGCGGAGGGGTTCCGGGCCGTGGCGTACCCGACGGCCCGCGGCTGCGTCGCGACGTACTTCCCGGAGGCGAACGTGCTGGTCCCGCTCGATTCGGTCGCCGTGGGCTCGAACACCCCGACCTCCAAGGCCGTCGTGGTGCGTCTGGAGCCGGCGCATGCTCCTAGCCCGGGGCCATCGGCTTAGGCTAGCCTGGCCTTTTGGGCGATCTGGGAAGGGCTGAGTGGTGAGCACCAACCGGCAACCCGAAAGCCTCGCCACCCTGCTCGGGGGCCGGACGGCGGCGATCGACGCCACGATGCCGCCGGTCGCCTTCGGGATCGGCTGGTTCCTGGCCGACAAGTCGATCGCCGTCGGCGCGGGCGCTGCGCTGGCGGTGTCCGTGCTGATCGGCGCGTGGCGGCTGTTGCGGGGCGCGAAACCCCGGGCCGTCCTGATCGGCGCGCTGGCCGTGTGCGTGTCGGCCCTGATCGCGCTGCGTACCGGCGACGCGGAGGACTTCTTCCTGCCCCGGATCCTGACCAACCTGGTCAGCCTGTTGGGCTGGGCGATCAGCATCGTGGTGCGCTGGCCCTTCCTCGGCGTGATCGTCGGGGCGGTGCTGGGCCAGAAGACCCGGTGGCGGCGGGATCCCGCACTGCTGCGGGCTTACTCGCGGGCGAGCTGGGTCTGGGTCGGCCAGTACCTCTTCCGGCTCGTCGTGTTCATCCCGCTCTGGCTGGCAGGTCAGACCGGGGCGTTGACCGTCGCGCAGATCGTGCTGACCTGGCCGCTGGTCGCCGCGTGTCTCGCAGTGAGCTGGTGGGTGCTGCGTCGCTCGCTCCCCGCCGACCATCCCGGGCTACGACTGGAGAAGGACCGTGACGAATCCGTTCAGCCCTGACGTGGTGGCCGCCGTGGGCCGGCACATGAACGACGACCACTCGGCGGACTCGGTGGTGATCTGCCGGGCGCTCGGTGGGGTGCCCGATGCGCTGGTCGCCCGGATGACGGGGCTCGACGGGGACGGGATCGACTTCGAGGTGACCGAGCCGGTGCTGGTGGCCGTGCGGGTGCCGTGGTCGCGGGCCCTGACCGAGCGGGCCGAGATCCGGGTCGAGGTGACGCGGATGTACCACGAGGCGCGGGAGCTGTTGGGGCTCTGAGTTTCCGACACTCCGTCGGAATTTTTCCTACAAGGGGTCGGGAAACCCTTGACAGGCGACGGCTGCCGCCCAGAGACTTAGGGCACCCTCACCTGCAAGGAGTCCCATGTTCTCCGCAGACCTGCGCGCCGCCACCTGGTCCGAGCACCAGAACGCCGAGAGCACCGCGTACCTCGACGCGTTGATGCGCGGGCAGCTGACCCTGGGGCAGTACGGGGACATGGTCGCCCAGCACTACTTCGCCTACCTCGTGCTCGAGGAGGCCGCCCGGGCGATGCGGACCGACCCGGTCGGGGCAGCCTTCGCTATCCCCGAGCTGGACCGGGTGCCCGCGCTGGAGGCCGACCTGACGTACCTCTACGGGGCCACCTGGGCCGAGCGGATCGCCCCGAACCCGGCGACCGTCCGGTACTGCGCCCGGCTCCGTGAGGTCTGTTTCGACTGGCCGGGCGGGTTCGTGGCCCACCACTACACCCGCTACCTCGGCGACCTGTCCGGCGGCCAGTTCATCCGCCGGTCCGTCGCCCGGATCTACGGGCTCACCGACAACGGGGTCGCCTTCTACGACTTCCCCGAGCTGGGCGACCTGCAGGAGTTCAAGACGCGCTACCGCGAGGCGCTCGACACCGCGCCCTGGTCCGGGGAGGAGCGGGGGCGGATCGTGGCGGAGACGCTGGTCGCGTACCAGTTGAACACCGAGGTTCTGGCGGATCTCGGCGCGGCGGTCGGACCGGTGGCGGACCGCGCCGCCTAGTGCCGGGACGACCGGTGGAAACCGGGGCAGGTGTCGCCGTACCCAAAAAAGATCTAGGCCCGCAACCGACGCTCCGCCTCCGCGAGCTGCTCCGGGGTGTCGCAGTCGAACCACGGCTCGGCCGGGTCGGCCAGCTCCGCGATCCGCAGGCCGGCGACCAGTCGGCGGAGTGGCATGCCGTCCGGGTCGACGCCGGCCAGACGTTCGCGGAGCACTTCGATCCACCACATGCCGCAGAGGAGCTGGTGTCGGCCCTGGCCGTCGATGTACAGCGCGCCGTCGTGATCCGGGAGGGCTCCGGCGAGCGCGTCCAGGGCCCCGGTGGTCAGGAGTGGCAGGTCGGCGGCGAGCAGCGCGACCGCCCCGACGCCGGGGCCCGAGCCTTCCGGGTGGGTGCCGGCCTGGGCGGCGGCGGTGTGACCGGGGTCCTGGCGGGCGGCCTGGGCAGCGGCCTGGGGCTGTGGCGCGGCCGATCCGTCAGCATCCAGCAGCCGGAGCCCCGCCGCCAGCGCCGCCACCGGCCCGCCCTGCCGCTCCGGCCCCACCACGACCACCCGCGCGGCGTGGGCACAGGCCGCCCGGACCCGGTCCACGAGCGGGATCCCGCCGACCGTGATGGCCGGTTTGTCCTGTCCGCCCAGCCGCCGGGCCGACCCACCGGCCAGAATGATCGCTGCGTATAGGGTTCCCATATGGGCAGGGTGACAGATCGGCGGCCGGTGGTCCGCTTCGACGGCGACGCGGCGAGCCGACGGCCGGACACCCTGAGTGTCGAGGAGCCCCTGGAGCTGCGGGTCAACGGCTCCCCGCTGGCCGTCACGATGCGCACCCCCGGCGACGACGTGGACCTCGCGCACGGCTTCCTGCTCACCGAGGGCGTGATCACCGAGGCCGGCGACGTCCTGCTCGCCAAGCACTGCACGGACACGAACCTCAACGTGCTGGAGATCCAGCTCCGTCCCGACCTGCCGCCCCCGGTGACCGACCCGACCCGGCACTTCTACACGTCCAGCTCGTGCGGGACCTGCGGAAAGGCCAGCATCGACGCGGTCAGGGTCACCTCGGCGTTCCCGGTCGACACCGACCCCATGACGATCAGACCCAGCATCGTGTACGGCTTCCCCGACGCCCTCCGCGAGCGCCAGAAGGCCTTCGCCCGCACGGGAGGCCTGCACGCCGCCGGGCTGTTCACGGCAGACGGCGAGCTGGTGTGCGTCCGGGAGGACGTCGGCCGGCACAACGCCGTCGACAAGGTGCTCGGCTGGGCCGTGCGTTCCTCGCTGGTCCCGTTGCGCGGGCACATCCTGATGGTCAGCGGCCGGGCCAGCTTCGAGCTGACCCAGAAGGCCGCGCTGGCCGGGGTGCCGATGTTGGCGGCGGTGTCCGCCCCGAGCACCCTCGCCGTCGACCTGGCGACGGAGCTCGGCCTGACCCTGGTCGGCTTCCTGCGCGGCGAGACCATGAACGTGTACGCCGGGGCCCACCGGATCTGTGGATAACCCGGTCCCGGTCGGGCGAGGCACCGAGGTTATCCACAGGGATTAATAGGACATAGTTCGTTTTTGGCTAGGCTGCCGGCATGCCGAATTTCCGGGTCAACCAACCCGCCGAGCTGCTGGCCGCCGTGCCGTACGTGCTCGGTTTCCATCCCTCCGACAGTCTCGTGGTCGTCGGGGTCCGGGCCAGGAAGCTGCACTTCGCCGTCCGGGTCGACCTCGCCGAGTGCGCCGACGAGCCGGACACAGCAGCCCTGCACCTCGCGGAGGTCCTGCACGACCAGCGGGTCGACGCGGCCGTGGTGATCGGCTACGGGCCGCCGGGCCAGGTCACGCCCCTGGTCGACGCCGCCCGGCGCGCGCTGACCGGCCGGAGCATCCCGCTGATCGACGCGCTGCGGGTGACCGGTGACCGGTTCTTCTCGTACACGTGCGAGAGCCCCGAGTGCTGTCCGCCCGACGGCAACGCGTTCGACCCGGGCAGCACCCTGATCGCCGCCGAGGCCACGCTCGCCGGCAAGGTCGCGCTGCCGGACCGGGCGGCGTTCGCCCGGATGATCGCTCCGGTGTCCGGCCCGCCCCGGGTGGCGATGGAGGAGGCGACGGACCGCGCGGAGACCCGGTTCGTCACGGCGCTGGAGGGGCCCGGCGGCCAGGCCGCGCTGGTGGCCGAGGGGCCGGCGTTCGTCGAGGCCGCGCTGAGCCGGCACTACACCGGCGGCACGCTCACCGATGACGAGGCGGCGTGGCTGTGCGCGTTGCTGCTGCTCGTGCCCGTCCGGGACGCGGCGGCGCACCTCGTCGAGCACCGGCCGGACGACCAGCACCTGCCGTTGTGGACGGACCTGACCCGCCGGGCCCAGCCCGGGCTCGTCGCCCCGGTCGCGACCCTCCTGGCGTACACGGCGTATCTGGACGGGCAGGGCGCGCTGGCGAGCCTGGCGCTGGACCGGGCGCGGGAAGACGACCCGGACTACCCGCTCGCGGGGCTGCTGCACCGGGCGATGGTGGCGGGGATCCCGGCTCGGCGGTTGCGTCGGCGGCCGGGGCCGGGGCTCCGGCGGCGGGCCGTGCTCCGCCGCACCACCCGGCGCCCGTCCCGGAACTGACCGGACCAGCCGGCGCTCCGCGTGCCGGGCCGGACGGCAGGCCTGGCCACGCGACCGGTCCCACTGTCGGCGATCACGTTCGGGCCGGGCCCGGATGGGCGCCGGGAGCCGGCCGCGTGATGCGAGACCGGACTTCGCCGCTGGTGCCACTCTCGGTGATCGCGTCCGAAACCGCCCGGATTGCCGGATGGCTCAGGCGGCGGTGGTCTCCAGGATCACCTGGGTCACCAGGGCCGGGTCGTCGTGCATCGGCAGATGGCCGCAGCCCGGCAGCCGGACATGGCGCGCCCGGGGCAGCAGCGCCTCGGCCCGCTCCGCCTGCCGGGGCAACAGGATCCGGTCCTTCGTGCCCCACGCCACCGTCACGGGTGCCGTCGGCTGCCCGGTGTAGCGGTAGCCGCGGCTCGCCCAGGCCACCGGGTTGAAGCCCCGGCCGCCGCGCAGGCCGCGCAGGTCGTCGTAGGGCACGTCCGGGTCGAGCTGCTCCGGGCGGCCGTAGAGCATGCCGCAGCTGATCCGGCGCAGCTTGGGGGTCTTCAGAAAGGGGGTGACCAGGGGCCTCGGCAGGAAACCGAGCGCGCGGTGGGTGAGCAGGACGCTCAGCGCGTAGCCCTTCTCCGGCGTGGTCCAGAAGCCGGCCGGGGCGAGCGCCGTGGCGCTGGCGACGTGGTCGCCGGCCGCCAACTCCAGGGCCAGCGCCCCGCCGAGGGAGTTGCCGGCGACGTGCGGCCGGGTCACGCCCAGTTCGGCGAAGAAGTCCGTCAGCGCCGTCACGATCTGGGGCATGCCGTAGGTCGCCAACCGGGGCGAGCTGCCGAAGCCGGGCAGGTCCACGGCGATGACGTCATGCGCCTCCGCCAGCCGGTCGAGCACCGGCTCCCAGGCCTGCCACCGGTGACCGATGCCATGCAGCAGTACCAACGGGCTGCCGCTCCCGCGCCGCTCATAGACAATCGTCATGCCCGCAGGGTAGACCCGTTTGTTACTGGACGGTAGCCCCCATCGAGCGGACCGTGCCCATCGTCCGCCGGGCCGAGGCCGCGCACGCCTCGCCGGTCGACCCCGGGCAGTACTCGAGCCGGCCCGGGCCGCCGTCGAGGTGCATCCAGGTGGGCAGCGCCTCGGCCTTCGACACCTTCCACACCCCGGGGGCCGACTCGGTGAACGTGAACCGGGGCATCACCCCGTCCCGGGTGTCCAGCGCCTGGTTCTGCCAGGCGACCTGGTTGCCCATGCCGTACGCGACCCACTTGTCGCCGATCTTCTCGAAGGGCTGCACGACGTGCACGTGCGCGCCGAGGATCAGGTCCACGTCCGGGGAGCCCAGCAGGTCGCGGGCGATCCGCAGCTGGAAGTCGTCCGCCTCGTGCTGGTACTCCGTGCCCCAGTGCACGCTGACGATCACCACCTCCGCGCCGGCCTCCCGCGCCCGGCGCGCCTCGTCGAGCACCGCGCGCACGTCGAGGGCGTTGGCGATCCACTCCTTGCCCTCGGGGCGGACCAGTCCGTTGAAGGAGAAGGTGTACGACAGGTGCGCGACCCGGACGCCCCGCGCGTACAACAGCGTGGGAATGTCGTGTTCGGCCTGGCTGCGGTAGCTGCCGGCGTGCCGGAGCCCGGCGGCGTCCAGCGTGTCCAGGGTCCGGTAGACGCCCCGCTCCCCGACGTCCAGGGTGTGGTTGGACGCCGTGGAGCAGGAGTCGTAGCCGATGTCCTTGAGAGTCACCGCGACCTGCGGCGGCACGTTGAACAGCGGGTAGTTCGAGAACGGCCCGTCCGGCTCGCCGAGCGGCGTCTCCATGTGGCAGATGGCCAGGTCCGCCGCCGACACGGCCGGCTTCACCGACGCGAAGATCGGACCGAAGTCGTACCCGGTGCCGCCGGCGTCCTGTTTGGCCGTGTTCCACAGGCCGTCGTGCAGCAGGACGTCACCGGCTCCGAGCACCGTGAACTCGCGCGGGGTCCACGGCGAGGCCGCCGAGGCGACCACAGTGGGCGCTGGCGCGCTCCACCGGGTGCCCGGGGACGCCGAGCACCCGCCGAGGACGAGAACCACGACCACTGCGAGCACCCGGCGTATCGACACCCGTTCAGACTATTCGAGCGGCCACGTGTGCACGGGGGCATTCGCCTGTGAGTACCGGCGATACCTCGTGAGCATCTCGCGCAGCGCCGCCGGCCGGTCGAGCCCGCCCTTCTCCAGTTTGTTGACCATGGCGGTCTGCCAGGTGGCCCCCGTCCGGCGCAGTGCGCAGCGCCGTTCGATGATGCCGAGCAGCCGGTCGCGGATCCCGGGATCCACCCCGAACCGGTCGAGCCCCTCGTACGCCAGGGGCAGCAGCCGGTTCAGTAGCAGCTCGGAGAAGCGGCCCTCCCCGGCGCCCGGCCACTGGCCGACGGCCTCGATGCCGCGCCGGGCCGCCGAGTAGAAGTTCTGCTCGGCCGCGGTGAAGGGCAGTTTCGTCCAGACCGGACGGTCCTCCTCCGCCAGGGTCCGCACCAGGCCGTAGTAGAGGGCGGCGTTGGCCATCATGTCGACGACCGTCGGGCCGGCCGGGAGCACCCGGTTCTCGACCCGCAGGTGCGGGCGGCCGTCCATCACGTCGTACACGGGGCGGTTCCAGCGGTACACGGTGCCGTTGTGCAGCCGCAGCTCGCCCAGCCTCGGGATGCCGCCCGAGCGGAGCACCTCCAGCGGATCCTCGGCCTCCATCAGGGGCAGCAGCGGCGGGAAGTACCGGACGTTCTCCTCGAACAGGTCGAAGATCGAGGTGACCCAGCGCTCGCCGAACCACACCCGCGGCCGGACGCCCTGGACCCGCAGCTCCTCGGGCCGCACGTCGGTGGCCTGGGTGAACAGGGCGATCCGGGTCTCCGACCAGAGCCGGTGCCCGAACGCGTAGGGGGAGTTGGAGCCCACGGCGAGTTGGATGGCGGTGATGGCCTGTGAGGCGTTCCAGTACGCCGGAAACTGTTCGGGTGAGACCTGGAGGTGGAACTGGATGCTGGTGCAGGCGGCTTCGGGGGCGATCGAGTCCATGGTCGTGGTGAACCGCTCGACCCCCCGGATGTCGATCTCCATGTTCTCGCCGCGCTCGTTCATGATCTGGCTGTTCAGCAGCCGGTAGCGCGGGTTGGCCGACAGGTTCTCCAGCACGGTGTGCTCGGGCTGCAGGGTCGGCAGGATGCCGATCAGTGCCACCGCGGCGTCCGCCTTGGCCGCGCGTTCCTCGAGTTGGGCGAGGGTCGTGCGCAGGCCTTCTTCGTAGAGGGCGAGCCCGTCCTCGGCGATCAGCCGGGGCGGGACGTTGATCTCCAGGTTGAACTGGCCGAGCTCCGTCTGGAGCATCGGACTGGCCATGTACCTCAGGATCTCGGCGTTCTTCATCGCCGGGTTCGACTCTCCGTCCACAAGGTTGAGTTCGATCTCCAGCCCCGTCAGCGGACGGTCGGCGTCGAATCGAAGTTCGTCAAGCATGAGAGCGAACACGTCGAGGCAACGTCGGACCTTCTGTCGATATCTCTGCCGATCGTCATGTGTGAACTCACGCTGCTGGACGTCCCTGCCCATCGAATCTCCTGGATGGTCGCTCGCGGCGGTGAGCTTCCTAGGTTAGGGCGCTTGCCCACCCACGGCTAGTACCCAATCGCATAGCGTATTCACTCATGTCGCTAATCGGACAAAAACAGGGCCCCCGACGGGGGCCCTGTGTCGCCTTGCTGACCTGGAGTTACGCCCGGATCGCCTCGGCCTCGATCTCGATCTTGATTTTCTTGCTGACGAGCACGCCGCCAGTCTCCAGCGTGGCGTTGAACGTCATGCCGAACTCCTCGCGGTCGATCTCGGTCGTCGCGGAGAACCCGATGACCTCGGTGTTCCACGGGCTCTTGGCGATGCCCTCGAACTCGACCTCGAGCTCGACCTGCTTCGTCACGCCGCGGATGGTGAGGTCGCCGACCAGGACGAACTCGTTGCCGTCCACGTCCTTGACAGCGGTGGAGACGAAGGTGATCGTCGGGAAGGTGTCGATCCCGAGGAACTCGTCGGTCTTCACGTGCCCGTCACGCTGCTCGTTGTTGGTGGTGAAGCTCGCGGCCTGGATGGTGACGTTGACCGAGGACTCCAGCGGGTTCTCGGCGACGACGACCTCTCCGGCGAACTCGCCGAACGAACCGCGGACCTTGCTCACCATCATGTGACGGGCGACGAAGCCCACCCGGCTGTGCGCCACATCCAGGGCGAACGTGCCAGCGGTGGGGATGGTCAGGCCGTTGTGCTCGCGGGTGACGATCGCGGCGGCTTCGTTGCTCATTGGATGCCCTCTTCTTCGTTCCGGTGGATCGTTGCTTGAGCAATAGTACACACAGCAATCATTGACTTGTCAACTACTGATAGGCTGGGTCACATGAACGCGTACGAGGACCCCCGCATCACGGCGTTCGGCCTGCTCACTGAGGTGCATAACGGATTAATGATCCGATTGTCCCAGGATCCGACCGGTCGCGGGCTGTCGACACCCGAGGTGAGCGTGCTGATCCGGCTCGCCCGCACCCCCGGCCAGCGCCTCCGCCTCTCCGACCTCGCGACCCAGACCAGCCTGTCGACGAGCGGGGTGACCCGACTCGTGGACAGGCTCGAGACGAAGGGCCTAATCGTCCGCGAGCCGTGCCCGACCGACCGGCGAAGCGCGTACGCCGTGCTCACGCCGGGCGGCGTCGTGCTGGTGAACGAGCTGGCCGCCGAGAACGTCAAGATCATCGACCGGTGGTTCACCGGGCTGCTCGACCCGGACCAGCTGGAAACCTTTCTGGGTACGCTGCGCGTCATCCGTGACGAGGTGCACCCCGGGGCGACAGCGGGCGCGTGAACCTCGACCCGGCCGGCCGGACCCCCGCCCAGTTCAGGCGAACTCGTCGAGGAGCCGGTAGAAGGCGGTCTTCCCCGGGTCGGGCTCGGTGCCGTACCGGGTCAGGAACCGCTCGGCGGCCCACGGCCCGTACTGCGCGTTCAGCCGGCTCGTCATCGACCTGGTGGCGATCGCCAGGTCCACCCACCGGTCGGCGACGCCCATCCGCCCGGCGTCGATCACGCCCGTGACCCGGCAGGTGTCCGGCGCGAACAGGACATTCGGCATGCACAGGTCCCCGTGCGTGACGACCAGGTCCTCGCTCGCCGGCTGGGTCCGGCCCAGCTCCTCGACCAGTTGGTCCCGGGTCCAGCCCCGCCGGGCCTCGTCCAGGTCGTCGAGGTCGGGTTCGGCGCGCAACGCCTCGGGCAGGGTGACGTGCAACGACCGGTCGTACGGGCAGTCCTCCACCGGCAGGGCGTGCAGGGCGATCAGGAGGTCGGCGAGCGCGTCGATCACCCGGGGCCGCAGCTCGACCGGCCACGGGTCGGCCGCCGACCGGCCCGGCACCTCGGCCGTGATCAGGTAGCCGGGGCCGCAGTCGAGCACCTCGGCCGTCGGAATGCCGGCGTCGCGCAGCCAGCGCAGCCGCGCGCCCTCGGCCTCCAGGTCCATTCGGGGGTCGTCGCTGGTCTTGCGGAACATGCCCTCCCGCCACTCGACCACCGCGCCGGACCTGCCGATCTCCACCGGGTGCCAGGTCACCTGTGCCCACCTCTCACGTCGTCGTCCGCCACGTTGTCGGGACACCGGAATTGTCACACCCCGCCGGCGCCGTCGGGGATCCCGAAAGCCGGTCCGCGGTCGCGCGTCTGCTACGAAGAACACATGCGCGCACCTATTCCGTACGAGTTCCTGCCGGCCGTGCCGGAGTTCACCGTGAAGAGCGACGACCTGGTGCACGGCGGCCGGGTCGCCGACCCGCAGGTCTACAACCGGGGCAACGTCTCCCCGCAGCTGTCGTGGTCGGGCTTCCCCGCCGGGACCCGCAGTTTCGCGGTCACCTGCTTCGACCCGGACGCCCCGACGGGTAGCGGCTTCTGGCACTGGCTGCTGTTCGACGTGCCGGCGGACGTGACGTCCCTGGAGTCCGGAGCCGCCGGGCCGGCTGGCTCGGTGACGACGCCGAGCGACTACGGCCAGCCGGGCTACGGCGGCCCGTACCCGCCGCCCGGTCCCGCGCACCGCTACGTCTTCGCCGTGCACGCGCTCGACGTGCCGACGTTGGGTCTGGCGGAGGACACCCGCCCGCCCGGCGTCGGGTTCACGATCACGAAGCACACGATCGCGCGTGCGGTGCTGGTGGCGGAGTTCGGCTTCTAACCGCGGACGCGGCCTGACTCGGTGCCGACGCGGCTGCCGCCCCGCGTGGCGCACGGGCACAGGTAGTGACGCTCCGGTTGGCCTGGAGATGCCCCCAAGACGCCTCCAGGACCAACCGGAGCCCATTCCGAGTGGGGCGGTCCCCCCGTGATGCCCCCAGCAATCCGCCCACTCGGCCCCATGAACGTGCCCTCAGGACGGACACTAGCCGGGAGATATACCCGCTATGCCCGGTGAGATAGCTTCCAAAGATCCACCGGCGGAACTTCTGCCGCTACTTCTGCCGGTCATCCGTACTGCGCGTTTCCCCGCCGTCAGGTAGACGTCACAGCAGGCGGGTCAGGGCCTGCTGCTCACGGGGCACCAGGTTCATCGCCAACACGGTGCGTAGCCGCTCCAGTCGGGTCAGGGCGTCCGACCGCTCCGCCGCGTCGTCGGTGCTCACCGCCAGGCCGACCAGCGCCTCCAGGGCGTCGCGCGCGTCGTGCTGCTCCGTGAGCTGCTCGACGGCCGCAGCGAACCGGAGCGCGGCGAGGACCCGGTCCCCACGGTGCAGGGCCACGTAGCCCTCCACCGAGGTGCACAGTCCCCGGACGGCGCGGTTGGTCTCGTAGCCGGGGCGGGCGCGCAGGTCGGCGAGGACCGCGACCGCGTCGGCGAGCCGGCCGTCCTGGGCGTAGGCGAGCGCCGCCGTGCACAGGAGACGCAGGTGCAGGCCCGGCTCGCCGAGGTCGACGAGCAGCGGCATGGCCTGGCGGGCGATGAGGATCGCGTCCGGGTAGCGCATGTCGAGCCGGGCGACCTCCGCGAGGTTGATCCGGACGATGACGATCAGGCGGGCGTCCTCGATCTGCCGGGCGAGCCGTTCGGCGGCTTCGAGCCGGGACCGGCCGGCCGCGAGGTCCCCGGCCCGGATGTCGTGCCAGAACAGGTTGTTCTGCGCGACGACGGCGTCCCGGGGCCGGCCGGTGCGCTGGGCGACCCCGACGGCGGCGTGCGCGTGGTGGTACGCGCCGGCGTGGTCCCCGAGCGCCTGGCACACCCCGGCGGCCATCCCGTGCGCCTGGAGCTCACCGGCCGGGTCGCCGGCCTCGACGAACACGGCGATCGCCGCTTCGAGGGTGGGGAGTCCCGCGCTGGCCCGGCCCGGTTCGTGGGCGAGCATGACGACGCCGAGGGTCGCCCAGGCCCAGGTGAGCCGGTCGACGTCGGCGACCCTGGGGTCGGCGAGCAGGCCGGTGAGGACCGCCTCGCCCTCCTCGCTGCGGCCGCGGGCCCGCCAGTACCTGGGGAGGCGGGCCGCGATCCGCAGCGCGGCGCACGGGTCCTCGCCGGAGGCCCAGACCAGCGCGTACCGGATCTCGCTGTAGATGTCCGACAGCCGGGTGATGGCCGTCTTCTGCCCGGGGCCGGTGAGCCCGACGGACAGGGCGACGACCTGGTCGGCGATCAGCGCGGCGTGCCGGGCGCGCAGGACGAGCACCTCGTCGGGCGGGGTGCACTCGATCGCGTAGTCGCGGACGACGTCGAGGAGCCGGAACCGCAGGTCGGTACCCGGCAGCAGGATGACGAGGCCGAGCGAGGCGAGCCGGTCGACGGTCGGCACGATGTCGGTCTCGGCGAGCGCCTCGGCCAGCTCCATCGACCACCGGCCGGCGAACGTGGACAGCAGGCGCAGTGCGTGGCGTTCCTGCTCGTCGAGGAGCTGGTAGCTGCTGGCGACGGCCGCGCGGAGGCCGGCGCCGAGGTCGAGGACCCGGGAGCCGTACCGGGCGAGGATCTCCACGACGCTGAGCACCCGGCCGCGGGCTGCGGCGAGTTCGAGCGCGTACGGCAGGCCGCCGAGGCGTTCGACCAGTTCGGCGAGCGCGTCGCGTTCGTCGTCGGACACCTCGTGGGCGCGGACCCGGCGTAGTCGGTCGAGGAACAGGAGCGCGGCGGGCTGGGGTTCCAGGGGCTGGAGAGGGCGCTGGTACTCCCCGGTCACCCCGAGCGGGTGCCGGCCGGTGGCGAGGATGCGGATGCCGGGCACGTACCGGCGCAGGGTCCGCAGGGCCGCGACCACCGCCGCCGGCGAGCGTTCCACGGCGTCGAGCACCAGCAGCGCCGGCCGGCCGCCGAACTGTTCGGGCAGCTCCTCGATCCGGACCACCTGGTACGCGGCGGCGATTGCTGCCAGCACGTCGGCGTCCCCGGCGGCGTCGGTGACCGGCACGCAGGCGACCCCGCCCGGGTACCGGTCGGCGACTCGGTGCGCGGCGGCCAGCGCGAGGCTGCTCTTGCCGACCCCGGCGACCCCGACGAGGGTGACCATGTCGGCGACGACGAGCAGGTCGCCGAGTTCGACGATCGCGGCGTCCCGGCCGATCAGCGGCTGCACCGGCGGCAGGCTGCGGTCGGCGCCCTGCACGACGACCGCCTGGCCCCGGGCCGCCGCGTCGAACTCGACCCGTTCGACGCCTTCGAGCCCGAGCGCGTCGGCGAGGAGTTCGACCGTGGCGCGCTGCGGGCGGGCGACGTGGCCGCGTTCGATGTCGCGGAGGGTGCGGATGCCGACCCGGGCCCGGGTGGCGAGTTCCACCTGGGTCAGGCCGGCCGCGCGGCGCAGCACCTTGAGCCGCTCCGCGAAGGTCATGGCCGACTCCGCGCCGGCCACCAGTTCCACCGGTCCAGCAGCGACATGGACGCCGGGAGTAGCAGGCCGCGCACCACGGTCACGTCGAGGATGACCGCGATCAGCATGCCGACGCCGATCTCGCGCACCGCGGTGAGCTGGCCGACCGCGAATCCGGCGAACACCAGGCAGATGCACAGCGCCGCGGCCGTGACCACCGGTCCGGTGCTGGTCACGCCGGCGAGCACGGCGCGGTCGGTGTCGCCGTCGCGCCGCCACGCCTCGGTGATCCGGGACAGCAGGAACGCCTCGTAGTCGCACGACAGCCCGAAGACGAACACGAACAGCAGCACCGGGGTCGTCAGGTCCAGCCGGCCGAACAGGAGGCTGAGCAGGCCGAAGGTCGCCCCGACGCTGAGCACATTGAAGATCAACGCCTTGACGGGTACGACGAGTGAGCCCGTCAACCAGAACAGCAGGCCGAACGTGGCCACGAACACGACCACGAGCGCCCACGGCAACCGGTGCAGCACGGACGCCTTGTAGTCGACGATCTCCGCGGCCTCCCCGCCCACGAGTACCCGGAAAGGGGTCGGGATCGCGCGCACGGCCGTGACGAGGTCGCGGGCCTGGACCCCGGCGGTGTCGCCCTTCGGGGTGAGCTGGATGATCGCCGAGCCCTCGGGCGCGTCGGAGTCCAGGGCGAGCCGGTGCAGGCCGGGCAGGCGTTGCAGCTGGTTGAGGTACGCGCGCAGCTGCGGCGTCGAGTCGTCGGTCTCCGCGACGATCTCCACCGGCCGCGCCGCCGACCCGGTCAGCTTCTGGTACGCGTCGTAGGACCGCCGCGCCTCCTGGCTCTGCGGCAGCGCCCGCGCGTCGGAGTTCTCCAGGTTCACGGTCGCAAACGGCACCGCCAGCGCGACGAGCACCACCGCCGTCCATAGCGCCACGGGTCCGGGCCGCTTCTGCGCGAACGCCGCGAGCCGGGGCAACAGCGAGTCCCGGACCTTGGCGTCGGAGATCCGGTGCCCCCAGACGCCGAGCAGCGCCGGGACGAGGGTGACGGCGGTGGCCGCCGCGACCAGCACGACCACGCACCCGCCGAGCGCCATCGACACCAGCAGCGGCTCGGCGAACACCAGCAGGCCGACCAGCGCGGCCGCGACCGTCAGCGCGGAGATCACGATGGTCCGACCGGCGCGGGTGCCGGCCTCGGCCACGGCGTCGGCGACGGTGGCACCGGCGGCCCTGGCCTCACGGAACCGGGCCACGATCAGCAGTGAGTAGTCGACGGCCAGGCCCAGCCCGAGCAACGTGACGATATTGACCGTGTACTCGCTGACCGGCGCCACGTTCGCCAGCCCCGCCAGGGCGAGCAGGGTCGCACTGATCGAGGTCACCGCGACCAGCAGCGGGGTCGCGGCCCCGAGGACCCCGCCGAAGATCAGGAACAGCGCGACCACGAGCAGCGCGAACGCCACGCCCTCCCCGACCGCCAGGTCCTTGACCGACTGGTCGGCGAACGCCCGCTCGGCGAGCTCCTTGCCCCCGACGAGCACCTGCGGCGCCGGGATCGTGTGCAGCAGCGCCGTCACCTGGTCCTGGACCCCGTGCAGCTCGTCCTCCGTGAGGTTGGCGCGCAGGGTCACCCGGATCGTCGTTGTCCGGTTGTCGCCACTGACCTGACCACCCGGCGAGGAGTACAGGTCATCGACGTCCACCACGAGGTCGAGCTTCTTGATCTTGCCGTCGACGTCCTGGACCGCGCGACCCAACTGCTCGTCGTACACGTCCCGCCCGCCGACCACCGCGATGATCACCGGGCCGTCGGTGACGAGCTGTTTGAGCCGGTCAGCCGCCCTCTTCGACTCGGCGTGCGGACTCAGCGTCGGGGTCTGACCCAGTTGGTCGAAGACCCCGCCGCCGAGGATGCCACCCAGCGCGGCGACCACCATCCAGAAGGCGATGATCCCGTAGCGGAACTTGTACCCAACTCGACCCAGCACCCCGGCACTAAAACACACCGGGGCGGGGGGTGGAAGGGCCGGTCGGGTATGCGACGGAGCGTGATCCCGAGAATCGGACGACGGTCCAGCAATCGCCGCCCGGGGTTTGGGAGGTGCTGGTCGGGGGCTGGGTTTCGGTGGTGCCGGGGTTGCTGTGCGTGTGCGTGGAGTGGAGCGAGCGGCCTGGGGCTGTGCTCCCCGGCGGAGCGGCTGTCGGGCTGCGCTCCGCCGGCTGTCGTGGAGTCCGTTCCGAGGAGCTGGGCCGTCCAGGCCAGGACCGGGTCGGGCGGAGCCAGGCTGAATGGGGCCAGGCCCGGCCAGGTCGGGGCCGGGCATGGCCGGGCCCGGGGGCCCATGGTCGGATCCGTCCCCGGAGTAGCGGCGGACCCGACCCGGGGCCGCCGCACCCCCATCAGCCCAACAGATCCCGCGCGATCAGCATCCGCTGAACCTCGCTGGTCCCCTCGCCGATCTCCAGGATCTTCGAGTCCCGCCAGAACCGCGCGACCGGGAACTCGTTCATGAACCCGTACCCGCCGTGGATCTGGGTGGCCTCGCGCGCGCTGGTCACGGCCGCCTCGCTGGAGTACAGCTTCGCGATCGCCGCCTGGCGCTTGAACGGCTCACCGGCGAGCATCCGCGCCGCGGCGTCGTAGTAGGCCAGCCGGCCGGTGTGCGCCCGCAGCTCCATGTCCGCGATCTTGAACTGGATCGCCTGGAACTTCGCGATCGGCTGCCCGAACGCGTGCCGCTGCTTGGCGTACTTGATCGACTCGTCCACGCAGCCCTGAGCCAGCCCGACGGCGAGCGCCGAGATCGCGATCCGGCCCTCGTCGAGGATCCGGAGGAACTGCGCGTAGCCCCGGCCGCGCTCGCCGAGCAGGTTGGCCGCCGGCACCCGGACGTTGTCGAAGGTGAGCTCGTGGGTGTCGGAGGCGTTCCAGCCGACCTTCGAGTACGCCGGAGCCACGGTGAACCCGGGCGTCCCCGACGGCACGATGATCGAGGAGATCTCCTTCTTGCCGTTCTCGTCGACGCCGGTGACGGCCGTGACCGTGACCAGGCAGGTGATGTCGGTGCCCGAGTTGGTGATGAAGGCCTTCGAGCCGTTGATCACCCACTCGTCGCCGACCAGCTCCGCCCGGGTGGCCGTGCCGCCGGCGTCGGAGCCGAACCCGGGCTCGGTCAGCCCGAAGCCGGCGAGCTTGCGGCCGGCGAGCAGGTCGGGCAGCCACTGGGCCTTCTGCTCGGGCGTGCCGAACCGGTAGATCGGCATCGCGCCGAGGCCGATCGCGGCCTCCAGGGTGATGGCGACGCTGGAGTCGACCCGGGCCAGCTCCTCCAGGGCCAGGCACAGGGCGAGGTAGTCGCCGCCCATGCCCCCGACCTCCTCGGGGAACGGCAGCCCGAACAGCCCCATCTCGCCCATCTTGGCGATGATCTCGTACGGGAACGCGTGCCGCTCGTAGAAGTCGCCGATGACCGGGGCGATCTCCTTCTCGGCGAAGTCGCGGACGCTCTGCCGAAGGGCCTCGTGCTCGTCACTGAGCTTGAAGTCCATTGTGTACTCCTTGAAGCGCGAAGGATCGGGCGAAGCCCTATACCGGGGTGACGCCGTGGCGACGGCGGGAGAAGCTGCGGTCCTTGGTGCGGGCCGCCGCGTAGCGGCGGATGAGCTCGCTCCTGAGGTCGGCCGGCTCCACGATGGTGTCGATGACGAGCTCACTGGCGAGGCGCACGACGTCGATGTCCTCGTCGTACTCCGCGCGCCGGGCCGCCACGAACGCGTCGCGCTCGTCCTCGGGCAGCGCGGCGATCTTGTTCGCGTACACCGCGTTCACGGCCGCCTCCGCGCCCATCACCGCGATCTTGGCGGTGGGCAGCGCGATGGTCGCCTCGGGCTCGAAGCCGGGGCCGGCCATGGCGTAGAGCCCCGCCCCGTACGCCTTGCGGACGACGACGCAGATCTTCGGCACCGTGGCCTCGCTGATCGCGGTGATCATCTTGGCGCCGTGCCGGATGATGCCCTGCCGCTCGACCACGGAGCCGACCATGAAGCCGGGCACGTCGGACAGGAACAGCAGCGGCACGTTGAACGCGTCGCAGAGCTGCACGAACCGGCTGGCCTTGTCGGCCGAGTCGATGAACAGCACGCCGCCCTTGAACATCGAGTTGTTGGCGACGACGCCGATCACCTCGCCGTTGAGCCGGGCGAAGCCGATGGTCAGCTCCTTGGCCCACAGCGCGTGGATCTCGAAGAAGGAGCCCTCGTCGACGATCCCCTTCACGTACCGCCGCATGTCGAACGCCTGGCGCTCGCTCGGCGGCACCATCGCGGCGAGGTCGACGCCGTTCGCGGCGACCGGCTCGGCCACCGGCGGGGCAAGCTCCCAGTTGCTCGGCAGGTAGGACAGGTAGGTCCGGATCGTCTCGATCGCCTCTGCCTCGGACTTGCACAGGAAGTGCCCGACTCCGGACTCCTTGCAGTGCACGGCCGCGCCGCCCATGGCCTCCAGGGTGGTCTTCTCGCCGGTGACCATCTCGACCATCCGGTCGGAGCCCAGATACATCGAGGCGTTGCCGTCGACCATGGCCACGACGTCGCAGAACGCCGGAATGTACGCCCCGCCGGCGGCCGAGGGGCCGAACAGCGCGCACGCCTGCGGGATCGAGCCCGAGGCCTTGACCTGGTTGTAGAAGATCTTGCCCGCGCCGCGCCGGCCCGGGAACAGGTCCACCTGGTCGGTGATCCGCGCGCCGGCCGAGTC
The DNA here is from genome assembly GCF_015751905.1 of Longispora fulva. NCBI lineage: Bacteria > Bacillati > Actinomycetota > Actinomycetes > Micromonosporales > Micromonosporaceae > Longispora > Longispora fulva. The sequence continues at coordinate 6,282,076 of NZ_JADOUF010000001.1, forward strand.
GACGAGATACACCATCGGGACGCCCGTCTGGTACGCCCGCTCGATGACCCGGATGATCTTCTCCACGGTCCGCGCGCCCCAGGAGCCCGCCTTGACCGTCGAGTCGTTGGCCATCAGGCACACCGGCCGGCCGTCCACCGTCGCCGCCCCGGTGATCACGCCGTCGGCTGGCAGGCCCTCGGCCAGCGCGTTGGCGTACATCCCGTCCTCGACGAAGCTGCCCTCGTCGACCAGCAGGGCGACCCGCTCCCGTGCGAAGAGCTTGCCCTTCGCCGCGTTCGCCGCGTGGTACTTCTCCGCGCCGCCCGCCTGGATCCGCTTCCGCAGATGCTCCAGACCTTCCACCGCTGCCGCCCTCCTAAACGATCGTTAGGTCAGCGTACAGCCAAACGCAAAAAAGGTGGGCCTCCGAGGAGACCCACCTTCTCCGTGCGACCGGGGCTGGTTACCCGGCAGTGAGGGACAGAAGTACCTGGATGTGAGGCCAGACTAGCCGGCGTCGACGTTGTTCCAGGCGCCGTTGCTGCAGTTCGCGGCGCCAACGCCAAGGCCGATGACAGCGCCCACGCCGATGCCACAGACGTTGATCGGGACCTGAACCACGGCGTAGATCTGGTTGCCGTTCAGGACGCCGTCGTTGTCGATCGAGACCTGGTGGACGCCAGCGCCCTCGGTCACGTGCGCCGAGGCCTGGGTCGCCCCGCCGGCCACGATGGCGGCGGACAGCATGCCCACGCTGATGCTCTTGGTGATCCACGGCTTCATGAGAGAGATGCCTTTCTCGGAGGACTGACTTGCTGAGGGACCTCGCTTACCAGGGGAACTTTACACACACATGACCTGAAAGTCTGGGATATCCGTACAAAGATAAAAAAAGGTGCAGGGCCCCAATTTGGGGCCCTGCGACCGATTTATCGATACACGTCTACCGTGCTGGCGGCGCGGCTTCGCGAGTCTGCTGTGGGTCGAGCTGAAGGTCGTTCTCACGTGCCGTACGAAGAAGTTTCTGGTTCCCGGCGGGCCGGCGCGGACCGGCCCGCCGGAAACTACGTGCTCAGATGGTGCTTATCGCTTAGAACAGCTCGCGCGTGGCGGTGACGGTCTCGCCGAGGAAGTTGCCCTCGGTCAGGCTCGCCGACTCCTGCGCGTTGTCGACCGCGCCGTTGGAGCAGCCCGCGATGCCGAGGCCGACGCCGACGACGCCGACGCCGTTGCCGCAGACGTTGACCGGGACCTGCACCGGGACGTAGATCTGGTTGCCGTTGGCAACACCGTCGTTGTCGTCCGAGAGCTGCAGGACGCCGGCGTCGCCGTGGTCGCCCATGTCACGGGAGACGGGGGCGATCTGCGGGGCAGCCTTGGGCGCGGCCGCGGGGGCCGGCTGCAGGATGCTCGACATCTGGGCGACCTTGGGGCTCATCTTCGGCGCGGCCGGGGCCTTGGCGGCCTTGTGGGCCTTGGGGGCCTTCTTGTCCTTGGCCGCCTCGGTCGGCGCGACGCTGCTGCCCGCGTTGCTCAGCAGGTTGCCGGCGTCCAGGCCGCCCACGTTCACGGCGTTGCTGCCCGGCGTCAGGTTGCCCAGGGCGCCCGCCAGCGGGAGCTTGCCGAGCATGTTGCCGTCGCCACCCGGCATCGCGAACGGCAGGGCGTCGGTCGCGCCGGCCTCCTTCTTGGCGTGCCACCCGTAGTTGCCGTGGCCGTCGCCGTGGCCGTCGCCGTCACCGTCGGTGCCGTTGTCGACGTTGTCCGCCGCACCGTTGGTGCAGGAACCGATGCCGATGCCGGCCACCAGCAGGACGCTCACGCCGTTGCCGCAGACGTTCACCGGCACCTGGACGGGCACGTAGACCTGGTTGCCGTTGAGGACACCGTCGTTGTCGTGCGAGACCTGCGCGACGCCGGCACCCTCGGTCTTACGGGCGGACTCGGTGTCGACGTTGTCCTGTGCGCCGTTCGAGCAGCCCGCGAGGCCCACGCCCACGCCAACGACACCCACGCCGTTGCCACAGACGTTCACCGGCACCTGCACCGGGATGTAGATCTGGTTGCCGTTGAGGACGCCGTCGTTGTCCGACGAGATCTGCGCGACACCAGCGCCGCCGCGGTGGCCGCCGTGGCCGTCGCCGTGGCCGTAGTCACCGTGCCGGGTGGGCTGGGCGATCGTCGCCGGCTTGGCGAAGTGGTCGCCGGCCACGGGGGCCGCCGACGCCGCGCCAGCGGTCAGCAGGATGGCGCCAGCAGCCAGAACACCAACGTTGATGGTCTTGCGGATCCAAGTCTTCATGACTGAAGTAGAACCTTTCAATAAAGGTACTGAGTAATTGGTTTGCTTTTAATTGGTGCGCAATTCATCCGGCCGCGAACAATCGCGAACAGATTTGCAATTTCTTGAAAAGAAGCCTCGCCCCGACACGCACGGTCTCCTACCGCGGAATGAAGATCCGCGCGGGCCGAATGCCAGTCAACTAGTCAGGCGAGACCATCGGGTCCGCGGCAGAGTCCCGCGAGATCCCGATGAAGGACGTCACAGGCAGCACTCCGAGAACCGGGGCACCGTGTGTGACGGAGGCAGGCGACGGGGCGAAAGAGCCACCGTCCTGCTGGGAACCGGGCAGGCTGCCCATGCTTCCCGTCGAGCCCGTACCCGGTCCGAATGGCGTCGGAGCGGGCAGGGGGCGCGGCGTCACCGGTGCGGTGGCGTCGCCGACAGCTGCGACCAGGTCGCGGTCGGTGCTGCCGTACTCGGGGAGCGTCCGCTCCCACGGGGCGGCCGGGGGGCCGCCACGGACGGCACGAGCACTCGCCTCGAACGGCGAGGGTGCCTGACCGTTTGTCGCCGGGGTGACCAGCCGCGGCTTGTCGTCGGTGACCCTGTCCAGATCCAGTCCCACGGTCCGCGTGACCGGAGCCGCCAGTGGACGAACAATGTCCACCACCGGCGCGGTGAGCGTGGAAAGTGGGGCCAGGAGAGAGGAGTCACCCGTCTCGGCGGGGGTCTCGGTGACGACCGAGACCACAGCCCGCGTGGTCTTCGCGAGGACCGTCACCACCTGGTTGGTGGTGCCGGAGGTTGCCCTGTCCGCTTCGGACCCTGCGCCCAGTAGATCGGGCACAATGCCCAGGATCGGCTTGACCTGGGACTTCGCCGGTGCCAGTCCGGCGTCCTTGGCGGTGTCGGGCGAGGCGCCGAGCGGCGCCGTGACGGTGTCCGTCATCGGCGCGACGGTCAGTGCTTCGGCCTGGACACCCGGGTCCGCCTGGGCGGCGGAACCGGAGAGCAGCCAGGCGGTCGCGGCGAACCCGGCGATGGTGAGCGCCTTCAGAGCATGTGCACGCCAGGACCGCGCTACGCGCTCGGTCTTCGGCGTGATCATCGCTGAATCGTCCCCTTCGTCAGGTCTTTCGCAACTACTGACTCAACGAAGGGGCCAACTCGGGCGTCACGGGTTATTCGGGAAAAAGATATTAGATTCTCGGGCCGGCTTTCAGGACTCCCGAGGGCAACTCACGACCCACGATCTCCTGCGCGAGTTTCGCGGATTCAATCAGCGCCGCGAGATCAATGCCGGTGTCGATTCCCATGTCCTCGAGCATGTGCACGACCTCCTCGGTCGCGACGTTGCCCGTGGCCCCCGGGGCGTACGGACAGCCGCCCAGGCCGCCGATCGCCGCGTCGAACTCTGTGACCCCCAACTGCAGGGCCATCAGGATGTTCGCCAGCGCCGTGCCCCGGGTGTTGTGGAAGTGCAGGAGGACAGGGGTGTCCGCGTGCCGCTGGAGCACCGGGTCCACGACCTCGACCACCCGGCGCGGGGTGGCCATGCCCGTGGTGTCCCCGAAGGAGATCCGGTCCGCGCCGTCGGCGAGCACCCGGTCCACGATCGCGTGCACCCGCTCGGGGTCCACGTTCCCCTCGTACGGGCAGCCGAAGGACGTCGAGATGATCACCTCGGCCGTCGCGCCCGCGCCGTGCAGCAGGTCGATCAGGCCTGCGATGTCGTCGAGCGACTCGTCGGTGCTCCGGTTCACATTGCGCAGGTTGTGGGTGTTGGACGCCGAGACCACGACCTCGATCTCAGTGAAGCCGGCGGCCAACGCCCGCTCGGCGCCCTTCGAGTTGGGCACCAGCGCGGAGTAGCGCACGCCGACGGCCTTGACCGCCGCCGCCCACACCTCGGAGGCGTCCGCCATCTGCGGGATCGCCTTCGGGTGCACGAAGCTGACGGCCTCGATCCGCTTCACCCCGGTGCCCGACAGCGAGTCGAGCAGCCGCACCTTGGCCTCGGTCGGGACGACGTCCTCGTTCTGGAGGCCGTCGCGCGGCCCCACCTCACGGATCGAGACCCGGTCTGGAAGTGTCACCGCATCCTCCCGACGATGCCCGTGTCGTAGTCGCCGCTGACGAACTCGGGGTTGTCCAGCAGCTCCGCGAAGAAGGGCAGGTTGTTCTTCGGCCCGACGATCGTGAAGCCGGCGACCGCGGCCTTGGCCTTCTCGATCGCCTCCTCGCGGGTGTCGGCGTGCACGATGACCTTGGCCATCAGCGAGTCGTAGAACGGCGTGACCGTGGTGTTCGGCCCGTAGCCGGCGTCGACGCGCACGTCGCCGGTCGGCTCGATCCACTCCTTGACCACGCCGGGACCGGGCAGGAACCGCTTCGGGTCCTCGGCGTTGACCCGCAGCTCGATCGCGTGCCCGTGCGGGGTGGTCGGCACCTCGACCGGCAGGCCCGAGGCCACCCGGAGCTGCGCCTCGACGAGGTCGATGCCGAACACCGACTCGGTGACGGGGTGCTCGACCTGCAGCCGGGTGTTCATCTCGAGGAAGTAGAAGTCGCCGGTGGTCGGGTCCAACAGACATTCCACGGTACCGGCGTTGCGGTAGTCCACCGCCTCCCCGGCCTTCACGGCGGCGGCGAGCATCCTGGCCCGGGTGTCGGCGGAGATGCCCGGCGACGGGGACTCCTCGACGAGCTTCTGGTTGCGGCGCTGCACGGAGCACTCCCGCTCGCCGAGCGCGACGACCGTGCCGTCGGCGAGGCCGAGGATCTGCACCTCGACGTGCCGGATCCGGGGGAAGTACTTCTCCACCAGCACGCTGCCGTCGCCGAACATCCGCTCGGCGAACCCGCGCACCTTGTCGTACTCCACGGCGAGCTGGGCCGGGTCGTAGGCCGGGGCCATGCCCATCCCGCCACCGCCGGCCGAAGCCTTGATCATGACCGGGTAGCCGATCTCCTCGGCGGCCGCGAGCGCGAGCTCCACGGTGTCGACCGGGTCCGGAGTACCGGGCGCGACGGGCACGCCGGCCGCCTGCATCAGGTTCCGCGCGTTGATCTTGTCGCCCATGGCGGTGATCGCCTCGCCGGGCGGGCCGACCCAGATCAGGCCGGCTTCGGCGACCTGCTTGGCGAAACCGGCGTTCTCGGACAGGAAGCCGTAACCGGGGTGAATCGCCTGGGCGCCTGTCTTGCGGGCGGCTGTGAGAATCGCCTCCCCGTTGCGGTACGACTCCGCCGGGCTCGCCGGCCCGATCAGCACCGCCTCGTCGGCCTCCAGTACGAACGGCATCTCGGCGTCCGCCTCCGAGTACACCGCGATGGCCCGGATCCCGAGCCGTTTGGCGGTGCGGATGATCCGGCGGGCGATCTCGCCCCGGTTGGCGACCAGCAGCGACTCGATCACGTTTATCCTCCGAAAACCACAGACTGAACGATCGTTAGGTTATCTCAGGGGTCTACAGACCTGCTATACCCGAAGACATGATCTCGCCCTGCCCCGAGTGCGGCGGCCCCCGGGTATCCGCGCCACTCTACGGCGACGCGGCCATCGGTCGTGGAAGCTGGCCCGTTCGGCACGTCACTGACCTGCGCTGTCTCGCCTGTCTGGAGTGCGGATACACAGCACTCTATGCCAAGGACCTCGACAAACTCCAAAGGGCCGCCCGCAGGCACCCGAAACAACTGAGCACGGGAGAAGGTCCGGCGATCCCGCAGCAGCACCGGGGGGACGACGTCGACACGTCGGCGCAGCGGACCGTCCAGACCTGGGACCCGGGGCCCGCCGGCCGGCACGCGCCGAAGCCGCACGGACCGCGACCGAACTAGAACCCCTATCCGCCCAGCGCTGCCAACGCCGAGGCTCGCAGCAACACCGACCGCCGCTCGCGGTCGACCTCCCCGCCCAGGAACGGCGTCGAGTTCATCAGGCCGAACGCCGCGTGCGCGAGCACCCTGGCCTCCGCCGGGTCCAGGTCCGGCCGCAGCTTGATCAGCGCGGCGACCCACTCCTCGACGTACAACCGCTGGAGCCGGCGGATCTCGCGGCGCGGCTCCGGCGGCAGCCGGTCCAGCTCGTGCAGGTGCAGGGCGATGACGGCCGGGTGCTCCAGCGCGAACTCCACGTGGAAGCCGACCAGCGCGGCCAGCACCTCCTCGGCGGTACCCCCGGCGGCCACCCTGTCCCGCCCACCGGCCAGCAGCTGCTCACTCACCGGGGTCAACGCGGCGGCCAGCATGGCCTCCTTGCCCGCGAAGTGGTGGTAGAGCGCCGGACCGGTCACCCCGGCGGCGCCGCCGATGTCGTCCATCGACACGCCGTGGTAGCCCCGGGTCGCGAACAGCTCCACCGCGATCTCCAGGATCTCTTCACGGCGGGTACGGCGACGGGGCAACGCCAGGCGATCAGTCACCCGGACAGGGTAACTCGCGGGTAACCTGCGCGGGAACTCCCGATGGCGCCCCACCGGCGGCGGCCGGCACCAAGATCGCCGGCGGGTGCCCCGTGCGAAGCTAGCCGCATGCGCGTCCTCGAGCTGAACATCCATCCCGTGAAGTCCACCCGACCGGTCCCGGTCGACCGGGCGGAGGTCGCGTTGTGGGGGCTGGTCGGGGACCGGCGCTGGATGCTGGTCGACGGCGACGGCCGGTCGGTCACCGCCCGGGAGGAGCACCGTCTGCTCACTGTGCGTACGGTCCCGGTTCCCGACGGTGTGCTGATCGAGGGCGGGCCTCGGTTGACCGAGCCGGCCGGCGACCCGGTCGCCGTGCGGCACTCCCGGCACGAGCTGCTCGGTGTTCCCGCTGGTCCGGAGGCCGATGACTGGTTCCGGCGACTTCTCGGCCGGTCCGACGTCCGGCTGGTGTGGTGCGGGGACCCGGCCCAGCGGGCGCTCAACCCGGACCACAGCGAGCCGGGCGACCGCACCGGGTTCACCGACGGCTACCCGGTGGTGCTGTCGACGACGGGATCACTCGGCCAACTCAACGACTGGATCGGCGGCGAGCCGCTGCCGATGGTCCGGTTCCGGCCGAATGTGGTCGTGGACAGCGCCGAGCCGTTCGCCGAGGACCACTGGAAGCGGATCCGGATCGGCGCGGTGGACTTCCGGGTGGCCAAGCTCGTCGACCGGTGCGTGATGACGACCGTGGACCCGGAGACGCTGGTCACGGGGAAGGAGCCGATCCGCACCCTGGCCCGGCACCGGCGGTGGGACGGGAAGACCTGGTTCGGGGTGCACCTGATCCCCGACGCGGTGGGCTCGGTCCACGTCGGGGATCGGGTCGAGATCCTGGCCTAGCCGCGCGCCTCCGCGAGCAGGTCCTGGACGTGTTCGCGCTGCGGCGCGTCCTCCGGCAGCGCCCCGAGGACCGCCTCCAGCACCACGACGGCCTCGGCCGGCCGGCCGACCCGGAGCAGCAACCGGCCGCGCATCGTGTCGGCGGTGATCGCCTCGTAGCCGGCGCCAATGCCGACGAGCGCCTCGGCGACCGGGGTGACCCGCTCCAACGCCTCCGCCGGCCGGTCGTTGTTGGCCAGGATCCGGGCGGCGTCGAAGCCGAGCATCGCGTGCTCCCAGATCTGCGGCGGCTCCTCGACCGGCACCTTCGCGGCCACCGCGTCGGCGTCGACCAGCCCGTCGAACGCCCGCTCCGGCTCGCCGGCCCACTGCCAGGACAGCGCGGCCCGCCGCCGGGTGCGAAGTTCGTCCAGATCAGAACCCATTTTCTGGTACGCGGCGGCAGCCGCCCCGAAACTCTCCGCCGCCGCCCCGTCCCGGTCGGCCGCGTCCAGGTGCTCGGCGGACTCCTCCAGCAGCTGGGCCTCGCCGGCCAGGTTGCCCTGGGCCCGGCAGCTGTCGATCAGCTCCGTCAGGAGGACGAGCGCCTGGTCGACCTGCCCGAGCCGCGCGTACGCCTTCGACAGGATGTAGCGCGCCCGCTCGGCCGCGTCCACGTCGCCAGCCCCGGTCAGCAGCGGCACCGCGTCCTCGGCGGCGAGCGCGGCCTCGTCGGGCCGGTCGGTGTTCAGGTAACAGCTGGCCAGCTCCACGCCGGCCGCCCCGGCCATCGGCGTGCCCGGCAGACCGGCCAGCACCGCCCGGAAGTCGGCGACGGCCGCCTCGGCGTCCCCCAGGTGCAGCAGCATGTTGCCGCGCATCAGGCGGGCACCGGCGAGCGGCTCGGGGTTGGTGGTCAGAGCGATGGCCCGGCCGGCGTGTTCGACGCCGGACCGCAGGCCCTCCTCGGTACCCAGATTGGCCTCGGTCTGCGACCAGTACATCGCGATCACGGCCGTCAGTTCGTCCTTGTCCACCTGGCTGGCCAGCTCGTGGGCGAGCGCGAACGCCGCCGAGGCCTCCCCTGGTTGTCCGGAGAACAGCAGGGCGAGCCCGAGCCGGCACTGCGCGTTGGCGGCCTGCTCGGTCGTCCCGTGCCGGGTGATGTACTCCGCCCCGCCCGACAGCTCCACGAGCTGCGCCGCCGCGTCCCCGGACCGGGCCCGGTGCAGGGCGATCCGGCCCAGCACCGACCGGTGCCGCACCTCGTCGCCGGCCGCGGCGAACAGCTCGGCGGCCTGCTGCCAGGTGGCGATGCCCGCCTCGGGGTCGGCGTCGATCAGCTCCACGCCCCGGGCGTTGAGCCGCCGGGCCCGCAGCGCGCCCTCCGGCTCGGGACACACCTCGTCGAACCGGGCCCACAGCGCCGCGGCCCGCGCAAGGTCGTAGGTGTCCTCGGCCTGCCCGACAAGCTCCTGCGGGCCCAGCGCCGGGTCCACGGCCACGGGCGCGGTACGCGCCGGCGCGGCCGCCGGGGTCACCGCCGACAGCGGCAGGTGCTCGACCAGCGGCTCGGCGGCCAGCCGGGCCCGGACCCTGTCGCCCTGGGTCGGCACGCCGTTGCGCGCGTCGAACCGGGCCGCGAGCGCCAGCGCCCGGTCGGTGAGCTCGACCCGCAGCTCCGCCACGGACTTCCCGGCCCGGCCGACGACGGTCGCGCCGTGCCCCGCCTCATCGAGCCTGCGGAGCAGCAGGCCGGCCGCGGCGCTGAACCACATGTCCGCCGACGGGGAGGTCGGGGCGTCCAGCCAGGCCAGGTGCCGTTCGAGGATCTCCAGGCCCCGGGCGTCGTTGCCGGTGCGGGCGCAGAACTCCAGGTGATCGCCGACCGACTCCAGGTCGGACCGGTTGAACTGGATCGCCCGGTACCCCCGCCGGTGCGCGTCGCGCGCCTCCTCCAGCCGTCCGGTGCGCACGTACGCCTCCAGCAGCCCGGTGAGGATCTGCTGCGGCTGTTCGCGGCATGTGAGGGTGCCGGCGAGCACCGGGGTGGCCAGGGCGACGGACTCCTCGTACCGGCCGGTGTGGTTGAGGTGGGTCATCGTCGCGGTCGGGTCGCACCCGGCGCAGTCGGAGAACTCGCCGCGCGGGGCCGCCTGCCACTGCCGGAAGTGCTCGGCCGCCGCCACGTCGTCGCCGAGGTGGTGGGCGAGGACCCAGCGGTAGTGGTACACGGGATGCAGGCTCGTCCCGGCCGCCCGGTAGCGGCGTTCCATGTCGGCGAGCACGCTGCGGGTCCGCTCCAGGTCCACCTCGGGGAACTGGGTCAGGCCCGACACCATGTCCTTCATGTGCCACAGCAGGTTGTGGGTCAGGTCGTCGTCGCCCTCGCCCCGGTCGTGGGCTGCGAGGCACCACGCGAACGACACGAAGGACTTGGCCCGCTCGCCGCCGTAGATGTACGCGCTGGTCGCCAGGATCCGGGCCGCGTACTGCACCTCCTTGAGCCCCTGCGCGTCGGCGTGCCGGACGATCTCCTCGACGGCCGCGATCTGCCCGGTGCCGTACGGCAAGGACCACGCGTCGGCCAGCATGTCGCGCAACTGCGCCTCGTTCGGACTCACGCGACCACCTCGCTGCGCTCGGCGGCCGGCGAGCCGGACGCACAGAGTTTCTGGTTCGCTCGCTGACGCTCGCTCACGGGGTCTCCTCGTCGGTCGGCACGGCCTGGTTCAGCAACCCCAGGAAGGAACGGTTCAACAGCGCGGCGTCGGCCGGCCGGATCGGGTGGTAGCCGAGCAGCAGCGCCTGCCCGTACAGCGCCTCCACGGACAGGCCGACCAGCTCGGAGTCGCCGAGGCCCGCGATCCGCCGGACGAGCGGGTTGCGGTGGTTGAGCACGAGCTGCGGCCGGTCGTCGGCCGGCTTGTCGAACGCCGCGAGCACCCCGGCCCACAGCTCGTCGGCCTTGTCCCGGGTGTGGCGCAGCTCGGCGGCGAACGCCGCGGACCGGTCCAGCAGGTACAGCGCCGGCAACGACGCCGGCTCGAACGTCCGGAGCAGCACCTCGCAGCCGAGCCGGTCCATGCTGCGCTGGGCCGCGCCGAGGAACGCGCGCACCGACAGCTCGACCCCCGGCTCCACGGCCTCGAACCGGGTGGCCAGGTCCGTCGGGTCCAGCCGCTCGATCTTCAGACCCGGTTCGAGGCCCGGCAGGCGCTCGATGAGCTGGGCGTCGTAGACGTACCCGCCGTTGACGAGGGCGATGTCCTGGGCGGCGGCCACGGCTGCGAGCTGGCGGAACTCGTCCGGGGTCGCGGTGTAGCGGACCAGGCCGTACCGGGCCCGGAAGTCGGCGAGGGTCATCCGGCCCACGTTGGTCTCCACCGGCCACCACTGGTCGACGAGCCGGAGCATCTCGTCGTCGTGCAGGGCGAGCGCCTTGACCCCGAGGTGGTGGATGTTGAGGAACTCCCCCAGCCGGTCCGGGTCCTTCTGCGCCAGGCCGACGAGCCAGCCGCGCAGCTGGTCGCCGAGCGCCTCGCGGGTCTCCTCCAGCTGTCCGTCCTGGTAGAGCGCCTCACGACTGGCCGTGGGCCGCAGCTCGCCCGCGTCGATCACGCACCGGGCGAAGAAGCCCCAGTCGGGCAGCAGGCCCTCGATGGCCTCGCCGAGCAGCATCCGCTTGAGGTAGACCCGGTGGCCGGCCTTCTCCGCCGGGTTCGCCGGGAACGGCAGCACGTAGGCCACGCCGGTCAGACCGGAGCCGGGCACCTTCAGCTCGATCGCGTCGAAGGGGGTGAAGCCGAGGATGTCCTGGGCGTAGCCGACCAGGTCCGCGCGGCGCATCGCCGGGTCGGCCGCCGACCACGGCAGGCCGTCCCCGGTGGCCGGCAGCCCGTTGACCAGCACCCGGAACGGCAGCATCGAGCCGTACAGCTTCGCCAGCTCCAGCACCGTCGGCGCGGCGAACCACTGCTCGCTGCCCGCGCGCGCGACCAGGGTCACCGTGGTGCCGGGCTCCGGGCGGGGATCACCGGCGACCGTCACCTGGTACGTGCCGTCGGAGCGCCCGAGCCACTCCACAGTGGGGGCGTCCCCGCACCGGGTCAGCACCCGCACCTCGTCGGCGACAAGGAAGGCCGACAGCAGGCCGATCCCGAACTGCCCGAGGAACTCGTGCCGGGCGAAGCCCAGCTCGTCGCGCTTGGAGCTGCGGCCGATCGTGGCCAGCAGCTCGTGCACCTGGGCCTCGGTGAGCCCGATCCCGGGGTCGGCGATCGTCAGCCGCGCGCCATCCGTGGCCACCTCAATGGTGGCGGTGGTCACCCCACACGCACTGACCGCGTCCACGGCGTTCTGGAGCAGCTCCCGGACGTAGACCCGGGGACTGGAATAGAGGTGATGGCTGAGCAGATCGACGATGCCGCGCAGGTCTACCTGGAATGTTCGCTCCACGGGCGACCACGGTACCCACCCGGTGCGACGTTCGCCGACCTGGTTTGCCACCAGCGTCGCGAACACAGCCCGGCGAGCAGCGCTCCGACCCCGTTGACCAGCACGTCGTCGACAGAGGAGTGCCGTCCGATCGACAGCGCGTACTGCAGTGCCTCCACGGTCACCGACCCCGCGACCCCGACCAGCAGGATCCGCCACCACCGGCCGAACCATGCCCAGCGCACCGGCAGGCAGAACCCGAGCGCCGCGAACACGAGGAGGTTGCCGCCGATCTGCTCGACGAGCAGGCTCGTACCCCCGAAGATCTGGTCCGGGATGTCGGTGAACGGCACCAGGGTCAGCGACCGGCCGCTCCCGTTGGGGCTGAGGATCATCCACACCCACGGCACCGTGCCGACCACCATCGCCACGTCGCACAGGGCCGTCCGCCACGAGCCCCGCCACACGGCCAGCGCCCAGGCGGCGAGCGCGGCGAACGGCAGGGCGGTGAGTGCGGGGACGATCACCGGTGCCCAGGTGTCCCATGTGTGGCGCATCCGGCAAGTGTGCCCGGAACCCTTGTCGGAACAAGCGGACGGAGGGAGGCTGATCTCATGGCCTCCCCCAAGCACGCCGACGCCTGGCGGCACACCTACGCCGCATCCCTGCAACTCGCCCACCAGTTCAGCCCGGCCGACTGGGAACGGCGCACGGAGTGCCCCGCCTGGTCGGTCCGGGACATCGTGGCGCACCTGATCGGCGCGGAGCTGTGGACGATGGGCGACCGCCCCGAGTTCGAGCTGCCGGACCTCGACCACGTGCACAAGGACTTCGACCGCTGGTCGGAGGTGCACGTGCAGCAACGCCGCGGTACGTCGACGGGCGACCTGCTGGCGGAGTTCCAGGACGTGTACGACCGTCGCTCCACCCACCTCGACACCCTGGACGGCGCGGAGGAGACCCCCACCCCGTGGGGCTTCGACGCCCCGGTCGACCAGGCCCTCGCGTACCGGGTGCTGGACTGCTGGGTGCACGAGCAGGACCTGCGGCGCGCCGTCGGCCGGCCCGGCAACCTGGACTCCCCGGCCGCCAGGGTGGTTCGCGCCCAGATCCTGCACACCCTGCCGCGGCTGGTGGCCAGGGAGGCGCGCGCCGAGCCCGGTCAGGTCGTCCGGTTCGAAGTGACCGGGCAGTTGCCGTTCGACACGGACGTCGCGGTCGACTCCGACGGGATGGGCGTGGCGCAGGCGTCGACCGGGCACGCCTCGGTGGTGCTGAACACGAGTTGGGAGACGTTCGCCCGGTTGTGCAGCGGGCGGGTGCCTGCGAACCGGGCCCCGGTCACCTACATGGGCAACGTCGAGCTGGGGCTGCGGGTGGCCCAGGCGCTGGTGCTCACGCCCTGACCCGGGCGGCGGCGCGGCGGCCCGCCCGCCGCGCCGGTGGCAGGACCACGCGTCAGTCGAACGGGAGCAGCTCCGGCCGCTTCGCCAGCCGGCCGTCCCCCGACGACCGGCCGGTCAGCCGCCGCCGCACCCACGGCGCGAGGTGCTCGCGCACCCACAACGCGTCGGCCTTCCGCCGGTCCAGCCACGGGGCCGGCACCGCCGGCGGGAGTGCCGCGCGCCAGCCCGGCTCCGGCGGTACCCCCAGAGCCTCCAGTGCGTGGGCGGCGACCCGGCGGTGGCCGGCGGCGTTGAGGTGCAGCCTGTCGATGCTCCACAGCCTGGGGTCGTCGAGCGTCCGGTCGCCGTGCATGTCGACGATGTGCGCGCCATGCCGTTTGGCCGCGGCCCGGACCGCCTCGTTCATGGTCTGGGTCCTGGCCCGCATCAGCGCCTTGCCGGGCAGCCGGGCCCCGAAGTCGGCGAACTGGAACAGCAGCACGTCGGCGCCGCTGGCCCGCAGCATCCGGACGATCTCGTCGAAACGGTCGATCAGTCGGGGCAGGTCGACCTTGCGGCGGAGCACGTCGTTGCCGCCGGCGGCGAAGCTGACCAGGTCGGGGCGCATCCGCAGCGTGGCTGGGACCTGCTCGTCGACCACCGCGTCGAACTTCTTGCCCCGCACGGCGAGGTTGGCGTAGCGCAGCGGCCCCTCCTGGGCGAGCCGGGCGGCGACGAGGTCGGCCCAGCCCCGGTAAGCCCCGCTGGGCAGGGCGTCGTCCATCCCCTCGGTGAAGCTGTCTCCCACCGCGACAAAGCTCGACCAGCGCATGAAGACAGTTGTACAACTCGCCCGGCCCCAACGCCTAACTCGCTGGTAATGACGTGCCTTACAGCGAATACTCAGCGGGCATGGTGATCAGAATGTCGACCTTGTTCCTGCGTACGCTGCGTGAGAACCCCGCCGATGCAGAGGTGCCGAGCCACCGTCTGCTGCTGCGCGCGGGCTACATCCGTCGCGTCGCCCCGGGTTCCTACACGTGGCTGCCGTTGGGTCGGCTGCTGCTCGACCAGGTGTCCCGCGTGATCCGCGAGGAGATGGCCGCGACCGGCGCCCAGGAGGTGTCGTTCCCCGCGATGCTGCCCCGCGACGTCTACGACACGTCGGGCCGCCGGGCTGAGTACGGCGAGGACATGCTCAAGCTGCGGGACCGGCGCGGCACCGAGTACGTCCTCGGCCCCACCCACGAGGAGATGTTCACGCTCCTAGTGAAGGACCTGTACGCCTCCTACCGCGACTACCCCGTCACGCTGTACCAGATCGGCACCAAGTTCCGGGACGAGAAGCGGCCCAGGGGCGGGCTGCTGCGCGGCCGGGAGTTCCTGATGAAGGACGCGTACTCCTTCGACATCTCCTCCGAGGGCCTGGAGGCGTCCTACGCCACCCAGCGGGCCGCCTACCAGCGGGTCTTCGACCGGTTCGGGCTCGACTACACCGTGGTCGACGCGATGTCCGGTCCCATGGGCGGTTCGGGCTCTGAGGAGTTCCTGGCCAGGTCCGCGGTGGGCGAGGACTCGTTCGTGGGGTGCGCGAGCTGCGGTTATGCCGCCAACGTCGAGGCGGTCGTGACCCCCGTGCCCGCCGACGTCGCCTCGGACGCGGGCGCGTCGAGGGTGATCGACACCCCCGACACCCCCACGATCGAGTCCCTGGTCGCGGTCGTGCGGGGCCTCGGCTTCGACGTCACGGCGGCTCAGACCCTGAAGAACGTGGTTCTGGCGGTACGCGCCACCGACGGCACCACCGAGCCCCTCATCATCGGCGTCCCCGGCGACCGCGAGGTCGACATGAAGCGGGTCGAGGCCGCCCTCTTCCCGGCCACGGTCACCATGTTCGAGGACTTCGCCGCGTACCCCCAGCTCGTGCCCGGCTACATCGGCCCCCAGGGCCTGGCCGGCGTCCGCTACCTGGTCGATCCCCGGGTGGTGCCCGGCAGCGCCTGGGTCACCGGGGCCAACGTCGCCGGCCGGCACGCGGTGGACGTGGTCTGTGGCCGCGACTTCACCCCGGACGGCACGATCGAGGCGGCGGCCGTCCTGGCCGGGGATCCCTGCCCCACGTGCGGCGAGGGGCTGGTCATCGAGCGCGGGATCGAGATCGGGCACATCTTCGCGCTGCGCACCCGGTTCTCCGACGACTTCGAGCTCGACGCCCTGGGCCCGGACTCGGAGCGGATCCGGATCCTGATGGGCTCGTACGGCATCGGGGTCTCCCGGGTGGTGGCCGCGATCGCCGAGCAGACCCACGACGACCAGGGCCTGTGCTGGCCCGCCGAGATCGCCCCCGTCCAGGTGCACATCGTGGCACTCGGAAAGGAGCAGACGGCCGCATCGGATGCGCTGGCCGCGTCGTTGGAGTCTGTGGGTCTGCGCGTACTCGTCGACGACCGCCAGGGAGTGTCCGCCGGGGTGAAGTTCACCGACGCGGAGCTGCTGGGCGCGCCGACGTGCGTCGTGCTCGGCCGCCGGTACGCCGAGGGCTACGTCGAGCTCCGCGACCGACGCACGGGCGCCCGCGAGGACGTGTCACTGGAGTCACTGACTGTGAGGCTTCTCTAGTTATCCACAGCGGTAGGTTTTCCACAGGCCCTGGTGTCTCCCGGACACCGGGGCCTGTACCGCACAAGGGGACGATTTCGGACCGTTGACCCCAGGAGACTCGTTGTTTCACGTGAAACGCCCACGGAGCCCGCTCAGATCCCCCTAAAGTGGGGCGTAACGAAGGGGCGGTTGTCCCCAGAAGTTGTCCACAGCCTGTGGATAAACATGTGTGCAGAAGATCGCACCCCGTGGGTTGTCCACAGGGTGCGCATGGTTATCCACAGAGTTATCCACAGCCTGTGTGGATAGCGGGATGACAGATCGTGAGCAGTGGTGACGGCGGAGCGGCAGTGCTGAAGTACCGGTGTACTGGTGGAGACGAGGGGAATCGAACCCCTAACCCCTGCCTTGCAAAGGCAGTGCTCTGCCAATTGAGCTACGTCCCCGCAGCGGCCGTCACGTACTGGCCGCCCGGGTCAACTATCGCAGGTCGGGCGAGGTGGTGGCCTCGTGCCAGAGGGCGCGCTCGTCGTTCGCGTCCTTGACCTTCTTGACGACGAACGCGGCGACCCCGAGGATTCCGGCGATGATGATGATCTTCTTCAGCATCGGGGTAGCTCCCTAGGCGTCAAGCGTTTGTTCAATCCTGGGTGGGGCTAGCTGGAATCGAACCAGCGACCTCAGAGTTATCAGCTCTGCGCTCTAACCGACTGAGCTATAGCCCCGTGACACGCGAGAGCAAACTTTACCCCACGCCTCCCCGACCCCCAAATCGGGACCCCACCCAGCGCGTCGCCCCAGGTCAGAGGGTGTTCCGCGCCGTCACAACACCTTGCCGAAACACCGGCTGGTCTCCGACCCCACGTAGTGCCCGAACAACGGGATCTCCCCGTAGCCGGCCGACGTGTACAGCCCGATCGCCTCCCCCTGCCGGGTCCCCGTCTCCAACCGGATCTCCGTGTGCCCCTCCGCCCGCGCCGCATCCTCCAGTGTGGCCAGCAGCCGCCGCGACAGCCCGCGTCCACGGTGGTCCGGGCGCACGTACATCCGCTTCACCTCGGCCACCCCCGGCTCCAGCGTCTGGATCGCACCGCAGCCGACCGGCACCCCGTCGAGGAACCCCACCAGAAACCGGGCTGTGGGGTCCATGGGGAAGCCACCGGCCTCTTCCTCGGGTGCGTACCTGGCCGCGATCTCCGCCTGCTGTGCGCCCACCAGAACGGCGACATCGGCACTGTCGCCCGCCCGCGCCTCGATCTCCACGCCCCGACGCTAGACAGCACCTGTTTCCCACCCGTTTCGCCAAGGTGACAACCCAAACCCTTCAGACGGTTACGGAGGTCCCTGGGCCGGTCCTGCCGGTAGCCCCACTCAAGCGAGGAGCCCCGGTCATCAGACAGGGGCTCCTCGGGTGGGGCTAGCGACCGACCAGCGCGGCAGTGAAGGCGCGCCAGTCGCTCGGCTCGACCCAGAGCTCGGGCCCACCGGGATCCTTGGAGTCCCGGACACCAACGGCCACCGGCCCGGCGGCCACCTCGACGCAGTTGCCGCTGTTCCCGCTCCTAGTGCTTTTGCGCCAATGGGGAGTGCGGGCGAGGGTGTGAGGCATCCCGCGTCTCCTCTCTATGTCGTTGATCCGATCTGCTCCCGAATCGTATTCAGCTTCCGCTCCGATTCGACCTTCGGCAGAGCAGCCTTCAGCAGCTCCTGCCAGATGGCTTCGTAGACACCGACCTCGTCGGCTTCCCGGTGGTAGACGGATCCGAGCACCGTGTCCTGATACGCCACCACCTCCGGCCCATCTGCGATGAACGCCGGCAGGGGCGGCATCGTGACCAGGACGAACGCGCCGTTCAGTGCGGGGTGCGCGCCAGCCTCGAACGGCAGGACCCGGATGTCGACCGTGCCGGCTCTGGCCGTCGCGATCAGGTGGTCGAGCTGCGCCGTCATCACCTCAGGCCCACCAACGATCTGGAGCAGAGCTCCTTCGGCGATGACGCACGTAACAGCCGGAGAGTTCTCCGACGCGAGGATCCTCTGCCGGCTCATCCGCAGGTCGACCAGCTTGGCGATCTCTCCCTCGGCCACCCGGCGCACACCTGCACCCACAATCCGGTGCGAGTAGTCACGGATCTGGAGTAGTGCGGGGATGACCGTGTCGCCCCACCAGCGGAGCGTCGTCGCGGCGGCCTCCAACCTCAGCAGCGGGTCGAAGTCCGCGTCGATCACGTCGGAGAACTGGCGGTACATCGCCGAGGACCGGTTCGGCCCAGCCTGAGAAGCCAGGTTTCGCATGGTGTCGATGACCTCGGAGTCCGCACCGTAGAGGCCGAGCAGGATCTCGACCTCGCCGGGCGTGATGCGCGAGTGCCCACGCTCGACCTTGGACAGCCAGCCCTCGGTGCGGGACAGACGATCGGCTGCGACGTCCAGCGTGATGTCCGCCGTGTCTCGGATCTTGCGCAGGCCAAGGCCGAGGTGTCGGCGAGCTTCCTTGGGATCGAGCCGCTGGGTCATGCCCTCAGTCTTCCCGATGCCGCGACACCCGATCTATGCACAGTCGAGCCTGGACAGCGCCGGTCGAGACACATCGAGTTGGAATCTTGCCAACTAGCTCCATCCGTGCGAATCTCAGAGTGTGGCCACGGTCACGGACTGCGATCCGCAGCGCGAGAAAGCCGTGCACTCTTCCGCAATAAGGGCACCTCGCGCACCCGACCCGCACGGAGGCACCGATGCATAGCCCCGGCAGATACGTCAGCCCAGACGATTTCCCGCCGCCGTACTCGCGCGGATGGCGGCGGCTCCCCCTCAGTGGCCTGTGATGGCCTGTCGACCCGTGCACCGGTGGATCCGGCGCGGCTGGCGGTTCTGGCTGCCCAGGGTCGACGTGTGGTGCGCCGTGCACGGCGTGCGCTGGGAACACCACCACCCGGACGACACCCCATCCGGTCGGCCGCCGTCGACCGTGCGCCTGTGAAGGACTGACGAGAGGTCAGCGCTATGTCGGAAGTACCCGTCGAGGTCGAGGTTTTGACCGCCCGCCTCGGCATCCTCGACACCACCGAGCCGGACGAGTCGGGACGGTGCGCCATCATCGGGGTCCGGATCGACGGGCCCGGGCGGATCGACGGCCTCGCCCCGGACGAGCGGGTCACCCTCGACTGGGACGGGATCTGGTGGACGCTGTCCGGCACGCCCTGGTCGCGGGTCGGCACGTGGCGGCTCGTCGACCGCAGGACCGGCCACCTGGTCAACACGTTGCCGATGGAGGACGAGACCGTGTCGGTGACCCTCGTGCCGGGGCTGCGCTACGAGCTCCGGCCGATCCGGCGGGCCGCGGACCTCGACAGGGAGGTGCCCCGGTGGGAGCTGACCCGGTGCGCCTGAGAATCCGGCTGATCGAGGGCGCGCCGCACGACCGGGGCGAGGTGATCGCCGAGTACGTGCTGGAGCTGGAAGCCGCCAAGGCCAGGTTCGTCGAGCTTCTCGACGATCCGCGCCGAGCCGGCAGGCGCACGTTCATCGAGGCCGACGTCCCCGGATGGACCTCGAATCCGACCGCGGAGGCCATCCGGCAACACATCCGCCACACGCACCGGCCCTCGATCACCTACACGTAGTTGCACATCTTGGGCCGCGGAAATCTACAACAACGTGTAGTTGATCATTGGGTGGCGTCGGCTCACCTGGGCGGGCTGGACAACGACGAAGGCCCCCGACAACGGCGGGGGCCTTCGCGACGTGCCTGGAACTCATTCCTTCTCGGAAAGAGTCAACTCCACTCCACCGACCAGGTCGGCGCACACGTTGTAGATGAACGACCCCAGCGTGGACAGGGCCGTGAACAGCACCATGTTCACCACGCCGAGCACCGCGGCCGTACCGATCACGCCGAGTGCCGTGATCTTGAAGCTGGCGCCCTTCGTGTCACCGGCGGAGCCGATCAGCGAGGCCAGCGTCTTGTTCAGGGTGTCGAAGACGCCCATGGCGTCCAGCGCCAGGTACAGCACCGCCGTGGCCACGACCATGACGATGAACAGCACCACGGACACCGCGAACGAGAACTTCATGACCGACCACGGGTCGATCCGCTTCAGGTGCAGCCGGGCCCGCCGGGGCCCACGGGAGGCCGCGGCGGACACGGTCGCCCGTGCCGCGCGGACGGCCTCGGCCACCGGCCCCTTGGCGCCTGGGGCCGGCACCGGCGAACCCGCCGGGACCGCGCTGACCGGCCGGGGCGCGGCCACGGAGGCCGCACCCGGCAGGGTGTCCGGCGGCGGGTTCATCCCGGGCGGCCGGGTGAACTTGGCCGTGGAGGGTGCCGCTTCTCCGGGGACTGTGGCGCGCCCTA
This sequence comes from Longispora fulva, assembly GCF_015751905.1. Taxonomy (NCBI): domain Bacteria; kingdom Bacillati; phylum Actinomycetota; class Actinomycetes; order Micromonosporales; family Micromonosporaceae; genus Longispora; species Longispora fulva. The sequence continues at coordinate 6,302,410 of NZ_JADOUF010000001.1, forward strand.
CCGCCGCGCGACCGGCGGCGCCGCCGGTCTCTGACGGCTCCGCCGCCAGCCGCGCTGTTCCGGGGTCCCCCGTAGACCCGGTCGACGCCGAGCTCTTCGCCTGTGTCTCCGTCATCGGCTATTCCTGTTCGTCCGGCTCGTCGGCATTGCGGGCAACAGCCACGATCGTCACACCGTCTGGAAGTTCCATCAACTTGACACCCATTGTGTTCCGATCCCGGGTTCTGCGCACAGGCTTCACCGGAGTCCGGATAACTCCACCGTTCGACGTGATGGCGAACAGCTCGTCCTCCGGCTGGACGGCGAGCGCCCCGACCAGACCACCCCTGCGAGAGGTGATCTTGGCGGTGAGCACGCCCTTTCCACCCCGACCCTGCACAGGGTATTCCTCCACGGGAGTCCGCTTCGCGAAGCCACCGTCGGTAACTACGAGAATGTCCATTCCCTCCCGAGTTACTTCCATCGACAGTAGCTCGTCACCCTCGCCGAAGCGCATACCGATGACGCCCGACGTGGCGCGTCCCATCGGGCGCAGCGCCTCGTCGGTGGCCTCGAACCGGATGGCCTGCGCCTTCTTGCTCACCAGCAGCAGGTCGTCGGTGGGCGAGATCAGCTGGGCGGCGACCAGTTCGTCGTCGTCCTTCAGGTTGATCCCGATGACCCCGCCGGACCGGTTGGAGTCGAAGTCCTCCAGCTTGGTCTTCTTCACGAGGCCGGCCTTGGTCGCCAGCACCAGGTACGGCGAGACCTGGTAGTTCGGGATCTCGATGATCTGGGCGATCTGCTCGTCCGGCTGGAAGGCCAGCAGGTTCGCGACGTGCTGACCCTTCGCGGTCCGCGACGCCTCCGGCAGCTCGTACGCCTTCGCCCGGTACACCCGGCCCTTGTTCGTGAAGAACAGCACCCAGTCGTGGGTGGAGCACACGAAGAAGTGGTTGATGATGTCGTCCTGGCGCAGCGTGGCTCCGGAGACGCCCTTGCCGCCGCGCTTCTGCGAGCGGTAGAGGTCGACCTTGGTCCGCTTGGCGTAGCCCGTGCGGGTGATCGTCACGACCACGTCCTCGCGGGCGATGAGGTCCTCCATGGAGACCTCGCCGTCGAACGGGACGATCCGGGTGCGGCGGTCGTCGCCCCACTTCTCGACGATCTCGGTGAGCTCGTCGCGCACGATCGCGCGCTGGCGCTCCGGCTTGGCCAGGATGTCGAGGTAGTCGGCGATCTCCAGCTCGATCTTGGCGAGCTCGTCGATGATCTTCTGCCGCTCCAGGGCCGCGAGGCGGCGGAGCTGCATGTCGAGGATCGCCGTCGCCTGGATCTCGTCGACGGTGAGCAGCTCCATGAGGCCGTTGCGGGCCTCCTCGGTGCTCATCGACCGGCGGATCAACGCGATGACCTCGTCGAGGGCGTCGAGCGCCTTGACGAGACCGCGCAGGATGTGGGCCCGCTCCTCGGCCTTGCGCAGCCGGTACTTGGTCCGGCGGACGATGACCTCGAGCTGGTGGGCCACGTAGTGCCGGAGGAACTGGGCCAGGTTCAGCGTGCGGGGCACGCCGTCGACCAGGGCCAGCATGTTCGCGCCGAACGTCTCCTGCAGCTGGGTGTGCTTGTACAGGTTGTTCAGCACGACCTTCGCGACCGCGTCCCGCTTGAGGACGATGACGATCCGCATGCCGGTCCGGCCGCTGGACTCGTCGCGGATGTCCGCGATGCCGGTGAGCTTGCCGTCCTTGATCAGGTCGGCGATCCGCTCGGCGAGGTTGTCCGGGTTCACCTGGTACGGCAGCTCGGTGACGACGAGCACCGCCCGGCCCCGGGCGTCCTCCTCGACCTCGACGACGGCGCGCATCCGGATCGAGCCGCGCCCCGTGCGGTACGCGTCCTCGATGGCCTGCCGGCCGACGATCAGCCCGTGGGTCGGGAAGTCCGGCCCCTGGACGATCTTGATCAGCTCGTCGAGGGTCTCGGCCTCGTCGACGTCCGGGTTGTCCAGGCACCAGTGCACGGCCTTGGCGATCTCGCGCAGGTTGTGCGGCGGGATCTTGGTGGCCATACCGACGGCGATGCCCTCGGAGCCGTTGACCAGCAGGTTCGGGATCCGGGCGGGCAGCACCTCGGGCTCGGTCGCGCGACCGTCGTAGTTCGGGCCGAAGTTGACCGTGTCCTCGTCGATGTCCCGGAGCATCTCCATGGCCAGCGGGTCGAGCTTCGCCTCGGTGTACCGCATGGCGGCCGGCGGGTCGTTACCCGGCGAGCCGAAGTTGCCGTGGCTGTCGATCAGCGGGTAGCGCAGTGACCAGGGCTGGGCCATCCGGACCAGGGCGTCGTAGATCGACGAGTCGCCGTGCGGGTGGTACTGACCCATCACGTCGCCGACGACGCGCGAGCACTTCACGAAGCCCCGGTCGGGCCGGTAGCCGCTGTCGTACATGGCGTACAGGATCTTGCGGTGCACCGGCTTGAGGCCGTCGCGGACGTCCGGCAGGGCGCGGGCCACGATCACGCTCATCGCGTAGTCGAGGAACGAGCGCTGCATCTCGACCTCGATGCCGACCAGCTCGACCCGATCGCCTTCCTCCGGCACGGCACCGCCGGCCGGCGGGGTGGTCGTCTCCGTCACAGGTAACCCTTCACTCGTATGTGCTTAGTCGACAGAGCGATCAGATGTCGAGGAACCGGACATCCTTGGCGTTGCGCTGGATGAAGTTCCGGCGCGACTCCACGTCCTCACCCATCAAGACGCTGAACAACTCGTCTGCGGTTGCGGCATCGTCCAGAGTGACCTTCAGGAACGTGCGCGTGGCCGGGTTCATCGTCGTTTCCCACAGCTCGTGGTGGTTCATCTCGCCCAGACCCTTGTTGCGCTGGATCTCGTCCGGCTTGGCGTTGGGCTTGCTCTCCTGCCGCTTCCGGATCAGGGAATCGCGCTCACGGTCGGAGAAGGCGTACTGGATGTCGTCGCCCTTCTTGTTCCACTTGATCTTGTACAGCGGCGGCTGGGCCAGGTAGACGTGCCCCAGCTCGACCAGCGGACGCATGAAGCGGAACAGCAGGGTCAGCAGCAGCGTGTTGATGTGCTGGCCGTCGACGTCGGCGTCGGCCATGAGCACGATCTTGTGGTACCGCAGCTTCTCGGCGTCGAACTCGTCGTGGATCCCGGTGCCGAGCGCGGTGACCAGCGCCTGGACCTCGTTGTTCTTCAGCGCCCGGTCGATCCGCGCCTTCTCGACGTTGAGGATCTTGCCCCGGATCGGGAGGATGGCCTGGATCTTCGGGTCACGGCCCTGCTTGGCGGAGCCACCGGCCGAGTCACCCTCGACGATGAAGATCTCCGAAAGCCGGGGGTCGGTCGACTGGCAGTCGGCGAGCTTGCCGGGCATCGAGCCGGACTCCAGCAGGCTCTTGCGCCGGGCGAGCTTGCGGGCCTGCTGGGCCGCGATCCGGGCCCGGGCCGCCTGCGAGGCCTTCACGATGATGGTCTTGGCCTCGGTCGGGTTCCGCTCGAACCAGTCGACCATCCACTCGTTGCAGGCCTTCTGCACGAAGCTCTTCATCTCGGTGTTGCCGAGCTTCGCCTTCGTCTGGCCCTCGAACTGCGGGTTCGCCAGCTTCACCGAGATGATCGCGGCGAGGCCCTCGCGGATGTCCTCGCCGGAGAGCTTCTCGTCGCTCTTGAGGAACTTCTTCTCCGCGCCGTACTTGTTGACGATGCTGGTCAGCGCCGAGCGGAACCCCTCCTCGTGCGTGCCGCCCTCGTGCGTGTTGATCAGGTTGGCGAACGTGTAGACACTCTCGCCGTACGACTCGTTCCACTGCATCGCGACCTCGAGCGACATGCCCTCGCCCTCGGCACTGAACTCGACCACCGACTTGTGGATCGCGCTCTTGCTCGCGTTGAGGTGCCGGACGAAGTCGGCGATGCCGCCCTTGTAGAGGAAGATGACCTCGCGGACCTCTTCCTCGTCCTCGGGCCGCTCGTCGCGGAGCACGATCGTCAGCCCGCGACACAGGAACGCGGTCTCCTGCAGCCGGCGGTAGATCGTCTCGAAGTTGTAGTCCGTGACCTCGAAGATCGTCGGGTCCGGGTAGAACGTGATCGTGGTGCCGTGCTCGTTGGTCGGCTCGCCCTTGGCGATGTCGGCGACGGACTTGGTGTTCCGGAAGGTCTGCCGCCAGTGGTGGCCGTTCTTCCGCACCTGGACGTCGACCTCGGTCGACAGGGCGTTGACCACCGAGATGCCGACGCCGTGCAGACCGCCGGAGACCTTGTACGCGTCGCCGTCGAACTTGCCGCCGGCGTGCAGGATGGTCAGCGCGACCTCGACGCCCGACTTCTTCAGCTTCGGGTGCAGGTCGACCGGGATACCGCGGCCGTTGTCGATGACCCGGACCCCGCCGCCCGGCAGCAGGGACACCACGATCGTGTCGCAGATGCCGGCGAGGGCCTCGTCGACCGCGTTGTCCACGACCTCCCACACGAGGTGGTGCAGACCCCGCTCACCGGTGGAACCGATGTACATACCGGGCCGCTTGCGGACGGCCTCCAGGCCCTCCAGAACGGTCAGTGAACCGGCGCTGTAGTCGTCCTGTTGTTGCTTCGGCGCTGCCACCCTTGGTCGCTTTCTCCGCCCCCGTAGAGGACGGCAGGTCGGCACGGGCACGGCGTCAAGTCAGGGCGCTGGGCACCCCCGACGCCCGTACGCGCGGATCTGATCGGCTGCTTCGCGGTAATCCTACTGCGCCCCACTGACAGAACATGCACCAGACGCCCTCAAGTCGCCGTAGGGCCCGGAACTGACCCAGGTTGGCATCCCCCCACGCGGACCGTGGTGCTCGGTCCGGAGCCTGCCCACGGGCGGATATTGACACCTACGGCACTCCCGCCGGAGGTTTTTAGTTATTAAAGAACCCTAAATCTGATTTAGCACGCGTAACCGAGAGCGGGCCGTCAGTCACTCGACGAGCTGGACGACGAGCTACCCGAGTCGGACGACGAGGACGAACCGGAGTCCGACGACGAGGAGGACGAGCCCGAGTCCGACCACGAACCGGAGTCCGAGGACGAAGAGGACGACGAGTCCGGGGACGACGACGGCCCGGCGTCCTGCCACGAGCCGATGTCCGAGGACGGCCGGTCCTGCCAGGTGCCGTAGTCGGCCGGGGCCTGCCAGGAGTCGGTCGGGGCCTGCGCGGACCCGGAGTCCTGCGGCCACGGGGTCTGCTGCGGGTAGTACGCGTTGGGGTCGTGGAACGGCGTCGGGTACTGGTCGCCGTGCTGGTAGGGCGCGTGACCCTGCCCGTAACCGCCACCCGTGCGGCCGGCGGTCGACTTCCTGGTGGTCATGACGACGGCGGCGATGGCCCCCGCGACCAACGCGACGACGGCGAGCAGGCAGGTGACCAGCATGAGAAGGACGAGGGCGCTCATGGCATCCAGGATGTGACCGGTGTCAAGCCCGTACTATTCGTACTGGTCACGGGGCCCGGGCCGGTCGCGCACCCAGCGCGGCCCCTGATAGCCCCGCCCGGTGCTCGGGCCGTGGATGTTGAGCTTCTTGACCACGTTGTGGCCGATCTCCTTGGCGATCTTGGCCAGCAGTCGGGCCGTCATCAGCCGCAGCTGGGTGGCCCAGGCGGTGGACTCCGCCTCCAGGGTCAGCTCGCCGTCGTCCAGCTTCACCGGCCGGCAGTGCGCGGCGATGTCCGGACCGACGACCTTCTCCCACGAACCGAAGACCTTGGCCTCGGCGTTGGGCTTCTGCCAGCCCCGATCCTTGATCAACTTACCGAGGAGCGAACCGATCAGCTGCGGGTCACGCGGGTCGGGACCCGGTCCGCTGTACCCGCGCTTGCGCCGCTCCAGGACGCCCGGAGGCTTGCGGCTCGCCTGCCGGGCCGCCGTGCGCTTCTGCGCGGCCTCCAGCGCCGCCCGGGCCAGGTCGGGCCCGCGCAGCGGCTCGGTCGACGGCGGCACCGCGGCCGGCTGGCCCGGGGTCACGGGATGCCGGCGCACCGGCCGGGCCTGGTCGCCCCGGCCCTGATCGGCGGAAGCGTCAGAGGACACGGTGCACCTCGCCGCCCGCCACGTCGTAGCGCGCGCCTTGCAACGCCGGGGGCACGTCGCCGGCGACCGCGCAGGTCACCAGGGTCTGGCCGGCGCCGGCGACCAGCTCGGCGAGCCGGTCGCGCCGGGAGGTGTCCAGCTCGGCGAACACGTCGTCGAGGACCAGCACCGGCTCGATGCCCTCCGAGCGGAGCAGTTCGAAACTCGCCAGCCGCATGCCGAGGGCGAAGGACCAGCACTCGCCGTGGCTCGCGTAGCCCTTCACTGGCAGGTCGCCCAGTTGCAGGCGCAGCTCGTCGCGGTGCGGGCCGACCAGGGTCACCCCGCGCTCGATCTCACTACTCCGCGCCTGGGCCAGCGCCTCCAGCAACCGGGCCGCGAGGAGCGCCCGGTCGGAACCCGGAAGATCATCACCAAGACTCGACTGGTACTCGATGAGCGCCGAGCCCTTGCCCTGGCTCACCGCGTCGTACGCGTCCTCCACCGGTTGCCGCAGAGCCGTGACCAGCTCCAACCGGCCCGCCAGCAGCTCGGCCCCATGCAGCGCGAGGTGGTTGTCCCACACGTCCAGAGTGGACAGGTCCCGGGACCCGGCCCCGGTCTTCCGCGACAGGTACGCCGTCCTGAGCAGGGCGTTGCGCTGCTTGACGACCCGGTCGTAGTCGGCGCGCACCCCCGCGTACCGGGGCTGGCGGGCCACCAGGAGCTCGTCGAGGAAGCCCCGCCGCTCGGCCGGGTCCCCTCGTACCAGGGAAAGGTCCTCCGGGGCGAAGAGCACCATCCGCAGCGCGCCGAGGATGTCGCGCGGTCTGCTGGCCGGCGCGCGGTTGAGCCGGGCCCGGTTGGCCTTGCCCGGCACGATCTCCAGCTCGACCAGCAGTTCCCGGCCGTCGTGCACGATCGCGGTCCGCACGATGGCGCGGTCGGCCCCGGCGCGGACCAGAGGGGCGTCGGTGGCCACCCGGTGGCTGCCGAGGGTCGCGACGTAGCCGAGCGCCTCGATCAGGTTGGTCTTGCCCTGGCCGTTGGGCCCCACGAAGACGCTCGGCCCGGCCTCCAGCTCGATCGACAGCTTCTCGTAGCTGCGGAAGTCGACGAGCTCGAGGTGGCGGGCGTACACGGCTAGTTCGTCTTGACGGCGTGGCCGCCGAACTGGTTGCGCAGCGCGGCGACGGCCTTCATGGCCGGCGAGTCGTCCTGGCGGGAGGCGAACCGGGCGAACAGCGAGGCGGTGATCACGTGCAGCGGCACGCCGAGCCGGATGGCCTCCTCGACCGTCCACCGGCCCTCGCCGGAGTCGGCGGCGTAGCCCTTGATCCCGGCGAGCTGCGGATCCTCGTCGAGGGCGTTGACCAGCAGGTCCAGCAGCCAGGACCGGACGACGGTGCCCTCTTTCCAGGACTTGAAGACCTCCGGCACGTTCGTGACGTGCTCGGAGGCCTCCAGCAACTCGTAGCCCTCGGCGTAGGCGTGCATCAGCCCGTACTCGATGCCGTTGTGCACCATCTTCGCGTAGTGCCCCGCGCCGACCTTGCCGGCGTGCACGAACCCGTACTCGCCCTCGGGCTTGAGCGCCTCGAAGATCGGCATCAGGCGGGCCACGTCCGCCTCGGCCCCGCCGACCATCAGCGCGTAGCCGTTCTGCAGGCCCCAGACGCCGCCGGAGACGCCCGCGTCCACGTACCCGACGCCCTTGGGGGCCAGGTGCGCGGCGTTCGCCTCGTCGTCGGTGAACCGGGAGTTGCCGCCGTCGATGACGATGTCGCCCTCGGCCAGCAGCTCGCCCAGCTCCTCGACGGTGCCCCGGGTCGGGTCACCAGCGGGAACCATGATCCACACGGCGCGGGGGGCGGCCAGCTTCTCGACCATCTCGCGCAGGCTGGCGACGTCGGAGACCTCGGGGTTGCGGTCGTAACCGACCACCTCGTGACCTGCGCGGCGCAACCGCTCGCGCATGTTGCCGCCCATTTTTCCGAGTCCGACGAGCCCGAGCTGCATGTCCGCCCCTTCCGCGTGGCCTACCCCGATGACCCTAGCTGTTCAACCTGATGGGCATCAGCAGGTACCGGTACGCCGCCTTCGCGTCAGCGTCGCCGTTGCTGTCCTCGGTGCCGGCTGACAGCACGGCCGGCTTCATCGCGTTGGTGAACGACAGCACCGCCATCGGCGCGTCGAGCACCGACAGGCCGTCGAGCAGGAACTGGTGGTTGAACGCGATCGTCATCGGCTCGCCCGTGTACTCGCAGTCCAGCGCCTCACTGGCCCGCGCGTCCTCCGTGCCGCCGGCCTCGACGACCAGCCCGTCCTCGCTGAAGCTCAGCCGCACCGGGGTGGACCGCTCGGCGACCAGGGCGACGCGCTTGACGACCTCGACGAGCGAGGACGCCTTGACCCGCGCCTGCGCGTTGTACGAGTCCGGGAACAGCGACCGCAGCTTCGGGTAGTCCCCGTCGAGCAGCCGGCTGGTGGCCCGGCGGCCCTCCCCGGCGAACCCGATCATGCCCTCGCCGACGCCGTCGGCCGCCAGGGCGATCGTGACGTTGCCGCCGAGCGGGCCGAGGGTCTTGGCCGTGTCCGCGAGGGTGCGGGCCGGGACCAGCGCCTGGAAGCTCGCACCGGGCTCGCCCGGGTTCCACGTGAGTTCGCGCAGCGCCAGCCGGAACCGGTCAGTGGTGAGCATCGTGAGCGTCTCGCCCTCGAACTCGAGCCGGACGCCCGTCATCATCGGCAGGGTGTCGTCACGGCCCGCGGCTATGGCCACCTGTGCGACGGCGGCCGCGAAGGCCGCAGCGTCGATCTGACCGGCCGTAGGGGGCATCTCAGGAAGCGTGGGGTAGTCCTCGACCGGCATTGTCGGCAGGGTGAAGCGCGCACTGCCGCACGTGAGCTCCAGGTGCGAACCGACGGCCGCGACGTCGACCGGCTTGTTCGGCAGGGACTTGGTGATCTCGGCGAGCAGACGGCCGGACACGAGTGTCACGCCGTCGGACTCCGCGTTGACGAGGACCCGCACCTGACTGGAGACCTCGTAGTCGAAGCCGGAGACCGTCAGGTGCCCCTCGAGCACGCGCAGCAGCACTCCGGCGAGCACCGGCACCGGCGGTCGGTTCGGCAGGCTCTTGGCCGTCCACGCGACCGCGTCTGCGAGCGCGTCTCGCTCTACCCGGAACTTCATGCTGCCCCCTTCATCGAGCTTTGTAGATTACTTGGCTGCGGTGTCGAGGAGAACGCTTCTCCACAGGTTTCCCCAGCCTGCTATTGATCTTTTCTTTCTTTCTAAGAACTAACAGTCGTAGTAATCGGTCCTGTGGATACTGTGGATAACCGTCGTTTCCGCAGGTGAGACCCATCGATACCCTGTGGACAACCTGTGGACGCAGCTGTGGGTAACTGCCCTAGTTTTCCACAGGCCCAAAGTTGTCCACATCCTGTCCACAGGCAGAGCCTAGTTATCCACAGGATATCCACAGGGTTTTGCACAAACTGTGGATAACCCCGTCCACAGGGATATCCACAGATCTTGGGCGGTTGTCCACAGGAACAGGACGTTATCCACAGGTCGTCCACAGGCATATCCACAGAGTTATCCACAGGCTGTGGAGGCAAGGTCCGGCCTAGATCGGTGATCGTGGATGGATTTGCAGAGTTCGGTGCCCTGCGGAGTGCCGTGGGCATCAGGGAGCCTGGAGCTTGATCCGGTTGGTCAACTCGGCGATCTGGTTGTACAGCGAACGCCGCTCGGCCATCTGCTGGCGGATCTTGCGGTCCGCGTGCATGACCGTGGTGTGGTCGCGACCGCCGAACGCCGCCCCGATCCGGGGCAGGGAGAGGTCGGTCAGCTCGCGGCACAGGTACATGGCGACCTGGCGGGCGCCGACCAGCAGCCGGGAGCGCGAGTGGCCGCGAAGGTCCTCCATCGTGACCCCGAAGTACTCGGCGGTCTCCTGCATGATCTGGTCGGCCGTCAGCTCCGGACCCTCCCCCTCGGGGATCAGGTCGCGGAGCACCTCCTGGGCCAGCGAAAGCTCCACCGACGTCCGGTTCAGGCTCGCGAAGGCCGTCACCCGGATCAGCGCGCCCTCCAGCTCCCGGATCGACGAGGAGATCTGCGAGGCGATGAACTCCAGCACCTCCGGCGGCGCGAACAGCCGCTCCTGGGCGGCCTTCTTCTGCAGGATCGCGATTCGGGTCTCCAGGTCCGGCGGCTGGATGTCGGCCAGCAGGCCCCACTCGAAGCGGGTCCGCAGCCGGTCCTCCAGGGTCGCCAGCTGGCGCGGGGACCGGTCGGAGCTGATCACGATCTGCTTGTTCGCGTTGTGCAGCGTGTTGAACGTGTGGAAGAACTCCTCCTGGGTCCGCTCCCGGTTCTCCAGGAACTGGATGTCGTCGATCAGGAGGATGTCCACGTCGCGGTACCGGCGCTGGAACGCGCTCGTCTTGTCGTCCCGCAGCGAGTTGATGAAGTCGTTGGTGAACTCCTCCGTCGACACGTACCGGACGCTGCGGGCGTTGCCGAGCGTCGTCGCGTAGTGCCCGATGGCGTGCAGGAGGTGCGTCTTGCCCAGCCCGGAGTGCCCGTAGATGAACAGCGGGTTGTACGCCTTCGCCGGCGACTCCGACACGGCCACCGACGCGGCGTGCGCGAACCGGTTGGACGAGCCGATCACGAACGTCTCGAACATGTACTTCGGGTTCAGCCTGGCCAGCCCGCTGTCGGCCTTGGCGTCCCTGCCGGCCGAGCCGCGCCGCACGTAGTCGGCCGGGTGCGGTTGCTCGCCGCGCGCCGGGTCGGTCGCGCGGGCCACGGCGGCCTGGGCGCTGCCGGGGCTGCCGTGCATGTGGGTCGGGGCCGGCGGCGGGGCCACCTCGGCGAGCGCCGCGGTGCCGCCCTTGCGTTCGGCCTCCAGCGCGTCGGCGGTCGCGTGGTTGGCGATCACCTGGTCGTACTCGGTCGGGTTGGACAGCCCCGGCAGCGTGAACGTCTGGTTGGGCGCGGGGTGCTCGGCCGGCGGGTGCTCCGTGCGGCGGGACCGGCGCGGCCGGGCCGGGGGCTGCTCCGGCTGGGCCTCGAACGGCAGCACGCCGGGCGGCGCCTCGGGCATGGGCCGTTCCATCGGCCGTTCCACCGGACGCTCGACCGGCCGCTCCACCTGCTGCGGGGCCTGGACGGGCGGGGCCGGCGGCTGGGCCTCGGCGGGCGTGGCGTCCGGGGCGCGCACGGTGACCGCGACCTGGATCGGCCGGCCGAGGCGGCGGGACAGCGCGTCGGTGATCGCCGGGCGCAGCTTCGTCTCGATGGCGTCCCGGGTGAACGTGTCCGGCACCGAGATCAGCGCCGTGTCCTCCACGAGCGCCCGCAGCCGGGTCATCCGGAGATAGGCACGCTGCTGGGGCGAGATCAGTCCGTCGGAGAGCTCTTCGGTCGCCGACGTCCAAACCTTCGCGAGGTCGACCGGATTCTCGGTCACCGCCGCGCACCCCCCTGGTTGATTGCGTGCTGTGGCGAGTTTTCCACAGGTCCTCAACCGCGCAGGACTCAGGCATGATAGTCACGCCCGTCGCGGCGTGTCCGGCGCTCGTGTGGCCGACGGCACGCGACCCCAGGTCTACCCTGAAGGGTCGGCTTCGCTGCTCTTTGCTAGTGTGTTCTCTGCGGCGTGTCCGCGTACGTGGACCACCACGAAGACTTACGAGTACCACCTGAGAGTACGGAGACCGTGACGTGAGCAAGCGCACCTTCCAGCCGAACAACCGCCGGCGCGCGAAGACCCACGGCTTCCGGCTGCGCATGAGCACCCGGGCCGGCCGTGCCATCCTCTCGGCGCGCCGTACCAAGGGTCGCAAGACTCTGTCGGCCTAAGCCGCACAGGCCCGGTCATACGGAGCCGTTGAACGTGCTGCCTGCCGCTTCGAGGCTGCGCCGCCGCATCGACTTCAGCGTGACCGTCCGCGGAGGCCGACGCGCGAGTCGCGGCGCCCTCGTGGTGCACCTGGCCAGCACCGCCACCGAGCAGTCGACAACCCGCCCGGAGGGGAATAGTCCCCGGGCGGGCTTTGTCGTATCCAAGGCGGTGGGCAACGCAGTGGTACGAAACCGGGTCAAACGACGCCTTCGGCACCTGATGCGCGACCGGCTCGGGCTCCTCGGCCCGGACGACGCGGTCGTGGTGCGGGCGCTGCCGGCCGCCGCTGCCCGCTCGTACACCCAACTGGGTCTGGACCTCGACGAAGCTCTCGCCGCGGCACGGACCCGACGCCACCGCGGCGGTGAGCGTTGACACCCGTGGCCCGTGTGCTCTCGTTTCCTATCGTCGCGTACCGTCGATGGGTGAGTCCGGCGCTGCCGGCGCGCTGTCGGTTCCACCCGTCCTGTAGCGCCTACGCTCTAGAGGCGTTGGCTACGCACGGTGCTCTTCGAGGAGCCTGGCTGACGCTCCGGCGGCTGCTGCGCTGCCAACCATTCCACCCCGGCGGTTATGACCCGGTACCCCCGGCGAACCGCCACCCAGGCGACGTGACTGGAGCCGCGACGTGAGTCTCGACTGGATCTACATTGCCATCTCGTGGCTACTTCTGCGCTGGCACGAACTCTGGGACCTGATCGTTCCCAAGACGGTCGTCCTCGGCACGAACTGGTCGTGGGTGCTCGCGATCGTCTTCCTGGTGATCACTGTCCGGATCCTGCTGTTCCCGCTCTTCGTGAAGCAGATCCGCTCCCAGCGCGCCATGCAGGCCATCCAGCCCAAGGTCAAGGAGCTGCAGGCCAAGCACAAGGGTGACAAGGAGACCCTGCAGCGCGAGATGATGGAGCTGTACCGCACGGAGAAGGCCAACCCGCTGATGGGCTGCCTCCCCCTGGTGCTCCAGATGCCGGTCTTCCTGGGCCTGCTGCACGTCCTGCGCCGCCTGGTGCCGGACGGCAAGCACAACCCGACGCTGTACGGCTGGACTGCCGAGCAGTTCGACCTCGCCTCGCACGCCAAGCTCTTCGGCGCCCCGATCGCCGGCAAGTTCGGCGCGACGGCCGGCGTCGAGGCCCTGGGTTCGACGCCGCTGAACGTGAAGATCGTCGCCGGGGTCCTGATCCTGATGATGATGGCGACCACGTTCATGACGAGCCGCCAGATGATCCTCAAGACCGGCTGGTCCGAGGACCCGCAGCAGAAGATGATCCAGCGCCTGATGCTCTACGGCATCCCGTTCACGCTGTTGATCTCCGGGTACCTGTTCCCGATCGGCGTGATCATCTACTGGGTCACCACGAACCTGTTCTCGCTGGGCCAGCAGTTCTGGGTGCTGAAGAAGTACCCGCCGCCGCCGGCCGCCGCCAAGATCGGCGAGAAGTCCAAGGACGTGGACGCCGCGGCCAAGCTCACCGTTGAGGCCCCGAAGCCCGGTGTGAAGCCCGCCAACCAGAAGAAGCGTGGCGCCCGGCGCTAAGCGCCCCGAAGACCATTGGCGCCTCGACGCCGGATCTAGGAGAGAACAAACAGTGACCGACACGAGCACCCCGCAGGCCGAGACCGACGACGTCGTGGTGGCCGAGAAGCCGGTTCGGGCTCAGGCTGACGCGGAGACCCTGTTCCGGGAGAGCGAGATCGCCGCCGACTACCTGGAGGGTCTGCTCGACATCCTCGACTACGACGGCGACATCGACGAGGTGGTCCAGAACGGCCGCCCGCTGGTCGAGATCGTCGGCGACGACCTCGACGGACTGGTCGGCCCGCGCGGCGCGACCCTGGAGGCGCTCCAGGAGCTGGCCCGCCTCGCGGTGTACGCGCAGACCGGCCACCCCAGCCGACTCCTCGTCGACGTCGGCGGCTTCCGCGACGGCCGGCGCAAGGAGCTGGGCGCGCTGGCCAAGACCGCGGCCGAGCGGGTCCTCGCCGACGGCGAGGCCGTGAAGCTGGAGCCGATGAGCGCGTTCGAGCGCAAGTGCGTGCACGACGTGATCACGGCCATGGACGGGGTCCGCAGCGAGTCCGAGGGCGCCGAGCCGGCCCGCCGCGTCGTCGTCCTGCCGGAGTGACCGCTTCGTCGCCGGACGCTGCGGGCCTGCCGGACTCCGGGGGGCTGTCGGATGCGTCAGGTGCCGAGGCTCCGTCGGGTCCCGGGGGCCCGACGGAGCCCGGCTCCTCGGCGGGTCATGGCGGTCCGGCTTCGCAGGCTTCGGGGTCCGGTTCCCGGTCCGCCTCCAGTGAGGCTGGCTCCGGTGCCTCCGACGAGGCCACGTCGGCGACCTCTCCCGGAGTTGGCTCCGGGACTTCCGACCCGGCGGGGTCCGCGACCGACCCGGCGGGGTCCGCGACGAGCTCGCCCCGGCCGGAGCCGGACGCCGCAGAGCCCGCGCCCGGTCCGCCGCCGGCCGCCGCGCTCGCGGTCTTCGGCGACCAGTTGGACGCCGCGATCGCGTACGCCGAGCTGCTCGCGACCGAGGGCGTCGTCCGGGGACTGATCGGTCCCCGCGAGGCCCCCAGGATCTGGGACCGGCACCTGCTCAACTGCGCCGTCGTCGCCGAGCTGATCCCGTTAGGCGCGTCTGTCGTGGATGTCGGTTCTGGGGCTGGATTGCCCGGTATCGTCCTAGCTGTGGCCCGACCGGATCTGCAGGTGACCCTGGTGGAGCCGCTCGCGCGTCGTACCGCGTTCCTGGACGAGGTCGTCGACCAGCTGGACCTCACCGGGGTCACGGTGGTCCGGGGCCGCGCCGAGGAGCTGGTGGGTCGCCTGGCACCCGCCGACATCGTCACCGCCAGGGCGGTCGCACCGCTCGACCGGCTCGCCGGTTGGTGTCTGCCGCTCGCCGCGGTCGGTGGTCGGATGCTGGCGATGAAGGGTTCGACCGCTGCTGAGGAGATCGCGGAGCACCGCAACGTGATCCTCAGGCTCGGTGGCGGACAGGCGCGGGTGTTGAGCTGTGGGGCCGGACTGATCGACCCGGAGACGACCGTGGTCGAGGTGGTCCGGGAGCGCGTGATCACGCAGGGAGGAAGCCGGCGCAGCCGAGGCCGGTAGCTACGCATAGGGGGGCTGATGGCGGGGGGCCGGAAGCGAGTCAGTGCGTTGGGGTGGCTGCGCAGTGCGGTCACGGGCAGGCTGAGTCAGTCCATCGATAACGCGACCACCGGCGATGCGCAGGTGCGTGCCGGACGGATGACGAAGGGCGTGGCGAGATCGCCACTCGCTGATCTGACGGGTACGCGACCGTTGACGCCAGGGGTGTTCGGGCCCCGGTTGGATCCGGATAAAGTACCCAAAATTGAGCTCCTTTCTTCGGTTGAGCCGGATTCCGTCGAGACCGCCGATGGCGACGACGGCTCTGTCCCCGTAGGCTTGCCGGGCGCCCCCCGATCGGGCGGAGACGCAGTGCCGGCACCGGTCGGCGCGGGCTCCCCCGGACACGCCGGAGATTCGGAGTCCACGGCGGCCCAGGGTGCCGAATCCAGCGGAGTGGACACGGTGCAGGACGACAGCTACGGCGATGTTTCACGTGAAACGAGCGACATCCCCCACCCCCGTCTCGGCGATGTTTCACGTGAAACAGCCGCCGGTGACGTAGACGAAGACCTTCCGCTCGCCCAGGAGGCGAAGCGGGCCGTCCAGGTGCTCAACCCCGGCGGCGGGGCCCAACTCCCCCGCCCGACCCGGCGGCGCATCATGGCTGTCGCGAACCAGAAGGGCGGGGTGGGTAAGACCACCACCACGGTGAACATCGCCGTGTCGCTCGCCCTGCATGGCAACCGGGTGCTGGTCATCGACCTCGACCCCCAGGGCAACGCCTCCACCGGGCTCGGCGTCGACCACCACGCCGGCGTGCCCAGCATCTACGAGTCACTGATCGACAACGTGCCGCTGGACGAGGTGGTCGCTCGGGTCGAGGGCATTCCGAACCTGGTCTGCGCCCCCGCCACGATCGACCTGGCCGGCGCCGAGATCGAGCTGGTCAGTGTGGTCGCCCGGGAGTCGCGGCTGAAGCGGGCGATCGAGGCGTACCCGGAAGAGCTCGATTATGTCCTGATCGACTGCCCGCCATCGCTCGGCCTGCTCACGGTCAACGCCCTCGTCGCGGCCGAGGAGGTCATGATCCCGATCCAGTGTGAGTACTACGCGCTGGAGGGCCTCGGCCAGCTCATCCGCAACATCGATCTGGTCCAGGCGCACCTGAACCCGAAGATCGAGGTCTCCACCATCCTGCTCACCATGTACGACCGCCGCACCCGGCTGGCCGACCAGGTCGAGCAGGAGGTGCGCAGCTACTTCACCGACAAGGTGCTCCAGGCGGTCATCCCCCGGAATGTCCGGGTTTCGGAGGCGCCCAGCTATGGTCAGTCGGTGATGACGTACGACCCGGGCTCCCGTGGAGCCACCAGCTACTTCGAGGCCGCCCAGGAGATCGCGCAGCGCGGCGCGAAGCTCGGAGGAAGCGCATGAAGACCAACCGACGGGGCGGGCTCGGCCGTGGGCTCGGGGCGCTGATCCCGTCGGGGCCAGCCGCCCCGGAGGCCACGCAGGAGGCTCCAGCGGCCCCGGTGGCGACCGTTCCGGCCCAGGCGGCACCTCCGGCAACTCCTGCGCCCGTTGCCGCTCCGGTTGAGGCTCCGGTGGCCCCGGCTCCCACCGCGCCGGTGTCCGTGCCGGGCGATCAGCTCGCGCCCGTGCCCGGCGCCCGGTTCCGGGAACTGCCGATCGACTCGATCGTGCCCAACAGCAAGCAGCCCCGGCAGATCTTCGACGAGGACGCCCTCGAGGAGTTGAAGGCGTCCATCCGCGAGGTCGGGTTCCTCCAGCCGATCGTGGTCCGCGAGACCGCCCCGGGCAAGTACGAGCTGATCATGGGCGAGCGCCGCTGGCGTTCCGCCCAGGCGATCGGGCTCACCGCGATCCCGGCGATCATCCGCGAGACCGCCGACGACGCGATGCTCCGCGACGCCCTCCTGGAGAACATCCACCGGGCGAACCTCAACCCGTTGGAAGAGGGCGCCGCCTACCAGCAGCTGCTGGAGGAGTTCGGCGCCACCCACGAGGAGCTGTCCCGGCGGATCGGCCGCAGCCGACCGCAGATCACCAACACGATCCGACTCCTGAACCTGCCCGCCGGGGTCCAGCGGCGGGTCGCGGCGGGGGTGTTGTCGGCGGGGCACGCGCGGGCGCTGCTCTCCCTCGACAACGCCGAGGCCCAGGAGGCGCTCGCGCTGCGGATCGTGGCCGAGGGGCTGTCTGTGCGGGTGACCGAGGAGCTGGTGTCGCTCGGTGCGCCGGAGACGCGGAAGGCTCCGGCGGCGCGGCGGCCCAAGGCGCATGCTCCGGCGTTGGGTGAGTTGGCGGAGAAGTTGTGCGATCGGTTCGATACCAAGGTTCGGGTTGATCTGGGGAAGCGTAAGGGGAAGATCACTATCGAGTTCGCTACGGTGGATGATCTGGAGCGGATCGTGGGTGTGATCGGGTTGGATCGGCCGGCGGAATAGATCCATTCTTTGGGTACTGAGCCCCGGGCGCCTGTTGGTGCTCGGGGTTTCCTGTGTTCCGGGGCGTGGGGCCCGGGGCCTGGGTTCTCGGCCTCGGGGTCTGGCGCGGGATTGGGGCGTGGGCCTGAGGCTAGGTCTGAGGATCTGGGGCGTGGACCTGGACCTGGACGTGGGGCTCGGGGCTTTGGCCTGGGCCATGGGCTTGGGTCTGAGGGATTGGGTTTGAAGGCTTGGGCTTGAGGGCGTGAGCATGGCATGGGCGTGGACCTTGGCCGCAGGCTCGGGCGTGAGGGCTTTGGGCGGCCGGCTTGCCCTGTGGATGGCGCGGACGAAGTGAGGTTCATAGCCGCGTGGCTCAGTGGCTTGGCTTTGGTGGGGTCTCCCCCGAACGTTGGTTCTGAGGGTCGCGGAGTGCTGGGTCGAGGAAGAACAGGCCGGAGCGGAATCAGCTCTGGGGTGAGCTCGGACTTTCGGCGTAGTCGAGAAGACGGACCAGCCATGCTTCGCGGATGACGTCGTGGGTTGAAAGGCGGTTCGCCGTGGGGTCGATCTCAGGCACGGGGTGCCTTGCGGAACCCGCGTCATGACGGATCATCTGGGTGAGCCGTGAGCCGTGAGCCGTGAGCCGTGAGCCGTGAGCCGTGAGCCGTGAGCCGTGAGCCGTGAGCCGTGAGCCGTGAGCCGTGAGCCGTGAGCCGTGAGCCGTGAGCCGTGAGCCGTGAGCCGGTCGGGTGGTGGGCTGAGATTTTCGGATCTTGGAAATTCAGTTCGTGCTTCCGGGGAGATCCGGGCTCGGGATCGTCGAAAGTCCCCGATGGAATCGACGAATTTCGCTGAGTTTGGATCATCGCTCAGAGTCATGACAATTATGGTCAAACTAGGGCCTATTTTAGGCCTATCCCCTAACCCTCGGGACTCACGTCACGGTGACGATACTGTTCGTCGCACCTGCGGTGTGTCCATCCTGGCGCGACTCGGATAAGGTCCGATTGTGGCCGACGACACCCCAGCTGTGCCCCACGACAGAGAACTTCCGGACTTCGTTTCCTGGCCGACGTTTCCCTTCGAGGGCGAGTTCAAGATTCGCGCCCTCGATCCGCCGGTCGAGCTTGAGCCCGATCGGGAAGGCGAGGATCCCAGTACTTGCACCGCATGCAAACGTACCGACGAGGACTACATCTGGGTCGATGAGCGGTGGCGTCTCCGGGCGCTCGGACCGACCGGCCTCCCCATGGTGCTGATGCTTGAGACCCGTTCGCACCTCGATCTCGGCGACTTGCCGAACCTGCTAGCGACCGAGATGGGCGTCCTCACCGTCCGGCTCGAACGCGCCATTCGCTGCCTGGACGGAGTCGCCCGGGTACACGTGAATCGGTGGGGCGACGGATCCGCTCACCTGCACCTCTGGTTCCTGGCCCGACCGTACGGGCAACTTCAGCTGCGGGGGACGTTCCTCTCCCTGTGGGATGACGTACTTCCCCCGGTGGAGGAACGGCCGTGGTTGGAGAACCTGGCGTTTGTCGCCGCGTACCTTGCCGAGCATGGCGGGCGGGCTGTGATGGCGCCGCCGCCGATTGACTGGGGTGCCGCGGAATAGATCGTCCGTAGTCGGGAAGCCCAATCCGGGAGCCATGTTTCACGTGAAACATGGCTCCTTTTGCATGCGCTCGATCAGTCGGACCCGGCGTGTGTGGCCATGGCTGTCGACACCAAGCGGTCAGCGATCCGGCCACCAACATGCGCGCACCGTCGAGTGGTAGCCGGCAGTCGAGCCCTGCTGGCTCGTCACGGCATCCAGACTGCGGCCCGCTCGTGCAGGCCCGCGCGGCCCGTTCGTGCCCGCCCGCAGTGAGGCGCTCTGGCTACCCGGCCATACCTCGGTCTGTCCTGGTGGGATGTCGAGGACCGGGTGAACTGCTGCCCTGCGAGCAGTCGAGGCTGAGCCAATTCTTGCCGTCCCCGTTGCGCAGATCAGCAGCCGGAACTAGATTTTCGCCGCTGGGCCGCTGGGCCGCTGGGCCGCTGGGCCGCTGGGCCGCTGGGCCGCTGGGCCGCTGGGCCGCTGGGCCGCTGGGCCGCTGGGCCGCTGGGCCGCTGGGCCGCTGGGCCGCTGGGCCGCTGGGCCGCTGGGCCGCTGGGCCGCTGGGCCGCTGGGCCGCTGGGCCGCTGGGCCGCTGGGCCGCTGGGCCGCTGGGCCGCTGGGCCGCTGGGCCGCTGGGCCGCTGGGCCGCTGGGCCGCTGGGCCGCTGGGCCGCTGGGCCGCTGGGCCGCTGGGCCGCTGGGCCGCTGGGCCGCTGGGCCGCTGGGCCGCTGGGCCGGGTGATTCCGTGCGGCATGTTTCACGTGAAACACGAGGGCCTCATCGACTCCACGTCTGTGTGCCAGCGATGTTTCACGTGAAACACCGAGACTCCAGTGGCGCTGGCCTCGACAGCGGTCGACCGCGCCTCCCCTGGGTGCCCGACTCGGCCTAGCCCTTCAACTCCTCATCGTGCGCACCATGGATTCTGCGCCGCCCGCCGCCATCCTTGTTTCACGTGAAACATCGCCCCACCCACAGCAGCCCGCCGCCGATCACCCCAGCCGGGAGACGGCTAGCCAGGCTCAGCCGCGGCAACCGCCACCGGCAGGCCACCCCAGTGCGGGGCGACGGATCCGGCCACGCCCGCCGAAGCCGTCGCCCCGGATGTCGGACGGCGCCGAACACACCACTGCCCACGCCGGCGATGAAAGACCCACCGAAGGCGCCGATGCTTCACGTGAAACACGGCCGGATTCCACATCGCCCGCCGGCCTGCGGAGTGAGCTACAGTCCGGCGCATGATCAACACTCCGCCAACTGTTCCCCCGTGGAACCTGGCGCTCAGGTTGTGCCTGGAACTCGCAGCCCTCGCCGGCTTCGCGTGGGCCGGTTGGCATCTGGCGAGTGGTGTCCTCGCCGTCCTGCTGGCCGTTCTCGGCGTACTGGCGGGAGCCACCCTCTGGGGAGTCTTCGCGGTGCCGGGCGACCCGAGCCGGAACGGCAAGGCGCCGGTCCCAGTGCCGGGTGTCGTCCGGCTCCTCATCGAGTTGCTCGTTCTGTTCGGCGGCCCGGTGGCCTTCGTGGCCTGTGGCGCGCCGGCCGTGGGGTGGGCGCTGGTCGCGCTGAACCTGCTGCACCACGCGTTCGCGACACCGAGACTCCGTTGGTTGGTGCGGCAGCACTAGCCGGATCTCTGAGAACGCATGCCGGCCTGCCCCGGATAGGGACAGGCCAGCATGCGTTCTGGACTAGAGCTTCAGTGCGAATTTGGCCTCGGATGTGGTGCTCCCCCGATAGTCGCCATCGGCCTCGGCGTGTCGCGCGATCCCGAAGACATACGAGTCGGTGTTCGTGGTGTCGATGCTCGAGTAGGGCAGCGTGAACTCCAACGTGAGCGTCCTGGTCTCGCCCGGCTGGAGTTTGCCGAGGGCGCAGTGCGCGCCGAACTTGTCCGGCTGGTTGGCGTCCCGGGTGCACCCGGTCCACCCGGTGCCGGACTGCCGGACGGCTCCGGGGGCCCAGATCGCCACCGAGGTGTTCCACGCCGCTCCCATGCCGTCGTTGTGGACGGTGACGGTCAAGGTGCCGGTCCGCTGTCCGCCGGTGAACGGGCCGAAAGTGAGGTCGGTGGAGGTGACGACGAGTTTGGCGAAGTGCGGGTTCTTCCCGACACTCGTGGGGCCGCCGGTCTGGTGGAACTTCTGTCCGTCCCAGCCGTAGGTTCGGGTCTGGTGCTGGGAGTACTGTGCCGAGTCCGCGTCGCGGAGTCCGGAGAAGTCGCCGACCTCAGCCTGCACCGCGCCCTCGGCGGTGACGGCCACGTCGAAGATGACTGCCAGCTCGTGCGGGTCGCCGTCCGGGGTGGTGTCGGCCACCACCTGTCCGATGGTGTGCACGGTGCCTGTCGCGTCCTGGTCGAACGCGACGATCTGGGTGAGCGGGTTCTGGCCGGTCCGGCACCTGATGATGGCGACGGTGTCCAGTACGTGGTCGTGGTTGACGTCTCCGGTGACCACCTTGCCCAGGACGATGTTGCGTGGGGCTCCCTGGGGGGTGCCTGGTCCGGTGCCGTCGGCCAGGGTCTGCTGGCCCCGGCACTGTGGACTCTTGTCGAACACCCAGGCGGGGATGTCGAGGGTGGCGTTCGCCAGGTCGATCGGCGTGCCGGTCATGGCGGGCTCGGGCGAGGTCGACGGGGTCGGGCTGGCGGACTGGGACACCGAGGGCCCGGGGGTGTCGGCCGGGATGATGGTGGAGCGGGGGGTCGGGGTCAGGGCCATGGCCGAGCCGGCGACCACGCCGACGACGGCCAGGGCCACGCCGCCGGCGAGGGTGCCGCGCTGCCAGGCGAGGCGGCGGGAGCTGGCGAGTACCCGGCTGTGCAGGTCCACAGGGGCGACGTCCTCCGCGAGCGCCGCGAGCTGGGTGTGCAGGTCGTTGTTCATCGGGCGTCTCCGTTGGCGAGGGCGAGCTCGGGGGCGACGGTCCGCAGCCGGGCGAGGGCCTTGGAGGTCTGGGACTTGACGGTGCCGAGCGTGACCCCGAGGAGTTCGGCGGTCTCGGACTCGGTGTGGTCCTCGAAGAAGCGCAGGACGAGGACGGCTCGCTGCTTGTCCGTGAGTTTGAGCAGCGCCTGCCGGAGCGTGATCTTGAGCGTCGTGGCCGTGGTGCCGTCCTCGCCGCCCCGGTCGGGCAGGTCGCCGGGCATCGACTCGGCGATCCGGCGCTTCCGCCACCAGCTCACCTGGAGGTGATA
The DNA here is from genome assembly GCF_015751905.1 of Longispora fulva. Taxonomy (NCBI): domain Bacteria; kingdom Bacillati; phylum Actinomycetota; class Actinomycetes; order Micromonosporales; family Micromonosporaceae; genus Longispora; species Longispora fulva. The sequence goes on from NZ_JADOUF010000001.1 coordinate 6,324,714, forward strand.
CATGATCTTGCGGGTGTACGCCTCGGCGTTCCCCACCTCGTGCAGCTTCTTCCAGGACCGGTGGGTCCTGGCGAGTGCACTCTGGACGAGGTCCTCTGCGAGGTGCTGATCGCCGGTCAGGAGGTACGCCGAGCGCAGTAGCGCAGGGGTGCGAGTTCGAACAAAGCTGTCGAACTCATCGGCGGTGGAAACCACGTGATTGCTCCGGTGGAAGGGGTTCGGCGTCGGACAACGGGCTAGACGTCACCCTCGATTCAAAGGGTTGCCGCCCTACGAAAAAATTTCCAGGACCCCACGCGCCCAACCGCCGCGCCGCCTCGCCGGGCCCCGCCCCGCGCCCCGCCGAGCCGCGCCCTGCCGAGCCGCGCGCCTCGCGCCCCGCACCACGAACCGCCCCACACCCCGGACACGAACGAGCCCGGCCCCTCCGAAGAGGAGACCGGGCCCGGGGCCGTGCAGATCAGGACTTGCGGTCGATCGCCGCCTGGATCAGCTTGCTCAACACCTCGCCGAAGTCCAGCCCCGCCGCCTCGATGGCCATCGGCACCAACGACGTCTCGGTCAACCCCGGCGACACGTTCGCCTCCAGCACGTGCGCGTCCCCGCCCGCGTCGACGATCAGGTCCACCCGGGACAGGTCCCGCAGCCCGAGCGCCTTGTACGTCGCCACCGCGATCTCGGCCACCCTCTCGGTGACCTCCTCGGGGAGCCGGGCCGGCGCGTGCCAGGTGGTGACGCCGGCGGTGTAGCGGGCGGTGTAGTCGTACACCCCGTTGGCGGGGACGATCTCGACGGCGGGCAGGGCCACGGGGCCGTCGCCGAGGTCGAGGACGGTGACCGCGACGTCGACGCCGGTGACGAAGCGCTCGATGAGGGCCGTGCCGCCGTACGCGAAGCAGCCCACCATCGCGGCGGGCAGCTCGGAGGCCTCCCGGACCACGTGCGCGCCGAGCCCGGAGCCGCCCTGGGTGGGCTTGACCATGAGCGGCAGGCCGAGCCGGTCGATGATCTGGGTCATGAGCGCGCCGGCGCCGAGTTCGGAGAAGGTCTCCTGCGGGAGCGTGATCCAGTCGGGCGTCGGCAGGTTGTTGTCCCGGAGGACGGCCTTGGCGGTGGGCTTGTCCCAGGCGAGCCGGGCGGCCCGGGCGTCGGGGCCGACGTACGGGACGCCGGACAGCTCCAGCACCCCGCGCAGCGCGCCGTCCTCCCCCGTCGCCCCGTGCAGCGAGATCAGCACGGCGTCGGGTGGGGTGGCGGTGAGGATGGGAAGCAGGGTCACGTCGGCGTCGCGCTGTTCGGCGTCGAGGCCGGCGAGCCGGAGCGCGTCGAGCACCCGGCGGCCGGACCGCAGCGAGACGTCGCGCTCATAGGACAGGCCCCCGGCGAGGACCAGGACGTGGGCGAAACTCATGCTGTGCTCCTTCGTCGAACGACCAGCGACCGACGGTTGGTCAGTGTGAAGGGAAGAGGACGGTGACGCGCTGCCGGCCACACCCGGCAGCGACGAAACCACCACTCTATGAAGCTACTCCGAAGGTCGCCCGCAGGGCCTGCTCTTCCTCGATGGTGGCGGCGAGCCGGCGCACTCCTTCGCGGATCCGCTCGGGGGGCGGGAAGCAGTACGACAGGCGCAGGTTCTGCCGGCCGGTGCCGTCGGCGTAGAACCCGGTGCCGGGCACGTACGCGACCCGGTTGTTGATGGCGCGCGGCACCATGGCCTTGGAGTCGAGCCCGTCGGGCAGGGTGAGCCAGACGTAGAAGCCACCGGCCGGCCTGGTCCACTGGGTGCCGGCGGGCATGAAGTCGTCGAGGGCGGTGAGGACGGCGTCGCGGCGTTCCGCGTACACCCCCTGGAATTTTTTGAGTTGTTCCTGCCACGGCATGGTCGTGAAGTAGGCGGTGACGGCCGACTGGGACAGCATGCTGGGGCAGAGGATCTGGGCCTCGGACGCCATGACGAGCTTGTCGCGGACGGCGTGCGGGGCGAGGATCCAGCCGACCCGGACCCCGGAGGCGAAGGTCTTGGAGAAGGTGCCGAGGTAGATGATGCCCTCGCGCACCCGGGACCGCAGGGCCGGCAGCGGCTCGGTGTCGAAGCCGAGCAGGCCGTAAGGGTTGTCCTCGAGGATGAGCAGCCCGGCGCGCGCGCAGATCTCGATGATCTCGTCGCGGCGTTCGTTGGGCAGGGTCACACCGCCGGGGTTGTGGTAGGTCGGCACGGTGTAGAGGAACTTGACCCGCCGACCGGCCTTCGCCATGTCCTCCAGCGCCGCGGAAAGCGCCGAAGGGATCAGACCAAGATCATCCATGGGTACGTGCACCACATCCGCCTGCGCGGCCTGGAACACCCCGAGCGCCCCGACGTACGAGGGCCCCTCGGCGAGCACGACGTCGCCCGGGTCGAGGAACACCCTGGCGACCAGGTCCAGAGCCTGCTGGGCTCCGGTGGTGACCACGACGTCGTCGGGGGATGCCCCGCACCGCGCGTCGATGCCCTCGAGCGCCATGATCTCGCAGATGATCTCGCGCAGGGCGAGGTCGCCCTGCCCGATGCAGTACTGCAGGGCCGAGGCCCCGTTCTTGGCGATCAGCTCGCCCATCATCTCGCCGACGGCGTCGAGCGGGAGTGCGGAGACGAATGGCGATCCGCCGGCGAGGCTGACCACCTCCGGCCGACTTGCGACTGCGAAAAGAGCCCGGATCTCCGAGGCCGTCATGCCTCGAACCCGTTGGGCGTACCTATCGGTGTAGTCGTCAAGCGTCGTGCCGGTCACTCAGTCCTCCGAACCGTCGCGCAGGAGGGCGCCTCGGCCGGGGCGTCTGTGACCCAGCGCGGGGCGCGCGGATCGTCTGATTCTACCGGGCCGAAACGTGTCAACTCTCGGCTGTTCGGAGGAGAGGCACCTTAGACTTGTCCTTCTGGGCAATACGCAAGGTTCGCTGACCTGTGCAGACGTGGGCCCGATCGAGGTTTTTGGGGGTGCATGTGTCGCGCCGTCTGGTCAGTTTGACCTTGGACACGCTCGAGGAGCTGCCGAGGAAGTGTCGGTCCTGCGTGCACTGGGAGCTGGATCCGATCGCCGGTGAGCGCTCGTGCGCCAACGGCACGGCCGATCTGGCCAAGGAGTCCTGGGTCTCGCAGACCCTGCTGGAGTGGGGCTCGTGCGGCAAGCTCGCGTACGTGGACGGCCTGCCGGCCGGCTACGTGATGTACGCGCCGCCGGCCTACGTCCCGCGCTCGATGGCCTTCCCGACGAGTCCGGTCTCCCCCGACGCCGTGCTGCTGACGACCGCGCACGTGGTGCCGTCGTTCGCCGGAGCCGGGCTGGGGCGGATGCTCGTGCAGGGCGTGGCCCGGGAGCTGACCAAGCGGGGCGTGAAGGCGATCGAGGCGTTCGGGGACGCGAAGTGGGAGCAGCCGGAGTGCGTCGCGCCTGTCGACTTCTTCCTGTCGGTCGGGTTCAAGACGGTCCGCCCGCACCCGAGGTACCCGCGGCTGCGCCTCGAGCTGCGCACGGCGCTGGGCTGGAAGAGCGACGTGGAGTACGCGCTGGAGAAGCTCCTCGGCACGATGAGCCCGGAGCAGGCGCTGCGGCCGACCCAGTTCACCCGCACCGAGCTGGCGCCCCGACGCTAGTCGGTGACCAGGTCCCGCCCGGCCACCCGGCGCTCGAACCACAGGGTGGCCAGCGGCGGGATCGCGGCGAACAGCCCCAGGAGCACCGTCCGGGCGTCCCAGCGGTAGTTGCGGGCGCAGAGCAGGACGGACACCCCGTACAGGACGAACAGCGCGCCGTGGATCGGGCCGAACACCTTCACGCCGATCTCGTTGTGCACGACGACGTACTTGAAGAACATCCCGACCAGCAGGCCGATCCACGAGCAGGCCTCGGCGAGTGCTGCGAACCGGAAGAGTCTCAAGGGCATGAGACCCATTATTTGGTACGAGCGGAGCCCGACCCGGCACGCGTGCGGTAGATCACGCGTGCACGATCTCCACGGTCCAACGCCCGGTGGCGGTCGCCTCCAGCCCGGCGGCACGGGCGACGTCGACCAGCTCGTCGACCGTCTCGACCGGAGCCTGGGCGAGGGCCCGGGCCAGCAGCCCCTTGGTCGCCTTGTTGAAGTGCGACACGACCTTGCCCTCGGCGGTGACCACCCGGACCGCGACGGCCCCGGGCAGGGGCGCCAGAGCCCCGTACGCGCCCGAACGCAGGTCCACGACCATCCCGTCCAGCCCGCGCAGCACCGGGCCCAGCACGGGCTTCCACAGGGCCGGCAGGCCGCCGACGCCAGGGAGCCGTGACCCGCCCGACAGCCGGTACGCCGGAACCGGGTCCTCCGCGCCCAGCAGCCCGAACAGCGCCGACCCGACCATGAGCCGGGCGCGCGCCCCCGCCGGCAGCGTCGGCGCGTCGAGGGAGTCGAACAGCACCCCGGTGTAGCGGTCCAGGGCCGGCATGGTGGCCGCCTCGCGGAGCACGAGGTTGTGCTTGAGCTCCTGTTCCTGCTTCTCGCTCAGGCCCAGCGCCGCGCGACCCTCCTCCGGCGACAGTCCGGACAGGACCGTCACGAGGCGCTGGCGGACCGGGTTCAGCTCCGGGAACGACAGTGCGGACAGGGCCAGCGGCTCCCCCGTACCCGTCGGATTCTTGGTTTCGCTCGGTGGGAGCAGGACGATCATCGACCGGCCAGCATCGCCCGCAGGCTGGACACGTCGAACGTGCCGGTCGGCACGTCGGCCTCCATCGAGAAGAACATCCGCTGGATCGCGGCGAGCAGCGCGTCGACCACGGTGTCGCGGAACGCCGGGTCGGTGAGCCGGGCCCGGTCCGACGGCGAGGTCAGGTAGCCGACCTCGACCCGGACCGCCGGCATCCGGCTACGGCGGAGCAGCTCCCAGGTCTTGGCGTGCACCCGGCAGTCGATCATCCCGGTCCGGGCGACGATCTCGCGCTGCACCAGGCCGGCGAACCGCTCCCCCGCCGTGGACGTGACCGCGTTGTCGCCGCCGTAGTGGTAGGTGGCCACGCCGGCGGCCAGCGGGTTGTGGTGCCCGTCGGTGTGCAGGGAGATCAGCAGGTCGCCGCCGAGGTTGTTGGCCAGCTCGGCCCGCTCGGCGTCGGTGAACCCGTTGTCCGGGCCCCGGGTCAGGTGCACGGCCACCCCGGCGGCGGCCAGCCGGCCCTCCAGGCGGCTGGCCAGGTCGAACATCAGGCCGGACTCGGTGTGCCCGCCGTCGGTGACGCCGGGGTCGGTGCCGCCGTGCCCGGGGTCGATGATGATCCGCTTGCCGGCGAGGGCCGGGCCGGCGTGGAACAGGTTCGCCGACTCGCGGAGGAACTGCGGCCGGCCGCCGACGACCTTGCGGCCCAGCCGGCGCAGCGCGGCCATCGTCGACGGCCCGAACGAGCCGTCCGGCACCAGGCCGACCTCGCGCTGGAACTGGGCCAGGGCCCGCGCCGTGGCGGGGCCGAAGATGCCGTCGGGGCGGGACGGGTCGTAGCCCATCTCCAGCAGCCGCTCCTGCAACTGGCGCACGTCGTCGCCGACCAGCGGGTCGGGCAGGGTCTGGTAGAGCAGGCGCTCGCCGAGCTGCCACTGGGCGGCGACCAGCGCCCGCCAGGTCTCGTCGCCCACCGCGCCGTCGGCGGTCAGGCCCCTGGACTGCTGGAACGTCCGCACGGCCAGCTCGGTGGCCGCGTCGAAGACCTCGTCGCCGGAGCTCTCGCCGGAGCCGGCGGCCGGGTCGAGCACGCCCAGCTTCCGCAGGGTCGCGCGGATCTCCACGACGGCCGGGCCGGTGGCTCCTCGCCGGAATGAGCGCACGCGTTCTCCTCCTGTCGCGGTGTCCGCAGCCTAGTTGACCGCTGCCACGAGGCTAGCGGCTGTGATCCAGACAAACTTCGCAGCCCACCCCCGGTGCGCCGCGCTCACGGTCCCCTTACCCACAGCGTGCCGTCCCTCACACACAATTCTGGCGGTGACCCCCGATCTTCGAGGGTCACCGCCAGAAAGTGTGAAACTAGATCGCGTCCTCGATGAAGGCCTTGATCTTGCTCTTCGGGTGCGCGCCGATCATCGACGACACCGGCTTGCCACCCTGGAAGATGGTCAGGGTCGGCAGCGACATGACCTTGTAGTCGCGCATGACCTCGGGGTTGGCGTCACCGTCGAGCTTGACGATCTCGATCTTGTCGCCCAGCTCCTCGGCGAGCTCGGCGAGCACCGGGCTGACCTTCCTGCAGGGCGCGCACCATTCGGCCCAGAAGTCCACCAGCACCGGCTTCTTGGACTGGAGGACGTCGGAGACGAAGCTCGCGTCGGTCACTGCCTTCATGTATCTACTCTCCTGTCACGTGGGCGAGGAACCGCTCGGCGTCGAGCGCTGCGGCACAACCGGTGCCCGCGGCGGTGATGGCCTGGCGGTACGTGTGGTCCACCAGGTCACCGGCCGCGAAGACCCCGGTGAGGTTGGTACGGGTACTCGGGGCGTCGACCTTCACGTAGCCCTCGTCGTCGAGGTCCACCTGGCCGACGAACAACTCGTTGCGCGGGTCGTGGCCGATCGCGACGAACAGGCCGGTGATGTCGAGCTTGCGCTCCTCACCGGTGACGGTGTCCCGCAGGACCACGCCGGTGACCTTGTCCTCGCCGAGGATCTCCTGGACGACGCTGTTCCACTCGACCTTGATCTTCGGGTTGGACAGCGCGCGCTCCACCATCACCTTGCTGGCCCGGAACTCGTGCCGGCGGTGCACGATCGTCACGGTCTCGGCGAACTTCGTCAGGAACGTCGCCTCCTCCATCGCGGTGTCGCCACCGCCGACCACCACGATGTGCTGGCCGCGGAAGAAGAAGCCGTCACAGGTGGCGCAGCTCGACACGCCGTGGCCGAGGAGCCGGTCCTCGCCCTCCACGCCCAGGTGCCGCCAGGCGGAACCGGTGGACAGGATCACGGCGTGCGCCTGGTACTCGGTGTCGCCGATCCAGACCTTCTTCACGTCGCCCGACAGGTCCACCCGGGTCGCGTCGTCGGTGATGAACTCCGCGCCGAACCGCTCGGCCTGCGCGCGCATGTTCTCCATCAGCTCCGGGCCCATGATGCCCTCGGGGAAGCCCGGGAAGTTCTCCACCTCGGTGGTCGTCATCAGTGCGCCGCCGGACTGCGCGCCCTCGATGACGAGGGGGTTCAGGCTGGCGCGGCTCGCGTACACGGCGGCGGTGTAACCGGCCGGGCCGGAACCGACGATGATCAGCTTGCGTACGTCCACGGAAAGTCTCCTAGATCGGCGTCCAGTCGGCGCAACGCCATCGTACGGAGCACGATTCCCGCTACCGGGACGGTGTCGGGTAGATCTCGTCCGCGCCGCCGGTCCCGCACGCCGGGCCGACGATGACCGTCGCCGAGTCGCCGCCGTCCAGGGTGATCACCAGGGCAGGTGAGCCCTCGTACCGGGCGTAGTCGGCCTTGGTGGGCTTGCCGCCGTGGATCGCCTGCACGGCCTTCATGCACGCGTCGAACAGCGCACGTTCGCGTAACGGGTCGAGCTTGCGCGGCGGGTGCTGGTAGGTGGCCTGCGCGTCGACGCCCGGGGCGAGCAGGCCCTTGATCTGGCCGGCGGTGTAGTTGCGGCCGCTGGCGAGGGTCTGCACCCCGGTGCCGGGCGGGCCGTAGTCGGACTCCGCGCCCTCCGGCGACGAGGCGGCCGCCGACGGGCCGGTCGGCGAAGCAGGACCCGCCGCGCGCTGGTCGGACTGCGTGGCGGCCTTCCCCGCGGTGACCGACGTGTCGTCAGATGTCTGGTCGAGCAGCAGGCCGACGCCGCCGAGCGCGACGATGGTCACGGCGAACGCGCCACCGGCCAGCGCCCAGCGGGACCGCCTCCGGGCGGCCGGCGGCACCACGGCCGGGACCGGGCCGGACTCAGCGACCAGGGCTGCGGAGATCCTCGCCGCGACGTCGGCGGGCAGCTCCACCGGCTCAGCGGCGAAAGCCGACAGATCCGACCGGACGGCCACATCCGCGACGAGCAGCTCCTCGTACGCCGCGCGCCAGGCCGGATCCGAGGCGATCCGGGCCGCGACAGCCTGCTCCTCCGGGGTGCCGTCGAGGGCGCCACCGAGGTAGTCGGCCAGTGCGTCGTACATGTTCATGAGACGTCATCCAGGAGCGATGGGTTCCGCAGGTGGCCGAGAAGCACAGCCAGCCGGGCGCGACCCCGGGCACACCGGCTCTTGATCGTGCCCTCGGCGACCCCCAGGATCCTGGCGGCCTCGGCCACCGGATAGCCCTGGACATCGACCAGGACCAGCGCCGCCCGCTGTTCGGCCGGCAGCTCGGCCAGCGCGGCGCGGACCAGCATCGGGGTGTCGCGGTCGGTGTCCGTCGACGGCTCGTCCGGGCCCGACTCCGGCAGCGGCACCGTGGGGCGAGCCTGGCGGCGGCGAACCCGGTCCAGGCAGGCGTTGACCACGATCCGGTGCAGCCACGTGGTGACAGCCGACTCGCCCCGGAACCGCGCGGCGCTGCGGTGCGCCGACAGCAACGCGTCCTGGAGGGCGTCGGCGGCCTCCTCCCGATCGCCGAGAGTGCGCAGCGCGACGGCCCACAGCCGGCTCTGGTGCCGCCGGATCAGCTCCTCGAAGGCGCCCCGGTCACCGGCGGCGTGGGCGCTCAACAGCTCCGCATCGTCCCGCACGGCGTCACCCTACCGATCCACACGGCTTCCCGGGGTCACTGGACCCGGACCGTGACCTCCTGAATTCCGACCTGGTACCTGCCCTCACTGACGGCCGGGAGTTTGGTGATCCAGATCAGCAGGTACTGCACCTTGGCCCCCACGTTGAACACCTTGCGGGTGCCCACGTTGTCCACGGGCCCCTCGACCGTCGTGTACGACGAGAGGATCTTCGTGTCGCCCTGGCTCGTGTTGCCCGGATCCTCGGTGCCCGACTTGAGCTCCACCGTCGCGCCCGGCCGGTCGAACTGCACCTCGACGTTGACCACGTTGCTAGACGAGCCCAGGTTGATCAGGAGACCCATGCCCGGCTTGATCTTGCCGAACTCGGGGTGGTCCCAGTACTGCTGGGTCTGCCAGCCCGTGGTCAGACTGCCGTCGAGCACCTTCTCCGCGCCGGTCAGCTCGTCGTCGCGGTCACCGGACGGCGCGACGATCCGCACCTGACCGGCGGTGAGCGCCAGCGGGCTCGGCGCGGCACTCGGGCCGGGGTGGCCGGGCGAGGTGCCCGGGGTGGCCTTGTCGGTGCCCTTGCTGTCGGAGGCCGGCAGGGTGACGGCGACGAGCACGCCGGTCAGCGCCACGATCAGGAAGCCGGCGATGGCCAGCGCCCAGCGGATCCGCATCCGGCGCGAGTGCGCCGCCGCGGGGGTGGCCCGGGGCAGCCGGACCGGCGTGTCGGGGCCGAGCAGCGAGTCGAGCGGGGCCGGCCCGAACCGGCTCAGGTCGGCGGCCACCTCGGCGGCCGTCGGCGCGGTGCCCTCCGGGTCGAGGAGCAGCATGCACAGCTCGTCGAGGTCGGCGGGCACCCCGGCCCGGATCTGCCGCGGGGAGGCGATCTTGCCGCCGTCGACCCGCAGCGCGTTCGGCAGGGCCTTGGAGCCCTCGATCTCGTGCGGCCAGTGGCCGGTCAGCGCCGAGTAGAGCACGGCGCCGATCGCCCGGACGTCGGCCTCCTGGGAGGTGGCGTCGGTGACCCGGGCGTCGGCGAGCACCACCCGGCCCTCGTCGCCGATCAGCACGGTGCCGGGGTGCACGTTGCCGTGCGCCACGCCGGTCTCGTGCACGGCGGCGCAGGCGTCGGCGATCGCGTGCGTCACCAGGGCGGCCCGGCGGGGCTCCAGGGGCGATTCGAGGAGGATCTGGCGGAGCGACTGGCCCTCGACCCACTCGCGGACCACATACGCCCGGTCGCCCTCGTCGACCGCGTCGTAGACGCCGGCCAGGTTGGGGTGCACGACCCGGCTCGCCGTCACGGCGGCCTGGAGCATCTCCAGGGCGGCGTCGCCACCCGGATGCCGCAGGACCATCGCGACCGGACGGCGCAGGATCACGTCCGTGCCGCGCCAGACCTGACGGCCGGCGGGGTCGTCGTTGATGTGTTCCTCGAGCCGGTAGCGGTCGGCCAGCACCTCGCCGACCTCGCTGCCCTGCTTGCTGTGCTCCGTCGGAGCGGGCTGAGACTCGGTCGTCTCTGGATCCACCGTGAGCGCACCCGTGCTGTCGCTGGACGAGCTCTCGTGACCCTCGTCGACCTTGGTCACCCCGTGCTCCTTCCGCTTTTGGCCGTAGGGACAGCCTAGGCGTACGCCCCCAAGAGACCTTACCCGTGTGGTGCCCAGTTCCTGGAGATCAGCGTCTATGTGGCCTAACGCTCATGACATTGCGGACAAAGAACTACGATTTATGCCATGACTTCGGAGTTGGTGGACAAGGTCACGGCCGGATACACGTTCAATTCGCCCACCCTCGACCTTGGCGCGCTCGTCGTGGACGGAGTCGGGGTGCCGACAGCGCAGATCCGCATCCCGTTGGCCGTTCTCAACCGGCACGGGCTGGTGGCCGGCGCGACCGGTACCGGAAAGACGAAGACCCTCCAGGTCATGGCCGAGCAGCTGTCCACGGCCGGCGTGCCGGTCTTCCTCGCCGACATCAAGGGCGACGTCTCGGGGATGGCCGTCCCGGGCGAGTCGAACGACAAACTCGTCGCGCGCGCCGCCGAGATCGGCCAGACCTGGCAGCCGACCGCCTACCCGTGCGAGTTCTACGCGCTGGGCGGCAAGGGGACGGGCATCCCGGTCCGGGCGACGATCACCTCGTTCGGGCCGACGCTGCTGTCGAAGGTGCTGGGCCTGTCGGACGTACAGGAATCCTCGCTGAACCTGATCTTCCACTTCGCGGACAAGAACGGCCTACCGCTTCTCGACCTGAAGGACCTGCGCGCCGTCATCCAGCACTTGACCAGCGACGAGGGCGCCGAGGCGCTCAAGGAACTCGGCGGACTGTCCAAGCAGACGGCCGGCGTGCTGCTCCGCGAGCTGATCGGCTTCGCCGACAAGGGGGCCGACGAGTTCTTCGGCGAGCCGGAGTTCGTGACCACCGACCTGCTGCGCACCGCCCCAGACGGCCGGGGCCTCGTCTCGATCATGGAACTGCCCGGCGTGGTCGCCCAGCCCGCGCTGTTCTCCACGTTCCTGATGTGGCTGCTCGCCGACCTGTTCAACGACCTGCCAGAGGTCGGCGACCTGGACAAGCCCAAGCTGGTGTTCTTCTTCGACGAGGCGCACCTGCTGTTCAAGGACGCCTCGAAGGCGTTCCTGGAGTCGATCACGCAGACCGTCCGGCTGATCCGGTCCAAGGGCGTCGGCATCTTCTTCGTGACCCAGACCCCGAAGGACGTGCCCGGCGACGTGCTCGCCCAGCTCGGCAACCGGGTGCAGCACGCGCTGCGGGCGTACACGCCGGAGGACGCCAAGAACCTCAAGGCCACGGTGTCGACGTATCCGACGTCCGACTACGACCTCGCCCAGGTGCTCACCTCGCTCGGGATCGGCGAGGCCATCGTGACGGTCCTGTCCGACAAGGGCGCGCCGACGCCCGTGGCGTGGACGAAGCTGCGCGCGCCGCAGTCACTGATGGCTCCGGCGCCGGCCGAGGTGCTGGATGCGGCCGTGAAGTCGTCTCCGCTGTACCCAAAATATGCGGAAATGGTGGATCGGGAGTCGGCGTACGAGATCCTGATGGCGAAGGTCGCGGCGCAACCCGAGACGCCGGCCGCGCCCGCGCCCGCTCCGAAGCAGGCCCGGGCGCCGAAGGAGGAACCCGGCATGGTCCAGCAGGTCATGGAGTCCAGCGCCGTGAAGAGTTTCCTGCGCTCGGCGGCCACCTCGATCGGCCGCGAGATCACCAGATCTATTTTTGGTACGGCACGGAAACGGCGCTAGCTCGTTGGAGGGGATATGAACACATACGGACCCGGCGACGGGGACACCTGGGACCCGACGAGCTCCGACGACTGCCTCGGGGCCTAGGGGTGAGGTCGGAGCCCCGGCGGCGTGTGGCCGGGGCCTAGCGGCCGAGCTTGCGCTTGACCATGCCGATCGCCTCGGTGACCTCGGCGATCCGCAGCAGGTGCGCGACGCCGAGGTAGACCAGCCCGATCACGGCCGAGCCGAGCACCAGCACCAGGGCGTTGTAGACCTTGCCCCCGGTCTCCGGGTCGAACGGCAGCGTCACCGCGTACCCGGCGGCCGTGGCCACCAGCGCGGCCCCCGCCACCTTCGCCACCGTGATCCCGATCGCGCGCAGCCCCAGCGGGCCCAGCCGCCGGCGCAGCAGCAGGCCGGACAACCCGACCGCGGCCAGGAACGACAGCGCGTTGCCGAACATCAGGCCGGCAGCCAGGGAGCTGAGGGAGAACAGGAGCCACCAGAGGACGTCCACGCCGATCCGGACCGCGACCACCGGAATGTTGATCAGGGCCGGGGTGCGGGTGTCAGGCAGGGAGTAGAACGCGAAGGTCTGCAGCTGGCTCACCGCGAACGGGATCAGCGCGAACGCCGCGGCCGCCGTCACGATGCCCGTCGACAGCGCGTCGGCCTGCTCGAAGTTGCCGGCCTTGAACAGGGTGACGCCGATCGGCACGTTGAGCACCATGTAGATCACGGAGATCGGGGCCAGCAGCACCACCACGAGCCGGGTGCCCTTCGCCAGGTAGTCGACCACCTCGTGGTTGCGCCCGGCTGCGGCGGCAGCGCTCAGCCGGGGCATCAGCGCGGTCAGGATCGACACCGCCACGATCCCGTGCGCCATCATCATCAGCAGGTACACGTTGTTGTAGATCAGGATGCCGGGCTCATGCTTGTCCGAGGCGTAGCTGGCGAGCTTGGCGATCGCGAACACCGCGACCTGGCTGACCGCCACGTAGCAGACCATCCAGCCGCCGAGCCGGGCGATCTCCCGCAGCCGCAGCGCCCGGAAGTCGAACCGCCAGGCCCACCGGAAGCCGACCTTGCGCAGGGCCGGGATGAGCGAGACCGCCTGGAGCACGATGCCGGAGGCCGTGCCGAGGCCGATGATCCACACGGTGCCGGTCGGGGTGTCGGCGAGGGTGGGCTTGGCGGTCGTCATCACCAGCACCAGACCGGCCGCGCCGCACAGCACCAGGTTGTTGAGGATCGGGGCCCACATCGGGGCCGCGAAGTGCCCCCGGGTGTTCAGGACGGCCGCGAACAGCGCCGCCAGGCCGTAGAAGAAGATCGTGGGCAGCACCATGTACGCCCAGGTGGTGGTGAGGTCCAGCTGTGCGCCGTTGGCCACGATCCGGGCGAGCAGGGGCGCCGCTGCCACCGCCAGCAGCGTCGCCAGGCCCAGGAACAGCACCGCCGCCGTCAGTAACCTCTGGGTGTACTTCTCCCCCCGGTCGTCGTCGGAGTCCCGGGCGCGCACCAGCAGGGGCACCAGCACGCTGGAGAGCACCCCGCCGAGCAGCAGCTCGTAGACCATGCCGGGGAACAGGGTCGCGTTCGTGTACGCGTCCCCGACCGCCGAGCCGAGGGCGGCCGTGACGAGCAGGGTGCGCAGGAAGCCCGTACCCCGGCTGACCAGGCTGCCCAGAGCCATGCCGGCGCTGCTCCGGCCGATGCTCTTCTCCTCGGCGGCTGGTGCGCCCGAACGGGCCGGCTGTGGGGCCTCCGCCGGCACGACCGCGAGCAGCTGGGTGGCGTCCGGGTCGGCCTCGGGCACGATGGGCAGGATCACTGTCGCGTCGGGGTCCGGCTGCCTCATACGGCTGACAGTAGCCGCCCGGAACGCGGAGAACCGCGCCGACTACCCTGGATCAACCATGTCTGAGAACGATCACCGAGCGTTGACGGCCGCCCAGCAGCGGGGCGTCGCCGAGCTGCTGCGCATCTCCCCCGTCGCCGACGAGTTGGGCAAGCGCTTCGCGGCCGCCGGGCACGAGCTGCATCTCGTCGGGGGTTCCGTCCGTGACGCCCTGCTGGGCAGGCTCGGCGACGACCTCGACTTCGCCACCGACGCGCACCCCGAGCAGACCCTCGACCTGTTGAAGAACTGGGCCGAGGCGATATGGGAGACCGGTCGGGAGTTCGGGACGATCGGGGCCACCAAACACGGCTTCCGCGTCGAGATCACGACATACCGTGCTGAAGCGTACGACGGGCTGTCGCGCAACCCGGTCGTGCAGTACGGCACCTCGCTCGCCGACGACCTGGTCCGCCGCGACTTCACGATCAACGCGATGGCCGTCTCGCTGCCCGGGCACGAGTTCACCGACCTGTTCGACGGGCTCGGCGACCTGGCCCGGAAGGTGATCCGGACCCCGGGCGCGCCCCAGGACTCGTTCGGCGACGACCCGCTCCGGATGCTGCGGGCGGCCCGGTTCGCCGCGCAGTTGGAGTTCGCCGTGGCCCCCGAGGTCCGGCAGGCGATGACGGACATGGCCGCCGACCTGGACCGGATCACGGCCGAGCGGATCCGCGACGAGTTCAACAAGCTGCTCTGCGGCGCCGACCCGCTCGCCGGGCTCCGGCTGCTCGTGGACAGCGGGCTGGCCGAGCGGTTCCTGCCCGAGCTGCCGGACCTGCGGATGTCCATCGACGAGCACGCCCAGCACAAGGACGTCTACGAGCACACCCTGACCGTGGTCAGCAACGCCGTGTCCCTGGAGGAGAACGGCGCGGACCTGGTGCTGCGGCTCGCCGCCCTGCTGCACGACATCGGCAAGCCCGAGACCAAGGCCATCGAGGGGGACGGCCGGGTGTCGTTCCACCACCACGAGGTGGTCGGCGCGCGGATGACCCGGGCGCGGCTGAAGGCGATGAAGTACCCGAAGGATGTGATCAACGCCGTCAACCAGCTGGTGTTCCTGCACCTGCGGTTCTACGGCTACGGCCGCGGCGAGTGGACCGACTCGGCCGTGCGGCGCTACGTCACCGACGCCGGCGAGCTGCTCCCCCAGCTGCACAAGCTGGTCCGCTCCGACTGCACCACCCGGAACAAGCGCAAGGCCGCGGCCCTGTCCAGCACGTACGACATGCTGGAGGAGCGGATCGCCCGGATCGCCGCCGCCGAGGACCTGGCCAGGGTGCGGCCGGACCTCGACGGCAACGCGATCATGGAGCTGCTCGGGTTGCCGCCGGGTCCGCTGGTCGGTCAGGCCTGGCGGTTCCTCAAGGAGCTGCGCCTGGAGCGCGGGCCGCTGGAGCACGACGACGCCGTGGCGGCGCTGAGGGACTGGGCCCGCGAACAGGGTCTGACTAGCTGACGGTCACCTTGGTCATGGTCACCGGGATCTTGGGCCGTTCGTTGGTGGTGTCGTGCCCGCCGGCGACGACCTGGTCGACGATCTCCATCCCGTGCGTCACGGTGCCGACCACGGAGTAGTCCGCCGGCAGCTGCGCGTCGGCGCCCACGATGAAGAACTGGCTGCCGTTCGTGCCCGGCATCATCGTCCGCGCCATGGCCAGGGTGCCGCGCGGGTAGGGGTTCGCCTGGCCGACCGGCAGGTTTTCCTCGGCGTACTGGTAGCCGGGTCCTCCGGTGCCCTTCCCCGACGGATCGCCGCACTGGAGCACCACGAGACCGTCGGCGGGCGTGGTGACGCGGTGGCACGTCACATTGTCGTAGTAGCCCTGGCCGGCGAGGCTGCGCAGGGCCGCGACCGAGCAGGGCGCCTTGTCCCCGTACAGGTCGATGGTGATCGTGCCGAGGTTCGTGACGATCGTGCCCGTCATCCTCCGGCGCTCGACGGTCGTCGGCTGGGCGGGTCTGAGGGTCGAGTCCATGGTGCTCGCCGGGGTCCAGACGCAGCCGTCGACGGTGCCCGGGGCCGAGGTGCCGCCCGGCCTCGCCGTGGTGCCCGGGGCCGAGGTGCCGCCCGGCCTCGCCGTGGTGCCCGGGGCCGACGGGACGGGCTCGGCCGGCGCGGCGGAATCGGAGGATGTGTGGCGCAGTGTGATCCAGGCGGCGATCCCGCCGGCGGTCAGACCGCCACAGGCCAACACCGCGCACACGATGACCAGCGCGATCAGCCATCTGGCGCGGGAGGCGGGGCGGTCGGGCGGAGCGGTCGGCATCGTCATGGCCCGATTCTGTCCGACCAGCGCCACCCGACGGAACACGTTCCCGACCGGCGTCGCTTCCGACCGGCGGCCCCGGACGGAACACGCTCCCGACCGGTGCGGCTACGCGCGGATCAGGGTCCCCCGGCGCAGCACCGAGAAATACCAGGTGGCGAGGGTCGCGTACCCGGCGGCGATGCACACCATCGCGAGCACCGACCTGCCGTCGACCGGCAGCAGATACGCCCCGATGAACAGCCCCACCACGTTCAGCGAGTTGAAGGCGGTGTCGTTCACGCTGAACACCCGACCCTGGTACTCGTCATCGCACTCGTGCTGGATCGACGTGTCCACCACGATCTTCATGCCCCCGGAGGCGATGTTCAGCACGAACACCCCGCCGAGCAGCATCCACGGCTTGAAGCTCAGGGTCAGCGCGGCGATCGCCCCGGCGTCGACGGCGAGCAGCGCGAGCAGCCACAGCTGACCGCCCCACTTCCGGGTCGCCGCCGGGGTGACCAGGGCCGCGACCAGCGCGCCGACCGCGCCGAACGCGAAGACCAGCCCGAGGAACTCCTTGCCGTGCCCCATCGTCTTCGCGAACAGCAGGGTGGCGATGGTCAGCAGGCCGTACAGGCCCCGCGCGCCGCCCTGGGCGAGCAGCGCGTAGTAGGCCACCTTGCGCGACCTCAGGTGCCGGGCGCCGTCGACCATGCCCCGGGCCGCGACGGCGAGGGCCTGCGGCACGGACAGGTGGCTGTGCCGCTGCCGGTCGGCCGCGTCGGGGCCGAGGGCCTCCCAGTGGAAGAGGACCTTCGCCAGCAGGGAGGACGCGGCGTAGCCGAGGAGGGCGGTGAGCACGATGATGGCGTACCCGTGGAATTTCGCCCCGACCACCGACAGCAGCCCGACCGCGGTGGCCAGCCCGGCAGTGAACGCGATCGTGCCCAGCGTGTTCGCCACGGCGTTGGCGGTGGCCAGCCGTTCGTCCTCCACCACGTGCCGCAGCGACGCGGACAGGCAGGCCAGGAAGAACCGGTTCACCGCGATGATCACGAGCGCGATCAGGGCGAACGGCAGATCCGCGTGCCCGAACCACAGCAGCGCCGCCGACGGCACGATCAGGAGCGCGCGGGTCAGGTTCGCCATCACCAGGATGTTGCGCCGGCTCCACCGGTCGAGGAAGACCCCGACATAAGGGCCGATCATCGAGTACGGCAGCAGGAGGATCGCGAATCCCGCCGCGATCGACACCGGGCTGCTGTGCATCTGGGGGTTGAACAGGACGCTGCCGCCGATGCCCGCCTGGAACAGCCCGTCGGCGAACTGGCTCGACAGCCGGACGCCCAGCATCCGGCGGAACCCTCGCCGGGACAGCACAGCGCGCAACTCCCGAGTGGCAACCACCGACCGAGTGTACGGCTTCGGTCAGATCATGCGGTTCCAACAAAAAGGGCCCCGGTCATCCCGGGGCCCTTTCCGCGCGTGTCGCGCCGATCACTCCACGTCCGCATCGGGACGCGCCGCGCTATCGCGGGGCTACTCCGCGTCGAGAACCTTCGTGTCGGCCGCGGCCCCGCCGAGCTTGGCCAGCAGGCCGGCGAGGTCGATCCCGGTCAGGTCGGTGCCGAGCTGCAGCCCCTGAGCCACGTTCGACGCGACCGACTTGGTGAGCGACGACGCGCCGTCCGTGGAGATCACGGTCAGCTTGTCGATCGAGGCCATCGGCGCGGACGCCTCCTTGACGACCTGCGGCAGCACCTTGACGAGGAGGTCGAGGATGGCGGCCTCGCCGTACCGGGCGAACGCCTCGGCCTTCTTCTCCATCGCCTCGGCCTCGGCCTGACCCTTGGCGAGAATCGCGGAGGCCTCGGCGGCACCCTCGCGCTCGACGGCGTCGGCGATGGCCTGCCGGCGGAGCTTCTCGGCCTCACCCTCCTTGGCGCCCTCGATCGCGTTGGCCTCCGCCAGCGCCGTACGCCGGGACTTCTCACCCTCACCGTTCAGCCGGGCCGTCTCCGCCTCGGCCTGGGCGCGCGCGACGGCGGCCTGGCGCTGGGCGTCGGCCTGGAACACCGCGGCGTTGCGGGCGGCCTCGGCCTCCTGCTCCAGCTTGTACCGCGCCGCGTCGGCCGGCTTGCGCACCTCGGTGTTGAGCTCGCGCTCCTTGAGCTCCGCGTTGCGCTCGGCGACCTTCTGCTGCTCCATGAGGATGGCCTGCTGGCGCTCGGCCTCGGCCAGCGGACCGGCGGCGGCCGACCGGGCCTTGGCCGCGTCGATCTCGGACTGCACCTCGGCCTGCTTGAGCGCCAGGTTCCGGTTCGCCTCGGCGATCAGCTCCTCGGCGCGCATCCGGGCCTGCTCGGCGGCCTGCCGGGCCTGTGCCTCGGCGATCGCCGCGGTCTGCAGCACCCGGGCGGCCTCGGGCCGACCGAGGTCCTGCAGGTACGACCCGGCGGTGCGGATGTCCTCCAACTGGAAGGCGTCGAGCACCAGCCCCTGGTGGGACAGCGTGTTCTCGACCTCCTCGGCGACCTCGGCCGCGAACGCCGCCCGGTCCCGGATGATCTCCTCGACGGTGAGCCGGCCGACGATGGAGCGCAGCGCGCCAGCGAGCACCTGGGCCGTGAAGGCGGCGATCTTGTCCTGCTGGTGCAGGAACCGCTGGGCGGCTGGCCGGATGGCCTCGGCGGTGCCGCCGACCTTGACGATGGCCACGGCGTCGGCGTCGCAGCGGATGCCCTGCTTGCTGACCGCGCCCGTGATCGACACCGGGATCTCCCGGCTGGACAGGTCGAGGATGTAGAGCCGCTGGACGACCGGCATGACGAACACCGAGGCGCCCATGACGACCTTCTGGCCGGACATGTCCGTCACGACCGTACCGTCGGCGGCTGTGGTCGCCTTGCCCTTGCGACCGGTGACGATGAACGCCTCATTCGGCCCGGCGACCTTGATCCGGGACAGGACGAACAACACGATCAGGAGAAGTAGGAGGGCGCCGCCGATGATGGCGAACAGGATCGAGCTCATTGACCGTCCTTCTGGAAGAACTGGGGAGTGGGCTGGACGAGCACGCAGCTCGGGCTGACGGTGTCGATGACCAGCACCGACGTCCCGACCGCCAGGGGCTCCTCCGACTGCGCGTTGAACTTCATCGACTGGCCGGCCACCGTCAGCCGGACCTCGCCGTACCTCCCTGGCCGGGTCGCGGTGAGGACTACTCCCACGGACCCGACCAGGGCACTCGAGGTCGGGGTGGGGTCAGTGCCCATCCGCTGGGCGGCGCGGGTCAACCGGGCGGCCAGGTAGCCGACCGGCACCGCGGCGAGGACGCCGGCGCCCGAGCCGACCAGACCGTCGAGCGACCGCCCAGGGGTCAACTCCGCGGCGATCGCCCCGGCGAATCCGAATGCGCCGACGAAACCGGACACCGCCGGCAGCGTGAGGGAGCTGCCGATGTCCCCGTGCCCGAGGTGCAGGTGGCTGCCGAGGAACGACAGCGCGAGCACGACCAGGCTGAAGCCACCGATACTCAGGAAGATCAGCGTCGCCAGTCCCACGCCATCACGGTAGGGCACCCCTGCCACCCGCGTCGGCCCATAACCTGTGTGTTCGACGACAGACGCAACGGGCCCGGGCGTGCCGGCCACTAAACGGGTGTGATGACGGGAACGACCACTGACCGCGAGCTGTGGGACGAGGCGCTGGCCGGGAGCCCTGCCGCGTTCGGGCTGCTGTTCGACCGGCACGCCCGGGCGGTGTACAACCACTGCTTCCGGTTGACCGCCTCCTGGTCGGAGGCGGAGGACCTCACCCAGGTGACGTTCCTCACCGCGTGGCGGCGGCGCGCCCAGATCAGGCTGGAGCGCGACTCGGCGCTGCCCTGGTTGCTCACGGTCGCCACGAACGTCGCGCGCACCCACGCCCGCTCGCTGCGCCGCCGGTTCGCGCTGCTGACCCGGGCGACCGGCCGCCACGACGACCTGCGCGCGGCCGACCACGCCGAGGAGGTGGCCGAACGCGTGGACGCCGAACGCCGGATGGCCGCCCTGCTCGGGGACGTCGGTCGGCTGCCGCGCGCCGAGCGGGAGGCGTTCGCGCTGGTGGTGCTCTCCCAGGTCTCTTATGCCGACGCTGCTGGCGCTCTGGGGATCGCCGAGGCCAGCGTCCGGTCGCGGGTCAGCCGGGCTCGGGGCCGGCTGACCCGCCTGACCGTTCCGACCGATGCTTCGAGGGAACAGTGATGTCCGATCTTCTCGACCTGCCCCCGGACCGGGACCTGCCGCCCGCGGCCCACGACCGGATCAGATCCGAGCTGCTCCGGGCTGTCGCCGGCCCCGGGCCCGCGCGATCGGTTCGGTGGTACGCCCCGGCAGCCGTCGCCCTGGCCACCCTCACCGTGCTGGCCGTGGCCATGTCGAGCACCTGGCTGCCCAGTGCCGCCGAGTCCGGCCACCCGGCGGAGGGTGTCCGGCCGAGGGTCGCCCCGGTGTACTCCACGGGCGGGGGACCCGCGGTGTACACCGCCCGCCCGGAGCCGGCCCTCACGGCGATCCCGGGGCTGGACCCCGCCGACGCCGCGCGGATCGAGGAGGAGTGCCGGCAGACACTGCGGATGCGGACCTCGACAGGGAGGTTGCGGCTCTACAACGCGCTCCTGACCCCGGGTGGCTACGTGGCGATCCTGTTCGACGGCCACCATCCGGTGAGCTGCCAGAGCCCGGGGGTCGACGGCGCGGTTGCCCAGACCGACTCGTTCGGGCGCGCTCAACAGCACTTCGGTTGGCTGGTGTCGAAGATGGACGAGGGCGGGTGGCCGTTCACGCCCAGGGACGGGGCCTCGTACGTGCTGGTGGCCGAGGTCCGGCGCGACATTGTCCGGGTCAGGGTGCACGGCCTCACCAGGGACGTCGACGTCCCTGTCGTGAACGGGACGATCCTGTCCACGGCGGTCGGCGCTCCCGGCTTCTCCACTACTCCCTGGAAGAACCTGACCGGCTACGACCAGCAGGGCCGCGTGGTCGCGACGGACAAGGACGGGTCGCGCTACCCGTGCGTGGCGACACCGGACGGCCGGATCATCTCCGGTGACTTCAGTGGAAGGCCCGAGTGGTGCGACGAGGCGTACCCGTGGTGGTGAAGAGCTCGAGGCGACAACCGGTGTTGTCGCCTCGAGGGCGTCAGCCCTGAACTCCCAGCTGGGTCAGCATCTCGCCGATGTTCGGGTGGGAGTGGAACTCCACGATCTTCCCGTTCTTGGTCCGCACGAAGTACGTGCCGTGCGCGTTGACGGACTTGTTCGTCGCCGGCATCTGCTTGTCGCCCATGACCATAGGACCGGTGTTCGTCCCGGTGAACTCCAGCTCGACCCCGACGGAGTCGTCGTTGGCGACCCGGTTGGTGCGCTTCACGTGCATGTCCGGGAACGCCGTGAACCAGCCGTTCATGAACTGGCGCACCTCTTCCCTGGTGCGCATGGGCTCCGGCAGCCCGTCGTCGTGCCACTCGAACTTGTCGGCGAACAACGCCAGGAGCGCGTTGGCGTCGTGGTCGTCCCACGCCTTCAGGCCTGTGTCGTCCAGCTTCTCCATCTCGCGTACCGTCATTGCTGACACCTCCCAAAGTCCACTAAACGGACTTATCGCCCCTGATTCTATCGAAGACTATCGGAGCCGTTCGAGAGTTACCGGGTACAGGGTGCCGAAAGGCTCGGGCACCAGGGTCGATCCACCTGGTCGGCCGTCGATCCCGTAACCGGTGAAGTGGCCCCTGCCGTCCGCCCCCTCGGCCCAGGTCAGGATGCCGCCCGGCCCGGTCCAGTACGTGGTGAGCGACGAGCGCCCCGGCACCGTGAACACCACCCGCCCGGTGGCCGCCTCGAAGACCTGGGGATCCCCGGTCGCCGTGGTGTCCGCGACGACGAACCGCCCGTCCGGCGACCACGCCGTGTACGCGCCCACGAATCCCCTGACCGGCAGCGTCTCCGGCGCGACGGTCACCCCCTCGGCGCCGACCGGCGCGGGATAGACGTTGAGACCGGTCAGCGTGCCGGATTCGTCCGTCGTCGTGAGCACGACGCGCCGCCCGTCCGGGTGCCAGGTGAACGCGCAGAACCTGCCGCAGGCCTGCTCGACGACGCGGATGTTCCTCGTCCGGGCCGACTCCGGGTCCGTGATCGTGAACCCGAGCACCGAACCGTCCCCGTCGATCGTCGACAGGATCCGACTGCCGTCGGGCGACCACTCCGCGTGGTCGAACCGCACGTTGTCCAGCCACGTCACCGCGTCCTTGCCGGTCTTCGCCGGATCGAGGATGCCCGACTGCGCGCCGGGGGAGTTGCGCTCCACGAGAATCCGGGTGCCGGTCGGCGAGCGCCGGGCGCTCATGTAGGGCACGGGGCGGTAGGCGTTGTCGGCGGCCGAGTACACGATCGACGGGACCTCCCAGTCCCCGCTGCGCCACCCGGCGATCCGCCACTCGCCGAGGACGTGGGCGCTGGTCGCCGGAATCAGGTTCGGGCGCGCGGTAGGCGTCGGCGTCGGCGTCGGGGCCGGTTCCGAGGCCTTCGGGGAATCCGCCGGCGTCTCCGCAGGATGAGGGACCTTCAACCCTTCGATGATCTGGTACGGAACCACCGTCACCGCCACAGCGGCCACCACAGCGACCCCCGCCGACAGCCACCGGTTCCGCCGGATCCGGCGCCCCCGCGCCAGCGACAGGGCGGCCAACTCGACCGGCGGCGGCCCCACGGGCAACTCGTCGAGCGCCTCGCGCAGCACGAACTCGACGTCGCGGTTCATCGGTACTCCTCCAGGGTCGCGCGAAGCTTGCGCAGGGCCCGGGAGGCCTGACTGGCCACGGTCCCCGGGGAACAGCCGAGCCGCTGCGCCACCTGATACTCGGTGAGATCCTCCAGATACCGCAGCACCAGCACCGCCCGCTGCCGGGGCGGGAGCCGACGCAACGCGTCCCGGAGCAGCAGCTTCAGAGCCGTCTCCTCCGAACTGTCCGGCAGCGGGGTCTCCGGCAGGCTCGCCATCGACGTCTCCTGACGGTTGCGCCGCCGACGCCACCAGGAGACATGGTCGTTGTACATGACCTGCTTCACATAGGACTCGACTCCCCGCCGGTCGAGCGAAC
The DNA here is from genome assembly GCF_015751905.1 of Longispora fulva. Classification (NCBI taxonomy): domain Bacteria; kingdom Bacillati; phylum Actinomycetota; class Actinomycetes; order Micromonosporales; family Micromonosporaceae; genus Longispora; species Longispora fulva. Next base: position 6,347,962 of record NZ_JADOUF010000001.1, read on the forward strand.
GCCACTTCAGCGCCGTCTTGGCCAGCGCGGTCTGCAACAGGTCCTCGGCGGCGGCCTGGTTGCCGGCCAGGGCGTAGGCGATCCGGAGCAGGGCGGGGCCCCGTTCGGCGACGAAGTCCGTGAACTCCGCCTCTGCTGCTGGCTCCACGGCCACCTCCCTCCCCCATGAGTACGCAGCCGCGCACCGAAACCTTGCCTCGCTGAACTCGGTAAGATTCCCAACTCTTCTGAAGAGTGTGGTGGAGGATGGTCGGGTGACAGAACGACAGCTTCCCGGGTACCGGCGGATCGCCAACGAGGTGCGCGCGGCGATCGCGGCCGGCGAGTTCGCGGAGGGTGACCGGCTGCCGTCCGTCAGCGCGCTCGCCGAGCGGTTCGCCGTGACGACGGGTGTCGTGGTGCGGGCGTTGGAGGTACTGAAGGCTGAGGGACTGGTGATCGCCCGGCACGGGTCCGGCGTTTTCGTCCGTCGGTTCGCGGCCATCCGGCGCAGCTCGCCGGCCCGGCTGTCCCGCGCACGCTGGGGCACAGGCCAGATGATCCAGGACGCGGACACCGAGGTCAGGCCGCGCGTGGTGGACGTGGTGGTGGCGGAGTCTCCCGCACCAGCCTGGGTCGCCGAACCGCTCGGTCTGACCTCCGGCTCCGACGTGCTGTCCAGGTCGAGGCGCTTTCTTGTGGAGGATCGGCCCGTCCAACTCGCGGTCTCCTACTACCCCGCCGACCTCGTCCGCGGCACGCGCATCGCCCTGACGGACACCGGACCGGGCGGCGCGTACGCCCGGCTCGCCGAGCAGGGCCACGCTCCGGCCCACTTCACCGAGTACGTGCGTGGCCGCTTCCCGTCACCTGTCGAGGCCGGGGGGCTGGAGCTCCAGGCGGGCACGTTCGTCCTGGAGATCACGAGGCACGCGTTCACGGCCGCCGGACTATGTGTCGAGGTGAACCGCATGATCCTCGACGCCACCGCCTACATCCTGGACTACACCTTCGACGCATGACTCTTCGTATGAATACTTGACTCTTACGAAGACTTTGGGTCTACTGGAAGGGCGTGAAAGCCCTGCCCAGAGAAGAGGCCGACATGGACTTCGCAGACGAGCCCGACCTGCCCCGCGACCCGACCGGACTGCCGCCGACGTGTGATGAGGAGACGTTCGCCCGGCTCCTCGCCGAGATGGCCGCTTACGAGGCCCCGCGCCGGTTCGCCGTCGCGCAGGAGTGGGGCACCAGGGTCGACGCCCGGATCGCAGGCTGGGGCCTGGCGTTCGAGGACCGTGCCGAGGTGTTCTCTGTCGACTCCTCGGCGCGGATGTGTCTGAAGGCACCGGAGAGCGCGCTGCGTATGTTCGCGCGGGGTGAACACATCTCGGCCAGGATCATCTGGCTCGACCCGGAACCCGAGGAGCCGGAGCCCGAGGAATAGGGGACCGAGGCGACGGAGTCGCCAGGTGGGCGGGGACGGCGAAGGGGCCGCCCCTGCCGGGTGCGGCCCCACTCGTACCAAGAGAAATCAGCTCTTGATCTCGCCCTTGATGAAGTTCTCCACGGCCTGGTGCGCGTCGTGGTCGTTGTACTGCACCGGCGGCGACTTCATGAAGTAGCTCGACGCGGACAGGATCGGACCACCGATGCCCCGGTCCTTGGCGATCTTCGCGGCCCGCAGCGCGTCGATGATGACGCCGGCCGAGTTGGGGGAGTCCCACACCTCGAGCTTGAGCTCAGCGTTCAGCGGGGTGTCGCCGAACGAGCGGCCCTCGAGCCGGATGTAGGCCCACTTGCGGTCGTCGAGCCACGGCACGTAGTCCGACGGGCCGATGTGCACGTCGGAGCCGCGCATCTCGTGCGGGATCTGCGAGGTGACCGACTGGGTCTTGGAGATCTTCTTGGACACGAGGCGCTTGCGCTCCAGCATGTTCATGAAGTCCATGTTGCCGCCGAAGTTGAGCTGGTACGTGCGCAGCAGCTCCACGCCCCGGTCCTCGAACAGCTTCGCCAGGGCGCGGTGCACGATCGTGGCACCGACCTGGGACTTGATGTCGTCGCCGACGATCGGCAGCCCGGCGGCCTCGAACTTCGCGGCCCACTCCGGGTCGGACGCGATGAACACCGGCAGCGCGTTGACGAAGGCGCAGCCCGCGTCGATGGCGGCCTGGGCGTAGAACTTCGCGGCGACCTCGGAACCGACCGGGAGGTACGCGACGACGACGTCGACCCGGGCCTCACGCAGCGCGGCGGCCACGTCGACCGGCGTCTCGTCGGACTCGTCGACCATCTCGGTGTAGTACTCACCGAGGCCGTCGTGGGTCGGGCCACGCTGCACGGTGACGCCGGTCGGCGGCACGTCGCACAACTTGATGGTGTTGTTCTCGCTGGCGACGATGGCCTCGGAAAGGTCGCGGCCGACCTTCTTGGCGTCGACGTCGAATGCCGCGACGAACTCCACATCATTCACGTGGTAGTCGCCGAACTTGACGTGCATCAAGCCCGGTACTCGCTCAGCGGGGTCGGCGTTGCGGTAGTACTCGACGCCCTGGACCAGGGACGACGCGCAGTTGCCGACACCGACGATGGCTACCCGTACGGAACCCATCGCGCTGCCTCCTTCACTCATACTTTTCATCGGTCTGTCGCCGCCTCAGGTGGCGGGGTGGCCTCGGTGGCCTGAGCGGACTCTGTGGCGACCGTCACAGACGGTCCACTGCCTGCCCGCTCGTGGGCGATGAGCTCTTCGAGCCACCGCACCTCGCGCTCGGCCCCCTCGAGGCCGTGGCGCTGCAGCTCCTGCGTGTAGGCGTCGAGCCGCTCCGCGGCCCGGTGCAGGGTCTCCCGCAGCCCCTCGCGTCTCTCCTCCACCCGGCGGCGGCGTCCCTCGAGGATGCGGAGCCGGGTGGCAGGATCGGTGCGCGCGAAGAACGCGAAGTGCACGCCGAAGCCCTCGTCGTCATACGTCTCGGGCCCCGCCGCGACCAGGAGCTCCTGAAAACGCTCCTTGCCCTCTGCGGTGATCTTGTAGACGACCTTGCTGCGACGCCCGACCAGGGTCGGGGTCTCGTTCGGGTCGTTCTCCTCGGTGATCCAGCCGCCTGCCTGGAGCCGGCGTAGCGTCGGGTACAGCGAGCCGTAGCTGATCGCCGCACGGAACGCTCCGACCTTCACCGCGAGCTGTTTGCGCAGCTCATAGCCGTGCATCGGCGCCTCATGCAGCAGACCCAGGATCGCGAGTTCCAGCACCTGGACCCCCTCTGCTGCGGCTCGATGTATCGGCTCGATACATCGTAACGGTATCCCCTCGCCACGGGTGTCGACAAGCGGGCCCTCGCTCCTCCCAGAAACGGCCGTTACCCTCGAAGCCATGCGTACCCAGCGGCAGGTGGTGGATTACTCGCTTCAACGGCGAGCGCTGCTGCGTGACGTCTACGCCGCCCGCGTGGGCACGTACGAGGTGTGCGACGCGTCGCCCTACCTGAGAACGGCCGCCCGCTTCCACGGCGAACAGACGGAGGTGTTGTGCCCGGTATGCCGGCGCGAACACCTGACAAACGTTCACTACATCTATGGTGACGAGTTGAAGCAGTCCGCCGGCCAGGCCCGGCGACTGAAGGAACTGGACATGCTCGCGACGATGTACAAGGAGTTCACGGTGTACGTGGTCGAGGTGTGCCAGTCCTGCGGATGGAATCACCTGGTGGAGCAGTACCTGCTCGGTAGGTCCGAGCTCGAGACTGAATTGGTGCCCAATGTCTGACTATCCCCCGGAGCGTCCCACCGGTCGCGCCTCTGTGCCCGGGCTCACCCCGGCCAGCCCGCACGACCAGCCGGCCCACGGCGGGTACGACGGGCCCGCCGGCGGCTACCGGGAGCCCGAAAGTGGCTACCGCGAGCACGGCAGCGGCTACGACGAGCCCTACCAGGCGCCGGTGTCCGGCCGCGCGACGGTCGGGCGGGCGTCCGTGGGCGCGCCCCCGCCACCGCCGGCACCCGGGGTCGCGGGGCGGGCCTCCGTGGCCGGTGCCGCGCCGGTCGGGCTCGACGAGGTCGCGGCGGTCCGGGGCAAGGGACCGGTCGACCCGAAGAAGCGCAAGAAGCGCAAGCGGCGTAACCGGATCGTGGCGCTGATCGCCGTGGTCCTGATGCTGACGGGTCTCGCCTTCATCGGCGGGACCTACTACTTCACCAGCGTGCCGCTGCCCAACGAGCTGCCGCTGAACCAGATCTCGAAGGTGTACGCGAGCGACGGCACCACGCTGATCGACACGATCGGCGAGGAGAACCGCTCGATCGTCGCGTTCGACAAGATCTCCAAGCCCATGAAGCAGGCCATGGTGGCCGCCGAGGACCGCTCGTTCTACCAGAACTCCGGCGTCGACTTCAAGGGCATGGTCCGGGCACTGTGGAACAACCTCATGGGCGGGTCCCAGCAGGGCGCGTCGACGATCACCCAGCAGTACGCGCGACTGGCGGCCGACCTGAACCAGGACAGCTCGTACATGCGCAAGGCCAAAGAGGCCGTGATCGCGATGAAGCTCGACAAGGAGTACACGAAAGACGAGATCCTGAACTTCTACCTCAACACCGTGGACTTCGGCCGCACCGCCAGCGGCGTGCAGGCCGCGGCCCAGGCCTACTTCGGGGTGGACGCCGACAAGCTCACCTATGAGCAGGCGGCGGTGATCGCCCTCATGGTGAAGAGCCCTGGCGGCTTCTTCGAGCCGACGGAGAAGCTGAAGCCGACGGACAAGTGGAACCAGAACACCGTCGACCGGTGGGGCTACGTGATGGACTCGCTGGTCGCGACCGGCGCGATCACGAAGGAACAGCGCGACGCCGCGAAGTTCCCCGACGTGAAGCCACTGCCGCAGAAGGGCGAGACCGAGCTCGGCAAGCGGCCGGTCGCCCAGGTCGTCAAGTACGTGATCGAGGAGATGGCCGCCCGGAAGATCCCGTACTCGGAACTCGAGCGCGGCGGGTACTCGATCGTGACGTCGATCGACCCGCGGCTGCAGGCCGAGGCCGTCAACGCCGCGAGCAAGACCGACAAGGGCTGGCCGATGGCCGGCCAGGACCCGAAGGTCCAACCGGCCCTGGTCGCCACCGACCCCAAGACCGGCCGGGTGCTCGCCTACTACGGCGGCCCGGACGGTGTCGGCTCCGACTTCGCCGGCTACAAGAAGGACTCCAAGACCGGCAAGATCACCGGCTACGGCTTCCACCCGCCGGGCTCGACCGCCAAGGTCTACGTGCTCGCCGCGGCCCTGGAGAAGGGCTACTCCGTCAGCTCCGTGTGGGACGGCAGCTCCCCCAAGGAGTTCCCGACCAGCGGCCGCGTCAAGGGCAGCGCCGCCGGCCCGGTCACCAACTCCGACGGCCACGGCAGCTGCAACGACCACTGCACGCTGCGCCAGGCCACCGTGGAGTCCCTCAACACGCCGTTCTTCGCCCTGACCGAGGCGCTCCAGCCGGAGACGGTCGTCGGCATGATGCGCAAGACCGGCGTGCAGTACATGCGGCCTGACGGCACGTTCGAGGCCACCGACATCACGGCCGGCCAGCTGAACTCGTTCGGGGACAAGTTCAACGCGCAGGTCGGCATCGGGCAGTACCCGATCACGGTCCTGCAGCAGTCCGCCGGCTTCGCGACCTTCGCCAACGACGGCGTGGCCATGAAGCAGCACTTCATCGTCAAGGCCACCCAGCGGGTGAACTCCGGCGGCAGCGTCACCGAGAAGCTCGTCTTCGACGACAAGGGCAACCAGGGCACCCGGGTCATGGAGGCCAGCCTCGTGCACGCCCTCGACGACGTGCTCAAGGACATCCACGCCTACGACCCCAAGTGGAAGGCCGGCCTCGACGGCGGTAAGCGGATGGCCGCAGCCAAGACCGGCACCTGGCAGTTCAGTGACTCCAACAACGTGGGTAACGCGCACGCCTCGATCGCCGGGTACACGCCACAACTGGCGACAGCGGTGTGGGTCGGGTCCAACGACAAGGAGTTCGCGCTCAAGGTCAAGAACTCCAACGGCTCCGTCGTCGGCGACATGTACGGCGGTAACCTGCCCGGCTCCATCTGGGCCACGTTCATGGAGAACGCCCACAAGGTGATGGACTGGAAGCCGGTCGCCTTCCCGAAGGCCACCCCGGTCGGCAACCCGGAGCTGCTGGGCAACGGCAAGACCGCGCCGCCCACCCCGCCGGCCACCGGCGCGAGCGGCTCCCCGTGCCCGTGGGGTCCGATCTTCTGCGGTGGTGGCGGCGGCGGCACCCCGGGCGGCGGGGCCCCGTCCCCGCACGCGAACGACGCCGCGGTTCCCCCGACGAACACCATTCCGGCCGGTAGACGGGGCAGATAGCTCCAGCGGTGCCCAGGTGGCGGCGTCCTCCCCGTGAGGACGCCGCCACCTTCGCGTGGAGCACGCCAATGCTTCCGTGCTGACCGCTGGCCCGTCCGGTACGGCAAGATATGCACATGCGAGATGACGATCACACCACCGTCAGCCCGGCCAGGACCGACTGGTTCGTCCGCGGGCTGAGCCAGGTCATCGGCGGACCGCGCGGCGGGCACGCCACGGCCAGGCCCGGCAGGTTCTGGACCCCGGTCCGGGTGGTGCTGGCGCTGGCCTGCCTGGTCATCGCACTGAACTGGCTGCAGAAGTCCCCGTGCATGGATGGCGCGTGGGCCGACAACGTGCAGTACAAGAAGGGCTGTTACACCGACGTCCTCGCGCTGTACTACGCCGAGCACCTCAGCGACGGGATGATCCCGTACGTGGACTTCCCGGTCGAGTACCCGGTGCTCACCGGCGCCTTCATGGGCGTGCTCGGCCTGCCCGTGCACGCGCTCGGCGTGAAGAACCCGGCACTCAACCAGGCGATGCTGTTCTACAACGTCAACGCGGTGGTGCTCGGCATCCTCGGCGTCGCCACGGTCGGCATCCTGCTGGCGTTGCGCCGCCGCCGGCCGTGGGACGCCGCCCTGCTGGCCTGCGCCCCGGCGATGCTGGTGACGGCGACCGTCAACTGGGACCTACTGGTGCTGTGCCTGGCCGCGGCGTCGATGCTGTTCTGGGCCCGGCGGAAACCGGTGTGGGCCGGGGTGTTCCTCGGTCTGGCGGTCGCGGCCAAGTTCTATCCACTGTTGATGGTGGGGCCGCTGCTGCTCCTCGTGCTCCGGACGCTGCGGACGCCACCGAAGGCCGACTCCGACGGGCCCGGTGGCGGCAGCCGGCTCGCCGCCTTCTGGGCGCACAACCCGCCCCTCCGGCACGCCCTGACCACGATCTCGGTCGCCCTGCTCACCTGGGCGGCCATCAACGGCCCGGTCTGGCTGTTCTGGCGCGAGTCATGGAACAGGTTCTGGGACCTCAACAGCACCCGGGGCGTCGACTGGGGCACCCTCTGGTACATCGGGGCGCACTTCCCGCTCGGCGGCGACCGGTACGGCATCCCGTTCTTCCAGAACATCGCAGGCAACGTCGACACCCTCAACACCGCCTACCTGCTGCTGTTCGTGATCTGCTGCGGCGGGGTCGCGGTGCTGACGTTCATGGCCCCGCGCCGGCCCCGGCTCGCGGCGCTCGCGTTCCTGGTGCTCGCGGCGTTCCTGCTCACCGGCAAGGTGTGGTCGCAGCAGTACGTGCTGTGGCTGATCCCGCTGGCCGTGCTCGCCCGGCCCCGGTGGGGCGCGTTCCTCGCCTGGCAGGCCGCGGAGATCGGCTACTTTATCGCCTTCTACGGCGAGCTGCTCGGCGCGAGCGGCGGCAAGCAGGCGTTCCCCGAGTGGGTTTTCGTCACGGCCTCCGGGCTGCGGCTGGGCACCCTGGCCGTGCTGTGCGGCTTCGTGGTCCGCGACATCCTCAAGCCCCGCGAGGACATCGTCCGCGACACGTACGCCGACGATCCCGACGGCGGCGTCCTCGACGGAGCGGAGGACGCCACCTGGGTGACCCGGCTGGCCGGGCCCGGCGGGCTACAGCGTGAAGACGATCGTGTTGCCGTCTTCGCGCCGGTCGATCCCGAGCTCGTCGCTCGGAGTGCTGGCGGCGCGCTCCCAGGGGGTGCCGGGAATCCGGTCGCGTAGCACCACGACGGTCTTCACCCCGAGATCACGCAGGTACTGCACGCTCTCCGGGCTCGGGAAGCTCGTCGACATGTTCCGGATCTCGTCCTGCCGGGCGGGGTAGAACGCACTGCCCCCGTTGACCATGGTCGGGAAGCCGTCGGTGGACCACAGCATCGCGGCCTCGTCGGTGAACTGGTCACTCGGCAGGATCATCAGCGGCGCCTTCAGCGTGCTGAACGCCACCGGCGGGGTCGGCACCACCGGGTGAGGGGTGTTGTTCCAGCCCTCGACGCCCACGAGCAGCACGGGCAGGACCATGGCCAGTCGGAGTGGGATGCCGATCTGGCTCAGTGGCCGGTGCCGGGCCACCTCGTACGCCTGCTGGGCGAACGCGCTGACCACGCCGGCCGCGAGCACCGCGAGGAGCAGCGTGACCCACAGGATCAACCTGCCCGGGGTGCGCAGCGCCTCCATGCCCGGCAGATGCCGGTAGACGAGCAGGTAGCCGTACTCGCCGCCGTTCGCCGACTGGGTGCCCAGCGTCAGCCAGACCATCACGAGCGTGGTGCCGCCGAGCCACAGCCGGGTGGACAGCTTCCAGGTCGAGAAGAACAGCCCGGCGATGGCCAGCCCGATCAGGAAGAAGCCGGGCAGTAGCGGCTGCTCCGCCAGGTACGGCAGCGTCGTGCGGGCCTGGGCGTGCGCGGCGCCCCACAGCCAGTTCTCCGAGGGGGCGGTGAGCAGGCCGTGCGGCGGGGGAGAGAACAGGGCCAGGTCGGCCTCTGTGCGCTCGGCGTTCGGGTGCGTCTCGCGGACCTTCAGGTACACCGAGGCGATCGCGAGCGTGACGGTGGCGAACACCGCGCCGCCGGCCAGGTCGGCGATGACGATCCGCCACGGCACGACGGGACGCCGCTTCACGAACCAGCTGATCAGCACGACCAGGCCGATGGTCAGCAGCACCCAGCCGAACGGGATGCCGATCGCGAAGCCGAGGGTCATCTGCCAGGCCGCGACCAGCCAGCCGCCGATCACCCAGCCGGTCCGGGTCCGGTCCGACCGGTAGCCGGTCCGCAGCGAGAAGCCGTGCCCCCTGGCCAGCATGGCCAGCGCCAGGGCGATGCCGCCGACCGAGATGACGTTCATGTGGCCGCCGTGCGCCAGCTTCCACGGCGCGTACGCGAACGCCATGCCGGCCACCGCGGCCCCGGGCCGCCGCGCGCCCAACTGGCGGAGCAGCACGTAGGCGCCGAAGAACGCCAGGGCGTGCAACAGCACGAACACGATGTTGTACCGGACGACCGCCGCCGTGAAGCCCTCGCCAATCATGCCGAACGGCGCGTACCCGGGAATGGCGTCCGTGAAGGCCAGGCTTCCCGACTCGGGGAAGAACGGGTTGGCGTTCCACAGATTCATCGGGTCGGTGACCAGGGCGTGTCCGGCCCACGCGATCTGCCAGGCCTGGAGCAGCGGATCGTAGATGTCCTCGGGGATGGTCCTCGTGATGTCCTTGACCGTCGGCCAGGTCATCAGCACGGCGAGCAGCACGCTGCCGACCGCCGCGAGGGTCCACTCGTGGCCGAGGAACCGGCGGAGCCGGCCGCGCCGGGCCTGGGGGGCGTCCGGCGCGAAGGCGTCCCACTTGTCCGAGGCCTCGTCGGATGTGTCCGACGCGTCGACGGCGTCTGAGTTGTCAGGAATCGGATCCTTGGCGGCCTCCGGCCTGGTTTCGTCCCCGCCCGGCGACTCCTCCGTCCGGTCCTCAGAAGTCGACGTGGGCTGCTTGGGGCTGGACGTCACGGCAGGCGCTCCCGCAGGTAGGCGATATCCGCGGCCTGGTCCTCCGCGCTGCCCGGGGTCTCGCAGACCGCTGGCGCGCCGGAGGAACTGACCACCTCGCTGATGAGTTCGGGGTCGATCTCGCCCCGGAGGAAGTTCTCGTGCCGGTCCTGGCCGGAGTCGAATCCGCCCTTGGAACCGTTGGCGTGGATCAGGTCGATCCGGCCGGTGATGCCCTTGACCCGGTCGACGATCCCGACCAGGTCCTCGCCGCCGGCGAACGCGTGGCACGTGTCCAGGCACAGCCCGACCTCGTACCCGTCGAGGGCTGCCCACAGCCGGGCGAGCATGTCGAAGCGGCGGGCGCACGCGTTGTCCCCGCCGGCGGTGTTCTCGATCAGCACGGGGACCGGGAAGCCGCCCTCAGCCTCCGCGTACGCGAACGCCTTGCGCCAGTTGTCGAAACCCGACTCGATGTCGTCGCCGGCGTTGACGTGCCCGCCGTGCACGATCAGCCCCTTGGCGCCGACCTCCGCCGCGGCGCGCGCGTGGGCGAGTAACAGTTTTCTGCTCGGGATCCGGATCCGGTTGTTTCCGGTCGCCACGTTGATCACGTACGGCGAATGGATGTAGATGTCGACGTCGCTGTCCCGCAGCGCGCCCGCGTCCTCCCGGGGCTTCGGGGCTTTCCACCCCTGGGGATCGGCCAGGAAGAACTGGATGACGTCAGCACCTCGCGCCTTCGCTTCGGCGAGTGGATCTGTGGCGTCGACATGGGCACCGATTCGCATACGGCGAGTCTAGGACGCTGTTGCGTTACTTGGACTCGCGCGCGTCGTTGACTTCGATAGAAAAACTCTGACCGACAGGGGGTAGTGTGCGTCGCCTGCAAGCTCTCGCCACCGCTGGCCTCCTCGGGGCGGCGTGCGCCGTGCTCGGAGCCGGCACTGCGTTCGCGGACTCGCCCACTGTCACGTTCTCCGGCGGGTGCGGCCTGCTGGGCGTCGGAGCACACTCCCGCCCCAGCGTCCCCGAACTCACGGTCACCGAGATGACCTCGGTCCGTTTCATCAACGCGCTGCGGATCAGAGCCGACCTGGTCCTGCCGGGTGGCGCCCGCTACACCCTCAATCCGGGTACGTACCTGGAGCTCCAGATCGCCAGCGGCCCCGCAGAGGCGCTGATGGAGCCGGCGTGCGGTCTCGGGCTGCTCCCGTCGTACGAGAAGGTCACCATCCAGGTGGAGCCGACCCCGTCGCCCGAGGGCGGCCCGGAGGCCCCCGCCCAGACTTCGGCCCCCGCCGCACCTGCGCCCCCCGCGCCCCACAGCGGCCCGAGCCGACCGAACCCGCGTCCCCCGGCCCCCGAGCCGGTCCCGTCGGCCGCCGTCGAGGCTCCCGGCGCCGCCGTCTCGCCGACGCTGGTCGAGCCGACCCCGAGCACGGCGACCTCCTCGGCCTCCGGGCCGATCGAGCAGCCGGCGATCGAGCCCGTCGCGGCCGGTCAGGTGCCGGGACGGGCGTCGAGCCTGCTGGCCATGGTGGCCACCGTGTGCGTGATCGGAGTCTCAGCCGCGGCTGTCCGCGCGATCGGCGCGCAGCGCACGGTACGGACGACTGTCACGTAACAGGTAGGAAAAGGCCCCGCGGGGCGCTCGAAACCCACCTCGTAGGTGTGGTCGTTCCTCCCCAGGTCCCACCCCGGAAGTGGATTGGGCGCCCCGCGGCTGTATCGTTACCGAGTTCACCTGTCAATACCGGGCACCTGCCCGTGTGCTCGCAACGTGAACCACGCAAAGACCCCTGTCGCAGAGAGTCTGCGACCGCCTAGTCCATAGGGGGTGAGTACGTCTTGCGTCACTACGAGATCATGGTAATTCTTGACTCGGAGCTCGAGGAGCGCACCGTTGCTCCGTCGCTCGACACCTACCTGAACGTGATCCGCACTTCTGGCGGATCCGTTGAGAAGGTCGACGTCTGGGGCCGCCGTCGCCTCGCGTACGAGATGAACAAGAAGACCGAAGGCATCTACGCCGTCATCGACGTGCAGGCCGAGCCCGCCGCTGTCGTTGAGCTGGACCGTCAGCTCAGCCTCAACGAGGCCATCCTCCGTACCAAGGTGATCCGGCCGGAGACCCGCTAGGTAGTTCTGTCGCGCGGTCGGTCGACCGCGTGGCGCCCGGTCCTGTCGTACCCAGGTGCGACTCTGGTCTCCACACACAAGGAGTAGCCGTGGCAGGAGAGACCATCATCACGGTCGTCGGCAACATGGTCGACGACCCGGAGCTTCGATTCACCCCGTCGGGCGCAGCGGTCGCGAAATTCCGCATCGCCTCGACACCCCGGGTGATGGATCGTGAGACGAACCAGTGGAAGGACGGCGAAGCGCTGTTCCTCTCCTGCGTGATCTGGCGTCAGGCGGCCGAAAACGTCGCCGAGACGCTGACCCGTGGCACACGGGTGATCGTGCAGGGTCGTCTCAAGCAGCGCTCGTACGAGACCCGTGAGGGCGAAAAGCGCACGGTGTACGAGCTGGACGTCGAGGAAGTCGGACCCTCGCTGAAGTACGCGACAGCGAAGATTCAGAAGATGTCCCGCGGCTCAGGCGGTGGTGGTGGCGGCTTCGGCGCCTCCGGTGGCAACTCGGGCGGCGGTGGCGGTTTCGCCAACGACGACCCGTGGGCCTCCGCGGCTCCGGCCGGCGGCTCCAGCAGTGGCGGTCAGGGATCGGGCTCATCTTCGTTCAGCGACGAGCCCCCGTTCTAAGCCAGCACCGGCTCCGACGTCCGACGTCGGTCCCAGTGCGGCAGCGACGAGCCGAGTTCTAAAAGGAGTTATGGACCATGGCTAAGCCTCCGTCCACCCGCAAGCCGAAGAAGAAGGTGAACCCTCTCGACAAGGAGGGCATCACCTACATCGATTACAAGGACACGGCGCTCCTGCGCAAGTTCATCTCCGACCGGGGCAAGATCCGTGCCCGCCGGGTCACCGGGGTGAGCAGCCAGCAGCAGCGGCAGGTCGCCCGCGCTATCAAGAACGCGCGGGAGATGGCCCTGCTGCCGTACACCGCGCAGTCCCGCTAAGGAGGGCCGACATGAAGATCATCCTGACTCAGGAAGTTTCGAACCTCGGTGCTCCCGGCGACGTCCTCGAGGTGAAGGACGGCTACGGCCGTAACTACCTTCTCCCCCAGGGCCTCGCCATCGGCTGGACCAAGGGTGCCGAGAAGCAGGTCGTCACGATCAAGCGGGCCCGCGCGGCTCGCGAGGTCCGCGACCTCGGGCACGCCAACGAGATCAAGGCCGCCCTCGAGTCGCGCACGTACGGCCTCGCGGCCCGTGCCGGCAACGGTGGCCGGCTGTTCGGCTCGATCACGGCCGCCGAGATCGTCGACGCGGTCAAGGCCGCCGGCGGTCCGATCCTGGACCGTCGTCGCGTCGAGCTGAAGAACGCCATCAAGGCGCTCGGTGACCACCAGGTGCAGGTCAAGCTGCACCCGGAGGTCACGGCCAAGTTCACCGTCAAGGTGGCTGTCGCCAAGTAGTTCCACGCGAAGCGGCGGCTCATCCCTCAGGGGTGGGCCGCCGCTCCGCGTTGTGCGCCCGGGAGTGGCCACGCTGGGCTGGGCCGCGAGAACAGGGTCGGGGACCGCCGTAACCGGATGGTGTTCGTGGTGTTGAGCTGGCGTTTCGGGACCCAGGTGGTGCCGGTCCCGAGCCGGGGCAGGATGCCGCGCCGGGGCTCAGGTCGTGCCGGGCTCTGATCGTGCCGGGCTCAGGTGGTGCCGACGCCCGTGAACAGGATCGTGGTGAGGCCCGCGCTGATCACCGAGGCCGCGAAGCCCACCGTCATCGCCTGCCAGCCCCGGGTCATCATCCGCAGCGGGACCGCGAGGACCAGCCCCAGGCCGACGGCTGTGAGGACCACGGCCGGCTTGAGGTGAATGCCGGCGCCGGTCGACGTCCGGGAGAAGAACAGGAACCACAGCACGAAGAGGAAGGCCGGCACCAGATACCATCCGGCCGTGGCCATCATGGCTGGTAGCACCCTGCGTTCGGCGGAGGCGGGGTCCCGGTGTCGAGGGCCGTCCCAGGTTCCGATGCCTTTGTCCACGTCCGGCATTATTCCTCATTCCGTGACCTGTATCCATCCGCCGTTCGGGCGGTTCTGCGCCGAGTTCCGACACGCCGTAGATCGCGACACGCCGGACTATCTTTCGTCCACAGGCTGTGGGGATTGTTTTCCCAGTTCAGAGGCCTGTGGACAAGTTATCCACAGAAGTTGTGCACAGGCTGTCCACAGGTTATGCACCGCCAGAGGCCACTTATCCACAGGTTATCCACAGAGTTATCCACAGGCAGATTTGGCTGTGGGGCTGCGGGTTCCTAGTGTCAGACGAATGCTCCCGGCGCGTCGGCGCCCATCGGGGGGCGCAGCGGCGAACACTCGTGCATAGCCGCAGGTGAGGGGGACGGTGTGGCCATATCGGACAACGTGAAGCCCATCGACGCACCACCGATGAACACCTACGACGGCGCCGGCTACGACCGCACCCCGCCGCAGGACGTGGCCGCCGAGCAGTGCGTCCTGGGCGGCATGCTGCTGAGCAAGGACGCCATCGCCGACGTCGTCGAGATCCTCCGCCTGCCCGACTTCTACAAGCCGGTCCACGCGACCATCTTCGACACGATCCTCGACCTGTACGGCCGGGGCGAGCCCGCCGACCCGATCACGGTGGCCGCCGCGCTCACCGACGCCGGCGAGATCGGCAGGGTCGGCGGCGTGCCGTACCTGCACACGCTCGTCAACATGGTCCCGACGGCCGCCAACGCCTCCTACTACGCGCGGATCGTCGCCGAGCGCGCCATCCTCCGCCGCCTGGTCGAGGCCGGCACCCGCGTGGTCCAACTCGGGTACGGCGCCGGGGCCGGTGCCGGCCGGGACGTCGACGACGTGGTGGACCTCGCCCAGCAGGCGATCTACGACGTGACGGAGAAGCGGGTCAGCGAGGACTACTCGGTCCTCAGCGATCTGCTCCAGCCGACGTTGGACGAGATCGAGGCGATCGGGGCCGCCGGTGGGGCGATGACGGGGGTGCCGACGGGTTTCACGGATCTCGACCGGCTCCTCGGCGGGCTGCACCCGGGCCAACTGGTCATTGTGGCCGGTAGGCCCGGTTTGGGTAAATCGACCATTGCAATGGATTTCGCCCGATCTGCGTCATTGAAGCACGGGCTGGCCAGTGCGTTGTTCAGCCTGGAAATGAGCAAGATCGAGATCGTGATGCGTCTGTTGTCGGCCGAGGCGCGGGTGCCGTTGCACGTGCTGCGGTCCGGGCAGCTGTCCGACGACGACTGGACGAAGCTGGCCCGCCGGATGGGCGAGATCAGCGAGGCCCCGCTGTTCGTGGACGACACGCCCAACATGACGCTGATGGAGATCCGGGCCAAGGCCCGCCGGTTGAAGCAGCGCAACGACCTCAAGCTGGTCTGCGTCGACTACCTGCAGCTGATGAGCTCGCCGAAGAAGACCGAGAGCCGCCAGCAGGAGGTCGCGGAGATCTCCCGTGGGCTGAAGCTGCTGGCCAAGGAGATCCAGTGCCCGGTGATCGCGGCCTGTCAGCTGAACCGTGGTCCCGAGCAGCGGACGGACAAGCGACCGCAGCTGTCCGACCTGCGTGAGTCCGGCTCGATCGAGCAGGACGCCGACGTCGTGATCCTGTTGCACCGTGACGACTACTACGACAAGGAGTCGCCGCGCGCGGGCGAGGCGGACTTCATCGTGGCGAAGCACCGTAACGGGCCGACGGACACGATCACCGTGGCGGCGCAGCTGCACCTGTCGCAGTTCGTGGACATGGCGATCGTCTAGCCGAACCCGCGCCGTCTACGTCGCCGAGCCCGTGCCCGAGGTGCTGCGCCGCTCCCCGGCGTCGATCTCAGGATCCCTTTTCCGGTACCGGGACCTCGCCGTCGCCCCGCACGGCCCCGGCGGCACGCGAGCGAGGGGGCTCCTGGGAGCCCCCTCGACGACTCTCGGTAACCGTTAGTCGAACAGGTCGTGCAGGAAACCCTTGCGGCGGTAGTGCCCGTGCCGGTAGCCGTGGTGGCCGTGCCGGTACCCGTGGCTCACGTGGCCGTGGCCGTGGCTGACGTGCCCGTGGCCGTAGGCGGGCTGTCCGTAGACCGGGGGCGGGGGCGGGGGCGGGGGCGGCGGGTAGCCGTAGCCGGGCTGCGGCTGGTGCGGCTGGGCCGGGTACGCGGCCGGTGGCGGCGGGGGCGGCGGCGGGGCGTGCGAGCCCTGGGGCTGGGAGCTGCGGCTGCTGGACGCGCCCTCGCCCTGGATGATTTTCTCCAGCTCACCACGGTCGAGGAACACGCCGCGGCACTCGGTGCACTGGTCGATGACGATGCCACTGCGCTCGTACTGACGCATCTCGGCGTGGCACTTCGGACAGGTGATCTGCATCAGGCAACGGTACCTGTTGGGGGTGGCACGAACCCGGGAGCTAAAACTTGTTCCGCTTTCGTATCGTGGTGACACACAGCCACCCCGCAAGGAGCGAAAAATGAGCGAGTTCGACTTCGACCACGACGGCTCGGCCGACAACGGCATCACCGCCGACTACAGCGACGGTCACACCGAGACGGTCGTGGACACCGACCACGACGGATTCGCCAACTACGCGGGCACCGACCTGGACGGCGACGGCAACGACGAGGTCGGCTACACCCACCAGTACGGCGCCGGCCACGACCTCGACACCGCGACGATCGACCGCGACGACGACGGCGACGCCGACCAGCAGCTGGGTGACCGCAACCACGACGGCCGCTTCGACACCAACTCGCTGGACCGCAACGACGACCAGCGCGTCGACGCCGTCTACGCCGACGACAACTACGACGGCGTCGTGGACCACAGCACCCTGGACACCAACTACGACGGCAACGCCGACTTCGACGCGAAGGACTACGACCAGGACGGTCAGGCCAACGTAACGACGACGGACACGAACTTCGATGGCACCTACGACACGGTGCACTACGGTGACGTGGAGACCAACCCGCTCGCCGGTCACTCGCCGAACCCCTTCGCCAACAACTAGTTAGGACTACTCACCATGAGCGACGGCTACGACACCACTGTTGACGCTGACGGCGACGGCACCTGGGATGCACACACCATCGAGTCGGACGGCTCTGGTGGGTACAACATCCTGGTCGACCAGAACCACGATGGGCACACCGACTTCGTGGGTCACGACCACGACGGCGACGGGCTGATCGAGTCGGCGGAGTACGACAACAACTTCGACGGTTCGTTCGAGACGCACACCGGGGACACCAACCACAACGGTTGGCAGGACCACGAGGTGGCCGACCGCAACCACGACGGGAACACCGACCTCGCGGGCGTCGACACCAATGAGGACGGCACGTTCGACCACGTGGTGGCCGATAACAACTACAACGGCCGGGTCGACACCGTCTACGACGACAACAACCTGGACGAGAAGTACGACTCGGTGAAGACGGACTCCGACGAGGACGGTCAGTGGAACACCACCACCGACTCGAACTACGACGGCAACTTCGACACCGTGCACTACGGGGACGCGAACCAGAACCCGTACAACGCCGTCTAACTAGACGGGGTCGGGCTCCCTCACAGGACCGAGGGAGCCCAGGAACGGGATCCACAGCGCGTACGCGGCCGGGTAGAGCAAGTAGCCGAACCGGGTCGCGGGCATCAGCATCATGGCGGTCAGCAGTCCGGTGGCGCACACCGCGGCTGCGGCCGCCGCCGTGCGTGGTGGCCGGCGGAGCAGCCACCAGCCGAGCGCGAGGGCCGCGAGCCCGAGCAGGCCGAGGGCGATGTACCGGCCACCGGGCACGTTCTCAGTGATCAGGTGTCCCGGCAGCGGGCTCGCCGCCGGGCTCTTGACCAGGCCGTGGCCCAGGGGGAACTTCAGCACGTTCTCGACGAAGGCCGCCGGGTTGACGAGCAGCGCCGGGAGCGCGGTCACGACCGGGATGGCGAGCATCGGGACGGCGAGCCGCACGAGGCCACGGCCGGCGTCCGAGCCGCCCATGTCGGTGTCCGCGCCGCCCGTCGGAGTGCTCCGGCCGGTGCCCGGCGCATCGGACCGCAGGGTGAGCAGCCGGGCGATCAGGACGACGGCCGCGACCGGCCAGGCGAAGAGTTTGAGGGACGCCGCGATGCCGAGGGTGACGCCGGTGGCGGTGTCCCGGCCCCGGGCGAGGTAGGCGAGCCCGAGCAGCGTCAACGCGAGCACCGGCAGGTCGTCGCCGCCGGTCGCGAGAGTCAACGCGGCGACGGGCAGCACGGTGAGCGCCTGCAGCGCACGCACCCGCCCGATCACCGCTCCCGTGCGCGGCACCGCAGCGGGCGGGTCGGTCCGGAGCGCCAGATACAGGCACAGCCCTGTGACCAGAGCGAAGAACACCCGCGCATCGGTGTACCAGTGCGTGCCCAGCACCGCTCGCGGCAGCCCGAACACCGCCATCGCCGGCTGGTACGGCGTGTAGCCCAGCAGGGGCTCGGGGAGGGCCGCGATGTCCGCCCGGCTCAGGAACGGGCTGCCGGTCTCCAGCATCCGGATGCCGGAGGTCTCGACGACCAGCACCTCCTCCTGGGCCCGGTCGACGTGCCCGCCGGCCCGCTGGGCGGCCTCGTACAGCAGCGGGAGCAGGCACACCGCGCCCCAGGTGCCGAGGACGACGGCTCCCCGCCCGCCCCGGCTCCGGGTGATCAACTGGACGAGGGCCGCGAGCGCGGCGACGGCGTACCCGATGGCGGCGATCGCCCCCCACGGTCTGTGCGCCGGCAGGTTCGAGCTGGCGGTGAGCCAGGCGAAACCCGCCGACAGCACGTAGAGCCCGAGGTCGACGGCGACGCCGCCACCTGCCCGGTTCGCCCGTCTCATCCAGTGCGCAGCCACGGGCCCAACCTATCCGCTCGATCACGAACGGGCAGAATGGGCGGCATGAGCGCGAGCAGCGAACGAGGGTTGACGCACGTCGACGCCGCCGGGGCCGCCCGGATGGTGGACGTCTCGGCGAAGGACGTGACCGCGCGCAGCGCCACCGCCGTCGGCGCCGTGGTGACGACGACCGAGGTGATCGGCCTGCTCCAGTCGGGCGGGCTGCCGAAGGGCGACGCGCTGGCCGTGGCCCGGTTGGCGGGCATCATGGGCGCGAAGAAGACGCCGGACATCATTCCGCTCTGCCATCCGATCGCGCTGCACGGCGTCACGGTCGACCTGACGCCGGGCGTGGACCGGGTGGAGATCTCGGTGACCACCAGGACCGCCGACCGGACCGGGGTCGAGATGGAGGCCCTGACGGCCGTGGCCGCCGCCGGGCTCGCCCTGATCGACATGATCAAGGCCGTGGACCCGGCGGCCTCTCTTGACGGGGTACGGGTGACCCGCAAGCTGGGCGGCAAGACCGGCGAGTGGGTGCGCTCGTGAGAGCCGTCGTGATCGTCGCGTCCAACCGGGCCGCCGCCGGGGTCTACGAGGACACCTCCGGCCCCATCCTGGTCACCGGCCTGCGCGCGCTCGGCTTCGAGGTCGACGTCCCGGTCGTGGTCCCCGACGGCGCCGCGGTCGGCGAGGCGATCCGCGCCGCGGTGTTCGACCACGCGGACGTGATCCTGACCAGCGGCGGCACGGGTATCACCCCCACCGACCGCACCCCGGACGAGACCCGCCCCCTGCTGGACTACCAGGTGCCGGGGATCGCCGAGGCCATCCGGGCGTACGCGAAGGTGCCCACGGCCGCGCTGTCGAGGGGCCTGGCCGGGGTGGCCGGTCGTACGCTGGTGGTGAACCTGCCCGGCTCGACCGGGGGCGCCCGCGACGGCCTGGCGGTGCTGGGTCCGCTGCTGGCGCACGCGGTGTCGCAGTTGAGCGGAGGCGACCACTGATGTTGACCTGGGCCGAGGCGCGTGCCGCCTGCCACGCCGCCGGGGCGGCCGTCCCGCCGGTGACCGAGACCGTGCCGCTGGGGCTGGCCGACGGTCGTACCCTGGCCGAGCCCCTCGTGACGTTGACGGACCTGCCGGCGTTCCCGACGTCCAGTGTGGACGGATGGGCCGGGCGGGGCGCGCAGCCGTGGCGGGTCGTGGGCCGGGTGCTGGCCGGGGACGACCCGGGGCCGCTGGACGAGGACGGCACGTGCGTCGAGATCGCGACCGGGGCCTCGGTGCCGGGCGGGGTGACGGCGATCGTCCGGATCGAGGAGTCGAGCACCGGTCCGGACGGGGTCCGGGGCGAGGCGCGGGCCATGCGCGACTGGCGGGACGTCGGCGAGGAGGCGGCGCGGGGCGAGGAGTTGCTGTCGGCCGGTACCCCGGTGACGCCCGGCGTGATCGGGCTCGCGGCGTCCTGCGGGTACCACGCGCTCGCCGTCCGCCGTCCGTTGCGCGCCGAGCTGCTGGTCTTCGGCGACGAGCTGCTCACCGAGGGGCTGCCGGGCGCCGGCCGGGTCCGCGACGCGCTGGGGCCGCAGCTGCCGGCGTGGCTCGCGCGGTACGGCTGCGAGGTCGCCCCGGTCGAGCCCCCGGTCAAGGACACCCTGGAGGCGCACATCGCCGCGATCGAGGCGGCCCTGACCAGGGCTGACCTGGTGTGCACGACGGGCGGCACGATGCACGGGCCGGTGGACCACCTGCACCCGGCGCTGGCGGCGCTCGGCGCGGAGTACGTGGTGAACACCGCCAAGGTGCGGCCGGGGTTCCCGATGCTGCTGGCCAGGCTGCCCGGGGGGAAGTTCCTCGGCGGCCTGCCCGGCAATCCGCAGTCGGCGGTCGTCGCGCTGGTCTCGCTCGTCGCCCCGCTGCTCGCCGGGCTGACCGGCCGGCGCGCGGACCTGCCCAGGGTCACCCTCGGATCGGACATTCCGGGGCGGGGCGACTACACGCACCTGGCCCTGGTCCGGCTCGACGCCGACGGGCTGGCGCACGCGCTGCCGCACGCCGGCTCGTCGATGCTGCGCGGGCTGGCCCGGGCCGTCGGTTTCGCCGTGATCCCGCCGGGCGCGCACGGCACGGCGGGTACGGTCGTGGAGCTGGCACCCCTGCCGCTGTACCCGGGAGAGCTCGCATGATCCACACCGAGGTCACCTCTGAGCCGCTGGACGTCGCCGCGCACGAGAAGTTCGTGGCCGACTCCCGGGGCGGGGCCGTCGTGACCTTCCGCGGCGTGGTGCGCGACCACGACCACGGCCGCCAGGTGACGTCCCTGGAGTACGAGGGCCACCCGACCGCCGCCGCGATCCTCGCCGAGGTCGCCGCCGAACTGGCCGCCGACCCGGCCGTGTACGCGGTCGCGGTCAGCCACCGGATCGGTCCGCTGGAGATCGGCGACGTGGCCCTGGTGGCCGCCGTGTGCACCGCGCACCGGGGCGCGGCGTTCGAGGCGTGCGCGCGGCTGGTGGACGAGGTCAAGGCGCGGTTGCCGATCTGGAAGCGGCAGACGTTCACCGACGGTACCGAAGAATGGGTTAATTGCCCTTAAAGGCAAAATAGATGGCGGTCATCCACTGAAGCGTGCGAATGTCCGGCCCATGGAAAAAACCCAGCAGGAGAGCTTCCGCAACCGGCGCGCCAACTTCGCCCGCCGCACCGCCGACACGCACGCCGCGTTCCTCCTCCCGCACCTGCGGCCCGGGATGGCGCTGCTCGACCTGGGCTGCGGCCCCGGCTCGATCACCGTCGGCCTCGCCGCGGCCGTCGCCCCCGGCCCGACAACCGGGATCGATCTGGACCCCGGCCTGCCCGACGGCGAACACGACATCACCCTGGTCACCGGCGACGTGCACGACCTGCCGTTCCCGGACGCCAGCTTCGACGCGATCTTCGCCAGCGCGCTGCTGCAACACGTCCCGGACCCCCTCGCCGTGCTCCGCGAGGCCCGCAGGGTGGCCCGGCCCGGCGCGGTGATCGGGGTGATCGACGCGGACTGGGACGGCGAGCTGCTGTACCCGAAAGGTCCCGTGATCGAGCGCTCCTACGACGTCATGCGCAAGTTGCGCGCCAACAGCGACCCGTATGTGGGCAAGCGACTGCGGTCGTTGCTGGCCGAAGCCGGCTTCGAACGCTGCGAGGGGTACGCGCGGGTCACGCACCACGGCACGGCCGAGGAGGTCGCGGGCATCGGCACGTTCACGGCCTCGACGCTGGGCTATCCGACGGCGGTGGAGAAGGCCGTGGCCGGGGGCTGGGCCACGGCGGCGGAGATGGCGGAGTTCCAGGACGCGTGGCGGGCGTGGGGCGAGGATCCGGGGGCGTTCGTCGCCCGGTTCTGGTGCGAGGCCGTCGGCTGGGCCGTGTGACATCTTCTAGCGGGTTCTACCCCTGTCGCTAGACAGCTGGATACTCTCCGAGGATGGAGCCGATCCGGAATCCGTACGCGCCCGGCGCCGGCCAGCGCCCCCCGGAGCTGGCCGGCCGGGACCGCGAACTCGACGCCTTCGAGATCGTCCTCGAACGGGTCGCCAGGGGCCGGCCGGAACGCAGCCTGATCCTCACCGGCCTGCGCGGCGTCGGCAAGACCGTGCTGCTGAACACCCTGCGCAGCCAGGCGATCGCCGCCCACTGGGGCACGGGCAAGTTGGAGGCCCGCCCCGACCAGTCCCTCCGCCGGCCACTGACCGCCGCCCTGCACATGGCCGTCCGCGAACTCGCGCCCCGGCACCCGTCACCGGCCCGGATCGACGAGTTCCTCGGGGTGCTGAAATCCTTCGCGCTGAAGGTCAACGCCGCCGACACCAAGCTCAAGGACCGCTGGTCCCCGGGCATCGACGTGCCGCACACCCCGGGCCGGGCCGACTCCGGGGACATCGAGATCGACCTGGTCGAACTGTTCACCGCCGCGGCCGGGGTCGCCACGGAGGTGGGCACCGGAATCGCCGTCTTCATCGACGAACTCCAGGACCTGCCGGCCGTGGACGTGTCGGCGCTGTGCGCGGCGTGCCACGAGCTGTCCCAGACCGGCGCGCCCCTGATCGTCGTCGGCGCCGGCCTGCCGCACCTGCCGGCGGTGCTGTCGGCGAGCAAGTCCTACTCGGAGCGGCTGTTCCGGTACCTGCGGATCGACCGGCTCGGGCGCGAGTCCGCCGACCTGGCGCTGACGCTGCCGGCGCGCCGGGAGAACGTGGAGTTCGACGAGAAAGCCCTGATCGAGTTGTACGAACGCTCGGGTGGCTACCCCTACTTCATCCAGGCGTACGGCAAGTCGGTGTGGGACCACGCCCCGCGCAGCCCGATCACGGCCGACGACGTGCGGATGGCCGGCCCGGAGGCGGAGGCGGAACTGGCCGTGGGGTTCTTCGGGTCGAGGTATGACCGGGCGACGCCGGCCGAGCGGGAGTACATGCGCACGATGGCGGAGCTGGGGGACGTCGAGGCGGTGCCGACGGCGGAGATCGCGCGGAGCCTCGGGCGGAAGCCGGCGAGCCTGTCCCCGGCGCGGGACGCCCTGATCAAGAAGGGGTTGATCTATTCGGGCGAACGCGGCACGGTGGCGTTCACGGTTCCCCACTTCGGCCGCTACCTCCGCCAGACCCCGGCCTGACCATCAGGTGGTGGGGTTTCGGCGGGCGAAGATGGTTGCTCCGGCGGATCTGCCTTCGACGCGGTGGAGTTCGGTCACGACCGTGAAGCCGGCCGCTTCGAGCCAGGACGCCACGACGGCAGCGCGGCGGCGGTGGACGTGCACCTTCATCGGGTGGCCGCCGTAGCCCTCCGTCTTCAGCCGGGTCTCGTCGCCGGTGAAGAAGCCCAGCATGAGGACGCCGTCGGGGCGCAGGGCCCGGTGGAAGTGTGCGAAGACCGTCGGGACCTCGGCGTCGGGGACGTGGATGAGCGAGAACCAGGCGAGGATGCCGGCGACGGAGGAGTCGGGGAGGTCGAGGTCCGTCATGGAGCCCACCTCGAACCGGATGCCCGGATGTTCGCGCCGGGCCACCTCGATCATGCCGGGTGACAGGTCGATCCCTGAGGCGTCGAGGCCCAGGTCGCGCAGGTGGCGGGTGAACCGGCCGGGACCGCAGCCGATGTCGGCCACCGGGCCGCCGCCTGCGGCGAGCACCATGTCGGCGAACCGGGCCAGTTCCGCCTGGTCGTCGGGGGCGGTCGCGAGGGCGTCGCGCAGCAGGTCGGCGTAGCTGGTGGCCACGGTGTCGTAGGAGGTGCGGGTGTCGGCCAGCCAGTCGTCGGTGCGCATGCCGGCCACGTTAGCCGGCGCGGAGGTGCCGCGCCGGCCCGCGCGGCGGTGCCGCCTTGGCCCGCGCGGACAGGCCACGTTGGATCGCGCGGACGGGCCGCGTTCTACCGGGCGGACGGGCCGTGTTCGGCCGTGGGCTCGGGCTCGCTACTCCGTGATGTAGCGCTGGAAGGTCGGGCCGAGCCAGGTGACGGCAGCCTCGCGTGTGAGGGCGACGACCGGCGGGAGTTTCAGCACGTACCGGCACAGGGCCAGGCCCAGGGCCTGGGTGGCGACGAGGCCGGCCCGGGTCGGGGCGTCGTCGGGGCACACGGCCGCGACGGCCGAGCCGACCTGGCTGGCGAAGATCTCACGGAGCCGGTCGAGGACCTCGGGGTTGGTGACCCCGGCGCGGAGCATCGCGACCAGGGCGTCGTCGTGCTCCCAGCGGTCGAAGAGGTGGCCGGCGAGGGTCGCGCCGATCTCGGGCCGGTCGAGGGCGCGCAGGTCGGGGAGGCGGAGGTCGAGTTGGGCCGCCGCGGCGAACAGGCCCTCCTTGTTGCCGTAGTAGCGCATCACCATGGCCGGGTCGATGTCGGCGTCGGCGGCGATGGACCGGATGGTGGCCTTCTCGTAGCCGTCGGCCGCGAAGCGTTCCCGGGCCGCGGTGAGGATCGCGGCCCGGGTGCGGTCGGAGCGGCGGGCGGGCTGGTCCGGGCCGGTGTCAGTCATGGCGTCCACCATAGGTCAACATCCGTAGGCCAACAAGCGTTGACAACCTCGACGGGTACGCCTACCTTTCAAGTCAACAGCCGTTGACTTTCCAGGGAGCCCCCGATGCTCAGCACAGACGTACTCGTGGTCGGCGCAGGACCGACCGGCCTCACCCTCGCCGGCATGCTCGCCCAGCGCGGCGTCGACGTCACCGTCATCGACCGGCTGGCCGAGGGCGCCAACACCTCCCGGGCTGGTGTCGTGCACTCCCGCACCCTGGAGGTCCTCGACGAGCTCGGGGTCGCCGAGGAGATCGTCGCCGCCGGGCTGCACTCCGACCGGTTCGTGCTGCGGGACCGCGACACCGTGCTGGTGGAGGTGCGGTTCGGTGGGCTGCCGACGAAGTACCCGCAGATGGTGTTCATTCCGCAGTTCCAGACCGAGGAGATCCTGTTGGCGCGGTTCACGGCGCTCGGCGGGACCGTGCTGCGGCCCAGGGCGCTGGTCACCCTCGACGCGGAGACCGGCGCGGCCACCCTCGACGACGGGACGGAGATCCGGGCGCGTTACATCGTCGGGGCCGACGGGATGCACAGCACGGTCCGCGAGCAGGCGGGGATCGGGTTCACCGGCGGCACGTACGCCGACTCGTTCTCGCTCGCCGACGTGCGGCTGCGGGGCGAGATGCCGGCTGCCGAGGCCGGGCTCTACTTCTCCCGGGACGGCATTCTCGTGACCGCGCCGCTGCCCAACGGCACGGTGCGGGTGGTGGCCACGGTGGACGACGCGCCGGAGCACCCGGACGTGGCCTACATCCAGGGGCTCCTCGACGCGCGGGGGCGGCGCGACCACCGGATGGTCGTGGAGGAGATCGCCTGGGGCTCGCGGTTCCGGGTGCACCACCGGGTCGCCGACAGCTACCGGTCGGGCCGGGTGCTGCTCGCCGGGGACGCCGCGCACGTGCACAGCCCGGCCGGCGGGCAGGGCATGAACACCGGCATCCAGGACGCGGTGCGGCTGGCCGGGGCGCTGGTGGCCGTGCTGGGCGGGGCCCCGGAGTCGGTGCTCGACGGGTACACGGCGAGTCGCCGACCGGTCGCCGAGCAGGTCGTGGCCTTCACCGACCGGATGACCCGGGTGGCCACGGTGCCGCGCGCGCTCCGGCCGCTGCGGAACCTGCTGATCAGGGGGCTGGCCACGATCCCGGCCTTCCGGCGGATGCTGGCGTGGCGGCTGTCGGGCCTGGTCTACCGCTAGGCCGCTCTAAAGGCATCTAGCAAAAACCCTAGATATCGCCACGCACAAAGAAGCGGGTCCGCTGGAGCGGACCCGCTTCTCCGTGGCTACGACGTGCGGGACTTCAGGCAGAGGGTGAAGCTCAGCGACTCGTACACCGTGTTCTTGCTGGTGTAGCTCGTCGTGTAGCCGGCCACCCCGTCACACGCCTTGGCGTCGGCCTTGCCGGGGACGTTCTTCAGCACCTCGTACGTGCCCGCGCCGCAGGTCACGATCGAGATGTCCGGGGAGTCGTCGGTGCCGGCGTTCTTGATGCACTTGCCCGGCGTGATCGCCCGCAGCGCCGTCGTCTTGTCCGGGGTCTTCGACACGGTCGGGGACGGCGAGGGCGACGGGGAGTAGGAACTCGCCGACGGGGTGGGCGTCGGGGTCGGGTCCTTCTTCTTGTCGTTGTTCTTCAGCACGAGGTACCCACCGAGGCCGCAGGCCAGGAGCAGCACGAACACCAGCACGATGATGCCGACGACCAGGCCGGTCCTGCTCTTCTTCGGCGGGGCGGCCTGGGTCCACGGCTGCGGGTCGCTCCAGCCCGGCTGCTGCATGGGCGGACCGGACATCGGCGGACCCGACATCGGTGGACCGGACATGGGCGGACCGGACATCGGCTGGCCGGCGTACGGCTGGGTCGGCTCGTACTGCGGCTGGCCGTAGGGCTGGCCGTAGCTCGGCTGCTGGGGCTGCTGGCCGTAGTTCGGCGGCGGCTGCGGGGCGGCGTAGGGGTCGTTCTGCTGCGGTGGCTGGCGGTACGGGTCCTGCGACGGCTGGCCGTACGGGTCGTTCTGCGGCGGCTGCGGCGGGCCGTACGGGTCGCTCGGCGGGGGCGGGCCGTAGCCGCCCTGCGCGCCGGGGCCGTACGTCGGCGGCTGCTGGGGGGCACCCGGGCCGTACGGCGACGTGGGAGGCGCGGCGTACGGGTCGTTCGGCGGGGGCGGCGGACCGTACGGCTGCTGATGCCCGGGATCCCCGGGCGGCGGCCCGTAGTTCGACATGGTTCTCCTTGAGGGGTCTAGAGCAGCCGCAACTGCTGGTCGCGGGGTTTTCGGCGGGAAACTCCGGCTCCCCGTCGGGCCAGGAGTGACGCATCGATCGCTGACAGGAACGGACTGGGCGGCAGCTCCCGTTCAGCCCCGTGCCGAAACCGCCGGGCCGCATGTGACAGATACAGGCGGTCCTGTGCCCTGGTCAATCCTACGAAGAAGAGCCGTCGCTCCTCGGCCTCGTCGGATTCCTGACCCGGGAACCGCAGCGGGAGCAGGCCGTTCTCGCAGCCGACCATGAACACGACCGGGAATTCCAGGCCCTTCGCCGCGTGCAGGGTGAGCAGCGTCACCTGATCGGCGCGGGGGTCGAGGGCGTCGACCTCCGCCCCGGTCCGCAGCTCGGTGAGCAGTTGGTCCAGATCGTCCCCGCAGCGCCGGGCCAGCGGGGCCAGCAGCTCGACGGCCGTGTGCACGTCGGCGGCCTCCAGCCCGGCCCCGGCGAGGGTGCCGGAGGTGAGCCCCGCGGCGGCGGCCCGGATCCTGGCGGCCACGGTGCCGGTCAGGAACGGCAGCTCGCGGGCGATGGCCCGGACGCCGGCCCGGTCCGTGAGCCGGTTGTGCGAGCGCTTCTGCACCGGGATGCCGGCACGCTCCAAGGCCGCGAGCAGGGGCTTGGCCTGTGCGTCCGTGCGGTAGAGGACGGCGATGTCGGCGAAACCGACCTCCAGCGTGGTGTTCCCCGATGCCCGGCCCGAGTCGATCGCGTGGTGCGAGGACCCGCCGACCAGCTCCTCGATCGTGCGGACCACGTGGTCGGCCTCGTCGGCCTCGCTCGACGCCGAGTAGAGCCCGACCAGCGTCGGGTCCGGGTCGCGGCGGGCCGGCTCCAGGATCCGGCCCTGCACGAGCGAGCCGGGCGCGATGGCCTGCACGGCCGCCGCCAGGATCGGGGCGGCCGAGCGGTAGTTGCGGGTCAGGCGGACCGTGCGGGCCTGGGGGAAGTCCTCGGCGAACCGGAGGAAGTACTTCACGTCCGCGCCCCGGAAGGCGTAGATGGCCTGGTCGGGGTCGCCGATCGCGTACAGGTTGCCGTCGGGCGGGCACAGCAGCGTCAACAGCTTGTACTGCGCCTCGTCCACGTCCTGGTACTCGTCCACGAAGATCCACGGCCAGCGCGCCTGGTATCTGTCCGCCAGCACCGGGTCCGCCGACAGCAGCTGGACCGGCAGGTTGATCAGGTCGTCCATGCTGACGAAGCCGTCGGGCACGTCCTCCTCGGAGGTGACCTGGAAGTCGGCCGGCAGCCCGAACCGGTCGTGGTGCTCGCGGAGGATGCCCATCCCGAGGCTGTGGAACGTGCCGACGTCGAGCTCGGCGGCCCGGTCGGGGAGCAGCGCGTGCAGCCGCTCGGCCAGCTCGCCGGCCGCCCGCCGGGTGAACGTGATCGCCAGGCAGGACGAGGGGGCCACGCCCAGCTCCGCCACCAGATACGCGATCCGGTGGGTCAGGGTGCGGGTCTTGCCGGTGCCCGGCCCGGCCACGATCAGCATCGCCCCGGAGGACGCCGAGGCGGCCACCCGCTGCATCGCGTCGAGCCGGTCGAGCAGCCCGGTGCCGACCTCCTCCATGCCGAGCAGGACGGGCTCCATCGGCTCGTGGGGGGAGGGCGCCGGCAGGTCGCGGGGCTCGGGGCGCGGCTCCAGGTCGTAGTCGAACTCCGGCTCGACGACGACCTTGGGCTTCTTCGGCTTCTTCGGGGCCGGGACCTTCTCGAACAGGCCGTCGAACAGGGTCGCCTCGGCGCGCAGCTCCGCGGGGTCGAAGAGCCGGATCGCGCCGTACTCCCCGTCGTAGCCGGACTCGCGGCGCACGTCGCCGCGCCGCAGCCGGTCGATGGCCTCGCCGAGCAGCTCGCCGCCGACCTTCGCGACATCCTCGATCGGGGTGCCGGTCAGGATCTCGAACTCGGGGCCCAGCTCGTTGACCAGCGCGTCGATCTTCGTGGCGACGGTCTTCGTCTTCGGGCCGACCCCGTTGAGCTCGCCGAGGATCTCCGGCAGCGGGATGATGCTGGTCGCGGCGGGGGACGGGGTCGCCGGCCGGTCGGCGAGCGCCTCGATTCGGCTCAGCACGCCCACGGTCACCGGTTTGCCGCACACCGGGCACTTCCCGCCGAGCTTGATGGTCTCGCTGGGGCTGAGCACCACGTCGCAGTTGCGGTGGCCGTCGGCGTGGTATTTCCCCTCCTCGGGGAAGAACTCCAGCGTGCCCTCGTAGCCCGACCTGGTGCGCAGGGCGTCGCGAATGGCGAAATAGTCGAAAGGAGTGGAGAAGGCCGTCGCCTCGCGGCCGAGCATCGGCGGGGAATGCGCGTCGGAATTGCTCATCATCGTGTACCGGTCCAGCGAAGACACGCGAGAGTTCATCTCGGGGTCGCTGGAGAGGCCGGTTTCCACGGCGAAAATATAGTCCGCGAGGTCAAGATAACAGTCAGCGATCGCGTCGAAACCGGACTTGGAACCCAGCGCCGAGAACCACGGCGTCCAGATGTGCGCGGGGACGAGATAGCCGTCCGGGCTGGCCTGGAGCACGATCTCCAACAGGTCGCGGGAGTCCAGTCCGATGATCGGCCGGCCGTCGGAACCGAGATTGCCGATCCGGCCCAGCGCGGTGTTGAACCGCGCGACGGCATCAAGATCGGGAAGATAAATAAGATGGTGTACTTTGCGAGTCTTGTCGCCTCGCTTGTAGATCGTCGAGATCTCCACGGACAACATGAACCGGGTCTGTCCGCGGAGAATCCTCGGCAGTCTCTGGTTGACCCCGCTCGCGACGTCGGCCCGCAGGACATAGAGCCCGGGCTCGGCTTCGACCAGATTCTCCCGCAGATGCGCGTACCACGCCGGGTGGGTGAAATCTCCGGTGCCGACGAGGCCGATGCCCTTCCTGCGCGCGTACCACGACAGGTTCTCGAGGTCGCAGTCCTTGCTGCAGGCACGGGAGTACTTCGAATGGATATGCAGGTCGGCGTAGAACCGGCCAGCCACTGTCGAGTCTCCCACGGCAACCCATCCTGGCATGCCGGCCGCGACGTTCCGCAGCCGGCACGCCCGGAGTTATAGCGCCAGAACTTCGATCTTGGCGCCGGTGGGGATGGTCGGGGCGTAGAACGCCGTCGTGGTGGTCCGGCCCAGCCAGGTGCGCGCGCCGTGCCGGTCCACGGCCAGCACGTCGTAGGCGCCCGCGCCGCCGGACCAGGTGATCCGGTTGCCGTCGACCCGGACGCCGCGCACCGGGCGGGGCTCGCAGTCGCCGGCCTCCTCCAGGGCCAACCGGCCGATGTGGATGGCGGTGTCGCCCTGGGTGCCGCTGATCCGCAACCCGATCCGGATCAGGGTACGGCCGTGGAAGCGGGACAAACCGGCCTCCCGGGTGGTCCACCGGTCACCGAACTGGCCCAGGGGGACCTCGACGTCGGTGTCGGGGGCGTCGAGGAACCGGACCAACGCGCTGATCCGGACCCCGCCGCGAGCCGCCGCGGCGTCGGCCGCGTCACCCGGGGCCGCGCCGCTGCCCGCCGTGCCGCCCGCAGCCTGGCCGCCGGCCGCCGGGGCCGATGTCGCCGTCAGCGAGATCCGGTTGCCGGCGGTGAGGCGGACCCGGGTCGCGTACAGGTCCACCCGGGTCGGGGCGCCCAGGACGCCGGCCAGTCGGAGGGAGGAACCGCCCTCCCACACCTTCTCGTAGTCGTACCCGGCGGTCAGCGCCGAGCCGGTCACCAGCCAGCGCCAGGTTGGCAGCACGTCCTGGGCCGTCAGGTTGTTCCACTCGCCCCGCTGCCACACCCGGCCGTCCGACGCCCACAGCCGGCCGTGCCCGGTGTTGAACGTCGTCGAGAACGGGGCCCGGGTCACCACCGCCGCCTCCGCCACCTTCGAGGAGACCCCCCTCCAGCCGTCGGCGTCGGCGGTCGACGTCGACGGGTCGCCGTCCGCGCCGACCCAGAACCGCTGCTCGCGGGCCTCGTACGCCGACTTGTCGTCGGTGCTGGTCAGGGTGAAGTCCGGCCGGTACAGCCCGATGGACAGGCCGTTGGGGTCGTCGGCGGGGAACACCGCGTCGAAGTCGAGCTGCACCTTGAACTGCCGCCAGCCGGTGTCCACCCCGCAGAACAGCTGGCCGGGGTCGCGGCCCATGCCCCGCGCGTAGGTCGCCGACGAGGGCAGGTCCGGGTAGTCCCAGCGGAAGTCGACGAACATGGTGTCGGCCGTGGCGAAGTACGGGGCGTTCAGCTCGTCGAGCCGGCCCCGCCAGCCGACGGCGCCGGTGGTGTCCATGGCGTCGTACCAGATGACCGAGGTCTTGGCCTTCAATGCCACGACGAAGAGGCGCATCTCCTCGGCGAGCGCCGGGTCGGCCCCGGTGGTCTCCTGGTTGATGAACCAGCCCTCGAAGCCGAAGTACCTGCTGATCCGCGCGAGCCCGTCGGCGACCGGGAACCTGCCGAGCGCGTCCCGGCGGAGGAACTGCCGGACCCAGTCGAGGTTGCCGCCGTAGACGTTCGGAGGGAAGAAGACGGTGCCGTGCACGGGCACGCCGTTGCGGTGCGCAGCGTCGGTGACGGTCGGGTTCGGGGCGAGGATCAGGCCCTCGCTGGCCGAGCCGCCCCAGAACACCAGGCTGTCGATGTACTGCCAGAACTCGCTCGTGTAGTAGTCGAACTGCGCGCCGCCCTGCGAGGGGTTGCCGTCGGTGTTGGCGAACACCGACAGCGCGAGGATCCGGCGCTTGCGGGCCTCGGCGTTGGCCGTGGTGTGCCGGTCGACGATCCGGCTGGTCAGCGGGGTGGTGCTCCGGTTGAACCGGGCGTCGGTGTCGGTTTCGGGCGACCAGACCGCGACGTCGTCGGGGAACCAGTTCGGGGCGAAGGGCTGGCCGGCCGCCGGGGGCGCCTGGTTCGTCGGGGGTACGGCGGCGATGCCCGGGGCCCGTCCGGGGGCCGCGGCGGCCGGGACGGCTCCCACCGTGGCGCCCGCGGCTCCGACCGCGCCGGCGATGAGCAGGTTGCGACGACTGAGCGATGCCACTTTCGACCTCCGTGTGGGGATGAGTCCGGTGTGGACGCCATCATGACAACGTTGCCATGTCGTGGCAAGGGTTGGGCGGGATCGATATGGCCGGGGATACCAATGTCCCGATGACAACGTTGCCATCCAGGTATCCCGGACCATAGAGTGGCTGGCATGCAGATCATCGCCGCCGAGTCGACCGACCTGTTCGTCGGGACCGAGGAGGCTCCCCGCCAGGTCCTGCGCGTGACGGTCGTCCGGGACGCGACGGCGGCCACGACACTGACCGTGACCGGCGAGGCGACCGGGAGCGGGGAGATTCCGGCCGGGGCGGGCGAGGCGGTCGTCGAGATCGGCCTGGACGTCGGTTCCGGGCCCGGCCCCACAGGCGCGGCGTCCGGCCTGGCCGGCCAGGGCCACCCCAGCCACCCCCGGCCCACCCGCCACATCACCATCACTGCGGGTGATGCCCGCCTCGACGCGGAGTTCGCGGTCGAGGAGCCCGGCTACACCGTGCACCTCGTGTCCCACTTCCACTACGACCCGGTCTGGTGGAACACCCAGGCGGCCTACACCTCCCCCTGGGAGTGGCTGTCCGGCGACGCGAGCACCCGCCCGCGCTGGGAACGCAACAGCTTCCGCCTGGTCGACACGCACATCGACCTCGCGCTGCGGGACCCCGACTACAGGTTCGTCCTCGCCGAGGTCGACTACCTGAAGCCGTACTTCGACGTGTACCCCGAACGCAAGAAGGACCTGCGCGGACTCCTCGAAGAGGGCCGGGTCGAACTGATGGGCGGCACCTACAACGAGCCGAGCACGAACCTCACCTCCGCGGAGACCACGATCCGCAACATCGTCTACGGCATCGGCTACCAGCGCGACATCCTGCACGGCGACCCTCAGACGGCCTGGCAACTCGACGTGTTCGGCCACGACCCGCAGTTCCCCGGCTACCTGGCCGACGCCGGCCTGACCGGCAGCGCCTGGGCGCGCGGCCCGTTCCACCAGTGGGGGCCGATCCAGAAGAACTTCCGCGCGGCCAAGGGCGACGCGACGGTGATGCAGTTCCCCAGCGAGTTCGAGTGGATCTCGCCGAGCGGGCTGGGCGTGCTCACCCACTACATGCCCAACCACTACTCGGCGGGCTGGTGGATGGACTCGTCGGCGACCCTGGAGGAGGCGGAGCAGGCGGTCTACCAGCTCTACCGCAACCTCAAGCCGGTCGCGGCCACGAAGCACATCCTGCTGCCGGTCGGCACGGACTACACCCCGCCGAACAGGTGGGTGACGGCGATCCACCGCGGCTGGGCGCAGAAGTACGTCTGGCCGAGGTTCCGGTGCGCCATCCCCCGCGACTTCCTCGACGGGGTGCGCGCGCAGATCGGCCGGCCCGCGCCGCAGACCAGGGACATGAACCCGGTCTACACGGGCAAGGACGTGTCGTACATCGACACGAAGCAGGCGCAGCGGGCCGGCGAGGTCGCGGTCACCGACGCCGAGAAGCTGGCCACGATCGCCAGCCTGCACGGCCTCGGCCGCTACCCGGACGCGGCGATCGACAAGGTCTGGCGGCAGCTGGCCTACGGCGCGCACCACGACGCGATCACCGGCTCCGAGTCCGACCAGGTCTACATCGACCTGCTGGCGGGCTGGCGGGAGGCGTTCGACCTGGCCACCGACGTGCGGGACCGGGCGCTCGACGCGCTGACCGGCCAGATCGCGCTCGACGGCGACTCGGTCGTGGTCGCCAACACCCTCGGCTTCGACCGCTCCGGCCTGGTGAGGATCACAACCGACAAAACCATCAGAGGATTACGAGTGGTCCGTGACCGGGGGACGTTGGTGTTCCGCGCCGCCGACGTGCCCGCCATGGGCTGGACGACATATCCGCTGGTCGACGGCCCGGCCGGCGGCTGGTCCCCGGCCGGGGGCCACACGATCGGCAACGAGGCGCTCACCGTCACCGCCGACCCGGCCCGAGGCGGCGCGCTGTCGAGCATCCTCGCCGGTGGGCGGGAGCTGCTCCAGGCAGGGGAGGTGGGCAACGAGCTGCGGTTGTACGCCGAGTACGCGCAGCATCCGGACTTCGGCGAGGGGCCGTGGCACCTCGTACCCACAGGTGAGGTTGTCTCTTCCGCGGCCTCGAAGGGGACCGTGCGGCGGGAGACCAGCGACCTCGGGGAGCGGTTGATCTCCACCGGCGTCGTCGACGGGCTGGCCTACGAGCAGACCGTCACCCTCTGGCGCGGCTCCGACCAGCTGGAATGCTCCACCCGGGTCCTCGACCACGCCGGCGTCGACAAGCTGCTGCGGGTCAAGTTCCCGATCGACCTGCCAGGGGCGCTACCGATCTCCGAGGTGGCCTCCGCCGTCGTCGGCCGCGGCTACGCGCTGCCGGACGTGGACGTCGCCGAGGCCCCGTGGACCCTGGACAACCCGGCGAACACGTGGTTCGGCCTGGGCTCCACCGCCAGGATCGCCCTCAGCGACGGGACGTCGCGGGCCCTGGGCGTCGCCGAGGTCGTCGTGCCGACCCTCGACGAGGCTCCCGGAGCCCGCGACCTGGTCGTCGCCCTGGCCAGGGTCGGCGTCACGGCCACCACCTCCAGCGCCGACTGGTCCCGGTACGGCTGGCTCGATGTCGACTCCAACCTCCCCGACTTCCGGATCGTCCTCGGCGGCCCGGACACCAACCCGCTGGCCGCCGAGATCCTCGGCGACACCGACCCGGGCGACCACGCGCACGTCTGGGTGCCGGCGGCCAAGCCACTCACCGAGGTCTGGCAGCCCAACGCCGACCTGCGCGACGCCCGGGCCCTTCCGGCCCTGATCGTGCTCCGCGACTCCGACGCCCTGGTGGCGGACCTCGCCGACGCCACGATCACGGCCCATACTCTCGGCGCGAACACCGAACCGCTCACCGACGGCACGGTCGCGCTGCTCACCTACGGCCTGCCCGGTTTCGCCGTCGACCCGACCGGCGCGCTGCACCTGTCCCTGATGCGGTCCTGCACCGGCTGGCCGTCCGGGGTGTGGATCGACCCGCCGCGCCGCACGGCTCCCGACGGGCTCAGCTTCTCGACCCAGCACTGGACCCACGAGTTCTCCTACGCGCTCGTGGCCGGCGACGGCGACTGGCGGGCCTCGGCCCTGCCCTCGCGGGGCCAGGAACACTCGACGCCCCTCCTCCCGCGCGTCCTGGGCGCACAACCCGGCACGTTCCCCGGCCAGCACTCCTTCCTCCGGGTCGAGCCGCAGCGCGAGGTGCTGCTCAGCGCCCTCAAACCGGCCGGGAACCCGATCGCCGCCGGCTCCGGGGCGCACGCCGATCCGGCGCGGGGCGTGACGGTCCGGCTCGCGGAGAGCACCGGGTTCGGCCGGACGGCTCTCGTGCAGGGGCTCGCGCTCGAGGACCTGCACGTCGCCGACCTGCTGGAACGCCCCTGCCATGTCGCCGGGAGCCTGGAGCTGGCAGGCTCGACAGTCGTGACGTACGTGGGCACGCCGGTCGGGGCCGTCTCGGGCGGCGAACCGCTCGGAGCCGTGGGCGAGACCGCCACCCCGGTGTTCTCGCGGTACTGGCTGCACAACCGGGGGCCGGCCCCGATCGGGTACGCGCCGGTCACGGTCACCGTGTCCCCCGGCATCCTGCGCACCGCCGGGGAACCGTTCGACGTCGAGGTGGTGCTCGCCAACCAGCTCCAGGACACGGCGGTGGACGGGGTGACCGTCCTGCGGGTGCCCGAGGGCTGGTCCGTGTCCCCCGAGCGGCGCGTGCACCGGCTGCCGGCCGACGGGTACACCCGGTTCACGGCCACCGTGACCCCGGCGGCATGCCCCGACGGCCTGTACTTCGTCGCCGCCGGCACGGACGGCACCGAGGACGTCGTCACCGTCGCCATCGGTGACCTGCCGGGCGTCCTGCCGACCCCGGCGGAGGTCCCGGTCGAGGACTGGACGGCGGCCCAGGGCACGAAGGCCGCCACGTCCCGGGACACCGGGCTGGCCGTGTCCGCCCCCTCCTCGCACCTCGTGCTCCGCCCCGGCGGGACCGGCACGCTCGCGGTCACCCTCACCAACACGACCCGCGACGAGATCCACGGCGAGGCGCAGCTCGTGTCGCCGTGGGGTACGTGGGAGCTGTTCCCTGCCGTCGTGACCGGATTCGGCGTGGCCGCGGGGGAGACCCGGGTGGTGGAGTTCCCGGTGGCAGTGCCCAGGGACTTCGAGCCGGGGCACGCGTGGGCGATGGTGAAGGTGATGTGGTTCGGCCGGTGCCAGTACGCGCCGACGGTGAAGGTGGAGGTGCTGCCGTGACGGTGAGAGCAGCGGAGATGACCGAAGTACTCGCCCTCGACATCGGCGGCACCAAGCTCGCCGCCGGCCTCGTCGGACCGGATGGCACAGTGCTCGCGCACCGGGTCGTCCCCACCCCGGTCACCGACGACCCCGAGGTGGTGTTCGGGGCGGTGCTGGACCTGCTCGCCCCGTTCGACGCGCCGGTGATCGGGGTCGGCTCGGCAGGACCCCTGGACCCGTTCGGGGGTACCGTCAGCCCGCTGAACACCCCGGCGTGGCGCGGATTCCCCCTGGTCAAGCGGCTGACTGAGGCCTACGGTCGCCCCGTGGTCCTCGCAGGGGACGGGCACTGCTTCGCGCTCGCCGAGCACTGGCTGGGCGCGGGCCGGGGCAGTGCCGCGCTGCTCGGCATGGTGGTGTCCACCGGCGTCGGCGGCGGACTGATCCTCGCCGACCAGCTGATCCTCGGCCCGTCCGGCAACGCCGGGCACATCGGGCACGCGATCGTCGACCCGGCGGGGCCGGCGTGCGCGTGCGGGAGCAGGGGCTGTGTGGAGGCGTACTCCTCCGGCCCGTCCCTGGTCCGCTGGGCCCTGTCCCAGGGCTGGGTCGTGGCGGCACCCGTCCCCACCGCCCGCGATCTGGCCGCCTCGGCCGCCGCCGGTGACCCGATCGCCCTCGCGGCCTTCGACCGCGGCGCGCGCGCCCTGGCCGCCGGCATCCTCAGCGCCGCGGCGATCGTCGACCTGGACACCGTCGTGATCGGCGGCGGCGTCGCGGCGAGCGGCCCGATCCTCTTCGACCCGCTGCACAGGTGGATCGCCGAGCTGGCCGGCCTGGACTTCCTCCAGGGCCTGCGGGTGCTTCCGGCGCGGCTGACGGAGGCTGGCGTGATCGGAGCCGCGGCACTCGCGTTCCGGCGCTGAAACCCGACAGCAACCTCAAACCCTCCCCAGGTGTGTCTGTACCTGAGTGGGCCGGAGGTGCTGGCCATTTCGGGGGAGGAAGCGCTGTGGAGACACAGGAACACAGGGGATCGCCGAGCTGGGTCCGCGCGGTCGCGGCGGTGGCGACCGTGCTGGGCGTCGGGATCTCGGCGGCGGCGTGCGCGGCGAAGCACACGCCCGACGGTCAGGCGTCGACGCCGGGCATGGTGGCGCACACCGCCGCGCCGTCGGGAGCGCCCGTCGCCCGGCGGGCCGTGTCCAACGGGGTCGACCAGGAACTGGCCAACGCCACGGTTGATATTCCGGGCCGGGGCCCGACCTCGCTCTGCAAGGGCGGTCGGCTCACGTTCACGAACGCCGTGAGCGTCATCGACGGCGAGCTGAACTACACGATCCTCAAGACCGTGGAGTCCGACCTGGACGGCGACGGCACGACCGAGGTGACGGCTCTGCTCACCTGCGCGGTCAGGGACCCGAGTCTGCAGGTGGTCACGTTCAGCCCGACGGGCCAGGGCGGGTTCACGACCGTGGGCACGGTGCTCCAGAACGAGGGGCCCGTGGCGACGATCTACGACCTCCGGCTGGCCGACGGCGGCGCGGTGTCCGCGCAGGTGTCCGACCACCAGGTGTCCAGGGCGACCGACGCCGAGCACCGCACCGAGCCGCAGTGGCGCACGTACGCCCGGCGGGACGGGACGTTCGCGCAGGTCGCGGGCCCGACGACCTTCCCGGCCGACCAGAGGTACGTCGATCTGGACGTCTCCACCGGGAATCTGGTCCTCGAACCCGCCGGAAGCGGACGGCGGCACGGCGTCCTCAAGGTCACGGTGAGGAACAACGGCACCCTGGCGGCCCCGTCCCTGCGCGTCGACCTGCGGGTGCCGGTGGGACTGACGCGGGCCGGCGACGGCTGGGCCGGGTGCGACCCCGAGCAGCCGGAGCCGCCGTCGCGGGCCACGGTGTGTCACTACGGCGAGCTGGCGCCTGGGGCTTCGCGGGTGCTGAGCCTGGAGTTCACCGCGAACGAGGGCGCGGACCTCCTTCAGGGCGGGAGCAGCGTGCATGCCGCGTCGCAGATGCCGTCCGGCGAGTCCCTGGCCGACTCCGACCAGTCGAACAACTCGGAGTCGATCCGGATCAGCCGACGCTAGATCGATCAACACATAGGAATAGTTAAGAGTATTGACAGTGAGCAGGGTGGCTCGCCAGGGTGGTCCTCAACGGACACCTGGAGGAACGCCATGCCACCAGCCAGACGCTGGGCCGCCGCCCTGATCGGCGCCGCCCTGCTCGCACCCCTCGCCACCGCGCCACCGGCCCAGGCCGCACCGGACGACAACGCCCCGGCCAAGGTCGTCACCGCGTACTTCGCGGACTGGGACGTCTACGGCCGGCAGTACTTCGTCAAGGACATCCCGGCCACGAAGCTCAACGTGATCCAGTACGCGTTCGGCTACCCGACGTTCGACGCGGCCACCGGCAAGGTCGGCTGCGCCCCGGTGGACGCCTGGGCCGACTACCAGCAGGTCTACTGGGGTGGCGAGAACACTGTCGACGGCGTCGCCGACAACTACCCCGACCAGCGGCTCTACGGCAACTTCAACCAGATCCGCAAGCTCAAGGCGAAGTACCCCCATCTCAAGGTCGAGATCTCGCTCGGCGGCTGGACCAAGTCGACCTGGTTCTCCACCGTCGCCCGGACGCCCGAACGCCGCGCCGCCTTCGTGAAATCCTGTGTCGACACCTTCATCAAGGGTGACCTGCCCTCGGGCGGCTGGCCGGAGAACGCCGGCGGGCCGGGTGCCGCCGCAGGGGTGTTCGACGGGATCGACATCGACTGGGAGTACCCGACGCAGGCGGCCGGCGGCAATGTCGACCCGAGGCCGGAGGACCGGAAGAACGCCACGGCGCTGTTCCAGGAGTTCCGGACCCAGCTCGACACTGTCGGAAAGTCGACTGGAAAACACTATCTACTGACCGCCGCGCTGCCCGCCACGACGAAGAGCACGAAGTATTTCGAGCTGTCGAAGGTCGCGAGGATCCTCGACTGGGTCAATGTCATGACCTACGACTACACGGTCGGCGGGGACGTCAGAACCGGACCGTCGTCGCCGTTCGGATGGGATCCCAGGGACGCGAACTCCTCCGACCCGACATGGAACACCGTGGGCACTGTCGTGCACTATCTGCAAAACGGCGTACCGGCGAACAAAATCGTGGTCGGCGTTCCGTTCTACGGAATCCAGTACCTGCGCACCGAGGGGCTCTACAGGACGCATGACAGCCACGGGCTGGACGCGAACACATTGCGCTGGGACTCCACGCCCAATCCGACCTATCGTGACGTGCGCGACGTCGCGGGCCTGCAGTTCAGCCGCAATCCCCTCACTGGCGAACCTTCCCTGTACGGGACCGCAACCCACCAGCTGTGCGGGGCGTTTAACCCGGATGGGAGCTGCTCGGCTCCGTACCAGGAAACAGCGTCGACCCTGATCACCTACACGGATCCGACATCGATCGCGTTACGAGTCGCGTTGGTGAAGACCGTGCAGTTGCGTGGGCTGATGGCGTGGGAGTTGAGCCAGGACTCCGACGATCACGCACTGCTCACCGAGATGGCACGTGTTCTGCCCCACTGAATCATGTTGTGTCCGGCAGATCGGCATGATCTGCCGGACACGCCTATGCCCATCGTGGTGACACGGCCTAGGCTGGTGGCGGACTGTGTCGGTGAGGGGCAGGGAGGCGACGTGGCCAAGGCGTTCCGGGTGGATCTGCCGACCCTGCTCAAGCTGCGCTATCCCGACCCGCAGCGTTATCTCGCCGAGTTGATTCGTCATTCGGTGACGAGAAACGCCAAGCGGATCCGGATTGTCCCGGCCGATGTGAACAGGGGCCAGTTCCAGATCAGCGACGACGGCGACATGACCGTGCCCGACGGCCGGTTACCCGGAGAGGACGGTCTGGTCGCCGGCCTCCTGGTCAGCGACTCCGTCACCCTGACCAGCGCCGGCACCAAATGGGTCGGCCGGATCAGCGGCACGCACACGACCACCGCCGTGGACGACGACCTCACTGGGACGACCGTCACACTCCGTCGCCGGCGGGGCGAGACCCTGCTGAACACGTCGAAGGTCGTCGAGCTGGCCCGGCGGTACGCGGAGATGTCGCCGATCCCCGTCGACGTGTCCATGCCCGGTGGCGCCACCCAGACCGTGAACCGCCAGCCCCCGTGGCTGTGCGAGAAGCCGCTGGAGATCGCGGAGTACGGCGCGGAGCTGCTCGACGCCGACCCGCTCGACCTCGTGGCCCTCAAGAAGCCGACCGGCGAGACCTTCGGCGTGGCCTACATCCTGCCCACGTCCCCGGCCCCCCGCGCGGTCCAGAAGCACTCGTTGTACCGGGACGGCCTGCTCCTCGAGGACGAGGGCGCCGACCTGCTCCCCGAGTGGGCGTTCTTCGCCCGGTGCGTGCTCGACGCCGGCGCGCTCCCCGACGACCGCGACGAGGCGCGCGCCCAGCTCGGCCAGTCGCTGCGCAGCTGGCTGCTCCTGCTGTCCGCCCGGCAGCCGCGCCGGCTGACCCAGTTCGTGAACACCCACCACCTGTCGCTGAAGATCCACGCTGCGCAGGACCCTGAGCTGGCCCGGATCATCACCCGCTGGCTGCCGTTCGAGACCAGCGCCGGGCGGCTCACGCTCACCGAGCTGCTGGGCCGGACCCGGCACGTGCGGTACGCGACGACGCGGGACGTCTTCCGCCAGCTCGCCCCGATCGCCGGCCGCAACACGCCCTTCGTGAACGCCGGCCACCTGCACGACGTGAAGCTCCTCGAGCAGCTTCCCGACCTCTACGACGACGTCACCGTCGAGCGGGTCGAGGTCGCCGACATCGTGGCAGACCTCGACGACCCGCCGCTGTCGGACCGGGTCGCCCAGCTCCGGCTGCGCAAGGTCGCCGACTCGGCGCTGGCGGCCACGGGCTGCGCGACCGTGGTGAAGTCCTTCGAGCCGGCCAGTCTGCCGGTGCTGTATCTGGGCGATCCCGCCACACTCTGCCTCAATCACCGCAGCCCGATCATTCAGCATCTGGCGCGACTATCCGATCAGACCGTACTGTCACGTACTGTGCAGCTCCTTCACGCCCAGGCCCGTCTCCACGGCCACCTGCCGCTGCGCGGCGTCGACACCGAACTTCTGAGTGGGGCGTTGCTCGACCTGGTACAGCTCGCGGCACTCGAAGAAGACCTGAGTGGGCTGGACCATGGCTGACTGCCCCCGCTGCGCCGCGTCCGTCGACCTCGACGACGCGCAGCTCCTGGAGAACTACCTCGGCCAGGACGACGAGCACGCCCTGGCGTTGCTGCTCCTGCCGTTCCTGCACGCCGGGCAGTTCGGCGAGGCGCGGCGCGCGCACCTGCGCGGCTACCGCGCGTTGAAGGACCCGGCGGGGCACCCGGCGCTGGTCGCCCAGCACCTGCTGTTCTGCGCGCTGACCGGCAACCTCGACCGGGCTGTCGCGCTCGCCGAGAAGCACATCGCCGACCTGATGGGCGAGCTGGCGGCCCTCAACGTCGTCCTCGGCCGGGCCGTGGACGCCGGGCACGGAGCCGCCCCGCTGCGGATCCCGATCGACGTCGCGTTCACCCTCGGCCTGACCGGCCCGCCGACCATCGCCAGCGTGTCGGCCGCCATCGGCGTGACCCGCAGCGAGCTGCGCGCCGAGCACTACGACGTCGCGCTGTCCACTCTGCCCAGTGCCCGGCTGTCCGCCCCGCCGATGGACTTCGGCCTGCCGGCGACGGCCGAAGGCTGGCTCGACCGGTGCGACGAGCTGGCTGAGCTGCACGAATACGAGTCGGCGTACCACGCTGCCGGTAACGCGCTCGCCCTGGATCCCGAGCCGGAGGTGCGCGCGGAGGTCCTCGGCTACCGGGTCCGGCTGCTGTCCGAGCTGGAGCGCCGCGAGGAGATCCCGCCGATCATCGCCGAGCGGGCGGCCTTGCTGCGCGGGCTCGGCGAGGACGCGCACGCCGGCTGGCTGGAGCGCTCCGCCGAGCTGGCCGTGCAACCGCTGACCGGCGACGAGGTGGCCCTGGCCGAAACTCTCGTTTCCGAGTACGACCGGCCTGAGCTGCCGTTACGGGTCCGCGCCATGCCGCGCCTGCTCCTCGGCCACGTGCTGCTGTACGCGCTGCGCGCCGAGGAGGCCGTCTCCGAACTCCAGACCGGGGTCGAGCACGCCCGGGCCGGCGGGGCGCACCGGATGGCCGACAGCGCCGTCTACGCCCTGGCGCACGCCCTGACCATCACCGGGGAGTACGCGGCGGCGGAGCACGTGCTGCGCGCCACCCTGTCCCGCCCCGAGCTGCGCCCGGCCACCCGGCCCCGCCTGCAGCTGCTGCTCTCCCAGATCCTCGCGGTGTCCGGACAGCTCGCCACGGCGGCCGAGACCGCCGCCGAGGCCACCGAGCACTTCGCCACCCTGCCCGGCTCGTCCGGCTGGGTGGGGCACGCGTCCACGCTGGAGGTCACGTACCTCGCGGAGATGGGTGACCCGGTCGCCGCCGCCGAGCGGCTGCGCTGGACGATCGAGCGCACACAGCACGCCGAGTGGGACGCGACGGCCCGCTGGTCGCTGCGCTGCAAGCTCGGTTCGCTGCTGATCGCCGGGCACCGGATCGACGAGGCCGTCGAGGTGCTCCGCCGGATCACGGAGGAGCTGGACGTCGCGGCCGACGGGGTCGCCGGCTCCGAGGACGACGTCGCCGACCTGGCCGAACTCGCCGGCGAGGTGTGGTACTGGCTGGGGGTCGCCATCCGGCAGCGCGGCGACAAGCGCGGCGCGCTGGCCTGCTGGAACAAGGCACTGGACGTGCTGAAGGACTCGCCGAACTCGCAGGCCGAGCCGGCCCGGATCCACTTCACGATCGCCGAGCTGTGGCACCAGGACGAGAAGTTCCAGCCGGCGATCGCCGCGTACCTGGAGTCGCTCGTGCACATCGAGCAGACCCGGGACCCGATCGCGGTCGCCCAGGTCCGCCGGTCGCTCGGGCTCGCCCGGTGCGAGAGCGGCGACCCGCTGGGGCTCAACGACCTGGCCGAGGCGCGCGAGGAGGCCGAGCGGCTGGGCGAGCCCATGCTGCTCGCCGAGCTGGCCGACGTGACCGCCCGGTCCCTGGCGGTCCTGAAGCGGTACTCCGAGGCGGTGGCGCCCGCGTTGCAGGCCGCCGACGCCTACCGGGAGGCCGGGGACGACGTGCGCGCCGGGCTGGCCGAGCTGATGGCCGCACGGATCGTGGCGAAGCAGGGGCAGACGGTCGAGGCGATCGCGCTGCTCCGGGCGGCGATCGAGGCGACGATCGCGTCGGGGGCCGGGGCGCACACCGTGGACTCGTTCCTGCTGCTCGCCGAGCTGTTGGACTCGCAGGGCAACCATGCGGAAGCGGCCGAGGTGCGGCTCGAGGCCGAGGTGCGCGGTCTTTAGGTCCGTTGGACCGCGGAAGTGCCGACGCGCGGC
The DNA here is from genome assembly GCF_015751905.1 of Longispora fulva. Taxonomy (NCBI): domain Bacteria; kingdom Bacillati; phylum Actinomycetota; class Actinomycetes; order Micromonosporales; family Micromonosporaceae; genus Longispora; species Longispora fulva. The sequence continues at coordinate 6,391,859 of NZ_JADOUF010000001.1, forward strand.
GGAGCAGTGACGCGGGCGGCGACGATGTGCCGAAGACTGTCGCCACCCGCGTGCGTCCAGGTCACGCGCCCGTGAAGTCCAGCGCGCCGGCAACCCCGGCCGCGTAGGCCTGCTCCGCCGTGTAGCCCAGCGTCGCCGCGGCCTCGTAGTCGCGGCCCAGGTCCGTGTCGAACATCGCCGGGTCGTCGGTGCTGATCGAACACTGGATGCCGGCCGCGACGAGCTGCGGCAACGGGTGCTCCTCAAGGGTCGGCACGACGCGGGTGCGCAGGTTCGACACGGGGCACACGTCGAGCACGATGCCCCGGTCGGCGATCTCCTTGAGAACGGCGGGGTCCTCCACGGCGCGGATGCCGTGCCGGATCCGGTGCGGGTCCAGCGCCAGCGCCTCGATGATCGACTCGGGCCCCGCGCTCTCGCCGGCGTGCGGCACGAAGCCCAGCCCGGCCTCCTGGACGATCTGGGCGGCCCGGCGGAACGGCAGCAGCGACAGGCCCTGCTCCTTGCCGCCGACGCCCATGCCGACGATGCCGTCGTCGGCGTACCGGACGCACTGGCGGGCGCACTCCTCGGCCAGCTCGAAGTCGGTCATGCTCCGGTACAGGTCCGGCGTGAACCTGATCTCCACCCCGTAGCGCTCGCGGGCCTCGACGGCGCCCTCGGTGTACCCGATGAACATCTCCGACCAGCGGATACCGTTCTGGACCCGCTCGGCGGGGGAGAAGATGCCCTCCATGTAGACGACGCCGAAGGACGCGGCCTCCCGGGCGTAGTCCACGACGATCTGGCGGAAGTCCTCCGCGCGGCGCAGGCAGTTCGTGGTCAGGATCCAGGTGCGGATGAAGTGCTCGAAGTCGGTGAACTGGTACAGCGAGGCCAGGCCCTCGACCGTGTCGGCCGGCAGCGGCATGTCGTTGCGGCGGGCGATGTCCAGGAGCGTCTGCGCGCGGACGGTGCCCTCGAGGTGGACGTGCAGTTCGATCTTCGGGGTCGTCATGTCCCTATCTTGTATGACCCCTGGCTGTACAACAGGTCCAGGATCGAGCGCGTCGCCTCGAACCACCGGTCCAGCCACTCGACGCTCGGCGGCTTGCCCCCGCGGGGCGGGAGTTCCTGCAGGAGTCCGCGCAGCAGCGGGTGGTCGCCGAGGGCGTCGGTGCCGAAGTGCAGTTCGGGGTCGAACATGGGCTCGGCGTACACCGGCTCGACCAGGGGCGGCAGGTCCGCGCCGTTGCGGAGCAGGTTCTGCTGGGCGAGTTCGTCGCGCAGGCCGAGGGTGCGGTCGGATTCGGGCGGGCCGGGTTGCGGAACCTGGCCTTGGCGGAGGGGACCCCGGAACTGAGGCGGGTGATCCTCGACAGTCCCGCGCGCGTTACCGAAGCTATCCGTGGGATGATTCATTATATTTAGCCTTACTTGTACGAATAGTTGGCGTCTGGTCTCCCGGGGTTCACCGGTACAACGAATGGCGCCCCCACCGGCGACGCCCATGAGAGGCCACCGTGCTCGAGTTCGGAAACGCGACAGCCCCGCAGCTGACCCTGCTTCCGGGTGGGGCGGAGCCCGCGCCGCCGCCAGCGTCCGGCGCCGGATCCGGCGGGGACGAGCGGCTGCTGTGGCGGCAGGTCGCCACCGGTGAGAGCACCCGGGCCCTCGCGCCGCCGGCACCCGACGCCGACCTGCTCGCCCGGTCCCGGGCCGCAGCCACCGAGGCCGTCGCCGTCGAGGAACGGCTCGCCCGGCACATCGAGTCCGTCACCGACCAGCTCGACTCGGCGTTCAGCTGGCTGCAGCCGGCGCGCCGGCACGCGCTGGCCCGCCAGCTCCGGGTCGACCGGGGGCACCACGCGATCCTGCGGGCCAGGGCCGGCAAGGCCGTCGCGGCGCGCGACGTGCTGGAGGACCAGCTCAGCCGGCACCGGACGTACCTGGACGACCACCGGCCGGCGTTGGAGACGGCGAAGGCCGCGAGCGCGGAACTCGACCGGCGGATCGACGAACTGATCGGGTGGTACGCGGCCCAGCCGACCCAACCGCCGTGGTTCAAGTACGGCCTGGGCTTCCCGCCGGAGGCCTCGAGCTACCCGGTCTGGCTGCGCCGGGCGCGGGCGGCCGTCGGCTACCGGTTGCGGTTCCGGGTCGAGCACCCGTTGGAGCCGTTGGGGGCCGAGCCGGCTGAGCGCAGCCGCCAGTATCAGCACTGGGTAAGGGCCAGAAACGCCTGAAATACCAGTCTCTGTGGACGTACATTGAGATCTGAGCTGAAGCCCGGTGACATCGCCCCATGGAGGGGTCCAGATGGTGGCTGGAAGGTACTCGGGTCGACTGGCGGTCAGCGTCGGAGTAGCCGGCGCGTTTCTCCTCCTCGCCGCACCAGTCGCGGCGCAGCCTCAGCCCTCACCCGGTGCGGTCAGCCCCTCCCCGACCCACTCCGCCGTCCCGATGGTCCAGCCCAGCCCGAGCCCCAGCCTGGTGCCCCCGGTGCCCGCGGTGGTCGCCACCGTCGCGCCAGCGGCACCCTCGCAGCTCCCGGCCATGATCGGCCAGCCGGCGTACGTCCAGCCGGAGCCGGCCCCCGACGACCAGGACGCCCGGGTATACGGCGCGGAGCCTGAGGCGCTCCCCGACCCGGCCCAGGAGCCGGAGCCCGACGGCGTGCCGGTGTCCGCCCAGCGCGACGCCCGGCTCCCCGACCCGAAGCTGCTGATCGTGGCCGGGGCGGCCGGGCTGGCGTTCTCGACGGTGGGCGTCGCCGTGGTCTGGTACCGCCGGAGAAGCTTCTAGGCGCTCTTCTTGCCCCCGCTGGCGGAGACCAGGCCGACGCCGATGATGCCGAGCACGATCTGGATCGCCCACTGCCACCAGTCGATGCCGCTGGTCGAGTCCACCTTGAAGAGCAGGGCGATCACGCCGCCGATGAACGCCGCGGCGATGCCGACCCCGATCGTCTTCATGACCGTGATGTTCTGTTTGCCGGGGAGAATCAGCCGGGCGATCACCCCGATGATCGGCCCAATGATGATCGACGCCAGCAGCATCTCGAGGATTCGTCCCATCGTGTTCTCCTTTTCATGCACGACCGGCCGGGTCGTTGTCCCGGATGGGCCACAGCCTGTACGGGCATCATCACCGATCTCTGCCCCTGAAAGTCCCGTTTAGGAAGATCAACGGAAAAAGCCTGTCGGATACCTACCGCAACCATGGACGAGAGCCGACAGCGAGCACAGGATCTTCTGGTACCAACGACGGAACGGGAGGACTGCGTTGCCCGATCTGGCGCCCGACAGGGAGCGCACCGTCTCGCTCACCCACACGGAAGCCTGTTCGCTCCTGGAGCTGGGCAGGATCTCCGAGGCCGTGGCGATCGGCCGACAGCTGCGGGACTGGGGCTGGCGCAGCCGCTACCCGGCAGGCCGCGGTTACGGCCTGCACATCGAGGCACTCGCCGCCGCCGCCCAGGGCAGGACCCGCCGCGCCGCGGAGCTGCTGGAGGCCGCCGTGGCGCTGACCAGGGGGCAGGACCCGTGCGGGATGCTCCCGTGGCAGCTCGCCGAGCTGGCCGCGGCGAAGGCCACCATGGGCGCGCACTCCGTCGACCGGCTCCTCGCCGAGGCCGAGCACGCCGAGGACCCGGTCCGGCACCCGCGCCGCGCGTCGCGGCTGCTCGCCGAGGCCTACGCGCTGGCGTGCCTCGGCCAGGTCGAGGAGGCCAGGATCCGGCTCGTGGCCCTCGCGGACGAATGTCTCGCCAACGACGCCCCCGCCCGCAGGATCGACGCGCTGACCCTGCTCGCCCGCCTCGGCGTGTGCCACGACGTGACGGGGCACGGTTGGGACTCGCCGGTCACCGCCGTCCGGGTCGCGCACATCCGGGCCCTCGTGGAGCCCGACCCGACGGAGCTGCTGGTCGTCAGCGACGGGTATGCGCAGCTCCAGCACTGGCACCTGGCGGCGGAGCTGGCCGACGCCGCGGTGCAGGCCAGCTTCCGGCGGGGCGACACCGGGGGGCAGCGGGCCACGGCGCGGCGCGACGAGCTGCTGGTGGAGTGCGAGGCCGGCCCGTTGCCGTGGTGGTCGGGCTGAGCCGGAGAGCGGGCCGGCCAGGGGGTCGAAAAATGAGTGGCGCCGGCTGCTAGACAGAACGCATGTCAGCAGAAGTGATCATCCGACCGACCACGATCGAGGACCTCCCCACGATCGCGGCCATCCGCCTCGCCACGTACCCGTATCTGGTGCGCAGCCTGGAGGCGTACCAGCAGCGGTTCCCGATCGTGCCCGAGCGGGCCAGGAAGCTCGACGTGGTCGCCGTCGCCGACGGGCTCGTCGTGGGTCGGGCGACCGCCGAGCTGGACATCTTCACCACGGAGCAGGGCGCGGCGGGGGTGGATGTTCTCGTCGCGGCCGAGCACCGGCGCCAGGGCATCGGTACGGCGCTGTTCGCGCAGGCCGAACTGCACCTGGGCGAGATCGGGGCCCGCCGGGTGCGGGCGTGGGTCCCCGGCGAGCCGGACCTGCTGAACTGGGCCCGCGGCCTGGACTTCGAACCGAGCCGCCCGGTGTCCTACTCGAAGGCCGACCCGACGGCCCTGCCGGCGATGCCGGACCTCCCGCCCGGGGTCACCCTCGTCTCGACGGCGGACCTCGGCCCGGAGGCGACCTACGAACTCGACCGGGTGACCGTCACCGACGAACCCGGCGACGTGGAGATCGAGATGATCCCGTACGAGGAGTGGCTGGCCCTCGAGTGGGACGACGTGGACCGCAGGCACGACCTGAGCGTCGTGGCGCTGGTCGACGGCGTGCCGGCGGCGTACACCGTCGTGCAGGCCGACCAGGAGACCGGTCGGAGCTGGTCGGGCGGCACGGGGGTGCTCCGGGACTTCCGGGGCCGTGGGCTGGCGAAGCTCGTCAAGTCCGACTCGTTGCGCCGGGTGGCGGCTGCCGGGATCACGGCGGCGTACACCGCGAACGACGACCAGAACGCGCCGATGCTGGCGGTCAACAACTGGCTCGGCTACCGGGTCACGGCGACCCAGTGGTCCTGTTTGAGGACCCTGTGATGACGGAATTCACCATTCGTGAGTCCACTGTCGAGGATGTGCCGGAGTTCGCCCGGGTCCGGGCCATCGTGACCCCGTGGCAGGGCGCGAGCGTCGCGACCCAGGTCAACTGGTTCCGCAACGCCTCGCCGGCGGCGAAGGCACTGCGGCTGTGCGCCGAGGTCGACGGCCGGATCGCCGGCTTCGGCAACTGCGGGCTGAACGTGACGACCAGCCAGGTCGGGGCGTGCGACGTGGGCGTCATGGTCGTGCCGGAGTTCCGGGGGCGCGGGATCGGCGGCGCTCTCCTGGACCGGTTCGAGGCGCATCTGCGCTCGGTCGGTGGCCTGCGGGCCCGGGGCGGGGTCGCGGAGGGCCCCGGCCTCGACTGGGTCAAGGCGCGCGGCTACGAGCTCGGCGCGTCCGAGCGTTTCTCGGTGGTCGATCCCCAGGTGCTCCCACCGCTGCCCGCGACCCCGGACGGCGTCACGGTGGTCTCCCTGGCGGAGATCACCCCGGAGGCCGCACACGAGCTCGACACGGCGGCGTTCGCTGACGAGCCGGGCGACGTGCCCTATGACGGGATGTCGTTCACGGACTTCATGACCCGGGTGTGGAACGGGCCCGATCTGGACAAGTACGTCAGCGTCGTGGCTATCGTGGACGGCATGGCTGTCTCATCAGTACTCCTCGATGTGAACCGCGAGACCGGCTGGTCGATGTCCGGCGGCACGGGCACCCTGCCGGCGTACCGGGGGCGGGGAATCGCCAAGCTGCTCAAGTCGGTGTCGCTGCGCCGGGCCGCCGAGGTGGGCGTGACGGCCGCGTACACCAGCAACGACTACTCCAACGCGCCGATGCTCGCGATCAACGACTGGCTCGGCTACCGGGTCACCGACACCCAGTGGGCCTGCCTGAAGGACCTGGCGTGATCCGGGAGGCGCGCGACGCGGACCTGGTGGAGATCACCGCGCTGCGCAACGAGGTGATGCCGTACCTGGTGTCGAGCGTCGAGGGCACCCGCGCGGCCGTGAACGCCATGCCCGAATGGGCGAAGCTGCGCTGGCTGGTCGCCGAGGTCGACGGCCGGCTGGTGGGCTGGGCGCGGGCGGGCCTGAGCCTGTTCACGCCCGAGCCGGGCGCGGCGGATGTCGGCGCGGCGGTGCTGCCGGAGTACCGGGGACGCGGGATCGGCTCGGCCCTGCTGGTCGAGGGCGTGGCGCACGTGAAGCAGATCGGCGCGGTGACGGCCCGGGGCCGGGCGTTCGACGAGCCCGGGATTCTCCGCTGGGCGGAGCGACACGGGTTCGCGGCCGGCGCGGGCCACGCGGCCCAGATCTCCGTGGTCGACCCGCGCGCGATCCCCGGGGCCCCGGCCTGCCCGGGGCACATCCGGCTCGTGTCGTTCGACGAGGTCGACCCGCGCGTCGTGTACGACCTGGAGGCCGCGACCGGCCCGGACATCCCCGCGGGCGTCCCGCTCGCCCCGATCCCGTACGAGGACTGGTTGGGCATGACGTGGGGCAACCCGGACCTGTTCCGGGGCGGGAGCGTGGTGGCGCTCGACGGGGACGTGCCGGTGGCGTACACGCTGACGGTCGCGGATCTGTCGACCGGACGGTCGTGGACGAACATGACCGGCACGCTGCGCTCGCACCGGGGCCTGGGCCTGGCGAAGATCGTGAAGGTGGAGGCGCTGCACCGCTCGGCGCGGGCCGGCATCACCCGCGCCTACACCGGCAACGACGCCACCAACGCCCCGATGCTCGCGGTGAACGACTGGCTGGGCTACCAGCGGGCGGCGACCCAGGTCACGGTGGCTAGGAAGCTCTGAGCCGGTAGCGCTGCACCTTCCCCGTGGAGGTGCGCGGCAGGGCGGCGAGGAACTCGACGACCCGGGGCATCTTGTACGGCGCGATCTCCCGCCGGCAGTGTTCCCGCAGCTCGTCGGCCTTCGCCTCGTCGCCCACCACGCCGGGGGCCAGCACCACGTAGGCGGCGACGACCATGGTGCGCTCCTCGTCGGGCAGGCCGACCACGGCGCACTCGAGCACGTCGGGGTGGCTGAGCAGCGCCCATTCCACCTCGGGCGGGGCGATGTTGATCCCCGCCGAGATGATCATGTCGTCGCTGCGCGCCTGGTACCAGAAATAGCCGTGCTCGTCGCGCAGGTAGGTGTCGCCGGTGAGGTTCCAGCCGTTCTGCACGTAGACCGCCTGCCGGTCGTCGGCCAGGTAGCGGCACCCGGTCGGGCCCTTCACCGCGAGCCGGCCGACCACGTCCGGCCCGACCTCGTTGCCGTCGTCGTCGAGCACGGTCGCGAGGAAGCCGGGCACGGGCTTGCCGGTCGAGCCGGGGCGGATGTCGTCGCCGGCCGCCGAGATGAAGATGTGCAGCAGTTCGGTGGCCCCGATCCCGTCGATCATCCGGATCCCGGTCGCGGCGTGCCAGGCCTCCCACGTCGCCTTGGGCAGCGGCTCACCAGCGGAAACACACTTCTTCAGGTACGGAAGCTCCGGCAGCTGACCGAGCATCACCCGGTACGCCGTCGGCGCCGTGCACAGGATCGTCACCTTGTGCTCGACGACGGCCGGCAGCAGCACGTCGGGCGTGCCCTTCTCCAGCAGCACCGTCGAGGCCCCGGCCCGCATCGGGAACACCACGAGCGCCCCGAGCCCGAAGGTGAACCCGAGCGGCGGCGAGCCGGCGAACACGTCGTCGGCGTCCGGCCGCAGCACGTGGGCCGAGAACGTGTCGGCGATCGCGAGCACGTCGCGGTGGAAGTGCATGGTGGCCTTGGGCCGCCCGGTCGTCCCCGAGGTGAACGCGAGCAGCGCCACGTCGTCGGCCGCCGTGGCTACGTTCGCGAACTGTTCGGGCTTCTTCGTCGCGGCGGCGATCAGGTCGCCGAACAGCACCACGTTGTCCAGCGCGCACGGGAACCGGTCGTCCACGAGGGACAGGTCGACCCGCGCGATCTCGCTGATCACCTCCAGCTCGTGGTCGCGGAGCAGCGCCATCGTGGTGACCGCGACCCCGCCGGCCTTGAGCACGGCGAACCAGCAGGCCACCAGCCACGCGTTGTTCGGCGCCCGGAGCAGCACCCGGTTGCCGGGCACCAGGCCGAAGTCGTCGACCAGCACGTTCGCGATCTGGTTGGCACGGGCCAGCAGGTCGGCGTACGTCCAGGTCTCCGACGGCGTGATCAGGCACGGCCGGCTGAGGTCCGGTGCCCCGTCGAGCAGCTCGACGGCGCAGTTGAGTCGGTCCGGGTAGTCGAGGAGTAGAAGTTCGGGCCACTGTTCCACCGGCGGGAGGTGGTCGCGGGCGAACGTGTCGACGTGGGCGGTCGGCGACAGATCCATATCTCGAAGTATTCCGTTCTTGTGACGGGAGTCAAGGCCACACGACATATATCGTGGGTCCGTGAGTCCCCGCGCTTTGATCGTGACCGTCTATGGCCTCTACGCCCGGGAAACCGGCGGTTGGCTGTCGATTGCCGCCCTGATCCGGATCCTCGCCGAACTGGGGGTGGACGAGCCTGCCGTGCGTTCGGCGATCTCCCGGCTCAAACGGCGCGGCCTACTGGAGCCCCGCAAGGTCGCCGGCGCCGCCGGGTACGCGCTGACGTCCGAGGCCGGCCAGCTCCTCCGCGAGGGCGACGAGCGGATCTTCCACCCGCGCCCGGCGAAGCTCGACGACGGCTGGGTGCTGGTCATCTTCTCCGTGCCCGAGTCCGAGCGGCAGCGCCGGCATACTCTGCGCTCCCAGCTCACCCGCCTCGGCTTCGGCACGGCGGCGCCGGGGGTGTGGGTGGCGCCGGCGCACCGGTACGCGATCGTCCGCGAGATGCTCGACCGGATGGATCTGTCACAGTATGTAACGCTCTTCGTGGGGACGACTCCCATGAAACCGGATATCGAGACCTGGTGGGACCTCCCAGAACTCCGCGCGCTCTACGAGGACTTCCTGGCCGTCTACGGCGTGGTCGGCGGCGAGAACCCCCTCGCGGACTGGGTCCGGGCCCTGACGGCGTGGCGCAGACTGCCCTACCTCGACCCCGGGCTCCCCGTGGAGCTGCTCCCCGCCGATTGGCCGGGCACGGCGGCCGCTGAGCTGCTGCACGGCCTGGAGGCCAAGCTGGCCCGCCCCGCGCATGAGCAGGCATCACGGCTGGTGAGCTAGTTTTAGGGCATGCTCCAGGACCAGTACGGTCGGGTCGCCACGGACCTGCGCGTCTCCCTCACGGACCGCTGCAGCCTGCGGTGCACCTACTGCATGCCCCCCGAGGGCCTGCCCTGGCTGCCGTCCGCGGACATCCTGACCGACGCCGAGATCATCCGACTGGTCGGCATCGCGACGTCGCTACTCGGCGTGACCGAGGTGCGCTACACCGGCGGCGAGCCCCTGCTGCGCCCCGGCCTCGTGGAGATCGTCCGCAACACCCCGGCGCACACCTCGCTGACCACGAACGCGCTCGGCCTGACCCGGCTGGCCGCCCCGCTCGCCGAGGCCGGACTGAACCGGGTGAACATCTCGCTCGACACCCTCGACCGGGACACCTTCATCGCCCTCGCGCACCGCGACCGGCTCGCCGACACCCTCGACGGGATCGCCGCAGCCGCAGCCGCCGGCCTGACCCCGGTGAAGATCAATACTGTGCTGCTCCGCGAGCACAACGCCCACGAGGCCCCCTCGCTGCTGGCGTTCGCCATCGAGCACGGCTACGAGCTGCGGTTCATCGAGCAGATGCCGCTCGACGCCCAGCACGGCTGGCACCGGGAGAACATGGTCACGGGCGAAGAGATCCTGGCCTCGTTGGCCACCCGGTTCACGTTGACCCCCGACCTGGGCACGGTACGGGGCTCCAACCCGGCCGAAACCTGGCTCGTCGACGGCGGGCCGGCGAAGGTCGGCGTCATCGCGAGCGTCACCCGCCCGTTCTGCGGCGACTGCGACCGGACCCGGCTCACGGCCGACGGGCAGGTGCGCAACTGCCTGTTCGCCCGAGGCGAGACGGACCTGCGCGGGCCGCTGCGCGAAGGGGCCAGTGACGAGGACATCGCCGAGCTGTGGCGGAAGGCCATGTGGGGGAAGCTGCCGGGGCACGGGATCGACGATCCGACGTTCCTGCAGCCGGACCGGCCGATGTCGGCGATCGGGGGCTGAGGGTGTCTTCGCGCTTCGAGGCGCCGCCGCTGCCGGGGGCTCCGGTCAGCCCGGGTGCTCCGGTCGATGCGCTGCCGGGGACGGTCGGCCTCGCGTCCGTTGCGGTCGGGGTCACCGTGACCGTGCGGTATTTCGCCGGTGCCCGGGCGGCGTCCGGGCTGTCGAGCGAGGTGGTCGACGCGGGCACACTCGGCGAGTTGCTGGAGCTGCTGGGTCGGCGGCACGGCGAGCCGCTGGCCAGGGTGCTGACCTCGGCGTCCTACCTGGTCAACGAGGTGTCGTGTCGGGACCGGGCGGCCGCGCTCCCGGCCGGCTCGACGGTCGACGTCCTGCCCCCGTTCGCGGGCGGCTGACCAAGAGTTCAATCCTGGTAAGTCGATGGTCGGCACTTTCCAGAAATCGCGGGAGCCGGGACATCCCAGTCCTCTGGGTGGCGGTCCACAGCTTCGGAGTAGGTGATCTCACCGGTGGCGATGGCCTCGAAGATGCGCCGGGTCTTGTTCCTGCCGGCGATGATCCGCAGCGCCTCGTTCACCGTGTCGGCGACCGTTCTGGTACCGAGTTCAACCATCGCTCTGCGGAACAGCTCGTCGTCCACGTCGATGCTGGTTCTCGCCATGTCGACCCCTTCCCAAGACGCCGTCGGTTCACTTCACGCGACTGACCAGCGGTCGATCCCACCTTAGGTTGTACGGTAGTAAGATCGCCGATCTGGTCGAGGAGCAGCCGTGGCCGAATCATCTCGATGGTCGAACCCGTCGCGGCCCTATCTCCTACCTCGTTCGAGCGGCCAACCCGATGCCTGGGCCGAGGAGTTGGCGAATGCGGGACTGGTCGGATCCCAGCGCCTCGCCGAGGTCGCGGAGATCGATGCGCCGACAGATGTGGCGCAGGCGCTGGGCCTTGACCCGACCGGCCGTGTGGTCGTTCGCCGCAGAGTCATGTATGTGGGCGACAAGCCGGTCGAACTCACTGACTCCTACTATCCGGCGAGCCTGGCTCTTGGCACGAGGCTGGCCGAGGCCCGCAAGATTCCTGGCGGGGCGGTGACGCTGCTCGGCGAGATCGGCTACCCACCCGTCGAGGCCCGTGAGGACATCATGGCGCGGATGCCCACAGCGGAGGAGCGCGCCACGTTGGGACTTGACATGGACGAGCCGGTGCTCGTGCTCTGCCGCCGGGTGCTGGCGGGCGGCGGCCTGCCGGTCGAGTTGAGCGTCATGGTGATGCCCGCTCGTGGTCGTCACCTGAGCTACGAGACCACGATCGGGTAGGGAACTCGATGGTTGACAGAGGAGATCCGCGCCCGCCACACCAGCAGATCGCCGCCGAGATCCGGGCTCGGATCATGTCCGGCGACCTCTTGCCGGGTGCCAAGCTCCCGACCACCCAGGCGCTCATGGCCAACTACGGGGTGACCAACCAAACCGTGCAGCGGTCGCTAGCAGTGCTCAAGCAGGAGGGCTTCCTGATCGGTCGCGCCGGCAGCGGTGTCTACGTTCGGGAGAACCCGCAGCAGGCGGTGGAACCTGCCTCGTACATGCCTCCGTCTTCCCCGGGTGAACCGCACAGTTGGGTGACCGAGGCGGCGAAGCGCAACCTACGAGGCGAGGCGCGGATCCTTGAGGTGGGTGAAGCCCGGCCGCCGGCTCAGGTGCGCGACGCTCTGGGGTTGCCCGAGAACGGTGTCGCGGTGATGCGGCACCGGCTCATGCTGCTCAACGGCCAGCCCGCGGAACTGATCAGGTCGTACTACCCGGTGGAGATCGCGCGCGGCACGCGGCTCGCTGACCGGCGCAGGATTCCCGGCGGCTCGCCGACTCTGCTCACCGAGATGGGCATGCCGCCTGTCGAGTTCGTGGACCGGATCTCCGTCAGGCTGCCGACGTCGGAGGAGTTCGTCGCCCTGGAGTTGCCCGACGACGTGCCCGTGCTGCGGACATTCCGGATCGTGTTCACAGTAGAGCGGCGGCCGATCGAGGCTTCAGTGCTGGTCAAGGCAGGGCACGTCTTCGAATTGGAATACCGACTGCCCGCCCGCTGACCTTTCCAAGGTTGCACAGGTCCGCCTTCGCACGCACAGAAAAGCTTGCTACCTTAACGGGTAAGCAACTATGCTTTTCTGTAGTTGGTCGGCGAAGGGAGACGGCGCGGTGAGACACCCCAGCGAAGCCGAGGTAGCCAAGTGGGAACGGGAGACCGTGTCGCTGACGAGCGAGCTCCGGCGGCACATGGCTGTGGACGGGTTCTGCCCGATCTGCCGGTGGCCAGATGGAAATGCGTTTCCGGATCCTTGTGACGTCACCGTCGAGACACGCCTCGCGCTTCAAGAGCTGTGTGGCGCGAAGTGATGGCGCCCGGTGGCGGATTCGGGGAGCCGGGGATCTCTTCCCTGGAGCAGGCCGAGCGCATCATGGTCGAGCATGTCGAGAACCTGATCGGCTCCTGTGGCAGGTGCTATGCGAACACAGGAGTGGTGACTCCCGCGCCGTGTCCATCGCGTCGAGCAGCGTGGCGGTATCTGGACACGCTGGGGTTGACGCCGTGACGGTCTACTACAGCGTGTTCGCTACTGCGGGAGCCGAGCTGCTGCAGCGGTGCAGGTATGAGGGGCAGGGCCTTGCTGTCCTCGCCGATGCTGAGGCGTTGCAGACGCTTCGGCTCGCAGGGGGCCGCGACGGAAGGCTGATCGCGGTGCGCTGCGAGCCCTGCGGGGGCTGGCACATGCGGCCCCGCGTCGGGCACGAGAAGTGAAGCCGTGGACCCCGTTCTGCGGTGCGCCCGGCCGGAGTGCTTCGACGGGTACGGCATCGAACGGACCCGGTTCACCCAACAGCAGGTGGAAGCGTTCGATCGGGTGCAGCTCTCGCGGGTGAGGGTGTTCCCGTGCGCCACGTTCCCGGGCGTGTTCCACACGAGAGCCAGGCCGGGTTGGCGCATCTGAGGCGTGCCCTGCGGTCGACGGTCGGGGCGGGTCCTCGCAGAGGTGCCGATGGGGCAGGGGCAGGGACGCGGCGTAACAGATGATGCTGTTGATCTGGGTTGTCGGGTTGACGCGGCTTCGGGCGAGGCGACGCGAGGCGACGCGACGCGGTACCCGGCCCGAAGCCGCGTGCCGGGCTATGTCCCCCAGGCCTCGAACTCGTAGATCCGGGCCGCCGGATCGGAGTTCTGCGTCGGGGTGGTCACGGTGAGCCGGACATAGCGGGCCGTCACCGTCGCCGGGTGGGTAGAGATGTTGGCCGTGTTCGCCGTGACCGTCACGGCCGTCGACCACGGATCACTCGTCGAGGCGCGGGTCTGGATCGTGAACGCCTTCGTGTTCCAGGATGTCGACTCCCCGCCGGCCCCGGCGTGCTTCACCACGAACTGGGTCAGGGAACGCGAGGAGCCGAGGTCCACCTCCAACCACTTCGTGCTGGTCAGCGCGCACCACTTGTCCGAATTACCGCCGTTGACGGTCCCGTTCACCGCCTTGGGAGCCCCCTCGTTGGCGTTGCAGGAACTGGACGCGGTGGCTGGACGGTTCAGCGCCAGGTTCGACGCGGTGGGGGTACCGGTCCAGGACACGGTGGTGGTCGCGGCCGGGGAGCGGTCGAGGGTCGTGGACACCGCCTCGACCTCGATGGTCGTGGTCGTCTCGGTGCCGACCCGGTCGAGGCGGGGGACGTAGTACACGTCGTTGCCGGTGCCGCCCAGGTAGGTGCGGGTGCTGTCCGGGTTGCGGCGGTAGACGTTGTAGCGGGCGGCGGTGCCAGACCAGGACAGCCGGAGGGCCTTGCTGGCGGAGGACACGTCGGTCACGCCGGTCACCGTGACGGCGGACGGCGCGGCGGGGGCGGCCGTGGTGTCGTACACGGAGAGTTGGCCGACCCGGATCGAGTAGCTGGTCGCCGCGCCGGCCACGGAGAGGCCGATCTGGGCGACGGTCTTGCCGGCGTAGCCCGACAGGTCCAACGTCTTGGTCTCCCAGCCCGTGCCGGACGTCGAGCCGAGCGGCAGGGTCACGAAGCTCGTCGGAGCGTCGGTGAACGCCACGGCCGCTGACAGGTTCGTCGCCCCGGCCGCCGGGGTCTTCACCGTCAGGGCCAGCTGCGTCGTCGCCGACACGGGCAGCTGCGACTCGTAGAGCCGGATCGTGTTGGTGGCGTTCAGCGTGCCGGAGATCAGGAGCGAGGATCCTCCGTTGTACGCGTCCGCGAAGTCCAGGTTCGGCGTCAGCTTCGCCCCGCTGGACGACACCAGCCACCGGTACGTCGGCAGCACGTCCTGCAACGCCAGGTTGTTCCAACCCCCGGTCGCCAGGCGCGCCCCGTCGACGCTGTAGGACGTGCCCTGCCCGGTGTTGAAGCTCGTCGTGAACGGGAGCTTCGTGACGGGCGTGGACTCGGCGACATAGGTGGCCAGTCCCTTCCACGAGGAGCTGGTCGTCGTGTTGGAGGGGTCGTTGTTGGCCCCGACCCAGTACCGGGCGTCGCGGGTCATGAAGTCCGCCCGGCCGGTGGAGGACTTCCAGGTCCACTCGGGACGGTAGATGCCCAGCGAGGTGGTGTGCGCCGTCCCGGCGGGGAACAGGTTCCCCCAGGACACGGAGCTGTCGTAGCCGTTGGACTCGGTGTCGATGCCGGCGTAGAGATCGTAGGGGCTGCGGCCCAGGGTGCCGGCGTACGAGGCCGAGGACGACAGCGAGGAGCCCCAGTTGAAGTTGAGGAACATCGAGTCGGAGACCCTGGTCGAGCCCTCCTGGAGGAAGGAGTCGTTGCTGCTGTTCAGCGCGTCCTGCCAGGAGACCGAGCCCGACTCGACCATGGAGTCGTACCACATGAACTGGGTTGGGAACGGCCGCGCGTACTTCATGAACGACCGGATCGACGTCGCCAGCGCGGTGTCGCCCCCGCCGGTCTCCTGGTTGATGAACCAGCCGTCGAAGCCGTAGTACTGCGCGACCTGGTTCATCTTGTCCGCGACCGGGTAGGTCGACCCCGACTTGACCACGAAGTCGCGCACCCACTGCAACTGGCCGCCGTACGCCGTCGGCGGGAAGAAGACCGTGCCGTACACCTTCACCCCGTTGCGGTGCGCCGCGTCGATCACGGTCGGGTTCGGGGCGAGGATCAGGCCCTCGCTCGCCGAGCCGCCCCAGAAGACCAGGGTGTCGATGTACTGCCAGTACCCGAACGCGTAGTAGTTCTCGTCCGGCGCGCCGGCCGACGGGTTGCCGGAGGTCGGTGCGAACGCCGCCAGGGAGGCGATCCGGCCCTCGCCGGCGCGCGCGTTGGCGTTCGCCTTCAGCGCCGGGTTCTGCGTCCTGGGCTGGAGCGCGACCTTGGAACGGTTGAACCTGGCGTCCGGGTCGGTGGCCGGGTCCCAGTTGAGGATGGTGCTGGGGTGCCAGTAGGAGGCGTACGGCTGGGTGGCGGCCCCGGCCGAGGCCGCGACGGATCCCGGCTGTCCGGCTCCGGTCTGCCCGGCCGTGACAGCGTCGGTCGGGCGCGGTTCGGCCGATGCCGGTGGGGCGGCCCCGGCCACGGTGGCCCCGGCCAGGGTGACGACGACCGCCACCAGTGTTGACAGTTTCATCCTGCGGACTCCTATTCCTTGGGTGCGCCCTCCCCGAGGCGGTGTTCTTCTGGAACGAGAAGCCGGGCGATGCCGGGGTGGCCGGTCGGTCGGCCCGGGTGGCGCACGGGGTGGTCTCCCCACTCTGGACGGCGGTGGTGGGCGGAACCGTATTCCCGGTATGACAACGATGTCAAGGTCTGGGTGGGAGGTTGTCACGCCGATGGGACATCGAAGAATGTGGACGCGATGTGGGACTGTGGCTGGGGCTTACCCGGAGTGGAAGCCCGTGAGCGACCGCATCTCTGCGCGGAGGGCCCGGACGTTGCGACGCTCGGTCCCGGCGGCTTCGGTGGCTCAGCGACCCCGATGGTTCCGGCGAGCCTGGGTCCAACAACCCGTGGTGCCAGCGAACCCGAGGTTGAACCACTCGGGGCTCCGCCGCGTGGAGCGCAGCACTCCGGCGCGCCCCGGCGTGGAATACGCGCCCCTCCGGCGTGGAAAAAGTGCTGGCCCGGCCCCGTGGTAGACACCGCTACCACCGGACCGGGCCACATATCCCCCTCGGAAATCTCCACAGCCCCGCCGCCGTGAAGACCCCTCCGTGGACCCAGAGCCTGACCACTCCGACTCCACATGAAGGAAGAGTCACTTCGCGCCCGATGGGTTCCCCACCGAGAGTGACGCTGGACACAGGTCCGGTAAAAAGGGCGGTAACGGACTTCGCCCAGATGTCGCCCCGCCCTCGCCACCCGGCCGTCGTAACGATCATCTGAGCACTCTGTGACCAGACAACGTTGTCGAGCCCGTTGTCAACTACGCTTAGCACTCATGACAGCCGTCACTCCTCCCCGGCGCCCCACCATGAAAGACGTGGCGGCCCAGGCCGGCGTCGCCCTCAAGACCGTCTCCCGCGTCGTCAACGGCGAACCGGGCGTCGGCCCCGGCACCCTGGCCCGCGTCGAGCAGGCGATCATCGAGCTCGGCTACCGCCGCAACGAGAGCGCCCGCCAGCTCCGCAGCGGCCGGGCCGGCACCCTCGCGATGGTCGTCCGCGACATCGCGGACCCCTTCTTCGCCGCGATCGGCCGTGCCGTGGAGATGACGGCGCACCGCGACGGCCAGGTCGTCATGATCGGCTCGACGCACGAGGACCCGAAGCGCGAACGCGAGGTGGCGCTGGCTTTCTGCGCCCGCCGCCCGGACGCCCTGATCCTCGCCCCGATCGCCGACTCCCAGGACTACCTGCACCCGGAGGTCGAGGCCGGCCTGCCGGTGGTCGCCATCGACCGGCCAGCGCACGGCATCCTGGCCGACACCGTGCTGTCCGACAACGTGGGCGGCATCCGCGCGGCGGTCGCGCACCTGGTCAGCCACGGCCACCGCCGGATCGGCTACCTGGGCGACGACCAGATGGTCTACACCGCCCGCGAACGCGTCGTCGCCTACCGCGCGGCCCTCGCCGAACACGGCATCGCCGGGGACGAGGCCCTGGTCCGGCTCGCCGCGCCCACCCCGGAGGGCATCGCGCACTCCCTCGGCGACCTGCTCGGCCTCGGCCCGGTGCCCGGCGGGCTCGCCGGCGCCGGCCCGGTCACCGCCCTGATCACGGCCAACAACCGGATCACGGCGGAGGTGCTCCGCCAGCTGCCGAACCTGCCGCGGCGGACCGCCCTGATCGGCTTCGACGACCTGGAGCTCGCGGACCTGCTCGTCCCGGGGCTGACCGTGATCGCACAGGACGCCGAGGGGATCGGGCGCGCGGCGATGGAGCTCCTCGACACCCGGCTGACCGACCCGCGGCTGCCGGCCCGCGAGGTGCGCATCCCGACCACCCTGATCATCCGCGGCTCCGCCGAGTAACCCCAAATCAAGATCATTTCTCGGTTACGCCGCGTCCCTGGACCGACGTGCGTCGGCACCATGGCTCGGACGCGTCGGCGAGCCCGACGATCGGCCGGTCGAAGTGGCCGCCTGAAGGCCTGCGGAGCGGGTCGGGCCTAGAATTCGGCAAATGGAGCAGAACGAGTGGGTCTTTGGTGACGGCGGGAAGATCGTTTCCAAGGAGGAGATGATCGCGGCGCTCGGGCCGGGCGCGCAGCCCCCGACGTTCACGGCGTTCGGCGGCCCGCAGGCAGAGTGGTGCGCGGAGACCTGGCAGAGCGCGAAGGAGCCGTACCGGTACGGCGTCTACGCCGAGGGCCCCGTCCCCTTCGCCGTGCTCCTCGAGGACTGCCCCGACCTGGAGTCCGCCCAGATCGCGAGCAGCGAGGTGCTCGCCAGGATCATCCTGACGTGCGTCGGTGAGGGCAAGGCCTCGCCGGCGCTGCACTGGCGGCGCGACACCGGCGACGAGGTGGCGGTCGTGGCCACGGCGGACACGGAGAACGGCGAGATCGAGTGGTACGGCGTGACGTGCCTCGGCGGCCAGCACTGGCAGTACAACAGCCTCGGTGACCTCGACGGCGCCCGGCGCACGGTTGCCGAGGCCGTGCTGTCCTACGGCCTGATCGACGAGGAGGACGAGGACATGCTCCCGGCGGACCGGCGCGACCTGGCGAGCATCCTGGCCCTGGAGGCGTGGGCCACCCATGTGCTCGCCGAGGCGGCCCGGCACCGCGCCCAGGGCGTGCACGGCTTCCTGGTCGGGGCCGAGGAGGTCCGCGAGATCCTGAAATAGCCGCTTGACCCTCACGTAACGGCAGGCCCCACGCTGGATCTCGACAGAGGGGGAACGATGGGTTACTCGGTGGGTCAGGTGGCGAAGTACGCCGACGTGACGGTGCGCACGCTGCACCACTACGACGAGATCGGACTGCTGTCCCCGAGCGGGCGCAGCTCGGCCGGCTACCGCCGGTACGACGACTCCGACCTCGAACGGCTGCAGAGTCTGCTGTTCTACCGGGAACTCGGGTTCCCCCTGGAAGAGATCGCCGCCATCCTCGGTGATCCGGACGCCGACGCGACCGCGCACCTGCGGCGTCAGCGGGAGCTGCTGCTCAGCCGGATCGGCCGGCTGCAGGACATGGTGGCGGCGGTCGAGTTCGCGATGGAGGCGAGACAGGTGGGGATCACATTGACGCCGGAGGAGCGGTTCGAGGTGTTCGGGAACCACGACCCGGCCGAGCACGAGGTCGAGGCCGAGCGGCGGTGGGGCGGCACGGACGCGTTCCGGGAGAGCGCGCGGCGGACGAGGTCGTACACCAAGGAGGACTGGCTGGTCATCAAGGGCCAGGCCGCCAGCATCAACCAGCGGCTGGCCCTGGCGATGACCAGCGGGATCCCGGCCGACGACCCGCAGGCGACGGACCTCGCCGAGGAGCACCGCCAGCACATCACGCGCTGGTACTACGACTGCACGTACGAGATCCACCGTGGACTGGCAGAGATGTACGTCGCGGACCCCCGGTTCACGGCGACCATCGACGCGGACGGCGAGGGCCTCGCCGTGTACGTCCGCGCGGCGATCCTGGCGAACGCCGACCGCGCGGAGGGCTAGTACCGCACGGGTTGTACACCTCGGGTGAGCTACCGCCCGGGGTGTACCGCTTTTTCAACTCACGACGGGATGCCCTGGCTCCCCGACATCCGTAACCTTCGACGCGCCCCGGACTGATCCGGGCGCGAAGGGAGCCCCGATGTCGGACGATGGCCGGCCGTGCCCGGACAGCACGGGTACACCGGAGGAGTTCGTCCGCGCGCTGCGCCGCCTCAAGGAATGGCACGGCCGGTCGTTCCGCGAGTTGGAGAAGCGGGCGGCGGTCAGCGGCGACATCCTGCCCCGGGCGACCCTGACCACGGCGCTGGGCCGCAGCACGCTGCCCCGCGAGGAGATCGTCGCGGCGTTCGTGCGGGCGTGCTCGGAGGACGAGGAGGACGTGCGGAGGTGGGCGGGGGCGCGGCGCAGGCTCGCGGCCGGCGGCCCGATCGCCGACACCACCCCTTGGGGGGTACTGGTACCGCACAGCCCCACCGGCCCGGATGCCGACACCGTGCCTCTCGGTGGAGCGCTTCAGCACGAGACCGCCGCGGCACGGGGCGGGCCGGAAGTGGGGGAGGTCGCCGGTTCCGTGGATCCGGCTGATCCCGCGACCCCGGTCATCCCGCCGGAGCTGGCCGCCGGTGTCCTCACCGTCGCCTGGCGTCGCACCAGTTTCCCCGTCCGCGTGATGACGGCGCTCATGCTGGTCCTCGTGATGACCGTCACTGTCGGCGCGGTGGTGCGGGCGGTGCGGGACCTGGGCGGCCCCAGCCAGGCCATGTCCCAGGAGGGCGGCGGCGCCGATACCCCGGCGTACGAGCCGTCCCCGGAGGGTTCTGCCCCGCCGGGCGGAGCCGGCGGTTCCGGCAGCACGGACGGCGGGGGTACTGGCGGTGACCCTGGCGGTTCCCCGGGCTCCGGCCCCTCCGATTCCTCCGGCGACGGCACATCCGGGACTGGTGGCCCGGGCACAGGCACGTCCGGCACAGGCACCTCCGACACGGGCACGCCGGGACCGCCGGCCACCCCGGGCCGGTCCCCCGCCGACCAGGCGGTGACCGCCACCTACGCCGCCACCGACGACACCACGATCTGGCGCGGCTTCCCGGACTCGACCCAGTTCGGCGGCCAGGACGACGCGTCCACCTGCGGCGACCCGTGCGTGCAGACGTCGAACCCCGCCCTGCAACGCCAGGTCCTGGTCCGGTTCGAGGTGGCCGGGGTGCCGGCCGGCCGGTGCGCGTCCTCGGTCGAGCTCCGGCTGTGGGCGAAGCACGTGTCCGGCGGGCTGCGGGTGCACCGTCTGGCGGCCGCCTGGTCGGAGGGCTCCGCGACGTGGAACAACCGGCCGGCGCGCGGGGCGGAACTGACCCGTTCGTGGACCGGCGGCGGCTCGGGCTGGATCGTCTTCACGCTGCCCGCCGGCCCGGTGTCCAACGGCGGCCACGCCTACGAGCTGGAGGGGCTGAGTTCCCAGACGGCCGGTTTCGGCACCCGGGAGAGCGGCCAGGCGGCCCAGTTGATGATCACACACGGAAGGTGCGGGTAGAACTCGCCGAAAATGTCGCGGGGATCAGGATTGTGGTGTCCGTCATCCGTCACCTGTGCGACCGGACAGGGACTTTCCCCACAAACGAGGAGAGGCCCGGTCAACCGACCGGACCTCATCACGTTACCGCTGGTGGGGATGGAGGGAGTTGAACCCTCACACCCTTTCGAGTACACGGACCTGAACCGTGCGCGTCTGCCATTCCGCCACATCCCCGGTGCGCGCTGTACACCTTACTTGAAGGCCTCAGACGTGCGACACTTCGGCGGCAAACTCCGAAGCGACCTGAGAAGACTACCCCATACCGGGGTTTCTCCTGCATGCGGTGGGAACTCTAGCATGTCTCTGGGAGACGACCCGTCCTCAGGTAGCCCCGTCCGGATACCATCATCACGTCGGGACCCAAGGAGGAGCCGGTGAGCGTTCTGCAACGCTTCGAGAAGAGGTTGGAAGGCCTGGTGGAAGGGGCCTTCGCGAAGGTCTTCAAGGGGGTAGTACACCCTGTGGAGATCCTCAACGCCATGCAACGCGAGGCGGAGGCACACAAGGCCATATTGGCGGGAGGACGCACTCTCGTACCGAACAGGTATGTGATCGATCTCTCCCAGTACGACCACGGGCGACTCGCCCCCTACGCGGCCGCGCTGGCCCAGGAGCTGGCCCAGTCCCAGGCCGAGTTCATCGGCGAGCAGGGCTGGACGGTGTACGGGGACGTGATCGTCGAGGTCGAGCGTGGTGAAGGGCTGGACACGGGCATGTTCCGGGTCACGGCCGAGGTCTACACGGGTGGTGAGGTCGCGCCGCAGCCGGCGTACAGCGCCCCGCAGCCCTCGTACGACCAGGGTGGTGGCTACCCGCCGCCCCCGTCGCCCGGTGGTTTCGACCAGGGCGGTGGCTACCAGCCCCCGCCGCCGGCGGGTGGAGGGGCGCGCACGCCGCGCCTGATCTCCAACGACGGCCGGCAGTACTCGGTGGCGATCGGTTCCACGATCATCGGCCGTGGCGAGCAGGCGCAGCTCCGGCTGCCCGACGTCGGGATCTCCCGCCGGCACGCCCGGCTGGACTTCGACGGCGCCCAGGTGGTGCTCACCGATCTGGGGTCCACGAACGGCACGCTGGTCAACAGCCAGCGGGTGTCGGCGGTGGCCCTCAACCCCGGTGACGTCATCCAGATCGGCACGACCTCGTTGACGCTCCGCGTGGACGGCTAACCCCGTTGCCGGACCTCGTCCTCGCCGTCGCACGTTTCGGCTTCCTCGTCCTGCTGTGGATCTTCGTGTTCGCCGTGGTCGGGGTCGTCCGGCGTGACCTGTTCATCGGGGCACGCGCCGGCCGGCTCGTGGCCGCACCGCGGGGGGTGGGCGCGGGTGCCGTGGGCACTCCGCGTCCGCCGAAGGGCAAGAAGGGCCGGGCGGCGCACCTGCTGGTGGTGACCGAGGGCTCGCTCGCCGGCACCAGGATCACGTTGGCCGAGGCGCCGATCACGATCGGCCGGGCGGAGGACTCGACGTTGGTCATCACCGATGACTTCGCGTCGGCCCGGCACGCCCGGCTCGTGCCCCGCGGCGGCCAGTGGTACGTGGAGGATCTCGGTTCCACTAACGGGACGTACCTCGATCGCGCTAAAGTCTCCGGACTGACCCCCGTCCCCCTGGGCGTGCCGATTCGCATCGGCCGCACGTCACTAGAGCTACGGCCATGACATTGACATTGCGCTTCGCGGCTCGCAGTGACCGCGGTCTGATTCGCAGCGGGAACGAAGACTCCGTCTACGCTGGACCGCGCCTGCTGGCTGTCTCCGACGGCATGGGCGGCATGGCCGCCGGTGACGTGGCGAGCAACATCGTGATCGGCACCCTGGCACCGCTCGACGAGGACGTGCCCGGCATCGACGTGGTCGAGCCGTTACGCCGTGCCGTGGATCTGGCCAACCAGCGGCTGCGCGGCATCGTGGACGCCAATCCCCAGTTCGAGGGGATGGGCGCGACCCTGACGGGGATGCTGTTCTCCGGCAGTCGGTTCGGCATGGTCCACGTCGGCGACTCGCGGGCCTATCTCCTGCGCGGCGGCGAGTTCGCCCAGATCACCAAGGACGACACGTACGTCCAGATGCTGGTGGACGAGGGGCGGATCACGCTCGAGGAGGCCAGCAGCCACCCGCAGCGGTCCCTGATCACCCAGGCGATGGGCACCCTCGACGTCCACCCGGAGTACTCGATTCTGGAGGCCCGCTCCGGCGACCGTCTCCTGCTGTGCAGCGACGGCCTGTCCGCCGTGGTCAGCTTCGAGACCATCGGGGAGACCCTGCGGACGATCGCCGATCCGGGGCAGTGTGTGGAGCGGCTGATCCAGCTCGCCCTGCGCGGCGGTGGCCCGGACAACATCACGGTCATCATCGCGGACGTCACCGACGGCGACATCGTCGAGGGCACCCCGATCGTGGACGGCGCCGCGGCCCAGAACCGGGACACCAACCGGCCCGTCGACCTGACCAGCTCCGCCGGCCGGGCGGCGGCCCTCCAGCCGCCGCGCCCCGCCGCGCCCGAGGGCCCGGTCGTCAGCCTGGAGGACGAGGTCGGGCCCAAGGGGCACCCGGTCCGCAACACGCTGCTGGTGGTCGTGATCCTGCTCGTGCTCGCCGGTACCGGCGCGGGCGCGTGGTTCTACACCCAGTCGCAGTACTACGTGGGTGCCACCGCCAGTGGCCAGGTGGCCATCTTCAAGGGCGTGCCGGGTTCGGTCGCCGGCCTCAACCTGTCCAAGGTGGACGTGGTGAGCGCCCGGCAGGTCGGGGACCTGACCCCGGTGGCCCAGGAGAAGGTGCGCAAGGGCATCCAGGTCGGTGACCTGACCAAGGCGCAGGCGCTGCTGGCGTCGCTGACGGACGAGCGTTCCGACAACGACAACCTGCTCCCGCTGTGCGCCACCCCGAGCTCCGCGCCGTCGCCGACCCCGCAGGGCAGCCTGCAGGCCAGCCCGACCCCGTCGGCCACGGTCACGGCGACCCCCACGCCCACCCCGGCGGCCACGGCCGGTGCCAGCGCGTCAGCGAGCGCCAGCCCGTCCCCCGCCCCCGAGCCCTCGACGGCCTGTCGAACCCGAAAGTAGTCGGCCCCTTGACCGCGCCCGTCGCAGCACCAGTCCCCTCCTCCTCGGCGGGGACCGCCACGCGTACTCCGACCCGGCGTAACGCCGAGCTGATGCTCCTGCTCGCGGTGATCGGGATCCTGTTCGCGTTCAGTGCCGCGACCGAGGCCGGTGCGATCCAGAAGATCACGGGCGATTTCTGGGTACTGCCGGCGATGATCAGCGCCGTGCTGCTCCTCGCGCACATCGTGGTCCGCTTCGTCGCGCCGTACGCCGACCCGGCGATCCTGCCGTGCGTCGCCCTGCTCAACGGGCTCGGAGTCGTCTTCATCCGGCGACTGGACCTGGGCGAGGTCAAGCTCCGCCAGCGCGCGAACCTCCCGGTCTTCTCCTCGGACGGGCAGGCCGTCAAGCAGGTCATCTGGACACTGGTCGCGGTCGGGCTGTTCACGGGGCTGCTGATCCTGGTGCGCGACCACAAGTCGATCTCGCGGTACGCGTACACCCTGGGGCTCGCGGGTCTTGTGCTCGTCGCTCTTCCCGCGGTGCTGCCGGCCAGCGTCTCCGAGGTCAACGGCGCGAAGCTGTGGATCAAGTTGGGGCCGCTGTCGTTCCAGCCGGGCGAGTTCGCCAAGGTCGCCCTGCTGGCCTTCTTCGCCTACTACCTGGTCCGCAAGCGCGAGGTGCTGTCCCTGGCCAGCCGCCGGATCATGGGCATCGACTTCCCCCGGGGCCGCGACCTGGGGCCGGTGCTCACGGTCTGGCTGTTCAGCATGCTGGTCCTCGTCTTCGAGCAGGACCTCGGCACCGCCCTGATGTACTTCGGCATGTTCGTGGTGATGCTCTACGTCGCCACCGAGCGGGTCAGCTGGATCCTGATCGGGCTGGGCACGTTCATCGGCGGCGCGGTCCTGGCGCACACGTTCATCAGCCGCCTGCAGTTGCGGGTGGAGATCTGGCTCGACCCGTTCTCCGACGCGCGCGGCAAGGGCTACCAGCTCGTGCAGTCGCTGCTCGGCTTCGGCACCGGCGGCCTGTTCGGCACCGGGCCGGGCGGCGGCCAGCCGGGCATCATCCCCGAGGCGCACAACGACTTCATCACCGCCGGTTTCGGCGAGGAGATCGGGCTGTTCGGCGTGACGGCCATGCTCTGCCTGTACCTGACGATCGTGATCCGGGGGCTGCGCACGGCGGTCGGCGTGCGCGACTCGTTCGGCAAGCTCCTCGCCGGTGGGCTGTCCTTCACCCTGGGCTTGCAGGTGTTCGTCATTGTGGGTGGCGTGACGAAGCTGATCCCGCTGACCGGGCAGACCACGCCGTTCCTGTCGGCGGGTGGCTCGTCGCTGATGGCCAACTGGATCCTGATCGCCCTGCTCATCCGGATCTCGGACGCGGCCCGCCGCCCCGAGACCGGCCAGCCGTCGAAGCAGCCGGCCATGCTGCACGACGCGCACACCGAGATCATCCGACCCGGGAGCAAGCCGTGAACGCGCCACTGAGCCGGGTGGGGATCGTCGTTCTGGTCCTGTTCGGGCTGATCTTCGTGAACCTCAACTACATCCAGGTGTTCAAGGCCGACGACTACCGCAACAGCCCGTACAACGGCCGGGTGCAGCTGGACGAGTACAACAAGGAGCGCGGGCAGATCACGCTCGCCGGCGGGGTGAGCATCGCCAAGAGCGTGGACACCGGCGGCGACCTGCGCTACCAGCGCACCTACCCCTTCGGTCCGGCGTACGCGTTCGTGTCCGGCTACAAGGCCGTCTACCTGGGCAGCGACGGCATCGAGCACTCGGAGAACGACATCCTCTCCGGCAAGTCCAGCGAGCTGTTCGTCAACCGGCTGACCGGCATGCTGACCGGGCGCAACACCGGCGGCGGCAGCGTGCAGCTGACGATCAACCAGAAGGCGCAGGAGGCGGCGTTCGCCGGGCTGGGCAACCGCAAGGGTGCCGTCGTGGCGATCGACGCGACCACGGGGGCGCTGCTCACCGTGGTGTCGACCCCGAGTTTCGACCCGTCCCCGCTGAGCGGCAACGACACGGCGGCGGCGAACACGGCGTTCCAGCAGTACAACAAGGATCCGGCGCAGCCCATGCTGAACCGGGCGTTCATGAACAACTACCCGCCGGGCTCGACGTTCAAGGTGGTCGTGTCGGCCGCGGCGCTGGCCAAGGGGCTGACCCCGGACACGAACATCACGGCCGGCCCCGGGTACCAGCCGCCGCAGACCGAGCACGTGATCAAGAACGACAACCCCTCGATCTGCCCGCAGGACCAGGTCACGATGAAGTCGGCGCTGACCCAGTCGTGCAACACCGGTTTCGCCCGGCTGGCCGTCGAGCAGATCGGCGCGGAGAAGCTCAGGGAGCAGGCCCAGGCGTTCGGGTTCGAGACGGAGTACACGACGCCCCTGAAGTCCGCGAAGAGCGAGACCGGTCCGATGGGGGATCCCGCGGTGCTCGCCGGTTCCGCGATCGGCCAGCAGTCGGTGAAGATGACCCCGCTGCAGGGCGCGATGATCGCGGCAGGGGTGATCAACGGCGGGACGCAGATGCGGCCGTACCTGGTGGCGCAGACCCAGGCCCCGGACCTCAGCGTGCTCGACAAGGCCGACCCCAGCGTGCTGAACCGGCCGATGACCCCGGCGAACGCCAAGGGGCTCGAGGACATGATGGTCAGCGTCGTCGAGAACGGCACGGGCGGCAAAGCCAAGATCAAGAACATCCGGGTGGGCGGGAAGACCGGTACGGCGGAGGCCGGCACGGGAAACCCCGAGCACGGCTGGTTCATCGGATTCGCGACGCAGGGCAACCAGAAGATCGCTGTGGCCGTCTTTCTGGAGAACGCCGGCGAGGGTGGGAGCGGCGAGGCCACCAAGCTCGCCGGCAATGTGCTGGCGGCTGCGCTCGGCGTAGGACGATAAGGGAGTATCAAGGACATGTTGACGCCAGGCAGCACGCTGGGCGGCCGCTACCAGCTGACGGAGCGGATCGCCAGCGGCGGCATGGGTGACGTCTGGAAGGCCGAGGACGGCGTTCTGGGCCGCGTCGTCGCGGTCAAGGTGCTCCTGCCGGCGCTGCTCGAGGAGCCCGGCTTCGTCGAGCGGTTCCGCGACGAGGCCCGCACGATGGCCACCATCAACCACCCCGGGGTCGTGAAGGTCTACGACTTCGGCGAGAGCGACCTGCCCGGCGGCGGCAAGGCGTCCTTCCTCGTGATGGAGTACGTGGAGAGCGAGCCGCTCAACCAGGTGCTCTCCCGGGTCGGCCGGCTCACCCCGCCCCGCGCCATGGACCTGATCGCCCAGGGCGCCGACGCGTTGCAGGCCGCCCACGAGAAGGGCATCATCCACCGGGACGTGAAGCCGGGCAACCTGCTGATCCGCCCGAACGGCACCCTGGTCCTCACCGACTTCGGGATCTCCCGCTCGGGTGCCGGCAGCAACCTGACGGCGGTCGGCTCGACGCTGGGCACCGCGGCGTACATGTCGCCGGAGCAGGCTTCCGGCCAGGTCGCCGGCCCGCTCTCCGACGTCTACTCGCTGGGCATCGTCGCCTACCAGGCCGTCGCCGGGCACCGCCCGTTCGAGAACGAGAACCCGCTCGCCGTCGCGATGATGCACATCCGGGACACCCCGCCGCCGATCCCGGCCGACGTGCCGGCCCCGATCCGGCAGTTCATCGAGGTCTCGATGGCCAAGGACGCCGCGACCCGGTGGCCGAGCGCCTCGGCGATGGCGCACGCGGCGCGGACCGTCGGCGCGGGTGGCCCGATGCCCCCGCCGCCCGGCCGGCCCGGCTACCAGAGCAGCCCGATGCCGCCCGCCACGACCCGTACCAGCGTCATGCCGCCGGTGGTGCCCCCGGTGATCCCGCCGGGCAACACCGGTGAGCTGCGCCAGGGCGGGTACCCGAAGGGCACCGCCCCCGTGCCGGTCTCCGGCCCGCCCCGCCCGCAGGCGTACTACCCGCCGGAGCCGCCGAAGAAGGGCAAGGGCCTCATCGTCGCCATGATCGCCGGCGGCGTCGTCCTGCTCCTGCTCCTCGCCGGGATCGCCTACGCCGTCGCACGCGGCGGCGCGAACAACAAGAACAAGAAGAACCCGGTGACGGTCACGACCTCGGAGGCGGTGCCGCCGCCCGCGCCGAGGACCTCCGCTGCGGCGGTCAAGGTGGACATCCCGTGCGAGGAGCTGAAGGGCAAGCAGTTCGAGGTGGCCGACAAGCGGCTGCGTGAGCTGGGCCTGAAGGTGAACGTGAACCCGGTGGAGTCCGACACCGTCAAGGAGGGCCGCGTCGTCGACGTGCCCTGCGAGGCCAACAAGGGCGACGCGGTCACCGTCCAGGTGTCCAAGGGTGGCAACACCTTCCCGACCGGCTTCCCGACCTTCCCGGGCGGCAGCACGAGCCCGTCGCCGAAGCCGCCGAAGTCCCCGACCGCGACGCCCACAACCCATACGAACGGGGTATCGCAATGACCTCCCGCCTCCTCGGCGGCCGGTACCAGGTCGGCGAGCTGCTCGGCTACGGCGGCATGGCCGAGGTGCACCGCGGTCGCGACCTGCGGCTCGGCCGTGACGTCGCGATCAAGATGCTCCGGACGGACCTGGCCAGGGACGAGACGTTCCAGGCCCGGTTCCGTCGGGAGGCGCAGAACGCCGCCTCGCTGAACCACCCGGCGATCGTCGCCGTGTACGACACGGGCGACGAGCGCGGCGTCAACGGCGAGAGCCAGCCGTTCATCGTGATGGAGTTCGTCAACGGCCGCACCCTCAAGGAGCTGCTGAACGCCGAGGGCCGGCTGCAGCCGCGCCGGGCGCTGGAGATCACGGCCGACATCTGCGCCGCGCTGGAGTTCAGCCACCGGCACCAGATCATCCACCGCGACATCAAGCCCGGCAACGTGATGCTGACCCAGGCCGGCCAGGTCAAGGTGATGGACTTCGGCATCGCCCGTGCGATGTCGGGGCACACGTCCACGATGACGCAGACGAGCGCCGTGATCGGCACCGCGCAGTACCTGTCGCCGGAGCAGGCCCGCGGCGAGACCGTCGACGCCCGCTCCGACGTGTACGCGACCGGTTGCGTGCTGTACGAGCTGATCACCGGGCACCCGCCGTTCACGGGGGACAACCCGGTCAGCGTGGCGTACCAGCATGTCCGGGAGGCGCCGAAGCCACCGAGCACGCTGTGCCCCGACGTGCCCCCGGATGTGGACGCCGTGGTGCTCAAGGCTCTGGCCAAGAACGCGGCGAACCGCTACCAGTCGGCCGGCGAGATGCGCGCGGACCTGCTCCGGGCCGCGTCCGGCCGCGCGGTGCTGGCGACCCCGGTGCTGGCGGAGGACGAGCGCACGGCGGTGTTCTCACCGGTCGGCGGCCGGGGCGTGCCGGCGACCGTGGCCGACCCGGGCAAGCGCAAGGCGTCCACCTGGATGATCGTGCTGCTCATCGTGCTCGGCCTCGTGGCGGCCGGCGCGCTCGGCACCGGGGTGTGGCTGGCCAACCGCAAGACCACCATCGCGGTACCGAACCTGGTCGGCAAGAAGGAACAGGACGCCCGCACCGAGCTGGAGAAACAGGGCCTGCGGATGGAGCTGGGCGCTCCCGTGCAGGACGAGACCTGCACGGTCGGCGACGTCGTGTCCCAGGCCCCGGCCCCGCCCGGCAAGGTCGACAAGGTCGGCGGCGTCGTCCGGGTGCAGATCTGCAGCGGCCGCAACCAGGTCGAGGTGCCCCCGCTGCTCAACCTGAGCCGGGACGACGCGGTCAAGGCCCTCGCGGGCAAGAAGCTGGTCGCCAAGATCGTGGACCAGGACAGCGACAAGCCGAAGGACCTGGTCTACGACTCGGACCCCAAGCCGGGCGCGTCCGTGGAGTCGGGCAGCACGGTCACGGTGTACGTGTCCCGGGGCAACAAGGGCCCGGTGCCGGAGCTCGGCGGCCTGACCGAGGCGCAGGCCAGGGCGCAGTTGGAGGGCCTGGGCTTCACGAACGTCGAGTTCGTGCCGGGCAACCCCGTGCCGGGCCGGCTTCCCGGCCAGGTCACGGGCACGAACCCGAAGGCACTGTCGGTCGTGAAGAAGTCCGACAACCTGCGGGTGTTCCTGCAGCCGACGACGGCTCCGACGGCCACGGCGACCCCCACTCCGACGGCCACGCCGACCTGAAGGTTTCCACCGCTTCCGGGGCTCGGGTGACCGGGTCCCGGAAGCGTCAGCTCCGCGCCGACGGTGCGCCTGGCGGGCAGGCGTAGCGAAGCGAGGCGTCGGCCGGGCTCTGGGCAACCAGGCACGCCAGTCTCAGCAGGCTCCGGCGGACGGAGCGGGCCTCGGCGACGTCAGACGAACGCGGCGAGCCGGCGTTCCTCCACCTCGGCGGCCAGCTCCGGCACGAGCGCGAGCGCATCCGTGTACCCGCAGGTCACAAGCCAGTTGGCCAGCATCCGGTGCCCGCCCTGGGTGAGCACCGACTCCGGGTGGAACTGCACGCCCTCGATCGGGAGCTCCCGGTGCCGCAGCGCCATGATGACCCCGGAGTCGGTCCGGCCGGTCACCTCGACCTCTGCGGGTAGGGTCCCCTCCCGGACGGCCAGCGAGTGGTACCGCGTCGCCGTGAACGGATCCGGCAGCCCGGCGAGCACCCCGGTGTCGGAGTGGTGCACCAGGCTCGTCTTGCCGTGCAGCAGCTCGGGAGCCCGCTCGACGATCCCGCCGAAGGCCTCCGCGATGGCCTGGTGCCCGAGGCAGACCCCGAGGATCGGGATCTTCCCCCCGTACCCCTTGATCAGGGGGATGCAGATCCCGGCCCGGTCCGGGGTCCCCGGCCCGGGGGACAGCAGGACGCCCCCGATGTCCAGCGCGCCGACCTCGTCGAGGGTGATTTCGTCGTTGCGCCGCACGACGCACTCGACGCCCAACTGCCCCAGGTACTGGACGATGTTGTAGACGAACGAGTCGTAGTTGTCGACGACCAGGATCTTCACTCGGTAATCTGCCCGTCGTTGAAGGGGAGCAGGGGATCGATCGCGGGATAGATCACATACCACAGTAGTGCGGCGATCCCCGCGATGAGCAGCGCCGACCCGATCAGCTTTCCGGCCAGCCCGAACGGGAGCTTCCGCCAGATCCACGCGTACATCGCTACTCCAGCTCCGCCGGTTTGCCGGCTGTCTTCGGCTGGGTGCGGGTGAGTTCGGCGTGCACGACCATCCGCTCGTAGTTGTCCAGCTTCGGGTTACAGGTGGTCAGGGTCAGCAGGGTCCGCGTCGGGGCGGTGCCGGGCTGGCCGGGAACCGGGGCGACGACCTCGACGGCGTTCGGCTTGACGATGACGTTCTGGTAGACCTTGTAGATGTACCAGGTGTCCTTGGTCTCGACCACGACGGTGTCCCCGGGCTGCACCTTCTCCATGTCCCAGAAGATGCCGGGGCTGCGGTGGCCCGCGACGGAGAAGTTGCCGACCTTGCCGGGGTCGGCCGACGTCGGGTAGTGCCCGGGGGCGTACGCGATGTCCTTCGGCGTCACGCCCTCGACCACGACCCACGGGTCCCTGCGCATCTTCTGCACATACAACCGGGCGAGAGCACTTCCCGGGTACGGCGCCGCCGACGGGCTCGCCGACGGGGTCGGCCCCCCGGGCACAGGTGCTCCCCAGGCCTGGTCGATGCCCTGGTTCAGGGTGTTCTGCCGGTCGTTGATCGCCGCCGTCTTGCCCCACACCTCGTACGCCGCGAAGAACAGCACCACGAGGCCGGCCGTGATCAGCACCTCGCCGAACGTACGGACGATCGCGCGGATCACGCTGCCGACGGTGGGGCGGGTCAGTTCGGCGTACACGCTGCGGTAGCCGTCGTCGGTGCGCACGGCCCGCAGCTTGACGACCTGGGCGCCGGCCTTGTGCCGGGGTTGGACCCGGGTGCCTTCGGGGGCGGTGTCCACGATCGGCAGCATCGCGGTCAGATCCGCGGACCTGACCGGTGGAACGGGTGGTCGGCTCTGGGGAACACCGGACGTCGAAGCTGAAGCGTCCGCAGCGGGAGACGACCCCGCCGGTGAGCCCTGAGCTGCGGAACCGATGGTCGCGGAGGCCGATCTGACCGGTGGCACGACCGGGCCGCCCGACGCGGACGACGCGCTCGCGGAGGCCGGTGAAGCGGTCGATCCGCCTGGCGTGTGTGGCCCGCTCGAGGGGGCCGATCTGTCTGACGTCGCGACCGGCTCACCCGAAGAGGATGCCCCGCCAACCGATGTCGTCCTGACCGGCGGCTGCACCGGACCAGGCTGGGTTCCCGAGCCACTCGCGGCAGACGTCGACCTGACTGGCGGCACAACCGCAGCGCCCACCGCCGGGGCCGATCCGCCCGACGTGTCCGCCGCCGGAGCTGATCCGCCCGTCCCGCCCGAGGTGTCCACCACCTGGGCCGACCCGGCCATCGCGGCCGTCCCGCCCGAGGCGTCCGCCCCGCCCGAGCTGTTCGACCCGGCCGACCTGTCCGACCCGTCCGGGCCCCGGTCGGTGTCCAAGTCCGCCCCGGACAACGCCGCCCCGTCCACGATCGGCAGCATCGTGGTCAGCTCGTTGGAGTTCTCCGGCCGCTCCGACGTCACTGGATGACCTTGGCCTGGGTGAGCCCCGTCGAACCCGTGAATGCCGGCACGCTCAGCTCCCCGCTGGTCTTCACGTCGTATCCGAGGCCGAAGGACCGCACCGCGCTCCGGAACACCTGCACCCCCGGGGCGGCGTCGAGGGCCGCGAGCATCCGCGCCTGGTCACCGATCGCCACGATCTTGAACGGCGGGGAGTAGACCCGGCCGTGCAACAGGAGAGTGTTGCCCACGCAGCGTACAGCGCTGGTGGAGATCACCCGGACATCCATGATGCTCATCGCCTCGGCCCCGCCGGCCCACAGCGCGTTGACGACGGCCTGGACGTCGCCCTGGTGCACCACGACCTCGTCTGGGCGCGCGCCGTTGGGCAGGACGCCGTCGGGGTGCCGGGGCGCGTCGTCGAGCCGCACGGTGAGCCCGGGGCCCTTCAACGGGGTCATCGCCGCGGCCTCGCGGAGCCCGTTGGCCCGGGCCTGCTGCTCGGCGATCCGGCTGTCGGAGCCGGAGAAGGCCTCGGTGTCGCTGTCGACCTCGCGCCGGAGCCGGCTGGCTTCCTTCTCGGCCTCGTCGACGGATTTGCGTCGTTGATCCAACAGTTGGGTGAGTTCGACGGACCGATCGTTACGAAGGTCGGTGCCGTTGGCCGTCGTGGCACTCGCCGCGAACATGACGCCGGCGCCCAGCATGATGACCGGCACCAGGTACGACCAGGGGCCACGCCACTTGCCGGGCCGGCGCCGGAGGGCGACTCTGACCCGGTGGAGCGTCCGCCGCCACGGCAGCGCCCGGGCCGGGCTGATGCTCTGGGGCGGACGTTCTGTGGACTTGGACACTCCCACTCCTTGTGCTGCGCGTCTTCTTGACTACGCTAACTGGTGACGTCCGGATCAGGAGAGCACCGTGCCCAAGTCACAGATTCGCAAGAAGAAGGTCTACACCGCCCCGGCAGACCTGAACCCGGCCCAAATCGCCGCGGCGAAGGCCAGCCGGCCGAGCGCTCCATGGGTGCCGGCTCTCGCCGTAGCGCTCATTGTGCTCGGAATCGCCTGGTTGGTGGTGTTCTACCTGACCGCAGGGGAATACCCTGTCGCCTCGCTTCGCTACTGGAACCTCGGTATCGGCTTCGGGGCGCTGGTCGGATCGCTGCTGGTGTTCTCACGCTGGCGGTAGTTCCGATGGCCCGCCCTGGGGATCACAGCGGTGTAGTTTTCCCCAGGGGTTATCCACAGGCTGTGGATAACTATGGCACTCTGGGTCGGTGACTGACTCCCCCGAGCTGCGGCCCGCCACTCCAGGCGCGCAGGCCCCTCAGCAGCTCTCTCGGCGCGAATGGACCGTTCGGCCTGCCCTGTTCGCGGGCAAGGCCGCGCTGGCCGTCCTGTTCCTGCTGGTGGCGCTGGTCAACACCTCGGATCCGACCCGGCTGGCCGTGTCGGTGCTGGCGGCTGTCCTGGTGGCGTTGTGGGCCGCCCGGGACGCGATCCTGAAGGTCCGGGTCGCCGCCGACGCCTCGGGCGTCACCGTGGTGTCCGGCCTGTCGCGGCGGCAGTTGCCGTGGGCGGACATCGAGCGGATCAAGCTGGACGTCCGCAGCCGGCTGGGTCTGCGCTCGGAGCTGTTGGAGATCGACACGGGCGAGCACCTGTACCTGTTCAGCCAGAACGAGCTGGGCGTCCCGGTGGCCGAGGTCGTGGAGGACCTGCGCCGGATCAGGACCGGCCGCTAGCCGTCACGACCACGATCAAAACCATGATCACCGTGTACGCGGTGAGCGCCGCTGCCTGGATGACATTGCGGTTCTTGGCCGGCGCGTAGGCGAGCGCCCCGGCGATCAGGCCCCCGGCGATGAAGCCACCCACGTGTCCGGCGATCGAGATGTTCGCGACGGTGAACGTGAAGATCGCGTTGATGACAAGGACCGGGAGAATCGGGGCAAGGCTCCGGCCGAGTTTGCGGAGCACGACGACGAGCGCGGCGAAAAGGCCGAAGATGGCAGTCGACGCGCCGGCCGACAGCCCGTTGGGCGAGAAGAGGTAGACGGCCACGTTGCCGCCGAGGCCGGCGAGCAGATAGAGCGCGGCGAACCGGACCGGGCCGAACGCGGTCTCCAGGTTGCGGCCGAGCACCCACAGCGCCCACATGTTCATCAGCAGGTGGATCGGGCCGAAGTGTAGGAACATGGCGGTGACCAGGCGGTAGTACGCCCCGCTGTCGATGCCGGGGGCGCTGGTGTTGGTGCTGCTGCAGATGTATCCGGGCTGGTCCGGACAGGGGATGGAGTGCAGCGGGTAGTCCGGGCCGGAGACGCCGAACAGTTCGTGCAGGATGGTCGAGCCGCCGAAGATGCTGCCGCCACCCAGGGCGCCGCCCTTGCTGATCACCAGGCTGGCGACGAACACCAGCACGTTGAGGGCGATCAGGGAGATCGTGACGTAGCCGAACTGGCCGGCCTGGGTGCCGCCGAACCAGGTCCGGGCGGCCGGCTGGCTGGCCCGGCCCTCCGCGACGCACGACGGGCACTGGAAGCCCACCGAGGCCTCGGTCATGCAGTCGGGGCAGATGGGGCGCTCACAGCGGGTGCACCGCACGTACGTCTCCCGCCCCGGGTGCCGGTAGCAGGTCGGGGCGGGAGACACGTGAGTCATGCCAGAAACTGTATCCGGCTCTAGCGCTCGATCGTGACGCTGTCGATCCGCAGCTCGCTCTTCGGCTTGTCGCCCGCGCCGGTCTCGGCGGTGGCGATCGCGTCGACGACCTTCTTCGAGGCGTCGTCTGCGACCTTGCCGAAGATGGTGTGCTTGCCGTTCAGCCAGTTCGGGGCGCTGACGGTGATGAAGAACTGCGAGCCGTTGGTGCCCGGGCCGGCGTTGGCCATCGCGAGCTGGTAGGACTCCGTGAACTGCAGGTCCGGGTGGATCTCGTCCTTGAAGTTGTAGCCCGGCCCGCCCCGGCCGGTACCCGTCGGGTCGCCGGTCTGGATCATGAAGCCGGAGATGACACGGTGGAAGATGGTGCCGTTGTAGTACGGGCCGCTGCCGGGCTTCCCGGTGTTCGGGTCCGTGTACTCCTTGGTGCCCTCGGCCAGCTCGACGAAGTTGGCGACCGTCTTCGGCGCGTGGTTCGGGAAGAGCTCGAGCCGGATGTCGCCGGCGTTCGTGTGCAGGGTCGCGAACACGAGAATCTCCTAGATCGTCGGGCCAATTCACCTCCCATCCTGTCATGTGGGCCCGCGCCGCCGTTTGCGACCGTGACGAACCGGGTACCTCCGGGTACGCCGTTTCGCTGGCAGCAGCTGTGCGGAGAGGGCAGGATAAAGACAAATTCACATCGAAGGAGGCGGGCAGGTGCTGGGACTACGACGGAAGACTCTGAGCCGTGGGGAGCAGATCTCCAACGAGCTCGGGGAGTGCCGTGACCACCTGCGCGGGGTGGCCTCCCTGATCGCCGGAGGCGCCGCTGAGAAGCTGGCCCCCCGGGTCGACCAGGCCAGGGATCTGGTCAGTCCCCGGGTCGAGCGGGCCCGCGAGGCGGCGCTGCATGGCCTCGAGTCGGCCACGGCGCGCCTGGGCGGAAAGCCGCGTTCCCGGTGGCCGATGCTCGTCGGGGTGCTCGGGGTCGGCGTCCTCGCCGGTGCCGCCGCCGCCCTGGTCATGTCGCGCCGCAACGCCCGCTGGGACGAGTACGAGCCGGTGCACGTGCTGGAGTTCGACGACGAGTCGCCGGCCGAGAAGGTGCGCACCGTGGCCGACAACCTGCGCGACACCGCCGGTGACGTCCGGGACAAGGCCAAGGAGTCGCTGAACCATGTCGCCGACTCGGTCGAGTCGGGCGCGAAGAAGCTCAAGGACTAGTCAGCCGCAGGGGCCGGCGGCCACGCCGGCCCGGGCGGCGTCGTGTGCCGGACCGAGGCCAAGCCGGACGTCGGCGACGGCTACAGCCAGCCCGACCGGCGGAAGAACCGGTACAGCCCCGCACAGGCGACCACGATGAGCGTCAGGATGAACGGATAGCCGAACTTCCACTTGAGTTCCGGCATGACGTCGAAGTTCATCCCGTAGATCCCGGCGATCGCGGTCGGGACGGCTGCGATGGCGGCCCAGGCCGCGATCTTGCGCATGTCGTTGTTCTGGTCGACGGTCACCTGGGCCAGCCGGGCCTGGAGCACCGAGTTGATCAGGTCGTCGTACGCCGCGATCTGCTCCACGACCCGCTGCAGATGGTCGTTCACGTCGCGGATGTAGCGCCGGGGCTCCTTCGGCAGGCTGGAGATCTGCCCGGACACCAGCACCTGGAGCGGGCGCTGCAACGGGAAGACGGCCCGCTTGAACTCCACCAACTCCCGCTTGAGCTGGTAGATCTCCTGGATGTTGGACTTGCGGTCCCGGCTGAAGACGCTGGCCTCCAGCTCGTCGAGGTCGGTCTCGACGGCGGCGGACACGTCGAGGTAGACGTCCACGACCCGGTCGACCACGGCGTGGAACACCGCCCATGGGCCCTGGGCCAGCAGCTCGCGGCGGCTCTCCAGCTCCTCGCGGACCGGCTTGAGCCGGACGGCCGCGCCGTGCCGCACCGTGATCACGAAGTGTTCGCCGATGAAGAGCATCACGGCGCCGGTCTCGATGACCTCACTGGTCTCGGTGAGCTCGTCGTGCGGCATGTACCGGGCGGTGCGCACCACAGCGAACGTCATGTCCTCGTACTGCTCCAACTTGGGGCGCTGGAACGACTTCACCGCGTCCTCGACCGCCAGCTCGTGCAGGTCGAACGCCTCGGCGATGTCGGCGAACTCGTCGGGGGTCGGCTCGTGCAGCCCGATCCACACGAAGGCCTTGCCCTGCCGCTGGGCCGCCTCGTGCGCCTCCTTGAACGTCCACTCGCCCTCCTGGCGCACGCCGTCCACGTACAGCGCGAAGTCGACGAGGCCTGGGCCGTTCGGGGTCGGACTGGAGGGCGGGTTGGTGGTGGGTCGGAGAATCTGGCTGACCGCGCGCACGGGCGCGCTCAGCGCCCGGCTCAAACCCCGCTCCTGCTCTGCCATACCTGAGAGTGTTCCACGATCAAGTACCCCGGGAAAAACAACACCGGGCAGGTTCGGCCGCTACGGGGGGATGCGGCCGAACCTGCCCGGTGCCCTTGGGGGCATGGTGCCCTTGCGCACCGCACTGTCCTGGGGAGGGCTTTTTTGCGGTGCTGGGAGGCATTGTTTCCCGGCTCGATGCGGAAAAGAAACACCCTCGTGATGGCGACATTGCGCCATCACGATATGACGTAATTACGCCACGGTGCGGATCGCCTCGGCGAGCCTGCGCACACCCTCGTCGATCTGGTCGTCGGTGACGGCCGAGAACGCCAGGCGGAGCGAGCTCTTGCCGCCCTCGAGCAGGAAGTCGCTGCCCTTGACGATGGCCACGCCGAGCGCGGTGGCGGCCGGCAGCAGCTTGTCCACGTTGACGGAGGTGGGCAGCTCGACCCAGAGGAAGTAGCCGCCGTCCGGGGCGACGAAGGTGGCGTCCGGGATGTGCTTGTTCAGCGCCTCGCCGAGCAGCCGGGCGCGCTCGCCGAGCGCGGTGCACACCGTGGCGATCGACTTCTCGATGTCGCCGGAGACGCAGAACTGGTACACCGTCGCCTGCGACAGCATGCTCGGCGAGATGTAGAGGTTCGTCGCCGTGGCCGCGATCGCCGAGATCACCGCGGTCGGGCCGACGAGGTAGCCGACCCGGACGCCGGGGCAGACCGTCTTCGTGAACGAGGAGGCGTGCACGACGACGTCGTCGGTGTCCAGGGACAGCATCGAGGGCAGCGCCTCGCCGCGGAACCGGATGTCGACGTACGGGTCGTCCTCGAAGATCGTGAAGCCGTACTCGGCCGCGAGCGCGAGCAGCGCGCGCCGCCGGGCGAGGGACAGCGTGACGCCGGCCGGGTTCTGGTAGTTCGGAATGATGTGCGCGAGCTTGGGCCGCACCCCGGACTCCAGCAGGGCGCGCAGCTCGTCGGTGTCGATGCCGTCGGCGTCGACCGTGATCGCCCGGACGTCCGCGCCCCGGTTCTTCAGGTTCAGCAGCGTGCGGTCGTACGTCGGCTTCTCGACGATGATCACGTCGCCCGGCTTCACGAACTGCTCGAAGAGGAACGCGTCGGCCTGCAGCGAACCGTTGGTCACCAGGACGTGGTCCGGCGTCACGGCGTGCTTGTCCGCGATCCACTTGCGCAGGGGCAGGTAGCCGACGGACGTGCCGTAGGCGGTCACCCCGGCCGGGTCCGCGTCGAACGCGCGGACGGCGGCGGCCTTGAGGCCCTCGATGTCGATGATGTCCAGGGACGGCGCGCCCCGGGCGAAGGAGATGAGCTGCTCGGCGGTCATGCACCGCAGTTTAGGCTCCGCGTAATGGATCTTTACAGCGTGTTGACCGGTGCGGTGCCCCACACCGTTCCCGGGGCTGCGGCGATCATCACCTGGGACGGCGTCGTGGTCGACCGGGCCGCCGTGGGCGAGATGGTCAGGTATGCCGACCCGGGCGGGACCCTGGCTGCCGAGCGCCCGCGTGTCACGGCCGACACGCTGTGGGATCTGGCGTCGGTGACGAAGCTCTACACGACGGTGCTGGTGCTCCGGCTCGGGCTTGCCCTGGATGAGCCCGCGCACGGCCGGTACACGATGCGGCAGTTGTTGACGCACACGGCCGGGTTGCCGGCGACGGTGCCGGAGGAGGCCCGGACCTGGCCCGGGGTGCTGGCGCTGCCCGGCGGTGGGCCGGACGTCTACTCCGACGTCGGGCCGCTGCTCGCCGGGCGGATCGTCGAGGAGCGCACCGGCACGCCGCTGGACCGGCTGCTCCGCGAGCTGGTCACCGGGCCGCTCGGGCTCACGGAGACGACCTACGCGCCCGATCCGGCCCGTGCCGCCGCGACCGAGTTCAAGCCCGGCCGCGGCCTGGTGCGCGGGGTGGTGCACGACGGGACGGCGTTCGCCCTGGGCGGGCCGTGCGGGCACGCGGGGCTGTTCGCCCCGGTCGGGGAGGTCGCGGCGTTCGGGGAGGCGTTGCGAACCGGGTTCTGTCCCGGGGTCGCCGATCTGCCCAACCTGCGCGACGGAGCGGGATTCGGACACACCGGCTTCACGGGTACGTCCGTGCGCGTCACCGACCGGTCGGTCGCCGTGCTGCTGACCAACCGGGTGCACCCGCGCCGGGAGCTGTCCTCCGTCGCGGGGCTGCGCGCCACCGTCAGGCGTCTACAGGGTGCTCCACCCGCGCCCTGACGATGTCCCGTACGGAGATCATCCCGACCACCTGGTCGCGCTCGATGACGATCAGGTGCCGGAAACCGCCCCGGATCATGATCCGGGAGGCCTCGGTGAGTTCCATGTCCGGACCGGCGCAGATCGCGTCCGGGGTGTAGTGCTCGCCGGCCTCGGCGACGTCGGGGTCGAGCCCCGATGCGATCGCGTTGAGGATGTCCCGTTCGGTGATGATGCCGAAACCGGACGCGTCGGCATCATCGACGATCGCGGCACCGAACCGGCGGGCCGACATCTGCTGGGCCACTTGGCGGAGTTTGTGGGCGGGGCCGACGGAGAGGATCTCGGTACTCATAGCTTCGCGTACACGCATGACTACCTCCTGTGTTCACTTTACGGATATCTTGGCCTACGGTGCGCCAGCGACCAAAGAAAATGGCGCGTTCCCCCGCCGCGCTCGGCACCTCGGCCTCCGGCCGGCTCGGGTTATCCTTCGGCGGTGCGCAACGTCGTGATCCTGGCCGCTGGCATGGGGACCAGACTCGGTCGTCCCCACCCCAAGCCCCTGACCCTCCTCGCCGACGGTCGCAGCATCCTGCGGCAGCAGCTCGACCACCTGCGCGCGGCGTACGGGCCCTCCGCCCACATCGCGATCGTGGTCGGCTTCAAGAAGGACCTGGTCATGGAGGCCGCCGCCGAGGACGCGGCCTTCGTCTACAACGAGTTCTACGACCAGACCAACACCTCCAAGAGCCTGCTCAAGGCGCTGAAGCTCGGCCCGCCCGGCGGGGTGCTGTGGCTCAACGGCGACGTGGTGTTCGAGCCCGGCCTGCTGGAGCTGTTCACCGAGGCCCTCGCCGCCGAGCAGAGCTTCGTCGCGGTGAACACGGCGAGCGTGGCCGACGAGGAGGTCAAGTACACCCTCGACGACGCCGGATTCATCAGGGAGCTGTCGAAGAAGGTGGTCGGCGGGCTCGGCGAGGCCGTCGGGATCAACTACGTGTCCGCGGCCGACCGCGCGGCCCTGGTCGAGCACCTGAGCCGGGTTGACGAGCAGGAGTACTTCGAGGGCGGCATCGAGAGCGCGATCTCCGCCGAGGGGCTGCGGTTTCGGGCGATCGACATCTCGACGTTCGGCTGCGTCGAGGTCGACTTCGACGAGGACCTGGCGAGGGCGAACAAGCTGTGAGACTGCGGGAGTACTACGCGCTGAACCGGGGCGGCGGCCTGGCCACGGAGAGCTTCAGCCAGTGGATCGGGGCCGTCAGCGCCCAGCTCTTCCACCGGCTCGGGCTGTCCCCGACCGCGATGAGCGCGCTCAACCTGTTCCTCGGGCTCGTCGCCTCCGTCGGGGTCCTCGTCGCGGCGCGCACCGGCGACTACCACGGCTGGATCGGCCTGGCCGCGCTCGTGCTCTGGCACGTCGCGTACGGCGTCGACTGCGGGGACGGGCAGCTCGCCCGGGCCACGAGGACCGGCAGCACGGCTGGGGCGCGGATCGACGTGCTGTGCGACATCGCGCTGCAGATCGCCCTGGTGGCGGCCGTGAGCGCCGTGGCGGCCGAGTACACCCCGGACGCGCCGGCGTGGATCTACGCCCTGTTCGCCGGCACCTGGATGGTCAACCTGGTCACCTCCGTGATGCAGCAGGGCGACACCGGCGGCAGCATGGTCACCTCGACGTCGCTGCCGGTCCGGCTCGTGAAGCTGATCCGTGACTACGCGTTCGTGATCACGGTGCTCGGGGTCGCGATCTGGCTCGTGCCGAAGTGGACCATCTGGGTGATCGTCGCGTTCACCGCCGTCAACGGGCTGTTCCTGCTGGCCAGCATCGCGTTCACCGGCCGGGCCGCGCAGCGGGCGTGGGCCGAGAAGACGGCGGCGCGGAACTCATGACGTCCCGACCGGGGAACGGCACGGCCGCGGCCTCAGACGGCGCGCAGGCCGTGCCTTCGACCGGCGCGGAGGCCGCGCCCGGGGCCCAGGAGGACGTCGCCGAGGCCGTCAGCGTCGACGACCAGGCCGACGAGCCGCTGCCCGCCATCGCGCCCGGCTCCGGTCGACGCCGGATCCTGCTCGGCCTCACCGACCAGGTCGTCATCGCCCTCGCCAGCGCCGGCAACGCGCTGCTGGCCACCGTGGTGCTGGAGCGGTCCAGGGCCGGCTCGGTGCTGATCGCGATCACGACGCTGTACTTCGCGATGGGCGTCAGCCGGGCCTTCATCGGCGAGGCGGTGCTCGCGCACGTCTCCCGGTTCGACGGCGCGGACCGTCGGCGCCGGGAGGAGGACGCGCTCGCCTCGGCCCTGATCATCGGTTCCGGGTGCGCCGTCGTGCTCTTCGGGCTGTGGCTGTTCGGCCCGGCCGACTGGTTCGGCGACCTGATCTGGGCGGTGCCGTTCCTGCCGCTGCTGCTGCTGCACGACACCGGCCGGCACACCTATCTCGCGGCGCGTGAGCAGCTCAACGCGCTGACCATCGACCTGACCTGGGTGGGCACCCAGGCCCTGGCCGTGGCCGTCGCGCTGCTCGCCGGCTGGCGGACCGGCGGGGCGCTGCTGCTCGCCTGGGGGATCGGCGCGTCGGCCGGCGCGGTGCTGTACCTGGTCCGGACCCGGCTGAACCCGTTGCGGGGGCGGTTGGCCGCGTGGTTCCACGAGACCCGGCACCTGTCCGGGTGGTTCAGCGCGAGCGCGCTGGTCGGGCAGAGCCAGACGATGTTGGTGGCCACACTCGTGGCCCGCTTCCTGAGTATCGCCGACTACGCGGGCCTGCGGCTCGCCCAGCTGACCGTGCTCCAGCCGGTGCAGAACCTGGTCACGGCCATGAACGCCCTGATGGTCCCCCGGTTCTCCCGGCTCGCCGCCACGGGAGACCTGCCGGCGCTGCGCCGGTTGACCCTCAAGGTGTCGCTGCTCGGGCTGGGGATCGGCGCGGCGGCGATCGCGGTCGTGGTGCCGCTCGCCGAACCGGTGCTGCACTGGTACAAGCACGGCGAATACCTGAACGTCGCCCCGATCGCGCTGCCCGTGGCGTTGCAGGCCGCCATCTACCTGCTCCAGATCCCGTTCACGGCGGCGCTGCGCGGACTGCAGCGGGCGAAGCTGCTGTTCGGGCAGTACGTGGTGTTCACGGCCACGAGCCTCACCGGGGTACTGCTCGGCGCGCTCGACGGCTCGCTCCTCCGCACGGCCTGGGGGCTGACCACGGGCGCGGCGGTCGGCCTGATCGCCATGATCACCGTGTACCTCGTGGCGCTGCGCCGCCCCGTAGGCTGATCGGATGCCTCTGCTGACCCCGCCGCGCTTCCGGCAGTTCGCGCTCCTCGGCCTCGTCGTCGCCGGAGTCGCCGGTCTCGTGGAGGCCACCCAGGTGAACTCGGCGAACGGGCTGCGCGCCTTCCTCGCCGCCGCGCTGGGCTGGGCTGTCGTCGGGCTCGCCCTGAGCCTGCCGGGCCTGACCGTGCGCGGCCTGCTGCTGGGCGGGTTCTTCGTCGGGGCCGGCATCCTGAGCTGGTCGTTCAGCGAGCAGCCGGGCGTGGTGTGGGCGTTCCTGGCCGTCGAGGGCGCGGTGTTCGCGACGTGGACCTTCCCGTGGCTGAGGGACCTGGCGAAACTGCCGAAGCTGGGCGCGGCGTGGCTCGGCCTGGCGTACTGGCTGCTCGGCACCCTCGGAGCCCTGCTCAACCACCCGCTGGTGAGCGTCCAGCGCGCGGTCTACGGCGGGCTGTTCACCCTCGGCGCGCTGGCCGTGTTGGCCGTGGTGCGGCGCACCAAAAAAGACCCCACCCCGGCCATCGCCGCGGCGTTCCTGCTCGCGCTCGGGGTGCTGCTCCTGGTCGGCTCGGGGAACGCGCTCGACGACGTGCACGCCGTGCCGGACACCGCCTGGGGCAACAACATGGCCCAGCGGTTCTGGGGTGGGCCGTTCTTCCTCTACCACCCGAACTCGATCGCGCTGATCTCCGTGCTCGTCGCGTTGCGGATCGCCCCGGACAAGGCCTTCGCGCTGTGGCAGCGGGTCGGCGTACTCGGAACATCGTTCCTGATGTTGCTTCTGGTCACCTCGCGGACGGCCTGGGGCTTCGCCGTCGCCGCCGCCCTGGTGCACGCGTGGCTGGTCTACCGGAAGAAGTTGGACTACAAGCGGGCCGTCGCGATGGCCGTGTTGCCGTTCGTGCTGCTCGTGGCGTTGATGGTCGGCTCGGGCGGCCCGCAGTGGCTGGTCTACAACCGGTACCCGAACTCCCACGCCGGCTCGGACCTGACCTCGGGGCGGACCCAGACCTGGAAGAAGGTCATCTCCGACTTCCGCAGCGACACGCTCGCCGAGCAGCTGTTCGGCAACGGCGACGACGCGCGGGGCACGGTGACCCGGGCCGACTCGGTCGAGGACCCGAACACGAAGCTGCCGAAGCTGACCACGGACAACGCGTTCTTCGGCGCGCTGCGCCGGGGCGGGATCACCGGGGTGGCGGCGTTCCTGTTGGGGCTGGTGCTGCTGATCCGCCGGGCGCTGGCCCGGGACGCCGCGCCGTGGTTCACGATCACGGTCGTCGCGGTGCTGCCCACGATCGCGACCTCTGACTGGGTACTGGGCGGCACCGGCGGGACCCTGTGGATCCTGCTGCTGGCCGCCGAGGCCTGGCAGGTGTACCGGCCCGCCGCCGACTGACGGCGGGCCGGCTGCGGGCTACTTGCTGGACGGGACGAGCTCCCAGTGGGTGCTGTCGGCGTTGCTGCAGCTGGTCGCGATGAGCGAGCCGCCGTTGTTGCTGAGGCACGAGCCGGTCTTCGTGTTGGTGAAGGTGCTGAAGCCGTCGCTGTCCGCGGCCTGCCACACCTGGCTGGTGCGGCTGTCGTCGCACTTGCGCAGCACGACGGCGTCCTCGTCGCTCATCGTGGTCAGACACTTCTGGCCCCGGGCGATGGCCATCGTGCCGTTGTCGCTGCGGGCCGGGAACTGCCACAGCTGGCGGCGGTTGCCGGTGTCGCACTGCACGAAGGTCGTGATCCGCTGACCCTTGGGCTGCTCGAGGCACTGGCTCTGGTCGAGGCTGCGCATGGTGAACGACTTCTCGGGGGTGGCAGCCTGGCTGACGCCCGGGATCAGGACAAAAAGTGCACCAGTAGCAGCAATGGTGAA
Source organism: Longispora fulva (assembly GCF_015751905.1). Classification (NCBI taxonomy): domain Bacteria; kingdom Bacillati; phylum Actinomycetota; class Actinomycetes; order Micromonosporales; family Micromonosporaceae; genus Longispora; species Longispora fulva. The sequence goes on from NZ_JADOUF010000001.1 coordinate 6,436,738, forward strand.
AATACGGCGAATGATCATGCGGCAGAACATAGCAAAACGGATAAAGGTTATGTATGAGGGGTAGGTTTTACGTGCCTATGGCGTGTCGTCAGCCTCGCCGGACCTTCTCGTACACCCCGATCAGGCGGTCGAGGACCACCGCCGGGGTGAAGTTCTCCAGGTAACGCCGACGGGCCTCCTGGCGCAGCCCGCCGGCCGCCGCGCGCGGGATCGCCGCGGCCATCGCCTCGACCGTCGGCTCGACCAGCCAGCCGGCGTCGCCGACCAGGTACGGGATCCCGCCCAGATTGGTGCCGAGCACCGGACGGCCGTTGGACAGCGCCTCGATGATCACCGTGGGCAGCGGCTCGAGCCAGGTGGACGCGACGACGAGGGCGTTGGCGGCGCGGGTCGCGGCGCGTACCCCGTCGGCGTCCTGTTTTCCCAGGTAGGTGATGTCGTCGCGGTCCGAGGCGGCCTTCTCGACCAGGTCGCGCAGCGGGCCGTCGCCGATGATCTGCAGCTGGCCGAGCCCCGCCCCGGCCGCGTCAGCCGCCCGGGACCAGGCCTCCAGCAGCAGCCGGATCCCCTTCTCCTCCGACAGCCGGCCGATGAACAGCAGGCCCTGGCCCGGCGCGTCGGAGAACCCGTGGTCGGGGATCGAGTTGGGCTTGACCGTGATCTGGTTCTCGGTGATCCCCAACGTGAGCAGGTGCTCGGCGATCGCCGGCGTCAGCGCGATGAACTGGTCGAGCGAGCGCCACGTGCCCCGGTGCGCGGCGAGCGTCGACGCCATGATCAGGCTCTGCGCCTTCGAGCCCCGGTAGCAGGAGTGCTGCACCGCCGGGTAGGGGAAAGCCTTGCCCAGGCAGTCCCTGCAGATGTGGCCGTCGCGGAAGTACAGGCCGTTGGCGCAGCTCTGCCGGTAGTTGTGCACCGTCTGCACCACCGGCACGTCCAGCTTGTGCGCGGTCTTCACCACCCAGGGCGACAGCAACGGGTACGGGTTGTGCAGGTGCACCACGTCCGGCCGCTCCCGGGTGATCAGCTCGGCCAGCTCCCGCTGGGCGCGCGGCGCGTAGATCGGGGACACGGGCAGCAGCAGCTTCTCCGACGTCGGGAGGTCACCGATCTCGTCGGAGCTGCGCTGGAAGGGGACCACCTCGACGCCGGCCTCGGTGAGCTGGCGGATCTCCGTGTCGACGATCGTGTTCTCGCCGGACGGCTGGGCGGACGAGTACCGGTTGTGCGCGATGACGACCTTCACGCGCCCTAGCGTACGAGCTTGGACAACCGGCGGTCGGCGAGCGGCTTCCCCTTCGTCTGGCATGTCGGGCAGTACTGCAGGTTCGAGGTCGCGAACGACACCTCACGGATCGTGTCCCCGCACACCGGACAGGGCAGCCCGGTCCGGCCGTGCACCCGCAGCCCGGCCCGCTTCTCCGACTTCAGGGTGGCGGCCCGCTGGCCCTCGGTGTGCGCGATGGCCTGGTCGAGGATCTCGTGCACCGCGTCGTAGAGGGCGCTGACCTGGCCGGCCGTCAGCTTCGACCCCATCGCGAACGGGGACAGCTTGGCCGCGTGCAGGATCTCGTCGGAGTAGGCGTTGCCGATGCCTGCGAGGGTGCGCTGGTCGGTGAGTACCCCCTTGATCTGGGCGTTCTTCGAGATCTGGACCGTGAACTCCTCCAGGGTCACCGTCAGCGCCGACGGGCCGAGGGTCGCGACCCGCTCGATCAGCCTCGGGTCCGTCACGATGTGCACGGCCAGCCGCTTCTGGGTGCCGGCCTCGGTCAGGTCGAAGCCCGAGCCGTCGTCGAACCGGACCCGGACGCTGATCGGCCCCTTGCCCGGCCGGAGCGGGCCCGGCGTGATCTTCTCGCGGTAGTGCAGCCAGCCGGCCCGGGACAGGTGCGTGACCAGGTGTAACTCCCCGAACTCGATGTCGAGGTACTTCCCGATGTACCCGGCCGTCGTCAGCCGCCGGCCCACGAGCGCCGACACCGGCGGGTCGTACGTCTTCAGCGCGCTCAGCGCCACGACGTCGACCCCGGTGACCGTCAGCCCGACGGCGCGCTCGCGCAGGTAGGCGGCGAGCGCCGCCACCTCTGGCAACTCCGGCACACTCCCACCCTAGGCTGTGGGCATGCGTCGGGTCTGGTTGCTGGCATTCATCGGGTACCTCCTCCTCGGTGCCGGCTGGGCGCTCGGCGTCCCGGTCAACGGCACGTACGACGAGGTGCAGCACATCCCGCGCGCGTACGGCGTCGTCACCGGGCAGGTCTACGCCCAGGGCTACTACTTCGACGGCCCGGCCAGCCTGCTCCCCGGCGACCTGACGTGCTTCGAGAAGGAGAAGCTCGCCGCCGGCTGCCAGACCCCGGCCCCCGCGGCGGGCACGCCCGAAGGGGACCGCACGGTGCGCTGGCCGAGCGCCGCAGCCCGCTACAGCCCGCTCTACTACGGCCTGGTCGGCGCTCCCCTGGCGATCAGCCCGGACCTGTCCGGGATCATCGGGGCCCGGGTGCTGTCGGCGTTGCTGTCCGCGCTGCTGCTCGCCGCGGCGGTGGCCGTCGCGTACGGGCTGCGGAACAGGATGCTGGTCGGGGCGGTGCTGCTGGTCAGTACCCCGATGGCGATGAATCTGAACGGGTCGGTGAACCCGAACGGGATGGAGATCAGTGCCGCCATCCTGGCCTGGGTGGCGCTGTTGGCCCTGGTCAGGAACGAGGGCAACGAACGGCGGCACCTGGTGGCGTTCGCCGTCGGCGGCGCGCTGCTGCTCACCCTGCGGCACATGGGACCGGTGCTGCTCGCGATCGTCGTGCTCGCCGCCCTGGTCTTCGCCCGGCGCGGCCGGATCCGCGCACTGCTCCGCAGGGCCGACACCCGGTGGGCGCTCGGCGCGATCGTCGCCGCCGGCCTCCTCGGTCTCGGGTGGATCCTCACGTCGGCCGTGAACGACATTCCGGAGATCCCCGGCCGCGCCGTACATATCAGTTTCGCAAAGACTGTGGAGGAGATCGTCCGGATCCGGACGCCGTTCTACCTGAACCAGGTCGTCGGTCAGTTCAGCTACGGCGAGCTGACGATGCCCGGCTGGGTCATCCTCGGCTGGTACGCGCTCGTGGCCGGTTTCGCCGTGCCCGCCTGGCTGTTCGCCGGCCGCAGTTACCGGATCGCCGTCCTCGGCACGGCCCTGGCCAGCTACGGAACGCTCGTCGCCCTCGAACTGTGGTTCGTGCCCAAGTTGGGCTGGTACTCCCACGGCCGGTACGCGATGCCGGCCGGGGTCGGAATCGTGCTCCTCGCGGCCTTCGTACGGGGCTTCGATGACGATTTCGCGCGCAAGTTTGTCAGGCTCGTGGTCGTTGTCACAGGGGGCCTACACGTCTACGCTCTTGCGGAAGTGACCCTCCGTTATCGGGACCAGGTTACGTCGATGCCTGCACCGGCGTACGCTTTGTCAGCCGGACTAGCGGGAGTGGCGCTACTCGGCGTAATGGGCTGGAATTTCCGAAGTACGCAACCGCCCCTGACTCGACACGACCCGGACACACCGAATAATGTCGGCCGGTCGTCAGAGGACGAGGCGGGGGCCGTGGCACACTAGGGGAGCCGTGAGCAGCACACTGCCGGAGGGCCTGTTGAGGTGACGACCAGCCTCCAGCGTCCGGCCCCGAAGAAGAGCCGGCCGGCCGGCACAGCCGGCGACAGACAGGCGGTAGGCCATGAGTCCGAGGCGGCGCCGGTGACCAACGGTGTGCCCCGCTCGGCCTTCTTCCGCAGTGACCGTACGTCGACCTGGGCCTGGTGGTATTCGGCCAGTCTCGTCGCCCTCGACTTCCTCTCCGTTGCACTAGCGAGCTTTGTCGTCATCTCCTGGTTCCCGAAAGCCGTCGCCGGATTCGTCGAGCGCAGCGGCCAGCCGGTGCCCCTCTGGTTCTACATCGTCGCGTACGCGATCCTGCCCTTCGGCTGGGTGCTCGTCCTCTGGGGCCACGGCGCCTACGACCGCCGCTACCTGGGCGTCGGCTCCGACGAGAGCAAGCGGGTGCTCCGCGCCTTCTGGACGGCCGTCGCCGTCGTCTCCTTCACCGTGATGAGCACCAAGACCGACGCCTCCCGCATGTCCGTCGGCGCGGTGCTGATCCTCGCGCTCCTGCTGCTCCTGATCAGCCGCGGTCTGGTCCGCCGGGTGCTCTACACCCTGCGCAAGCGCGGCCGGTGCGTGCAGCGGATGCTCCTGGTCGGCGCGCTGCCCGAGACCCTCGAGGTGCACACCGTCGTCACCCGCAACCCGGAGGCCGGCCTGTCGCCGGTCGGGCTGTACCTGACGGAGGGCTACGGCGCGGCCCGCGGCGTGGAGACCCCGGTCCCGGTGTACGCGAACCGCGACCTCGTCGAGCTCGTCCGCGAACTCGGGGCCGACACCATCGCCGTCTGCGGCTCCGCCGGTTCGGACTCCGCCGACCTGCGCCGGCTCGCCTGGCAGCTGGAGGGCACCGGCATCGACCTGGTGGTGGCCCCGCAGCTCACCGACATCGCCGGCCCCCGGGTGCACATCCGCCCGGTCGAGGGCCTGCCGCTCCTGCACGTCGAGGAGCCGACGCTGTCCGGCGTCGGCTGGGTCGCCAAGAACCTGATGGACCGGATCGCCGCGTTCCTCGGCCTGCTGATCCTGTCGCCGCTGTTCGGGTTCATCGCACTGTGCATCAAGATCAAAGAGCCCAGCGGGCCGGTCTTCTTCCGACAGCGCCGCCTCGGTCACCAGTCGCGGATGTTCGGGATGTGGAAGTTCCGCACGATGTACGTGGACGCCGAGAACCGCCTCGCGACCCTGGTCGACCAGAACGAGACCGACGGCCTCCTGTTCAAGATCAAGGACGACCCCCGGGTGACCCCGGTCGGCCGGTGGCTGCGCAAGACGTCCATGGACGAGCTGCCCCAGCTGATCAACATCCTGGTCGGCGAGATGTCCCTGGTGGGGCCGCGGCCGCTCCCGGCTGAGGACGGCGACTTCCTCGGGGACGTCCGACGGAGGTTGCTGGTCCGGCCGGGGCTGACCGGGCTGTGGCAGGTGTCGGGCCGGTCGGACATGTCGTGGGACGACGCGGTGCGGCTGGATCTGTACTACGTCGACAACTGGTCGTTGCTGCTGGATCTGCGGACGTTGTGGCGCACGATCGGCGTGGTCCTGGCCCGCCGGGGTGCCTACTAGCCTGTCTTCGCGAAAGTGGCCGTCACCCTGGTGACGGCCACTTTTTTGGTACTACGCTGGCAGGTCCTTCAACCAGCGCTTCACGCCCCCATGGCTGGAGCAGGTGCCCCTGCGGTGGGCGCTGAAGCTGTAGGTGCCGTCATTGCACTCCGCGCTCGCACCGGCGGGCGGCTGCGGGGCCTGGACGGGGCGCTGGACGCACTTGCCGTCCGAGTTCAGGTAGTAGCCCTCCCCGCAGGTCACCGGCTTCGGTGGGGCCGGGGCGTTCGCGGGTGGCGCGACCTTGGCTTCGGGGGCCTTCGACGTCGGGGCGGCCGGGGTCGTCGGGGCCGGAGCGGGTGCTGACGTGGTCGGTGCGACGTACGGGACGGCTTCCTGGGTGGTGGCGGCCGGCTGGGGGGACTGCTCCGGCGCGCTCGCGGCCGGCTGGCAGGCGGTGAGTACCGCGAGCAGCAGGGCTGGGACGGCCACTTTCCAGAGGTTTCGTTGGCGCATCGACCGTGGGCTCCTCGGTTGGACGTGGGGTGACAACCCGCTCACTCTTTACGTACCGCAGTGGGAGGTCAACGGATCGTGGCCGAATATGTCGGTTCGATGGTCCAGAAAGGATGATCGGCGCGCGCGGCGACCGGATGGCCAGGTGGGTCCTGGGTGGATGGTGGCCGGCGATCGGGCTACAGGCGGAGGGCGTCCGGGGCGTGCAGGCGGAGGAGGGTGCGCCCGACCGTGGGTGGCACCCGGCGTCGGGTCGCCAGGGACACCGTGATCATCACGAGGAACGCGAGCGGCACCGTCCACGCCGCCGGCTGCGTGATCAGCACCGCCAGCCAGCCGTGCCCCGCGTACCCGAGGACGGTCAGGATCACCGCGCCGGCGGCCGAACCGCCCCCGCACAGCATCCCCGCAGCCGCCCCGACATCGGTCAGCCCCCGCCACCAGATCCCGAGCAGCAGCAGCGGGCAGAAGGTGGCCGCCGCGACCGCGAAGGCCAGCCCCACCACCCGGGACACGTCGAGGTCTGCCACCGCGAGGGCCATCCCGCACGGCAACAGGCCCCCGACGAGCGCCGACAGCCGGAAGTCCCGCACGGAGCCCCGGCCGAGCACGTCGGTGGACAGCACCCCGGCCACGGAGGTCAGCAGGCCGGACGAGGTGGACAGGAACGCGGCGAACGCGCCGGCCGCGACCAGGGCACCGAGGAACTGGCCGAGTGCGCCGTTCCCGACCACGGCCCCGGGCAGGACCAGGACGACGCTGTCGGGCTTGGAGAGGCCGGGGGTGTAGATCCGGCCGAGGAGGCCGTACACGGTGGGGAACAGGTAGAAGAAGCCGACCAGGGCGAGGACGCCGAGAGTGGTGCGCCGGGCGGCCCGGCCGTCGGGGTTCGTGTAGAACCGGACGAGGACGTGCGGGAGGCCCATGGTGCCGAGGAACGTGGCGATCAGCAGCGAGTACGTGCCGAACAGGCCCTGGCCCGAGTGGTCGGCCCCGCCGGGCAGCAGCCAGTCGGCGCCGACCGGGGACTTGGGGCTCACCAGGGCCGGGGCGCCGTCGGCCTTCCAGTGCAGGAGCAGGAACGCGACGGGCAGGGCGAGGGCTGTGAGCTTCAGCCAGTACTGGAACGCCTGCACGAACGTGATCGACCGCATCCCGCCGAGCGCCACCCCGCCGGTCACGACGCCGCTGACCAGGAGGACGCCGACCCAGTAGGGCGCGCCGGTGACCGTGCGCAGGGTGAGGCCGGCGCCCTGGAGCTGGGGGAGCAGGTACAGCCAGCCGATGAACACCACGAACGTCGTCACCAGTCTGCGCAGCCGCCGGGAGCCGAGCCGCAGCTCGCAGAAGTCGGGCAGGGTGAACGCTCCCGAGCGGCGCAGGGGGCCGGCGACGAAGAGCAGGAGCGCGAGGTAGCCGGCGGCGAATCCGATCGGGTACCACAGGACGTCGAGGCCGAAGCTCAGCACGAGGCCCGCGACGCCGAGGAAGGAGGCAGCGGAGAGGTATTCGCCGCCGATCGCCGCGGCGTTCCAGGTCGGGCTGACGGAGCGGGAGGCCACGAGGAAGTCGCTGGTGGTGCGGGCGAAGCGCAGACCGTACACCCCGATCACGAGCGTGACCAGGGTGACGAGCACGATCGCCGGCAGGGCCCAGGGATTGGACACTACTTCTCGACCAGTTCCGTGAACTCGCGCTCGTTGCGCTCACTCATCCGGACGTAGATCCACCCCACGGCCACCAGGAACGGGTACGGCAGCACCCCGAGCAGCACCCACGGCAGCGAGACGCCCAGAACCCGGACCCCGCCGAGCGCCGGCGCGACCGTGAACAGCAGCGGCAGCGTCCCCAGGCCCAGCCCGACCAGCAGCGCCAACCGCAGCGCCAACGCCAACTGCGCCCGTACCAGGCCCTTGATCAGCGCGTCGCCGATCTCGGTCTGTTCGGCCAGCTCGCGCCGGGTCCGGTTCACCCGGCGGGCCCTGGCCACCTCGCCGAGGACGATCCGGGTACGGCGGCCCCGGGCCGGGGTCATCACCGGATCCCGTCCTGCTTGGCGGCCCGCAGCAGCATGTCCTTCAGCTCGCGGGTGTGCCGGCGGGCCACGGGCAGCGTGCGGCCGTCGATGACGACGACGTAGCCGGAGCTGGTGAGGCGCAGTTCGGAGATCTGGCTGAGGCGTACCAGATAGGACCTGTGGATTCTCGCGAAGCCGGCATCCGACCAGCGCTCGGCCAGCGTGGCCAGCGCCACCCTGACCAGGTGCGAGCCGTCGGCGGTGTGCAGCCGGGCATAGTCGCCCTGGGCCTCGACGTAGTGCACGGCGGCGCGGGGCAGCAGCTTGATCGTGCCGGCCAGCTCGACCGGGATCACGGCCGTCTCGGGGCCGGAGGTCTTGATGCCGAGCGCGGACACGATCCGGCGCAGGGACTCCGACAGCCGCTCGGGCTCGACCGGCTTGCGGATGTAGTCGAGGACGCCCAGGTCGAAGGCGTCGGCGGCCCGGTCGTCGTAGGCGGTCACGAATACCACCGCCGGCGGCTTGGCGAACCGGTGCAGCACCCGGGCGAGTTCCATGCCGTCGAGGCCGGGCATCCGGATGTCGAGGAACGCGGCGTCGATGTCGGCCCCGCGCAGCACCCGCAGCGCCTCGGTGGCGTCCGAGGCCGTGACCACCTCGGAGACCCTGGCGTCGGAGCGCAGCAGGTAGGCCAGCTCGTCGAGGGCCGGCGGCTCGTCGTCCACGGCCAGGATGCGCAGCGTCCTCATGACCGCACCGCCGGGTGGAACTTCGGAATTCTGACCAATATTTTGGTACCGGCCCCGGGGCCCGTCTCCACCACCAGCCCGTACTCCTCCCCGAACACCGAGCGCAGCCGCTCGTCCACGTTCGACAGCCCGACGTGCTGGCCGTCGCCGCTCTCCTCGGCGTCCAGGAGCGCCCTGGGCTCCATCCCCACCCCGTCGTCCTCGACCGTGATGTGGCACTCGGCCCCGGAGTCGATGGCGACGATGCTGATCGTGCCGACGCCGGGCTTGCGGGACAGGCCGTGCCGGACGGCGTTCTCGACGAGCGGCTGCAGGCACAGGAACGGCAGGGACACCGGCAGCACCTCGGGGGCCACCTGCAGTCTGACCTGAAGTCTCTCCCCGAACCGGGCCCGCTCGATGGTCAGATATCTGTCGATGGACCGCAACTCCTCCGCGAGCGTCGTGTACTCGCCGTGCGCCCGCAGGCTGTACCGGGTGAACTCCGCGAACTCCAGGATCAGCTCCCTGGCCCGCTTCGGGTCGGTCCGCACGAACGACGCGATCGCCGACAGCGCGTTGTAGATGAAGTGCGGGCTGATCTGGGCCCGCAGCGCGCGCAACTCGGCCCGGGCCAGCCGGTCCCGCGAGGAGTCCAACTCCGCGAGCGCCAGCTGGGTGGCGGCCCACCGGCCCGTCTCCACGGCCGCCTGCACCAGGCCGGGGGCCGGCGGCTCGTCGGACAGCGCGATCAGGGTGCCGACCCGGCCGGCGTCGGTCTGCAACGGCACGAGCACCGCGCCCCGGATCAGGCAGTCCAGTCGGTCGCAGCTCAGGTCGCCGGCGTCCAGCACCGTCTTGCGGGCCGCGAGGATCTGGTCGCGGTGGTGCTCGCCGGTGCCGTCCCACGCGAGCACCCCGGTGGGCGAGGCCAACGCGAGCCCGCTGGCCCCGATCAGCCGGCGCAGGTGCCGGACCGACTTGGTGGCCGCCGCCTCGGTGAGCCCAGCGCGCAGCGGCTCGGCGGCGAGGCCCGCGGTACGGAGCACCTCGTAGGTGGCGCGTTGCACGCTGGTGGCGATGCCCCGGCGGGCGCGCAGCCGGAGCAGCGCGATCACCCCGGCGGCGAACGCGACCACCGCGGCCGTGACGGCCAGAACTGTGCTCACCTGGCACATAGTGCGCGCTCGGCGGTACCAAATAAAAGGGTTGCGCGCCGGTGTAGCGCGTCTGTAGTTTTTCGACGACGCCTGGAGAGCCCGGGAACGGAAGGGGTGAGACCGATGGACATTGCTGCCGTGCGGTTTGTGCTCACCTGCCAGACCGTTCCCTGCCCCGCCGTCTAGCGCCGATTCCGCGCCGGTGGGGCGACTCCCAAGGAGAACCTCACCATCATGCGCGACGTGTACAGCAGTGGCGGCTTCATCAAGCGTGGCCGTGGCAAGAACCGGTTCGACACCGACGATCTCATGTTCGAGAAGCGGGTGCATACCGAGACTGAATGGGACCTTTCCGATGACTCGGACGGCCTGCCCGAGGGCGACCGCTGGTCCACCTGGGACTCCGCAGCCCCACTGGAGCGCGGGCCGCTGCCACACCCTTCCTGGGTCGTGACCGACTTGGGCGCGGTCGACACCGAGCTGGGCATCCTGAAGACCGGCAAGGAGGGCGACGTCTTCCTGATCCGGCGTTCCGTGCCCGGCACCGAGCGGTCCACCCTGATGGCCGCCAAGCGCTACCGCTCCTCGGAGCACAAGATGTTCCACCGCGACGCCGGGTACACCGAGGGCCGGCAGGTCGCCGAGTCCCGGATGCAGCGCGCGGTGGCCAACAAGTCGGAGTTCGGGCGCAAGGTCATCGCCGGGCAGTGGGCGATGTCGGAGTTCAACGCGTTGAAGACCTGTCACCAGTGGGGGCTTCCCGTGCCCTACCCGGTGCAGATCTCCGACACCGAGATCCTGATGGAGTTCATCGGCGAGCCCGACGGCACTGCGGCCCCCCGGCTCGCCAACGCCCGCCCCGAGGGCGCCGAACTGGTCAGCGTGTGGGAACAGCTCGTCGAGGCCCTCGTGACCCTGGCCCAGCGGGGGTACGCGCACGGCGACCTGTCCCCCTACAACCTGCTCGTGCACCACGGCCGGCTCGTCATCATCGACCTGCCGCAGATCGTGGACGTCGTGGTGAACCCGCAGGGCGCGGAGTTCCTGGCCCGCGACGCCCGCAACGTCGGCACGTGGTTCACGTCCCGGGGCCTGACTGGCGGATCGGTGACACCTGACGACCTGCCAGAGCTGCTGCGGCGGGAGGCCGGGCGTTAGCAGGTAGCATTCGAGCGACGTTAAGGCCAGTGACCTGCATTGATGTGCGGCATTCTGGCAGGGGAGGGGCAAACGTGCGGTTCGAGATCAGCAAGGTGCTGGATGCCATCGAGCGTCGGCTGAGCACCGACCCGGCCCTCGTCGGCGCCCTCGTGGACGTCGGCGAGGTGCTGCGGGCGGTCGACCTCGACGGCGGGCGCCCCACCTACCTCCCCCGGCTCGGCGCCGTCGTGGACGCGCTCGCGGTGAAGCTCGACGACGCCGCCGTGCCGGTGTACGCGATCGCCGACAAGGCCCTGCTGTCGAGCCTGGAGCTGACCTCCAACGAGAAGATGGTGCTCCGCCGCTGGGCCGACGATGGGCAGATCGAGGTGGTCGCCTCCGATCCGGCCCGCCGCCTGGTGGAGCTCGCCGGGATCACGGGCCTGCCCGTGCTCTCCCGGCATCCGCTGCCCGTCGCGATGACCATGGCCCCGGTGCCCGGCCTCGGCGGAGTGGTCCTGATCGACCGGCCGGGCACCGCCGGCCCCGCACAGACCGCCGTGCTGTCCCGGCGGTGGCGCTGCCCGGACGGCGAGCCCGTCGGCATCCCCACCCTGCTCGCCACCGGCCAGCCGACGTGCCCCCGGCACGGCGTCGCGCTCGCCGACGAGGGCCCCCGGCCGGTGTCCCAGGCCGTCACGGTGTGGGTCGGCGGCACGGCACGGACCAGGTTCGCCGTCGACGCGCTCCGCCCGCTGGTCGTCGGCCGGTCCCCGGCGCAGGGCGTCATGCTCGGCCCGTGGCTGGACGACGAGAGCCTGCAGTGGATCAGCCGGGCGCACGTGGAGCTGACCCTGGCCGGGAATCTGCTCACCGTCACCGACAAGAGCACGAACGGGACGGTCGTCGTCCGGGCCAACGGGTCGCGGGTCGAACTCAGCCGGGATCAGAGCGAGCTGGTGGGCGAGGCCGACACCGTCGAGCTGCACCAGGGGGTGGAGCTCACGCACGCCGGTCGGCGGCCCAGTCGGGCGGTGTCGGCGGGCGGCGGGATCATGGCCGAGGCCCCGACCATCGCGCTGCGTCTCCCCATCCGGGAGTAAGGGCCGATCCTCCTCGAGGAGGATGGTCGGCGCGAAACGGCCACTACGCTGATCTTCGTGAGCGAAAACGCCTTTGAGCTGCGTGGTCTGGTCAAGAGGTTCGGGGAGAAGGTCGCCGTCAACGGCGTCGACCTGGCGGTCCCGACGGGGTCCTTCTTCGGCCTGCTCGGTCCCAACGGGGCCGGGAAGACGACGTCGCTGTCCATGGCGGTGGGGCTGCTGCGTCCCGACGCCGGGACGGCGTACGTGCTGGGGCATGACGTCTGGCGGGACCCGGTCGGGGCGAAGCAGCTCCTCGGGGTGCTCCCGGACGCGGTGCGGATGTTCGACCGGCTGACGGGGCTGGAGCTGCTCACGTACACCGGAATGCTTCGTGGCATGCCCGCAGAGCAGATCGCGACCCGGGCCGGCGAGCTGCTGGACGTGCTGGGCCTGGCCGACGCGGGCAGCACCCTGGTCGTCGACTACTCCGCCGGGATGAAGAAGAAGATCGGGCTGGCCTGCGCGTTGCTGCACGGCCCCCGGCTGCTGGTCCTGGACGAGCCGTTCGAGGCCGTCGACCCGGTGTCCGCCGCCACGATCCGCGACATCCTGCACCGCTTCGTCGGCTCCGGCGGCACGGTGATCTTCTCCTCGCACGTCATGGAGGTCGTCGAGCGGCTGTGCAGCCATGTCGCGATCCTCGCCGACGGCGTGATCAAGGTGGTAGGCACGCTGGACGAGGTCCGCGGCGACCGTCCGTTGGAGGAGATCTTCGTGGAGCAGGCCGGTGGCCGGACCTCCCTGGGCGAGGAGTTGGCGTGGCTGAAGTGACCGCCCTAGCCGCGCCCGTCGCCCCGGCCGGCCCGGGGATCGGCGTCTTCGTGCGCCTCAAGCTGCGGATCCTCCGCAACGGCTTCCAGGGCAAGCCGGGCCGGGTCGCCGCCCTGGTCGTCTCGATGGTGTTCGGCACCCTGCTGGCGCTCGGCGGGTTCGCGATGTTCGCCAGCGTCGGCGCGATCCCGAACAACTACGGCTACGGCCTGGTCGCGCTGGCCGGCACGTTCCTGGTGATCGGCTGGATCGTGATGCCGGTCGCGATGTTCGGCGTGGACGAGACCCTCGACCCCGCGCGCTTCGCGCTGCTGCCGATCCCGAAGCGGCGGCTGATGGCGGGTCTGCTGGCATCGGCCTTTCTGGGGGTACCGGCGGCAGCCACCCTCATCGCCACCTCCGGCCTCGTGGTCGCCGGCTTCGCCAAGGGCGGCCCGGTCGGCGGGGTCACCGCCGCGCTGGGCGTCGTCCTCGGCGTCGCCACCTGCGTGGTGGGCAGCCGAGCGGTGACCAGCGGGTTCGCCGCCGCGCTCCGGTCGCGTCGGTCCCGTGACCTGGCCCTGATCGGCGTCACGCTCAGCCTGACGCTGATCGGACCGATGATCTCGCTGAGCACCAACGCGATGGCCCGGGGCGACGCCGAGTCGATCAAGACCGGCGTGAAGATCGTCGGCTTCTCGCCGCTCGCCGCCCCGTTCATCGCGTGGTACGACATCGCCGACGGCGACATCCTGCTCGGCGTCGCCAAGCTGCTCGGCACGGCGGTCGTCCTGGCGCTGCTGGCCCGCTGGTGGTCGAACTCCCTCGAGTCGGCCATGGTCGGCGCGATCAGCGGCGGCGCGCAGGCCCGCAAGGAGACCGGCCTGCCGCTGCGGGTGCTCGGCCGGGCCCCGCAGGGCGTGTTCGGCGCGATCGTGGCCGCCGAGATGCGCGGCTGGTGGCGGGACCCGCGCCGGCGTGCGACCCTGCTGTCCATGCTCGCCGCGAGCCTGGCGATGCCGATCGGGATGAGCGCCGGCAAGACCCCGCTGGCGCTGGGCGTCACCGTGGTCTGGATCGGGGTGTTCCTGGCGCTGGCCGCCGGCAACCAGTTCGGCTTCGGCGGGTCGGCGTACGCGTTCCACCTCATGATCGGGGTGCCCGGCCGGGTGGACCTGCGGGCCAGGGCCACGGCGCTGGCGATGCTCGCCGTGCCGGCCCTGACGGTGGTCGTCCCGGTCCTCGGCATCCTGGTCGGCAAGCCCGGGCAGATCGTCGGGGCGCTGGGCTCGGGGTACGCGGCGTTCGGGGTCGCGATCGGGATCATGTCGGTGCTGTCGGTCCGGGCGCCGTACGCGCTGCCCGAGACGACCAACCCGTTCGCGATGAACAGCGGCGGCGGGTGCATGAAGGCCGTGATCAGCCTCGGGTCGATGTTCGTGACCCTGGTGCTGGCGTCCCCGATGGCGGTCGGCTCGTGGCTGCTCGGCGACTCGCTGTGGAGCGCGGCGCTGCTGCCGGTCGGGGTGGCGTACGGGATCGGCGGGGCGGTGCTCGGAGCCTGGGTCGGCGGGGGCATGTTGCAACGACGTGGCCCGGAAGTCCTTGCGGCGGTCACCCCGGGCCGATAGGTCCGGCCCGTTCCCGGCCGCGCGCGCTGATCGCGGGAGATAATCGGGATCATGAGTGGAATCCACGTCGAGCACCCGTTCGCGACCCCCGAGGGCGAGCGGGGCCCGGTCCGCCGGCTCCGGGGCCGGTTCGGCCAGACGGTCACGCTGTGGACGGCCGGGGTGGGCGCGGGCCGGGCCGGCCTGCCGGTGGCCTCCACGATGGTCGCCGACGGCGAGCCCGGCCGGATCCTGGGCCTGCTCGACCCGGAGTCCGACGTGTACGACGCCCTCACCGCCACCGGCCGGTTCGCAGTGCACGTGCTCGCACCCGGCCAGGAGCGGGTCTCCGACGAGTTCGCCGGGCTGGTGCCGGTGCCGGGCGGGGCGTTCCGCAACCACGGCTGGCAGGAGACCGAGTGGGGCCCGGTGCTCGCCGAGGCCACCACGTGGGCGGGCTGCCGTCTGACCGACACCCGCCCCTGTGGCTACGGCCACCTGGTGGAGGCCACGATCGAGTTCGTGGAGCTGGGGGACTCCGAGCCGCTGGTCTACCACCGCGGCCGGTACACCCGGATCACCTCTTGACGAAGTCCTTCAGATCGTCGGTGACCTTCTTGGCCGCGTCCTTCGCGCCGTCCACGGTCTTCTTGGTGACGAGGTCGGTCACCCACGCCTCGTTGAAGCCGGCGAAGAAGCCGAGCCCGCCCCAGTAGAACCACTGGGCCAATGCGGATTCCGGCACCTTGAACAGCACGAACAGCTCGCCCTTGCCGAGGAACAGGATCGTGGCGGCGAAGAACCAGCCGAGCATGATCCGGATCGAGGCCGCGACGAACCCGGAGGCGTGGTAGTCCTCGATCTCCTGCTTGCGGAGCCGGATCAGCGAGCTGAGGGTCGCCCCGCCGGCCCCGCCGGCCACGGCCACGAGGGCGTGCTCGACCAGGGTCTTCTTGTCGCCGTGCAGCCCGTCGGAGAAGATCTTGAAGCACGTGGCGATCACGAGGTACAGCACGACGAGCAGCACGATGCTCGCGAAGACGCCGATGATCGTGCCTTTGAAGTACTCCCGCGACACCCGGCGCTGGGCCCGGGACTTGATCTCGGCGGCCACCTCGATCGCCCGGCCGGCGAGGAACGTCTCCACCGGGTCGGGCTTGTCGCCGGTCGGCCGGGCGGTCTCCTCGGCGAGCGCGCGGGCGGTCTTGATGCCCTCCTCGATCCGCTCCCGGCAGACCTGCCAGTCGTCGGGCACCAGATACCGCTGCCCTTCCAGGTACTGGTCCTTCATCGCCGCCAGCGGCATCAGCACCCGGGCCTGGAACCGGGGGTCGAACGGACCGAGCACACTGTCCAGTGAGATGACCGGGCGGCCCTCGATGCGCCGGGCGCGCTGGTAGAGCCACTTCTCCCGGATCCGGCGGCGGACCCGGCCGAACCAGTTGGTGGGGGTCTCCTCGAGTGGGGGCACGACTTCCTGATCCGTCATCACGACCTCCGGGGGGTGCGGGGTCCATGTGCGATAGAGCGTGATCAGTATCCGGGAAGGCGCCGCGTTCCGCCAATCCTCCGTGAGGCCCCAATGGACCACTGGGCGCATGGAATGTGCCGTTCGTCGTGCCGGTCGGAGAGGGAACCTGCCTATTCGGCTGGGCGTCCCTAGCGTGTTCCAGGTCACTCCCCCGACCTGAGAAGGCGGTGACAATGTCACCCGACAAGTACGAGACCGTGCAGGCCAGCGAGGAGTTCGCGGGCCTGCGCAAGGCGTTGCGGAACTTCGTGTTCCCGATGACGGTCGCATTCCTGGCCTGGTACGCGCTCTACGTCCTCATGTCCGCGTACGCCCGGGGCTTCATGGCGCACAAGGTGTTCGGCGACGTGAACGTCGCCCTGCTGTTCGGGCTGCTCCAGTTCCTGTCCACGTTCGTGATCGCCTGGGTCTACGCCCGCTACGCCGGCCGCAGGCTCGACCCCGTCGCCGAGAAGATCAAGGCTGAGATGGAGGGCGAGGATGCTCGCGCGTAACCTGACCCTGATCCTGTTCGTCGTGCTCGTGGCGGTGACGCTGGGCATCACGATCTGGGCCAGCCGGCAGAACCGCACCGCCGCGGACTTCTACGACGGAGGCCGGTCGTTCTCCGGGTTCCAGAACGGGATGGCGATCGGCGGCGACTACATGTCAGCCGCCTCCTTCCTGGGCATCGCCGGCATCATCGCGCTCAGCGGCTACGACGGCTTCCTGTACTCGATCGGCTTCCTGGTCGCCTGGCTCGTTGCGTTGCTGCTGGTCGCCGAGTTGATGCGCAACTCCGGCAAGTACACGATGGGCGATGTCCTGTCCTTCCGGATGCGGCAGCGGCCGGTGCGCACGGCAGCCTCGCTGTCCACGCTCGTCGTCTCGGTGTTCTACCTGCTCGCCCAGATGGTCGGGGCCGGCTCGCTCGTCGCGCTGCTGCTCGGCATCAAGGAGGGCGAGACCTTCCTCGGCATGACCCCGGAGAACGCGAAGATCGTCACGATCATCCTGATCGGGGTGCTGATGATCGTGTACGTGGTCATCGGCGGCATGAAGGGCACCACCTACGTCCAGATCGTCAAGGCGTTCATGCTGATGCTGGGCGCGCTGGTCATGACGCTGCTGGTGTTCGCGGCCTTCCGGTTCAACCTGTCCGACCTGCTCGGTTCGGCGGCCACGAAGTCCGGGAAGGGCGACGCGTTCCTGCAGCCGGGGCTGAAGTACGGCAAGGAACTCGCCACCCCGCTGATGACCGCCGTGAGCAAGCTCGACCTGATCTCGCTCGGGCTCGCGCTCGTCCTGGGCACGGCCGGCCTGCCGCACATCCTGATCCGGTTCTACACCGTGCCGAACGCCAAGGCGGCCCGCAAGAGCGTGGTGTGGGCGATCGGCATCATCGGCGTGTTCTACCTGATGACCCTCGCCCTCGGTTTCGGCGCTGCGGCGCTCGTCGGGGCCTCGGAGATCGTCAAGCAGGACCCGAGCGGGAACACGGCCGCGCCGCAGCTGGCCAAGGCGCTGGGGGAGAAGTACCTCGGCGGGGAGGTCGGCGGGGCGCTGATGCTGGCGGTGATCGCAGCGGTGGCGTTCGCGACCATTCTGGCGGTGGTGGCCGGGCTGACCCTGGCTTCGTCGTCCTCGCTGGCCCACGACCTGTACGCGAACGTGTTCCGGCGGGGCCGGACGTCCGCCGCCGAGGCCTCGGCCGTAGCGGCTCCCGGCGGCTCGGCGGCCTCGGGCGGCGACGGCGTGAAGGAGGAGGACGGGGTGAAGCGCGAGGACGCCGGCCGGCCCGACGCCGTGCGCCAGGAGGTCCGGGTCGCCCGGTACTCGGCCTTCGGCATCGGAGCCCTCGCCATCGTCCTCGCGGTGTTCGCCCGGAGCCTGAACGTGGCCTTCCTGGTGGCTCTCGCCTTCGCGATCGCGGCTTCGGCGAACCTGCCGGCGATCCTGTTCTCCCTGTTCTGGAAGCGCTTCAACACCCGGGGCGCGATCTGGGGCATCTACGGCGGCCTGCTGTCCGCCGTACTCCTGGTGTTGCTGAGCCCGATCATGTGGGGCGGGGCGTCCGACACCCAGCCGGCGGCGAAGCTCAACGCCAAGCAGGCCGCGACCTGCGGGGTGCCGGTGACCTCCAAGGCGGTGTCGAATGCGACCGCTTTGATTAGTTGCACGGCTAAGGCACCGGTTCCGCTGTCCAATCCCGGACTGATCTCGATCCCGCTCGGGTTCCTGTTCGCGGCGGTGGGCGCGCTCACGTCCCGGGAGCGGGACACCAAGAAGTACGCCGAGCTGGAGGTTCGCGCCCTGACCGGCGCCGGATCTCACTGAAAGTGACGCGTGGGTCACACCGCCTCGGGGGTGTGACCCGCACGTACGCTTGGGCCATGAATGAGTCCCGACCGACGGGCCGCGCGTCAGTGCCGTCTGGCCGCGCCCGCGTTCCCCAGCCCCAGGAGGACCCCTGGGCTGACGTCGCCCCGGTCCCCGGCCGTGCCCAGGTGCCGCCGCGCGGCCCCTCGGGGTCGGCCAAGGTCCCGAGCGGGCGCGCCCAGGTCAGTCCCGGCGGACCGGGCGGTCCTGGCGGACGTGGGCCTGGCTCCGGTCCGGGCGGACGGGGGCCGGGCGGGCCGCCGAAGGGCGTCGTCCGGTCCGGCAGGCGCCGGCCGCGCTGG
This sequence comes from Longispora fulva, assembly GCF_015751905.1. Classification (NCBI taxonomy): domain Bacteria; kingdom Bacillati; phylum Actinomycetota; class Actinomycetes; order Micromonosporales; family Micromonosporaceae; genus Longispora; species Longispora fulva. The sequence goes on from NZ_JADOUF010000001.1 coordinate 6,455,177, forward strand.
GGGCGGATCCTGCTCGTCGTGTCCGGCCTGCTGGTCGTGGTGCTGATCGCCGGCGGCCTGGGCTTCTGGACGTATCTGAAGTCCGTCGGCGACGACGTCAAGCGCACCGACGCGTTCGCCGGGCTGACCGGCGGCCGGCCGGCGAAGACCGTGGACGGCGCGTTCAACATCCTGATGCTGGGCAGCGACTCCCGGGACCCGGAGAACATCGAGGCCGACGCCCGGACCGACACGATCATGCTGCTGCACGTCAACGCGCAGCACGACCAGGCGAACCTGATCTCCCTGCCCCGCGACCTGTGGGTGCACGTGCCGAAGAACCCGAACGGCGAGGGCGGCAACACCAACGCGAAGATCAACGCGGCGTTCGCCTGGGGCGGGGCGCCGCTGATGGTGAAGACCGTCGAGGAGTACACCGGGGTGCTCGTCGACCACGTCGCCATGATCGACTTCGACGGCCTGCGCGCGGTGACCGACGCGCTCGGCGGCGTCGACATGATGGTGGACCAGGACGTGACCTCGATCCACGGCAACCACCGGTTCTGGGCCAAGGGCATGCAGCACTTCAGCGGCGACGCCGCGCTGGACTACATCCGCCAGCGCAAGCAGTTCCCGGACGGGGACTTCGCCCGGATCCGGCACCAGCAGGCCTTCCTCAAAGCGATGATGGACAAGGCTGCTGACAGCGGCACGCTTGCCAACCCGTTCAAGCTCAAGGGGTTCCTCGACTCGCTCACCAAGGTGGTCGTCGTCGACAAGGAGTTCGAGCTGGTGGACCTGGCGATCCAGTTCAGGGGCCTGCGGTCGTCGAATCTCACATTTCTGACCAGTCCGAACGCCGGGCCTGACACGATCGACGGCGAGAGCGTCATCGTTTCGGACAAACAAAAGGCCAGAGCTCTGTACGAAGCGGTCAATAGGGACCAGGTCGCCGACTGGATCAAGGCGAACCCACCCCAAAAGTAAGAACATTGTGAGCTAAGTCCACTTCGTGTGGGTGGCGGGTCGGTCCGGCTTGGAATAAGGTCCGAAGCCGGGCCGACTCCGGTCCGTCACCATGCCCGCCCGAAGCGGCGGCCGACCAAGGAGGCTGTCACGTCCGGCAAGCCAGCCAGGTTCGGCGCGCACCGCGTCCGGCGTAGCCCGCTGTGGGCGAGACTCTGCCTCACGTTCGGCCTCGTGATCGCCGTCGGCTCCGGTGGCACCCTGCTCGCCGGCCAGCTCATCCTGAACCACGTCAGCGACGCGATCGGCTCCGACTCGCTGCTGCCCGCCGGCTCCGGCAACCAGCCGCGCAGCGAGGTCACGGGCCCCCTGAACATCCTGCTCGCAGGCCTGGACTACCGCGCCGGCGACGCGGACAGCGAGACCAACCAGCGCGCCGACTCCGTGATGTGGGTGCACATCCCCCGCGAGCACGACCGGGCGTACATCGTCTCCCTGCCCCGTGACCTCGTCGTGGACATCCCGGCGTTCCCGGCGGCGAAGTTCCAGGGCGAGAAGGGCGGCCGGCTCAACGCGTCGTTCGCCGCCGGCATGCAGAACAAGATGGGCCGGCCCGGCGGCATGCAGCTGCTGACGAAGACCGTCGAGCAGCTGACCGGTGTGAAGTTCGACATGGCCGGCGTCATCGACTGGTACGGGTTCACGGGCATCACCCACGAGCTCGGCGGCGTGACCATGTGCCTGGACAAGGGCTTCAAGTCCACCCAGCCGGGCTTCAAGAACTTCACGTTCGACGCGGGCTGCAACCACTACGACGAGCACAAGGCCCTGGCCCTCGTGCGGCAGCGCTACGACGTCGAGGGCGGCGACTATGGCCGGCAGAAGCTCCAGCAGCAGTTCATCAAGCAGATCCTCAAGCAGGCCACCAGCAAGGACGTGCTGAGCAATCCGCTGAAGCTCAACGCGATCATCAAGTCGGTCGGCGCCTCGCTGAAGATCGACTTCGGGGCGTACGACTTCGCTGACCTGCTCTGGGCGCTCAAGGGCATCACCCCGGACAACCTGCTGACCATGCGGATCCCGAGCAGCACGATCGGCAACGAGAACAACTACGGGGGCGAGGCCCTCAACCCGCAGCTCGGCCCCGAGATGTTCCGGGCGATGGCCGACGAGCGGATCGAGCTGTTCCTCGCGTCGCATCCCGAGCTCGCCTCCAGGCTACCGGCCTGACCCGATGGCGACCGTTGACAAACCCGGCGTGCACAGGCGCCGCAGAAGTCCACTATGGGCCCGGTTGTGTCTGGTCTTCGGGTGCGTTCTCTCGCTCGTCAGCGGGGTCGGGCTGATCGGCGGCCAGGTGCTGCTCAGCAGGTACACCAATTCGATCCCGCAGATCAGCGTGCTCGGCAAGGACCAGCCGCACCGCGACGTCAAGGGCGCGATCAACATCCTGCTCGTCGGGATCGACAAGCGTCGCGACGACGTCCCGGGCAGTCTGGTCCGCGCGGACACCGTGATGTGGGCGCACATCCCCGCCGGCCACGACCGGGCGTACCTGCTGTCGCTGCCGCGGGACCTGGACGTGCCGATCCCGGCGTACAAGCCGACGAAGTACCAGGGGACCACCGGGGACAAGCTGAACGCCGCGTTCGCCTTCGGGGCCGGCGAGAAGCAGGACCTGGCCGGCGGGCTCCAGTTGCTGACCCAGACCGTCCAGGGCTTCACCGGGGTCAAGTTCGACCTGGTGGGCATGATCGACTGGTACGGGTTCACGGGCATCACCCACGAGCTCGGCGGCGTGACCATGTGCCTGGACAAGTCCTTCACGTCCTCGCAGCCCGGCTTCAAGGGCTACTCGTTCGCGGCCGGCTGCAACTTCTACAACGAGCACATGGCCCTAGCCCTGGTCCGGCAGCGCTACGACCTGCCCGGCGGCGACTACGACCGGCAGAAGCTCCAGCAGCAGTTCATCATGCAGATCCTCAAGCAGGCCATGAGCAAGGACGTGCTCACCAACCCGCTCAAGCTGGACAAGATCGTCCGCTCGGTCGGCGCCTCCCTGCAACTCGACCTCGGCGGCTACGACTTCGTCGACCTGGTGTTCGCGTTGCGCAACATCAAGCCGGTCGACGTGATCCCGATGGCGATCCCGCACGCCACCCAGAAGAAGAACGGCGCGGACTACGAGGAGCTGGTCCAGCCGCTCGGCAACGAGCTGTTCCAGGCGTTGATCAAGGATCAGATCGACGAGCTGCTGATCCGGCACACAGAGCTGGCAACAAAGGTCCAAATCTGACATTCTCGCCGTACCCTGGAGGGCATGGGGAGGGCGCGGGGGCCTCGGCTGGGAGCTGGTCGGCGCGCACCCCTGTGGACCCGGCTGTGCATCGGCGTCGGGGCCTTTCTCCTCCTGCTCAGCGGCGGCGCGCTCGCCGGCGGCCGGGTACTCCTCGACCGCTACGAGGGCGCGGTGCGCCGGGCCGACCTGCTCCCGCACGGCACCGCCCGGGACGTCGGCGACTCGGTCCGCGGGCCGATGAACCTGCTCCTGGTCGGCTCCGACCTGCGCCAGGGGCTGGAGAACGAGGTCTGGCGGTCCGACACGATCATGATCGTGCACGTCAACGAGCGCCTGGACCGGGCGTACGTGGTGTCGATCCCCCGTGACCTGCAGGTCAGGATCCCCCGCTGCATCGAGGCACCCGACGGCTGCGTGGACAAGATCAACGCGGCGTTCGCGTTCGGCGGGATCGGTCCCCCGTTCGACCCGGTCCGGGGCTACCAACTGCTCGCCGAGACCGTGCGGGACCTGACCGGGCTGCGGTTCGACGCCGCCGGCATCGTCGACTTCACAGGCTTCACCCGGCTCGTCGGCGCCCTCGGCGGGGTACGCCTGTGCGTGGACGTAGAGACCACCTCGATCCACAGCGGCATGACCTGGGAGCCGGGCTGCCAGGACTTCAACGAGCACGCCGCGCTCGACTACATCCGGCAGCGGCAGTACCCGGACGGGGACGTCACCCGCCAGCGGCACCAGCAGCAGTTCATCAAGGCCGTGCTCCAGCAGGCCCTCGCCCGGGGCGTGCTGGCCGACCCCGGCCGCCTGGACCGGGTGATCCGGGCGGCCGGCCAGTCCCTGACCATCGCCAGCCCGTACCCGACGACGACCCTGTTTCTCGCCCTACGGGGGATCCGTCCCGAGAACATCACACTGCTCCAGCTGCCGGCCACCTCCGACTGGATCGACGGGATCGCCTACGCCGAGCCGGTCGAACGCACCGAGCCGATGTTCGCCGCGCTCCGGGAGGACAGCCTCGACGCGTTCGTGCTCGACAACCCCGACGTCGTGAACCAGTGACCCCCACACGCCGACCCGGCAGGCGCGGGCTGCGATCCGCTGAGGCCGCGCGGGACCGCGCCCCGGGCCGCGCCGCCGGGCCACCGGCCCAGACCGGGTCCGCGCTGAGGACCGTGGGTCGCGAGCCGGTCGCTCGGGGCATCGGAACGGATAGGATCGCGGCATGTTTGGCGAGCCGCTCCCCAGTGTCAGTCCCTCCGACGTCCCCGCCGGTGCGTTCCTCCTCGACGTGCGCGAGGTCGACGAGTGGGAGGCCGGCCACGCGCCGGACGCCGTCCACGTGCCGATGAGCGAGATCCCGGCCCGGATCGCCGAGGTGCCCGAGGAGGGCGACGTCGTCGTCATCTGCCGCGCCGGTGGCCGCTCCGCCCGGGTCGTGGCCTACCTGCAGGGCAACGGTCGGGGGAACGTCTTCAACCTCGACGGCGGGATGCAGGCGTGGGACGCCACCGGGAAGCCGGTCGTGTCGGCGGCCGGCCCCGGAGTCGTGATCTAGACGGGGTGCCGCGCCCCCGGCGACCTCTCCAGGGAAGTGCCGGTGCGCGCCGGGTGCTGGGCGCGGCGTAACCGTCTGGGCGTTTCGCTCTTGATCTGGTCAGCCGCCGAGGGGCAACCGGACCTCGTTCGTCCAGGACCACTTGTGGTCGTCCTTGGTGAGGGCCAGCATCGACGCGTGCGTGATCGTCAGCTCCACGGGCGGGACGCTGAGCGCGGCGAGCCGGTCCTTGAACGGCTGCGCCGGCCCGTCGGCGTTCACGTAGGCGACGCTGACGTGCGGCTCGAACTCGCCGGACTCCTGACCCGGCAGCGCGTACAGCCGGGACTCGTCGATGACGGAGAACACCCCGGCGCGTACGGCGTCGCGGATCGCGGCCAGCGGCTCGACCGGGCCGAGGGGGATGTAGACGGAGTCGGTGGCGAGCACCTCCGGCTCGGTGCGCACGACCGCGGGGGGCACGGCGGCGAGCCGCCCGCGGACGGCCGCAGTGATGTCCGTCATCTCCTCGGGGGTAAGTTCATCGGTGAACGTCACGCCCTGGATGGTCATGTGCCGCCACTGCGGAAGTATCAGGTCCAGGTTCGGGATGTCGCCCAACGAGGTCTGGTAGGCGTCAATGACCTGGTGTAAGCGGGGATCATCGGCGAAGGTGATATAGCACGAGTACAGTGCTCGGCCCGGCGACCAACGGGGCAGCTCGGTCCAATGGTTGACGACAGTCATAGTGCGCAGGCTAGTGGACAGGCGGAAGTGCCGGCAGAACTTCCGTCAGCCGTTGGCCATCAGCCGTATGTACGGGGTATTTTGTCGGAAGGTTGCTAGATAGCACCCAAAAGGATGGGGGACGCGTGAGCGGCTGTCTGGAGGTCTCAGAGCGGGCTTCCTGCGTCGTCGTGCCCCATCATGCGCAGGCCGCAGGCCTCGCCCGGCGCCGGGTCGCCGTCGAGCTGTCGCCCCGGCTGGGCCCGGAGACGCTGGCCGACGTCACCGCGATCGTCTCCGAGCTGGTCGGCAACGCCGTGCTGCACGCCCGCCCGCTGCCCGACGGCGGGGTCCGGGTCGCCTGGCAGGTCGGGCCGCAGTCGATCGAGCTGCGGGTCACCGACGGCGGGGCCGTGGAGCTGCCGCACGTCCGCCGGGTCGGCCCCGAGTCGCTGAACGGGCGGGGGCTGAGCATCGTCGCCGCGCTGTCGGACCGGTGGGGCGTGGTCCGCGACGGGCTCGGGCAGTGCGTGTGGGCCGAGCTGCGCCACGCCGCCTGATCCTGGGTACGGGCGGGTAACCCCAGTTCGACCAGCCCCGTTAGGACAACTCGGGCACCAAGGACTACCCTGCCAGGGTGAGTAAGCGTGCAAAGAAAGCCGGCGAGAAGCGCCCCAAGGTCCGCGACATCTTCGTCCCCCGGCCGTTCGCCGGGTTGCCGAGCGAGGTCGAATGGGTCGCGCTGCGGGAGCTCGTTCCCGCAGCGAGCGCTCCGCTGAAGCTGAAGCCGGAGTTCGCGGTCGAGGGTCGCGACGTCATCCTCGCCACGGTGCTGCCGATGGCCTGGCCGGCGATGACGAAGCCGGACGGCCGGGTGTTCGTGGCGTTGCAGCGGCACGTGCAGTCCGGGGACATCAGCCGGGACATCGCCGTGGCGATCCTGCGCGGTCTGGAGACCGCCCCGGGTCAGCCGGTGGCCGTGCCGGCGCTGCCGGGCGAGGGCCCGCGGTTGCAGGACATCCTGGTCGACGAGCCGCTCGACGTGACGGTGCACGCGGGCTTCGAGTTCTGGCTGGACGACGACGTGAACGACCCGTCGGTCACCGCCGGGGTCGAGCGGGCCAACGAGGCGATCTACCCGACGAAGGCGCTCGCCGCCGCCGAGGGCGCCTACTGGTGCCAGGTCGTCGAGAAGTCGCACGTCCGCTGGGTGCTCGGCGACGACGAGGACCGGGGCCTGGACGCGCTGTCGCGGCTGTCGGCCAGCCAGCAGCTCCTGCTGGGCGAGGGCACGAAGTTCGCCGGCATGTTCCGGGCGCACGGCACCCTGGTGCCGGTGTGGGACGTGCCGTTCGACCCGCCGGCCGACGACTGGGAGCAGCCGCTCGCCGAGTTCGTCAAGCGCTACGCGGAGGCGTACGCGGTCACGGCCGACCTCAGCCCGGCCGAACGGCAGGCGAAGCAGGGCCTCCAGGCGCGTCAGCTGACCCTGAGATAGTTTCCCATTCACTCATGTACCAAACCTCGCATTGTAAGGCTTGGATCACCTAACGTAGTGGAAAGTCTACTGGCGAGGTGTGTGATGAGTGCGATGTCGTTGAACGATGCCTCTAACCTGCCTCCGGCGATGTCCGCCGGGTGGCTGGAGCGCCGCCGTGCCGCGAAGGCGGAACGGTCCGCCAACGGGGCCCGCCAGAAGGTGGTGGACAGGATCACCCGGCTCGGGCCGGACTGGCGTCTGCTGGACGCCCGTTCGTTCGGCCTGCCGGGGAGCCTGGACTTCCTCCTCTTCGGACCGGGCGGGATCTTCACGATCCAGGTCAAGTCCCAGGGGCGTACCCGGGTGCAGCTCGCCGGGGACGTGATCCAGATCGACGGGAAGCGGCCGCCGTACATCCCTTCGGCCCGCCGGGACGCCAAGTTGGCCTCCGGTGCGCTGACCCGGGCGACCGGCCGCACCATCCCGGTGACCCCGGTGATCGTGTTCGTCGGCTCCGGGCAGCTGTCGATGCAGGGCCTGCCGAAGGGCTGCCTCGTCGCGCACAACCGTGAGCTGGAGCGGATCCTGGCCACCCGGGGGTCGTTCCTGTCGGCCCGCAGCGTCGACACGCTGTACGAGGTCGCGGCCCGGCCGTCCACCTGGGTGCCGGTCGAGCAGCAGCGGTCGCGGGCGGCCTGAGGTCCCCGGGCTGTCTGGACCCGCCGCTTTCCGCGGTCTAGAGCAGCCTGAGCAGTTCGTAGAGGGCGTAGAGCGCGAAGACGGCGAACAGTGCCGCGGCGCCGCGTTGGATCCAGCGCAGCGGCACGTACCGGAGCACGGCCCGCCCGAGCAGCACCGCCACGGCGGCGACCGACACGAGCGCCACGAAGGCCCCGACGAACACTGACGCCGGCGCGTCGTAGCGCGCGGCCATCGCCGCCGTCGCCAGCTGTGACGCGTCACCCCACTCGGCGGCGAACAGCACCCCGAAGCTGGTCAGCGCGATCCGCCACCACGGGGCCTCCTCGTGCCGGGCGCTCTGGGCCTCGTCCACGGGCTGCCGGCTCTCCCGGTACAGCAGGTACGCGCCGACGCCGAACAGGACGAACACCGCGCTGAGCACCACCCAGTCGGGCAGCAGGGTCAGCACCGAGCCGGCGGCCACCGCGATCGCGGACTGCACGGCGAAGGCGGCCGACACGCCGGCGAGTACCGGCAGCGGGCGGTAGCGGCTGGCCAGGACGAGGGTCGCCATCAGCGTCTTGTCCGGCAGCTCCACCAGGAAGATCAGCAGCAGGGTGGCGCCGAGCGCGGTGAACTCCACGTCCTGAGACTAGGGGTGCGACCTGGGTCACCTGGGACGCCTCACCACTGTGTGACTCCGAACCCGTACGCTTCGTTGCGTGTTGGATCTGGACCTCTTCCCCGGCGAGTACGCCATCTGCCGTCTTCCGGCCGGTTCCACCGTGCCCCCGGCACTGGTGGAGGCCGCCGCGTCCGCGAAACCGGGCCAGGCGGTGTCCGTGACGTGGACGCCGTTCGAAACCAGCGTGATGTGCCCGGCGGAGTTCGCGCCGGCCGAGGCGACGGTCGAGCCGGGCTGGCGCTGCTTCCGGGTGAACGGCCCGGTGAACCTGGCGCTGACCGGGATCGTCGCGGCCTTCTCCGTGCCGTTGGCCGCCGCGCGGGTCAACATCTTCTGCTTCTCGACGTACGACACCGACTACCTTCTGGTGAACTCGGTGCGGCTCAGCGAGGCGATCGCCGCGCTCACCGAGGCCGGTCACCGGCTGACGGGTGACCTTCCGCAAGAATGACCTGGTGAAGTACGCGTATCTCGGCCCGGCCGGCACGTTCACCGAAGCAGCCCTGCGCACGTTCGCCGGGCCCGAAGACGAGCTGGTGGCGTGCCGGAGTGTCCCGGAGGCGCTGGACGCCGCCCGGGACGGCCAGGTCGACGCCGCGCTGGTCCCGCTGGAGAACTCCGTCGGCGGCGGGGTCGACATCACCCTGGACGAGCTGCTCGCCGGCCACCTGGTGATCACCCGCGAGGTGCTGCTGCCGGTCGAGTTCGTCCTGGTAGGCACGCCGGACCCCGACCGGGTCGGCGCGCACCCGCAGGCCTCCGCGCAGTGCCGGGGCTGGCTGCGTGACCACCTGCCCGACGCGACGGTGGTGGACATGCTGTCCAACGCCGCGGCGGCGATCGCCGTCCGGGCCGGCGAACTGCCGGCGGCGGTCACCTCGCCGCTGGCCGCCGAGCAGAACGGCCTGACCCCGCTCGCCGAGAACATCGGCGACCACCCGGCGACCACCCGGTTCGTGCTCGTCTCCCCGCCCGGGACCACGGGCGCCCCGACCGGGCACGACCTGACGACGCTGGTCGTCCACATCGCACACGACCAGGTGGGCGCGCTGCTGCGGGTACTCACCGAGCTGGCCATCCGGGGCGTGAACCTGACCAGGATCGAGTCGCGCCCCACGGGCGAGGCCCTGGGTCGGTACGCGTTCTTCCTCGACTGCCAGGGGCACATCGCCGACAAGCCGCTCACCGAGACGATGCGGGCCCTGGAGATGTTCTGCGCCAAGGTGACGTTCCTCGGGAGCTACCCGAGTGGGGGACGATAGGGGCATGCCTGTCGAGATGAGCCGTGCCCGCTTCGAGGAACTGGTCGCCGACGCCCTCGACGAGGTCCCGGAGGAGCTGATGTCGTTGCTGGACAACGTGGTGGTGCTCGTCGAGGACAAGGCGCCGGCGAACGACCCGAACCTCCTCGGCCTGTACGAGGGCTACGCGCTCACCGAACGCGGCTGGGACTACTCCGGGGCGCTGCCGGACCGGATCACGATCTACCGGCTGCCGACGCTCGCCATCTGCGACACGGAGGAGGACGTCGTCGAGGAGGTGTCGGTGACCGTGGTGCACGAGATCGCGCATCATTTCGGCATCGACGACGATCGGTTGCATGAACTCGGGTGGGATTAACGGGCCGTTCGGCCGTTGTCATCGAGCCATCGCTCAGCGTCAATTGACGTATGTGGCGGACGGGGCTCCTGTGCATCGCTGTCGGCGTCGGCGCCGAGGTGATCGGCCTCGCGCTGCCCTGGAACGAGGGCATGTCCCTGGCGACCGTGCTGACCTGGCCGACCGTGGAGGCGTACCGGCTGCCGCTGGGGCTGGGCGGGGCGGTGGCCACGTTCGGGATCGCGCTCTGGGTGCTGGCCGGGCGCGGGGGCCTCGGGCGGCGGCGGACCCTGCTCGCAGCGATGGGAATAGTCCAGTTCTGTGGGCTTTTCTCGCTTTTGAACGTGAGTAACGCAGCCGGGGTCTGGGCCTTCGCCGCCGGGGCGGCCGGGGTGCTCCTCGGCGGGTTGATCGCATACCGCACGAACCCGAGTGCGGAGGAATTGGGCGGCCGGTAGCCTTGGTCACCATGATTGACCTGCGCCTGCTGCGCGAGAACCCGGAGACCGTCCGAGCGAGCCAAAGAGCACGTGGCGAGTCGGAATCGGCCGTTGACGCCCTGCTCACCGCCGACGAGTCCCGCCGGCACGCCGTGGCCCACTTCGAGGGGCTGCGCGCCGAGCAGAAGGTGCTCGGCAAGCAGGTCGCGACGGCCAAGGGCGAGGAGAAGACGGCCCTGTTGGCCCGGACCAAGGAGTTGTCGGCGGAGGTCAAGGCCGCCGACGCCGCGGTCACCGAGGCCGAGGTGGCCCTGCGCGCCGCCCAGTTCGCCGTCCCGAACATCGTCGAGGGCGCCCCGCCCGGCGGCGAGGACGACTACATCGTGCTCCGCGAGGTCGGCGAGAAGCAGCCGCTCGGGCTCGACCACCTGGAGCTCGGCGAGAAGCTCGGCGCGATCGACATGGAGCGCGGCGCGAAGGTCTCGGGCTCGCGGTTCTACTTCCTCACCGGGCCCGGCGCGCTGCTCCAGCTCGCGCTGCTCCAGCTGGGCATGAACCAGGCCGTCGAGTACGGCTTCACGGCCATGATCACGCCTTCGCTGGTCAAGCCGGAGTCGATGGAGGGCACCGGGTTCCTCGGCGCGCACGCCAGCGAGATCTACCACCTGCCGGCCGACGACCTGTATCTGGTCGGGACGAGCGAGGTGGCCCTCGCCGGGTACCACCGGGACGAGATCCTCGACGTGACGACGCCGAAGCGGTACGCCGGCTGGTCGTCGTGCTACCGCCGCGAGGCCGGCAGCTACGGCAAGGACACCCGGGGCATCATCCGGGTGCACCAGTTCGACAAGGTCGAGATGTTCTCCTACGTGGCCCTGGAGCAGGCCGCCGAGGAGCACCTGCGGCTGCTCGCCTGGGAGGAGGAGCTGCTCGGCAAGCTGGAGCTGTCCTACCGGGTGATCGACGTGGCGGCCGGTGACCTCGGGTCGAGCGCGGTGCGCAAGTTCGACTGCGAGGCGTGGGTGCCGTCGCAGCAGCAGTACCGCGAGGTGACCAGCACGTCGAACTGCACGACGTTCCAGGCCCGCCGGCTCAACATCCGGCACCGCGACGAGGAGGGCAAGACCCAGCCGGTCGCCACCCTCAACGGCACCCTGGCCACCACCAGGATGCTCGTGCCCCTGCTCGAACAGCACCAGCAGCCCGACGGCACGGTCCGGGTCCCCAAGGCGCTGCAGCCGTTCCTGGGCGGTCGGGAAACACTGTGAGCACGCCAGGGCACGACGACCGGAGGCCGGGGGCGCCGAGGATCGGAGTGCCCCGGGCTGCCGAGGACGACGACCGGAGGCCGGGCGCCGCGCCCCGGCTGGTCGTGCTCGACCTGGACGGCACCGTCGTGCCGTACTCGGGGAAGTTCCTCGAGCCCAGTCCCCGGGTCCGCAAGGCGATCGCCCGCGCGATCGAGGCCGGCGCGACGGTGACCGTCGCGACCGGCCGGGCGGTGTGGACCACGCTGCCCACGGTCCGGATGCTCGGCCTGTCAGGGATCGAGCTGGTCTGCTCCGACGGGGCGGTCGGCTACGACCTCGACACCGACCAGGTGATCTTCCGGGTGCTCATCGACGCGAAGCCGGCGGTCGACGCGCTGGCGGCGATCGCGCCGGACGCCGGGTTCGCCGTCGAACACGAGACGGACGGGTACCTGTACACGGCGGAGTTCCCGTTGGAGCACTCCATCGGCTACCTGCGCGAGGTGTCCCGCGACGAGCTGGTCGCGCAGCCGACGGCTCGGCTGATCTGCCGGGTCGCCGGTGACCTGCACACCGAGAACACCACGCTGGAGGACCTGCGGGCCCGCCGGCGCGAGGCGGAGGTGCTGCTCGACCGTGCCGGACTGTCGTCCGCCGAGTACCACGTCGAGCTCGGCTACTCCGGCTGGATGGACATCACCCGGGCCGGCGTGAACAAGGGCAGCGGCGTGGCCCGGCTCGCCGCCAACCTCGGCATCACGGCCGAGGAGACCCTGGTGATCGGGGACGCCGGCAACGACCTGGCGATGTTCGCCTGGGCCGGGCACTCGGTCGCGATGGGCCAGGCCGCCGACCCGATCAAGGCCGCAGCCGACGAGGTCACCGCCACGGTCGAGGAGGACGGCGTCGCGCTGATCCTAGAGAAGCTTTTCTAGGTACGCGGCCACGCCGTCCTCGTCATTGCTCAGCGTCACCTCGTCCGCGAGCGCGAGCACCTCGCGGTGCGCGTTGGCCACCGCGACCCGCCGGCCGGCCCAGCCCAGCATGGGCACGTCGTTCGGCGCGTCCCCGAAGACCAGCACGTCCGCCGGGTCGATGCCGAGCGTGCTGGTGATCACGGCGAGCCCGGTGGCCTTCGTGACGCCGGGCGGGGTCAGCTCCAGGTAGCCGGTGCCGGCCTCGGTCACCTCGCACAGCGACGGCGGCACCACGGACCGGGCCACGGCCAGCAACTCGTCGGGCGAAAGCGCCGGGGCCCGGACGAACACCTTCAACACCGGCCCGGACAGCGCCTCGGCCCGGGGCATCGGCCGCCACGAGGTGTCGGTGAACGGCCAGCTCGGCCCCGGGTCCCCCCACAGCGGACCCTCCGGGGAGATGTCGGCCTCCACAGTGACGTGCACCGGGCCGACCTCGGTCTCGATCAGGTCGACGGCCTTGGCGAAGACCGTCCCGTCGAGGGAGGTCTCCCGCAGCCAGCGGTCGGTGGCGTTGTCCAGCACGTACCCGCCCTGGGCCAGGGCGAGGTAGCTGGCGGCCGGGATGTCCTGCCGGCACAGCTCGATGAGTCGCGGGCCCCGTCCGGTGACCCCGACGAGGGGGATGCCGGCGGCTCGCACCCGGTCGAGAACCCTGCGGGTGCGCAGGCTGACCGTGCCATCGGTCCGAACGAGGGTCCCGTCGAGGTCCGTTGCGATGAGCAGTGGCGTCATTTTCCGACGTTAGCTCAATCCGTCACCGTACGTAGTGACCTGTCCTGGTGAATTTTGGCGGTCGGGTCGGTGGTCCCCGGTGGTCCGGACGCTGAGGCAGGATAGGTACATGACAGAGCAGCCGCGTGAGCAGCAGATCATCCTTGTCGGGAGCGATGACGACAACGACCCGTCGCGTCTGGTCGAGCAGCCGGCCAAGGTCATGCGGATCGGCAGCATGATCAAACAGCTTCTCGAAGAGGTCCGGGTCGCCCCCCTGGACGAGGCGGGACGCCGTCGCCTGAAGGAGATCCACCACCGTTCCATCCTCGAGCTCGAGGACGGGCTGGCCCCGGAGTTGCGCGACGAGCTGGAGCGGCTGACCCTGCCGTTCACCGACGACGACGTGCCGTCGGAGGCGGAGCTGCGCATCGCCCAGGCCCAGCTCGTGGGGTGGCTGGAGGGGTTGTTCCACGGGATCCAGGCGGCGTTGATGGCGCAGCAGATGGCGGCGCGGATGCAGCTGGAGCAGATCCGGCGGGGGCCGGCCGCGTTGCCGGCAGGGCCGGGTGGGGCCGGGCCGCAGGACGGGCCGGGGCAGAGCCGCACGGGACAGTATCTGTAGGGCCGTGGGGTCGGGTGCCGTCGCCGGCTGAGCTGGCCGCGGCACCCGGCGGACAGGCGCCAGCGCCTGGCGCCGGACCGCAGCGCACCCGCACCCGGCAGGCCGGCCCGGGCGGCCGCTGGAACCGGGAGCGGGTGTCGCCGTAATCAAAAAATGATCTTGGGTTTCAGCGGTAGGGGTCGAAGTCCGGCAGGCGCTTCTCCGCGAACGCCGCCGCGCCCTCGGCGGCCTCGTCCGTGTGGCTGAACAACTCCAGGCCGTCGAAGGCCAGGTGGGACAGGCCGGCCAGGTGGTCGGAGTCGGCGTTGAAGGAGTGCTTGAGGAACCGCAGCGCGGTGGGCGAGTAGCTGGCGATCTGGCGGCCCCAGGCCATCGCGGCATCGGCCAGCTCGTCGCCCGGCACGATCTTGTTGACGAGTCCCCAGCTCAGGGCCGTGTCCGCGTCGATGAGTTCCAGGAGGAACCACAGCTGCCGGGCGCGCTTCTCGCCGACGACCCGGGCGAGGTACGCCGACCCGAAGCCCGCGTCGAACGACCCCACCCGGGGCCCGGACTGGCCGAACCTGGCGTGGTTCGCCGCGATGGTCAGGTCGCACAGCACGTGCAGGACGTGCCCGCCGCCGACCGCGACCCCGTTCACGGCGGCGATCACCGGCTTGGGGATGTCGCGGATCATCCGGTGCAGCCGCTCGATCTCGAACGTGCCCCACTCGGTCGGCCCGTAGCTGCCCGTCTCGGCGCGTTCCTTGACGTCGCCGCCCGCGCAGAAGGCCCGCTCGCCCGCGCCGGTCAGGATCACGACGGCCACGTCCCGGGCGGCCCACGCCGTCTTGAACGCGTGGATCAGCTCGTCGACGGTCCGGCCCCGGAACGAGTTCATCCGGTCCGGCCGGTCGATCGTGATGGTCGCGACCCGGTCGGCGACCGCGTAGCGGATATCGGTGTACTCAACGGTCGTCACGCGGACACGATAACCTCTGCCCGTGGATCCTCGAGAGGTGTTGACCCGCCCCGCGCCGGCCCCCGACTTCACCGAGCCGTACGGCGACCACCCTGACCAGGTGTTCGACGTCCGGGGCACGGGCCCGTTGGTCGTGTTCGTGCACGGCGGCTTCTGGCGCGCGGAGTACGACCGCGCGCATGTCGGCCCGCTGTCCTGTGGCCTGGCGGCCGAGGGGTACCGGGTGGCGACGATCGAGTTCCGCCGCACCGGTCAGCCCGGCGGCGGCTGGCCCGGCACGTTCGACGACGTCACGCTCGCCCTCGCCGAGGTGCCCCGGATCCTCGGCCAGGAGATCGCCCTGGTCTCCGGGCACTCGGCCGGTGGCCATCTGGCGCTGTGGGCCGCCGCGGACGGCCCGGTGCTGGCTCTCGCGCCGGTGACCGGCCTGGCCGGTGCGCACGAGCTGGACGACCGGGCGGCGCATCTGCTGCTGGGTGGGGGGCCCGGGGAGGTGCCCGAGCGGTATGTCGCGGCCGAGCCGAGCCGGGTGGGGACGCTGATCCACGGCACCGAGGACGCGCAGGTGCCGGTGGAGTTGTCCCGGGCGTACGCGGCCCGGACCGGGTCGCGCCTGGTCGAGCTTCCCGGCATCGAACACTTCGGCCTGATCGACCCGCTGTCGGCGGCCTGGCCGACGGTGCTCGCGGAGGCCCGCGCGGCGATCGGGTCCTGACCGGCGCCCTGGCCAGGGGTGAACAGATCAACTTCACGAACGTCATCTGACTACGCCGCGTCTCCGCCTCGGCGACGTCGGCACCGCTGCGAGGAACTCCCCGAAGCCCCGGATATGTTGGGTTCTTGACGGCCGCAACGAAAGCGTGACACGCTTCGGGCGTGGCTGGACTGTCGATGTTGTGGTCGGCGCGCTCCATCGCGGTCGTCGGGGCCTCGGGCCGCGCCGGTTCGCTGGGGCGGCTCCCGGTGGAGTACCTCCTAAGATACGGATATTCCGGTCAGATTCTGCCGATCAACCCGACGGCAACAGAGATCTGCGGCCTCCGCGCCTACCCGAGCCTCGCCGCCGCCGGACCCGTGGACCTCGCCCTGATCATGGTCGGGGCGGACAAGGCCGTCGCGGCTGTCGCGGAGTGCGCGGCGCACGGCGTGCCCGTCGCTATCCTCGGCGCGTCCGGGTTCGCCGAGGCTGGCGCGCCGGAGTTGCAGGAGCAGCTGCTGGCGGCGCGGGGCGGCACTCGGATCCTCGGCCCGAACTGCATCGGCGCCGCGACCCTCGCCACCGGCCTGGTCGCGAGCTTCAGCCCCTGGTTCGCCGGAGCCGCGACCACCCTGCGGGCCGACACCAACCCGCTCGCCGGGTCTGAGGTCGTGCCAGGTCGGGCCATCGTGCAGGGGCGGCACACCAACATCCGGAGCCGGACCGCAGTCGCCCTCGTCAGCCAGAGCGGCGCGCTCGGTTTCGGTGCCGCGAGCCTCGCCGTCGACAGGGGTCTTCCCCTCGGCTGGGTCGTCACGACAGGCAACGAGGCCGACGTCACCGCTCTGGAAGTCCTCACGGAGCTCGCGGCCGAGCCCGACTGTGTCGGCCTGCTCGGCTATGTCGAGTCTCTCCGCGACGGTTCGGCGCTGCGTCGGCTCGCGTCCAGGGGGAAGCCGGTGGCACTTCTGGTCGCGGGCCGTTCCGCCGCCGGCCGTCGGGCGGCCGCCTCGCACACCGGGGCGCTGGCCGGAGACGACAGGGTGGTGGACGCGGCGCTCCGGCAGCTCGGGATCACCCGGGTGGCCGATCTGGATGACCTGCTGGACGCGGGCGAGGCGTTCGCGGCTTCAGCGCGTCGGACGAGGTCGCGCCCACGTTCCGGCAGGTCCCGGGTCGCCGACTACGCGGAGCCGCGCTCTGCCGGAGTCGTCGACACCGAGGAGCCTCCCCGGGTCGGGCCGGTCCGGGTGGCTGTCGTGACCACGTCGGGTGGGTCCGGGATTCTCGCGGCCGATGCCGTGGAGGCCGCCGGGCTCGTGCTCGCCGAGCTCGCCGGGGACACCCGGGAGGCGCTGGCGGAGATCGTGCCGGTGTTCGGGAGTACCGAGAATCCGATCGACGTGACCGCGAGCGTGATGCGGGACCGGACCCTGGTGGAGCGGTGCCTGAGCGCTGTGGACCGCGATCCGGGCGTGGACGCGGTCGTGCTGTGTTTCTGCGTCCTGACCGGCGACGACGTCACCGGGATCGTGGACGCGCTCCGTCAGGTCACGAAGCCGGTGGTCGTGGCCCGGACGGGGGCCGAGCATCTGGCTCCGGCGGCGACGGCGATGCTGCGGGCGCTCGGCGTGGCGTCGTTCCCGACCCCGGCGCGCGCGGTTCGGGCCCTGGCCGCGACCCTGCGGCAAGCCGCGTCCACGACCATCGACGCCGACACCGCCCCCGAAGCCGACGGCGGCACCGAGCCGATCACCGACGAATGGCGGCTCAAGGAGGCGTTGCGCGCCGCGGGCGTCCCCGTCCCGCGTGGCCGGTTCCTCGACAGCCCCGCCGACTTCGACTTCGAGCGCGCCGTCCTCAAGGCCGTCGCCCCCGGCCTGGTGCACAAGACCGAGGCGGGCGGCGTGATCCTGAACGTCACGAAGGAGAACGTGGCCGAGGCGTTCCGGAAGATCGCGACGATCGGTCGGGTGTGGGCCGAGGAGCAGGTCGGCGGAGGGGTGGAGGTCCTGGTCGGGATCTCGCCGAGCCCGCTCGGCCGGGTGCTGACGATCGGGGCCGGCGGCACGCTCGCCGAGCTGCTCGACGACGTGGCGATCCGCCTGCTGCCGGCCGATCCGGCGACCATGCTGGAAGAGCTGAAGATCGCAAGACTGCTCGACGGGTACCGGGGGAAGCCGGCCCTGGACACCTCGGCGCTGCTCGACGTCGTGGCCGGGCTCGTGGCGCTCACCGCGCGCTGGCCGGCCGACATCGCGGTGGAGCTCAATCCGGTACTCGTCAGGGAGCGCGGTGCCGTCGTCCTCGACGCCGCGGCCGTCAGGGAGGTCTGAAGTGGACGTTGGCACTCTGGTGACCAGGGCGGCCCGGCGGTACGCCGACCGGATCGCGCTGGACGGCCCCCAGGGCACGAGTACGTTCGCGGAGCTGGGGGACCGGGTCCAGCGGCTCGCGCGCGGGCTGCTGGAGCTGGGCCTGAAGCCGGGTGACCGGGTGCTGGACCTGCAGCCGAACCAGAACACGTACGTGGAGACGGATCTGGCGTTGGCCACGGCCGGCCTGGTCCGGGTGGCGCTGAACTACCGGCTGCACGCCGACGACTGGGCGCGGATCGCCGAGGACTCCGGGGCGGTGGGCATCATCCGCGACCCGAGGTACGACCCGGGCCTCGACCTGCCCCACCAGGTGGTGATCGGCGAGAACTACGAGCGGATCATGGCTGCGGGCTCCGTCGACGCGCACCACGAGCTGGTCAGCCTGAACTACACGTCCGGGACGACGGGCCGGCCGAAGGGCGTCCGGCGCACGCACCGCAACCGGTACGCGAGCCTGATGAACATGACCTACGACGTGCTCGGCGGTCCGCCCGGCCCCGACGACGTGTACCTGCACGCCGGGCCGATCACGCACACGTCCGGGCTGTTCCTGCTGCCGTTCCTCGCGGCGGGCGCGACCCAGGTGATCCTGCCGCAGTTCGACGCGGCCTCGGTGGTGGACGCGGTGCGCACCAAGGGGGTCACGCACACGGCACTCGTGCCGACGATGGTGGCCCGGCTGCTGGCGACCGGCGAGTCCCTGCCCGAGCTGCGGATGCTCGCCTACGCCGGGGCCCCGATGGCCCCGGAGCAGATCCGCCAGGCGATGGCCCAGCTGACCCCGAACCTGGTGCAGTACTACGGCCTGGTCGAGGCCATCCCGCCCGTGACGATCCTGGACGCCGCCGACCACGCGCGCGACGACCTGCTGGCCAGCGCCGGCCGGCCGGGGATCGGGGTGGACCTGCGGATCGTCGACGAGGAGGGCCGCCCGGTGGCCGACGGCGTGATCGGCGAGGTGGTGACCCGCGGCGAGCACGTGATGGGCGGGTACTGGGGCGTGGCCGGCGACACGCACCGCGTCGTGCGGGACGGCTGGCTGCACACCGGCGACCTGGGCCGGCTGGAGAACGACCGGCTGTGGCTCGTGGACCGCAAGGGCGACATGATCATCACGGGTGGGTACAACGTGTACCCGAGTGAGGTCGAGGCCGTGATCGCCGAGGTGCCCGGCGTACGGGAGGTGGCGGTCATCGGGGTGGCCGATCCGGACTGGGGGCAGCGGATCGTGGCCCTCTACACCGGAACCGCCACGCCGGAGGAGGTCGACAAGCACTGCCGGAACCGGCTGGCGAGCTTCAAGAAGCCCAAGGAGATCCACGCCCGGGCGGACTTCCCGCTGAACTCCACCGGCAAGATCGCGAAGAACGTGCTGCGAGCGGAATATGTCTGAGCAGCCGGGCGAGTTTCCCTACACCCGGGGGATCAGCGACACCGCGAAGCCCTGGATCATGGGCCAGTACGCCGGATTCGGCTCGCCGGCCCAGTCCAACGCCCGGTTCCGCACCCTGCTCGACCAGGGCGTCACCGGCTTCTCCGTCGCGCTGGACCTGCCCACCCAGCTCGGTCTCGACTCCGACGACCCCAGGGCGCTCGGCGAGGTCGGCCGGGTCGGGGTCGCCATCGACTCGCTCGCCGACATCGAGATCCTGATGGCCGGCATCCCCCTGGAGAAGATCAGCCAGGTCCGCACGACCGCGAACTCCATCGGGTACCTGTGGACGGCGCTGTTCACGGCGTTGGCGGAGAAGCGCGGCGTACACCCGAATGATTTCGGGTTGTTCATCCAGAACGACGTGTTGAAGGAGTTCGTGGCCAGGGGGACACAGATCTTCCCGCCCGCGCCGTCGCTGCGGCTGGCCGTGGACACCATCGAGCACTGCGTGCGGCACACCCCGCGCTGGGTGCCCCTGGCCATGTCCGGCTACCACATCCGCGAGGCCGGCTCCAACGCCGCGCAGGAGATCGGGTACACCTTCGCCAACGCCATCGCCTACCTGGACGAGTGCGTGCGCCGGGGACTGTCGGTCGACGCGGTGGCCCCGACGTTGTTCACGTTCCTGTCGGTGAACATGGACGTGCTCGGCGAGATCGCGAAGCTGCGCGCCGCCCGCCGGGTGTGGGCGCGGTTGGTGCGGTCCCGCTACGGGACCCAGGACCCCCGCAGCGAACAACTGCGGATCTTCGCGTTCACGGCCGGCAGCTCGCTCACCGCCCAGCAGCCGTTGAACAACGTGGTCCGGGCGACCGCCGAGACGATCGCCGCCGCCCTCGGGGGCATCCAGACCATGCACGTCTCCGCGTACGACGAGGCGCTCGGCGTGCCCACCGAGGCCGCGGCGACCCTCGCGCTGCGTACCCAGCAGATCGTGGCCTTCGAGACCGGGCTCAACGGGGTGGTCGACCCGCTCGGCGGCGCGCCGTACGTGGAGGCCCTCACCGACGCCGTCGAGCGCGACATCCTCGACGTGATGGACGCCGTGGACCGCAGGGGCGGCGCGCTCGCGTGCATCGAGTCCGGGTACCTGGTCAGCGAGCTGTCCGACGCGGCGTACCAGCACGCCCAGGAGATCGAGTCCGGGGCGCGCACCGTCGTCGGGGTCAACGTCTACCAGGAGCCCAAGGGCCCGCTCGACGTGTTCGCCGTCGACCCGGAGATGGAGGCCGCACAGGTGGCTGCGGTGCGGGCCGTGCGGGCGTCGCGGGGGTCCGTGGCCGGCGTGCTCGGCGATGTCACGGACGCGGCGCTGGCCGGGGAGAACATCGTGCCGGCCTGTGTGGCGGCCGTCCGGGCGTACGCGACCATCGGGGAGGTCGTGGCGCGGCTGCGGGACGTGCACGGGGCGTGGCAGCCCACGGGGATGTTCTAGACCGCAGGCCGGCCCCTGGGCTGGCGCCGGGTTGGGCCGGGCTGGCTCGGCCCGGGGTCAGACCCGGGCCACCACGAACACCGACTGGCCGAACGGCGCCCAGACCCGGTCCACGAGCCGGGCCACCGGGACCACCGCCGTGTCGTACAGCCGCAGGCCCAGCCCGTTGCGCGGGATCATCCGCAGCGCCTTCGCGCTCACGTACCAGGTCAGCAGGCCGATCGGGTTCACGTACCTGGCCATCTCGACGGTCAGCCCCGCCGCCTCGAACGCCGCGACGGCCGACTTCCGGGTGTACCTGCGCTGGTGTCCGATCGCGTGGTCGAACCGGCTCATCGCGGACGGGAACGCCGGCACCACCGCGACCACGGTCCCGCCGGGCCGCACGAAACCGCGCATCGACCGCAGCGCGCCCACGTCGTCGGCGATGTGCTCCAGCACGTTGAGGGACACCACAGAGGTGTACCGCGGCACCGGATCCGGCTCGCTGGGCAGCCCGAGCTGGCGGACGCTGATCGTCGGGTGCTCGTGGTAGCGGGCCTTGAGCTGGGCGAACCTGTCCGGTTCCGCCTCGCTGGCCGTCATCGCCGACAGGTGCGGGATCCACTCCTCCGCGTAGTCGCCGAGCCCGCTGCCGATCTCCAACGGGTGCTCGCCGAGGTGTGGCAGGGTGAGTTCTGCCAACCAACGCCGATATTTGCGGGCATCGCCCAGATCCTCCAGTACTGATGTCTGGAGTCCGGAGTCGCCGGCAATGATGGTCACCGTAGGAAATCTGGTCCCTCCACCGGCCCATGTCAAGGAGACTCGTGGGTTACTCACAGTCCGGGGGCAGTTCATCACACCTCACCGGTGGCAGTAGTCTGTCCATGTCCTGTCACCGATTCGCCCGGAGCTCTCTGTGAAGCTCTCGATCCTCATGCCGGTCTACAACGAGGAAGTCCGCGTTGCCGACGCCGTCAAGCAGGCGCTCAACGTCAACTACCCGTGCGAGATCGAGCTGGTCATCGTTGATGACGGGAGCAAGGACCGCACCGTCGAGATCCTGGCGGAGGTCGACGACCCCCGGGTGAAGGTGTTCAAGCACCAGCGCAACCAGGGCAAGGGCGCGGCGATCCTGACCGCGGTGCACAGCGCCTCCGGTGACTACATGGTGATCCTGGACGCCGACCTGGAGTACGACCCGAACGACATCCCCCGGCTCCTCCAGCCGGTGCTCGACGGACACGGCGAGGTCGTCTACGGCAACCGCAGCTTCGGCGGCCACAGCTCCTACTCGTTCTGGTACGTGATGGGCAACAAGGGCGTCACCCTCGCGGCGAACGTGCTGTTCAACTCGTACATCGGCGACCTGGAGACCTGCTACAAGCTGATGCCGGTCGCGCTGTACAAGTCGCTGAACGTCAAGTCCCGCGGCTTCGGCATGGAGGCCGAGGTCACCGGCAAACTGCTCCGCCGGGGCGTGCGGCCCTTCGAGGTGCCGATCTCCTACCGGGCCCGGTCCCGCGAGGAGGGCAAGAAGATCACGTGGAAGGACGGCGTCGAGGCGCTCTGGATCCTGACCCGTGAGCGGGCCCGCCGGAAGCCCCGCAAGTAAAGATCAGGTCACGTGCTCAACCGGCAACCCGGTCGAACGCGTCATTCTGGGTAGACGCATCCCCACCCGACCGGGTGCGTCCGGAGGTCTACCCATGAAGAGCGCCGCAACCCTCGGCCTCGCACTGGTACTGACTCTTGCGGGCTGCGCGGTCACGGACGAGCGCGGACCGGCGACCGCCGCGCCCACGGCCCGACCCACGGCGGTCTCCCCGATCCCGGCCCTGTCGTCGCCGCGCGGGGCGGAGGCCACCCCCGGCTGCGGCGGCTGGCCGTGCGAGTGGGCGGCGCGCTTCCAGCAGGCCACCGCGCGGATCGCGGCCAGTCCCGGCCAGCTCGGCCTCGTGCTCCGCGACCGGGTGACCGGCGCGACCTGGCAGGCGGGGGCCGCCGACCAGACCAGCTGGACCGGGTCGACGATCAAACTCGCGATGGCCGTGTACGTGCTGGAGCAGTCCCGGGCCGGCGCGGTCACCCTCGGCCCCGGCGACCGCGAGGACATCGCCGACATGCTCTCGGTGTCCGACGACGAGGCGGCCGACCGGATCTGGGCCGGCTTCGGCGAGCAGGGCATGCTGCCGGTCTTCCAGGGCCGCTACGGCATGTCCGGCCTCGCGATGGAGGGCGAGAACGACGACTGGGGCGCGCTGGTCTGCCGGCCCGACGACCTGGCGAACCTGATGGCGTACGTGCTGGGCTCCCTGAACTCCGAGGACCGGGCGTACGTGGTCGGGGCGATGCGGCACGTGGCGGAGATCCAGCACTGGGGGGTGTGGTCCGTCGGGCCGGCCCTGGAGCCCGGGGTGAAGAACGGCTGGCTGGAGGACTCCTACGACGACGAGAGCCACTGGGACACCAGCACCGTCGGGTTCGTGGGCGCCGGTCAGCGATACATCCTGGCGATCATGTACCAGATGCCGACCGGGGAGGACTCCCTCGAGCGCGGGGTGCGGACGCTCAGTGATCTCGCGGCGGCGCTGTTCGGCCAGGCCACGCCAGCGCCCGCAGTGGTCCGACCGAGCTGAGGGCCCGTCTGCGGTCGGGCCCGTCCGCTCCGGCTCAGTCGCCGAGGAAGCCGGTGATCGACGCGCGCAGGCCCGCCGGGTCCAGGCCGTGCAGCCGGTCGTGGTCGGCCGGGGTGCCGTACACCCGGAGTTCCTCGCGGCCCACCCCGAGCGACAGCAGCCGGCGCGGCCGGTCGTTGAGCGCGTCGTAGACCAGGTGCGCGGACGTGCCGGCCAGGTACGGCTCCACGACCACCAGCTCCGGAGTGGTGACCAGGGCCCGCAGGCCGGCGACGTCCAACGGCCGGGGCGTCGCCGTGTAGGCCACGGTCACGTCCAGCCCCTCCGTCGCGGCGAGAACGTTGTCCAGGGCCGGACCGACCGCGAGGACGAGCGGGCCATCGTCGCCTCTGACCTTGTGCAGCTCCGGCGCGTGCGCCTCCCGGTTCGTCCGGGTCGACAGCCGGATGTAGACCTGCTCGTCACCCGCGACGGCGGACCGCAGCAGGCCGTCGACCTCGTCCCCGTGGCCCGGCACGTGCACCCGCCAGCCGGGCATCGTGTCCAGCAGGGCGACGTCCCTGGGCGACATGTGGGTGTAGCCGCCCTCCGTCCAGTCGTACGACGCGCCGACGCTCACCAGGACCCCCGTGACGCCCTGGTGACCGAAGTCGAGCTTGACCTGCTCGAAGGCCCGCTCCACGAGGAACGGCGCGTAGGTGTGCACGATCGGCCGCAGCCCGGCCAGGGCCAGCCCTCCGGCCACCCCGACCATCAGCTGCTCGCGGATGCCCACGTTGACGAGTCTTTCGCTGCGCACGTCGTCGAAGGCGGCCGAGGAGATGTCGGCGAGCACCACGGCCACCCGGGGGTCCTCGTCGAGGAGGGCCGTGGTGGTCTCGATGAAGGAGTTACGCATTCTTGGGCTCCACGAGTGCGACGACCACGTGCGGCCGGCCGGGAAGGAGGGTGGTGAGCGCGGTTTCGAGGGCGTCGTGGTCGCGGCCGTCGACGGTGGCGGTGGACCAGCCGTTCACGGCGAACCGGGACGCGATGCCGCCGGGCCAGCCGTGGCTCGCCGAGGAGTTGTCGACGACCACGGCGACGAGGTTGTCGAGGCCGGTGGCCCCGGCGTACGCGATTGCCTCGTGGTTGGAGCCCTCGTCCAGTTCGGCGTCACCGAGGAGGACGTAGACCCTGGGGGTGGTCAGGCCCTGCAGGCGCAGGCCCAGCGCGGTACCCGTCGCCAGGGGGAGGCCGTGGCCCAGCGACCCGGCGGACATCTCCACGCCCGGGACCAGTATCCGGTCCGGGTGGTGGCCCAGCGGGCTGGTCACCATGGCCGCGTCGTCCAGCCACTCGGCGGGGAAGAAGCCCTTGTCGGCGAGTACCGCGTAGAACAGCGCCGGCCCGTGCCCCTTGGACAGGAAGAACCGGTCGCGGTCGTCAGCGTCGGGCTTGGCCGGGTCGATCCGCAGCACCCGGTCGTAGAGCGTCCACAGCACGTCCATCGTGGACGTGGCGCTCGGCAGGTGCTTGTCGTCCCCGGTGAATCTCTGCCGCAGGGCGAGGAGTTGTTCCATGCCGCTAGACTGCAAGTTCAAGTTGACTTGAGCTCAAGGGGCCTGTGACGGTGGACACTCTCACGATCGGCGATCTCGCGCACCGCAGCGGCGTGGCACCGTCAGCGCTCCGGTTCTACGAGGACAAGGGCCTGATCCACTCGACGAGGACCAGCGGCAACCAGCGGCGGTACGGGCGAGCGGAACTCCGCCGGGTCTCCTTCATCCGGATCGCCCAACAGGTCGGGCTGTCCCTCGACGAGATCGCGGCGGCGCTGGCCTCGCTGCCGGAGAACCGGACGCCGACCAAGGCCGACTGGGAGCGGTTGTCGCGGAAGTGGCAGACCCGGCTGGACGAGCAGATCGCGCTCATCCAGCGGCTGCGCGACCGGCTGGACGGATGCATCGGGTGCGGGTGCCTGTCGTTGCGGAAGTGCGCGCTGTCCAACCCGGGCGACGAGTACGCGACCCAGGGGCCCGGGCCGCGTTTCCTCGTCAAGTAGTTCGTCAGAGGGTGAGCAGCACCTTGCCGACGTGCGCGTTGGCCTCGACCACCCGGTGCGCCTCGGCGGCCTCCGTCAGCGGCAGCCGCCGGTCGATCACCGGCAGCACCTTCCCCGCCTCGACCAACGGCCAGACCTGCTCGCGGACCTCCGCGATGATCTCGCGCTTGTTCTCGACCGGCCGGGCCCGCAGCGTCGTGGCGGCGATCCACGCGCGCTTGGCCATCAACCGGCGCAGGTCGAACTCGGCCTTCACCCCGCCCTGGGTGCCGATCATCGTCAGCCGCCCGCCCGGGGCCAGCGCCTCGATGTTGCGCTCCAGGTACGACGCGCCCATGATGTCCAGGATCACGTCCGCGCTGACCAGGTCCTCGAACTCCTCCGACCGGTAGTCGATCGTCAGGTCCGCGCCCAGCGCCCGCAGCGCGTCGTGCTTGGCCGCGCTCGCCGTCGCCGCCACCTTCGCTCCCCACGCCTTGGCCAACTGGATCGCGAACGTGCCGATCCCGCTGGCCCCGCCGTGCACCAGGAACTGCTCCCCGGCCTTCAACCCGGCCAGCGCGAAGACGTTCGACCAGACCGTGGCGGCCACTTCCGGCAGGGCTGCGGCGTCGGCCAGTTCGACATTTCCGGGTACCGGGAGCAGCAGGCCGGCGTCGGCGACCACCTTCTCGGCGTACCCGCCGCCGGGCAGCAACGCGCACACCTCGTCGCCCACGTGCCAGCCGGTCACGCCGGCCCCCAGCCCGATGATCCGCCCCGAGCACTCCAGCCCCGGCCACGCCGGCGACCCGGGCGGGGCCGGGTACTTCCCCTGGCGTTGGAGCAGGTCCGCGCGGTTGACGGCGGTGGCGGCCACCTCGATCAGGACCTCGCCGGGGCCGGGGACGGGGTCGTCGACCTCTGCCCAGGTGAGGACGTCGGGGTCGCCGAAGGTGGGGAGTGTCATCGCGTACATGCCCTGAACCTAGCGCGCCGGCTCACCACGCACGCGCCGACGGCCGGAGGAGAGGGCCATCCCTCCCCCGGCCAGGTGCCCACCGCGTCGATGGGCAGGAAGAGATCACCGGCGAGCTGGTCACGGTCGCTCTCACCGGGGCGATCGAATCTGGCAGACTATGCGTCGGGAACGGGCAGTCCGCGGACGCGTCCGGACCCGCTGCGGGACAGTCGCGGGACACGCCTCAGCCAGAGGCGGCGTGTTCGGGGTGTTCATGCAGGTCAGGAGGGCTCGCCTAGTGGCCGATGGCGCTGGTCTTGAAAACCGGTAAGGGAAACCTTCGTGGGTTCGAATCCCACGCCCTCCGCTGTGACATACGTCTGGACACGCAGATGGCCGGCCCAGAACTCGGGCCGGCTGGGCGTTGAACCCGAGCTGGGGTCAGACGGTGGCTCTGAGTAGGTCGCCCACCCGGACCTGCTCGGTCAGCAACCGCCGGAAGCCGTCCGGCACGGCCTTCGCGTAGGCGCGGCAGAGCCGCCGCCCCGCCGGATAGTTGAAGCTGTAGGTCCGCGACGTCGGATCTGTCACGAAGCGGATCACCCGCCCGGCGTCCTCCGGGTTCAGCATCTCCCAGCGTTGCAGGTACGCCGACACCTCCGCCGCGCCAGCTTCGTGCTCGTGCAGCATCAGGGCAGCGTTGACGCTGGCCCACCTACATGATTCGACGGCCTCATCCAGGGTGAGCGAGTGGGCGAGATCGAGATCCACGCCCGAGTCACGCACAATGCCGGCGAGTGCCGCGCCGGCCTCGCCCCGGAGAAGCTGCTCCGGAGCGATCTCCCCGATGCCCTCGGCGATCAGCGACTGCGGGGTGGGTGCCAGCACGATGGTTTCCTCCAACCTCCCCTGGCCACGCACCAGCAGGTTCTCCTTGGCGGCGCGCTCGGCCTGATGGCCGGGGTAGGTCTCGTGCAACACGAGATGCAACAGCTGATACCCCGTCATCGGCCGGTCGACGTTGATCTCGACCCGGCCGCGCAGGTCGCCGAGATAGGTGTTGTACCCGTTCCAGGGCACCTCCCGCACGAACTCCAGGTCGACGCCCTCCCCGGGCGGTAGCTCGATGAGCTGGCCGGTCCACCTACGGGCCTCCGCGATGACCGTGGCCACCGTGCTCTCGACCCGGTCGGCCGGTACCAACATCGACCTGCGCCACTCTTCCAGGCGCTCGGCCAGCGGTCCTGTCCCGGGCAGCAGCGCGTCCAGGCGCTCGTGCGCCTCGGTGAAGACCGATTCGTCTGTCCAGGACGGCCGCACCCCGTAGTACCCGTGCACCTCGTCGGCGTAGGAGCGTGACTCGCCCGCCAGCATCCCGGCGCAGGTGCGCAGGCCGGCTACCTGGTCCCGAAGCCAGCTGTCCGGCAGCTCGGTGAGCAGCGCCTCCGCCTCGTCGACGAGTGCCCGGGCTCCGGGCAGGTCCCCAGCAGCGACTTCGGCCGCGAGTTCCGGTGGCCCGGCGTAGGAGTCGACGGTTCCCTCCACACGCCGGTCAAGCCGGAGCCCCAGCCGGACGTAGCGCTCCACAATGGAATCGGTCATCTGGCGAGACTACGGCCGGCGCCATGGTCCTGTCCGACCCGAAGAGCGGGCATGTCCTCAGTGCGCGGCCTGATCCGGCAGGCAGCAGGAGGAGCAGGTCTTCAGGCACTGGACGGTGAACGCCAGGCAGCACGTGCGGCGCTGGACCCGCAGGTCGCCATCAGGTTGGCGTTCGACATCCACCAGGTCGGAAACCTGCAGGGTGTCCAGCAGTCGGCGGGCGGTGGCCAGCGCGTCCCAGGGCAGGGTGGGCGCGGCCTGGGCGACGGCGTGCGCGACACCGGAGGCCAGCGAGCCCCAGAGCGTGCGTCGGCCGACCCTGGCGTGGTAGCGCAGCTGGGTGAGCAGGGGCGCGAGGTGCTGGTCGACGAGGGTGGTCCGGAAGAGCTGGAGCAGCGCCTCCTCGTCGGGGACCACCCGGACACCGCGAAGGCCTGCGGCCGGGTCGTTGGGCAGCACGGCGACGGCGAGGCGGCGCATGCCCACGGTGACGAAGGGCTTGTCCGGCGACATCCGGATCAGCACGTTGCCGGCGTGCAGCAGCGGGACCCGGCGCACCGCGGCGTAGCCGAGCACGGCCGGCAGGGTGAGCCAGTAGGTGTAGGCCTTCCAGGCCAGCGCGCCGGCGGCGTGCGGGGCCGCGTCCCAGGACTCGCGGGGGCCGGCGAGCAGCTGGGTCACCGCGGTGCCGTCGGTGAAGCAGGTGGCTGGGGACCAGCCGGTCGGGTCGTCCACGACCAGGGAGTCGGCGACGCCGAGCCGGCCGTCGCGCGCGGCGCGGACCGCCGCGAGGGTGGCAAGGATCGGCTGGACCGGCGACGGGAGCGCCAGGGACGTGGTCATGCGACCACAGAACGTGATGATCTGGTACCGGGCCGGAGCGCTCCAGCGGGTGCGACTCGGCGCATGCCCACGAACTGACCTCCGGCTCGACACTTTAGGGTCGCCTAACCTTAGCCGCTCTGCACGGCGATCTGCCAGTATCGACTGTCACTCGGAGTGTTTATCAGGGCCTTCGGCGTGTTGTCCGGAAAAAGATGGAATTTTACTAGATCATGTCGCTATGCGTATTGGGCTTATCGGCACCGGACGGGTCGGGGCGACTCTCGCCGGACACCTGGTCGGCGTCGGCCACCAGGTGATCCTCGCCAACTCCCGCGGACCGCAGTCGCTGGCGAGCTGGTTGCGGGTGCTCGGCCCACTGACGTCCGCGGACACCGTGAACGGCGCAGCGCACACCGCGGAGCTGGTCATCCTCGCCGCCCCGTGGCGCGAGCGGTCCGCGCTGCCCAGCCCGACGGCGGTCACCGGCAAGGTCGTGGTCGACGTGATGAACGCCGAGCCAGAGGACGACCTCGGCGGCCGGACGTCGAGCGCCTGGACCGCCGAGCGGCTGCCGGGCGCACGGGTCGTGAAGGCCTTCAACGCCCTGTACTGGGAACACCTCCGCGACCAGGCCGGGCGCCCCGACCGGCGGATGATCCCGCTGTGCGGGGACGACGCCGAGGCCAAGGAGACCGTGGCCGCGATCGTCGTGCAGCTCGGCTTCGCGCCGGTCGACACGGGCGACCTGCTGACCGGCTCGCAGCTGCAGGAGCCCGGCGGGGCGTTCTTCCAGCGCGACCTGACCGAGTCCGCCGCCCGGTCGGTACTGCTGCCCGCCGCCTGAGCGCCGCCCGCACCCAACCTCACGGGTGAGTACAGCTAGTCCACGTCGCCGAAGCTGTCGTACCTGACCCGGAACGAGGGGACGTTCAGGTCGGCGATGCCGCGCAGGGTCGCCTTCACCATCGAGGGCGAGCCGGACACGAAGAAGTCGTGCTCCTGCCACGGGCCGTACCGGGCCATCACCTCGAACGCCGTGCCCTGTTCCCCGTCGTAGCCCGGGTCGTCGCTGACGGCCGGCACGACGGACAGCCACGGGTACCGGGCGGCCAGCCGTTGCAGCGCGCCGAGGTCGTAGAGGTCGTCGCGGGTGCGTACCCCGAAGAAGAGGTGCACCCAGCGGGTCCGGTTGTAGGTCGCCAGCTCCTCGACGAGCGCCCGCAACGGGGCCAGCCCGGTGCCGCCGGCGACGCAGACCACGTCCCTGGTCGAGGTCCGGTCGAGGCTCATCGTGCCCATCGGCGCGCCGATCCGCAGCATGTCGCCGGCCCGCAGCTTCCAGACGAGCGCGCTGGACACCCAGCCGGCGCCGACCGCCCGGACGTGGAACTCCAGCAGGCCGTCGTCGCGGGGCGCGTTGGCGATGGAGAACATCCGCCACAGCCGGGGCTGGTGCCGGCACTCGACGCTGACGTACTGCCCGGCCCGGTACCTCAGCGGTCGCAGCGGTCGCACCGTGAGGACGGCGATGTCGGAAGACCGACGCTCGTGGCTGACCACCTCGGCGTGCCAGTACGGCGGATTGTCCCGGTCGGCCTCGGCCCCGGCGACCATGATCGAGGAGATCGCGGTGTACGCGTCGCGCCACGCCTGCTCGTGCTCCGGGGCCCACTGGTCGCCGCAGTACTCCCGGAGCGCCTCGATCAGGCACCGCCCGACGACCTCGTACTGCTCCGGCAGCACGTGGAACTTGCGGTGGTCCCTACCCAGCGCTCCGAGATACTCGGCGAAAGCGTCCGGATCGTCCACGCTTTGTACGGCGTGCACGATCGCACCGAGTAACCGACTTCGTTGCACGTTCATCGTCACCGGAAAAAGATCTCTAAGCCGTGGTTCGGCCAGAAACATGCGTGCGTAGAAGTTACTGGCGAGCACGTCCGGTTGTTCTACAAAGGACCAGCTCTCCTTGAGTAACACCGACAATGTACTCACCTAAGGGAGCATCACACCGTCACCTGTCTATATGTCGCACAGGGAGTGCGACGCGAACTTGTCCATTGCGGGGATTGCCTCGACCCCCGGGCGCTGCAATAGAGTCGCGTCGACATGTGTCGTATTCGATCGACAGGTGGTTCCGCAGTGCGTGCGTACCGCAGAAAAATCTTGATTTCCCTCACGCTCGGAGCCACCGCCGTGGCTCTGACCTCGATCCCGTCGATGTCCGAGGCCGCGGCCCAGGGCCCGACGGGTACCTATATCGTCCAGCTCGTCGGCGAGCCGGTCGCGGCGGCCAAGCCCGACGGCGACACCCGGCTGGACAGCCACAGCGCGGCAGCCAAGCAGCGCAGCGGCCTGCTCGCCCAGAACCGGACCCAGGTGCTCAAGTCGGTGCCCGGGGTGAAGAAGCTGTACGACTACCAGTACACCTTCAACGGTTTCGCGGCCCGGATGACCCCCGAGCAGGCGGCCAAGATGGCCGGCACCCCCGGCGTCTCCGCCGTCATCAAGGACGAGGCCCGCACGCTCGACACCGTCTCCACCCCGAGGTTCCTCGGGCTGGACGGCGCGACCGGCGCGTGGAACAAGCAGTTCGGCGACGTCAGCCACGCCGGTGAGGGCGTCATCGTCGGCGTCGTCGACAGCGGCATCCGCACCGACAGCCCGAGCTTCGCCGCCCTCCCGGAGCCCCGCCCGGACCAGGCGATCATCGACAGCAAGTGGCACGGCACCTGCGACCCGACCATCACCTGCAACAACAAGGTGATCGGCGCGCACTGGTACCTGTCGGGCTTCGCCGTTCCCGAGGAGCACCGCTCCCCGCTGGACTTCGACGGCCACGGCTCGCACACCGCCAGCACCGCCGCCGGCAACAACAACGTGACCGCCGTGGTCAACGGCGTGCCCGTCGGCCAGATCTCCGGCATGGCCCCGGCCGCTCGCGTCGCGGCCTACAAGGTCTGCTGGGAGGTCGGGGGCGGCAACGCCAGCTGCTCGACCGCAGACTCGGTCGCGGCCATCGACCAGGCGACCGCCGACGGCGTCGACGTGATCAACTTCTCGATCAGCGGTTCGCTGACCACCAACGTCGACCCGGTCGCCATCGCGTTCTACAACGCGGCCAAGGCCGGCGTGTTCGTCTCCGCGTCCGCCGGCAACTCCGGCGACCAGGGCGCGAGCTCCAACGCGCACAACGCGCCGTGGATCACCACGGTCGCCGCGAGCACCCACGACCGGCTCTGGTCGGCCAAGGCCACCCTGGGCAACGGCGTCACCTACACCGGCGTCGGCCTCGGCCCGGTCGTGCCGTCGGCCCCGTTGATCGCCTCGGCCGCCGCGGCCAAGGCCGGCGCGGACGCCAACCAGGCCCGGCTGTGCTTCACCGGTACCCTCGACCCGGCCAAGGCCGCGGGCAAGATCGTCGTGTGTGACCGGGGCACCAACGGTCGGACCGACAAGAGCGCCGAGGTCAAGGCAGCCGGCGGTGTCGGCATGCTCCTGCTGAACGTCACCCCGAACTCGCTGAACGCCGACTTCCACTTCGTGCCGACCGTGCACCTGGACAACGTGTCCGGCGCGGCCGTGCGGGCCTACCTGGCCGGCACCGCCTCTCCGACCGCCGCGTTCGCCGCCGGTACCCCGGTGGCCGGTCGCGCACCGGAGATGGCGGCGTTCTCCTCCAAGGGACCGGGCCGGATCTCCAACGGTGACCTGCTCAAGCCCGACCTCACCGCCCCCGGTGTCGACGTGCTCGCCGCGGTCTCCCCGGACAGCAGCAACGGCAACGGGTTCGGCACGCTGTCCGGCACGTCCATGTCCAGCCCGCACGTGGCCGGCCTGGGCGCGCTGCTCAAGAGCAAGCACCAGGACTGGGGCCCGATGGCCATCAAGTCCGCCCTGATGACCACCGCCGGCCAGGTCGACAACACCGGCGCGCCGATCCAGCGGGACGGCGCCAACGCCAACCCGTTCGACTTCGGCGCCGGGCACGTCAAGCCGGCCAACGCGTTCGACCCGGGCCTGGTGTACGAGTCGACCTACAACGACTGGGACCGCTTCGTCTGCGCCACCGAGGACGCCCTCAAGGTGAACTGCGACGACGTGCCCAAGCGTGACGCCAGCAACCTGAACTACCCGACGATCGCGATCGGCGACCTGCCCGGGGTGCAGACCGTCACCCGGCGGGTCACCAACGTGACCGACACCAACGCGATCTACCACCTCGACGTCGAGGCCCCGCCCGGCTTCACCGTGGAGGTCACCCCGACCAAGCTGGTCGTCCCGGCGCACAGCCACGACGACTACAAGGTCAAGTTCACCCGGACGACCGCCCCGTTCAACGAGTTCCAGTTCGGCTCGCTGACCTGGCACGACAAGCCCGGCCACAAGGTCCGCAGCGCCATCGCCCTGCGGGCGACCCCGGTCAGCGTGGCCAAGGAGATCGTGGGCACCTCGACCTCCGGCAGCCGTGACCTGGGCGTGGACACCGCGTTCGCCGGTACCGTCACCGCCTCCGTCAACGGTCTGGCCGCCGCGAACACGACCCCGCTGCTGCTGAAGAACCCGACCAGCGGGTCCTTCGACACGGCGAACCCGATGACCAGCGACCACACCGGCAAGGTCGTCGTGACCGTGCCCGCCGGCGCTGACCTGCTGAAGTTCGCGACGTTCGCCGGCGAGTACCCGGACGGCACCGACGTGGACCTGTTCGCCTACCTGCAGACCCCGGGCGGCCTCGTCCAGGTCGGCAACAGCGGCGGGCCGGACGCCTCGGAGTCGATCTCGCTGACGGCCCCGGCCGCCGGCACGTACGAGATCTACGTCGACCTGTTCAGCCTCGGGATGGGCCACTCCGACGTGACCATCAACGGGTACGACTGGGTCCTGTCCGGCAGCGCCGGCAATGCCTCGGTCACCCCGTCGAGCCAGCGTTCCCGGGTCGGTGGCTTCGTCACCTTCACCCTGAACTGGGCTGGCCTGGAGGCCGGCAAGCACTACCTGGGCTTCGTGACCTACGGCGACGGCACCAAGGCCGTCGGCGGCACGACGGTGCGGGTCGACCCGTAACGGATACCGACACAGCGACGGCCCCCGGTTACCCGGGGGCCGTTCGTCGTTCAGCGGACCACGAAAACCCCGGGGTCGGCGCTGAGGCCGGGCACGTTCAGTTCGGTGACCTGGCCCGTGGCCGGCTGGAGCCGGCAGACGGCGTGATCCTGCCCGCCGATCAGGCTGTCCTCGGTCTCCCAACCGAAGTTGTAGAAGGTCGATCCGAACGCCACGACGGAAGGCTTCGGAGCGGTGAACAGGGCGTCGAGGTCGACCACCGTCAGGTGCGCCGGGCCGAAGTGCGGCTCGTTGATGTCGAGGGCGAGGCGGCGACCGGACGGGGAGAGGCTGCCGGCGTAGCCGTAGCTGTCCAGGTCGCAGGACTTGCGGGTGATCCGGAGGCCGGGTGCCGGCTCCAGCTCCGCGATGCACTGCTTGCCGTCGGAGTTCAGGGTGACGCCCACCAGCATGCCGGTGTCCGGGCGTCGGCCGAAGATCCGTACCACGTGGGAGTTGTCCTTCGCGGTGGACACGTAGTCGCCGTCGCCGGGGACCCAGATGTCGTGCTCGTCGTCCCTGCCCCGGTTGAACGCGCCACTGAGCAGCACGACCTTTCCCGTGTACAGCACCGGCCCGGTTTCCGGATTCGCCGGCGCGGCGGTGGACCGCTCGGTGACCAGCACCCCGGACGGGGTGACCGTGCCGACGGCCATCATGGTGTCGTTGCGCCACGCGATGGAGCGGCTGTTCGGGGCGACGGCCACCTGCCGCACCCCGGCCGACAGCGCGATGGGCTTCTGGCCGAGCTGGAGCAGGACCAGGTTCCACCGGTCGTCGATGGCCAGCCAGCCGTCGCCGAACCGGACCACCGTCGTGGCGGGCCGGTCGTAGACGTCGACCTCCTTCCGCTCGGCGGCCCGCCAGATCCGGACGGTGTCCAGGGCCGACCGCACCACGATGTCCACGAGCGGCGGCGCGTCCGCGGCGAGCGTGGGAGTGGGCGCGGCGGTGGGCGTCGTCGCGGGCGGAAGGGGCAGGCTCGAGGACTCCCTGGGCCCGCCGAACGCGGCAGCGGTGCCCACCACCAGCACGAAAGCGGCCAGCACGCCACTGACCAGCCGACGGCGGCGGATGGTCCGCGCGGACCGGATCGCCCGCTCGGCCCGGTCGTGGACCGCGGGCAGCTCGGCGACCTGGCGACCCAGGCTGCGGCGGAGGTCCTCTTCGAATGTGCTCATCGCGCGGTCACCCCTTCCAGAGTGCGGTCGCCGAGCCGGCCGCGCAGGGTGCCCAGCGCGCGGGAGGTCTGGCTCTTCACGGTCCCGACGCTCACTCCGAGGAGCCGGGCGGTCTCCGCTTCGGTCTGGTCCTCGTAGTACCGCAGCACGAGAACCGCGCGCTGCCGGGTCGGCAGCAGCCGGACCTGCCGCCAGAGCGCGTCGCGGGCCACCAGGTCGTCGGACTCGTCCGGCCCGGCGACCTCCGGCAGAACGTCGGCGGGCCGTTCCCCCAGCCACCGCCGCCGCCACCAACTCGTCGCCGTGTTGACCAGGACCTTCCGGACGTACGGCTCCACGGCGTCGATCTCCCCGAGCCGCCGCCACGCGAGATACGTCTTGGTCAGCGACGTCTGGAGCAGGTCCTCAGCCCGGTGCCAGTCGCCGACCAGGAGATACGCCGTCCGCAGCAGCGCCGGCGAGCGGGCGGCCACGAAGTCGCGGAAATCCTGTTCGTTCATGAAGGCCTCTCTGTGGTGTCCACGGACGAGACGCTCTGGGCCGGCCGGATGGTTGGCATACTTCCCGGGTGGAGACGACGACGAATGCGCGCACCGGGATCCGTACCGAGATCGCCCTGGTCCTCGGGGTGTCCCTCGGAGCCTCGGCCGTCTACTCCGCGGTGAGCCTGCTGGCCAAACTGACCGCCGGCAAGCCACTGGCCGACCAGCACGCGACCCTGAACGCCTCCCAGGCCCCGGGCCGGCCGTGGCTCGACCTTACCTACCAGCTGCTCGGAATCGCCTTCGCCGTCCTCCCGGCCCTGTTCGCCGTGCACCTGCTCCGCCGGGACGACCCGCAAGCACTGCGCGTCGAACGCCGACCACTCTTCGACACGCTCACCGGCGCGGGCCTCGCGGCACTGATCGGCATCCCCGGCCTGGTCCTGTACGTCGGAGCCCGGGCCCTGGGCCTCAACGCGAGCGTCATCCCCGCCGCCCTGCCCGACATGTGGTGGACCGTGCCGGTACTCATCCTCGCCGCCGTGCAGAACGCGATCCTGGAGGAGGTGGTCGTCGTCGGCTACCTGCTGACCAGACTGCGGCAGCTGCACGTCCGGCTGCCCGTCGCGCTGGCCGCGAGCGCGCTCCTGCGCGGTTCGTACCACCTGTACCAAGGATTCGGCGCCTTCGTCGGCAACGCGATCATGGGCCTGGTGTTCGGCCTGGTCTTCACGCGGACCCGCCGGGTGTGGCCGTTGATCATCGCGCACTCGGTGCTGGACATCGTCGCGTTCGTGGGGTGGACGCTCGGCGGAAACAAACTCCTCTCCTAGGGGTACCCGCCAGTTCTGTCTGATTCTTTCCAGTTTCCCAATTTGCGTGAAGATTGTTGTACTTCATGAAGGGTGCTCGGGTGCCCTTCATCACCCATCCGGCGTGGCCGCCCCGGATGAGTGGCGGGGTGTCGTCGACCACAGCCCGGCCCCCCGGTCCGGTTGTCGGCGCCCCGGGTGGTCGGGTCCGCCCAGGGTTGGGCGGGCCCGACCAGCTCGCTCGGTCTCTCTGCCGCACGTCCTCGCTTGGCTGGGCCTCCTGGCTTGGCTGGGTCTGACCGGCTGGCTCTGACCTGGTCTGACGCGGGGTGATCGGGCTGGCCCTGCGGGTCCGGTCCGGTCTCGGTGGTGTGGCGGGTGGGCGGGTTGGAGCTGTGGCCGGGTGCCACTTTGCGCCACCTGAGCCGGACCCTGTATCCTCAACCGGCGGCTCGGTGTACCGAATCGTTTGGGAGGCTTCGCCTAGTCCGGTCTATGGCGCCGCACTGCTAATGCGGTTTGGGCTTAACGCCCATCCGGGGTTCAAATCCCCGAGCCTCCGCCCAAGTTTGGGTTACACATCCCGGTGTGTAGACTGAACGAGGTTTGCGCCCGTAGCTCAATGGATAGAGCATCTGACTACGGATCAGAAGGTTAGGGGTTCGAGTCCCTTCGGGCGCACATAGTTTGACCTGGGCTCCTTCCTCCGTTCGGAGGACGGGGCCTGGTTCATTTTCTGGACCGGATGACACCGCCGAGGCAGCCCGATTTACCTGCTTTTCCTCCCTGTTCCCGGGCAGGACCGCAACATCCGAGCAACAACGGAGCAACGCGGAGCCGGGAAGAAGCTGTTGAGAGGCACCTCGCGCAGGTGGGGTTTCAAAGCAAATATCCAACGACGGTACGTCGGAGGTCGTGGAAATCTTGCTGACCGCTGGCATCGGTCCGTGCCAGCCGCAGCTTGTGGCGTCCGGGTAGCCTCGGGCGAATGTCAGCTGTCCGAGGAGCCGAGCCGGCCGACGGGTCCAGCACCGGCGTGGCGGTCCAGTGCGGTTCGGGAAGCGTGGCAGCCGCGGACGGTGGCGGTCGGCGGTCCAGGGCCCGCCGTGGCTTGTTCGCCGACGAGAGCCGTGTATTGGTGGCCGAGTGGGCCGTTGACCTCAATGGGCCGATCCCCACAGCCCTGACAGCAGGGTCGGGTCTGCGGGTCTGGTGGCGGTGCGGGCAGTGCGGCCACACTTGGCAGGCGGTGGTCGGGGTCCGGGTGCGCACCGGTACCGGCTGCCCGGCGTGTGCCCCGGCGCGTGGGCTGGCTACCCGACAGGCCGGGCGGACCTTGGCGATGGTGCGCCCTGATCTGGTCGCCGAGTGGGACCACGAACGCAACGACATCGCCGCGCAGGCCGTAACCGCCGGATCCGGGCGCGTCGTGTGGTGGCGGTGCTCCCGGTGCGGATGGCAGTGGCAGGCCCAGATCGCTACTCGGGTCCGTGTCCCCGAAGGCACCGGCTGCCCGTCCTGCGCCGGCCGCTACTGCCAGCCTTTGTCCGAGTCACACCCGCACTTGGCAGCTCAATGGGACCGTGCACGCAACCCGGTCGGCCCGGGTGAGGTCACAGCCGGATCCGTGCGGGTCGTGGCGTGGCGGTGCGCTCGCGGACACCACTGGACGGCGACGATCGCCTCCCGGGCCTCCGGAGCCGGAGGGTGCTTGCACTGCCCGCGCACGCCCACCCCGCCGTTGTCGATGTCCCACCCTTGGCTGGCCACTGCATGGGACACCGAGAGCAGCGGCCCCTTGCGCGATGTCGTCACCTCCGGCACTGCGGCCGTCGTCGGTTGGCGCTGCGAGCAGGGGCACCGCTGGACCGCCGCCATCAAAGCCCGGGCAGCCGGCGCCCACCCGTGCCCCCGATGCCCGGCCACCAACAAGCGCCAGCCCGGCACCCCATCGGCGGCCAAGCTTGACCCGGATCAGGTCCGCGCCATCCGCGCCGATCCGCGGCCTACCCGCGAGATCGCGCACACCCACCAGGTCACCACCAGCACGATCACCCGCATCAAATCCGGTCGGTCCTGGCCGAACCTCACCTGACGCAGCTCGACCCACCCTGACTACCCTCAGCCGAAGAGCAGGTGGGAGGAATTTGGTAGGCGCTCGGAGTGGTACGGGCTCGTAGGATGGGCCGTATGTCCTCCTATCGCGACTTCCGGCCGACCTTGCGATTCCAGGCCATGCTGGCGCTGTCCCCTGATGGACAACAGGTCGCCTATGCCGACGACGCAGCGGGTCAGTTCAATCTGACGGTCCAGCCCGTTGCCGGCGGTTCCTCGCGCCGGATCACTGGATTCCAGGATCACACTGTGCGACGGGCCTCGTGGCATCCCGACGGGATGTCCCTGGTGTTCGAAGCCGACCACAAGGGTGACGACCTGACCCAGCTGTACCTGGTCGCTCCGGGGGACGAAGAGCCGCAGGCCATCACCGAGACTGTCGGGGCCCAGTTCAAGTTGCCGACGGGTCGGGCGTTCTCCCCGGATGGTCAGTTCATCGCATATGAGGGCAACGATCGTGATCCGGCGGATCAGGACATCATCGTCCGGACGGTCAAGACCGGTGAGGTGCGTCGGATCTACACGGACGGCGGCCGGATGAGCCTCGGCGGTTGGTCGCCGGACGGGTCGGAGTTGAGCTTCAGTCTGGGTACCGGCGGATATGACCACGTGCTCCATGTGGTTTCCGTTGAGGACGGCGCGGTGCGGCGGCTTTCCCCGCCCGAGAACGCGTCTGTTTATCTCGGCCCATGGCTGCCAGATGGATCCGGCATCGTGGTGCGCACGGATGCCGGGCGGGAATTCAAGGG
Organism: Longispora fulva; assembly: GCF_015751905.1. Classification (NCBI taxonomy): domain Bacteria; kingdom Bacillati; phylum Actinomycetota; class Actinomycetes; order Micromonosporales; family Micromonosporaceae; genus Longispora; species Longispora fulva. The sequence goes on from NZ_JADOUF010000001.1 coordinate 6,494,512, forward strand.
CCTCGCGGTGATCAACGCCGCCGACGGCCACTTGACCTGGCTCGACACCCCGGACTGGGATGTCGAGTCGGTCACGTTGTCCGCGAACGGCCGGGTGCTGGTATGGATGGTCAACGTCGACGGCGCCACCGAACTGCACGCCCGGGACCTGACCACCGGCGACGATCTGCCGGTGCCCGCACTGCCCCTGGGGCAGGCCGACGAGCTGGCTGTCTCGGCAGACGGCAGCTTCGCCGTCATGCGCATGTCCACGCCCGCCCGCCCCTGGAACATCGCAGTGGTCGACCTCGCCACCGGGGCCGTCCGGTGGCTGACGGACTCCCGGCCAGAGGCGGCGGATTCCACCTCCTTCGTCGAGCCGACCCTGGTGCACTACGAGACCTTCGACGGTCGCACCATCCCGGCCTACCTCTACCGTCCGACGGACAAGGTCGCGCCGATCGGGGTGCTGCTATCCGTGCACGGCGGCCCGACATACCAGGAGAGGCCCGTCTACATGTACGACGGGTTCTACCAGTACCTGGCCAGCCAGGGCATCGCCGTGCTCGCTCCCAACGCGCGCGGCTCCACGGGATACGGCAAGCCCTACCAGAAGCTCGTCTACCGAGACTGGGGCGGAGACGATCTCAAAGACTTCGCCCACGCCGCCCGCTACCTACAGGCGCAAGACTGGGCCGACCCCGCCAAGATCGGACTGTTCGGGGCCTCCTACGGCGGATTCGTCGTGCTGTCCTGCCTGGCCAGGCTGCCCGAGATCGACTGGGCCGCCGGAGTGAGCATGTTCGGTCCGAGCAACCTCGTCACCCTCGCCGAGGCGACCCCGAAGGCGTTCCGCTCCCTGGTCGCCGAGGTGATCGGTGACCCGGACACCGAAGCCGACCGGATGCTCGCCCAGTCACCGATCACCTACGCCGACCAGATCCGCAGCCCACTGTTCGTCTGGCAGGGCGCCAGGGACACCCGCGTGCCGCAGGGCGAGAGCGACCAGCTGGTCGACCGACTACGGGCCCGTGGGGTGGAAGTCCGCTACGACGTGTACCCGGACGAGGGCCACGGTCTGACGAAGACGGAGAACCAGATCCAGGCCCGGTCGGACGTCGCCGAGTTCCTCATCGCCCATCTGAGGAACTAGCCAGCAGGTTCTCGAGTGAGCTTCTGATGAAGCCTTCGAGAATCGTCGGCCGGGGCTGGGCCACTAGGTCGAGCGCCCGCAGCAGGGTCACCTTCGCCCGGTCGGGGTGGCCCTGCTGCTGAAGGCACAGACCCATCCCGCGAAGACACTGTGCCTCCCCTGCCAGGTCACCGAGGATCCGGCTGGTGTCGAGGGCGCGCTGGAATCCAGACTCGGCATCATCGAATCGCCGCTGCTCCATTCTCAGCATGCTCAGCCAGAACAGAGCCTGCCCATTGCGGAGTCGCTGTCGCCGCGGAAGCGATCGAGCATGGCGACGAGGGAGCTGACTGTCGCCTGTCCGTGCGGATCATCGATCCGGTCGAACAGCCGTGAGGACTCATCAAGGTACTCGTCCGCGCGGACGTGTTCGTTGCGGCTGCCCCACAGCAGCCCCAGCCGGTACAGGATCGCGGCCTGGCCGCGCTCGTCGGCCGCCTGCTGGGTCACCTCCAGCGCCAGGTCGAGCACGTCCTGCCACTCGTCGAAGAAACGGAGCCGTTCGTACATCGCCGAGGAGGAGCGATGAGCGCAGCTCGCCGACAAGCTCGACCGGCACGGTGGGGACGAGGGTGTACCGGTGCTGTGTGTCGTCGCCGAACTCCTCGGTGAGTTCAACGCGACCATCAATCCCGGCCAGGTGGACTCCGACGGATGGGCCGGCTGGCCGCGCGCATCCACAACCGGCTCGCGATCAAAGCGGCCTGGTGAATACGTGTAGGTACGTTTGGATGTCCACTCGGGAGCAGGACCCGGAATCGCAGCTTGACGCCAGACGACGGCTTCGCCCGGTCCATCAGTATGCGGCGATGTCGACGAAGCGGCACAGGTGCAGCTGCGCGGCCACCGTGATTGTGTCCCGAGGGCCGTTTCTGTGCTTTACCACCAGCAGGTCGGCTTCGCCGACCCGAGGCGTCTCGACGTCGTGCAGCTCCTCGCGATGCAACACGATCACAACGTCCGCGGACTCGAACACGACCGGGTCGACATTGGCGACTCCAGGGGCAGTGCCGGGTGCCGGCAACGAGTCCAGAGGGCCGACGACGACAACCGGGCAGTTCAAACGTCGAGCCAACGCTCTTAGGTCGGCCAATGCCCTGCGGGATTCGTCACGCTGTGGGGGCAGGAGGGTATCGACCACGACCAGGCGGAGGGGCAACTCCGCATGTATGGCGAGGGCCTGGTCGCACATCTCCTCGACCGTCATTAGCGCCGCGTCATCAATCATCAAGGGTGCCTCTGTTACCTCGCCCATCCGCCGGGCGAGCTTCGTCCAATCGTCGTCGGACAGCTGCCCGGAACGGATTACATGTAGTGGCACTCGGGCCTCAGCGGACAGGATGCGGTATGTCGCGTCGACTTTGGTCAGATTCGCCGTGTACAAGATGCACGGCATGCCGTGACGGATAGCCACGGTCCGCAGCAGGTCCATCGCCAGGGTCAGTTTGCCGACCGTGGGCTCGCCCGTGATCGCGGTGATCGTCCCGGGTTGCAGTCCGCTCAACAACCGGTCCAAATCGACGAAGCCCGTCGGCACCACGACAGGGGTCTCGCCCATCGACTCGATGGTGTCGAGGACGAGCTGAAACGTGTCGCTCAGCAGCAGGCCCGAGGTTATCCCGCCGTGGTTGTGCTCGGTGGGTTCCTCGTGGGGCCGCCCCGCCAGCTTCCCCAAATCACCGACACTTCGTGTCTCGCTGCTCTGGGCTAGACGCTCGGCCTGGATCGCAGCCTTCCACAGCCGGCGGAACTCGTCCTCATTGCCGCCGAGAGCGTCCACGACGAGTTCCAACAGGCCCCAGCCCGGCACTTTCGGCCCACGGAAGATCGAGTAGACCGTGGAGAAGGCGACGATGCCGTCCGTCAGCTTGGCGATCCGTCGGGTGCTGGGCTCGCCAGCGTCTAGGTGGAGCTCGTGCAGTCGGTCGAACAACTCTGTGACCGGGCCAGGCGGGGTGTCGCTTCGCTTCAGGGGAGGCATGTCGCCTTCCGTCTCGTTGGTGTTCTGTTTCGTACAGCGGTGTTCCTCCATTGAACAGTATGGGTGTTCAACCGTTCATCCGTCGCTCCGACGGGGGATCGTCGAGATATCGGCTCGAATCCTCGGTAGGGAGACTGAAAGTGAAGGCACGAACGGCATGGTTGCTGCACGTGACCCAGGGCTCTGCGCTGCTGGCGGGACTAGTGACAGTCGCAGCCTGGGTGAAGGACGTCCAGGCGCTGGAACTGGTAAAACTGGGAGGCGCGACGTTCGCCGGTGCCGTGCTACTCGGAATTTGCATGGTGCAATTCGCCACCGGCCCGGAGAAGCGGTAGGGCAGGGGTTTCGTCTGAACCAACGAGTACGGCCCGCCCCAGTGCCGCAGGTCACCGGGTAGTGCTGAATGCCGTCGGGCATACGGACACCATTCCCGTCCAGGTCGGTCGAACTCGGGGCCCCAATCCAAGAATCCACGGCCCCTCTCACTGCGGCTTGCGCGCGGCACGCCACGCAGTCCCGGGTCCGGCAGGCCGCGGCTGGCCCGCCGACAGCCCGATCTGCCCGTGGCTAAGTCGCTCTCAGCAGATTGTCTTGGTGTGCCACCCCGTCGAGCCAGATCGTAGGAGGCGAACAAGCCGAGGGAACAGGAGCGCGGACATGGACACCACCGCCACGTTGGATGACGACCTCAGTAAGAGACTGCTGCACGAACGGATCATCGTGCTCGGGTCCGATGTCGAGGACCAGATCGCCAACCGGATCTGCGCGCAGCTTCTGGCCCTGTCCGCCGAGGACCCGCGCCGTGACGTCGCGCTGTACCTGAACTCGCGAGGCGGATCGGTGCTCGCGGGGCTGGCCGTCTACGACATGATGCAGCTCATCCCCAACGATGTGATCACCGTGGCGATGGGGCTGGCCGGGAGTATGGCGCAGTTCCTGTTGTGCGCCGGGACGCCGGGCAAGCGGTTTGCGCTGCCCAACGCGCAGATCCTCATGCACCAGGGGTCGGCTGGGCTGGGCGGCACCGCTGCCGACGTGGAGATCTACGCCAGCCAGCTGGAACGGATCAGCACCGTGATGAGCACGTTGACCGCCGGGCACACCGGGCAGCCGGTCGCGACGATCGTGCAGGACGGGCTGCGGGATCGCTGGTTCAGTGCGCAGGAGGCGCTCGACTACGGGATGGTCGACCACCTCGTCGAGCACATCGACGACATCCGCCCTGGCGTGGTCAAGCACCGGATGGGGGCGTAGGGCGATGGGCCAGTACACGATTCCCACCGTGATCGAGCGGACCTCGCGCGGCGAGCGTGCCTTCGACATCTACTCCCGGCTGCTGTCGGAGCGGATCATCTTCCTCGGCACGGAGATCACCGATGACGTCGCCAACGTGATCATCGCGCAGCTGCTGCACCTGCAGTCCGAGAGCGCCGACACGGAGATCGCGTTCTACATCAACTCGCGGGGTGGCTCCTACAGCGCGCTGACCGCGATCTACGACACGATGCAGTACGTCCGGCCGGACGTCGCCACCTTGTGCGTCGGGCAGGCGTCCTCGGCGGCGGCCGTGTTGCTGGCGGCGGGGACGCCCGGAAAGCGGACGGTGCTCAGGCACGCCAAGGTGGTGCTGCACCAGCCTTCCACGGAGGAGGGTTCGTTCGACGTCGCCCAGGGGACACTGCCAGACCTGGCGATCCGGGCGCGCGAGGTGTCGCGGGTGAGGGCCGAGATGGATGACATTCTCAGCCGGCATACCGGTCATCCGGTGCAGAAGATCCACCACGACATCGATCGGCACAAGACGTTCAGCGCCGACGAGGCGGTCGAGTACGGCTTGGCCGATGAGGTCATCACGACCGTGAAGGCATTCCCGAGGGGCTAGGCGGCCAGGGCATAGGCGTCGCCGGCCCGTCGGACCGGCGACGTCGCCACCTCGAAATGCCCTGCGGTCATCCGGCGGATCGGAGCTGGCGTGGCAACGACGCTCTCCGCCGAGATCTGGAAGGCGATGGCGACGAGCAGGTCCGACAACTCGATGCCGAGCGCGGCGCACAGTGCGGCGAGCACCTCGGAGGAGGCCTCCTTCAGGCCACGCTCCAGTTCAGACAAATAGGGCATGGAGACCCGCGCTCGCAATGCGACATCGGCCAGTGTGCGCCCTTGTTCGAGGCGCATGCGGCGCAGCGTGTCGCCCAGCGCCGAGCGCAGCAGCACCCGACGTGGAGTCGCCTGGGCGCGGGCTCGGTCCGCCGGATTCAGCATGAGTCCTTTATAGCCAGGCGGGCCACGCCCCGACAGCCGAGTTCGCTACGGGCAGAGAAGCCCGCCCGACCGCGTCGCACTTCACCTGCCGAACTCAGATCGCGGGTGAGCTGTTCAGTAGTCGATTCTGATGGCGGCCACCACGTTCCTGCCGTTGCTGACGATGGCACCGCCCGCGATCGTGGACGTCGGATGGGTCAGGGCGGCCTTGTGCGGTGGACTGTTGAACCACATGGCGATCAGCTGGTCGACGGTCATGTTCGGGCCGCCCATGGCCAGTACCTCATATCCGCAGTGTGTCATCTTTCCCGCGGCCAGGGACTTTCGCGCGCAGTCCTCGCCCAGCGCGGACAGGTTCGCGTTGTAGGCCACCGGCTTGAGTCTCATGGCCTGGCGTTTCACGTTCAGGGCCGTGACCAGTTCGGAGCGGCCCCGGACGGTGACACCCGACTGGTCGCGCGCCGGCTGCGGCGGGGCTGAGGTGCGTGGGGGCTGGGCCGCCGGGCGGGGGGACTGCTGCGCGGCCGATGGCGACGCGCTCGGAGTGGGTGACGGCGTCGGGGTGGGGGATTCGATTGCCGGGCTTGAGGGGGTGGGCTGGGCGACGGGGGCGGATCGGGGAGACCCGCATCCGGCCACCGCCGCCGCGAGGGCCAGACACACGGTGGCCGCGCGCAGGAACTGTGCGGATGCGGGAAAGGAAGGGAGTCTCAAGGGATTCTCCGAGCGAGAGAACGGGCTGCCGGCGACCGCGTCGACCCGGGCGGATCGATCAGCGGTCACCGTACGGCCGCGCCGTGTCGCGAAGGCCCGAACTTCAGGCAAAGTTAAGGTCGCGCCGGAGCTGCGGGGTGAGCCTGCGGCACGCGGGGACTGGGAAACGTCAGCGCTTGCGTCGCCCCGGGCTCTGGCCGCGACGGACACCCGATCGCCGGGCCGGTTCGCCGGCCGGGGGCGGCGGCTGGGTCCGGCCCCGGGTGCTGTTCGCGGTCCGGCCGCGGACGATGCCGATCATCTCCTCGATCAGATCGTTCTGCTCGTCGCGCCGCCAGACGAGCGCGACGGACGACTGTGGGGCGTCGGTGACCACCCGGTAGGTGACGTCGCGGCGGTTGTGCAGCCGGGCGAGGGACTGCGGAACGAGGAGGACGCCGACGGTCGCGGCCACGAGCTCGACGGCGTCGACGGTGGTGGCGGGGCGGGGGGCCGTCAGCGTGGCGGTCGGCGGGCCGGTCCAGGGGAGCACGTCGTCCAACGGCTGCGACAGCTTCAGGTCGACGAGATCGGCGAGGGTGACCTCGTCGGACGCGGCGAGCGGGTGGTCGCGGGGGACCACGACGACGGTCGCCTCGGTGTACAGCGGAATGGCGTGGAACATGTCCGGATCCACCGGAAGCCGGACCAGGCCGGCGTCCGCCTCCCCCGAAAGGAGGGCCCCGAGCTGGGCGTGCTCGGCGGGCATGATCCGCAGCGCCACCTCCGGCCGCCGCTCGGACCACACGCGGCTCCACTTGTCCACGGTGACGCCGGGGACGATCAGTAGCCGGAATGTCGGCGGGCGGCGATCCTCGGCGGCGGGCATGCTGGTCAGGGTACTGGGGGATCCGCCCGCCCGGACGCCGGCCCGCTAACCTGACCTGGTGAGCAAGCCTAAGAAGTCCCAGATGATGAAGCCCTCGACAGCGGCGCTGAAGCTCGAGGTATACCTGCCGGCCACGCCTCCGGAGTTCCAGGAGGGCATGGTGTCCCGGGAGGAGTTCGACGACCTCCAGCACAACCCGCCGCCGTGGCTGGCCGACCTGCGCAAGAACGGCCCGCACCCGCGGCACGTCGTCGCCGCCCGGCTGCGGGTGTCCAACAGCGGGCTGGCGCGCGCGGGCATCACGGAACCGCTCACGACCGCGGAGATCGCCGACCTCATCGCCGACCCGCCGGAGTGGCTCGTCCGCGAGCGCGAGACGTACGCCGAGGTGCTGCGGGAGCAGCGGATCCAGCGGGAAAAAGAGTAGTGGTTCGTCCCGGCCTGGGAAGGTAGCCCCGGGCCGGGTGTCGTGAATTCGCCGCGCCGTCCAGCCCGGTGGTATGGCGGTGACGAGTTCGTCGTGGTGCTTCCCGGGCCCGTCGACTATCCGCGATCCGGATCCGGCCCGGTGGTGCCGCCCGGGGCCGACGGGGCCCTGGTGTGCAGGACCTCGCGGGCCTGCTCCGCGGCGCGGGCGATGCTCTCGCCGATGAAGTCGACGAAGCGGGCGATGCTCTCCAGTCGGGCGGCGGCCGGGGTGCCGGGGCCGAGGACGCTGACGCCCTTGCGTGCGGTCTCGGCGAGCAGGGCGCTGGACCGGGCGCTGGCGATCGTCGACTGGTACCAGACGTCGTCGTCGACGACGTAGCGCTCGCGGCGGCGTTCGTCGCGTTCCCGGCGGATGAGGCCCTGGCTTTCGAGGAACGTGATCGCCTTGGAGACCGACGCCGGGCTGATCTGGAGGCGCCCGGCGAGTTCCGCCGCGGTGAGGCTGCCGACGTCTGTGGTGTAGAGGCAGGTCAGCACCCTGGACATCATCTTGGGCAGGCCCTGCTGCATGAGCAGGGTGGTGAACGTCTCCTCGTACTCGGCCACGGCCTCGGCGTCGCGGCCGTGGGCCTGCACCGCCGATCGTGGCCCCTGGGGCGGGGCCTGCCTGCGCCGGTGGGTGCGGCGTTCGGTGGCGCGATGGGCCAGGTCGGCGCGGTAGGTGGTGGGGCCGCCGTTGCGCATGACCTCGCGCGTGACCGTCGAGGTCGGACGGTCGAGCCGTCGGGCGATCTCCGCGTAGGCGAGGCCGTCGGCGAGCCCCAGCGCGATCTGCTGGCGTTCCGGCTGGGTGAGTCTGCCTCCCGGCATCGCGGTCTCCTTCGGGGTCCCTGAGGCCCCCAGCATAGCGTTCACTTCTGATTCAATGCAACGAACGAGGGCACTGTCGTTGCATTGAATTCACAGCCACTGCAACGATTTCATCCTGGTGACCTGCATAAATGACTTCTAGATGCAACGAGAGACTTGAAGGATCCGCAAAGGAAACGTAGCGTTTCCGTTGTTCGAAACAACGAGTCACAGGAGAGCACGATGCAGAAGTTCGACACCATCGCCCCGATCGCCGCCATCCTCGACATCCCGGCCGGGCGCGTGCGGTTCATCGCCGCCGACCGGTCCGACAGCACCGTCGAGGTACTGCCCGCCGACGCCTCCAAGAAGCGCGACGTGAAGCTGGCCGAGCAGATCAAGGTCGCGTACGCCGACGGCGTCCTGCGGATCGAGGCCCCGGCGGCGACGAGCCAGCTCCTCGGCCCCACCGGATCCGTGGAGGTGACGGTCCAGCTGCCCTCCGGCTCCCGGGTCGAGGCGAAGGCGCCGGCCGCCGAGTTCCGGGCCGTCGGACGGCTCGGCGACGTCACCATCGAGGGCGCGTACGGCCCGATCAAGATCGACGAGGCGGCCAGCGCCCGGATCACCACCGCTGCCGGCGACGTCACGATTGGCAGGCTGGGCGGGCCGGCGGAGATCAGTACCCAGAAGGGGGACATCCGGGTCGCGGAGGCCGTGCGCGGCACTGTCGTCCTGCGCACGGAGGCCGGCGACGTGTCGATCGACGCGGCCCCCGGAGTCTCGGCCGCGATGAACGCCGGCACCTCCCACGGCCGCATCCACCACGCGCTCAGCAACACCGAGGGCGCCGCGGCCCAGCTCGACATCCACGCGACCACGGGCTACGGCGACATCACCGGCCGCAGCCTCTGAGGCACGACCTGTTCGTGGAGGCCCACGACGGCGCGGACAACCCCGGGGCCCGGGGCCGGCGGACGTCGACGCCCGGATCAAGCCCCGGGCGTCGACGGAAGGGCCGGTCAGGAGGCCGAAGCCTGCTCCTGCTGGTTGGCGTTGTTGGTCGCCTTTGTCGCGGCGTCACGCAGTGCGGTCGCCACTGTGTGCAGCTGGGTACGGTGCGTGCCCTGCCACTCGCTGCGGAACCCCTCCGCGTCGTGACCCACCCACTGCACGTGCTCCAACTGGGTGCTGAGCGCGTTGGAGATCGTCTCGATCTCGTCGGCCTTGCTGTTCAGCTGGGTCGCGAGACTGCGAACCGCCGAAACGTCCATTCCGATGAAGCTTGTCATGATCTTCCCTCTTTCGATCCTCAGTGGAAACAACGTATCCCCGGCCACCCGCAGGCGGAATGGGGACGACTCCCCGCCGGACTCAGCCCTCCCCCACGAGGCCGACCTGTACGACAGCTGTCCGCCCACCCGATACGAACAGCGCCCGCCCGGGCGGGAAGTCCGCCCTGCTGAGCCGGGGAGGGAACGTGGTGCGGAACACGGCGCCGTCCGTGCTGTCAGGAGCGAGGGCGAGCCCTGTCCGGCTGAGCTTGACCTGCGCGATCAGCCCCACCGACCCGGACGACAGCGTGGTCGTCTCGCCCTCGGCCACCACCAGGTGTTCCTCGGCCAGGCACGCCTTGACCAGGTCGGTGAGTGCGAGGTCCGCCGGGGTGTTCACGAACTCGGAGATGTTCTCCACGAACACCGCCGCCGGCTGGCCGGGATCCAACAGCGGGAGTTTCTGGGCGAGGTCCTTCGCCAGATCTCCGGCCTCCGCGACCCCGAAGGCCGTACCGGTCCACAGGTCCAGCCGGGCGAGGGCGGAGCGCCGGCTGCCGAAGTAGTACAGGCTGGTGCGCGGGTTCCAGCGGCGCAGCGAGACCGCCATGGCCCGGAGCGCGGACGTCCGACCCGATCCGGGCGGCCCCGCCACCAGGAAACCGCCCCGCGGCACGAACGTGTGCGGGGAGAGGGTCGTCGCGGCCAACCCGATCGTGGGTCGACCGGCGATCGCCTCCGGCAGACTCGCGAGCGGCACCCGGTCCGGGAGACGCTCGATGGCTGGCGCGACCGGCACCCCGGCCCGGATCATCGATGTGGCGAACCGGCGCACGTTTGCCGCCTGGGAGCCCACGTCCGCAGCCTTGCCGAGAATCGCCACCTGGATCTCGGAGCCGCCGAGCAACCCTCTGCCGGGCGGCGACGTCGGTCCGAGCACGTCGGCCGGCACCCCCATCATCGAGTACTCGTTGGGGTCGACCATTCGTAGCACCACCCGGGTCTGCATCGCCGACGCCAGCGCTGACGGCACCGAGGCCGGCCGGTCGGCGGTGAGCAGCACGTGCACCCCCACCGGCCTGCCGTCGCTGGCGATCGCGCAGAACGCGTCGAACCAGCGGCTCCGTTCCCCCACCTCGTACGCCTGGCGGAACGCGGCCACCCCGTCCAGCATCACCAGGATCCGGGGCTCCTCCCCCGCACCGGGGATGCCGGGCACGCGCCGGTAGTCGGTGACGGTGCCGACATCGGCCGCCGCGTACCGGGCGGCCCGGTCCGCCACCAGGTCGCCCAGCCAGGACAGCAGCCGCACGACCCGCTCGTGGTCCGTTCCGGAGATGACGCTGCCCACATGCGGCAGGTCCTCCAGCATGGCCAGCCCTCGGGCGCCGAAGTCGAGCCCGTACACGTGACACGGGCCGCCGCGTACCGTGAAGCCCGCGGCGATCGCCAGGGTGCGCAGCAGGGTGCTCTTGCCGGAACCGCCGGTGCCGTACACCGCCAAGTTGCCGTCGGTGTCGGGCCGGAACGCGACCGTGGGTTGCGCCTGCTCCTCCGGGACGTCCTGGATGCCGAACACGAGCTCGTCGTCGCGGCGGAGGTAGGGAAGCTCGGCCAGGTCGTACACCGGTTGGAGGTCCGGCAGCCACGGCCGGCGCGGGCGGTGGATCTCGGCCTGCAGCCGGGCGGCGGCGATCGCGGCGACCAGCCGCTGGATGTCGGTCGGCCCGGGATCGGCCGGCACCTCCTCCGTGGCCGGCGGCTCCCACACCGGACCGCCCCCGAACCGCAACTCCTCGACCTGGATCCTGGGCGGGGCCGGTTCGTCGGTGGTCCAGCCGCCCGCGTACCCGGCCTGGAACGGCACCAGGCGCCCCGGGCCGGTCTTCGACACCGCCCGACCGGGCAGCTCCGGGTCGAAGAACGCCGCCTGGGTCGAGCCGAGCACGTCGGCGCTGTCGGCCTCGTCGGCCGTCCGCAGCGCGAGGCGCAGATTCGTGTTGGCCCGCAGGTTGTCCTTGATCACGCCGGCGGGGCGCTGGGTGGCCAGGATCAGGTGCACTCCGAGCGACCGGCCGCGCTGCGCCACGTTGATCACGCCGTCCACGAACTCCGGCAGCTCGGTGACCAGCGCGGCGAACTCGTCCACGACGATCACGAGACTCGGCGGGGCGTCGGTGCTGCCCTGCTTCTCCAGTTCGACTAGGTCCTTCACCCGGTGCTTGGCGAACAACCGCTCGCGGCTGCGCAGCTCGGCGGACAGCGACGTCAGCGCGCGACGCACGAGGTGCGGGCTGAGGTCGTCCACCAGGCCGACGGTGTGCGGGAGATCCTCCAGTTCGCGGAAGGCCGAGCCGCCCTTGTAGTCGACCAGCAGGAACGTCAGCCTCTGCGGACTGTGCGCGGCGGCCATCGCGAGGATCCAGGACTGCAGCAACTCGCTCTTCCCCGAGCCCGTGGTGCCGCCGACCAGCGCATGCGGCCCGTCCGTCCGCAGGTCCAGGACGTGCGCCCCGGCGGCGGACCGGCCGATGACCGCGCGCAGCGTCCCGGCCTGCTTCGCCGGACGGGCTGGAGCGTATCGGCCGGTGAGGATGGACCGGTTCTCCGACCAGCGCTCGATCACCGCCTCGGGGGACACGGTCAGCGGTCGTTCCGACACGGCCAGCAGGGCGACGCTTCTGGGCAGGTCGCTGTTGTCGTCGACCAGGGCCCCGGTGTCCACCAGGGGGGAGAGCCGGCGGGCCAGGTCCAGGGCCGTACCGGCGTCGAGCAGGTCGACGGTGAGCGGTTCGACGCGCTCGCCGTCGTGCGCGAACCCGGCGGCGCCGGTCGCCGACTCCGGCTCGAGCGCCACGAACATCCGGCACGCGGCCGGAAGCAGGGCGGTGTCCGCGGCCAGCCACAGCACGTGGACGCCATGTGCCCAACCGCGTTCGGCCAGGTCCACCAGGCGGCTGCGTTCGACCGGCGCGTCGTCCTCGACCAGGACAAGTAGTGCTGGCCCGCCCTGATCGGCACCGGAGGCGCGCCGGGTGAGCAGGTCCTCCAGCTCGGAGATGAGCGTGAGCGCCGTACCGGTCGCGCCGGCGAGGTGGCCGGTGGCGAGGGGACTGTGGGGGGATGTGGTGTGCGGCAGCCACTTCAGCCAGTCCCAGTCGCGCGCCGAGCCGGTGGCCGCGAACCCCGCTAGCACCAGTTCCGCTGGGGAGTGCAGGGCGACCGCCTGGATGACCAGGGCCCGGGCGGACGCCAGCATCGTCGACCGGGGGCCAGCGAGTCCGATCGACCCGTGCTCGGCCGGGCGGGCCACAACGGGCACCCCCTCGACCTTTCTGTATCCCTCGACCAGCGAGGCGAGCTCGGTCACCAGGTCTCGGGGCAGGCCCCGGCCGGTCGGAAGCTCGATCGCGTTGCGGGCCGGTTGCCGTCCGGTACCGAGTCGTAGCTCGCAGAATCCGGGGTCCGCCGGCCGGCGGGTCCACAGCAGCGGGGTGCCCCGCCGCACCGCGTCCACACACGCCGCGAGCCCCGGATGTTCGGCGTCGCGGGCCGCCACTTCCTGGGCTGCGGCGGCTCGGGCCTCTGTCTCCAGGGCCGCGACGTCCGCCCGGTACTGCTTCAGGGCCCTCTTGAACGCCGACCTGCCGGCGAGGGTGGCTTCCACGGCGTACCCGATGATCATCATGGGGCTCAGTGCGATGAACACCAGGGACGTGACCGACCGGGTCATCGCGTAGAGCGCGCCGCCCATGAGCAGCGGCGTCACGAGCGCGACGATGGGGAACCGCTGGATCTGCGGCCTGGCCGGCGGTTCGGGCGCGGAGAGTTCCACGCCCTCGTAGCGCCGGTCCAGTCGGGGGGAGCGCACGAAGCCCTCGACCGCGCCCTCGGCCCGGGTGCCCGCGGTGGGGATGACCCGAACCGACAGTTCCGTGTCGCCGAGCCGGACCGTGTCGCCGGGGCCCAACGGGGACCGGGCCACGAACGACTCGCCCATCTGGACGCCGTTGGCGGAACCCAGGTCGATGATGTCGGCGATGTCGGTGATATTGAGCCGGGCATGCTGCCGGGACACCAACAGATCGGTCAGTGCAACCTCGCATCCCCGGTCCCTGCCGATGACGTTCGAACCCCGTGACAGGGGGTACTCCCGGCCGACGTCCGGTCCGGCGGTGACGGTGACCACGGCAGCGGTGGCAGGTCGGGCCTCCGCGTAGGCCGCGCCCCGTCGGGTGACCGCGATCGTCATCCCGGACCGCAGCCCGCTGTCGCCGACCGCGAGTCTCGGATCGACGGCCGTGTCGGTCTCCCCGACGACGCACAAGGTGGCCCGGTCGCCGCCAGGGGCGCCGGACGCGCCGGGGTCGGCGGCGGCCAGGTACTCGGCCAGGTCGCCCACCTTGGCGCCCACATCGACGGTGGCCAGCAGGTCGGCGGGCGCGAGTCCGTACCGCCGCACGGTGAATTTGATCTTCATTTGGCGCCCCCTCCGAGGCGAAGCGAGCGGATGTTCACCGAGGCCAGTGCCCGACGCCAGTGCCGGACCCCTGCTCCGAGGGCGAGGCGTGCGGCGTCGATCCGGTGCCAGTAACCGGTCACGTCGGCCTCGGTCGGGTCACCCGGGCCGTACACCGTCCGATCCGCAGCCGCCGCGAGCTCGACGAGGCCGAGGGCCACGGCCTGTTCGTGTCGGGTCCGGCCGGTGATCGGGCCGAGGCCCAGGTCATGGGCATGGTCGAGCAGTTCGTGCCAGGCCGCCGCGTACCGGTTGGCCGCAGAACCCAGATGCCGTCGCCGTCGTCTGCGCCGGGCCTTGAGTCCGACGATCGAACCGCACACCAGCGCCACGGTGAGGACCGGCGGGCCCGTCCAGACCCCGATCCCGAACAGGAATCCGAGCACACTCAGCCACAGCGGGTCGGATGTCGTCCTGGGCCGGGCGTTGGTGTTCGTCTGGTCCAGTTCGGACAGTGAACTCGGCAGCCGGACCATGTTGGGCGGCGGCACGACGGCCGCGTCGGCGTCGTCCACCGGCTGGGGCGGCTGCCGGTCGGGCTTCTTCGACGGATCGGGCATGAACTCGGTGTTCGGCACAGCGGCCCACGACCCGTCGGACAGGTGGACCTCCACCCAGGCGTGCACGTCCGAGCCCCGGACCACGCCGGTCGGTCCGGGGTGCGCGCCGAGAACGACCCTGGCCGGCATGCCCAGGCTGTTGACGATCAGTGCGAACGCCGCCGCGTATTGTTCGTCGTCGCCCACCGGCCGGGGCAGGTTCATGAACGTGGTCAGCCGGCCGGCGCCGTGCCCCGGCAGGTACTCGGCCTCGCCCTTCCCGCCGTCGCTGTACGCGCCGTGGTCGCGGAGGTGAGCGGCCACCGCGCGGACCTGTGGGCCGATTCCGGTGACGTCGCCCGCCCACTTCGTCGCGTGGGTGCCGATGATCGACTGCGCGTACTCCGACACCAGCGGCCGGCCGAACGGCTGGGCGTCGTCGGGCACCACCGGAGCGACGAGCACCGTCCGCGCCGTGTACGTGTCGCCCTCCCGCAGCCGGCCGGTCACGATCGCCGAGGACGTGGCCACGTTGTACCGGAAGCCCTCGGCCAGCGCGGGGCCGCGCCGCCCGCCGAAGGTGACCCCGGTGAGTCGCCCGGCGGAAGGCAACCAGGCGTTCACGTCGCTCGCCGAGGCGTATCCGGCCCCGATCGTGATCCGCAGCGTCGCCTCCTGGCCGGGGCCGGCTCCGGAGATCCGCGCGCCGACCCGCTGGAAGTTGTTGCCCGCGTCGCCGTTCGTGGCGCCCCACACGGCGCCGTTGTAGTCGTCGAGGGTGGCGATCCGCACCGCAGCACCGGTTGGCAGGCCGGACACCGTGAACAGTTCCTGGTCCCAGAGCAGGTTCGCGTCCTTCGTGTACTTGCGGAAGCCGACCAGCGGGCTCGGGTACGCGCCCAGGTCGAACGGTGGTGTCACGTGTTCCCTGACCACTTCCCGACTGCCGCCGGCGCCGGGGAGCGCCGGCCCGAGCAGCGCCGCGCCCACGGCCGAGACCGCGAGGACAGCCCCGGACGTGAGCAGCCTCGTCCGCCGCCCGGTGCCGGACCGCGCCGGCGGGCGCAGCCGGTGACCGCGCAACGCGGCCCAGCCGAGCGCGCCGAGGGCGAACACCACCCCGTCGAGGAGCCGTGCGCCCGGTTCCGTCGTACCGAGCAGGATCACCGCACCGAGGACGGCCACCGGCACCGGAACCGGGGCGGCACTGCGGTCCACCCGCCGGGCCAGCAGGAACCCGGCGAAGCCACAAAGCAGTCCCAGGAGAAGCGGCACGGTCAGCAGCGGACCGTCCGCCACCGGAGGCAGGGTCGTCAGCAGTTGCTTCCAGCCGGACACGGTCGCCGGTACGAGCGCCACGCCGACGAGGGGCACGCCGACCGCGAGGTAGGCGGCGACGGCGGCGAGGGCGGCGAGGGCCACCGACAGCCGGGTGCACAGCCAAGCCACCAGGATGCCGGCCACCAGGGCCACCAGCCCGACGAGGAGGAACCGCCAGCCCTCGAACGTGTTCGCGAATCCGACCAGCGCCAGCCCGCCGAGCACCGTGAGAAAGGCCGCGTCGACGAGGTCCGGCCTCGTTACCCTCACAGCTCAGCCCTCCGCCCGAGCAGCGGACGCAGGTCGGCCAGCTCGCGCATGGTGAGCACCGAGAGGCTCGTGCCGACCGTGATCCCGGCCGGAGCGGCGGGGTCCACCCGAAGAGCGAGAGTGCGCAGTTCCGGCGGGACCTGGGCGCACGCCCGGCGCACGTCGGCGAACGCCGGCGCCGCGCCGGTCACCACCAGGGCTGTGGTGGTCTCCGGGGCGATCCGCAGCCCGCGCGCCACCAGCTCTGCGAGCCGGGTGCTGCCGAGTTCGGCCCGGGCGCAGGTGTCGAGCACCCGGTGCTCGGTCGCCTCGTGGGCGACGTGCCCGGCGATGAGCACCGTCGTGTCCAGTTCGTCCTGCAGCGCCCGGACCGCGATGGACGCGCCGGCGGAGATCGCGATCTCGAAGTGCTCCGGATCCGGGTACGCCGTCGCGTCGCCGTCCACGATCACCAGCAGATGGGTGCGCCTGGTGTCCAGGAACTGGCGGACGAGGAACCTGCCCCCCGGGACGGCCGACCCGACCTTCGCGGAGGACCGCCAGTGGATGTAGCGCCGGTCGTCCCCGGGCACGTACTCGCGCAGGGTGTGAAACGCCAGGTCGCTCATCGAGATGTCGTTGCTGCTGCGGCCCTCCAGGTCCCTGAGCAGGCCCGATCCGAGCGGGGGAAGGGCGATGGTCGTGGGGTGCACGAACAGCTCCTGGACTCCGGGCCACGCGACGATCCGGCGCAGCAGGCCCAGCGGGTCGCCCCGGACAGTGGTGGCCGGCCCGATCGGAATCACCCCCCGGCGGGCGGCGACCACCGTGAACCGTTCGGTCCGTTCGGCGCCCCCGGCGAGACCCGGCACGTCGAACCGCTCGATGGCTGGGCCGACGGGCACCTCCAGCGCCATCGGCAACAGCCGCTGCCGGGCGGTGTTGGCGATCTGAACCGTCGCGGAGGTCCGACCGCCGGCGACCAGTCGGCGGCTCGCCACGTCGACGGACACCCGCAGTGACGTCCTGCCGACGGCGAACAGGCAGCACAGGGCGAAGGCGAGCAGGCCGAGCGCCGCGGCGTAGTGCAGTTCGATCCAGCCCAGTGCCGCGCCCGACGCCCAGCCGGCCAGTGAGCCGACGCAGACCAACCAGCCGAGCGGGGTGACGACGGAGAGGACCCTGTGGATGGTCATCACGCGGCGCGCAGGTCCGGCGCGGCGACGTCCTGGAAGATCTCGCCGATCACCTGGTCCACCGTGACTCCGTCGAACTGGGCCTCCGAGCCCACGAGGATGCGGTGCCCCAACACCGGTAGCGCCAGGCAGAGGATGTCGTCGACGGTGACGAACGACCGGCCGTGCGCCACGGCCCACGTCTTGGCGCACCGGACGAGGGCGAGACAACCGCGGGGGGACACCCCGAGCCGGACCTTCGGGTGCCGGCGGGACGCGTCGGCGATCCGGCTCACGTAGCCCAGCACCTCCGGCCGGACCAGGACGTGGTCGGCCAACGCGCTCAACTGGGACACGGCGGTGTCGAGGATCACCGGATCCACCCAGGCGGACCGGTCGCGCACCGCCGATCCCTCCAGCAGTGCGACGGTGGCGTCGTGGTCCGGGTACCCGATGCTCGTCTTCATCAGGAACCGGTCGAGCTGCGCCTCGGGCAGCCGGTATGTGCCGGCCTGCTCGATCGGGTTCTGGGTGGCGATCACCATGAACGGCTTGCCCACCGGGTGCGCCACACCGTCCACGGTCACCTGGCCCTCCTCCATCACCTCCAGCAGCGCGGACTGTGTCTTCGGCGAGGCACGGTTGATCTCGTCGGCCAGCACGATCGAGTGGAAGATCGGGCCGGGCACGAACTCGAACTGCTGCTGGCGCTGGTCGTAGATCTGCACGCCGGTCACGTCCGACGGCAGCAGGTCCGGGGTGAACTGGATCCGGGCGTTGGTGCCTTTCACGGTGTTGGCCAGAGCCTTGGCGAGCGAGGTCTTGCCGGTGCCGGGATAGTCCTCTAGCAGGAGGTGCCCCTCGGACAGTAGGCACGTCAGGGCGAGACGCACCACGTGGTCCTTGCCCAGGATCGCGGCGTTGATGTTGGCGACCATCCGGTCGAAGGTCTCGGCGAACCGGGCGGCTTGGTCGGGACTGACGGTCATGCGCTGTCCTTTCGGGGGGTTTAATACCAGTTCATGGTGCTGCTGACGCCGCCACAGGTCACGGTGACCCAATGGGTGGGGAAGCCGAACCAGTCCGACGAGTCCCGGCTCTCGTTCGCGCCGTAGGTGTTGGTGACGAAGCCGCCCGACCCGTCCTGGCTGGTGAAGGAGCACGACACGTTTCCGCCGAAGTTCGCGGTCTGCACGTGGATGTAGGCGCACGAGGTCGACAGGCACTGGCCCTTGCCGACGCACGCCGATCCGCCGCCACCGCCGCACGCCCGCCCCTTGGAGATCGCGACCGTCGGCGGAGGCGGCGGGGTGGCCTGGGACGCCGACTGGCTCAACGTGGGCCGGCCGCCGTCGGACACCGTGACGGTGATGGTGTCCGTGGCGCTGTAGCCCATGTTGTCGGTGCTCGACCAACTCCAGCCACCCACCCCGGTCGTGAACGTCTGGTTCTGCCGACTGGTCGACACGTTCACCGTCGCGGGCTTGCCGTTCGGGTCGACGGAGACCGTGAAGTTGACGTCGGTTCCGTTGGCGGACGTGCTGATGGCCAGGTTGCGCATCGGCCCGTACGTGGTCACGCCGACCGCGACCGGGCTGTCGCACGGGTTGCCGGCACCGGTGCCGCCGTGGCTGCCGTTGCAGTTCTGCACGTTCAGCGCCACGTTCTGGCCGTTGGGTAGACCGTTCACCGTGCGGGTGACCCCGGACTGGCCGGCGGGGCTGAACGTCCACGAGCCGCAACTGCCGCCGCTGTAGGTGCAGGTCACCGTCGAGGTGGCGCCGTGGGAGGCCGGCGCGTCGAACCGCAGCGTGGCCTGGCCGTCGGCCCCGGTCGGACTGACCGAGACCCCGGTCATCGGCTCCGGGGTCGCCGTGGCCTCCATCTGGGTGCCCGGACTGGGCGCTGACGTGTGGCCCACGGCGTTGGCCGCGGTCACGGCATAGGTGTAGATGGTGCCGTCGTTGGTCAGCCCGTCGTCCGGGCACGAGGTGGCCGTGACGGCGGCGCACACGGTCTTCGAGCCACCGCCGTTCCTGGTCAGCGTGTACGTCGTCGGGGCCGGCCCGTTCGGGTCGTCCGCCGGCCACGACACGGTCACCGCGCGCTGGGACGAGTTGGCCGAGTCCACGGACGTGAAGGTCGGCGCCTGGGGCTGCGGGGGGACGCCGGCGGACTGGCCGGGTACCGTCGCCGCCGGCCCCGGACCCTGCGAGTTCACGGCGATGACCGTGAACACGTACTGCGAGTCGTTCACCAGCCCGGTCGCCGTAGTGCTCGTGCCCGATACCGTCTGGTGCCCGCCACCGGTCCAGGTCACCTCGTACCGCAGAACCGCGGTGCCGTCGTTGGGCGGGGTGTTCCAGGCCAGGTGCAGGGTTCCGTCCTGCGGGTCGGAGACCGCCAGCGCCGTCACCGCGCCAGGAACGGTGTTCGGCTGGGCCGGCCCCGACGCCGCGCTCGGCCGACCCCAGCCGACCAGGTTCCGGGCCCGGACCGTGAACGTGTACGTCGTCCCGTTCGTCAAGTCCGTGATCAGGCATGGCGAGGCAGGGCACGTCCGCGTCCCGCCGGACCAGCTGACCTCGTAGGCGTCGATCGGCGCGCCGTTGTTGGCCGGAGTCGACCACGACAGCTGCACGGACCTGCTCAGTACCGTGCGGCCGATGTCCGGCGGGCCGGGTGGGTCGGGCACGCCGAGAACGTGCAGGGTGATCTGCCCGGTGACCCGGCGGTCGGCCCGGTTCTGATCGGCGACGTCGGACACGACGACGGTGAAGGACATGGTGCCGTGGCTCTGCGCGCCGGGCGTGATCTTCACCGTGGCCCCGCTGACGACGGCAGTCGCCGGCATGCCACCCGGCACTTCGCTGACCGCCACCGCGACCACGGCGGGATCGCGCAACTGGGACCGGACGTACGGCACCAGGTTCACCGTCGCGGTGTCGCCGGCCTTGACCCCGTCCACCGTGATCGGGGTGACGGACGGCGGGGCCGCCGCGACGACCCGGATGGGCAACCGGGCCGGCACGGTGTCGGCGCCGACGACCCCGATCACCAGTGTCCCGGTGGTGTCCGGCACCGCGGACCCCGCGGCGGTCACGACCAGTGCGTGTTTGCCGGAACCGTCCAGGCTGACGCCCGCAGGCGCGGCGTTCTCCCACGAGGCCGTGTACTTCGTCCCGGTCAGCTTCGCAGGATCGGCCACCCACACGTGACACACCGAAGACACGTCAACGGTGATGGGTTCGCCGCCCTCGATCACGCTGAGCGCGTCCGCGGGGCAGCGCAGGACCGGCGTCTCGGGGCCGACCTGCACCGGGAGGGTCACCACGGCCGTGCGGCCCTGCGGATCGGTCAGCGACGCGCCGTCGGTGACCTGGAACGTGAGCGCCGCCGGGCCGGTGTAGTCGGCGCGGCCCGTCAGTACCAGTTGATGGTCGCCCTGGTTGTTGACGGCCACCCCGAAGGCTGGCGAGGCCCAGATCCGGTCGGTCGTGGTCAGCCGCAGGGGCTTGCTGGCCGGATCGAGCACGTAGTCGGCGATGTCGACGGTGACCGCGCCGTTCTTCGGCACGGTGACCGTCCGTCCGGGTTTGGCGTAGGGGCCGCTGGCCCCGGGCACCGGCACGTGCACCAGGCCCACCGCGGTCGCACCGCCCTGGTCGCGGACCTCGTAGGCGACGGTGCGCGGCTGGTCGGCCACCGGCACGGTCACCTTGCCGCCAGCGATCCTGGCTTGCGGGTCGAACACCCGGGTGACCGTGAGGTCGCGCGGATCCCCGTCGGGGTCCCCGCACTGGTGCAGGACGTCCACGGTCACGGTCGTCGCACCGGTGGCCGGTTCGGCGAAGGTGTCGCGGGTCAGCGGGGGCAGGTCGTAGCCCTTCTGGCTGTGCACGGTCAGGGTGGCCACGGAGGGCTGGCCGATCCCGTCGGTGACGGCGTACACCAGCACCAGCGGCCTGCCGGTCAGGTCCGGCGCGGTCAGCTCGACCACGCCGTCCGGGGCGGTGAGGGAGACGCCGTGTGGCAACTCGGGATTGCGCCTGGCCAGCGGCTCGATGGTCATGGCGTCGTCGGGCGCGCGCAGGTCGTTGGCCAGTACGTCGACCCGCAGGTGCGCTCCGGGTGCTGCCGTCACCACGTCGTCCACGGCCACCGGTGGCTGCGGGGTGCCCGGGGGCACGACGCCCACCCGGATCATGGCGGTGCCGGACTTGCCGTACCGGTCGGTGACCCGGTATCGGAACGTGTCGGTTCCCGAGCTGGTCGGGTACGCCTGGTAGGTCAGCGACGTCGCGTTGCCCGCGAGGATCCGGCCGAGCGCCGGTGCCGAGTCGAGCCCGGTCACGGACACGGAGTCGCCGTCCGGGTCGACCCCGGTGCTGGGCACGGTGAGGATGACCGTCGCCCCGCCCACGGCTCGGGCCTCCACCGGTCGCGGCACGGGGGGCCGGTCGGGATTGGCCGCCGTCGGCGGGGGGACGACCGTCACGTGCGCGTGCCCGACGGCGACGTCACCCGCCGGGTCCTGAGCCACGTAGTCGACGGTCACGGTCAGTGGGGTGGTCACGGTCAGCGGGGCCACGTACCGGACCAGGTTGCCGGTGACGTACGCGGTGCCACCTGCGGGACTGATCGTCAACTGGCCGGGGCCGGGCGCGCCGGCCACGTTGGCGACGAGCGTGATCGGCGATCCCCCGGAGGTGGTGTCGTTGTCCAACACGGGGATGGTCACGGCGTCGCCGGCCCGCACCACGGCGTAGTCGTCCTGCGGTACCGGGGTGTCGGCCGCCGGAGCCGGCAGCTGGGTGACGGTCACCTCACCGGTCACGGGTCCGGTGACCCCGTCGGTCACGGTGTACCGGATCAGCTGCGGGTTGGGGTTCACGACGGGCGCGAGCGCGTTCACCCGCAACCAGCGTCCGCCGATGATGGCCACCTGGACCTGCGCGTCGGCGGCCACCGGCGCGGCGTGCTGCAACACGAGCACTCCGCCCGACGGGTCGAAGTCGTTGGCGAGCACGTCGACGGTGCTGGGCTGTTGGCTGTGCACGACGGCCGAATCGGGCATCGCCACCGGTGGGGCAGGGGTGGCGGGGGCGGCGACGATGTCGACCCGCACGGTGCTCTTCGCGAACGGCGCGTTGCCGTACGCGGCCGTGTAGTCCAGGAAGAACGTCCCCGCCCGCGCCGCGGTCACCGTCACGGTGCCGGAGTGCAGGTCCGTGACCACGACCGCGCCTGCGGGGGTGGGCAGTTCGCCGGCCAGGGCGAGCTTCGTGGTCGGGTCGGTCGGGTCGGAGCCGGGCACGTCGTTGTCGAGCGGCCGGATCGTCACGGGCTGACCGACCTGTCCCCTCGCGACATCCGGCAGGGCCGTGGCGGGCAGCGCCGCCGTGGCGGTACTGCTCTGCACCGTCACCGCCACTGTGCCGTCGACCGGGGTGGCGATCCCGTCGGAGACCTTGTACCCGGGCTTCTGCGGGCCGGCGGCCAGCGGGGCGGTGAAGTCCACCAGGCCGTCGGACGTGGTGGCGACCGCGCCGGCTTTCGTGCTCGCGGAGACGAGGACCACCGGGTCGCCGTCAGGGTCGCGCCAGTCCGGCAGCACGGGCAGGGTCAACCGCCCGGCGGCCGGCACGGTCCAGGTCACCGGCCGGTACCCGGTGCGCAGCTCTGGCGGACGGTTCTCCCCGGGGCCGCGGATCGACACGGTGACCGCGGCGCTGGCGTTGAGATCCCTGCCATCGTCCACCGTGTACTTGAAGTGCACCTCAGTGACCTGCGCCGGTACCGTGATCGCCACGGTCTGCCCGTCCGGGGCGATGGCCAGCCGGGCGGCCGGATTGTCCGGGGCGGTGACGGAGGAGATCGACAGAATGTTGCCGGCCGGGTCGGAGTCGTTGTCCAGCACGTGCAACAGGGTCGTCCTGCCGGGGCGGGCGCCCAGGATGTCGTCCACGGCCTTCGGCGGCTTGTCACGGGCGAGCTGCGTGGTGGGGTTGTCCTTCGTCTTGTCGCTCGGCTTCTCGGCGGGCGGAGGCTTCACCGCGGACCAGTCGTCCACCCGGCGCTGGGTGGACAGGTCCCACACCTCGCCGGTGGCCAGGTCGTTCAGCACGAGGGCGCCCCGGTTCGCCCGGAACTCCGGTCGGGTGAGCACCCGCAGGTCCGTCAGGTTGCCGGGGGAGGCAGGCCGGCCACCGCACGACTTCACGTAGCCGTTGCGGGTACCAGCCCACGCGGCATGCACGCAGTTGTCCAGCAGGGCCGGTTCGGCGGGCACCCCGGCGCCGATGTCGGACAGGGACGTGACCTTGCCGTCGGACAGGTCGACGGCCAGCAGGGACCGCGAGGTGGAGACCATGACGTTGGAGGCGGCGGGACCGGAGGACTGCAGCACCGCCGCGTGGTCGGGGCCGGTGACCGGCACGGTGGGGCCATCGGGCACCACGAGAGTGCCACCTGTCGGGTCCAACACCACAAGACGGGTACCGACGGCCGTCGCCAGCACGGATTGCAGCTTCTGTCCTAGCGCCGAATACGCCGGTTCGACGAACCCTCCGTCCCGCACCCGGATCGTGGCGACCCGGCCGGCCGCCGAAACGGCAAACACCGTGCCGTCCAAGCCCACGGCCAACCCCGCCGAGGCATCGGACCCGCCGTCGCCGACCGTGGCCAACGGAGAACCGGACGGGTCCACGCCGCTGAGGCCCGAGATGCCGCGACCGGGATCCACCCGGCTGGCCCATACCTTGCCCGACTTCGGATCCAACACGGCGAGCGTGCCGCCGGCCAGCCGGACCTGCTGACTTTCACTCACGGGCAGACCTTGATCACCGAGAGTGACTCCTCGGGTCACGTCGACGGGGAACAGCTTGCCCGCCGCCCGGTCCCTGGCCACGACGGCCGACCCGTTCTGGCTGATGTCGAGCTGGTAGTTCAGGCGTGCGCCGCCGGGCGGGTAGAACGCGGCGTCCAACGAGCCCGCTGGCTTGTTCAGCCGGCCGAACAGCCCGTCGCGGTCGCTGGTGACCCAGATGCCGCCGTCGTTCAGTTCGACGTGTCGGACGGGGTAGCCTGTGGCGAACACCGCGTACACGACGAGGACGGCGGCGCAGACCGCCAACGCCACCCCCGACGCGAATCCCACCAGGCGTCGCTTGCCCATCTAGAGCCCCCTACTCGAAGTGGAACCGTCCAACATGGTGAGATCGGCGTGCTCGACCAGCCGGGCGGCCAGCGCGTACTCGACCAGGCGCGCCCGCCGGTTCACCGCCAACCGACCAGGCTCGCCGTGCAGTCCCCGGATGCCGGCGCGGGCCAGCTTCTGGCAGACGTTGTCGAGCTTTCGGTTGAACCTGGTCAGCTGCCAGCCGAGCCGGGCGGCGGCCTGGGCGGAGGTCGGGATGCCGCCCGCACCCCGGGTGCCGCGGCGCAGCATCTGCTCGCACAGGGCGACGATCAGCCGCTTCTGATCGGGGGTGAAGGTCATCCGGCCGATGGTGGTTCTCCCCGCATCGCTGGCGGTCGGTGCGACCGGTACGAACAGCGGGTCATCCAGCACGATTTCGAACTCGTACGTCGTGCCACCGGCCGTGAACCACACGAACGTGCGGTCGAACACCAGCGGCAGCCGGGCGCCGGGTGCCAGCCACGCCTGCAACATGCCCTGCTCGTCGGCGACGGTCGCGGTGAGCCGGCTGCCCAGGTTCGTCAGCCACCACAGGGACGCCTGGTCGCCGACCTGGAGGAAGTGCCGATGCAGGTACGGATTGTCGTCAATGGTCAGCCGGCCCTCCCGACCGATGACCAGCGGTTCGCCGGCCGACACGGGGTGGGACTCGCCGCAGAACTCCACGGTCACCGACGCCGACCTCGCGCTCACCTGGCACATCCCGCGGCGGACCAGTCGGCACTCGCGTGGCTGCCGTCGGCACGGACGACCTTGACCTGCACGCAGAGTTCGGTCCCCGCCGGGTCGTCGAGGTCCAGCACGGCCTTCGGCGCGATCCCGGTCCTGGCCCCGTCCGGGGTGCGCCAGGTGAACGTGTCCGTGGCCTGCGGCGCCGAGTAGGTCCAGCTGAACCGCAGGTGTGCGGGGTCGGACCTTGTCACGGCGACCGTCGGCCGGCCGGGCGGGGTGTCGTCGCCGGCGCTCTGGCCCGTGCTCTCGTCGAGGACCCGGTGCGGGGCCGCGGTATCCGAGCCGTGCAGTACCACGGCCACCACGACGCCGACGGTCGCCAGCACCAGCACGCCGGTACCGGTCAGCCAACGGCCGGGCCAGCGGGCGCGGTCGGTGGCGGGAGCGTCCACGGTCGGCTCCGGCACGGGCTTTCGCTGCGTGTGCCCGACCGGCGGCGGGACCGGTAGCGGCCTCACCGAGTCGGGCCGGTCGACCGTTGTGGGGACACCGGGCTCGACACCGGGCGGCTTCGGCCCCGGTGCGGTCACGACGCGGCGGGTGGTCAGGTCGTGCGCCGGGGTGCGCGGCGTGGTGGGTCCCGGGTCCGGCGTGGCCACCGTCGGAGCCAGGCGGCTCTCGATCCGGGCCAGCTCGGACTCCAGGACCCTCGCCGACGCCGGCCGGGCCGCCGGCGTCCTGGACATGGTCCGGGCGAGCAGGGCCTCCAGCGCCGCGGGTACGTCGGGCCGGCCGGTCGCCGGGGCGGAGCCCGTGTGGATCCGTCGTTCCAGCGCCTTCTGCGAGTTGTCCCCACCGGGGATCTCGAACGGGGACCGGCCGACGAGCAGGTGCCAGAGGGTCGCGCCGAGCGAGTACACGTCTGAGCGGATGCCGCCCCACTCGCCGGCCAGGATCTCGGGTGGCGACCAGGGCACCGAGACCCCGAAGTCCTCGTAGTCCTCGGACTCGGCGACGGGACCGGCGACGCCGAAGTCGGCGAGCAGGATCTTCTTGAACTCGTCGGTGAGCAGGTTCGCTGGCTTGATGTCCCGGTGCACGATGCCCACCTGGTGGGTGGCCTGCACGGCGCCGGAGACCGTGATCCCGATCCGGAGCACCTCGGCCACGGGGATCGGCGGGCCGGACGCCCGCTCAGCCAGGTTCGGACCAGAGCAGAAGGGCATCACGAGGTACGGCTGGCCGTCGGTCGACACCGACTGCTCCAGTACCTGGATGATGTGCGCGTGGTTGCCGAGCCTGGCCATGGTGCGGGCCTCGGCGATGAACTGGGCCCGTGCCGCCGCGTCCGTACCGGCGTCCTTCGGCACCTTGATCGCGACCTCGCGGTTCAGGCTGAGCTGCTCGTAGACGTAGACCGTCGCGTAGCCGCCGCCTCCGAGGTCCCGGTCGTAGCGGTAGCCGGGGATCTGGGGCGGCGACGGCCGGCGGGTCATCCGCTCACCTCGTACCGGAAGGACGTGTCGTCGGTCAGGCTCACGACGGAGCCCGGTTCCAGGGCCTCCGGCCGGTTCGGCGTCAACGCGGTCACGCCCCCACCGGGCGCGGTGACGAGCGTGCCGTTCGTCGAACCGAGGTCCACGACGAGTACCCGCCAGTCCTCCAGTCGGATCTCCACATGGTTGCGGGAGATGTCGTTGTCGGGGCTCGGCAGCCGGACCAGGTGTGGCCCGCCGGGCCCGTCGGCGGCGTCGGGAGCTCGGCCGACGATGACGCCGCGGTCGAGCGGGATGACGTCGTCCTTCGGCAGCCGCAGCACGCCGAGGACCGGTCGGGGCACCCGGGTCGCGGACCGATCGGTGATCGGATCACGGCAGAGCCGGCAGGTCGCGGCGTCCGGAGGGTTGAGGTGGCCGGCGGCGCACCGGATCGCAGACACCGTCGGTCCGCCGTCAGCGGTCGTGGCGGCGCGGCGCGGCTTGTACGTCGTCGCGTAGGCGTCCACCGGAACCGTGGGCAGGGACCCAGTGCGTCGGGTGGCGACCGGTGCCGGTCGCGCGGGGGCGCCCGTCCCGCCGGGCAGCGCCCACGACACGTCCTCGATCAGGCCGGGAACGTGGTCGTACACGTCCGGGGTCAGGGTTTCGGTCGGGAGCTGGGTCGCCTCGGCGCCGGCGGCCCGTACCGGCGGGTCCGCCTCGGGTGGGGGGCCGAACTCCTCCTCCTCGGTGGCCGGGATCCGGGTCTCGCCGAAGAGACCGTCATACGTGCCCTGTTCGGGCTCTGGGGTCGCAGCCAGGCTGATCACCGGTGCCGCCCAGGACTCCGCGATTCCGTGCGGCCGGGGACCCGGGTCGGAGTCGGGCGTCGGTGGCGGCCCGGTCCACGACGCGGGCACGGGATCCGGCCCCGGCCCCGGCACCGGGTCGACCGGCTCGAACTCGAACTCGGGCACGGGGGCCGGCTCTGGTTCCTCCGGCGGACACGACAACGACCCGGCGGACGCCGTGCCCCGCAGTTCCACGACGAGGTCGGAGGCCAGCACGACGCCGCCGGTCACGGGCAGCGGACCGGCGGCCCCCGCACCGGGACCGCGCACCCGGAATCCGGTCAGCGCCTCGTCCACCATGCGGTCGACGAGGTCGGCGATGCCCTCGGTCCGGATCCGGATCTCGCCACCAGCCACGGTCACCAGGTCCACCCACGCCCCGCCGCGCACGATGACGTGCGCGACGCCGTACGCGTGCCGGACCACGGCGAAACTTCCCACGGCGTGGTACCCGTTCCGCAGGCTCTCGTCGAGCACCGCGTAACAGTCGCCCCCAGCTCGGATCAGGTCCCACCACCGACCGACCACGGGGTCGTCGGATTCCACATCTGCCAAGAGCCACAGCTCCGGTCCGGTGACGGCGACCCACGTTCCCGGCGCGTAACGGACATCCGGTCCGCTCACCGGGTCTCCACGGCCTGGGACCTCGGCAGGGTGTCCTCGCTGGCAGTGTCGTCGTCGCAGGCCACATGGTCCACGACCACCACGGTCACGTTGTCCCGGCCACCAGCCTCCACGGCCAGACGGACGAGCGTGCGCGCCGCCCGTTGCGCGACCGGCTCGGCCCAGAGCACCGCCGCGATCTCCGGATCGCCGAGCTCGGTGGACAGCCCGTCCGAACAGATCAGGAACCGTTCGCCGGGCGTGGGCGGGAACATCCACAGGTCGGCGTCCGGCGCCGGGTCCATGCCCAACGCCCGGGTGACGACGTTGCGGCGGGGATGCTCCCGAGCCTCCGCCGCGCTGATCACCCCCGCCGCCACCAGTTCCTCGACCTCGGAGTGGTCGACGGTCATCCGGGACAGGGAGTCCTCGGCGAACCGGTACACGCGGGAGTCGCCGATGTTGAACACCACCCAGTGTTCGGAGCCGGCGAACCTCAACAGGCACAGACCCGCGACGGTGGTACCCATCCCGGCACGCTCCGGATGCGCCGCCGCAGAGGCGAGGATCTCCTCGTTGGCGAGTGCCAGCTCGGCACGCACGTCCGCCGGCTTGAGGCCCGGCCGGTCGCCGAGCCGGCCGAGCCGGGCGACGGCGAGGCGACTGGCCACCTCGCCGGCCGCGTGTCCGCCCATCCCGTCGGCCACGGCGAACATCGTGGCCATCGTCAGGGAGCTGTCCTCGTTGAGCTCACGGACCCGGCCAGCGTCGCTCGCGGTTCCCGAACGCACGGTCACCATTCAGGACACCGGTCCCAGCAACTCGGAGATCCGCGACACCACGGACTCCCGGGTGGTGGGCGTCCCCTGGCCCGGGCTGCCCTCCGAGTCCGCGACGAACCAGGCTCCGGCCTCGTCGACCGCCACCCCCAGGCTGACCGTCCGGCCGTCGCGGGTCGACCGGATCAACACGGCGGACCCGCTGCCGCCGGCCACGCAGGCGTCCACGAACCGGGTCACCGGTGCGAGCAGGGGCTCCGTCGGGTCAAGGAGTTCCATCGCGAACTGTCCGTACGCGCCGGGCGACAGCGCGACCCGGGCGTCGGGGCCGCTGAACAGGTGGGTCAGGGCCACCCGGTCCGCGATCCGTCCGGCGACCTCCGTGTGGATGCGCCAACCGGCCAGGCCGGCCGTGATCGCCACCATCCGTGGAGTGGGCACCGCGTCCGTACCGGTCAGCGTGCACAGCCCCCGTGCGAGCAGCGAGGCGAGCCCCGCCGCGGCCACGGCTTCGGTCTCGGTCGCTCGCGTGAACCGTAGGTGCTCGCGGACCGCCGTCGCCTGGGCGGGCCCGGCCTGGAGCGCGAACTCGATCTCCGCGAAGGTGAGGACGAGGGAGTCGGTCATGTCGACTGCGATCCTTTCTGGGGCAGAGTTAGAAGCCGAGGAAGTGACCAGCGGACTTGAACCCGGACTCCAGCCCGTGGAGCCCCGTCTCGACCGCGCCCACCGCGACATCGCCGATGCTCTTGGCCGTGTCGATGTAGGCGTGGCCCACCGCCTTCGCGATCCCCGGGTGAACCATCTCGGCGATGTCGTAGCCGAAGTGCACAATTCCGATCCCCACCGCCAACGGTGGGAACTCGAGCGTGGCCGCCTCTGCGATGTCGAAGGCGATGTCGGCGCCGGCCTTCCATGTCGCCGCGCTGTCGGGGTCCTTGGCCAGGTTGTATCCGAAATCGAAGCCGTCGATACCCGCGCCGACCACCAGCATCGCCGGGTTCAGCCTCTCGGCTACCCTGGCGGCACCGACGAGTTCGCCGCCCTTCAGCGCGTCACGCAGCAGGGTCCCGTCCCTCAGCGCGCCGGGCAGCTTCCGCAACGTGTCGATGGCGTTGGGAATGAGGGGCGCGAGGTCAATGCCCCGGGCGGCGAGCATCAGGCCCTGGGCGACGCCCAGGATCTTCTCGACCAGGTCCTCTGATTCGCCCTCCGCGTGCTCCTCGTTTCGGCCGGCGGCGTGCCTGCCCTCCGCGGACCCGCCGGAGTCGGCGCTGGCGTCGATCTGCTGGTGGGCGTTGCCGACCAGGACCTTGCCGGCCTCCGCCGTGGCCAGGGCGGCAGTGTGCAGGAGTCCGGACAGCTGATAGGCCCACTGGCCGCGAAACTGGTCGGCGTCGGGGCCGTCCCAGTGCGAGTGCCCGAGCGCCAGCCCGACCTCCGAGCGGATCGAGTCCAGCCGCCCCGCCGATGTCCGCATCTGCTGGCCGAGGTTCTCCAACTGGGTCGGATCAGCTCCGATCATCTCACTCACGACACCTCCACATGGGACTCGCGTGCATCGCCTGAGTCAACCTCCGGAAGAAGACCACGGGGCTACTGGATCAACAATGGGGCGAACTCCCCATCGCAGGAACGGAACGTTCCGGGGCCATTGAGAAAGCGCTTTCCTGTACTGAAGTCAGTAGCGCGAACATATTTTGAAGATCGCTTATCCGCGGGTCGGACACCGCATGGTCGACTGTGGACTGTTCTGCCGTTCTGGCGACCTGGAAGACGTTAGCAGCAGGGCGTTACGGGACGCCATTCGTCCCTTCGGCTCACCCGGGAGGGCGGTGCGGCCATGCGATCCGCCGATCATCCAGCATTTGCCGTGCGCCTTGACGGCAGCCCTGGCGAGAGGTATGGCTCGACGCTATTTCATTGTCAGAGAAAGATAAGAATGCGAATCTCGTTCAGCTCCATTAGTTTGAGCTGAAAATTTCCGTGCAGAAAAATTTGGAAAGGATAGCTGGAAAGGTCGAGGCTCCATGCGCCCCCGAATAATCTGTGCTGGCACTGATCCGCCAACTCGGCCCGTTCCGGATCGCCGTGTGTCGGGTCGGCTGGCGGCGTGACCACGGATCGGTCCGCCGGCTCAGCTCATGTCGCCGATTCGCCCCGGTGATAAGCTTCCGCTCGATCTGAACGCAGGGGGAGCAGTCATGGCCAGCAAGAACGCGCCCGTGTGTCCCCGCAACGGCGGCCACCGGATCCGGCTGCTCGGCCCGATCGAGCGGGTCCGGGGCGCGGAGACCACCTACCGGGTCCGTTACGACTGCCCGGCGTGCAACGTGAAGAACGCGGTGACGGTGGCCGACCCCGACTGGGCGACGAGCGCACCCCGCCCGATCATCGACGCCTGACCGCGAACCCGTCCCCCCGGCCGCGAACCCGCACTGAACGGGACGCGAACCCGTGCCCGCCAGCGGCGGAACCGCCCGGTGGGCATGACAAAGCTCGCGATCAGCGGTGAATCCGCCGGAAGGTCACAGAGACCCGACCCGGGTCGGAACCCGGGCCGGGCGTCAGGTGATGGTCAGAGCCGGGAGAACCGCGGCGACCAGGGGTCGTCGTCCTCGTCGAGGTCGTCGCGTTGCCCCTGTGGCAGCGACCCCCCGCCGGCAAGCTCGCGTTGAAGCTGGTCGAAGTCCGTCGTGGGGGAGGAATACTTCAACTCCCGGGCCACCTTCGCCTGCTTGGCCTTCGCACGGCCGCGCCCCATGGCCGCTCCCCTCGCACACAATCGGGGCGGCCCTCTACAGGCGGGCCCCGAAGACGTCAGGTGTCACTCGTGCGGACCACAGTACAACGCCCCGGCCACGTGCAGAACTCACCCTGCCGGTCAGTTCGTGCGGGTAGACTCCTCCCGCCCGCTGGAACAAAGGACAAAGCATGATCAACGGCGACCTCGCCGGCCTGCTCACCGCAGTGGCCGAGGCGGTCGGGCTCCAGGAGGGCGAGTCCGGGGTCGAACGGGTGCTCCGCGCGATCCGGGAGCTGGAGCCGGCCTCGACGAAGGCCGTGAGCCGGCACGTCGGGCTGCCGCTCCCCGTGATCGCCGCGATCAACAACGAACTGCGCACCCGGGGCGTCGTGACCACCAACCGGCCGAGCCGGCTGACCGACGCCGGCCGCACCCTGCTGGAGAGCCTGCCGATCGACCTGAGCGCCGCGGCGACGTGCCAGTCCTGCGACGGGCACTCGGTGGAGATCCCGGCGGACTTCGACCCGGTGCTCGAGCGGCTGGCCCTGATCATGGAGTCGGCGCCGGGCGTGGACCTCACGCTGGACCAGTCGTTCGCCACGGTCGAGACGAAGGTGCGCCGGGTCCTCCTGCTCATGAGGTACGGGCTGCTGCCGAGCCGCGCCGCCCTGTGCGTCGGCGACGACGACCTGATGGCCGTGGCCATCGCGGCCGTGGGGGCGGCGATCGACCGGCCGCTGGTGCAGCGGTTGGCCGTGGTGGACATCTCGCCGGAGATCCTGGAGTACACCCGGAGCTGTCTGGCCGAGCTGGGCGTGACCGCCGAGCTGGTCGAGCACGACCTGCGCGAGCCGCTGCCCGAACCCCTCCGGAAGGGGTTCGACCTGGCGCTGACAGACCCGCCGTACACGACGGAGGGGGCGGGGTTGTTCCTGTCCCGGGCCGTGGAGGCGCTGGTCCCCGGGCCGGGGCGGTCGGTCGTGTTCTCGTTCGGGCCGAAGGGGCCGGCGAACACGCTCCAGGTCCAGCGGGTGATCACCGAGCTGGGGTTGACGGTGCAGGCGATGCACCGCAACTTCAACGAGTACCTCGGGGCCGGCATCATCGCCGGCGTCAGCCACCTGCAGTACCTGTCGACGACGGCGGAGACTGCTCCACTCGTCGAGGGCGCGCACGCCGGTCCGCTGTACACGGCCGACCAGCGCAGCGCGGCCCGGGAGTACGTCTGCAACGGCTGCGCGACCCGGTACGCGGTGGGCAGGGACGCCGAGTGGCCGACCATCGCCGCGCTCAAGGAGGCCGGCTGCGCGCAGTGCGGCGGCGACAGGTTCCGCCCCCTGCAACTGATTCGGGACAAGTGACTGACATGGCACACACACTCCGCCAGGCCACGGAGGCCGACCTCGACGCGCTGGTCGGCTACGAGATCGTGATCGCGCAGGTCTCCTTCGGCGCGGACGCCGTCGTGGACCCCGAGGTGCACCGGGGCAAGCTGAGCAAGGGGCTGACCAGGGACGCCGAGGGCATGATCGTCGCGGTCGACGAGGACGACGCCGTGGTCGGCTGGATGTGGCTGGCCGTGAACACGAACTTCCTCACCGAGGACCGCTACATCAACTTCCGTTCGCTGGCCGTGGACCCCGGTCCCGACAGCGAGGAGGTCGGCGAGGCGCTGCTGGCGTACGGGCTGGACTTCGCCCGGCGCAAGGAGGCCGGTGAGATCGTCGGCAAGGTGTACATGGGCAACCAGGGCATGCGGGTGCTGTACCGCAAGTTCGACTTCGAGCCGGTACACCTCACGCTCCGCAGGAAGATCGAACTGTGAAGTGTGTGGTCTGGGATCTCGACGGCACGGTGTGGCCGGGGATCGCGATCGAGGGCGCGGAGGGCACGCTGCCGACCCCGTACCCGTGGGCGCTGGAGCTGATGGCGGCCCTGGAGGCCAGGGGCGTCGTGAACAGCGTCGCCAGCCGCACCGACCCGACCCTGGCCGCGGCGCTCGCCGCGCATCCGGACCTGGTCGACCGGTTCGTCGCGCCGCAGCTGGGCTGGGGCGACAAGAGCGTGGCCATCCGTCGGATCGTGGACACGCTGGGCATCGGGGCGGACGCTGTCGCGTTCGTGGACGATAACCCGTTCGAGCGGGCCGAGGTGGCCGCGCTGCTGCCCGAGGTCCTGGTGTTGTCGCCGGAGGAGCTCCGGGGGCGGTTCGACGAGCTGTTCCCGGAGGCGGTGACGGCGGAAGCGAGATCACGACCTGACCGGTACCGCGAGGAGCAGCGCCGGGTCGCCGCCGAACAGGACTTCGCCGGTTCCCGGGAGGAGTTCCTCCGCTCGTGCGGCATGGTGCTCACGGTGAGCCCGGCCGGCCCGGTGGACGTGCCGAGGATCGCCGAGCTGGTCGCGCGCACCCACCGGTTCAACACCACGGGTGAGCAGTGGTCCGCCGACCAGCTCGCCGCGCTGGTCGACGATCCGGACTGGTTCGTGCCCGTGGTCCGCCTGGCCGACCGGTTCGGAGAGTACGGCCAGATCAGCACCGCCCTCGTCCAGCGCGGCGCGTCGTGGCGGATCCGGTTGTTCATGGTGTCCTGCCGGGCGGCCGGCCGGGAGGTGCCGGTGGCGGTCCTCGGCTGGTTGGTCGACCGGGCCCGCGCGGCCGGCGCGCGGGAACTCCTCGTCGAGATCCGCACGGACCTCGCGAACCTCGAACTGCGCCTCCTCCTGCGCCGGGTCGGCTTCACGGCCGTCACCCCGCCTGCTGGAGCCGCCCCGCCGACCGGCACCGCTCCGGCGCGGCCCCACGACGCGGACGAGCCGACCGACGGCGACGGAAACCGGGCCGTGCTGCTCCGCCGGGACCTGACCGAGATGCCGCCCGTCGCGCACCTGACGCTCGAGGAAAAGGGGTGGTCGGCGTGACCGACGACAACCGCGCCGCCGACCTGCCGGACGTCGAGACCGGCATCCGCGCGGCCCTCGCCGAGGTCCTGGACCTGGACCCGGCCCACGTCGCAGACCTACCGGCCGACACCGCCCTGTTCGACGGCGGCCTGGGCCTCGGCTCCCTGAACGGCGTGCGCCTCCTGGAACTGGTCAAGGCCAGATTCGGCGTGGACGTCGCCGCGGACGACTGGGCGCTGGAGTCCCTGCGGTCCATCGGCACGCTGTGCGCCTTCGTCCGGGCTGCTGTCGTATAGCACACGGTGCCCGGTTCAACGGCCTGACCTGCCAGTAGTCGTCTGTACACTGGGCGGAGTCCAGTGAAGGGTTCCCAGATGAGTCAGGCACCGCTGCCGGGTGAAGCCGGCAAGGCGGACGAGATGTGTTCCTACGCCGTGGACGTGTGGCTGGACGACACAGCTCTGCTCACCGACGAGGCCGGGCTGATGGCCCTGATGCGCGACGCGGCGGAGGCCGGGCACGCCCAGGTGCTGGGCGAGTCGGTGCACCGGTTCCCGAACGGGGCGGTCACCGGGGTGCTCGTGCTGTCCCAGTCGCACCTGAGCGTGCACACGTGGCCGGAGTACAACTCGGCGAACTTCGATCTGTTGACCTGCGGCCGGCTCAACGGCGAGCGGATCATCGACCATCTGCGCGCGGCGCTGGACATCAGCCGGATCAACATCACCAGGGTGCTGCGGGACGTGCAGTAGATCGGCGTGTGACCTTTCGGTCCGCCGACGCGTGTTCTGATCATGATGATGACCTACGCCCGGGACGGGACACTGGCCACCAGTTCGATGGAACCGGGGTTCGTCGAGTTCTACGGCGCGAACTTCTCCGACCTCGCGGCCCAGCTCTACGTGTATCTGGGCGACATGGGCGAGGCGCAGGACGTGGTTCAGGAGGCGTTCTGCCGAGCCTGGGTCCGATGGGGACGCGTCAGCCGGTACGAGGAACCCGTCGGCTGGGTACGCCGCGTCGCCTGGAACCTCGCCACCAGCCGGATCCGTCGCCTGATCATCGCCCGCCGCTATGCCCGGCTGGACCGCCCGCGCACCGTCGACGGCCCGGCCCCCGACCGGGTGGCGCTGATGGCAGCCCTGGCCACGCTGCCGGCCAACCAGCGCAGGGCCGTGGTCCTGCACTACCTGGCGGACATGTCCGTCGCCCAGATCGCCGACATGTGCGGGGCCCGCGAAGGCACCGTCAAGACCTGGCTGTACCGCGGCCGGGCAGCGCTCGCGACCCAGCTCCGCGACTCCGAGGAGGCGTCCCCCCATGCCCGATGAGTTCCCAGCCCAGGACGACCTGCTGCTCCGCCGGGCCCTGACCCGGGTGCACGACGCCGCCCGGATGGAACTGTCCCCGCACCGGGTCGGCGCGGTCCGGGCCGCGAGCCGGCGGCGCACGGTCGGCATCGTGGTGGCCGCCGGCGTGGCCCCGCTGGTCCTGGCAGCGACCGCCGCCGCGGCGTTCACGGTCGGCGGCGGCGACACCGCGGTGAGTCCGGCGTCCGGCGGCGGTGCCGGGTGCGTGACCCAGGCGCCGAGCGGCCCACCGACCCCGTGGCCGTCGTCGCCCGGATCGACCCACCCGACCCCGTCGCCCACCGGCAGCACGAAGCCGAGCTCGTCGCCGGTCCCGCCGCAGTCGACCCCAGCCCCGTCGTCCCCGCCGCCCGGCTGGCCGACGCCGTCGCCGCGGAGCCCGGGGGACCGACCGACCCCGAGCCCGGACGGGTGCGACCCGACCGGCACCGCCGAGCCCCAGCCGAGCCCGACCCGGGCGCCGCAGTCCCCGAAGGGCACCCCTCGCCCGACGGGAGCGCCGAACACGGTGGCACCGCCGTCGCCGGGGCCCTGCCCGTGGGCGCACCCGATGTGCGCCACCCCGTCCGCGGTGGCCCCGACGCACTCGGGCTTCCCGGCCACCCCGGCCCCGAACTCGCCGACGCCGTCGGCGACGCGCTGACCGCGTACCCGGAAATGGGTGTCCCTGACCCGCCCGGGTCAGGGACCCTCGGGGGATGCGTCCCGAACCCGGCCAGGTGCTGCACTTCTCCGAGGACCCGACGATCACCCGATTCGTGCCGCACGTGGCACCGACAGCGAAACAGCCCGGCGCCTACGTCTGGGCGGTCGGCTTCGACCGCGCCCCGGACTACTGGTTCCCCCGGCAGTGCCCGCGCGCGATGGCGTGGGTCGGCCCGGACACCACGGAGGCCGACCGGCGCTGGCTCGGGGCCCCGAGGGTGCACGCCGTCGAGTTTGCCTGGCTGGCGAGGATCCAGAGCACGACCCTTTTCGGGTACCGCCTCCCGGCGGCCCCCTTCCGTCCACTTTTCGACCATGCCGTCGTCGCCACCGAACCGGTCGAGCCGTTGGGTCCCGCCGAGCCGGTCGGTGACCTGCTGGCCGCGCACGCCGACGCCGACATCGAGCTGCGTCTCATGACCCACCTCTGGGGATTCTGGGACAGGGTGATCGCCAGCACGCTCGAATTCAGCGGAATCCGCCTGGCTAACGCCTCGCCGCGTCGATAGCCTCGGGGCATGACGCTGCCCGTGATCGTGGCCGAGGGAACCCCCACCGAGATCGGCGTCAGCTACGGCCGCCAGGCCGCCGAGCTGATCGCCGGCAACTTCGCCGACTACCTGGTGAAGTTCCGGGTGTCCGGCGGGCACGACCCGGAGACGGTGACCCGCCTCGGCGAGGAGTTCCGCGCGACGACCCGGCGGTACACGCCGCGGATCGCCGCCATGCTCGACGGCGTCGCGGAGGGCTCGGGCCTGCCGGTCGGCGACATCTACGCCCTCAACGCGCGTACCGAGCTGATGGTCCCGAAGATCACGGAGTGCACCGGGGTCGCCGTCCTCCCGGAGCACACGTCCTCCGGCCACACGCTCCTCGGCCAGAACTGGGACTGGTACCCGTCGCAGAGCCCCTTCACGCTCGTCCTGGCCACCCGTGACGAACGCGGCCACGAGGTGCTGGCCCTCGCGGAGGCCGGCATGCTGGCCAAGGCCGGGCTGAACTCCGCCGGCGTCGGGGTCGGCGTCAACCTGCTGGCCAGCGACCGGGACGGTGGACCCGGCGGCGTGCCGTACCACGTGCTGATCCGTGCAGTGCTCGACGCGCAGGAGGGCATCTCGGTGTCGCTCGGGGTGTGTTCACTGCCCCGCAGCGCCTCGATCAACCTGCTGATCGGGGTGGCCGGCGGCACGGCGGTGGACCTGGAGCTGGCCCCGGGCCTGACCGGCCGGCTGCTCCCGGTCGACGGGCTGCTGACGCACTCGAACCATTTCGTCTCCGGCATCGGGATCCGCGACCGGTTCTACGACCTGGGCGGCGGCTCGTCGCTGTTCCGGGACTTCCGGCTGCGCCAGGTGCTCGGCGCCGCGGCGGCCGAGCGCCGGGTGGCGGAGAAGGACGTGGCGGAGGCGCTGCAGGACCACCTCGGGTATCCGTACGCGATCTGCCGGCACGTCAATCCCGCCGACCCGGAGGAGCTGTGGTCGGTGACCGCGAGTTCCGTGGTGATGGATCTCGACGACCGGCGGATGATGGTCACGAGCGGCGCCCCGTGCGCGAATCCATACCAGACGATCGAGCTGCGCGACGTATTCGACAGTGCTCGTCCGATATCTGGCTTCTAGAACCGAAGTTGTTACCTAACCGTAACTTGTGGGTCCCAGTCGCGGACAGTCACGTGTTCCGGGGTTTTTCCGCAGTGTTTCATCCGGGTTTCGGCGGAATATCCACGCCGTTGACTACCGAGCGCGAAGCCGGCCGGGCATGACGTTACCCGACAGTGTTACTGGCGGGTAGCTCAGGGGTTGTTCTGTGACGAGGATCGCGGCAGCATCACCACCACTGGAGTGGGTGACCCTCATCACCACCACAGGAGACCACACCCCGCGCCCGTCCGTGCCGCCCGCACAGACGGCGGCGCCGCCCGAGGAGGAAATGTGAAGGAAACACTGGTCGGTCGTACCCGTTGGCGTAAGTTCGCCATGGTGATGGTCCCCGCCACCGCCGCCGCAGCGGTCATGGTGATGGGTATGAGCAACGGCGCCATCGCCTCGTCGTTCGCGGTCTCGGGACAGCGGTTCCAGATCTCGGCCGACTCGATGGTCGTCAACGGCTTCGCCCAGTACGGCGACATCAAGAAGGAGAGCAACGGGACCCCGCACCCGGTCGCGGTCGCCGCGGCCAAGACCGCCACGGTGCGCGGCATGTGTCAGTCGGTCGTCACCGACACCCACAGCCCGCTCGGCTTCATCACGATGACGATCCGGGCCGGCAACGGTGCCAACCCGGTCGAGGCGGAGAACCTCTTCCTGGCGATGGACTCGATGGAGGGCGACGCCGTCTTCGAGGGCATCGACATCGGCATCGACGCCGGCACCATGGACAAGGGCGCCGGCCCCGGCGCGCCGGGCATGTTCGGCCAGCAGGCGACCAAGGCCACCCTCCTCGGCGTCAAGCAGCAGGCGTGGGCGACCAACGCCGGCACGTTCAAGCTCACCGGCATGAGCCTCAAGGTCACGCTCGAGAACAAGCCCTGCTTCTAAGTAGCGCGCTGACCGGGGCCCCGGCGAGTACGGCGGCCCCGGTTCTGCGATATCCCCCAACGCGTGATGGAAATGCAGGAGGCGCACGTGTCCACCCTTCCCGGTAGGGCCTGGCAATCGTTCCGCGGCTGGCGGCGCGGCCGTCCGTTCTGGGGCGGCCTGCTGGCGCTGCTCGCCGGGCTCGAGATCATCTCGATCCCGTGGACCCAGATCGGGATCATGATCCACGCCGGCATGGGGGCGCTCGGCGGCATGATCATTGGCGGGGTTCTGATGCTCTGCGGTGTACTGCTCTGGTTCCAGCCCGTGCAGCGCACGTTCTTCAGCATCGTCAGCATCGTCCTGGGCCTCGCGGCCTTCCCGTTCACCAACTTCGGCGGGTTCGTCGTCGGGACCCTGCTGGCGCTGGTCGGTGGCTCGATGGCGTTCGCGTGGACCCCGGTGGCGCCGGTGGCCCCGGCGGGGGCGGAGTCGCCGGACGGCGAGGAGTACCCGACGGCCGTGATCCCGGCGGTCCAGACCGCCGACGACGCGGATCTGCCCGAGGCGGAGTCCGCCGCGGAGCCGGGGCTGGCGGAGCTGGGCCTGGCCGAGCCGGGTCCCTCCGGCCCGCCGGCGACCGAGCAGCACCCCTCCGGGCCGGCATCGGCTTCCTCCGGGCCGATCGCGGGCGCGCCACGCACGTCCGGGCCGGTCGTCGCCGAGTGGGCGCCGTCCGGCTCGCTCGCGTCGGATCAGGCGGCTTCGGCACCGGGCCTGACCGCCCAGGCCGGGGCGATTCCGGTGCAGCCCGGGGTCGTCCAGGCCGGATCAGTCCCGGCCCAGTCCACCTCGGCCCAGAGCCCGGCGGCTTCGGGGCCGGGTGCCGGGGAACCGGACGCCGCACCGGGCGTCCGGCCCCGCCCCACCCGGCACCGCAAGTCATCAACCACCCCCGACGACGACCCGGCCCCGGCGGATGTCCGCTCGGGAGCCAAGGCCCGCCAGGCGATGGGCGTGGCCATCCTCGCCCTGTCGCTCGGGGTCACCGGCGCCATGGCCGGCGGCCTGACCGACCGGGCCGACGCGGCCCCGCCCGGGGCGATCCCGTGCGCGCCGGGCCAGATCCCGCCCGGCCAGACGGCCAAGCCGCAGACCAGCCCCGCCACCCCGACCAAGCCGGGCCAGCCCACGACGCCGGGCCAGCCCACGACGGGCCCGGCACCCACCGCCACCGCGACCAGCCCCACGAAGCCGGCCCCGGGCCCGACCACCGTGGCCCCGGCCCCGGTGTCCAGCCCCACGCCGGACAAGCCGTGGTGGTGGCCGTTCGACCTCAAGTCGGAGCCGGACTCGTCCGCGCCCCGCCGGATCGCCGCGGCCCCGGCCGCCCAGCCCTCGCCGACCGCGAGCCCGCTGTGCCACCGGATGCTCGCCGCGGCCGCCGACCAGGACATGGTCGTCGGCAAGTCCTACATGCGCGCCGCCCGGCAGCAGATGTGGGGCATGCACTACGACGGGGTCGTGGACCTGCCGGTCCGGGGCGGCGGCACCATCCGGGTGCTGAAGTTCTCGATGGACAAGGCCCAGTCGACGCCGTTCGAGATGGACAGCTACGACGGCGCCACGAAGAAGAGCCTGCGCCAGAACTCCACCCAGCTCACGGTCACCGGGCACGTGGAGTTCTACACCAGCAAGTTCTCCGGCTGGCTGTTCGGGCTGATCCCGCTCACCTTC
Source organism: Longispora fulva (assembly GCF_015751905.1). NCBI lineage: Bacteria > Bacillati > Actinomycetota > Actinomycetes > Micromonosporales > Micromonosporaceae > Longispora > Longispora fulva. The sequence continues at coordinate 6,535,427 of NZ_JADOUF010000001.1, forward strand.
ACCCCGGACTCCCCGCCGCCGTTGCAGATCTCCGACCCGTTCTTCACGAGTGCGGAGATCGAGCTGGTCTTCCTGAAGACAGACCGGCTGCAGGCGGACGACCTGCGGTTGAAGTACGTCTGAGCACGAGGAAGGGGCCCCCGGTTTCGGGGGCCCCTTCCGCATGACCAGGAGCTAGATCCGCGCCAACGCCGCCCGCAGCGGATCCAACCCGAGCGCCCCCAGGTCCAACGCCGCCCGGTGGAACTCCTTCAGATCGAACGCCGTGCCCTTGCGCTCCTCGGCGTCGGCCCGGGCCTGCAGCCAGATCCGCTCGCCCACCTTGTACGACGGCGCCTGCCCCGGCCACCCGAGGTACCGGTCCAGCTCGAACCGGAGGAACTCGTCGGCCATCATGCAGTTCGCGCGGAGGAACTCGTACCCGATCTCCGGGTTCCAGGTCTGGCCGGCGTACTGGTCCCAGCCGACCCCGGCCGGGATCTCCAGCTCGAGGTGCATGCCGATGTCCACGACCACCCGGGCGGCCCGGAACAGTTGCGCGTCGAGCATGCCGAGCCGGTCGCCGGCGTCGTCGAGGTAGCCCAGCTCGCCCATGAGGCGCTCGGCGTACAGGGCCCAGCCCTCGCCGTGCCCGGAGCACCAGGAGAGCACCCGCTGCCACCGGTTGAGGACCTCGCTGCGGACGGCCGTCTGCGCGACCTGGAGGTGGTGTCCCGGTACCCCCTCGTGGAAGACGGTGGTGACCTCCCGCCAGGTGGCGAACGACGTGACGCCCGCCGGCACGGCCCACCACATCCGGCCGGGACGGGTGAAGTCCTCGCTGGGGCCGGTGTAGTAGATGCCGCCGTCGCTGGTGGGCGCGATCATGCACTCCATGTGCCGGACCTGCTCCGGGATGTCGAAGTGCGTGCCGTGCAGGTCCGCGATCGACTTGTCCGCGAGGCCCTGCATCCAGTCGCGGAACTCCTCCTTGGAGCCGATCCGGCGGGACGGGTCGGCGTCGAGGGCCGCCGCGGCCTGCTCGACGGTGCCGCCGGGCACGATCAGGTCGGCGGTGAGGAGCATGTCGGCGCGCAGCCGGGCGACCTCCTCGAAGCCCCACGCGTAGGTCTCGTCGAGGTCGACGCGCGCGCCGAGGAAGAAGCGCGAACACAGCTGGTACAGCTCGCGGCCCACGGCCTCGCGCTCGCGGCCCAGCGGGGCCAGCTCCTCGCGGAGGAACCGCGCGAAGTCCGCCGTCGCCGCGGTGGCCGCCGCCGCCCCGGCGTCGAGCCGCTCACGCAGCTCCCCGGTGGCCTCGAGCCGGCCGGCCAGCCCGGGGTAGAAGTTGTCCCCGTCCGGGTCGGTCCAGGCGTCGCACTGCGCGGCGACCTTCTCCATCTGGGCGCGGGCCCCGGCGAAGCCGTCGCGCGCGTCGTGGAGCAGGGTCTCCTGGTAGCCGGCGAGCGCCGCCGGCACCATGGCCATCCGGGTGGCGATGTTGCCGACGGCCTCGGCGGTGTCCGTGGGCATCAGGTCGAACGCGCCGCGCACCTCGTGGAGGGGGCTGGCGATGACGTTGATCATCGACCGGTACCGGATCTCGTCCATCTCCACCGAGAGCCCGAGCCGCTCGACCATGGCCTCCTGGGCCACCCGCTGGTGCTCGTCGTCGGGGGTGGCGGCGAGGAGCGCGGCGAGGGTACGGCGGTTGAGCTCCGTGAGGGCGTCCATGCCCGCCGGGCTCAGGTCCGTCATCTTGTCGTCGTAGCCCGCGATGCCCACGCCGGACGCGCTGAGCGGGTCCAACGGGGCCCACTCGTCGACGTACCGGTTGGCGATGTCATCGATGTTTCCCATGCGCAGAGACCCTACGGCACGTCTCTGACACCTCGTGCCCGGTTTTCAGGTGACCGAGTGCCCCTGCCGTCCGAGTTCGAGCAGTCCCTCGCGGTCGGTGGGGATCTTCCCGGCGGGGGTGGCGCGCAGCGGCCACCGCCGGCGCACCTCGTGCCCCTTGCCGAGCCAGTCGATCAGCCCGCCCCGGTCGTCGAGCGCGGCTCTGGCAGCCCCCAGCGCGGCGATCAGCTCGTCGAGCACGGGCCGGACGGCGGCGGCGTTGCCGGAGCACATGGCCGCCACCAGCGCGGGGGCGGTGGACGCGACCCGGGTGCCGTCCCGGAACGAGCCGGCGGCCAGCGCCAGCACCCCGGGTTCGGCGGCGGACGCGGCGATGGCGGAGGCGACGAGGTGTGGCACGTGACTGATCCTGGCCACGGCGGCGTCGTGTTCGGCGCTGGTGGCGGGGATGATCCGGGCCCGCAGGCCGCCGAGGAGGTCGACCATGGTCCGCCAGTCGGCCAGGTCGGTCTCCGGGTCCAGGCACAGCACCCAGGGCTGGTCGCGGAACAGCAGCGGGTCGGAGGAGCCGAAGCCGGAGTGCTCCTTGCCGGCCATCGGGTGCCCGCCGACGAACCGCCGGCCGGCCATCAGCGCGGCCACCGGCCCCTTCACGGACGTCACGTCGCTGATCAAGCCCCGGTACCCGTCGAGGTCGGGCAGCAGGTCCGGCAGCGCCGGCAGCGGCACGGCGAGGAACACGACGTCGGTGTCCCGCACGGCCTCGCGCACCGAGCCGGCCGCCCCGGCGAGCTGGCGGGTGACCGGGTCGGCGTCGTAGCCGGTGACCTGGTGGCCCGCCGCCGTGAGCGCCCGGAGGAGTGACCCGCCGATGAGGCCGAGCCCGAGTACCGCGATCCGCATCGCCACAGCCTAAACCCCACCCCATTTAACCCATTTTTTGATTACGAGTGGGAAGTCCCCGGCAGCGGCGGTCCCACCACGGCCGTCCCGCCGGTCCTCTTCCGCGCGGGGCCCCGACCGGCCAGGTTCGGCTAGGCTCGATGGCGTGATGCCCTATCCCCGGCCGGGCCGGCCGCACTTCCGGGAGCCGCACCCGGTCCGGCTGCCGGCGCTCGCCGCCGGGGCCGGCGCGGCGGCCGTCTGGTTCCTCCTGTTCGCCTTCGTCTGGGGCGGCGCGGTGGGGTACGCCTGGTTGACCATCCTCGCCGGCGTCGTGGCGGCTCTGGCGGCCGGTCTGCTGGCGCTGCGGGGGGACAGGGGCGTCGCGGTCGGCATCGCGCTGGTCGCCGGGTTCGCGCTCGCCGCCGCCGGCGTGGTGCTCACCACGTATTGGGTGCGTGGCGACTGGCTGCTTTGGTAAGCTCACTCAACGTATTGGAATATGCCCAATTTGCAGGCCGAGCTTGACGGGGCTCCCGTGGGTTCGGCACGGTGGGAACATGTCGATGAGGCTCGAGCGACTTGAACCCGATCGCCGTCGCCGCCGGTTGCAGCTCCTTGCCGAGCTGGCCGACGTGAAGGCGCTGCGGGACAGGATGCAGCCCCGTCGGGTCCGCTCCGAGCGCCTCCGGGAGCTCATTGCACTCCGCCGCCGTTGGGCCACGTAGCCCGAGAGCGCGCGCCGCTTGTTGGCACGACTGCCGGCCAGGTACGCTCCGGCAAGTTGACGACTTGGCCGGGGGGATCGTGTCGCACTTTGCTGTAGCAGTCGTACGGGATGGCTCCGGATGGACCGTCTCGGAGCTTGAGCTGCGTGGGGTCAGGGACGTCGAGGACGCCGGCGACCGGCTCCGTGACGCCGCTGACGGTGAGCTCTCGCTCCTGTTCGTCGAGGCCGAGGACGAGTATCTCGTCGTCGTGCGGATCGACGAGGACAATGACCTGCGCGTCTTCGGCTCCGACGCCGAGTACGCGGAGGAGTCCGCCCTCGGGGCGGCACTCCTGGGCGACCTGGAGCCCGAGCGGCTCCCGGACCTCGACGACGAGGACGACGAGGACGAGGACGAGCGCCCGGCCTCCGACCCGGACAGCAATCCGGTCGGGGACGCCGATCTGCTCGCCGATCTGGGCATCCCCGCGGTGGCGCTGCTCAAGCTGTGCGCCCAGGAGGGCATGCTGCCGTCCGAGGTCACGACGAAGATCTGCGAGACGCTCGGCTGCGCGGATGACGTCGAGGAGCTCCGCTAACGAGGCGTGGGTCCGGCGCGCCCTGGCTGTCGCCGGCACCGCCGATCCGCGCGACGTCCCGGTCGGCGCCGTGGTGTACGACGCCGCCGGCCGCGAAATCGCGTCGGGCACCAACACCCGCGAGGCCACCGGCGACCCGACCGGTCACGCGGAGATCGTCGCCCTGCGCGCGGCGGCCGCGGCCCTCGGCACCTGGCGGCTGGAGGGCTGCACCCTGGTCGTGACGCTGGAGCCGTGCACGATGTGCGCGGGCGCCCTCGTCCTGGCCCGGATCGCCACCGTCGTCTTCGGCGCGTGGGAGCCCAAGACCGGCGCCGTCGGTTCACTGTGGGACGTCGTCCGCGACCAGCGCCTCAACCACCGCCCCGAGGTGTACGGCGGCGTGTGCGAGGAGGAGTGCGCCGCAGCCCTGCGCGACTGGTTCCGCATGAACCACCGCTAGCGCCGTTGTCCGTGGCCGGACAAGATAGACGGGTGACTTCGGCGGCCCGAAAGGGAAACTCGATGGATGTCCGGCGGGTTCGGTTCGGTGAGGCGTTGCGGAGGCTGCGCGAGGAACGGGACCTGACCCTCGAACAGGTCGGTGGCGAGATCGGCTGGTCCTATGTGCGCCTGCACCGCCTGGAGACGGCGGAGACCAGGCCCAGTGTGGACAGGGTCCGCCCCCTCCTCGACCTGTACGGCATCAGGGAACCCGAGTACGGCAACCTCTTAGACCAGGCGCAGGATCTCTCCGTCGAGGGCTGGTGGCGGGAACACCGCGGCTCCAAACCGGGCCAGCGGACGTACGCGGAGCTGGAGAGCGGCGTCACGGCCATCAACGCCTACAGTGGAGCGATCGTGCCGGGCCTGCTCCAGACGGAGGAGTACGCCCGCTACCGGATCCGTTCGGAGCTCGGCGACAGCGACCAGATCGCCACCGACGCCAACCTGGCCGTCCGGATGGGCCGGCAGAAGGTGATCGGCTCGATCGACTTCGAGGTGATCCTCGACGAGGTCGTGCTGCTCCGCCCGTCCTGCCCGCCGGCGGTGATGGCCGAACAGCTGCGCCACCTGGCCTCGGCCCTGCCCCGGGTGACGGTACGGGTCCTGCTGCTCAACCGCGTGATCGACGATTTCCTGTTGCCACAGAACACTTTCGCGCTGTACCGGCTGCCGGGTGGCGACGAGATCGGCCTGATCGACACCATGGCCATCGGGCCGCAGCCAATTGATGCTGACAAGTTGCCCTCTTACCGCCACGCCTATGATCGGCTGCGAGACGCGGCCCTGAATATCGAGGATTCGCGGGAGTTCATTCTTCAGGCGGCGGAAGCGAAGAGATGATGTTCAGCAATTGGCGGAAGAGCCTCCGGAGCGACGGCGGTGCCAACTGCGTAGAGGTGGGAACGGCCCGGGGTGTCGTCGGGGTGCGCGACACGAAGGAGCGGGGGCGGGGGCCCGTGTTGGCGTTCGAGGCCGACGCGTGGGTGTGTTTTCTCGCGGCGGCAAAACGCGGCAACTTCGACCGTTAGTCGGCTTTTGGAGTAACAACCACATATCGAGACACGTAGAGCCGGTACCCAATGGGTACCGGCTCTACATTTCATGGCGGTGGCGAGGGGATTTGAACCCCTGGAGGGCTTGCACCCTCACACGCTTTCGAGGTCTGCCGGTCGCCGTTCACGGATGACCGTGCGCGTTCTGAGCTGCATTGATTCATGATCGCGGACTCAGCTGAATGCCGTTGTACGCCCCTGAATGAGACCGCAAATGAGACCACAGAGCGGCTGGAACACTCCGGTGTTCCAGCCGCTCGTTTTCGCTTTCCGGGTGCTGCTAGGGCAATCCGAGCACGTCTTTCAGTGCCTGGTCTACTGCGGCCATCTCCGGGCCGGTGAGCCATCCCACGCTCTCGCCAAGCCTGCCGGGGTCGACAGCCCGGGTCTGCTCGACGAGCACCCGCGTCGTCTTGCCCCGGACTTCGACCTCCGGGCGGAAGTCGGTCTCACGGCTGCTCGTGCTCGTCGGCGCTACGAGCACGGTCGACAGCGACAACAGGTGGTTGGCTTGCACGATCACGGCGTACCGCGTTCCGTCCTGCTCATGCCCACGCTGATCGCGGGGAGCCTTGATCCGGAATACCTCGCCACGTGAGTAGCCGTAGTCACCAGTCACCCAGGGACTCCATCTCGGCCAGCACTGCGCGAGACTCGGCCCGGTCCGCTTCGTCCGCGGCGACCTGTTCGGCCTGGCGGCGCTGCCGCTCACGTCGGTGCTGTTGCGCTGCGGCCAGCACGGCGGCGCGAACCGCCGCCGTCTGGTTCAGCCCGTCACTCATCAGCTCCGCAAGCGCCTGATCCAACTCGGCGTCACGGCGAATCGAAAAGGTACTCATGACCACAACGGTAGCACTGAATGTGCTACCAAGTGAAGCACAAGTCGAGCTACCTCCGCGATTCGGCTTCCGCGAGCAACGTCACCGCGACGTCCCGCATGGTGGTCACGACAGCCGCAGCCCCTGCGCGACGGAGGTTCGCCACCTTTCGGGGCTTGTTCGCGTATCCGAGCACCGGCACGCCGGCCGAGATGCCCGCCGCGACGTCGGTCACGGTGTCGCCGACGAGAAGGCACGTCGCCGGATTGGCGCGGAGGGCGGCAGAGGCACGGAGCAGCGGCTCCGGGCTCGGCTTCATCCGGTCCGGGTCCGCGTAGGCGCGTCCGACAACCAGGGCGAAGTGCCCGGCGAGTCGGTGTGCCTTCAGGTAGGCCGTGACAGCGGCTTCAGAGTTGTTGCTGACCACCGCAACCGGCCGTCCGGCCTGGCGAGCCGCAACGATGACTTCACGGCCGTACGGCGTCGGCTCTGCTGATCGCGCGGCTACCAGCTCGGCGGCACACAGGGCGTCCTCGACGGCGCGGGTCAACCTTGACTGACCCCGGCGGTCGGTCCACCGCAGCACCTCAAGCGGGTCCGGCTCGTCTTCGATCTCGCCCAGGTCGAGCCGTTCGGAACGCAGCACCTGACGGAGTGCTTCGGCCACCTTGGGTGCAGGGTAGCCGGCGAAGATGCTGCACACCGGTCCGTCGAAGTCGAGTAGCAGGGGACCGTGTCCGGCCAGCAGCGTGGCGAGATCGGGCGCGTCGGTCATGCTTCGTACTCGCGGGTGATCGTGTCCCACACGGAGTCGAACCACTGCGCCGCGCCCTCGACGAACTGTGTGCCGTGAGAGGCACTGTCGTCGCTGACCGTGTAGTGGAACAGCGGGACATCCTTACCCAGGAGGTCATAGATCGCGGTCGGCTCACCCTTGATCGATACGGTGCGCTCGATGACGGGGTAGAACCCGAACCAGGCTTCCTCGCCGTTGAGGATGTACATCTTGAACAGCGGCGCGGCGCTGTGCACCCGGACCTCGCACTGTGCGGAACGAACGAGGCCGAGGTCTGACAGCTCCTGTACCTGGTCGATGATGCTGTCCGCCGCGCGCCGAGTGATGCGGTTGGCGCGCTCGCGGACTGCCGGGTCATCTGACTGCGTCTCGGCACGGGCCGGCAGCGCCATGGGCACGGTCATGTCCGAGATCATGACCCGGATGGTGATCGACTCCGGGGTAAGGTCGCCGGCCCGGACCTTGTCCAGGGCCTCGGTGATCGCGTCCCGCAGCGTCTCGCCGGAGAACCCCGCGAAGTCGATCGCCACGTGCGTGCGTTCGAACGCAGCTTCGATGTGCGGGCGCAGCTCGACCGGGCGTTGAGTCTTGGCGCGGACGTACGCGCCGCTGCCCTGACGGGTGATGACCAGCCGTTCGGCCTTGAGGATGTCGACGGCTCGCCGGGCGGTTTCCCTGGCCACGCCGAAGAAGTCGGACAGTGCGGGCTGCGAGGGGACCTGGGCGCCCGGGGCCAGCTTCTGGGTGAGGATCGCGGCGCGGAGCCGGTTCGCGATGTCGCGCGAACCCAGTTTGGGTGCGGTGGGGTCTACATCCCCGAGGTAGTCAAGGTTCTCAGCCACGAGTACAGACTACAGGTTGCCTAGCCAAGTTGGAAAAATCTCGGCATGTCTCTTGACTTCCCTAGGCAACCCGGCCTACCTTCATCTCAACCGGGTTGCCTAGGGAACCTGGGGGACAGGCTAGGCAAGTGGGGTCCGGCGTTTTTGCTGGTCCTCGCGCCGGTCGGTCGCCGGAGCGATTACGCCACTGCGGGTGGAGTGCGCTCTGAGAACCGTCGCGGCTTGCTCTTTGAGAACTCAACAGGGAAGACATGCAACAGGGGTTGTCACCTCCCTTCGAAGGTGTCCGGGCACGACTGAGGTTCGTGCATCGTTCCTGCTCCCGCCGGTCTGGCGGGGGTGTTGTCAGCCGCTGCGGAGCTTGGCTTCCCGGCGGTGTCTCGCACGTAATCCGGCAGCACGGTCAACCGTGCTGCCGGCCATCGCAAGCGGAGAGAGGTTGCCGTTATGGCTTCGAGCATCGCCGCAGGTCTGCGGCTGACGATCAAGAACAACTCCACCTACCGCCAGTGCGCCGGCTGCAAGCGGCTGACCGCCCTGCCCGGTACCGAGACGCGTTGCACGTCGTGTCGGCCCCCGGCGGCACGGCAGTACTCCCGCGCCGCGTAGCGCGGCCCACAACTTTCCTGGCCCCACAGGTGAGGCCCAGCGGGTGCAACCGCCGGGCCTCGATATGGGCCTAACCACACCCTTTACCGAAGGAGCTAGACCCATGAACAGCATCCCACGCAACGGCCTGCGGGTCGTCAGTGCGGAACCCGCCCCGGCCGACATGGTCGAGGTGTACGTGCTCGACCTCCTGGACGGCCCCACGCTCCAGGAGTTGGACGCGATCGAGGCTGAGTGGCCGCTGATCGCTGCTGACATCGCTGCCCTCGACGACCTGGCCGAGACGCTGCGGGTCACCGACCGGCAGGTCGTTGTCGACCTGGACAGCCGTCGGGCTCGTCGCAACCGCCGGCGCATCATCGCGGCCACTCTGACCAGCTCCACCGCCGTGATCTTCCCGGTTCTGCGGGCGGTGGCGTGATGGTGCTGAACAAGTGGCGGACGTGGACTGACCCGGAGACGTTCACCGTCGGGGTTGCCGAGGGTTGGGCGGATGCGGAGACGGACCCGACGCGCATCGACTGGACGGCCCGGCAGGCAGCCGCAGCTATCCCCTTCGCCGTCATCGACGGCCGTCCGGTGAACCCGGCCGAGCTGACCGAGGTGCGTTACGGGCGCAACGGTTTGGGCCGTTGGGGCGAGAACCTGATGGCCGACGCGCTGGTCACCGCAACCACCAGCGACGGCATCCGGTGGTTGCTGCTGATCGAGCGCGGTGACGGGCACGGCTGGGCTGTGCCCGGCGGGTCCGTCGAGCCGGGCGAGTCCCCGGCCGACGCCTCAGCACGCGAGCTGACCGAGGAGACCGGCCTGGCCGTGCCCGCCGAGCGTTGGCGGGCCGGAACACCGGTGTACGTGCCAGACCCCCGGGCGAGCGCGGAAGCGTGGGCGGTCACCGTCCCCGCGTCTGCGCACCTCGGAACGGTCGCGGACCTGCCCGTCGTGGTCGGGGCCGATGACGCCCGCCGCGCGATGTGGGTCCGCGCCGACTCTTACGCCGGCCTGTGCCGGGAGCTGGCCGCCTGGTTCGGTGGCCGCGTCTTCGCCGCACACGTCGCGATGCTCACCGGGTTCCTGGACGGTGCGGCATGAACGACAAGCCGCTGATGTTCCCCGCCCAGCTGTTCGTGCTGGGTGAGGTGCTGGTACAGCCGCAGGGCGCACAAACGTTCGCCCCCTACCGGCTGGCCTGCACTGACTGTGGGGCGTGGCAGGGCCTCACCCTCACCGTTCGCACCCCCGACGCCGTCGAACTCGACGTGTCCTGCGGGTGCGGGAACGCGTGGCAGACCGGCGAGATCAACCCCGCGCAGATCCTGCACCACCTGCGCACCAACGCCGACCGGCTGCACTGATGGGCACCGCGACCCGCTACCGGGCGGCGTTTAACGACCCCGACGCCGTGCGGCACAGCGTGCCGACGTTCCCGTGGAACTCAGCCCCGGAAGGCCTGGCGACCCGCCGGCAGCTGCGCACCCAGGGGCTGAGGCCCGGTGGGCAGGACATCGCCGGCCAGATCCTGTGGCGCGGTGTCGGCGGAGTACGCGCGGCCTACCTCTACCGCGTGGCTCTGGCGCTGCCGAAGCGCACCGCCACCCCGGCGCAGCTGGACGCGATCGCCAAGGCTCTGCGGGCACGGCGGACCTGTTCGACCTGCCACACGGTGCGCTCCTACTACATCCCTGGCCGGTACGGCGAGTGCCTGACCTGCGCCGGAAAGGAACAGTGACCATGAAAAAGCTTTGGGTCTACCTCGCCGCGGCGTTCGTGGCGTACTTCGTCATCACCAACCCGGCCGGTGCCGCCGACGTGGCCCGCGAGATCGCCTCTGGGCTCGGGCAGTTCGCCGCTGGCGTCGTCGGAGGTGCCAAGTGAGCGCCCCGACGACCACCCGCGCGAGTTCCTACCCGGTGCCGGTCGACGGCCTGCTGTCGAGGGCACTGGACCTGGGGATCGATCTGGGGGAGGTGCCGTCGCGTAACCGGCTCATGGCCGAGCTGCACATCGGACCGGCCAAGGCGAACACCATCCGCCAAACACTGTTGGGCGAGCCGATCGAGTGGGCCCTGGCCAAGGAACTGCTGACCGGCGACGACGCGGCGTTGGTGGAGGCGCGGGCGCACTTCACCGCCGACGCCCTCGCACGGCTCACCCCACTTGCCGACGACCCCGCCGACACCGAACCGGTGCAGATCGAACCGGACGGACGGCACTTGCACGCCGTGCCCGACGTCGACACCGTGCCGCCGTCCCTCGTGCCGGACGTCGACAACCCGCCCGACACGGCCGGGGACACGGTGGCGTACCCGGGTACGAGCCCGGACGTCGAGCCGGCCCCGGTGCCGGTGCATTCCGCGCCGTCTGCGGATGTTGCAGCGTCGTTGGGGCTGGTCACGGGTGCCGCGTACCCGGGTACGAACAACCAGCCCGTCAGCCGGTCCCCGAAGTTGTCGGGGCGGGTGTGGGCGTACATCGGGGCCCTGCTGGGTGGGTCGGTGTCGATCGCGGCGAACGTCGCGCACTCGTTCGTCCAGCCCCGCCCGACCGGTGCCGGACCCGACTGGATCCCGTCCCCGGAATGGGCGCCAGAACCCGGGGCGGTTGTGGGGGCGACGTTTTGGCCGGTCGCGTTGTTCGTCGTGATCGAGATCCTCGCCCGCGTGCCGTGGCCTGAGGGTGCCCGGTGGGTTGTGGCCCGCGTGTGCGGCCTGCTCCCCGTCGCCCTGGTCGCCGCGGTCGTCTCGTACCGGCACCTGTCCGGGCTCCTGGGGCACTACGGCGAAGACCCGCTCACCGTCGTCATCGGCCCGTTCGCCGTCGACGGCCTGATGGTCGTCGCGACCGGCGCGATCATCGCCCTCGGACGCATCAAGAACACCACCACGAAGGAGAACTAGCCCGTGAACACCACCGCTATCACCCAGCTCATCGCCCGCGCGCAGGCCGACCTGTCCGCCGATCGGCACCCCCAGGCCGTCCTCGAGGACGTCCTCGACGCCCTGGCCGAGATCGCCACCACCCCTGACCCCGATGTCCGCACGGTCCGTCAGTCCTTCGGCACCGTCGAGGCCGGATCCATCGTCATCGGCCACATCAGCAGGTAACACCGATCGCCCGGCTGGCAGACACACCCCGTTCGAGTCGGGGGCGGGCACGAACGGCCAAATAGGTGGCCGTCAACGCAAAGGGAGACATCCATGGGCAGCAAGAACGTTGCGCGTACCGGTCACACCGACATCCAGATCGGTCACGTCAGCGGCAAGCAGGCCGACCACAAGACCCCGCCCCCGGCGGACGTGAAGGCCACCAACGTTGTCGAGGGCAACGCCAAGGTCGGCGCACAGCACGACACGATCACCGGCGGCTTGACCTTCCGCTGGTAGCAGGCCCGATGTTGTCCGGGGCACGGCCTTTTGGCCTGGTAACCGATGCCGTGCCCCGGCCACCCCAACATGGAGGTAGCACCATCATGGCAAGCAACAAGGAACCGTTCGACTTCGACCGTCACGCTGAGGAACTCGGCGTCAACGCCGATGTCCTCGACCTCGACGCGGCACGGGCCAACCGCACCCGCCCGACCCCGGATGACGTTTCCGGGACGCACTTCGACGTCGCCCTCGACGACGAGCCCGCGCCGGGCGGCGCGGCGGTGGCGGTGCCGGTCGTGCCGGGTGGCCGCCGTGACGTGATCCCGTCGGCGCTGCGCGGGTGGGCCAATATCCGCTCGACCGTGCGGCACGCCGCCGGTCTGGCCGGTCACATCGCCGCGTTCCATGCGGTGCGCACCCCGTGGTACCTGGCGCAGGCCGGGTTCTGGGCGTCAGTCGGTCTGTTCCGGCTGGCTGGGCGTCAGCTCAAGTGGTGGTGGCTGACCGAACAGCACGACCTGCGCCAAGCCGCGGCCGCGAGCAACGACCCGGACGCGTGGTTGAAGTTGCAGAAGGAAGGCAAACGCACCCGCCTGTGGCGCTTCTGCGTCCTGGCCGCCGAGGCGATGGGCATCGCGATCGGCGGACCCCTGGCATACGCCCTGGCCCCGGGGTGGGCGGTGGCGCTGACGGTGGCCGGCGCGGTCGGCTACCTGGCTCATGTCGGTCGACCGGCGGACCGGCCGATCCTGTCGACGGCTGTGGTGGCGGGCAGGTTCCGGCGGATCAACCCCGACATCGTGCTCCGCGCCTACTACGCCGCCGGCCTGGGGCACCCGGACCGGGCGGGCCAGAAGGTGGACTTCGGTTCGACCATGGCCCGCGACACGTCCGGCACCGGCTCGCAGGTGTCCATCGACCTGCCGTACGGCAAGACGTTCGACGACGCGCTCAAAGCCCGCAGTTCGATCGCCTCGGGGCTGGACGTGTCCATCAACCAGGTGTTCATCACCCGCGACAACACCTCCAACCGGCGACACACCCTGTTCGTCGCCGACCGCGACCCCCTGGCCATCCCGGCCGGCCGCTCGCCCCTGCTGGACTGCAAGCCGCGCGACATCTGGACCCCTGCCCCGTTCGGCCTCGACGAGCGCGGCCGCAAGGTCGACCTGTTCCTGATGTGGATCTCGGTCCTGATCGGGGCGCAGCCTCGCAAGGGCAAGACGTTCGCCGCCCGGCTCCTGGCCCTGTACGCCGCTCTTGACCCGTGGGTGAAGCTCGTCCTGGTCGACGGGAAGAACTCCCCCGACTGGGACAAGTTCCAGCTCGTCGCGCACCGGGCGGTGTTCGGCACCAACCCCAACACCCGCGACAACGACCCGATCACACACCTCCTCGAAGCGTTGCGGGAGGTCAAGAAGCACATCGAGACCGTGAACGAGGTCCTGTCCACGCTGCCTCCGGCCATGTGCCCGGAAGGCAAGCTGACGCGCGAACTCGCACGGGATCCGCGCTATCCGGACCTGCGGGTATGGCTGCTGATCATGGAAGAGTTCCAGGTCTACTACGAGTTGGACGACCAGAACGTCAACAAGGAGATCGCCTCCTTGCTGTCGTTCATCATGGCCGTCGGACCGTCCGCCGGGGTCATCATCCTGTCGTCCTCGCAGAAGCCCTCCGGGGTCGGTGCCGGGGATGTGCAGCGGCTGTTCAACCGCTACCGCGACAACCACGCCGCCCGCTTCGCCCTCAAATGCGGCAACCGCATCGTGTCCGAAGCCATCCTCGGGGGCGACGCCTACGCCGAAGGGTTCGACGCGTCCTCCCTGCCCACGGGCAAGGAATACCTCGGGGTCGGCTACCTCTACGGCCTGACCGACGACACCCCCACGGTGCGGACGTTCCTCGCCGATCACAGCGACGCGGAAAAGATCCTCACCGCCGCCCGCAAGCACCGCGAAGCCGTCGGCACGCTGTCCGGGCACGCCGCCGGAGAGACCGTGGTCCGCGACGTCCGCGACGTGCTGGCCGACACCCGCAGCGTGTTCGCCGCCGGTGAGGCGGGGCTGCACTGGCAGACCATCGCCGCCCGCCTGGCCGAGACCATCCCCGAGCACTACGCCGACACCACCGCCGAATCCATCTCGGCACAGCTGCGGGCGCTTCATGTACAGAGCGTTGACGTCAAGGCCGGCGGGACGGTCCTCAAGGGTGCCCGGTTGGCCGGAATCGTCACCGCGATCGACGCACGCGACGCGGCCTGAAAGGTAGCGGGGCTCCCGCTACCGGTAGCGCCGACGCTACCCCACCCGCTACCCGCCCCACCTGCGAACGTTTCCGCAGGTAGCGGGTAGCGCGGCTGGGGTCCTCATGCCTGAAACCGGCCCTGAGAGGCTTTCCATGCTCACCCACGCCGCTACCGCTACCACCACCAGCCCCGCGACGGGCATCCTCCTCATGATCGCCGCCGCCGTCACACTCTGTTACGCCCTGGCGTGCTGGCTCGCGCCGTTCGGCTACCACCGCCGGTGCCGGGGCACCGGCCGGACCGGGCCGAAGCTCCGGCAGCCGTGCCGCCGCTGCCGGGGCACCGGTCGCCGCCTGCGCATCGGACGGCGCATCGCCAACGGCCTGGCCGACATCCACCGCGACGGCACCCGATGACCCGCAACCGCGCAGGCTGCCCCGACTGGTGCCGGGGACACGGATGCGCACTCGGCGAACACCGCGCCCACCCCGTCCGTCTCCAACTCCCCAACGGGTCCGCCGTCCTCACCCGCGTCGCCGGGCGTGCCACACAGCACGCCGAAGTCCGACTCTCCGTGCGGCTCCCGGCCGACGACACCGCCGCGCAGCACCGACTGCTGGCCCTGCTGTTCCAGCTCCAGACCCTGACCGCCACTCTCCCGGAGGTCTCGTCGTGATCCCTGACCCGCAGGCCGTGGCCGAGCACTCGATGCACGCCATCTTCTCTGACCCGACGACGTTTCACGAGTTCATCGGCTACCTGATCGAGTCCGCCTGGCACAACGGCTACCAACAAGCCCTGCGCCACGTCGCCGCCCGCCACATAGAAATCCACGCCGCCCCGGCCCCACTCGCCCCGACGTGGGAAGAACAGGTCGCCGCCCGTATCGCACGGATGGAGTCCTACGCCGCCGAGCACCCGCACGGTCCCGCGCACGAGGAGACGGCGGAGCAGGTCGCCACCGTTCACCCGATCAAACGAAGGACTGCGGCATGAGCGTCGGCCAACTCATCACCCTCACTCAAGGACGGTGAACCGAATGAACGCAACAGTCCGGTCCCTCCGGCTGGCCGCCGTCGAGGGTGACGGGTGGGAGGTCCCTGTCCCGTTGACTGGCCCGCCGCCGGCCCCGATGTTCCCCCTCGACGTGTTCCCCGGCTGGGTCGCCGACATGGTCGCCGGGGTGGCCCGCTCCACCCAGACTGACCCCGCGATGGCCGGATCCGTCGCACTCGCCGTGCTGTCCGCGTGCGCGGGTGGCCGGCTGAAAGTGCAGGTCAAGTCCGATTGGAAAGAGCCCGTCAACGTCTACGTCGCCGTGATCGCTGACCCCGGGGAGTTGAAGAGCCCGGTGCACGGCGCGATGACCGACCCGCTGAATGAGGCCCAACGCACTCTCGCGGCGCGGGTCGGGCCGTTGGTGGCGGAGAACGCGGCGTTGAAGGAAATCGCCCTGCGCGCCGCCGAGCACGCGAAGACGATCGCGGCGAAGGCCGGCGGGGACCGGCGGGACGAGCTGACCGCCGAAGCGGTGGCCGCCTCTACGCACGCCGACGCGATCGTGGTTCCGGGGCTGCCGAAGTTGTTCGTGGACAACGCCACCCCGGAGAAGCTGTCGAGCCTGATGGCCGCCAACGGCGGACGGATGGCCATCATCTCCGATGAGGGCGGCATCTTCGACACCCTCGGAGGCCAGTACTCCTCGACCCCGAACCTCGACCCGTACCTCAAGGGCCACTCCGGCAGGCCCATGGGCAGCGAACGGGTCACCCGCGAGGGCGAGACCGTCGAGCACCCCGCACTCACGGTGTGCGTGATGGCCCAACCGTCGGTGCTGCGCAAGTTCGGCGGCAACGACGACCTCGACGGGCGCGGCCTACCGGCCCGGTTCCTGTTCGCCCTGCCGACGAGCTTCGTCGGGTACCGCGACATCGACGCGGAATCTGTCGCGGAGGAGGTCGCCACCGCCTACGCCCGGCGGATGCACGACCTGGCCGTCACCCTCGCCGAACGCGACGACACCGCGATCGTTGCCCTCACCCCCGACGCCGCGGCGATCCGCCGGGACGCCGCCCTCATCAACGAGGAACAGCTACGCCCCGGAGGCACCCTCAACGAGCTACGCGGATGGGCGAAGAAGCTGTCGGGCACCACGATGCGCCTGGCCGGACTCCTGCACATCGCCCACCACCCCGCCGACGCCTGGGAACAGCCCATCGACGCCGACGTCATGGCAGCCGCCGTGCGACTCGCCGAGTTCTTCGTCGAGCACTACCGCACCGCCCTGCACACCATCACCGCCGACCCCACCGACGGCACCACCGCCTACGTCCTCGGCGTGCTCATCGACAAGCACATGAACCACTTCACCCGCCGAGAACTCCACCGCCGCGTATCCCGCCAACTCCCCAAGGTCGCCCAGGTCGTCACCACCCTGGACACCCTCACCCAACTCGGCTGGGTCCGCCACGCCGACAACACCTACGAACTCCACCCCCGCGCGGCAGAACTCCGCCAGGCCGTTGACACGTTGACAAACGCCCTCAACAGCAGCATCACCGCAGGTCAGAGCCCGGATTCGACTGTCAACGGGGGCGTTGACACCCCGTTGACAGCGTTGACACCCAATTAGGCCACCACCGCCCCCGGAACTGTCAACGGCGTCAACGCCGTGTCAACGCCCCCGTTGACACCACAAACCAGCCCGCGACCAGCACAAACACGGCCCGCCGCGCCGATTGTCAACGTGTCAACGGACCTGGGGCACCCGGCAGACAGCGAACCAGCCCGGGAACGCCCGGAACGCAACCCTCTCAGATGGCCTGAGAGCGTTCTGCCCTACCTATGACACCAACCCTGCACAGATCTTGCCTCTGCGGCCATCTGAGAGCCCGCTGAAATCGCCTGTGGCTCATACCGCTGCCGACGCTCCCCTGCAGAGCGTCGACAGCGGCGTGAGCCACACCGACGGCCTGAGCGGGCAGGAACACCAACCCAGACACACGGAAGGACATCAGTTGTGAGCACCGACCACCCCATGGCACTGCCCGCACTGCTGCTCACCGTCGAGGAAGCCGCCGGGCTCCTCCGGATCGGCCGAACCAACGTGTACGCCCTGATCAAGACCGGCGAACTCAAGTCCGTCCCCGTCGGCAGGCTCCGCCGCATCCGCCCCGCCGACCTGGAGAACTACGTACGCAACCTCGCCACCGACCTGCCCCCGCTGCACGCCGCCTGACAGGAGATCACCGAATGCCTCGCAAGAAACGACCGGAAGGCACCCGCGCGCCGAACAACGCGGCGAGCATCTATCTCGGCAACGATGGACGTTGGCATGGTCGAGTGACCATGGGCGTGCTCGACGACGGCAAGCCCGACCGCCGCCACGTCAGCGCGAAGACCGAGACCGAGGTCATCACCAAGGTGCGCGACCTGGAAAAGGCTCGCGACGCCGGCAATGTGAAGCGCCCCGGCAAGCCGTGGACGCTCGAGAAGTGGTTGGCGCACTGGCTAGACAACATCGCCGCACCGAACGTCCGTCAGAACACGATCGCCGGCTACCGCGTCGCCGTCCGGGTACACCTCATTCCCGGGCTCGGGAAGCACCGTCTCGACAAGTTGACGGCCGAGCACATCGAGAAGCTGTACCGGAAGATGCAGGACAACGGCAGCGCCCCGGCGACCGCGCACCAGGTACACCGCACGCTGCGGACCGCACTCAATCAGGCAGTCCGACGTGGGTACCTGCCCCGAAATCCGGTGCTGCTGGCCACAGCCCCGCAGCTCGATGACGAAGAGATCGAGCCGTACTCGATCGAGGAGGCTCAGCGGTTGCTCGCGAAGGCCGCAGAGGACCGTAACGGGACCCGGTGGGCGTTCGCGCTGGCGCTCGGGCTGCGGCAGGGTGAGGCGCTGGGGCTCCAGTGGGATGACGTGGACCTGGACAAGGGGGAGATCCGCATCCGCCGGAGCCGGCTCCGGCCGACGTACGGACATGGGTGCGGAGATACCTGCGGGAAGAAAGCCGGCTACTGCCCGCAGCGCCACCAGACGAACGCGGACACTGACAAGACGAAGTCACGGGCAGGTCGCCGGAGGGTCGGACTACCGGCCGAACTGGTCCGACTGTTGCGGGAGCACAAGACGACACAGGACGAGGAACGCCGGACAGCCTGCCAACTCTGGGAAGAGGGCGGGTGGGTGTTCGCCACTCCCACGGGTCGCCCGATCAACCCCCGGTACGACTACGACGAGTGGAAACGGCTCCTCGTGGCCGCGGAGCTGCGGGACGGCCGGCTGCACGACGCCCGACACACCGCCGCGACCGTGCTCCTCCTACTCAACGTCCAACAGCGCGTCGTGCTGGACACGATGGGCTGGTCCACCGATCAGACCGGGCGCTATCAGCACGTCACCGACCCTCTGCGGAAGATCACGGCCCAGCGGATCGGGAACGCGATGTGGAAGCCGAAGAAGAAGGACAAGAAGGAGAGGAAGACCGACTCTGAGGGTGGGTCTGACGGGGCCCAGAACGCTGCATAAAAGTACTACTGAGACCAGAAATGAGACCAGAGACGCCGAAGCCGGTACCCACTGGGTACCGGCTTCGGCGTTTTTGCTGCTAGCTGGCGGTGGCGAGGGGATTTGAACCCCTGGAGGGCTTGCACCCTCACACGCTTTCGAGGCGTGCTCCTTAGGCCACTCGGACACGCCACCGCCAGCAAGGCTACAGGATGCCCCGGGCCGTTGTCGTGCTGGGTTCCGTGCCCGCTCTGACCAGCGCGGGAAGCCGTTCGGGGCCTGACGCGGTCGGGTCGGGCGGGGTGACCGGGATCGCCGGATCCGGCGAGCGGCCCGCCCCGGGGTCGGGTGGCCTGGCAGGATCATGGGCATGAGTACGCACATCGGAGCGAAGCCGGGCGAGATCGCCGAACGGGTCCTGATGCCAGGGGACCCGCTGCGCGCGAAATGGATCGCTGAGACCTACCTCGAGGACGCCAAGTGCTACTCGACGGTGCGCAACATGTTTGGATTCACCGGAAAGTACAAGGGAATCGATGTTTCCGTCCAGGGTTCCGGGATGGGCATGCCCTCGTGCTCGATCTACGTGCACGAACTGCTCGCCGAGTACGGCGTGAAGACGATCATGCGGGTGGGTAGCGCCGGCTCGATCCAGGAGGATCTTGGCCTGCGGGACGTGGTCGCGGCCATCGGGGCCACCACGGACTCGGCGATGAACCGACAGCGGTTCGACAACTTCGTCGACTACGCGCCGGTCGCCGATTTCGGCCTGCTGCGCACCGCCGTGGACAAGGCCGCCGAGCGTGGGCTGGCCCTGCGGGTCGGACCGGTCATGGCCGCCGACGCCTTCTACGGCGACCAGCCCGACCTGTACGGCAAGCTCGCCAACTACGGCGTGCTGTGCGTGGAGATGGAGACGGCGGCGCTGTACACGATCGCCGCGAGGTTCAAGGCCAAGGCGCTGACCCTTCTGACGATCAGCGACCACATCCTCCAGGGCACGGCGATGCCCGCTGAGGACCGCGAGCGGAGCTTCTCCCAGATGGCCGAACTCGGCCTGGACACGATCATCGCGTGATCCTCGGCGACGGCCCCAGGGGCGTCGCCGAGACTCGACGGCCGCGATCCACCCGGGGTCGTGGCCGTCCTCTGTTCATCGCGTGGGTGGCGTGCCGGGCCGGGCCGGGCCCGCGGGAGACGGGGCTGGAGAAGGTCGCGGCCCGACCCGACGCGCGACGTAGGGCCGGAACCCCGACGGGTTCCGGCCCTTACACGTGGGGCGGTGCTCAGCTGGCGAAGGCGAGGACGAGCGAACCGACCGCCGGCGCCATGTAGATCAGCGGGAAGGCGACGTGCCCGTAGGAGCGGGCCCGCAGAACCGTGATCACGGCCCCGCCGAAGTAGAGCACCAGGCCGATGGCGGCCGCGATCCCGATGACGGGTACGAACAGGCCGACCACCATCCCCAGGCCGCCGGCGACCTTGGCGGTGGCGAGCCAGGTCCACCACGACCGGGGCACGCCGTAGGTGGCCAGGGGCTCGACGACGAACGCAGCGCCCCGGAAGATCGAGATGCCGGAGAAGGCGGCCATGGCCGCGCCGAGCAGGGTGACGATGATGAAGGCGATGGACATCGGATGGCTCCTCTGGCGGGTGCCGGCGCTGGGGTGCTCCGGTCGGGTTCACTGTGTTGACCCGCGGCGGGGCGCGGGTGTGACAGGACCGGGCGAGAATTTTTCTGGCGCTGGTGCCGGCGCGGAGGAGACCAGAGTTGAGACCGGAAACGACGTAGGGCCGGAACCCATCGGGTTCCGGCCCTACGTTTCGCCTGTACAGGCTGGCGGAGGATACGAGATTCGAACTCGTGAGGGCTTTCACCCAACACGCTTTCCAAGCGTGCGCCCTAGGCCACTAGGCGAATCCTCCGTGGGAGAGGCTACAGGATGCCCCCCGGCCCGCGCATTCCGGTACCACCCCGGTATGGTTGTCGAAGCTCCTCGTGCGGCGTGTATCTCGTGAACCTCCCCAGGGCCGGAAGGCAGCAAGGATAAGCGGGCTCTGACGGGTGCACGGGGGGCCCTAATTTTTTCCGGGCCCGACGTGGCCGGCCGGGCCCCGAGCTGCGGCGACGGCCCTACGGCACGAGCCGCAGCCATTCCTCGTGGATCCCGTCGAACGGCGACTGCCGCTCGCGTACCGCCCGCAGCAGCCAGTCCGCCGAGTCCTGCGCGGACTTGACCACCTGCGGCGGGTAGTCGTACTTCACCTGGTGCTCGATGAACTCGTCCTCGTCGAGCAGGTTGACCGTGCCGTCCCGCCACCGGGTGACGTCGAGATCCAGGTCGACCATGGTCACCTCCTCGGGGGTGATCACGGGCACAGTGGTGATGTCGCAGTACAGCTCGGTGCGGGTGGGTTGGGCGTTGAAGCACGCCGTCCACCACGCGTCCCGGGGGAAAAGCATGACAAACTTATACGAAAGCGTCTTCGGAGTCGTGTCCCGCAGCAGGGTCGCGCCGGCCGGGACCCCCAGCCACGTCCCGTGCTGGTCCGCACCCAGGTAGGTCGCCGGGTGGTTCCAGTGCAGACTGCCGTCGAATTTCGTGTACCGAACGAAAGTCTCCATCTGTAGACACTAACCGGAGACCCCGGTCACAGCTGACACATCCCGGGCCGGGGCCGGTCACCTCCCGTTCACCGAAATGGCTAGAACGCGATCGCGCGCGTCCGGTCCAGCTCGGGCACAAAGTGGAGTTTCTCCGGATTGAGCTGGTCGTACATCGCCGTGATCTTCCCGTCGGCGATCGCGAACGACATCACCACCGGGTTCTCGCCGTCGTGCGCGAGCACGCCGAGGTCCCCGTTGACGTCGACCAGCTCCGCGTACCCGCCGAGTTTGTGGCCGCGGCGGGCGAGGCCCAGCATGAACCTGGCCACCCGCAGCGCGCCGGGGATCGGGGTCGAGGCCGCCGGGGCGAGGCCGTTGCTGTCCCCGGTGACGACCACGTCCGGGGCGAGGACGGCGAGCAGGCCCTCCAGGTCGCCCTGTTGGACGGCGGCGAAGAAGGCGCCGAGGACACGTTCCTGCTCGGCGCGGTCCGCGGTGTGCCGGGCCTTGCCCTCCGCGACGGCTTTACGGGCGCGGGAGGCGAGCTGGCGGGCGGTGGCCGGGGTCGTGCCGAGCGTCGCGGCGAGGGTCTCGAACGGTACGCCGAACACGTCGTGCAGCACGAAGGCCGCGCGCTGTTCCGGGCTCAGCGTCTCCAGAACGACGAGCAGCGCCATGCTGATGTCCTCGCCGAGGGTGACGGCTTCGGCCGGGTCGGGCTCGTCCGACGGCCGGCTGACGAGCGGCTCCGGCAGCCACTGGCCGATGTAGGTCTCGCGGCGGACCCGTGCGGAACGCAACACGTCCAGGCAGATGCGTCCGGTGACCGTGATCAGCCAGCCGCGCAGGTCGATGATGGCCGCCTGGTCCGCGGCCGCGTACCGCAGCCAGGCTTCCTGGACGGCGTCCTCGGCGTCGGCGCGGGTGCCGAGCAGCCGGTAGGCGACTCCGAACAGGTGCGAGCGGTGCTCCTCGAAAACGTCCACGCGATCACCGTAACGGGGGCAGGATTGCAGGATGTTGACCAGTGACCTGCTCAGGGCCGGGCCGGGCGTCCGGCTCGCCGACATCGACCCGCGCGGCACGCCGGGGGTCACGTCGCGAAAGGACCCGAAACAGTGGTCCCGGGTCGAGGTCTCGCTGATCGGGGCCGAGCTCGCCAGCCACCAGGAGATGCTGTACGCGGACGCGAAGGCCGGCTCCGACCCCCGCCGGGTGCTCCTGGTCCTGCAGGCCATGGACTGCGGCGGCAAGGACGGCACGGTGAAGAACGTCGTCGGCCAGTTCGACCCGCTCGGGCTGCGGATCGTCAGCTTCGGCGCGCCGACGAAGGAGGAGTTGGCGCACCCGTTCCTGTGGCGGATCAAGAACGCGCTGCCGCCGGCCGGGTACGTCGGCGTGTTCAACCGCTCGCACTACGAGGACGTGCTGATCGTCCGGGTGCACGACCTGGTGCCCCGCCGGGTGTGGGCGCGGCGGTACGACACGATCAACCGGTTCGAGGCCGAGCTGGTCGGCGAGGGCTACACCCTGGTCAAGGTGATGCTGCACATCTCGAAGGAGGAGCAGCGCAAGCGGTTGGCCGACCGGTTGTCGGACCCGACGAAGCACTGGAAGTACAACCCGGGGGACATCGACGAACGGGGCTACTGGGACGACTACCAGGAGGCCTACCAGGCGGTGCTGGACCGGTGCTCGACCGAGGCCGCCCCGTGGTACGTGGTGCCGGCCGACCGGAAGTGGTACCGGAACTACGCGGTGGCCGCGCTGCTGAGAGAGGCGTTCGAGGGGCTCAACCTGAAGTACCCTAAAGCAGATTTTGATCTGAAAAATGAGGTCAAACGCCTGGAGGCCAGCATGTGAACGGCGGGTTAACCAGGGTTGAACCATTGACAAAGTAGGGTACGCGCCTGTAACCGCCGCCGAGGCAGTGCCTAGCATTCGCCTGGACCTGTCCATACACGCTCATGAGGTTGCCGTGCGATTCAAGCTTCGTCCCAGCGAGGACGCGTTCTACGAGTTCTTCAGTCGGGCCGCGCAGAACCTGGTCAAGGGCGCGGAGATCCTGAGCGAGCTGGGGCTGGCGGAGGTCGACATCCCGTCGGTCGCCGAGCGCCTGGTCGACGTCGAGCACGACAGCGACCAGATCACGCACGAGCTGTACAACAAGATCAACTCGACGTTCGTCACGCCGTTCGACCGGGAGGACATCTACCGGCTCGGCTCGCTGCTGGACGACTGCATGGACCACATCGAGGCCGTCGGCAGCCTGGTCTACCTCTATGGCCTGACCAGCCTGCCCACCCTGCCCCGGGAGATGCACGACCTCGTCGAGGTCATCAACGAGCAGGCCAGGGTCACCGCCGCAGCCATGCCGGGCCTGAAGGGCATGCGGGGCCTCAAGGACTACTGGGTCGAGATCAACCGGCTGGAGAACGCCGGCGACCGGGCGTACCGGATGCTGCTCGTCCGACTGTTCTCCGGCGAGTACGACGCCCTCACCGTGCTGAAGATGAAGGAGGTCGCCGACGAGCTCGAGGCCGCCTGTGACGCCTTCGAGCACGTCGCGAACACCATCGAGACCATCTCGGTCAAGGAGTCATGAGCGCCGCGCTCGTCGGCACGATCGCGGTCATCGTGCTGGCCATGGGGTTCAACTACACCAACGGCTTCCACGACGCCGCGAACGCCATCGCCACCTCGGTCTCCACCCGCGCGCTGACGCCGCGGATCGCGCTCGGCGTCGCCGCCGTGGGCAACCTCGTCGGATCCTTCCTCGGCGTCAAGGTCGCCGCGACGGTGGGCAAGGGCGTCATCGCGCACGCGACGCTGCCCGTCGTGGGCGCCGGCCTGGTCGGCGCGATCACCTGGAACCTCGTCACCTGGTACTTCGGCATCCCGTCCTCCTCCTCGCAGGCCCTGATCGGCGGCCTGGTCGGGGCCGCGCTCGCCGGCGGCGTGACCGTCCTGTGGGCCGGCATCTGGGAGAAGATCATCAAGCCGATGCTCGTCTCCCCGCTGGTCGGCTTCGCGCTCGGCTTCCTCGTGATGCTCGCCGTGTACTGGATCTTCCGGCGCGGCCACCCGGGCAAGCTCAACCGCGGCTTCCGGATTGCGCAGACCCTGTCCGCGGCCGGGATGTCGATCGGGCACGGCATGCAGGACGCCGCCAAGACCATGGGCATCGTGGTACTGGCCCTGGTCGCCGGCGGGTACCACGGCGAGCACGACAAGAACATTCCGCTGTGGGTGTTCTTCCTGACCGCGGCGGTGCTGGCCGCCGGCACGTACTCGGGCGGCTGGCGGATCATCAAGACCCTCGGCCGCAAGGTCATCGACCTGGGCCCGGCGCAGGGGTTCGCGGCGGAGACGGCGGCGACGACGGTGCTGTTCGTCTCGGCGCAGTACGGACTGCCGATCTCGACCACGCACACGATCACCTCGGCGATCATGGGCGTGGGCGCGACCAAGCGGCTGTCGGCCGTGCGGTGGGGCGTGGCGGGCAACATCATCATCGCGTGGGTGTTGACCTTCCCGGCGGCGGCGGCCGTGGCGGCGTTGTCGTACTTCGTATACTCCCGGTTCGCTTAGGCCGCCCTGCGGCCCCGGGCGGTGCTGCCGAACGCGGGGCCTGCCGGTCGGTGGACACGGCGAAGGCGCGGCATCCCTGGCGGGGTGCCGCGCCTTCCGCGTTCGTCACGCCTTGCGGGACCTGCGGCTCTTCGTGAGCGCCAGCCCGGCGCCCACCAGGGCGAGCCCGCCGACCAGGAGCGCGATCTTCTTCCCGCGCCCGCCACGGACCGCGCCGTCGGCGACCGTCGGATCCGTCGTCGACTCCCATGCGTCCTGCTTGGCCATCTCTGCCCCCTTCGCCACCCGTGACTGTCTCGACCGTAGCCTAGGCGACAAAAGGTGCATTACGGGTCAATATCCGGGCTCGCCGGGCAGGACCATCCGCGCGCCGTCCGGCGTGACCACGGCGCGGGGCACGATCGGGGTACCGGCGTCCCGGCCCACGGCGGCCCCGAGCACCGCTGCCACGTCCGGCAACCCGGCCAACTCGCGCAGCGTCTCCACCGTCGGCGGCAACATGGCCAGGTCACCGGCGGCGTGCCGGCGCACCGCCTCCGCCGGGCTCAGCCAGACGACGTGGTCGGCCTCCCCGCCCTCGAAGTACTCCGGGGCCTGGCCCTCGGGCAGCGCGGCGACGAAGAACCAGGTGTCGTACCGGCGCGGCTCGAATTCCGGGGTGATCCACCGAGCCCAGGGGGCCAGCTCCGTCAACCGCAGCCCGGTCTCCTCGAACACCTCGCGCACGGCGGTCGCTGCGATGTCGGCGTCCTCCGGCTCGGCGCCCCCACCGGGGAACGCGTGCATCTGGGCCGCGAACTTCATCGTCGTGGCCCGGCGGAACAGGTACACCTCCGGACCCGTTGGCGTGTCCCGCAGGATCATGACGGTGGCCGCCCGCCGGGGCTCCACAGGGGTTCCCGGGGACTCGGCCCAGGCGCGGGCGCGCTCGACGAGCCAGTCGGGAAGGATCCGGGCCGGATCGACGAGCTCACCGTGCGTGGGGTCGGTCATGCCGGTTCTCCCGCCATCGCGGTACCGACCCGGCGGAAACCCACCTGCTCGTACATCCGGGCCACATCCGGGTCGCCGGCCGACAGGAACACCGTCCGCACCCCGGACGCCAGCGCGTCGGCCGCCAGGGCCCTGGTCACGGCGGCACCGAGGCCCCTGCGCCGGGCCGAGGGCAGCGTGGCCACCCCGACGATCTCGGTCACGTCGCCCACGGGCTGGTGCATGCCGGCAGCCAAGGGACCTTCGGGGTCGAACGCGGCGTACACCATCGTGGTGTGCGCCCTGATCCGGGCGCGCAGCGGCTCCAGCGCCGGCTCCTCGCCGGCGGCGGTGTCCCGCTCGGCCGTGCCCGCCGCGCCGACCATGGTGCCGGGCGCGCCGAAGCCCACGTGCTGCACCCCGCGGATCAGGGCGAGGTCCGGGTCGTTGGCCGCGATCCGTCGGACCCTGTCGTCCACCGGGTCCGCGCTGAGCTGCTCCAGGACCATCAGCGGATGGGCTGAGACCCGCAGGCCGGCCTCCTCGGCGGCGGCGCGCATGCTGGGGCTGATCTCGTCCACCCACTCGAACGACTCGGGCAGGCCCAGCTCGCGCTGCCGGTCCCGGACCTTGGTCACGTCCGCTGCCGTGATCTCGGCGGCGAGCCCCAGGGCGGGCCGGGCGTAGTACGGCCAGCCGCCGTCAACCGTGATGAAAAGGGTGAGTGGGCCATAAGTCTCGGTTCGCGCCGCTGTCCGGGGGACGGCGTCGAAATACGCCTCGAGCTGGAGAAGATCGGTCACGCCCCCAGACTAGGCTCTGCCTCGTGGACGCCTACCTGATTAACGCCGTGCGTACCCCCTTCGGCAAGCACCGCGGCGGTCTCTCGCACATCCGCACCGACGATCTGGCAGCGTTGCCCCTCGTCGAGCTGCTCCGCCGGGTGCCCGGCCTGGACCCGGCGAGGATCGACGACGTCATCCTCGGCGACACCAACGGGGCCGGCGAGGACAACCGCAACGTCGCCCGGATGGCGGCGCTGCTCGCCGGCCTGCCGGTGACCGTGCCCGGGGTGACCGTCAACCGGCTGTGCGCGTCCGGCGGCGAGGCCATCACCCAGGCCGCGCGGGCCATCGGCTCCGGCGACGCGGCCGTGATGGTCGCCGGCGGGGTGGAGAGCATGAGCCGCGCGCCGTTCGTGCTGGCCAAGCCGGACAAGCACCTGCCGCCCTCGATGGAGCTCCTGCAGACCCAGGTCGGCTGGCGCATGGTCAACCCCGCCTTCCCCGCCACCTGGACCCGGTCGCTCGGGGCCTGCGCGGAGTCCGTGGCCGCCGAGCTGGGCGTCGGCCGCGCCGAGCAGGACGAGTGGGCGCTGCGCTCGCACACCCTCGCCGCCGAGGCCTGGGACCAGGGCCTGCACGACTACGTGCTCCCGGTCGGCGACGTGACCCGCGACGAGTCGATCCGCGCGTCCACCCTCGACCAGCTGGGCGCCCTGAAGCCGGCGTTCACCCGGGACGGCACGGTCACCGCAGGGAACTCCTCCCCGATCAACGACGGTGCCATCGCGGTACTCATGGGCAACCGCGCCGTCGCCGACGAGTTCGGCGGCCCGATGGGCCAGGTCGTGTCCTCGGCGACCGTGGGCGTCGAGCCCGACCGGTTCTCCGTGGCACCCGTTCCGGCGATCGAGAAGGCGCTGGCCAAGGCCGGGCTCTCGGCCGGCGACATCGACGTGTGGGAGATCAACGAGGCGTTCTCCGCGATGGTGCTGTCCTGCCTGACCCTGTTGAAGATCGACCGGGAGAAGGTGAACCCGCACGGCGGGGCGCTCGCGATCGGGCACCCGCTCGGGGCTTCCGCGCCCCGGGTGATCGTGGACCTGTGCCGGGAGCTTCGCCGGCGGGGCGGGGGCTATGGCGTGGCCGCCGCGTGCATCGGGGTCGGTCAGGGGACCGCCATGGTGATCAAGGTCGAGTAGTGGTCGGACGCGCGGCTGCGGGCTGACCGTGGCCGCGCTCCGGCCGCAAGGGCCTTTGCGATGCCGTCCGGCCCCGGGTCGCCGACGCGTGCCGGGGCAGGTGTCGCCGTAACCGTGTGGTGACGGGGTTGACCTTGAAGCCTGTGCCGCGCCGTGGGCGCCTCTAGCCGGCCGTCACGAACTCCGCTGGCACGTGCTCCGTCAGCCACACGCCGTTCGTGGAACGGTAGAACACGTGGCCGGCCGCAGCCATCCGTCCGGAGTGGACGGTGAGCACCGCCGGTCGGCCGCGCCGGGCCCCCACCTGCTCGGCCGTGCCGGTGTCCTGGGACAGGTGCACGTGGTGCCGGTTGCCCTTGAGCAGGCCCTGCTCCAGGATCGGGGCCACGTTGCCGATCGGGGTGCCGTGGTAGAGGACCGTCGGGGGTTCGGCGGGCTCGTAGCCCAGGTCGACGTCGACGGAGTGGCCCTGGCTGGCCCGGATCCGGCCGTCGACGATCTCGAAGCGCTTCTTGTTGTTCTCGGCGACCACCTGGTCGAGCTGGTCGCGGGTGAGGCGCAGCGCGGCGAGGAGGTCCTCGACGTCGACCCATCCGGCCGGGTCCAGGGTGAGACCGGCGCGCTCGGGTTGGTGCCGGAGCACCTTCGACATCCGCTTGCTGACTTTCACTACATCCATGGCTTCAATGTAGGACCCGGGGCCAACGAGATTCGGCCGCCCAGACAGCGTCCGGACGGCCGAAGTGAGGTGGGTGCTACCCGAACCGACCAGTGATGTAGTCCTCGGTCTTGCGCTCGGTCGGGTTCGTGAAGATCTTCTGCGTGTCGTCGTACTCGACCAGCCGGCCCGGGTCGCCCGTCTTCTCGATCGAGAAGAACGCCGTCCGGTCCGACACCCGCGCGGCCTGCTGCATGTTGTGGGTGACGATCACGATCGTGTACTTGTCCTTCAGCTGCGAGATCAGGTCCTCGATCGCGAGCGTGGAGATCGGGTCGAGCGCGGAACACGGCTCGTCCATGAGCACGATCTGCGGCTCGACGGCGATGGTCCGGGCGATGCACAGCCGCTGCTGCTGACCGCCGGACAGGCCGCCGCCGGGCTTCTTCAGCCGGTCCTTGACCTCGTTCCACAGGTTCGCGCCGCGCAGGGCCTTCTCAGCGGCGTCCTCCAGGGTGGCCTTGCCGCGCACGCCGTTGAGCCGCAGCCCGGCCACCACGTTATCGAAGATCGACATGGTGGGGAACGGGTTGGGGCGCTGGAACACCATGCCGATCATGCGGCGGACGGCCGTGACGTCGACGTCGCGGGCGTACACGTCCTGGTGGTCGACCGTCAGGCGGCCCTCGACGCGCGCGCCCGGCAGTACCTCGTGCATGCGGTTGATCGACCGCAGGAACGTGGACTTTCCGCAGCCGGAGGGCCCGATGAGGGCCGTCACCGACTTGGGCTCGATCGTCATGCTGACGCTGTCGATCGCCTTGAATGCTCCGTAGTACGCGGTCACGCCGGCCGCTTCGATGCGCTTGGCCATCTCAGGTCACCTCGAGAGCTTGCTGCGGCGTGCCAGGAGCTTGGCCGCGACGGTCAGGGTCAGAACAATGACGATCAGGGTGAGCGCCGCGGTCCAGGCCCGCCCGGGGGCGAACTTGGAGGAGTCGGTGGCCTGGTCGTACACGAAGAGCGCCAGCGACGACTGGCTCTCGAACGGGTTGAAGTTGATCGCCTTGCTCGCACCGGCCACCAGCAGCACCGGGGCGGTCTCGCCGGCGGCCCGGGCGATCGCCAGCATGACGCCGGTGACGATGCCGGGCGCGGCGGTCGGGAGCACGATCTTGGTGATGGTCTTCCACTTCGGGATGCCCAGCGCGTACGAGCCCTCGCGGAGCTCGTTCGGCACCAGGCGCAGCATCTCCTCCGTCGACCGGACCACGGTCGGGAGCATCAGCACCGCCAGGGCCAGCGAGGCGGCGAAGCCGGAGAGCACCGGGCGGCCGTCGGCGGAGAACATCGGCGTGATCGCCATGACCCAGAAGGCCAGGATGAACAGGCCGGCCACGATCGACGGGATGCCCGTCATGACGTCCACGAAGAACTGGATGGCCTTGGCGAGCCTGCCCCGGCCGTACTCCACGATGTAGACCGCGCCGAGGATGCCCAGCGGCACGGCGATCACCACGGAGATGGCCACCTGCTCCAGGGTGCCGATGATCGCGTGGTACGCGCCGCCGTGGGCGTCGCGTGCCGTGATCAGGTTCATCGACGTGCTGAAGAAGTTGGCGTCCAGGCGTGCGGAGCCCTTGCTCAGCACCGTGATGATGACCGAGACCAGCGGGATGATCGCCAGCAGGAACGCGCCGTAGATGAACGACGTGGCGACCCGGCTCCGCGCGGCCCGGGGGCCCTCGACGGCCCGGGTGGCGATGTAGAGGCCGACCACGAACAGGACCGCGCTGAACAGGGCGGTGAGAACCACGCCGCCCAGGCCCAGGCCGAAGCACAGCGCTGCGGCCACGACCACGGCGGCCGCACCGATGCCTGCCGGTGCGAACCGGGGCAACCTGCGTGCGGTGAGTGCGACCATCACCGGAACTCCCTCCGCCGGTACACGATGATCCGGGCGGTCATGTTGACGACCAGCGTGATGATGAACAGCACCAGACCGGAGGCGATGAGCGCGCCGCGGCCGATCTCGCCGGCCTCACCGAAGCCGTTGGCGATGTTGGCGGCGATCGAGTTGCCGCCGCTCTCGATCACGTTGAAAGAGATGACGAAGGTGGCGCCGAGGGTCATCGCCAGCGCGATGGTCTCGCCGAGCGCCCGGCCGAGGCCGAGCAGGACGGCCGCGATGATGCCGGGCCGGCCGTAGGGCAGCACCGAGGTGCGGATCATCTCCCACTTGGTGGCGCCGAGGGCGATGGCGGCTTCCTCGTTGGCCTTGGGGGTCTGCATGAACACCTCGCGGGACAGCGAGGTGACGATGGGCAGGATCATGATCGCGAGCACGACCGAGCCGAGCAGGATCGACTTGCCGAACGGGCCGTCGCCGCCGAAGATCGGCAGCCAGCCCAGGTTCTTGTTCAGCCAGGTCGACAGCTCGGTGACCGGACCGACCAGGTACTCCCGGCCCCAGAGACCGAACACGATACTGGGTACCGCGGCGAGCAGGTCGATCACGAAGCCGAGGGCCGTGGCCACCCGGCGCGGAGCGTAGTGCGACAGGAACAACGCGATCCCCAGGGCGACCGGCACGGCGAGCAGCAGCGCGATCGCCGAGCTCAGCACGGTGCCGAAGGCCAGCGCCGCGATACCGAACTTGGGCGTCGGGTCGTTGGGGAACCACTTCGAGTAGGTGAGGAAGTTTTCACTGTTCGCGTTCAGGGCGGGGATGGCCTTCACGATCAGGAACGTCGCGATGGCCACGATGATCACCAGGACGGTGACGCCCGCGCCGGTGGTCAGCCACCGGAAGATGGTCTCCGCGCCGAAGCGCCGCCGCCGGGGGAGAAGCTCCCCGGCGACGGGCTCGGTGGTCGTGCTCGGCAGCATTAGGCTGCGATCTTCGCCGCGACCGCTGCGACCTTGGCCCGGACCGACTCGTCCAGCGGGGCGTAACCGAGCTTGGTCAGCACGGCCTGCCCGTCCTTGCTGGACGTGTAGGTCAGGAAGCTCTTGATCAGCGGAGCCTTGTCGGTGTTGCCGGCGGTGCAGACGATCTCGTACGTGACGAGGACCAGCGGGTACGCCTTCGCCTCGGTCGTGTTGTAGTCGATCTTCAGCTTCAGGTCGTCACCGGTGCCGGCGATCTTGGCGCTCGCGACGGTCGCCGCAGCGGCCTCCGGGGTGAGCGCGACGGCAGCGCCGGACGCGTTGTAGACCTTGGCGATCTTCAGGCCCGAGGTCTCCGCGAAGGAGAGCTCGACGTAGCCGATGGAGCCGGTCGTCTTGGCCACGTCAGCCGCGACGCCGTCGGAACCCTTGGAGCCGACGCCGCCCGGGGCCTTCCACTCCTTGGCCTTGCCGAACGTCCAGGCGTCCTTGGCCGTGTCGGTCAGGTAACCGGTGAAGTTGTCCGTGGTGCCCGAGCTGTCCGAGCGGTGCACGGCCTGGATCGCGGTCTCCGGGAGCTTGGCGCCCGCGTTGTCCGCGGCGATCGCCGGGTCGTTCCACTTGGTGATCTTGCCGCCGAAGATCCCGGCGATGGTGGCCGGCTTCAGGGACAGGTTGTCGACGCCGTCGACCTTGAACACGATCGCGATCGGGCCGGTGACCATCGGGAGGTTGACGGCCTTGCCAGTGGCGCAGCGCGCGTCAGCCGGACCCTGCTCGGTGTCCTTGAGAGCCGAGTCCGAGCCCGCGAAGTCGGCGGTCTTGGCCGTGAAGCCCTGGATGCCGGCGCCGGAGCCGTTGCCGTTGTACTCGATCTTCCCCGCGGGGCAGGCCGTGGTGTAGTTCTTGATCCACTCGGCCATCGCGTTCTTCTGGGCGGACGAACCCGCCACAGCCAGGGAGCCGGACGCACACTCGATCTTCGCGGGAGCGGCGGAACCGCTGGCACCCGGAGCCGGGGTGTTGTCCGAACCACATGCCGTCAGCGCTAGCGTCGCCGTCAGGCCTACGCCGGCGATCATGCCGAGCCGCTGGAGCTTCACTTCGGTACCTCTCAACGCAGGGAGCCGGTCCTACTCACCGGATGCCTGGGACGTTAGGAGCGCCAGGTTGCGGGTTCCCCGAAGTCGGGTGAACGAAGAGTGAACAGGTCTAGCGCTCAGAGTGACGCCGTGCTGTTGGCGAGATGTATGTCACGTTAACGAGGTCGCGAACCGGTGATCAGGAAAACGACGGAAGTGACACCCTGTCCTCCGCTGGCAACGTGCTGACCAGGGACAACGCCTTCGTGTTCACGTCCCACGCGACCAACGGCCGATAGGTCGGGTCACCCAAACGGACGAGGACGGTGGCGTTGTCGAGCCAGCCGAGAACGACCGGGGCCGATGGAATCGAGGTGTTCAGGATCTGTTGGACGAGCGCTCCGCGGACCTTTCCCGCCAGGTCCACGACGACCGTCGCGAACTGCGGAGTGCCATAGCCCTTCTTGACGGGTACCCGCATCGAGCCGGCGTTGCAGCCGCGCACGATCAGGTCCCCGCGCAGCCACGCCGTGCCGTCCCAGTAGCCGATCCACTTCAGGTCGTCGCCGACGGCGATCGCCCGCACCTGGCGGGGCGCGCCGGTGGGCAGCGGGCCGTCCGCGGGGCCGGCCGGCTCGGCGTCGGTGGCGCTCGCCGGCCAGACGGACACCGTCGGAGCCCTGCCGGCGATGGTGGGGTCGAGCACCACGAGGTCCGGGCCGGAGCCGACCGCGACGGACTCCACGTCGTAGGCGACCGGGCGGACGGAGACCGTCGCGACGTCGAACACCCGGGACCGCGCGCCGCCGGCGCTGAGCAGCCGGCCGTCGGGCAGCCAGGTCAGCTGGCCGTGGTAGCCGCCGACCTCGAACCGGCGGACCGTACCGGTCGGCATGTCGGCGATGAAGATGACCCCGCGCTGGCCGAACGCCGCCCGGGTGCCGTCCGCCGACAGGGAACTGGGCTGCACCCAGCCGGGGATGGAGGGGTCCAGGTCCTGGAGGAGGCGGTACTCGCCGTCGGCCCCGAGCGCGTACACCCCCTCGCTGTTGCCGACGATCGCCAGCGCCCTGGGCGTCGGCCGGCCGGCCAGCGTCGGCGCGGAGACCGGCGGGGTGAGCTGCGCGGGCAGCCCGGTCGACCGCCGGGGCAGCCCCGACAGCACGGCCGGCTCCGGCGCGAACTGGACGAGCTTGGGCAGCGAGGTCGGCGGCGGCTCGATCGTCGACTCGGGGGCCGGCGTGAGGCTCACCCGGCTGCTGACGGCGAACAGGCCGGCCAACGCCACGGCCCCGCCGCCGATCAGGAACCGGCGACGCCGGATCGCCCCGGCGCCGGCCCACGCCGCGGCGGCCAGTTCCGCCGGGGGCTGCACGAAGGCCCGGCCGCGCAGGCCGATCTGCACCGTGTCGCCGTCCGGGGTGATGGTCAGGTGCGCGCCGTGCGGGTCCTCGCGCCACTCCTGGAGGTTCTGTTCCAGCCGGTGGGTGACGAACGGCAGCCGTCGGCCCTCGGCGAGCTTCCGCCACCGGGTGGCCAGGTCGCCCAGGGCCTCCCGGAGCGCCTGTTCCGTCTGTTGGTCGTGCCCGACGAACGCGGTCGCGGCTTGACGCAGTGGCCCGGCATAGGTGGAGACGAAATCCACGTACTCCTCAGGCGGCGACCCCTCCAACATGAGGTTGATACTGGCCGCAACCGGGGGGCAGTGGAAGGGACATCACGTGTTTGTAATGCGTTGGAAACCGACGTCGACGGTCCAACGTGAGAAGCCCAGTTTTTCGTACAGCTTCACGGCATTCGGGTTGTCCTCGTCCACGTACAGCATTGTTTGGGATAGACCAAGATCCCTTAAGTGACGCAATCCGGCGAGGGTGACGGCCTTGCCCAGCCCGAGGCCCTGGGCGTCGGGATCCACGCCCACGACATAGACCTCTCCGATCGGCTCTTTCCCGTCGGTGTGCACCTTTGTCCAGTGATACGCGAGCAGTTCGCCGCCGCGCTCGGCGAGCAGGAACCCGGCCGGCGAGAACCACGGCTCGGCCATCCGCAGATCGAGGTCCGCCCGGGTCAGCCTGCCCTGCTCCGGATGGTGCACGAACGCGCGCGCGTTCACCCGCAGCCACGCGTCCTCGTCCCGGCCGGGCTCGAAGGCGCGGATCGTCACCCCTTCGGGCAGGATCGGCGCCTCGATGGGCGCGAACAGCGACCTGCGCATCTGCCACAGCGACCGGTACCTCGCGAAGCCCAGCCGGATCGCCAGCGCGCTCGCAGACGGGTGGTCCCCGTGCGCCCACAGCTTCAGCCGGCCCCGGGGGTCGGCCTCCTCGGCGATCGCGACGGCGGTGTCGACCAGTCGGCGGCCGTGCCCGTGCCGGCGGTGCCCCGGGTGCACGACCAGCTCGGCGGCCGGGCCGTCGACGGGGTCGCCGGTGTCGACGTGCGCGTAGCCGGCCAGCGCCCCGCAGTCGCGGACCATCGCGTGCCAGCCCGGCGCGCCGGACTTGATCTGAAGAACGACATGCTCGGACAGGGGGTACGCCCCATCGGTGTTGCCGGCGGCGGCTGCCAGTGCCAGCACCTCGTCGACCTGGTCAGGCGTGAGCCGCGCCTCGCGCGTTACGGAGATCACCGGGCAACGGTAACCGGCTCCGGTGCGATGGCCGGTTCGCGGCTCGACGGCGGGGTGACGAACTTGTAGCCGACCTGGCGGACGGTCCCGATCATCGACTCGTACTCGCTGCCCAGCTTGGCGCGCAGCCGACGGACGTGCACGTCGACCGTCCGGGTGCCCCCGAAGTAGTCGTAGCCCCAGACCTCGCGCAGCAGCTGGTCGCGGGTGAACACCCGGCCCTGGTGCTGGGCGAGGAACTTCAGCAGCTCGAACTCCTTGTAGGTGAGGTCGAGCGGCCGGCCCTTGAGCTTCGCCGCGTACGTGTCCGGGTCGATCGTCAGCTCGCCGGCCTTGATCAGCCCCTCGCCGGGGGCGACGCCGCCGAGCCGGCCCACGGCGAGCCGCAGCCTGGCCTCGACCTCGGCCGGGCCGGCGCTGGCCAGCAGCAGGTCGTCGAGGCCCCAGTCGGCGGAGACGGCGATCAGGCCGGCCTCCTCGACCACGGCGAGCATCGGGACGCCCAGGCCGGTCGCGTGCAGGAGGCGGCAGGTGGACCGCGCGTCGGCCAGCTCGCGCCGGGCGTCGACGAGCACGACATCGGGGCTCGGACCGGACATCAGGGCCCGCACGTCGCGCTCGGCCACCCGGATCGTGTGCGGGAGCAGGTCGAGAGCGGGCAGCACGGGAAGCTGGGCGGTCGTCAGGACCAGAATCTCCACGTTCGTCACCTCCGGGCGCTATAAAACGCTACCCCGGCTGCAGTGGCGGGCGGATGCAACGAGAATAACAAGGTGACCGCCCCTGACATAGCCTTGAACGAACCGCCCCGGCGTGCCGGACGCCACACGTCGCGGCAGGCCAGGCGCGAGGCGCTGGCCGCCGGCGAGGTGCGCAGGGTCCCGGTGTACAAGCTCCGGTCCCTCGTGCTGGCCGGGATCGCCGTGCTGCTCACCGGCGTGCTGCTGGCCGGAGCGCGCCAGAACCACTGGGTGTACGCGGGCGTCCTGCTCGCCGTCCAGCTCCTGTGCGTCGCCACCTGGATCAGGGCGACGAAGCCGGCCGGCTGGCCCCTCGTCGGCGGGGTGGCCCTGCTCGTCGGGGCCCTGGCCGACGTGGGCGCGGTGCTGTGGAGGAGCACGTCCCTGGCCCCGGTGGCCTACGCGCTGGCCTCCGGCTTCCTGCTCGCCGTGTTCGGCCAGCTGGCCCGGCGCGACGGGCGGGGGCGGCTCACCGAGGCGTTCGCGTCCACTCTGGCCCTGAACGTACTGGTCGTGGGCTATCCGATTGCCCTTATTCTTGTCCGACAGGACAGCGGTGCCCGAACGCTGGGCGTGTGCCTCCTCGCGGCCGGCGCCGCCGTGGCCGTCGCGCGGATCGTCGACATCGTTCCGGTCGGCCCCCGACTGGCCCCCGATGTGCCCCGCCCCCTGCTTGGCCTGCTGCTGGGCATCGCCGCCGGTGTCGGGGTCGCGGTGCTGGCCGCCCAGTTGCGCACGGATCTCCCCGTCCTGCATGCCGTCCTCCTGGGGGTCGTCACCGCCGGCGCGGCGGTGCTCGCGGACCTGGCCGTCGCGTACTTCGAGGCCGACGAAAGTGGCAGTGAGTGGACGAACTGGCTAGCCTCGGCGCGGGGACCGGTGACGGCTTTCGCCGTGGCCATCCCCGTCGCGTACGTGGCGAGCGTTCTGATCCAAGGGGTCTAATCCGTGAAGAGTCATCGACCAGGGGAGCGTCGGGCCGTGCCCAAGGCTGCGAAGATCGCGATCATCGTGCTGGTGGTTCTCGGCGTCGTGGTGGTGGCCGCCGACCGGGTGCTGGCCGTGGTCGCGGAGAACGTGCTGGCCGACAAGGTCGCCGAGCAGCTCAAGAGCCGCGAGATCACCTCGACCGGCAAGCCGGACGCCACGATCGAGGGCTTCCCGTTCCTCACCCAGGCCGCTGGCGGCGAGTTCCAGGCGGTACAGGTGCACGCCGCCGGGCTGAAGTCCCAGGGCGTGGCGCTCACCGACCTCACGGTCCGCGCGACCGGGGTGAAGGCCGACGTGCAGGCGCTGGCCTCCGGCAAGGGCGAGGTGACGGCGGCGAAGGTCACCGGCACCGGCACCGTGCCGTACTCGTCGATCGCCGGCCTCCTCCAGCAGGCCGACCTGACGATCACGGCCGAGAACGGCCAGATCAAGCTGCGTACCCCGTTCCGGGTCGCCGGGCAGACCTTCCGGGTCGTGGCGACCGGCACCGTGGCGCTGGACAACGGCCGGGTCCGGCTCACGGTCACCGACTTCCAGGCCGACGGCGGCGGGCTGCCCCCGGGCGCCCAGCCGCTGCTGCGGGCTCTGGCCACCCGGCTCTCCCAGGACATCGCGCTGCCGACCCTGCCGTACGACCTGAAGCTCGAGCGGATCGAGACCGGAAACGACGGACTGACCGTGCACGCGAGCGCACTCAACGTGCCATTGTCGGGCTGAGACCCGCCTCACCCTTCAGTTGGTCCGCCGCCCCTGCTAAGGTCCCTGACTATGGCTATGCGGCTCACGAAGCGCCGGGCGATCGACTTGTGTCGAGTCGCCGCCGCGCTGTGTCGCCAGGGCTGAGTAGACCCGTCTCTTCGACGCGGCGCCCCCTGAAGCTGTGAGTCCCGGCCAATGTCGGCCTGATCTCCGTTGTTTCTTTGTGTAGCTGAACCCTGTTTTCCGGCGGGGTCCGGTTGTGGCGTCGCATCCCCACACCATCTTTCTAGTGCACAAAAGGGGCAACTCTATGAGCCGCGACACCGCGCTCGTCTCCGCCGAGTGGGCGGAGCAGAACCTCGACCAGTCCGGTCTCGTGTTCGTCGAGGTCGACGAGGACACCGCCGCGTACGCCACCGGGCACATCCCCGGCGCCGTCCGGCTGGACTGGAAGACCGAGCTGCAGGACCAGGTCCGCCGCGACTTCGTCGACCAGGAGCAGTTCTCCGCGCTGCTGTCCTCCAAGGGCATCGGCAACGACGACACCGTCATCCTGTACGGCGGCAACAACAACTGGTTCGCCGCGTACGCCTACTGGTACTTCAAGCTCTACGGCCACGGCGACGTCAAGCTCCTCGACGGTGGCCGCAAGAAGTGGGAACTCGACGGCCGCCCGCTGACCACCGAGGTGGCCGAGCGTTCGGGCAGCGACTACAAGGCCCAGCCGCAGGACCTGTCGATCCGGGCGTTCCGCGACGAGGTCATCAACGCGATCGGCGTGGTCAACCTGGTCGACGTCCGCAGCCCCGACGAGTACGCCGGCCGGCTGCTCGCCCCGGCCCACCTGCCGCAGGAGCAGTCGCAGCGCGCGGGGCACATCCCGACCGCGATCAGCGTCCCGTGGTCGAAGGCCGCGAACGAGGACGGCACCTTCAAGTCCGACGCGGAGCTGCAGGCGCTCTACGCGGATCTCGAGGACAAGCCGACCATCGCGTACTGCCGGATCGGCGAGCGCTCCTCGCACACCTGGTTCGTGCTCAAGGAACTCCTCGGGCAGCAGAACGTGAAGAACTACGACGGATCCTGGACCGAGTACGGCTCGCTGGTGGGCGTTCCCGTCGCCCTCGGCGACAACCCTGGAGGTAAGTAGACATGGCTACTGCGACTGTTTCCGCCGCGAGCTGCGCTGCCCCCGACCAGGCTGCGCCCATCCCGGCCAGTGTGGACCTGGAGAAGGAGACCGTGGTCTCCGGCGTCGTGCTGGCGGGCGACCTGCCGGTCCCGGGCGCGTACGTGCGCCTGCTCGACGCCACCGGTGAGTTCACGGCCGAGGTCGTGACGTCGGCGGAGGGCGTGTTCCGCTTCTTCGCCGCGCCCGGCACGTGGACTCTGCGGGCACTGTCCCGGGCCGGCAACGGCGACGCCGTCGTCGCTGTCGACCGGGGCGTGTCCCAGGTGACCGTCAAGGTCGCGTAGGTTTACCGGCCCGCCTATCGGGCCGGTAAGAAAAGGGAGTCGGTACGCGGGCGGCGCACCGACTCCCTTTTTCATGCCCGATCAGCAGATGCTCAGCCAGGCCCGGTCCGACTTGTCGGTCGCCCCGGTCCGGTTGACGTCACCGGCGTAGGTCGCGTCGTACTTGCCGCCCAGGATCACCCAGGCCAGCAGCTCGATCGTCAGGTGCCGCGTGGTGCACGCCGCGTCGCCGCGCGCGTCGGTGACCGCGGTGCAGTACGTGACGCCGTTGCGGGACATCGCCACGGTCTTCCCGACCAGCGGCGTGCCGTCGACGGCGGTGAGCCGCGCGGAGAACGTGACGCTGAGCTGTGCGATCCGCAGATGCGCCCCGTCGGCCTCCAGCTTGGAGCCTGCCTTCGTGACCACCTGGGTGTAGGTGCCGGTGCTGCCCGTGTGGGTGGCGTCCCCGGCGTAGGTGGCGGTCACGGCGTGGCTGCCGGCGGCCAGACCGGCCACGGAGACGCTGGCCTTGCCGGTGGCGTCGAGCGTGCCGGTACCCAGAACGGTCGTGCCCTCGGCGAACGTGACGGTGCCGGTCGCGGCCGGGCCGGTGGTGGCGACGGTCGCGGTCAGGGTGGCCGGGGTGCCGTAGACCGTGGCGGTGCCGGTCAGGGTCAGCGTGGTGTCCCAGCTGAGCGTCGCGTCGCCGTCGACGGCGGTGCCGGCGGTGTTGCCGGCCGCGTCTGTGACCCGCAGCTCGATCCGCTTCGGACCGTTGCCGGCCGACAGCGCGAACGGCGCGCCGCTGGCGCAAGGCACCCAGGCGGTCTCGGCGGGCAGCGTGTTGCGGCACTCGGTGGCCGCGACGCCCGACAGGGTGGGCTGGTCGGCCGCCGTGAACGTGAGGACCACGCTCGGGGTGGTGGCGTGGAAGCCGGTCGCCGGGGCGGTCAGCGTCACGGTCGGGGCGACCTTGTCGATGCCGAGGACCGCGTCGACCTTGCCCGGGAGCGCGGAGACGGTGTCACCGGGGCCGATGGCGACGGTGTAGATGCCCCACAGGCCGTTGGCCGGCTTGTTGGGGAACGTGGACACGATCTGCCCGTCCGGGCTGTCCGGGGTCACCTCGGAGCCACTGGTGATGTGGCTGGAGCCGACCCGACGGCCGCCGGGGCCGCACGGGTCGGCCCGGGTGTGGCTGGTCGGCATCGTGAACAGCCCGGTGGCGTCGCCGCCGGCCGGGACGGCCTCCGCCGAGTAGATGCCGCACATCACGGCCGAGTAGCGGCTGACGGCCGGGTCGCCGCTGCTGGCGTAGTAGCCGCTGGTGACCTCGGTGCCGTTGTACCAGAGCTTGGCGGGGGCTGCGGCGTGCGCGGAGAGCACGCCGGGGCCGGCCAGCGCGAAGGAACGGGCGGCGAGGCGCGGAGCCTGCGCGGCGTCCGCTGAGGCCGCTTCGTCGGCGTACGCGATGTCGGCGGCCAGAAGAGCGTCGTTGGCGTAGTTGTACTCGTCTTCCCAGTCGGCGTGCGCCGAACCCGGGGTGACGGCGACCAGGGCCACCGCGCACAGGGCGGCGGTGCGCACGGCGCGACGGATTCGTACTGTCTGAGTGGTCATGCGGCATCCCTGCGATCGAGGGGAGGAGTAATGCTCGCAGGAGATCTATCCTGTCGCGTGCCGCGAGCGCAAATCCTGATCGGAATAGCGTCGAAACACTTGACTCTGAAAGCTATCCGTGTGCTTTCCGGGCTTCCTCGGCGCGGGCCGCCAGCCCCCTGATGAGCAGGTCGAGTCCAAACTCGAATCGCACGTCGCCGTCCCCGGTCGTCAATAGTCCGGCCAGCCCGACAATATTGGGAAACCGGTCAGACGGCAACTGGTGGAAATACTCCCCGATCGCGGCGACATACGCCATTCCCTCGTCCTCGTCGCCGTGGAGTTGTTGTAGGCCGTTCTCGTAGGCGTGCGCCACGACGTACAGCGAGAGGATGTCCGCCGCCCACGCGCAGTCCTGGTCGGGCACTCCGCCGGTCCGCAGGATCGCGAGCAGCGCCTCGGAGGAGGCGAGCGCGTTGGGGCTGACCGGGATCCGGGCGAGCGCGGCCCGGCCGAGGTCCTTGTGGCTGATGAGGACCCGGTTGAGATCGCGGAGGAAGTCCTTCGCCCGGTCCTGCCAGTGTTCGGCGTCCGGTGCAGGGAGCCGCACCTCGCCTGCCGCCTGATCGAGCAGCAGGGCGTAGAGCTCGTCCTTGTTGGCCACGTGCGCGTACAGCGACGCCGGGCCGGTGTCGAGCTCGTCGGCGATCCGCCGCATCGTGACGGCCTCAAGCCCCTCGGCGTCCAGGATCTTGAACGCCGCCGCCACGATCGCCTCCTGGCTCAGTGGCTGCTTGGTCGAGCGCCGCTTCTGCGGGCGCTGCTCCCACGGGGGTACCGGAAGGCTCATGTCCGGCAGCTTACTCCATCACGAACGGCGTTCGCTGAACGAACATAGTTCTTGACGCGAACGCCGTTCCCCGTGTAGAACAGTGTTCGTAACCAACGAACAGCGTTCGGAGACTCCGATGACTCTCGCCACCGCCCCGCACACCGAAGCCGAACCGGCGCCCTACAAGTACCGCTGGATGGTCTTAGCCACGGTCCTGGCCGCCGAGGTCATGGACCTGCTCGACTCCACGATCATCAACGTCGCGGCCCCGTCGGTCCAAAGGTCGATCGGCGGCACGTTCTCGACCATCCAGTGGATCGCCGCCGGCTACACCCTGGCCTTCGCCGTCATGCTGATCACCGGCGGCCGCCTCGGCGACATCTTCGGCCGGAAGAAGATGTTCCTGCTCGGCGCCGCCGGCTTCACCCTCAGCTCGATCGCCTGCGCCCTCTGCCAGACCCCCGGCCAACTGATCACGGCCCGCGTCCTGCAGGGCGCGCTCGGCGCGATCATGATCCCGCAGGGCCTCGGCGTCCTCAAGGCGGTCTTCCCACCGAAGGAGATGGGCGCGGCCTTCGGCGCGTTCGGCCCGGTCATGGGCCTGTCGGCGGTGTGCGGCCCGATCATGGCCGGCGCGCTGATCGACGCCGACTGGTTCGGTACCGGATGGCGCATGATCTTCCTGGTCAACGTCCCGCTCGGCCTGATCGCCTTCTTCGCGGCCCTGAGGTACATGCCCGAGGGCGGCTCCCCCGACAGGCCGAAGCTCGACCTGCTCGGCGCGCTCCTGGTCACCGCCGGCTCGCTCGCGCTGATCTACCCGCTCGTCCAGGGCCAGGAGAAGGACTGGCCGGCCTGGATGTTCGCCCTGATGGCGGCGTCGGTCCCGATCTTCGCCCTGTTCACCTGGTACCAGAGCCGCCGCAGGAACTCCCCCCTCGTCGAGCCGAGCCTGCTCAAGCAGCGCGCGTTCACCGGTGGCCTCGCGGTGTTCCTGGTCTTCTTCGCGGCCATGGTCGGCTTCATGCTCGTCTTCGGCCTGTTCGCCCAGATCGGCCTCGGCTACAGCCCCCTCAAGGCCGGCCTGAACATGGCCCCCTGGTCCTTCGGCATCGCGATCGGCGCCGTCCTCGCCGGGGCGGTGCTCACCGCGAAACTCGGCCGCAGGGTCGTGCACCTCGGCCTGATCGTGATGGGCATCGGCCAGGTCGCGATCTGGTTCACCCTCGGCCACTACGGCACGGCCGTCACGGTGTGGAACTTCCTGCCCGCCACGCTGCTCAGCGGGATCGGCATGGGCATGGGCATGGTGCCGCTGTTCGACTTCATCCTCGCTGGCGTGAACGAGCGCGAGGTCGGCTCGGCCTCCGGGGTGCTCAACGCCTTCCAGCAGTTGGGCGGGTCGATCGGGGTCGCGCTGCTGGGGACGCTGTTCTTCCACGGGTTGGGCGGGCGGCCGTCCGGTGGGGACTTCGTGCACGTCACGCAGAACCTGCTCTGGATCTGCCTGGGGTTGTACGCCCTGACCTTCGCCCTGGTCTTCCTGCTCCCGAAGAAGGCCCGCGAAGACCAGACCCACTAGACGGGTACTGAGCGAGCGGCGCGCCGGGACGTTGTTCCCGGCGCGCCGTGATGTTGTTTGGGCTCGGCGGTGGCTCGCAACTATCCGCAACCTCCTTGACCGCGTAGCGTCCACAAACGAACACTGTCGATGCGCAACCATCCGCAACCGCCACGACAGGGAGCTGTCATGCGCCTAACATTCATTGGCAAGGACCCCGACTCCAACCCGGGCGGGTCGCCTACGGTGTACCGCACCGACAGAGGGAGTTGGATCGTGCAGGGCTGGATTGTCACCGATCCCGAGGCACTCGCGTTGATGGACATTCCTGCGGGTGAGACCTCCGTGGAGATTCCTGATCGCATGATCCAGTTCTTTGGGCTGGGGGATCGTTGATATCTATCACCGATCAGCAGTTTGCCGAGCTTGTGGCCGGCTTTGAGGACAACTTCATTCACCTCGAAACCCGTGACGCCTACGGGACGGCAGTCGAACTGCCGTACATGGCGAAGTGGGCGGCAGGCGAGCGAGACGACCTTGGGTGGCTGCAAGACTGGTGCACCAACCTTCGCCAGAAGCGCACCGCCGGGAAGTCGATGCGTAGGGCGCGCATCGTGTCCGAGCCGCTGAGCGACTACCAGCGCTGGTCCTACAGCATCGCGCACCCAATGGTCGAGGCCGGGGAGGACATCCGCTGGGTTCCTCGACGGCTCGTGTCCTCGATCGCGTTTCCTGGGAATGACTTCTACGTATTCGACAATCGGACGGTCATGTTCCTGATCTACGCGGGAAACGGGCTGGCCACCGAAAAACTTGTCTCTACCGATCCTGCGGACGTTCAGCTCTGCCGGTCCGCGTTTGAAGCCGCATGGAAGTTGGCCGTTCCTCACCGTGAGTACAAACCCCTCTAGCTCCGCCAAACAGGCGCAGAACGAGCTAGGCTCCCGGCTGCGAGAACTCCGCTTGGACGCGGGGCTCTCGGGCCGTACTCTGGCTGTGGAAACAGGGCAGCACTTCACGCGCGTCAGCAAGATTGAAAATGGCGTTCAAGCTCCCACCGAACACGACGTCAGAGCCTGGTGTCGTGCCTGCGACGCTGAGGACCAGGTTCCAGACCTCATAGCGACCCTTCGCGCGATTGACTCGGCATATACCGAGTTCCGACGGCAGAGCCGTGCTGGAATGAAGCGGGTGCTGGGGGCCCACA
The DNA here is from genome assembly GCF_015751905.1 of Longispora fulva. Classification (NCBI taxonomy): domain Bacteria; kingdom Bacillati; phylum Actinomycetota; class Actinomycetes; order Micromonosporales; family Micromonosporaceae; genus Longispora; species Longispora fulva. The sequence continues at coordinate 6,579,695 of NZ_JADOUF010000001.1, forward strand.
CGAACGGGCGTTACGACCAGACTTCGCTGTTCCGGATCTATGAACACAACGCCGTACCGGGCCTTTTCCAGACGGCCGAATACACGGCGGCCATGCTGTCGTTCTGGGTTGACTTCCTGGAGGCGCCAGACGACGTAGATGCCGCTGTAACCGCTCGCGTGGAGCGCCAGAGACTCATCTACCGGGCGGACAAACGATTCGCGGTGGTCCTCGAGGAGCAGGTATTGCGAACCTGGTTCGGAACCGAACAGGTTCAGGCTGGGCAGTTGGATCGACTCTTGACGGTGATGTCTCTACCCACCGTCTCGCTCGGCATCATTCCGATGATGGCCGAACGGGGGGCGGTAGGGTCAGCTGGATTTTGGATGTTCGACAACAACCTGGTCGCGTTGGAAACCCCCACGGCGAGTATTGAGGTCTCCAGGCCACGAGAGATCGAAATGTACAGCCGAATGTTTGAAAACCTAAGAGGATCGGCCCGCTATGGCCGAGACGCTCGGGCGCTTATCATCAAGGCGCTTGAAGACTTGCCCTCTCGCAACTAGCGGCAACTTTCTGGACCTCCACTTGGTGTCCCCTTTAGCGTTTCTTCCAGAGCGTCCCCCGTCGGTTGGGTAGGCAGGCCGAGTGCAGGCTGACAGCCCTTAGTCGCATGGTCACAAGCGAAGGCACCGGCGGGGGCTCGCTCATCAAGGTCCCGACCGGGTGAGAGATCGCCTGATGGTCGGGACTACCTGCCCAACGTACGAAGGGAGTTCGACCATGAAGGATCTGTATGCCGTCGACCTGGACGGCGTGACCGGAGTCAAGGCGTGCGGCGGCAATACCGGTGACTCCGGCACCGGCGAGTCATGTGCGGTCTTCACCGCCATCCCTGGCACGACCGGCGCCTACGAGCTGACCGACTCGAAGCGTCCAGAGCTGTCCGGGCTGCGGTTCACCAAGGATGAGTTGACCGCTGCCGCGCGGTTCATCCTCATCGACTAGCACCGGCGAACCGGGGGCTCCCTGCCCGCTGATATCAGGCAGGGAGCCCCCTTCATTTTCACGGGGACGTCATGCCTGAACAAGCGCGGTGGATCTGTTTTCAGTGGGTTGGTCGGCCCAGGCACGATATCGGCGAGAACACGTCCAAGCCGAACATGCCTCCGGCGGGAGATGCGAAGCGTCGTGATCCGAACGTAGCCGTGCCACCACTCCTGACCCGAGAGTGGTTGAACAAACCCGAGTCGATGCGCCGAGGTGAACACGATGAACCCGGGCACGCCACTGCTTGGCTCAGGGAGGTGATTGGGCAATATGAGCCGCAACTGCCCGCACGGGCTCAGTTCCTCATGACGTATGACGAACAGTCGAAACGGAGCCTCGGCCATCTACGCTGCGGTAGCGACGTCGTTTGGTGCTCATGGCTATCGGACGGTTCCACTCAACTGGTACTGGCAATTCTCCGAACCTCAGCTTGAAACCAGACACGGGAGACCTCATGTTGAGCGAACGTCCGAAGCGCTCCGTCAGTGTCGCGGCCGTTCAATGCGACTGAGAATCGACCACGGATTCGAACACCGGGACAAGCCTTACATCGGCTGAGTGCCCTTGGCGCGCAAAATGGCTGGTGTCGCTAGATCCGTGGACAATTCGACGAGGCTGGCTGGTCCGGTCGGGGGGAAGTTGACCTCACCTGCCACCATGGGCGGATGACCAAGCAGCGTCGGTGGCTCGTGTGGTTCAGCGTGGCGTGGGGCGTCGTGCTCGTCGTCGCGGCGCTGTACGCGATCGCCAACGGCCACGCGACCGTCAAGGAGCAGCGCACCATCACCCAGGCCCAGCCCGTCGTCGACCGGGCGACCGAGGCCGTGGTCGTCGCGGCCGGGCCGGTGGCGGCGCGGATCGGCGGGTACGACCAGCGGGAGACGTGCAACGTCACCGTGGCCCGCGCCGGGCTCAACTTCCAGCGCACCATCAATCTCTACACCTCGCCGGGTGAGGAGAAGGCGCTGCTCAAGGGGCTGGCGGACCGGCTGCCGAAGGGGTATCGGGCTTCGCTGGTCGGGGACTCGCTGTATGCCGACGCCGGGGAGTTCATCCGGGTGACCGGGATGGTCGCCGGGCCGGGGCAGGTCAGGGTGCTGGCCGCGACGGGGTGCCGGCCGGCCGGGGACGGGCCCGTCCGGGCCAAGGAGCAGCCGGACCGGCCGCCGGTGGCCGCGGTGTTCGCCGCACTGGGCGTCGAGCCGTTGGACTGGGCGGCCTACCACGCGGGATGCGTGGACACGACCGTGGCGACGACCCGCAGTGCCGTGGCGGGTCCGTTGACGGCGAAGTTCGCGGGGCGGGAGCTGATTGTCGGTGCTCCCGAGCTGGTCGTCTTCCGCGATGGCGCCGCCAGCGTGGTGGTCACGGCGACGGCCGGCAGCGTCAGTGTGTCCCGCACGGTCACGACCTGCCGGTAGCGGCGGTCAGTAGACGAGGGCCTGGGTGCCGTCGGCGAGGCACTCCTCGACGAACAGGGCTGCGCCGGCGATGCGTACCCCCGGGACGAGGTCCTTGTCGGTGATGCCGCGGCGCACCGCGCACTGGGTGCACAGCGTCACGGTGCCGGCGGTGAGCACGGCGTCCAGCAGGTCCTGGAGCGGCGCGGAGTGCGGCAGTTCGAAGGTGGCGGCCCGGCCCGGCAGCGCGAACCACGACGCCTCGCCGGTGAGCCACAGCGAGACCTGGGCCCCGGCGGCGACGGCCGTGGCGGCCACGGTGAAGGCCTGCGCGCAGCGTTCCGGCGCGTCCGAACCGGCGGTGACCTTGACAATCAGTGAGCGAGCCATGCGGGCAGTCTAGACTTTGCCGGTGACCGAGATCGGGTTTGTCAGCCTGCTGGTGGCGGGCTTCGGCGCGCTGGCCGGTGGCCTGGGCTACCTGGCGTTGCGGGTCGCGAGAAGTCGCTGGTAGAAGGAGATTCGCATGGAAACGCCTCCGTGGCTCAACGCGCCGCCGGTCGAGGAGTACCCGTATGAGGAGACCCACGACCTGCGCGTCGGGCCGGATCTGCACCCGGGTCTGCTCGCGCTGCTGCCGTACGTGGGCGTGTGGCGCGGCCGGGGCCAGGGCGGCTACCCGGACATCGAGGACTTCCAGTTCGCGCAGGAGATCCGGTTCAGCCACGACGGCCGGCCGTTCCTGTCGTACGAGTCGCGGACCTGGCTGCTCGACGAGGACAGCAAGCCGATCCGGCCGGCGGCCCGCGAGGTGGGCTGGTGGCGGCCGGTGCTCAACGACGGGCAGGCCACCGACGACGTCGAGGTGCTGCTGACGATGCCGACGGGCTTCCTGGAGCTGTACATCGGCAAGGTGTCGGGGCTGAAGGTGGAGATGTCCACCGACGCCGTGGTGCGGACGGTGACGGCCAAGGAGGTCACCGGGGGGCACCGGCTGTACGGGATCGTGGAGGGCGCGCTGCTGTACGCGTACGACATGGCGGCCGTGGGCCAGCCGCTCCAGCCGCACCTGTCGGCCCGGCTGCTGCGGGTCGCCGGCTAGGGACACACGAAACCGCCCCGGAGGGAATCCCTCCGGGGCGGTTCGCCGTTCCTCCCCGACTACTGCAGCATCACCCGTGCGGCCATCGTGCACGGGCTCGACGGCCGCAGGTTGAAGTCCACGGTGTGCACCTGACCCGCGACGAGCGACTGGTCCTTGACCTGCGGGATCCAGCCGTCCTTCGCGACGATGATCTGGTACTTGCCGCGCGGCACCCAGTACTGGTACTTGCCGTCGGCGACCGACGACTTCAGCGTGAACTGGTTGGTGCCCGTCCCGTTGACCTGCACGGTCGCGCCGACCGGGCCGGTGCCGCCGGCGCACGAGGTTCCGGTGACGGTGCCGGTGAGCTTGCTCCAGTTGCTCGGCGGCAGGGCGTGCATCAGGATGTCGACCTTCGGAGCCGTGTACGGGGTCGCCCCGTTCGCTGCCAGCTCGGCCCGGTAGTCACCCGGCTGGGCGACGCCCTTCTCCGGGGTCGCGGTCAGCTGGACGAGGACCTTGACCGACTTGCCCGGCTGCAGGGTGACCTGCGACGGGGTCTCGGTCAGCCACGGGACGTCGCCGCCGCCGGGGCCGCTCGCGCCGCACTGGTCGTAGCCGGCCAGCTTCTCGACGCCGGTGGACGGCTCGAACGGGCCCGTCCAACCGCCGACCTTGTACGAGCCGCAGGCCCCGCCGCCACGCGCGGTGGGCACCCGGGACTCGGGCAGCTCGGTCCACGTGTTGTCGGCCGGGTTGTAGGCGAACCCGCGGTTGGTCAGCGCCGTCGACTGGCCGGTGATGCCGCCCAGCAGCAGGAACTGGCCGTTGGCCGACGCGCCGCCGGAACCCCACAGGTCGATCGGCAGGTTCGCGATCGGGGTCCACGCGTCGGCGGCCGGGTCGTAGGAGTACCCGTCGGTGTACGCGCTGGCGGCGGTGCCACCGGCGCAGTACGCCTTGGCGCCCAGGTTGGCGCAGTCGATCCACGCGACGCCGTGCGGGTACGCCGCGGCGGTGCCGAACGTGCCGGCGGCCGGGTCGTACACCGTGACGTCGGAGGTGTCGCCGCACTGGGAGCCGTCGCACCCGCCGACCAGGTAGACCTTGCCGCCGAGGACGGCCGAACCGGCGGCGGCCTTCGGGGACGGGTTGGTCGCTGCGGCCGTGGTCCAGGTGTTGGTGGCGAGGTCGTACACGTCGACGCTGGCGTTGTTGCCGCTGGCGCCGAAGCCACCGAAGGCGTAGAGCTTGCCGCCCACGATCGCGATCTGCGGCTTCGAGCGGGCCGAGGGCGCGTCGGCGCCGGCGGTCCAGGCGTTGGTGGCCGAGTCGTAGATCCAGAGCTTCCTGGTGTTCGTCCCGTCGGAGTTGCCGCCGAGGTTGTAGATCTTGCCCTGGTAGCCCAGCGCGGTGTTGTCGGAGATCGTGGTCGGGAATGCCGCCACGTCCTCCCAGCTGCCGTCGAGGGCCGCGTTCAGGTTGCCCGGCTTGTGGGTGATCCCCTCGGTGCCCGGCTTGCTGTCGGCGGCGACGAAGCCCTTGTCCACGCCGCCGGCGACGACGACGTTGCGGACGCCGGCGCCCTTCTTGGCCAGCGTCGGGGTGGTGGCCCCGGACTGCTCACCGAGGGTGACGTCGACTGCGGCCGAACCGGTGTTCTTCACCGTCACGTAGGTGTTGCGGTTCGCGCCGACCGACTGGTACATCTCGATGTTCGCCGTGTCGATCTCGAGCCGGCCGGCCTTCAGCGAGCTGTTGAAGCACACGACACCGTCGGCCACCACGTTCGCGGTGACGCTGTCAGAGACATAACCGGATTTCACAATCCCGAACGGGTGCGGGCCTGTGATGGTCGAGAACAGCCAGAAGAAGCCGTCGTCGGCGCCCGGGTCGTCCGGGGTCGCGGCCGAGGTGGCCTTCTCGGCCGGCTTGTCGGTGCTGGTCACGGTCGCGCCGTTGACCGGCTTGCCGGTGTTCACGTCGTAGGTGTTACCGACGACGAGGCCACCGGCGGTCGGGTCGCAGCTGCGGTTCTGCAGGACGACGTCGTCGACCTCCCACCAGTAGTCGTAGGTGCCGACGTAGTGGAAGCGGACCTGCGCCGCGGCGGCACCCGCGGCGGCCGCGAGGGACACCTCGTTGGTGACCGGGCCGCGCTGGCTCTGACCGGCCATCCGGTGCCACACGTTCGTCCAGGTCGCGCCGCCGTCGGTCGTCACGTCGACGTCGACGGTGTCGTGCAGGAACGTCCGGTAGTCGCTGTTGAACTTGAGGATCGGCGCGGTGGCCGTGCTCAGGTCGACGACCGGGGACAGCAGGACACTGTCCTGGTGCTTGCCGGAGCCGTAGGCGTCACTGTCCAGGATCGCGAACTTGCCCGAGCCGCCGGTCATGTTGCCGCGGTTCTTGACGTCGTTGAAGACCCAGCCGCCCTGCGTGGTCGCGTCGACGACGGACCAGCCGGACGGCGCGGCGCTCGCCGAGTCGAAGGACTCGTTGATGATCGGGGCGCCCAGGTGCACGCCGTACCCGGCGGCGGTGCAGGCCGGGTCGACCTTCAGCCTGGCGTTGCTGACCACGTCGGAGTCCGACGCCGGCAGGGTGACGGAACCGCCGGTGTACCCCGGGTACGCCGGGGCGTAGCTGATCACCGACTTGACGCCCTTGGGCACCGAGAGGGTGTACTCGCCGGTCAGCGGGTTCGTGTAGGTACTCACCGGGGTGCCGACGACCGACACCTTGCTGTAGAGCGGGTAGCCGTGGCCCGAGTCGTCCAGCACCTTGCCGGTGATGGCGACGCTCGGGACGGGCACCAGGTTGAAGCCCTGGGTGACAGTTCCGTCCTCGACAACGTTGACGGTGACACTCTGCGGCGCGTATCCGTACGCGGAGATGTCCACCGGTTGCGCGCCGGCCGGCACGTTCAGCGAGTAGCGGCCGTCGGCGCCGGTGACCGCCGAGATGCCGCTGACCTCGATCCTGGCCCCGACGACGACGTGGCCGGTGCTCGCGTCGTACACGAGACCGGTGACGGCGCCGACGCCCTCGATGTTCTGGACGCTGTTCTGGCCGACCGCCGCGGCCGGGGTCGACGGCGCGGCGAGTGCCAGCTGGTTGCCGGCGCCCAGCATCGCCAGCACTGTGGTGCCGACGATGACTGGTGGTGCGAGTAAACGTCGAACGTGGACAGATGCCACGTGTGACCTCCCCAACTCCGATGTGCGATCCGGGGCCGCGACGCTCTCCGCCACGCCAGACCTAAGTGGTCATGCTCCCCAGTGGCTTAAGAGACATTCAAGATCGTGAGTCTGGCAGTTTCCGGGCAGGATTCTGTCATGAGGTAACGACATCGATGGTTACGGGGAGTAGTGGGGGCTTGACGTCGGCCTTCCGGACGGCTTGGCTGTACACGAACGACCCATGGGCAAGCTCGCCCGAGAGGTGGTACAGGATGGCGGCTCCAGTCCTCCGGTTGGTGGAGGCCGGTCGGACGCAACGGCGTCGGACCGACCTCGGGCAGGCCCTTGACGGAGAGTTACCTCTCGTCGTCTGCGTCACGCCCGACGCCGGGTTGCGGCTCCGGCTCGCCCGGGAGTTGGACGGCACCGGCGTCGTGCTGATGTGCCCCGACCTGGACACGCTGCGTTCCCTGCTCGCGCTGCCCGGCAGCCAGCAGGCCGTGCCGCCGCCTCCGCAGATGCCCGAGCCGGGGGTCGTGGCGGTCGGCGAGCTCACGATGGACCGCCGGGCCGCCCAGGTCACGTGGCGGGGCAGCCCGGTCGAGCTGACCCGGCTCGAGCGCGAGCTGCTCGACAGCCTCGCGACCCCTGTCGGTCGGGTGTGGAGCTACGAGAGGCTGTACCGCAGGGTGTGGCGCTCGGCGTACCTCGGGGACGCTTCGGTGCTGCACTCGGCGATCAAGCGGCTGCGGCGCAAGCTGCGCGAGGCCGGCGTGGCTGTCGGGGTGGAGACGGTGCGGGGCGTGGGTTACCGGTTGCGCCAGACCGCCTGACGGCCGGGCTGCCTTACGGCCGGACCGCCTGACGGCCGGGCCGGGCGCTGCCCGGCCGCCACAGTCCGGTCAAGCCCCGCCCGACGGTTACGGACAGCTGCATGCCGGGTGAATGAATAGCCCGCCCTAGACGGGGTAGCTGACAAGATCCTGCAACGAGCGGGTCTTCGCCGCGGTAGGCAACGCCGCCCCGTCGATCGCCGTGATCTCGACCAGCCCCCGCACCGAGGACGCCAGCCACACCCCCTGGGACCCGAGGAGCTCCGACGGGGTGACCAGCTTCTCGCCGGCCGTCAGCCCCACGTCCCCCGCGCGGTCGAGCACGAACCGCGCGGTGGTCCCGGCCAGCACCCCGGTCGACGTCGGCGTGGTGAGCAGTTCCCCACCGACCTGCCAGAGCAGGGTCGAGGTGGGGGCCTCCAACGCGTACCCGTCGGTGGACAGCCACAGCGCGTCGTCGTAGCCGTTGCGGACGGCCCAGCGCTGACACGCCATGTTCATCGCGTACGACACGCTCTTCACGCCGCCCAGCAGCCACGGGGCCGGGGTGCGGGCGTGGGTGGTGACGCCGAGCGGGAGGGTGGCCACGGCGACGCCGCCGGCCCGGTACGTCTTGAGCTTGGGGGAGACGGGGGCCAGGGTGGCGTACACCGTGGGCGGGCCGCCGTCCTCCGGTCCCCGGGTGCACACCAGGCGCAGCGCGCCCTCCTCGGTGTGCGGCCACGCGGAGCACGCCTGGCGGGCCAGCTCGATCATGTCCGTGACCGGCGGCAGGTCCAGGTCGAGCCGGTCCGCCGAGTTGATCATGCGGGCGAGGTGCTCGTCGAGCAGCCAGGGCGCCCCGGCGCGCACGTGCATCGTCTCGAAGACCCCGTCGCCGCGCACGGCCCCCAGGTCGTCGGCGCGCAGTAGCGGAGTGTCGGCGGGCACCAGGCCCCGGCCCAGGACGGCGACTATGCGGTTCACGGAAAAGGATCGTAGTCGGCTGACCGGCATATGATCGGTAGGTGTCGGACAGGAGAGTGCCCATGACCGCGGTTTTCGGTGAGGGTCGAGACGCAGGGGTGCCAGCGCACTACGGCGACCCGGCGCGTGAGCAGCGGCTTCTCGCCACCCGGGCCGGCCTCGTCGACCGCTCGCACCGGGGCGTGCTGGCCATCCCCGGCGAGGACAGGCTGACCTGGCTGCACAGCCTGACCACCCAGTTCCTCCAGGGCGCCGTGGAGGGCACGGAGACCCTGTTCCTGTCCCCGCACGGCCACGTGGAGCACCACGCCGTGCTGGCGGACCTCGACGGCACCCTGTGGCTGGACGTCGAGCCGGGCACCGCCGGCGATCTCTACACGTACCTCCAGCGGATGCGGTTCATGCTCCGGGTCGAGCCCGTGGACCTGTCCGCCGAGATGGCCGTCTGGTCCGTGGTCGGCCCGGAGGCGCTCAAGCACTTGCCGGAGCTGGGCCCGGTGAGCGGGTCCCCGGTGCCGGGGGCCAAGTTCGCCTCCGCCGACGTCCCGAAGCGGCCGACCACGGGATATCCGGTGCTGCCGCTGCCGGGCGGCGGGTTCGTCCGGCGGATGTCCTACGGCGCGGACCTCGTGCTGCCCCGGTCGTCGACCTTCCTGGACACCCTGGACCTGCCGTTGGCCGGCCTGTGGGCGTTCGAGGCGCTGCGGGTCGAGGCCCGCCGGCCCCGGCTCGGCTTCGAGACTGACCACAAGACGCTGCCGGCCGAGGTCGACTGGCTCGCGCCGGCCGTGCACCTGGACAAGGGCTGCTACCGGGGCCAGGAGACGGTCGCCCGGGTGCACAACCTGGGCCGCCCGCCCCGCCGCCTGGTGATGCTGCACCTGGACGGGGTGGACGAGGAGCTGCCGGCGATCGGCGCTCCGGTCGAGCTCGACGGCCGGCAGGTCGGCTTCGTCGGCACCACCGTCCGGCATCACGAACTGGGCCAGATCTCCCTCGCGGTGCTCAAGCGCACCGTCGCCGACGACGCCAAGCTGATGATCGGCGCGCGCGCGGCCGCGATCGACTAAAACCTTTTTGATGGTTACGGCGGTCCCCGACCCGGGCGCGTCGGCGGTCCCGCGCCGGAGATTCCGGTCCGCTCCCCGGCCGCCGGGGCGGTCCGCGCGCTGACGAGGGCCGGCCGCCTCAGTGCCGCCGGCTCGCCGTGTCCGCCAGGGTCGGCTCCCCGGCCACAGCGGGAGTCCGCGCGGCGCGCCGGCCGTCGAGGAGCCGGGTCACGGTCAGCGCAAGGGCCGCCAGCACCAGGCCGCCGGAGATGGCGAAGATCAGACGGGGTTCGAGCACGGACGTCAGCGTCCCGCCGGCCACCAGCGCGAGCACCATCACGGTGTTGTTCACGGCGCTGCCGGCCGCCGACGCGCTGCCCCGGTGCTCGGCGGGCACGTCCCGGCCGATCGTGGTCTGCTTCGCGACCGAGAACGCCGCCCCGGTCGACCCCTCCACCGCCATGATCACGAAGAGCACCGGCAGGTGGAACGTCACGGCGGTGCCCAGGATCAGCAGCCCCGACACGCCGGCCGCCACGAACGCGACGGTCCCCGTGGGCCGCCGGGCCAGGTGGTTGCCGGCGAACCACGCCCCGGCCATCTGGCCGGCCGCGCACACCATGGTCAGCGCGCCGAACGCCGTACCGCTGCCGCGCAGGTCGTCGCGGACCAGGAACACCTCGGCGACGTTCATCAGCTGGATGGCGAACCCGAGCACCGCGCCCAGCACGAGCAGCCGGAACACCAGGCTCTGCCCGCGCAGGGCCCGTATGCCGACGAGGAAACCCGACCGGTCGGCGCGCGGGTGCTCCTCGCCGGGCCCGAGCCGGGGGAACGCGAACCCGGCGAGCAGGATCGCGACGTACGTGGCCGCGTCGATCAGGAGCACCTCGCGCAGGCTGAGCCAGTCGAGCAGGAAGCCGCCGAGGGCCGTGCCGAGCAGCACGCCCAGGCTGGCCCCCGCCGAGACCCGGCCGGTGGCCCGGCTGAGCAGGTCACCGGGGGCCGACCGGGTGACCGCCACGAACACGGCGGGCATCACGATCGTCATCAGCGCGGACAGCACGGCGAACAGGCCGATGAGCACCCCGACCGCCTCCGCGTACGCCATCGCCGCGCACACCGCCGTCAGGGCCGCGCCGACGGGCGGGAGCAGCCTGCGGGGCGGCACCCGGTCCGCGATCCGGCCGGAGACCCCGGCGAGCAGGACGGCCGGCAGGGACATGGCCGCGAACAGCGCAGCGATGGCGCCCGCCCCGGCGTGCCGGTCGTGGAAGTCGAGCATCAGCGCGGTGATGGCCAGCCCGTCGCCGAGCATGGTCACGGCGAACGCCGCGGACACGGCGTGGATCTGACGCGGCAGCCTGGTCATACTCCGAAGGATAAACTTCGAAGTTTTCACTTCACAAGAGTGGAACCGCCCGGAACGAGATCGACACCTTCCGCGCGTCGCCCTCGGCCTCGTCCCGGTACTCCTCCAGCAGGCCGTGCACCCGCTCCATCAGCTCGACCAGCCGCTCCGGGGTCACGGTCACCCGGACGTTGTCCACCCGGACCACGTCGCGCCACTCCGGCGCCTGGGTGTGCTCCTGGTCCATCCAGTCGTCGAGGACCTGATCCTGGCGGGCCAGCCACGCCTTCAGCAGGTGCCGGCCGGCGGTCCGGGACTCCGGCGTGTCCTGATGGACGTGCATGTGGGTCGACTTCGACTGCCAGACCGTCTCCCGGCCGTCGCCCCGGGACTCGGCCTTCTCGATCAGTCCGTAGTCGGCGAGAGCCCGCAGGTGGTAGCTCGTCGCGGACGGGGACAGGCCCGTGACCTCGGCGCACTCGGTCGCCGTCGTCGGGCCGTGCTGATGGAGGCGGGTCAGGATCGCCAGCCGGGCGGGGTGCGCCAGGGCTCTCATGACCTTCGGGTCATCGATGTGCACAGGACTCGTCACACTAGAGATTATGTATGTGGTCCTGAGCTGCGCCGCTTCCATCGACGGCTACCTCGATGACAGTTCCGACACGCGCCTCCTGCTGTCCAACGCCGCGGACTTCGACCGGGTGGACGAGGTCCGGGCCGGCTGCGACGCGATCATGGTCGGGGGGAACACGTACCGGCGGGACCAACCCCGGCTGCGGATCCGCTCAGCGGACCGGATCGCCGCCCGACGGGCCTCCGGCCTGCCCGAACACCCGCTGCGCGTCGTGGTCAGCCGGTCGGTGGCCGCTGTGGACGACTGGTTGGCGTACCCGTCGATCGATCTGGCTCTGAAAGATCTTGAGGCGCGCGGGGTGCGCCGGCTGATGGTCGAGGGCGGGGCCGACGTGCTCGCCCAGTTCCTCAACCGGGGCCTGGCGGACGAGCTGCACCTGGCCGTCGCGCCGCGGTTCGTCGGCGACCCGCGCGGCACCCGGCTGAACGGCATCGCCGAGGCCACCCTCGCCGAGGTCACCCAGCTCGACCAGATCGTCGTCCTGCGCTACCTGCTCCGCGACCACGCCTTCATGCGCCAGGCCATCGAGCTGTCCAAGCTCTGCCCGCCCTCGGACACCGCGTTCGCGGTCGGCGCGGTCATCGTCCGGGAGGGAAAGATCCTCTCCACCGGGTACTCCCGCGAGACCGACCCCACCGTGCACGCCGAGCAGGCCGCGCTCAACAAGATCGGCGACGCGAAGGGCGCGACCGTCTACTCCTCGCTCGAACCGTGCTCGATCCGCAAGTCCGGCGCCCGCCCCTGCGCCGATCGCCTCATCGAGGCCGGAATCGCCCGAGTTGTCTACGCATGGCGGGAGCCGCCCCTCTTCGTGCACGGCGACGGCGCCGCGGTGCTGAAAGACGTCGGCATCGAGGTCGTGGAGCTGACCGAACTGGCGGCCGAGGCGCGGGCGACCAATGTCATGATGGGGCCATGACGCTGATCACTGTGGCCCCGACCGGGGCGGAGACGAGCAAGTCCGACGTCCCCGCACTCCCGGTGACCCTGTCCGAACTGGTCGGCACCGCGCAGGAGTGCGAGGCGCTGGGGGCCAGCGTCATCCACATCCACGTCCGCGACGCCGACGCCAAGCCGTCCCTGGACCCGGCGATCCTCAGGGACACCGTCCAGGCCGTGCGCGCCGAGACGAACCTGATCGTCCAGCTGTCCACCGGCGGCGCGGTCACCGACCCGGAGGCCGCCCGGCTCGCCGTGGTCGACGCCGGCCCCGACATGGGCTCCTGCACGATGGGCACCCTCAACTTCGGCGACGACGTGTTCATGAACCGGTGGGAGTTCATCGTCGCCCTGCACCAGAAGATGCAGGACAACGGCGTCGTCCCGGAGTACGAGATCTTCGACCTCGGCCACCTGACCGCCCTCGGCCGGCTCCTCGACAAGTACGGCCTGCCGGCCGGCGGCCACGTCCACGTCGACTTCGTCCTCGGCGTCCCCGGCGGCGCGCCCGGCACCGTGGAGAGCCTGGTCGCCTTCAAGCACGCGCTGCGGGACCTGCCGGCCGGGGCCACGTTCTCGGCCACCGGCGTCGGGCGCTCCAGCCTGCCGGTGATGCTCGCCGCGCTGTCGGCCGGAGGCCACCTCCGGGTCGGCATGGAGGACACCCTCACCTATGCCAAGGGCCAGCCGGTCGACGGGAACATGCAGCTCGTGGCCCGGGCGGCCGGGTTCGCCCGCCTCGCCCAGCGGCCGCCGCTGACCCCGGACGAGGCGCGGAGCATGCTGGGGATCAAGGGCCGATGACCCGCAGCTACCAGGGCGGACGACTCCTCGTCGAGGTCGTCCGCTCCGGGTTCGTCGAGTGCCTGCACCACGGTTCCGTCGTCGTCCTCGACGCGGACGGCCGGGACGTCAGCGTGACCGGCGACGGGGACGCCCCGATCTTCCCCCGGTCGTCCAACAAGCCGCTCCAGGCCGTCGCGATGCTCCGGGCCGGGCTTCAGCTCGACGACACCGCCGACCTGGCGATGGCCTCGGCCAGCCACTACGGCGAGCCCCGGCACGTCGCCAGGGTCCGGGCGATGCTCGCCGCCGGCGGCCTCGACGAGTCGGCGCTGTCCTGCCCGGCCGACCTGCCGCTGTTCGAGCACGCCCGGCGCGCCGTCCTGGCGTCGGGCGGCTCGCCGGCCCCGATCTACATGAACTGCTCCGGCAAGCACACCGCGATGCTCCTGACCTGCCTGGCGGCCGGCTGGCCCCTCGACGGGTACCGCGAGGCCGACCACCCGTTGCAGGTCGCCACCCGCGAGACCCTGGAGGACCTGGTCGGCGGCCCCGTCGTCGCCACCGGGGTGGACGGGTGCGGCGCGCCGGTCTTCTCCCTGACGTTGCGGCAGCTCGCGGCGTCGTTCCTCGCGCTGGTGTCCGCCGAGCCGGGCAGCCCGGAGCGCCGGGTGGCCGACGCGATGCGCGCGCACCCGGACCTGATCGCCGGGACCGGCGCCGACGACACCCTGCTGATGACCGGGATCCCCGGCCTGCTGTCCAAGGGCGGGGCCGAGGGCGTGTCCGCGGTGGCCGTGCCCGGGGTGGGCGCGGTGGCCGCGAAGATCGACGACGGGGCGATGCGCGCGCGTACCCCTGTGACGGTCGCCGCACTCCGCCGCCTCGGCATCGACGCCCCGGTCCTCGAAGACCTCGCTGAGCAGGTGCTCCTCGGCGGCGGCCGCCCCGTCGGAAAGGTACGTGTGCTGTCTCTCAGCTAGCGCTTGCTTGCAACAGTTAGCACGCCGAGGTACCGTCGGGTCATGACAGATGGCCCCCGGGACCTCGGCGAATTCATTCGCGGCCTCCGCCGCAACGCCCAGATCTCCCTCCGCGAGCTCGCGGAGCGTGCCGGGGTCAGCAATCCCTACCTGAGCCAGATCGAGCGCGGGCTCCGCAAGCCCAGCGCTGAGGTGCTGCAGCAGATCGCAGCGGCCCTGCGGGTCTCCACCCCGATCATGTATCTGCGGGCGGGTCTCCTCGACAACAAGGATGACCAGGGCGTTCCGGCAGCCATCGCCGCCGACCCGAGCCTCGACGCGTCGCAGAAGCAGACCCTGATCCAGATCTACGAGTCTTTCCGGCAGCAGAACCAGCGAGCCGAAACCCCCGAGCACAAGGAGTCGAAGTGACCACCGAGACCAAGCTCCCCACCGCCCTCTACGCCGCCGCCGGTGCCGCCGACATCGCCCGCGAGAAGATCGAGCAGATCCCGGCCCAGGCCGCCAAGCTGTCCGCCAAGGTCCGCGAGGGCAACCTGAAGGACAAGGCCCTCGACCTGGGCGGCCGCGCCGCCGGCGACATCGCCGAGCTGGGTGCCCGCGCGTACGTCGAGATCTCCGGCCTGCGCCGCAAGGTCCGCAAGGGCCAGGCCCGCGACTACCTGCTGTCCGAGGCCGAGAAGGCCCGCGAGGCGGCCAAGCGCAGCGCCGACAAGCTCGCCGAGCGGGCCCAGACGACGTTCGAGAAGCTCGTCGAGCGGGGCACCGTCGTCCTCGAGGGGGAGCCGACCCCGGAGCCGGTCAAGGCCGAGGCGACGATCGACGCGGCTCCGCACACCTCTTCCGCGCCGAAGGACCCGGCTGACGCTGCCGAGTTCATCGCGTCCGCTCCGGCGGCGCCTGCCGCCTCGGCTCCGAAGACCGACGCGCCCAAGGCCGAGGCTCCGAAGGCTGAGGCGCCGAAGGCTCCGGTCAAGAAGGTCGCCAAGAAGGCCGTGAAGAAGGCCACCCCGCCGGCCGAGTAGTCAGCATCCCACGCACGACGGAGCCTGGGCCGGGAGGCCGGGGCTCCGTCGGCGTTTCCGGATGGGGCGGCCGGCCGGCCTTCGAAACGCGGCGGAATTCTGCGGTCGCGAGGTCGCGAGGTCGCGGGGTCGCGGGGTCGCGAGGTCGCTATGTCGGCAGGTCGCCCGCGCCGAGCCACGCGTGCGCCGGACCGCTCCCGCTGGAAGGCCCGCTACCGGCCCCGCGCATCCCGGCCTGCGCCGCCCACTTGTGCCACCCGGCCCATGCGACCGGGCACCGGGTCGCCCGGGTCGGAGCCGGGCGCAGGTCGCCGATCCGGGGACGGGGCGGCAGTACTCTGGGGGCATGAGCAACCTCCTCCCGCTGGGCGGTCCGTGGGTCTACTCGGTGATAGCGCTGGTCAACCTCGTGATCGCCATATTCGCCATGATCATCTCGGCGGCGGCTCTGATCCACTGCGTGCGCCAGCGCGCCGACGCGTTCACCGCGATCGGCACCCTCGCCAAGGGCCCGTGGATGGCGCTGCTCGCCGGGGCGACCCTGATTTCCCTGGTCACCATCCTGGCCGGGGTCGGCAGCAGCGCCCCTGGCCTGTTCAGCATGCTCGCGATCCTCGCCTCGTCGGTGTACCTGCTCGACGTCCGCCCCGGCCTGCGGGACGCGACCAACGGCCACTGGTGACCATCGAGACCTCCCCCGGGGTGCGCCTGGAGAGCCTGACCACCGGCTCCGGCACCCCGGTCACCGTTTTCGCGCACGGCCTGGCCGGCGGCATCGCCGACACCCGCCCCCTCGGGGGCGCCGTGCACGGCAGCCGGGTGTTCTTCCAGTTCCGGGGGCATGGCGCTTCGACGGCGCCGGCCGGGGAGTGGACCTACCGCGACCTGGCCGACGACCTGCGCGGCGTCGCCGACGCGACCGGCGCGACCCGGGCGCTGGGCGTCAGCCTCGGGGCCGGAGCGCTCTGCCGGCTGCTCGCCGACGATCCGACGAGATTCGACAGGATCGTCCTGTTCCTCCCCGCCGTCCTGGACATGCCCCGGCCCGCCGCCGCGCGGACCAGGCTCGGCGGTCTGCTCCGGGGCATCGCCGCCGCCGACCGGGACGCGGTCTCGGCCGAGGTCGCCGCAGAGGTGCCGGCTGACCTGCGCGGCACGTCCGCCGCCCGCGCCTTCATCGCGCACCGCACCACGACCCTGCTGGCCAGCGGCCTCGGAGCCTCCCTGGCCGGCCTGCCGGACCAGACGGCCGTCGAGTCCGCCGAGCCGCTCAAGGCCGTGACCGCCGACGCGCTGGTCATCGGCTGCCGGGGCGACACGCTGCACCCGGTCGAGACCGCCGAACGGATCGCCGGCATCCTGCCGTCGGTGACCCTGCACGTCTACGACGAGCCGCACCCCTTGTGGCGGCACCGCCACGACCTGCGCGAACGCATCTCGGCATTCCTCAACCGGTAGACAGGATCAAAAACAAACCTCAGACGGTTACGCCGCGTCCCTGCTCCCTGTTCCGACGGCACCTCCGCCAGCCTGTCCTGGGCCGCTGAGGGACGGGTCCGCCAACGGGTGACCACGTGGACCACCCCCGGCGCCCCGCCCGCCAGGCCCGGATCGCACGTTCGTGGGCGTGGTCAGTCGAGTGCGGTGGCGAGCATGCCGGGTTCGTAGGAGCCGCCCGGGTTGCGCACGATCACGTTGAACCGGTTGGCCGCGTTGATGAACGCGATCAGGCTGACCAGCGCCCCGATCTGGTCGTCGTCGTAGTGCTCGCGTACCTCGGCCCAGGTCGCGTCGGACACGCCGTGGTGGGCGTCGGCGATCCGAGTACCCTCCTCCGTCAGCGCCAGCGCGGCCCGCTCGGCCCCGGTGAACACGGTGGCCTCGCGCCACACGGCCACCAGGTGCAGCCGGAGCGGGGTCTCCCCGGCGGCCGTGGCCTCCTTGGTGTGCATGTCGGTGCAGAACGCGCAGCCGTTGATCTGGCTGGCCCGCAGGTTCACCAGTTCCTGGGTGGACTTCGGGAGCGTCGACTGCGCGATGGCCGACCCTGCGTTGTGGAACCGCTTGGCGACCTTCACGGCGGTCGGGCTGTCGAACAGGTTGAATCGGGCGTCCATGGCTTCGTCCTCACTCGTGGTGTCGCGCGTACCGAACGAACACAAGATGCCGGTGACCCGTGTTCTGTGACAGGGCGGCGACGTGACGCACGACACCGGTCCCCGGTGTCACAGGGTGGTGGTGGCCG
Source organism: Longispora fulva (assembly GCF_015751905.1). Lineage (NCBI taxonomy): Bacteria > Bacillati > Actinomycetota > Actinomycetes > Micromonosporales > Micromonosporaceae > Longispora > Longispora fulva. The sequence continues at coordinate 6,597,198 of NZ_JADOUF010000001.1, forward strand.
GCGTCCTGTGCGTGACACAGTCGAGCGCCCAGAGACAGGAGCGACCCATGGACCCGGCCACCGAGGTGTTCGTCGCCCACCGCAACCTGCTGTTCACCGTCGCCTACGAGATGCTCGGCTCGGCCGCCGACGCCGAGGACGTCCTGCAGGAGACCTGGCTGCGGTGGGTGGGCGTCGATCTCGACTCGGTGCGCGAGCAGCGCGCGTACCTGGTGCGGATCACCACCCGGCAGGCGCTCAGCCGGTTGCGTACCCTCAGCCGGCGCAAGGAGTCCTATGTCGGCCCCTGGCTGCCCGAGCCGCTGCTGACCGCGCCCGACGTCGCCGAGGACGTCGAGTTGGCCGACAGCGTCTCGATGGCGATGCTGCTGGTGCTGGAGACGCTCACGCCGACCGAGCGCGCGGTGTTCGTGCTCCGCGAGGTGTTCGACCTGGACTACGACGAGATCGCCGAAGCCGTCGACAAGTCCCCGGCGGCGGTCCGCCAGATCGCCCACCGGGCGCGGGCGCACGTCGCCGCGCGCCGACCGCGCGGGGTCGCGTCGCGGGCCGAGACCCGGGGCGCGCTCGAGGCGTTCCAGCGGGCGATCGAGACCGGCGACCTGCAGAGCCTCCTCGACATTCTCGCCCCGGATGTCGTCTTCCTCGGTGACGGCGGTGGGGTCGTGCAGGCCGTGCTGCGGCCCGTCCTGGGCGCGGACAAGGTGGCCCGCCTGCTGACGGCCGGCATCCCCCGGATCGACGCCGAGGTGTCGGTCGAGCTGGTCCAGATCAACGGCGGCCCGGCCCTGATCATCCGGTTCGACGGGGACATCGACAACGTCGTGGCGGCACGCGTCGACGACGGCCTGATCACGGGGCTCTACGTGGTGCGCAACCCCGAGAAGCTGTCGCGGGTCGAGAACGAGACCGCGATGAGCCGCTGAGCCGGCGTACCCGGATGATGGGTTTGAAGGGGTCCCCTACTCTGTGCCGATGAGTGTCGTGCGGGACTTCTTCGCCGGTGTCGGCTACCTGGGCAAGGGCATCGGCCTGTGGTTCCGGTCGCCGCGACTGCTCGCCCTGGGCCTGATCCCCGCGATCATCGCCGGGGCGGTGCTGCTCACCGCGATGATCTTCTTCTGGGTCAACGTCGGCGACATCGCGACCTGGATGACCCCGTTCGCCGACTCCTGGGACGAGACCGGCCGCGACGTGTTCCGCTTCACAGCCGCAGCGCTGCTGGTCGGGGTGTCGCTGCTGCTCGGCGTGCTGCTGTACACCGCGCTGACCCTGGCGATCGGCGACCCGTTCTACGAGAAGATCTCCGAGCGGGTCGAGGACTCCCGGGGCGGCGTGACCGGCGAGGTGCAGCTGTCCCTGGCCCGGTCGATCGGCCGGTCGATCGTGGACTCCCTGCGGTTGGTCGGCAAGTCGCTGCTGTTCGGGATCGTGCTGTTCGCGTTGGGATTCATCCCGGTCGTCGGGCAGACTGTGGTGCCGGTGCTCGGCGCGCTCGTCGGCGGCTGGTTCCTGACCATGGAGCTGACGTCCGTGCCGTTCGAGCGGCGCGGCCTGCGGGTCTGGGACCGGCGGCGGATCCTGAAGGGCCGGCGCGCGCTGGCGGTCGGCTTCGGTACGGCGACGTTCCTGTGCTTCCTGGTCCCCGGCGGGGCGATCCTGGTCACCCCGGCGGCCGTGGCCGGGGCGACCCTGCTGGCCCGCGAGGTGCTAGGCGAGCGCCCGCAGCACGTCGACCAGGGCTGACACCCCGGACAGACAGTCGGGGATCTCGGCGTGCTCGTCGGGGGAGTGCGACACGCCCGTCGGGTTCCGGACGAACAGCATCGCGGTCGGCACGCCGGCCACGGCCAGTACACCGGCGTCGTGCCCGGCCCCGGTGCCCAGGATCGGCGCGCCGTCCAGCAGCGCCGACAGCCGGTCCCGCAGCGCCGGGTCGAACGCCGTCTCCCCGGTGTAGGACTCGTTGACCATGTGGAAGCCGGTCTCGTCGCGCTGCGCCCGCTCGGCGGTCGCGTCGTGGATCTCCTTCACGACGTCGGTCAACGTGGACTCCTGGGGAGCCCGGGCGTCGAGCCAGGCGGTGACCCGGGACGGCACGGCGTTCGTGCCGTTCGGCTCGCACACCAGCTTGCCGATCGTGGCGACAGCGCCACCGAGCCGGGCCTTCTTCCGCGCCGCGAGCACCGTGTTCGCGTACGTCAGCATCGGGTCGCGGCGGTCCTCCAGCCGGGTGGTGCCCGCGTGGTTGGCCTCGCCGGTGAAGTCGAGCCGCCACCGGCCGTGCGGCCAGATCGCCTCGCCGACCGCCACCGGACGGTCCATGTCGATCAGGCCCCGGCCCTGCTCGACGTGCAGCTCGATGTACACCCCGACCTTCGCCATCAGCGCCGGGTCCGGCCCGACGGCCGCCGGGTCGAAGCCCGCTGCGCCCATCGCGTCGCCGAAGGTGGTGCCGGCCGCGTCGGTCAGGCTCAGCGCCTTGTCGACCGTGATCGCCCCCGCCATCAGCCGCGAGCCCAGGCACGCGATCCCGAACCGCGCGCCCTCCTCCTCCGCGAACGCCGTCACGGCGATCGGCCGCCGGGGCACGAAGCCCTCCGCCCGCAGCCGGTCCACGGCCGCGAAGGCGCTCACCACGCCGAGCGGCCCGTCAAAAGCACCACCATCGGGTACCGAGTCCAGATGGCTCCCGGTCACCACCGCGTCCCCGGCGTCCGGGTCGCCCCACCACGCCCACAGGTTGCCGTTGCCGTCGGTGCGCACAGGCATGCCGCGCTTGTCCGCCTCCTGCCGGAACCACGCCCGGCACTCCAGCTCGGCCGCCCCGAGGGTGTACCTCCGGTAGCCGCCCGTCGCGTCGAACCGTCCGACCGGGGCCAGGTCGCGCCACATCTCCTCGAAGCTCATGCCACCAACTTAGCCAGCTCACCCCGGGACAGGATCCCCAGCTTCGGATACGCCTTGTACAGGTGGTGCCCGACCGTCCTCGGGCTCAGGAACAGCCGGGCCGCGATGTCCCGGTTCGACAGGCCCTGGGCCGCGAGGTGCACGATGGCCAGTTCCTGCGGGGTGAGCACGGCCAGCGGACCACTCCGCGGTGCCGGCGCGGCATCACCGGTGGCACCGAGTTCCGCGCGCGCCCGGGTGGCCCACGGCTCCGCGCCGAGCTGTTCGAAGATCTCCATCGCGGTGCGCAGTGGCCCGCGCGCCTCGGCCCTCCGCCGGCCCCGGCGGAGCCATTCGCCGTAGAGCAGGTCGGTGCGGGCCCGCTCGAAGGGGCGCTCGGGACGCTGGCCGGTCGGGTCCATGACCGGTCTGGCCGCCTCGTGCGCCGCGTCGTGGTCGGCCTCCTCGCCGGTGAGGAGCGCCCGGCAGCGCAGCGCCAGGGCCAGGGCCCACGGCTGGCCCGTGTGCCCGGCCCAGGCCTCGAACCTGGCCAACGGCGCGACCGCCCGCTCCGGCCGCCCCAGCCGTACCGCCGCCTCCACCAGGTCCGGCACGCACCGGGTCGCCGACACGTGGAACGCCAACGGCCCGGTGGCCAGGCCCTCGAACCGGTGCAGGGCCGCCTCCACCCGGCCCAGCCCGAGGTCGAGCATCCCGAGCGCCCACTCCGTCCACGGCCCACCGGCCTCGGCGCTGCGGGCGGCTGCGGCGTACCCCAGGCAGGCCTCCTCGTCGCCCCGGATCGCCGCCAGGTACGCCAGCAGCCCGTTGACCTGGCTCAACCACTGCCGCTGTCCGGTGTCCGCGGCGATCTGGACCGCCTCGTGCGCCGCCGCGGCGGCCTCAGCGTGCCGGCCGGCGAACAACTCGGCCTCGGCCTGGAAGAACAGCGCTGTGGGAAGGAAACCGAAGCCGCCCTGGGCCCGGCCGGCGACGGCGAGCGCCCCGGCATGCTCCGCCGTCAGGTCGTCGCGCCCCAGCGCGAGCGCGATCCCCAGCACCATGACCAGGTCCCTCGGCTCGCCGGCCGCCGACAACAGGGCCGCGTCGAGTGCCTCGTCGACAGGTACCGGCAGCCCCGTCCACGGCGACACCGCTGCCGTCAACAGCCGGGTGACCGGGGTGGCCGGGGCGGTCGCCATCCGGCGGACCACGTCCAGGACAGCGGCCTCATCGGTGTACCAGCCGGTGTGGAACGCCTGGACCAGCATCCTGGTCCCCTCGCCGGGCCCGGTGTCCCGGCAGGCCTCGAACCCGGCGATCAGGAGGGCGTGCGCTGCCCGGAACTCGCCCCGCCAGAAGGCGACCGTGCCCTGGAGCAGGGTGAGCCGGGTACGGGCCGCCCTCGGGTCGACGTCCCGGACCGCCTCGTCGGCGAGGGTGCCCGCCCGGTCGAGGTCGCCCGACTCCACGGCCGACTCGGCCGCCAGCAGCAGTCGGTCGGCGCGGGCCGCCCGGTCCGGGCTGAGCCGGGCGGACCGTTCGTAGCCGGTGCTCGCGGCGGCGTACCCGCTCCGGGATCTGCTGTGTTCGGCGGCCCGGGCCAGTTCTGCGGCGACCTCCTCGTCCGGGCCGGTCGCCGCGGCGGCCAGGTGCCAGGCACGCCGGTCGGTGTCCCCGTCGCCGAGGGCCGCGGCGAGCGCCCGGTGCGCGGCGATCCGGTCGAGGAGGGGTGCGCCCTGGTAGACGGCGGCCCGGACCAGTGGGTGCCGGAACGCCACGGTGCCGTCCCCCTCGGCCAGCAGGTGCTCGGCCGGGGCCACGTCGGCCAGGCCGGCGCCGAGCAGCGCGCCGGCCCGCAGGATCAGCCCCGGGTCCCCGGTGTCGTCGGCGGCCGCGACGAGGAGCAGGGTTCGGGTGGCCGGCGGGAGCATGGCCGCCTGGCCGTGGAAGGCGAGCTGGAGCCGGTCGGAGAGTGGTAACGGTCCTGTCGGGCCGGAGGCCGTGGCCAGGCTCGCCGGGAGTTCGCGCAGCGCGAGCGGGTTGCCCCGCGCCTCGGCCAGCACCCGGTACCGGACGGCCGGGGTCAGTCCGGCGTCGTGCGCGTCCAGCAGCGCTGCGGCGGCGTCCGGTTCCAGCCCGGCCACGGTGCGGGTCGGCAGCCCCGGTGCCCGGAACCCGGGACGGGCGGCGAACAGCAGCCCGACGCCCTCGGAGTGCAGCCGGCGGGCCGCGAACAGCAGGGCCTCGGCGGACGCCCGGTCCAGCCACTGGGCGTCGTCCACGAGACAGAGCACAGGTCCCAGCTCGGCCAGCAAGGACAGCACGGCCAGCCCGGTCAGCAACCGGTCGACCGGGTCCGCGACGCCGAGCCCGAACGCCCCGCGCAACGCCCGGCGCTGCGGCCCGGGCAGCGCGTCGACCCGGTCGAGGGCCGGCCGGAGCAGCATGTGCAGCCCGGCGAACGGCAGCTCCGCCTCCGACTCGATGCCGGTGCCCCGCAGGAGGGGGAGGTCGGTGGCGCGCCCGGCCGCGTACCCCAGCAGGTGGGTCTTGCCGATCCCTGGTTCTCCACTGAGGACCAGGGTGCCGCTTTCCCCGGCCCGGCATCCGGCCAGCAGCGCGTCGATCGCCTGCCGCTCTCCCGTCCGACCGAAGATCATTTGTTGACCCTACCTATGGCGGTGCGCGGAATTACCTATGCGACGACCGATTCCGGGGCACACGGAACTCCGTAGCGTTCTCCCTGTCAGCAACAAGCACAACGAACCAGGAGAAAATGCCATGAGCGACTTCACCGAGCTGGTCGGCCGCTACCTCGCCAGCTGGAACGAGACCGACCAGGCCGCCCGGCGCGCCGCCCTCGACGAGATCTGGACCGCCGACGCCGTCTACATCGACCCGATGGTCTCCGTCGAGGGCCGCGACGCCATCGACGCCGTGATCGGCGCGGTGCACGCCCAGTTCCCCGGGCTGGTGTTCACGCTGGTGGGGGCGGTGGACGAGCATCACGACCTGGCCCGCTTCCAGTGGGGCCTCGGGCCGGCGGGCGCGGAGCCGATCGTGGTCGGGTTCGACGTGGCGGTCCGGGTGGATGGCCGGATCAGCACGGTGCACGGCTTCCTGGACAAGGTCCCCACCGCCTGAGGGGCGACCGCCACCCGGGGCCCGGAGCCCGGCCCCGGGAGCCTGGCCCCGCAGGACCGGCGACCGACCCGGAATCGGCCACCGTTCCGGACAACGACCGAGCCAGCGGCCTACCCTGGGGTCATGCGGATCGAGGTCGTGGCCGGGGACATCACCACCCAGCAGGTGGACGCGATCGTCAACGCCGCCAACTCCTCCCTCCTCGGCGGAGGCGGCGTCGACGGCGCGATCCACCGCAAGGGCGGCCCAGAGATCCTCGCGGCATGCCGGGCCCTCCGCGCCGGCCACTATGGCAAGGGCCTGAGGACAGGCCAGGCGGTCGCCACCACGGCCGGCCTGCTTCCGGCCCGCTGGGTGATCCACACCGTCGGCCCGGTGTACTCGCCGTCCCTCGACCGTTCCGCCGACCTGCGCTCCTGCTACACGGAGTCGCTCCGGGTCGCCGACGAGCTGGGCGCGGCCACGGTCGCGTTCCCGCTGATCTCCGCTGGGGTCTACCGCTGGCCGGCCGAGGACGCGATCCGCCAGGCCCTGGAGGCGCTCCGGACCGCCGACACCACGGTGGAAGTCGCCCGGCTGGTCCTTTTCGAGGCCGACCGGGTGCCTCTGGCGGAGCGGCTTCGGCGTGGCTCTGTACCCCGAACCGGTCCTGGTCCGGGGCCACACCCGGACGGCCGCGACGCGCCCAGGGTCGGCTAGATTCGCCAGCCCTTTCTAGCCCGGGTGTGGAACATGCCGGGAAACGTCGGGCACGCGAACACCTCGACCCGGCTGAGCTGCACGGCCGAGAACGCCTGCACCTCCGCCAGCGTGAACCTGCTCCGTTCCATCCGGCCGTCGAAGCAGCTCGGATGCTTGCACTGCGGCGGCACCGTCACTGGCACCGGGAGAGCCACCACTCGCCCTGCCCGGCATGGGATATCTGGTACTCGTGCGACGGCAGCAAAACGACCTCACCCCGATCGGTCGGTATGGAAACGAGGGGATTCCCGGCGCGGGTGAGCCGGTAGCCGTGTCCGGCCACGAACCACGCGCCCCCGGTGACCTGCCAGTGGAAGCCGACGATCCGGAGCCGGTAGGTGTCACCGGTCTCCATCCAGTACGTGTGGAATCCGTCGTTGTCGAGCCGCAGGCTGACGACCGCGGCCCGGCCGCCCCTGACTACGGTCTCCACTGTGGCAAGTCGGGTGATCGTGGGCATGGTGGACCTCCTCGTCGGTTAGTTCGTGTCGCAGGGTGGTTTCCGTTACACGCTCGGTCGAGGGGATCTGTCGGGTTTCGGATTCGCCTAGCCAGATTGGCACTGTGACAGATCTAGCGCAAGGTAATCGCTAGTGCCAACATGAGTGAGTGACGTCGAACATGCTGAGCCGGTACATCGGCGGCGAATTACGCCGGTACCGGGATGCGCTCGGCCTGACCCAGGACCACGCGGCCGACCACCTCAACATGAGCCGGCGCACGATGATCCGGGTGGAGGCCGGGGACAGCCGGATCAGCATGGGCAACCTGCGCACCCTGCTGGACCTGTACGGCGTGACGAACGAGGTGACCCGGCACGACCTGGAGATCATGCAGCGCGAGGCGAAGCGTCCCGGCTGGTGGGTGCGCGACATGGCCGTCGGCCCGGCGTCCTACAAGCTCTACGTCGAACACGAGCAGTGGGCGACGGCCATCGCGATCTTCGCGTCTCTGGTGGTGCCGGCACTTCTGCAGACCGAGGACTACGCCAGGGCGGTGCAGACGGCCGGCCTCGGGTCCTCGGACCCGGAGTTGGCGGTCAAGCTGCGACTGGAGCGGCAGCACCACTTCTTCGCCCGGTCGCCGCTGCCGGACATGTCAGTGGTCCTCGACGAGGCGGTGCTACTCCGCAGGGTCGGCGCCCATGAGGTGATGGCTGGCCAGTTGCGGCACATCGCCAACTTCGCCGAGGCCGGGCGGTACACCGTGCGGGTGGTGCCGCTGGACGCCGGCGAGTTCCTCACGCCGGAGCACTTCACGGTCTTCACTCCGATCTGGGGCACACCGATCGCCTGTTCGGAGGGGGTGCTGGCGATGGGCTTCCACGAGGAGCAGCATTTCGTGGAGCGCTACACCCGTGCGCACGCGGTTTGCCGGACGGCGGCGCTGTCCCCCACGGGTAGCATCGCGTTGATCCGCGAGCACGCGGACCGGTATGGGCAACAGGGGAAAGCAGCTCATGATCGAGCCAAGGTTCCGAAGGGCGACCGGGAGCAACGCGGGCGATAACTGCGTCGAGGTGGCCACCGCTCCGGGGGCCGCGTTCGTCCGGGACAGCAAGGACCGGTCCGGCCCGGTCCTCGCCGTGTCCGCCGCGGACTGGTCAGCCTTCGTCACCGACATCAAGTCCGGCCGGATCTAGCCCGTCCACCTCGGACGGTGCGCGCTCACGGCCAGTCGAGGGTCAGTTCCCCGAGGCGCCACCGGCCCGGCCGGTCCCGCACCAGCCAGCCGGCGTCCCGTACCGCCGCCACCGACCGCACCCACCGGTCCCGGGCCCCGAACGCCTTGTACGGCGCGGCGGCCAGCCACGCGTCGTCGAGCGCGGCCAGCAGGTCGTGCACCCGTTCGCCGTGCACATTGCGGTGGATCAGCGCCTTGGGCAGCCGTTCGGCGATCACCGCCGGGCGTTCCAGGTGCGCGAGGCTGACGGAGAAGGTCAGCGACTCCGGGCCGGCCGGGGTGACGGCGAGCCACGCGCAGACCCGGCCCAGTTCGTCGCAGGTGCCCTCGACGAGTACCCCGCCGGGGGCGAGCGCCGCCGTCATCTGCCGCCACGCGTCCCGCACGGCCCCCTCGTCGTACTGGCGGAGCACGTTGCACGCCCGGACCAGGGTCGGCCGCAGCCCGGCCAGCTCGAAGCCGCCCCGACGGAACTCCAGGTCGGGGCGGGCGAAGGGCTGGGCGGCCAGTACCCGGAAAGGGTCGATCTCCAGGCCGACGGTGCGCGACGGGCGCAGCCGCCGGTGCATCTCGACCGTGGTGACCGGTGAGGCCCCGTAGCCGAGATCGACGACGAGGCCCAGCCGGTCCGGGTACCGCCAGGCGATCCACCGGTCGAACCTGCGCAACCGGTTCGGGTTGGTGGTCCCCCTGGTGATCTCCCCGACGGGCTTCACAGCACCCGGTGCACCTTGTAGTTGGACGCCTGGGCGAGCGGCCGGAGCACGATCCGGTCGATGTTCACGTAGTGCGGCCGGGTCACGGTCCACGCCACGGCGTCGGCGACGTCCTCGGCGACGAGCGGCTCGGCCACGCCCGCGTACACCTTGGCGGCCTTCTCCGGGTCCCCGAGCCGGTTGACCGCGAACTCCTCGGTCCGCACCATCCCGGGATCGATCTCGATCACCCGGACCGGCCGGCCGCACAGCTCCAGGCGCAGGGTCCCGGTCATCGCGGTCTGGGCGTGCTTGGCGGCGACGTAGCCCCCGCCGCCCTCGTAGACGTCGAGCCCGGCGGTGGACGAGATCATCACGATCGAGCCCCGGCCGGAGACCTCCAGCGCCGGCAGCAGGGCCTGGGTGACCCGGAGCGTGCCGAGGACGTTCAGCTCGTACATCCGGGCCCAGTCCGACACCTGACCGGTCTGCACCGTGTCGGCCCCGAAGGCCCCGCCGGCATTGTTGACCAGCACCTCGACCTCGCCCACCGTCGCGGCGAGTGCCGCGACGTCGGCGTCGGAGGTGATGTCGCACGGCACGGCGGTGCCGTCCAGCTCGTCGGCCAGGGCCTTGATCCGGTCGACGCGGCGGGCGGCGAAAACGACGTGGAAGCCCTCGGCGGCGAGTCGGCGCGCGGTGGCGGCCCCGATCCCGCTGGAAGCTCCGGTGACGACGGCTGTGGGTCTCATGAGCCGATCTTAGGTGCGGCCAGGTCCGGGCCGCGCCGCCCGGCCTGGGCGGGACGGAGGTCCATGTCCGATTTCAGCTGTGAGTCACGACACGATGGGTACCGGCGGGGGAAGAGCCATCTTGTGAACACAGTTGGAAATCGCGTGCCATTCTCTTCTGAGCTGCCGCGCCGGATCGCCACGCTGTCCGTGCACACGTCGCCCCTGCACCAGCCGGGCACCGGCGACGCCGGCGGCATGAACGTGTACATCGTCGAGGTGTCGCGCCGCCTCGCCCAGGCGGGCGTCGAGGTGGAGATCTTCACCCGCGCCACGTCCAGCGACCTGCCGCCGACCGTCGAGATGGCCCCGGGCGTGACCGTCCGGCACGTGCACGCCGGCCCCTTCTCGGGGCTCAGCAAGGAGGAGTTGCCGGCGCAGCTGTGCGCGTTCACCAACGGCGTCCTGCGCGCCGAGGCCGCCCGCACCCCCGGCTGGTACGACCTGGTGCACTCGCACTACTGGCTGTCCGGCCAGGCCGGCTGGCTCGCCAAGGACCGGTGGGGCGTGCCGCTCGTGCACACCGCGCACACCCTGGCCAAGGTGAAGAACGCGCAGCTCGCCGAGGGCGACAAGCCGGAGCCGAAGGCGCGGGTGATCGGCGAGGAGCAGGTCGTCGCCGAGTCGGACCTGCTGATCGCCAACACGCTGGCGGAGGCCAGGGACCTGATCAACCTGTACGACGCCGAGTGCGCCCAGGTCGAGGTCGTCCAGCCCGGCGTGGACCTCGACCGGTTCAGCCCCGGCAGCCGGTCCGCCGCGCGCCAGCGGTTCGGGCTGCCCGACGACGCGTACGTGCTGGCGTTCGTCGGCCGGATCCAGCCGCTCAAGGCCCCCGACGTGCTCGTGCGGGCCGCCGCCGAGATCGTGGCGCGCGACCCGGAGCTCGCTCGCAAGCTGGTGGTCCTGATCTGCGGCGGCAACAGCGGCAGCGGCCTCGACCTCGCGGCCCTGACCAGCTCCCTCGGGCTCGGCGACGTCGTGCGCTTCATCCCGCCCCAGGGCGGCTCGGCGCTCGCCGACCTCTACCGCGCCGCCGACCTGGTCGGCGTCCCCAGCTACAACGAGTCCTTCGGCCTGGTGGCCGTCGAGGCGCAGGCCTGTGGCACCCCGGTCGTCGCAGCGGCGGTCGGCGGGCTCACCACCGCCGTGAAGCACGAGGTCAGTGGCCTGCTGATCGACACCCACGACCCGCACGACTGGGCGACGGCGATCTCCGGCCTGCTGCACGCCCCGGCGCGCCGTGCCGAGTTGGCCGCCGGAGCCGTCGCGCATGCGCAAGACTTCTCCTGGGCGCGGACCACGGACGGGCTGCTCGCCGGCTACAAGGCCGCGCTCGCCGTGCACCGTTCCCGCCTGCTGGAGGTCGCCGGGCTGTGAGTGTCCCCGAGCTGATCGAGACGACGCTGCGCGCCCGCGAGTTGGAGTTCGAGCGGGTGGACGACCGGTTCGTGGTGACGCTGCCCGGTACCCACAAGCTCAAGACGGTCTGCAACCTCGTCGTCGGCGCGCACGCGCTGCGGATCGAGGCGTTCGTGATCCGACAGCCCGACGAGAACCGCGAGGCGGTGTGGGCCTACCTGCTGCGCCGCAACGCGGCCATGTTCGGGGTCTCGTTCGCGATCGACGCGGTCGGCGACGTGTACCTGACGGGCAGGGTGCCGCTGTCCGGGCTCACGGAGGACGACCTGGACCGGCTGCTCGGCTCCGTGCTCACCTACGCCGACGAGAGTTTCGACCCGCTGCTGGAGCTCGGCTTCAGTTCGGCGATCCGGCGCGAGTGGGCCTGGAGAGTCTCGCGTGGAGAGTCGCTGGCGAATCTCGCGGCGTTCCAACACCTGGTAGAAGACTCGGACGGGTCTAATAGCAGACAGTGAGCGTGTGAGGGATCGTACAGTTGGCAACGCTTGCGTATCAATTTGTTGATCACCTATGGTTACCCCTAGTTACGGGGGCGAGGTGTCGCGCGACACCAGGACAGTGGTCGGGGGGCTACGGGTCCGGTGTTGCGCGACTGAGTCGCTGAGCGCTGCCGGGGGGTGGCGGCCGCCGCGACGAAGGTTGGCGGGCGTGGGATCAGAGTCGGGGGGCTCCTTTCCTACGCCCGCTTCTCTACGCGTATTTTCCTGCGCCGCTTCTCTACGCGTCGACGAGTTCGCGCAGCTCCGCGACCCGGCGCTCCCGGGTCGGACCGCTGAGCAGGTGCCCGGCCGCGGCGAGCAGCCCCAGCCCCAGACAGATCACCCAGTGCCAGTCGCCGAGGGTCTGCAGGCTCAGCCCGCCCAGCGCCGGCGCGGCGAAGGCCGAGGCGGCGAAGGACAGATTGAACACTCCCTGGTACTGGCCCCGCAGCCGCTCCGGCGACAACTCCGCGATGATGGCGGCGTTGGGCGGGGCCGCCAACATCTGGCCGACGGTCCAGATCACGACGGTGATCGCGTACCCGGCCAGTGAGCCCACCAGCGCCGTCAAGCCGTAGCCGACGGCCACGAGGAGCAGGGCCAGGGCGAGCACCCGGGCCTTGCGCGCCCGCCCGATCAGCTTGGGCACGAACAGCTGGCCGGCGACGACCATGCCGGCGCTGAGGGCCATGACCAGCCCGTACTGGCCGGTGCTCAGGCCGTCGCCCTTCATCGCGAGCGGCAGCATCGTCGTGCTCTGCGCGAAGACCATCGCCATCAGGAACGTCAGCCCGACGAACACCAGGTAGGGCCGGTCGCGGAGTGCCCGGCCGAGACCCTGCCCGCCGGAGGCCGTCGGGTGCCGGACCAGGGTCTCGGGCACCCGGAACGCGATGATCAGGACCGCGATCAGGGTCGCGGCGGCGTCCAGGCCGAAGAGCAGCAGGTAGGACACCTCGGCGAGTACCCCGACGAGCAGGGCGGCGATGGCGGCGCCGCCGAAGAAGGCCCAGTACAACAGGTTGAACGCTGGCAGGCGCTGCGGCTCGGGCACCACGTCCGTGATCGCCGCGACCGAGGCCGGACCGCCGAGCTGGGTGGCCACGCCGAGCAGGGTCGCCGTGACGCCGATCGCGACCGGGGTGCTCGACAGCCCGACGGCCATCATGAGCACCGAGGCGGTCGAGTACGCCAGCAGCATCGTCTTCCGCCGCCCCCATCGGTCGGCGAGCACGCCCCCGGCGAGGACGCCGAGCGCGCCGCCCGCGCCGTGCAGGCCGATGACGAGGCCGGTCGCGGCGGTGGTCAGGCCCCGGATGTCCTTGAGGTAGATCGCCAGGAAGATGATGGCGAAGCCGCCGAGCCGGTTGATCAGGAGTCCGGTCCAGATCGCCCAGTAGGTGCCTGACAGCCCGCGCACGGCGCTCCCCAGTAAAGAAGGTAGTCGGTAAGCGATTACCAACGCTACGAGCTGGGACTCGCCACCAACAGAGGTCGACTCGGCACCCGGCTGTGTCTCTCGTCACGGGTCAGCGATCTCGGTCCAACCACGGGCCGTGGCGGCACCGGGCCCCGCCGGTTGCGAGGTCGGCCGTGCACCGGTCGCTACGCGTTGACGAGTTCCGGTTCCTTCAGGGCCGCCGTCCGCCGGTTGCGGGCCGGGCCGGCGGCGAGGTTGAGGCCCGCGACGAGCAGGCTGAGCACGAGGCAGCCGATCCACAGCGGCGCGTTGCCGAACTCGTCGAACACGAACCCGCCGACCAGTGGGGCGGCGAACGCGGCCCCGGAGAAGGCGAGGGAGAACACGCCCTGGTAGCGGCCCCGCGCGTCGGCCGGGGACAGCTCGGCGATCAGCGTCGAGTTCGACGGGGACTGCAGCATCTCGCCGAGGGTCCAGATCAGCACGGTGGCCGAGTACAGCCACAGGTCGTGCGCCAGGGCGGTCAGGCCGAAGCCGACGCCGACGATCAGGGACGCCATCGCCAGGGTCTTCGACCGGTCGCGGCCCCGGACGAGGCGCGGGATGAACAGCTGGCCGAGCACGATCAGGATCCCGTTCAGCGCGATCACGGTGCCGAACGTCCTCGCGGACAGGCCGTCGCGGGCCATCGCCAGCGGCAGGGACGACAGGTGCTGCATGAACACCATGGCGCTGAGGAAGGTCAGGCCGACGAGTCCGAGGTACACCGGGTCGAGGAAGGGGCTGCTACTGGGCCGGGCGGGGCCGGCGACGGCCGGGCGGGCCGCGGCCTGCGGCCGGGTCTCCGGCACCTTCAGGAACACGATCAACGCTGTGAGCAGCATCGTCGCGGCGTCCACGATGAAGATCCACAGGTAGTCGAGGTCCGCCACCAGGCCGCCGAGCAGCGCCGCGACCGAGAACCCGAGGTTGATCGCCCAGTAGTTCAGGCTGAAGGCGCGCAACCGGTCCTTGTCGGGCACGATGTCGACCATCATCGCCGAGAACGCCGGCCGGGACATGTTCTGGACCAGACCCAGGACGAAGCCCATCACCACGATGAGCCACCTCTCCTGGGTGAGCCCGAGCAGCACCAGCATCACCGCAGTGCCGACCTGGGCCACGAGCAGCGTGCTCCGCCGCCCCCACCGGTCGGCCAACTGTCCGCCGATCAGGACCCCCACGGCCCCGCCGGCGCCGATCATGCCGATCACGAGCCCGACGAAGGTGGGCTTGAAGTGCCGCTCGTTGCTCAGGTAGAAGGTCAGCAGGATCGTGACGAAAGCCCCGGCGCGGCTGATCAGGGTGCCGGACCACAGGTACCAGAAGGTCTTCGGCAGGCCGCCCGTCGTCTGCTGTAACCACCCGCGCAAGGAGCACCTCCGTGTAAGGATCGTGGCTCCTACAATTCCTTACCGCCCCGGCTCGGGTCACCCAGTTTTGGACGTGTCCTCGGTCACTGGGCGTGACGTCCCTAGGATGAGCGTCATGACGATCGGAACCCTGGTTCTCCTCCGGCACGGCGAGAGCGTCTGGAACGCGAAGAATCTGTTCACCGGCTGGGTGGACGTCGACCTCACCGAGAAGGGTGAGGCCGAGGCCCGGCGGGCGGGTGAACTGCTCCGGTCGGCCGACGTGCTGCCCGACGTGCTGCACACCTCCCTGCAGCGCCGCGCCATCCGGACCGCCGAGCTCGCTCTCGACGCGGCGGACCGGCACTGGATCCCCGTGCACCGTTCCTGGCGGCTCAACGAGCGGCACTACGGAGCGTTGCAGGGCAAGGACAAGAAGCAGACGCTGCAGGAGTACGGCGAGGAGCAGTTCATGCTCTGGCGGCGCTCCTACGACATCCCCCCGCCGCCGATCGACCCGGCGGACGAGTTCTCCCAGGCCGGCGACCCCCGGTACGCGGCGGTGCCCGCCCCGCTGGCCGAGTGCCTGGCGGACGTGGTCGACCGCGCCCTGCCGTACTGGTACGACGCGATCGTTCCCGACCTGCTCCTCGGCAAGACGGTGCTGGTCGCCGCGCACGGCAACTCGCTGCGCGCGCTGGTCAAGCACCTCGACAACATCTCGGCGACCGACATCGCCGGCCTGAACATCCCGACGGGCTTCCCGCTGCGATACGAGCTCGACGAGGAGCTGCGCCCGGTGAAGTCGGAGTACCTGGACCCGGCCGGCGCAGCTCAAGCGGCTGCCGCCGTCGCCAACCAAGGCCGCTAGAAAACGAGGGAGCCCGACCGCCGCATGCGGGGCCGGGCTCCTACTCGTAAAAAATAATGATCTTGATCTTTGATCTAAGGCGCCCTGAGCGGGTCCTCACTCACCAAGAGGGGCACCCGTTACCAGGTAGACGACCTGCTTGCCGGCGTTGACCGCGTGGTCGGCGTAGCGCTCGTAGAACCGGGCCAGCAGCGCCGTGTCCACCGCCGCCTCGATCCCGTGCTGCCACTCCGACTCGAACAGCGCCTTGAAGAGCTTGCGCTCCAGGGCGTCCATCTCGTCGTCGTCCTTCTCCAGCTCCGCGCCGAGGGTGGCGTCGCGCTCGGCGAGCACGGACACGACCTTCTTGGCCATCCGGTCGGCGACCTTGCCCATCTCCGTGAAGATCTCGTGCAGCTCGGCGGGCACCGCGATCTCGGGCTTGCGGCGCAGCGAGGTCTTCGCGATGTGCTCGGCCAGGTCGCCCATCCGCTCGATGTCGGTGGCGATGTGCAGGCTGGTGATGATGGCGCGGAGGTCGCCGGCGACCGGCGACTGGCGGGCGAGGAGCTCGTAGACGGACTCCTCGACGCTGCGGTACATCGCGTTGATGCCCTCGTCGTCGGCCAGCACGTTCTCGGCGAGCACCTGGTCGGCCGTCAGCAGCGCGCGGGTGGCCTGGCGGAGGGCGTGGCGCACCTCGCCGGCCATGGCCACGAGGGTGCCGGCGAGTTGGGCGAGGTCAGAGCGGAATACGTCGCGCATGGTCACCACCGTAGGGCGGATCGGCATACGGTGCATGAACGTCGGTGAACGTGGACAATCCTGAGAGTGAACATTCGGGAGAACCGAGCGTTTCCAGAGGTACCGGCTGGTGGAATCCGACGAAACTCACCCTACGATCGCCCTGTGAATGTGGTGCTGGCGATGGTTGTGGGCGCCGCTCTTGGTGCCGGAGTGACCGCGCTCTTTTTCAGGGCGGTTCGGGGGAGTAAGACAGTGCAGGTTGTGGAGACCGACCTCGCCAGGACCAGCCTCGACGGCCTGCGGGCCGGCGTGATCGTCCTGGACCCGACCGACCGGGTGGCGCTGGCCAACCCCGCGGCGGTCGGGATGAAACTACTCAAGAACGACGAGAGCGGCCTTTCCCATGCCGTACTGCGCAGCCTGGTCGCCCAGGTCCGCCGCAGCGGCGACCCGCGCGACGTCGAGCTGGACCTGCCCCGCAGCGGCGGGCGCAACCCGCTCGGCGTGCGGGTCCGGGTCACGGTGCTCGACGACGAACACGTGCACCTCGAGGTCGAGGACGTCACCGAGGCGCACCGCGTCGCCCGGGTCCGTCGGGACTTCGTGGCCAACGTCAGCCATGAGCTCAAAACCCCGGTGGGCGCGTTGCAGCTGCTCAGCGAGGCGCTACTGGAGGCGGTGGACGATCCGGAGACCGCCCGGCGGTTCACGGAGCGGATCCAGCACGAGTCCGCCCGACTGGCCCGGCTGGTCAGCGAGCTGATCGAGCTGTCCAGGCTCCAGGGCGCCGAGCCGCTGCCCGAACCGGAGCCGGTCGGCGTCGACCGCATGATCAACGAGGTGCTGGACCGGTCGCGGACCGCCGCCGTCGCCAAGGAGATCGTGGTCCGCTGGGAGGGCGAGCACGGCCTGACGGTGTACGGGCACGAGGGCCAGCTCGTCACCGCGCTGGCGAACCTCGTGGAGAACGCGATCGCGTACAGCCCGGAGAAGACCTCCATCACCATCCACTCGGAGAAATCCGGCAAGCGTGTGAAAATCGCGGTGGCGGACGAGGGGATCGGCATCGCGGCCGAGGACACGGATCGCATTTTCGAGCGGTTCTACCGGGCCGACCAGGCGAGGTCCCGGGCGACCGGTGGAACGGGCCTTGGCCTGGCGATTGTCAAACACATCGCCAGCAACCACGGTGGGAGGGTCGAAGTGAGCAGCGAAGTAGGGGTTGGGTCAACGTTCACTTTGCGGCTACCGTCCCGCCCCCCTGCGGGGGCCTCCGCTTTGAAAAGTCAGACTCGTATGGCTGACATGAAGACGAAGGGACGCCCGTGACCAGGGTACTTGTGGTCGAGGACGAGGAGTCGTTCTCCGACGCGCTGAGCTACATGCTGCGCAAGGAAGGGTTCGAGGTCTCCGTGGCCGCGACCGGCACCGCGGCGATCGTCGAGTTCGACCGGGCCGGGGCTGACATCGTGCTCCTCGACCTGATGCTGCCGGAGATGTCCGGCAGCGAGGTGTGCCGGCAACTGCGCACCCGGTCCAACGTGCCGATCATCATGGTCACCGCGCGGGACAGCGAGATCGACAAGGTCGTCGGCCTGGAGATCGGGGCGGACGACTACGTCACCAAGCCCTACTCGCCGCGCGAGCTCGTCGCCCGGATCCGCGCCGTGCTCCGCCGCCAGATCGAGCCCGCCGAGCTGCTGCCCGGCACCCTCGAGGCCGGCCCGGTCCGGATGGACGTCGACCGGCACACGGTCAGCGTCTCCGGCGGGACGGTGCAGCTGCCGCTCAAGGAGTTCGAGCTGCTGGAGCTGCTGCTGCGCAACGCCGGCCGGGTGCTGACCCGGGGCCAGCTCATCGACCGGGTGTGGGGCGCGGACTACGTCGGGGACACCAAGACCCTCGACGTGCACGTCAAGCGCCTGCGCTCGAAGATCGAGCCGGAGCCGTCGACCCCCCGCTACATCGTCACCGTCCGAGGTCTGGGCTATAAATTCGAAGCTTAGGGGTTGTGCCGACCCGCTGAGAACGAATCTGGACGGCGCAACGACAAGAGCCGCAGGGCCTGCCCTAGCGGCTCTTGTCGTTGCTTGCCAGATTCGCCCTCAGCGGGCCACCGCGCCTTAGGTCAAGAGCCAGATCGACACCATGCGACGGTTACGCCGCGTTTCTGAGCCTGTCGCGGCGGCTCGACCGGCCCCCCGGTCGGCACCTCGCCGCACCCGGCCGCGTGGCGTCCCGGCCAGGCACGACACCGTGTCAGCCCCCGTGTCAGGGCGACGACAGGTCGGTGACAGACCGGCTGTCGATAGTTGGCCGCATGACGAGTTCAGCGATCGCGGTCTCCGGACTGCGCAAGGCCTACGGGAGCAAGGTCGTGCTCGACGGCATCGACCTGGATGTTCCCGCCGGCACGATCTTCTCCCTCCTCGGCCCGAACGGCGCGGGCAAGACGACGACGGTCAACGTGCTGAGCACGTTGATGAAGGCGGACAGCGGGACGGTGCGTGTCGCCGGCCACGACGTGGCGACCGAAGCCAGGGCGGTGCGCGCGGCGATCGGGGTCACCGGTCAGTTCGCGGCGGTGGACGAGCTGCTGACGGGGCAGGAGAACCTGCAGCTGATGGTGGACCTGAAGGGGATCCCCACCGGCGACGGCAGGCGGCTGGTCGCCGGGCTGCTGGAACGCTTCGACCTGGTGGACTCGGCGCGCAAGCCCGCGTCGACCTACTCCGGGGGCATGCGCCGCAAGCTCGACCTGGCGATGACGCTGGTCGGCACCCCGCGGGTCATCTTCCTGGACGAGCCGACGACGGGTCTGGACCCGCGCAGCCGCCGCACGATGTGGTCGATCATCCGCGATCTCGTGGCCGACGGCGTGACCATCTTCCTCACCACCCAGTACCTCGACGAGGCCGATCAGCTCGCCGACCGGATCGCGGTGCTCGACCAGGGCCGACTGGTCGCCCAGGGCACGCCCGCCGAACTGAAGCGCCAGATGCCCGGGACGCACGTCCGACTCCGGTTCACCACGGTCCCCGAACTCGACGCGGCCGCGGGTCTGTTCCCCGGCGCCACCCGCGACGACGAGGCTCTGGCCCTGCGGGTGCCCAGCGACGGTGGCACAAGGTCGCTGCGGGCCCTGCTGGACCGGCTCGACGAGCACGTGCTCAGTGCCGAGGAGTTCTCCGTGCACACCCCCGACCTCGACGACGTCTTCCTCGCCCTGACGGGCCACACCACCCTCGCCGCGGCGGGCCAGAGCACGGAGGCCACGAAATGAGCAAGTCCCACTCGATGGTGATGTTGCGTCGCAACTTCAAGCACATCGCCCGCAATCCCACCTCGGTGTTCAACGCGGTCCTGATGCCGATCGTGGTCATGCTGATGTTCGTGTACATGATGGGCGACGCCTTCAACGTCGGCGTCGACTACATCGACTACGCCACGCCGGGCCTGATCCTGCTGGCCGTCTGCTACGGGCTGGGGGCCACGGCCACCTCGGTGAACTCCGACATGACGAAGGGCATCATCAACCGGTTCAAGGTCATGGACGTCTCCCGGGGCGCGGTGCTGACCGGTCACGTCATCGCCAGTGTGCTGACCAATCTGGTGGCCATCGGGGCGCTGATCGGGGTGGCGTTCCTGCTGGGGTTCAGCCCGAAGGCCGGTTTCCTGGAGTGGCTCGGCGTGGCCGGCATCGTCGTACTGCTCGGCTTCGCGGCCGGCTGGCTCACCGTCGCGCTGGGTCTGGCGGCGAAGTCCCCGGAGACCGCTGGCCTGGCCTCCGTGCCCCTGGTCATGCTGCCGTTCTTCAGCAGCGCGATCGTGCCGGCGGAGAAGATGGGGCCGGGTCTGCGGGAGTTCGCGGAGTACCAGCCCTTCACGCCGATCATCGAGACGATGCGCGGGCTCCTCAACGGCGCGCCGGACACGGGCGACGCGACGATCGCCATCGCCTGGTGCGTCGGGATCGCGCTGGTCGGTTACCTGTGGGCGCGTTCCACCTTCAAGAAGCGGGCCTGACGGCCTCAGGGGCCGAGCGTGACCTCGACCAGGTGGGACCAGTTGGCGAGCGTGCCCTCCCGCGTAGCCTCGGCGAACCCCGTGTCGCCGAGGCGCACGCGTGCGGCCTGTCCGATTCGGGCCACGTCCGGGTGGAAACGGTCCTCCAGCCCGCGCACGCCGGCGCTGGCCGCGAGCAGCCGCGCGGCCTGCGCGGGCTCGTCGCGGCGCAGGGCCAGGTCCGCGACGCCGACGAGGACCAGGGCGATCAGGGGCGCGTGCCCCGCCTCGGTGGCCGCCTGGACGGCGGCCGCGTGGTGCGCGCGGGCCTGGCCCTGATCGTCGGCGAGGTAGCCGAGCAGGTCGGACGTCAGCGCGCGGACGTGCGCCCACTCCGCCTCCTCGCCCAGGGTCCTCGTCGCGACGCCGAGTTGCCGGAGCGCCTCCTCGGCGTCGCCGTGCCAGCGGGCCAGTTCCGCCCGGGAGAGGGCCAGCATGCCCAGCGCGCTCGGCCAGGTGACCCGTTCGGCGCACCGCTGGGCGTCGGCGAGGGCGGCGGCGCTGGAGTCCTCGTCGCCGAGCAGCCAGTACAGCTGGGCCTGTCGGGCGCGCAGCCGGATGACGTCCTCGATGGCGCCGACCTCGGTGACGACGGCGACCGCCTGTTCGTAGTACGCGCACGCGCCGGCGAACTCGCCGCGGACGGCGATCCGGTCCGCCAGTTCGGTCAGGGCGAAGGAGATCCCGAACCGTTCGCCGACGGCCCGGAACTCGGCGAGCGCCCGCTCCAGGTGCTCGTCGGCCTCCCGCCCGGCCTGGCCGAGCAGCACCCGGGTCTTGCCGAGGTGCAGCCTCACCATCGCGCGCGCCCAGGGGTCCTCGTGCTCCAGCAGGGATTCCCACGCGGACAGGACCTCGTCGGGTGCCCGCACCATGAGTTCCAGCGGGACGATGAACCCGATCAGCGGGTGTCCGCCCTGGCTGCGCAGGCTGAGCTGGTACGCCTTGTGGATCCACTCCGCGACCTGGTGCGCGTCGCCCAGCCCGGAGGTCATGAACTGCACCACCAGCGCGTACACCATGGCACGGATCTCGTCGGTCACCTCGCCGGGCGTGGCGGTGGCCGCGGTGATCAGTTCCATGCCTTCGGACCGGTGCCCGCCCAGCCACCAGTACCAGCCGGTGCCGGCCGCGAGCCGCATCGCCGACTGCGCCTCACCGGCGGCGCAGGCACCGCGCAGGGCGGCGCCGATGTTGTCGTGTTCGACCACGAGCGTGGCGAGCCATTCGACCTGCTCGGCGCGGCGGAGGTGCGGTTCGGCGGTCTCGGCGAGTTCGGTGAAGTGGGCGAGGTGCGCGTGCCGCGCCTGATCGGATTCCCCGGCCTCCGCGAGCCTGAGCCCGGCGTACTCCCGGATCGTCCCGATCATCCGGTAGCGCGGGGCGCCGTCCTGTTCGGTGCGCAGCAGGGACTTCTCCGTCAGCGACGTGAGCAGTTCGAGCACGTCTTCCTGCCGGACGGCGGCACCGACGCAGACCCGTTCGGCCGCGTCCAGGCTCGCCCCGCCGGAGAACACCGAGAGCCTGCGCAGCACCATCCGTTCGGCGTCGGTCAGCAGCTCCCAGCTCCAGTCGATCACCGCCCGCAGCGTCTTGTGCCGGGGCAACGCTGTCCGGCTCCCCCCGGTCAGCAGCCGGAACCGGTCGTGCAGCCCGTTGGCGAGCTGGTCGATGGTCATGGTCCGCAACCGGGCAGCGGCCAGTTCGATCGCCAGCGGCATCCCGTCCAGCGCCCGGCAGACCCGCACCATCGTCGCCAACGTCCGGGCGTCGACCGCGAGATCCTTGCGCACCGCGCCCGCCCGGTCCCGCAGCAACCGGACGGCCGGCGAGGACCCGGGGTCGGCCCCGCCCTCCGGCAGGGCCAGCGGCTCGACCAGCCACAACGCCTCCCCGGTGATGCCGAGCGGTTCCCTGCTGGTCGCCAGGATCCGCAGCCGCCGGCACTCCCCGAGCACCCGGTGCGCGAACGCCGCCGCCGCCTCGATCACGTGCTCGCAGTTGTCCAGGATCAGCAGCGCGTCCCGCTCGCGGATCGCGGCGATCAGCCGGTCCGCCGGCTCGGCGTTCGACGTCCCGCCGAGCAGGGCGTCGCGGAGGCCGAGCCCGGCGAGCGTCGCCTGCGCCACGTCCCCGTCGGCGCCGATGGCCGCGAGTTCCACCAGCCAGGCCCCGTCGGGCAGCTCGTCGAGCAGCGTGCGCGCGGTCTCCGTGGCCAGCCGGGTCTTCCCGGAGCCGCCCGGCCCGATCAGGGTGGTCAGCCGGTGGTCGGCGACGAGTTCACGGACCGCTGTGACGTCGGCGTCCTTGCCGACGAAGCTGGTCAGCTCGGCCCGCAGGTTGGTCCTCCGGTTCTCCTCCCGCCGCCCCAGCTCGCCCCGCAGCAGCGCGACGTGCACGGCGGCCAGTTCGGCGGAGGGGTCGACGCCCAGCGCGTCGGCCAGGGCTTCGCGCGTGCGCTCGTAGACGAGGAGGGCCTCGCTGTCGCGACCGGCCGCGGCCAGGGAACGCATCAGCGCCGCGACCAGCCGTTCCCGCACCGGATGCGCAGCCACCAGGTCGGTCAGCTCCGCGACCAGCCCCGGGCCGACCTCCGCCTCGAACCGGTCCTCCATGGCGGCCAGCCGCAGCCCCTCGAGCCGGCCGGCCGCCGCGTCGAACGCCGCACTGTCCTGCAATCCGACTTCCTGCATGGCCGCACCGCGCCACAACCCGAGGGCCTCACACAGCAACCGCAGCCGCTCCGGCTCGTCCTCACGCGCGAGACCGACGAGCCGCTCGAACCGCACGGCATCGACAGCGTCGGGCGCCACCACCAACCGGTAG
Source organism: Longispora fulva (assembly GCF_015751905.1). Lineage (NCBI taxonomy): Bacteria > Bacillati > Actinomycetota > Actinomycetes > Micromonosporales > Micromonosporaceae > Longispora > Longispora fulva. The sequence goes on from NZ_JADOUF010000001.1 coordinate 6,620,344, forward strand.
CCGCCCGCCTGCCCTTCGACCGCCCCGTCCGGCAGCGTCTTCCGCAGCCGGGAAACCAGGCGCTGCAAGGCGTTCGCCGCGTCCGACGGCGGCTGCTCCCCCCAGATCCAGTCGATCAGGGTCCCCTTCGGCACCACATGCCCCGGCTGGAGCGCGAGCGCGATCAGCAGCGCGCGCAGCCGGGCACCCGGCACGTCGGCGAGGACGCCGTCCGCGCGAACCTCGAACGGCCCCAGCATCCCGATCTGCATCCGGCTGATTCTGCCACGCCCCACCCGGCGTTCAAGCGGGCGCGAAAACCTAGATCAACCCCGTCATTCGGTGACGCCGCGTCTCTGCTCCGACGCGCGGCGGCCGATCCGCGGGAAGGTCCCTCAGCCGCGTACGGCGGCGAGAAAGCCCCGCCAGTCCTCAGCGGACACCACCAACACGGGCGACTCGTCACCCAACTTCGAATCCCGCACCCCAACGAGCCCCACCCCGACAGCCACCTCGACACAATTGCCGGTGTCAGCGCTGCGGCTGCTCCTTCGCCAGGCGAGGCCGTTGAATGGGGCGACCTCGACGCAGTTTCCGGTCCCAGCGCTGCGGCTACCCCTTCGCCAATTCGCGCTCCGCAGGTTGTTCATCCAGCTCCTCCAGCAGCGTCTCGATCAGCGCGCTCGACCGGGCCTTGCTGAGCGCCTGACCGATGAGGCCAGCATAGACGGAGCGGGCGATCTCGATTTCAGAAGCTTCGATGAAGAGCTTGGTCCCGACCAGGGTCTCTTGATAAGCGACTGCTGGATAGGGGCTTGGCATTTCTAGCAGCACGAAGGAGCCGCGAGCACCAGGTCTGTAGCCGCGCGGGAGTGGAAGCACTCGGAGTATCACCCCGGGCTGATCGGCGACGGTGAGCAGGTGTTGGAGCTGGTTCCGCATGATCTCGGGGTCATCGAACTCTTGGCGGAGCACGGCTTCCGCCAGCACAAATGTCAGCTCCGGTCGGCGACCCGTCTGAGTGAGGAGTCCCTGGCGGCGCATCCGCAATTCGAGAACGCCAGCTCGCCTGTCGTCGGCGAGGTTCGGGACCGCTTCGATCACAGCCGCAGCGTATTCGAAGGTCTGGAGCAGGCCCGGGATCGCGTCGGTCTCATATGCGCCGACGCTGGTCGCGTGTTGTTCCAGCCAGATCAGGTCCAGGAGGCCCTGGCTTGCGTGTTCGGCGTATTCGCCCCACCACGGCACCCGGATGGTCTCCTCGAACATGCCGATCAGTTCGGCGCGGAGGTCGGAGTCGTGGCCGATCGCGTACATCTCCATGAAGGCCAGCAGGTCGCCCCGCTTCACGCCGACGTTGCCGCTCTCCATCTTCGAGATCACGGTCGAGTCCTTGCCCAGATACTTCCCCACGTCGCGGAGCGTGAAGTCGCACTCGTCCCGGATCTCCCTCAGCCGCCGACCGAGCTGCCGGGTCACGAATGTCGGGGTCGCCATACCGGACATCTTTCCCGACCGGGCACGCTGTGGCAACAGTACCCATCAAAAGATCTTGATGCTTGCAACTTGCATAAATAGGAGACGGCGATCTAACGTCGAGTGACCTGAGCCACACAGGAGGTTGCCATGATGATCGAGGACAGGTTCAGTGAGCTGCTGGAGAAGGTCGGTTGCGGCTGCGGGGTCCCGGGCTATGACGAGGAGCTGGCCTGCGAATTCAGGGTGAGCTTCTCGGCGGTCTCGCCGGAGCACGCACACGCCGTGGCATATTCCATCGCCAAGGGCATCCAGCACCTACGGGCCGGCGACGACGTCGCCTGCGGCACGGCCACCCTGCTCCTGCCGGACGGCAAGCCGGTCGACGTCTATTGCGCCGGGCGCTGCCGCCGCCCCTCCGGCCACGAGGGCGACTGCAAGGTCTAGCCGGTCGCCGCGGCCGTCGCCGGGTGGATCGCGATCAGGCCGCTGGCCAGCCGCGCCGCGCACAACTCCGCCAACTTGTCATACGCCGGCTGCCCGATCAGCGCGATCAGCTCCGGGCCGTACTCCAGATACATCGGCTGGGTGCCGGTGTGCGCCTCCGGGGACGACGTGCACCACCAGTGCAGGTCGTGCCCGCCCTCGCCCCAGCCGCGCCGGTCGAACTCCCCGACCACGTCCAGCAAAACCTTCGTGTCGTCGGGCCGCTGCACCCAGCTCTGCTCCCGCCGAATGGGCAACTGCCAGCACACGTCCGGCTTGTACTCCAGCGGGTGCACCCCGTCCCGCAACGCCTGGGCGTGCAACGCGCACCCCGCGCCGCCGGCGAACCCGGCCCGGTTCAGGAACACGCACGCGTTGTCCTCGGTCGCGGTCCGTCGGGCGGGCTTGTCCTCCAGGTCGTCCATCTCCGTGTAGTTCTTGAAGCCCTTGCGGAAGTGCTGCCACGTGTCCGGGGTGAGCTTCTTGACGGCGGCCTTCACCCGGTTCTCGTCGTCATCGTCGGTGAAGAACGCGCCGTGTGAGCAGCAGCCGTCCGGCGACCCGCCGGGGGTGATTCCATGACAACCCCGGCCGAAGATGCACGCCCACCGGGACAGCAACCAGGTCAGATCGGCCCTGACCATGTGCTCGGCGTCGCCCGGGTCCACGAACTCGATCCACTCGCGCGGAAAGTCGAGGGCCACTTCTTTCGTAGGTATTGCACGCTGCGTCACCAGGTCAGATTACGCGCAGGGCATGATGGGGCGTGTGACTGATGATGTGTTCACCGTAGATTCGTTGCGCGGCGTCGCCCTGGCCCAGGGCTGGAGCTACCGGGAGAACGACCAGGGGTTCGCCGACCGGTGGGGCGGCCCGCCGTTCGACACCTGGTCCGGCTCGAAGAGGGCCGCTGACGTGGTGTCCGGCGAGTACCGCGAACGGCCCGTTGCGGCGTTCTGCCTGCTCACCGGCGACGAGAACTTCCTGGTCATGGCCACGTCCCTGCCGGGCCGGCTGCCCAGGTTCGCCCTCGCCCCGCCGGTCGGCGCCGTCGACCCGGGCCCGTTCGGGTACGGCTTCGAGGCCGAGGACCCCGACCTCGCCCAGCGCTACGAGGTATACGCGGCCGACGCGGACCTCGCAGCCGCCGTCCTGCACGTCGAGGCCGTGGCCGTGCTCCGCAAACACCGGAGCATGGACTGGCGGATCGAGGGCCGCGACCTGCTCGCCATCGAGCGCCTCGACCGCGAGGTGTCCGAGGAGGAGCTGCTGAACACCCTCGACGCGCTGGTCACGATCGCGGCGGGCATCCCGGCGGGGCTGTTCGACCGGTACCCGACCCCGACTCCGTACCCGGCAGTCTGACCATGCGGCTCGGCGTGCTCGACGTCGGTTCCAACACCGTCCACCTGCTCGTCGTGGACGCCCACCGGGGCGGTCACCCCTGGCCGGCGCACTCCGAGAAGAGCGTCATCCGGCTCGCCGAGCACTTGGACGCACGCGGGCGGGTCACGGCGGAAGGCGCCGAAGCGCTGGTCGAGGCCGTGAAGACCGCCCGCCAGGCCGCGGAGGACAACGGCGTCGAGGAGATGCTGGCGTTCGCGACCTCCGCGCTGCGCGACGCCGGCAACGGCAAAGAGGTGCTGGCCCGGGTCAAGGCGGAGACCGGCGTGGTCCTCGGCGTGCTCAGCGGCGAGGACGAGGCCAGGCTGACGTTCCTCGCCGGCCGGCGGTGGTTCGGCTGGTCGGCCGGCAAGCTGCTGCTCCTCGACATCGGCGGCGGTTCCCTCGAACTCGCGGCCGGCGGCGACGAACTGCCCGCCGTGGCCATGTCCCTGCCGCTCGGCGCCGGCCGGCTCACCCGGAACTACGGCGACGACCTCGACGGGCTGACCGAACACGTGGAGAAACTGCTCGCGCCGGTGGTGCCGGAGCTGAAGGCGCACGGCTGGGACCGGGCGGCGGCGACGTCGAAGACGTTCCGGAGTCTGGCGCGGCTCGCCGGGGCCGCGCCGTCCCGGGCCGGGTTGTGGGCGCCGCGCACCCTGACCAGGGAGGGCGTGCACCAGGTGCTCAGTTTCATCCGGCGGATGGATCCGGCGGCGTTGGGGGAGTTGGACGGGGTCAGCCCCCGGCGGGCGCATCAGCTGGTGTCCGGGGCGGTGGTCGCGGAGGTCGCCATGCGGCAGCTCGGGGTGGAGAAGCTCGACATCTGCCCGTGGGCGTTGCGGGAGGGCATGATCCTGCGCTGGCTGGATTACGCCTGACGGCCCGGCCCGCCCCGGCCGCTCGACGGCCGGGGCCTGGCCTGCGGTGGCGTGCTCCGGGCCGGGCGGCCCCGTCTGAAGTCACCTGGACGTAACACGCCCTACACACGGTGATCATCCGGACACGGCTACCCTGGGTAGGTGACGCCGATTCCGGTCCTGCTCTCCAGTTCTTCCGTCTACCCCGAGGCCACTCCCGCCGCGTTCGAGCTCGCGGCGGGTCTCGGCTATGACGGCGTCGAGGTCATGGTGTGGACCGACGCCGTGAGCCAGGACGCCACGGCCCTGCGCCAGCTCTCCGCACACTATGGCGTGCCGGTCCTCGCCATCCACGCTCCGTGCCTTCTGGTCACCCAGCGTGTCTGGAGTCCGGATCCGTGGGAACGGCTGCGCCGGGCCGCGATCCTCGCCGAGGAGATGGGTGCGCCGACGGTCGTCGTGCATCCGCCGTTCGCCTGGCAGCGCGACTACGCCCGGACGTTCGTCGACGGCCTCGACCGGCTGACCCGCCAGCACCCCGCGGTCCGGTTCGCCGTGGAGAACATGTATCCGATCCGGATGGCGCGCCGCGAGTTCGTCCCCTACTCCCCGCACTGGGACCCGACGGAGGTCGGCTACCAGGCGTACACGCTGGATCTGTCGCACTGCGCCGCCGCCAAGATGGACGGTCTGGAGCTGCTCGGGGCGATGGGCGACGCGATGACGCACCTGCACCTCGGCGACGGCACGGGCAAGGGCACCGACGAGCACCTGGTGCCCGGCCGGGGCACCCAGCCGTGCGCGGAGGTGCTGACGGCGCTGGCCGACGGCGGGTTCACCGGGCAGGTGTCGATGGAGGTCAACACCCGCAAGGCGACGTCCCGGGCCGCCCGGGAGGCCGACCTCGCGGAGGCGCTGGCGTTCGCCCGGCGCTACCTGACGCCGTCGACGGTGCCGGCGGCCAGCTGACGAAAACGGGCCGCGCCCACCCGGCGCGGCCACCGAACCGGGCCCGCCCGTGACGGCCACCGAACCGGGCCCGGCTGCCGCGTGGCGGACCGTGCCTATGGCCGGCCGCTCCGACTAGCGGAGCGCCTCGGCCGCCACGGCCCCGACGGCCGCCTCGGGCCGGGCCGCGCCGACCGGCAGCTGCTGTGCCTGCAACTCGGCCTTCTTCCTGGCCCGGTGCGCGGCGACATGCGACCGGGTCGCGCACCGCTCGGAGCAGAACCGCCGACAGCAGTTCGACGAGGTGTCCAGGTACACGTTGCCGCACCGCTCGTCGGCGCACACCCCGAACCGGGCGCTGCCGTGCTCGCACAGCCACACCGACAGGCCCCACACCGCACCGGCCAGGTACTCCGCGCTCACCGCCTCCCCGCGACCGGTCACGTGCATGTGCCAGTCGGTGGAGTCGTGCCCGGAGATCCGGGGTTGCATCGGGTGGGCCTGCAGGAGAGCATTGAGCTCGGTGACGGCCTCGGGGTCGTTGCCCGACGTGCCGGCCTCGAAGACTCCCCGGAGCCGCTTCTGGGCGCGCCGCATGGTGACGAGGTCCCGCTCGGCGAGCTTGCTCTGCCGCCACGGGTGCCCGTCGAAGAACGCCACGAGGGCGTCCATGTCGCCCAGCGGCGCGTTGACAAGATCAACCGCAGTCTGGGCGTACTGATCGAAATCCACGCCCTAACGGTAGACAATCACCGGCGAAGTAACCAGCATCGAGCGTCACAAGTCCTTACAGTTCACACTCCTTACCCTGCCAGGTGGTCCCCCTCGCCAAAGATGGGACGACCGCCGGATACCCTTCGAACCATGCTCCGTTCGGTAATCCTCGCCGCGGCCCGCAGCAAGCGGGTCGAGCGGCTGGTCGAGAAGGCCCCGGTCAGCCGGGACGTGGTCCGCCGTTTCGTCGCGGGCAACACCACCGAAGACGCGCTGGCCGCGACCCGCGAGTTGGTCGCCGACGGTCTCGCCGTCACGCTGGACTTCCTCGGCGAGGACACGTTCACGGCGGAGCAGGCGACCGCGACGAAGGACGAGTACCTGCGGCTGCTGGCAGCGCTCGACGCCGCGGAGCTGACCCCGGAGGCCGAGGTCAGCCTGAAGCTGTCGGCGCTCGGGCAGAAGTTCGACGAGGAGCTGGCGCTGGCCAACGCGCGGGAGATCTGCGCCGCGGCGATGAAGGCCGGCACGACGGTGACCCTCGACATGGAGGACCACACCACCACGGACTCCACGCTCGACATGCTCGCCGAGCTGCGCAAGGACTTCCCGACCACGGGCGCGGTGCTCCAGTCGTACCTGCGGCGGACCGAGGCGGACTGCCGGGAGCTGGCGGTCTCCGGGTCGCGGGTGCGGCTGTGCAAGGGGGCGTACAAGGAGCCGGAGTCGGTGGCCTACCAGACGGCCCTCGACGTGGACAAGTCCTACGTGCGCTGCGTGAACACCCTGATGTCCGGTGCCGGCTACCCGATGCTCGCCACCCACGACCCGCGCCTGATCACGATCGGCGAGGACCGTTCGCGGTGGTTCGACCGCTCGGGTGACTCGTTCGAGTTCCAGATGCTCTACGGGGTCCGCCCGGAGGAGCAGCGCCGCCTGGCCCGCGACGGCTACACGGTCCGGGTCTACGTCCCCTACGGCACCGAGTGGTACGGCTACCTGATGCGCCGCCTCGCCGAGCGCCCGGCGAACCTGGGCTTCTTCGCCCGGGCCCTGGCCACCAAGAAATAGGTCCCAGCTGTCCGCCGCCCCCGGCCCGCCCCGTGCGCGCCGGGGGCGGCGTGTTTCTCGCCACGCCGGCCGCCACGCCGCCCAAGGGATGTCAACGCTTCTGTCGCCTATTGGCGGAAATACGTGCCTCGTTAGGGTTTGAGCTGCACAAATGGCAACCGTGACACACTTCGATTACGTAGAGCTATCGCGCTGGCCACACCCGCCCCGTTACCGTACAAGGAGCACGTGCGTGTCCGCTGATGGCGGCTCCGCCGTCGGCCGCCGTGTGGAAGTGCACGGACGTGCGGTGTCGTCGCCGAGCGGCCGGGAGAGGCGCAGGTGGTGGTCATGTCCGTCGCGCAGAGCGAGAGCCGGCTCGGAGAGGTGCGGTTCCTCACCGTCGCCGAGGTGGCGCTGTTGATGCGGGTCTCGAAGATGACGGTCTACAGGCTGGTGCACTCCGGGGAGCTGGCGGCCGTCCGGGTCGGACGGTCGTTCCGGGTCCCCGAGCAGGCGGTGCACACGTACCTCAAAGGGGCGTTTTCGGACTCAACCTGAGCATCCCGCCGGGCCGATTAGCCCGCCGTGGATGCTACGGCTACCCTGAACAGGTTCACCTTCCGACTCTCGAGGGGTTGCCGTATGGGCTCCGTGGTCAAGAAGCGCCGCAAGCGCATGGCTAAGAAGAAGCACCGCAAGCTGCTGCGCAAGACCCGCGTCCAGCGTCGCCGTCTCGGCAAGTGATCTCGGCGCCGGTCATTTCCGGCGCTGATCCACTTGCCATCCCCTGGGGAGCCGCCCGTGTCTGAGTCATTGGCGGCCTCCGTTCGCCCGCGCACCACGTCGGCCACCCGGCCGGCGGCTGCGGGGCACCCGTCCGGCGGCACGGTCCTGGTGACCGGGGCCGGGCGGTATCTGGGAGCACACACCGCGGCCAAGCTCGCCGCGGACGCGACGGTTCTCGCGGTGGATGTCGTTCCCCCCACGCCCGACCTGGCGAAGGTCCTGGCCGGCGCGGGGGTGGACTTCTCCGTTGTCGACCCGACTCAGGGCCCGGCGCTGGCCCAACTGCTGGACCGGGCCCGGGTCGAGACTGTGGTGCACATGGCCGTGGCGGCCATGCCGTTCCGCGACGGCGGCCGGGACGCGATGAAGGAACTCAACGTCATCGGTACGTTGCAGCTCCTCGCCGCCTGCCAGCGGGCCGAGAGCCTGCGCAAGGTGGTCGTCCGCTCCTCCAGTGCCGCGTACGGGGCATCGTCCCGCGACCCCGCGATCTTCACCGAGGACACCGAGCTGCGCGCCGTCCCGCGCGGCGGTTTCGTGAAGGACATCCTCGACATCGAGGGGTACGTGCGCGGCTTCCGTCGCCGTCGCCCCGACGCCGTGGCCACGGTGCTGCGGTTCTCCCCCTTCCTGGGCCCCACGGCCGACACGGCCCTGACCAGGTATTTCGACCAGGCCTTCGTGCCCACCGCCGCCGGTTTCGACCCCAGGGTGCAGTTCGTGCACGTGGACGACGCGCTGGAGGTCCTCCGCCGCTCGGTCGTCGAGGACCACCCGGGCGTGTTCAACGTCGCAGGCCCCGGGGTGCTGCTGCTGTCCCAGGCCATCCGGCGGGCCGGCAAGACGCCGGTCCCCGTGCCGGGCCTCGCGATGGGCGCAGTGGGACGGCTGTTCGACATCTCCATCGACCAGTTGGAGTTCCTGGTGCACGGCAGGGTGGTGGACGTGTCGCGGCTCGTCGCGGAGTACGGCTTCTCCCCCCGCTCCACGCCTGACACCTTCAAGGAGTTCGTCAGTGTCGTTCGGTGACTTCCTCCGCCGTCGGCTCGACGGCGACTACGACGTCGACGAGTTCGGCTTCGACCCGGACATGACGGAGAACGTCTTCTTCCCGCTGCTGCGCCCGCTGTACAAGAAGTGGTTCCGGGTCGAGATGATCGGCCTGGAGAACATTCCGGCCACCGGGCGGGCGCTGGTCGTCGCCAACCACTCCGGCACGATCGCCGTGGACGCGATGATGCTGTCCCTCGGCATCCATGACGAGCACCCGGAGCACCGGATGCTCCGCCTGCTGGGTGCCGACTTCGTGTTCGACACCCCGGTGCTGGGGGAGTACGCCCGCAAGTCCGGTGCGACCCTGGCCTGCAATCCCGACGCCGAGCGGCTGCTCAACACCGACGAGCTGGTGGGCGTGTTCCCCGAGGGGTTCAAGGGGGTCGGGAAGCCGTTCCGCGAGCGGTACAAGTTGCAGCGGTTCGGCCGGGGCGGCTTCGTCTCGGCGGCGCTGAAGACCCGCGCGCCGATCATCCCGGTGTCCATCGTGGGCGCAGAGGAGATCTACCCGCTGATCGGGGACATCAAGCCCCTGGCCCGGCTGCTGAAGATCCCGTACTTCCCGGTGACCCCGACGTTCCCGTGGCTCGGGCCGCTGGGTGCCGTCCCGCTGCCGAGCAAGTGGCTGATCGAGGTCGGCAAGCCGATCGAGACGGCGGACTACGCCGACGCCGTCGACGACCCCGCGGTCATCTTCAACCTGGGCGACCAGGTCCGCGAGACGATCCAGACGACCCTGGACGCGCTCCTCCTCAAGCGCCCGGATCCCTTTGCCTGAATGGGTGGGGCCCGCAGGCCAAGACGTCAGATCAACAGCTCAGATCAAGACCCTTTGACGGTTACGCCGCGTCCCTGGGCCGGCAGCGGCGGCACCTCTGTGGGGCCTCAGCCCCGCCGCCGGGCCGCCCGGATCGCCCAGATGACCGCCAGCGTGCCGAGCACCCCGGCCACCACCACCGGCGCGGTCACCTTCGCCGCCTTGCGCACGGTCCGGAAGTCGCGCACCTCCCAGCCCGCCCGGTGCGCGGCCCGGCGCAGCTTCGGGTCGGGGTTCACGGCCACGGCGTGCCCCACGCAGCTGAGCATCGGCACGTCGTTGGCCGAGTCGCTGTACGCGGTGCACCGCGCCAGGTCCAGCCCCTCCTTCGCGGCGAGCTGCCCGATCGCGAGGGGCTTCGCCGGCCCGTGCAGCAGGTCGTTGACGAGCCGGCCGGTGTAGATCCCGTCCACGACCTCGGCCTCGGTGCCCAGGGCCCCGGTGAGGCCCAGCCGGCGGGCGATGATGTCCCCCAGCTCGACCGGCGCCGCGGTGACCAGCCAGACCCGTTGGCCGGCGTCGAGGTGCAGCTGGGCGAGGGCCCGGGTGCCGGACCAGATCCGGTGCGCCATCAGCTCGTCGAAGATCTCCTCGCAGAGCCCGACCAGCTCGGAGACGTGCCGGCCGGCGACGAACGACAGCGCGGACTTCTTGGCCTCCTCGATCTCGGCCGGGTCCTCCGACCCGCCGACCCGGAACTTGACCTGGGCCCACGCGAACTTCGCGAGATCGCGGTGCGAGAAGAACCTGCGCGAGGCGAGGCCCCGGGCGAAGTAGTAGATCGACGCGCCGCGCACCATGGTGTTGTCGACGTCGAAGAAGGCCGCAGCGGTGGGGTCCTGCGGCACCGATAGGGCGGCCTCCACCTCGGCGGAGGCCCAGCCCGTTTTCATCTCCACACGTCTGAGGGTAGACCCGCTAGCCGAAAATCCCGCCGAGGATCTTCCCGACCGTATCGAGCAGCCCGCCGCCGCCACCGTTGGCGGGTGCCGCGCTGGCCGACGGGGTCGGCGTCGCACTGTTCCCGACGATGGGCAGCTTGTCCAGCGGCCCGTTGCCGCCGCCGGGGAGCATGCTCGGCACCACAGTGGGCACCACCACGACCGGGGCCTTGGTGCCCGGCTGGGAGCTGCCCGCGCCGTGCGTGGGCCGGCCCGGGGTCGGGGTGCTCTCGGTGGGCCGGCCGCCGGTCGGGCCGCACTTCTGCGGGATCGGACCCAGGTCGTCCAGGACGCTGCCGGTGCTGGTCATGCAGTTCAGCACGCCGCGCAGGCTCGCCGACCGGGTCGCCACCTCGTCGAGCAGGGTGAGCGACGTGACCGCCCGGCCCCTGTCCCCCTCGGTCCGGCTGAGCAGGTCGGCCATACCCCTGCGCTGGACGGCGACGAACGCGTCCACCGCGTCGAGGGCCGTGGCGTCCTTGCGGTCGACGGCCCCGCTGGTCAGGAGCCGGACGCCCTGGCGGGTCTCGTTGTCCATGTCGTTGAGGACCGAGCCGAGCGCGTCGGGGTCCCCGGCGATCGTGAGCGCCTCGTCCATCCGGGTCCTGGCGAACTGCAGGTAGAGCTGGCCCCTGCTGATGTCGGTGCCGGCGAGGGCCAGTTGCGCCTTCTCCGTGGACCGCTTCATCCCGTACAGGGCGTCGCCGGGATTGGCGTCGCCGCTGGCCATGCTCATGCTGGACACGGCGAGCGTGCCGGCGGCCAGGCCGGCGATGGCGGCGATCCGCACCCGCCGGCCCCGGGACGCCCGGGGAGCCTCCTCGACGGTCTGGTCCGCGGCGGTGACGCCGATGCCGTCCCGCTCGATGGTGGCCATCAGCATGGCGTGCAGGTCGCGCTTGAAGTCGGGCGCCGGGGCCGAGTCGACCGCGTGTCCGAGGCCGGTCAGCCGGTCGACGACCGGGAACATCCCGGACAGGTCCGGGTCGTACTCGGTCCGGACGTGGTGCCGGGGCCCACCGCCCTGTTCGTCCAGGAGCTGGGCGAAGCGTTCAGTCTGGCGCCGCTTGAGCAGAAATGCGTTCACCGTGCGCACCCCCATTCATTCGTGTGCCGCACCCTGACAAACTCCCTGGGCCGGCCAGGGGTTACGGCCCTGGTCACGAACGTGATTCGCATCATCTGGCGAACTTCGCATATCCCCATATTCATAGCGTGAAGCCCTCGGGGAGCAGGCGGGCCAGGGCCCGGACGGCGCGGTACTGCAGGGCCTTGATCGCGCCCTCGTTCTTTCCCATCGTCTGGGCCGTCTCGGCGACCGAGAACCCCTGGAGGAAGCGGAGCACGATGCACTCCTGCTGCTCGGGGTTGAGCTGCTTGACCGCGGTCAGCAGGGTCACGTTGGTCAGCTTGTCGATGACGGCGGCCTCGGGGCTGCCCTCGGGGCCGCGTTCCTCCCGGTCGGCGTCGAGGACGTCAGCCGTGGCGACCTCGAGCCGGTACCGGCCGGATTTGAAGTGGTCGGCCACCAGGTTCCGCGCGATGGTGACCAGCCACGCGCCCAGGTCCCTGCCCTGCCAGGTGAAGCTGCTGATCCGCTTCAGGGCGCGCAGGAACGTGTCCGAGGTCAGGTCCTCGGCCAGGGGGCGGTTGCCGACCCGGAAGTAGATGTACCGGAACACCGTGTCCACGTACCGCTCGTAGAGCATCCCGAACGCCCGCGCCTCGCCGGCCTGCGCGCGCTCGATCAGCGCCCACACCTCCGCGCCGGCGTCGCCCGGGTCGGGGCGGGCCGGCGGGGTGGGCGGCGGCTCCGGCGTACCCCCGGGAATGGCCTCCTCGGTGACCGGCGCCGTGTCGGTCGGCCCGGCGTTGCGGCGCGGCGGGGTCAGCGTGCTGCCGCCGGCGACCGGGCCGCGTGCGGCCGGCCCGGCATTGGGCCGGGGGCGGCGCACCACCCCCTCGTCGCTGCGCAGGGCGCCCGCGAGCAGGATCCGCAGGGACGTGAGCCCATCCGTCAGGGTCTGCCGCACTCCGAACACGTCGTCCGCGGGCAGCGATAGTCCGTTCACCTGTCACCCACCAGGGGACAGTGGTGGACAGATGGTGCTTCGACGGGCACAGGGGCCTCCTCAGGCGAGGGGTGTCGGGAGCGAGCACGCACTGGAATGGCCGACTCGGTGATGATACGACCGCAAATCTTCCACATGTCCGAACTCCGATACGCAGTGAAACAGTATGCTGCCGCAGCGGGTAGTCGTCGCACTTACTGTCCGTCATTTGTGGCACGACACGCCCGTACCGGAATCCGACACGCCGCACTAAATGTCTGGAATGCAAGTTTGGACCGGGTTGGTTTGGGTGAAACCTCGCATAGTGGGCGATCGAACCGGGGTTGATCAGCACGAGACCACCCAGTTGTGCCAGACTCGGCCGCGTGCACTCCCTCGATGAGCCTGAGAACCTCGCCGACCTGATCCGCCGTGCGGCGGCCCGCGACCCCGAGCGCACAGCGCTCGTCGCCGGGGCCCGCACCGTGACCTGGGGCGAGCTGGACAGTCTGGTGGACGCGACGGCCCGGGGCCTGCTGGTCCGAGCCGTGGCTCCAGGCGACCGGGTCGCGGTCATGCTACCGAACACAGTGGAGTTCGTCGCTGCCTTGTACGGCATCTGGCGGGCCGGTCTGATCGCGGTGCCGATCAATCCCTCGTACACCGACCGGGAGCGCGACCACGTCCTCGACGACTCCGGCGCGGCCCTGGTGATCGGGCTGGGCGGCGTGGACTTCGACGACATCCCGCTGACCGGGGGCCCGGTCGCTGACCCGGGCGGCGGGCTCGCCGCGCTGCTCTACACGTCCGGGACGGCGGGGATGCCCAAGGGCGCGATGCTCACCCACCGGGCGCTGATCGCCAACCACGACCAGTTGTCGCAGGTCGATCCGCCGATCGTCCGGTCGGACGACGTCGTGCTGCTGGCCGTCCCGCTCTTCCACGCCTACGGCCTGAACTCGGGCCTCGGCGCCGTCGCCTACCACGGCGCGACCGGGGTGCTCGTGGAGCGCTTCGACCCCGTCGACACCCTCGAGCAGGTGCGCCGGCAGGGCGTGACCACGATTCTCGGCGTGCCGCCGATGTACGTCGCCTGGTCGCTGCTGCCCGACCTAGCCCTCTCGCTGGACAGCCTGCGGATCTCGGTCAGCGGCGCCGCGCCGTTGGACGTCGACACCGCGCGCCGGTTCCAGGCCGCGAGCGGACACCCGATCTTCGAGGGGTACGGCCTCACGGAGACCGCCCCGGTCCTGACCAGCACCCTGGTCGGCGGCCCACCGCTGAGCGGCTCTCTCGGTCTCCGACCGAAGCGAGGCTCGATCGGCCGGCCGGTGCCCGGGGTGGAGATCATGCTCGTCGACTTCGACGGCGACGAGGTGGAACCCGGCGACCCGGGCGAGATCATGGCCAGGGGCGACAACCTCTTCGAGGGGTACTGGCCCGACCGCCGCGAGGGCCCCGACGCCGAGGGCTGGTGGCACACGGGCGACGTCGCGTACGCCGACCCGGACGGGGACCTGTTCCTCGTCGACCGGCTCGGCGAACTGATCCTCGTCTCCGGCTTCAACGTCTACCCGCACGAGGTCGAACTGGTCCTGTGTGGCCACCCGGACGTCGTCGAGGCGGCGGTGGTGGGGGTGCCGCACCCGTACACAGGGCAGACCGTGAAGGCCTATGTCGTGGTCCGCCAGCCGGTCGGGGTCGAGGAGCTGATCGCGCACTGCGAGCGGGGCCTGGCCCGGTTCAAGTGCCCGACGGCGATCGAGTTCGTGGCCGAGCTGCCGCACTCGGTGACCGGCAAGGTCCGCAAGCGGGAGCTGGGCACCCCGCGCGAGCAGTGGCGCACCGACGGCCGGGCGCTGGGCGGCGCGACCGCCGGCGAACCGGCGTCCGACCGGTCCGCCATGCCGGACGCCCGGGTCGTCGAGGGGGAGCGGTGACGCCCAGGATCACCCTGCTCACCCGGGACGGCTGCGGGATGTGCCAGCCGGCCCGCGAGGCCCTCGACCGGGTCGGGGAGCCCTGGGTGGAAGTCGACGTGAGTTCGGACATCGCCCTGGAGCGCGAGTACGGCGACCGGCTGCCCGTGGTCCTGCTCGACGGCCGGGAACATGGCTACTGGCGGGTGGAAGAGGACCGGTTGCGCCGAGATCTCGGTCACTGACGAGCCGTAATTCTTTCGTCAATGTCATACCCCGGCCTTAGCCTGCCGATGTGGGAAGACACCTGATCTGGGACTGGAACGGCACCCTCCTCGACGACATCACCCTCGTCGTGGCGGCCTGCAACGACGCGTTCGCCAGCGTCGGGGGCCCGGTGATCGACGTCGACGAGCATCGACGCAGTTTCCGCCGCCCCATCATGGATTACTACGCGGAGGCCCTCCGCCGTCCGGTCGACGCCGACGAGTTCGCCCGGCTCGACAAGATCTTCCATGACTCCTACCGGGTGGCGCTGCCCGAGTGCGAGCTGCGCGAGGGCGTCGTCGACGCGCTCACCGGCTGGGGCCCGCGCCAGTCGCTGCTGAGCATGTGGTTCCACGACGAGCTGGTGCCCTGCGTCGACGGGTATGGGCTGACGGAGTTCTTCCAGCGGATCGACGGGCTGCGCGCCGAGGTCGGCGGGGACAGTAAGGCCGCGTCGCTGGCCGCGCACCTGGGCGCGCTGGGCCTGGCCGGGGCCGACGCCGTGCTGATCGGCGACACCGTGGACGACGCGCACGCCGCGGCGTCGGTGGGTGCGGCCGTGGTGCTGGTCGGCGGCGGGTTCACCGACGCCGAGCGGCTGCGGGCGCACGGGGTGCCGTTCGCCGAGACCATCCCCGAGGCCGTGGCCCTGGCCGCAGCGTTGTAGGCCCGCTGAGGGCGACGATGCGCGCGTTGTCAGGAACCTCGCATACAACACCGGTATGCGAGAACCCTTCCGCCTTCGCCTCCCCGCCCTCAGTGGGCCGATCAGGCTAGATCAAGACCGAAGGTCAAGAGCAAGATCTATCGCAGGTAGGCCAGTACCGCCAGGACGCGGCGGTGCTGGTCGGAGTCCTGCGGCAGGTCGAGCTTGGTGAAGATGTTGCGCACGTGCTTTTCCACCGCGCCCTCCGTGACCACGAGCCGGCGGGCGACGGCGGTGTTCGAGTAGCCCTCGGCCATCAGCGCCAGGACCTCCCGCTCGCGCGGGGTCAGGGTCGCCAGGGGGTCGTTGCGCCTGCGCCGGACCATGAGCTGGGACACCACCTCGGGATCGAGGACCGTGCCGCCGCCGGCCACCCGGCGCAGCCCGTCGAGGAAGTCGTCGAGGTCGACGACCCGGTCCTTGAGCAGGTAGCCGATCGCGCCGCGCGCGTCAGCGAGCAGGTCCTCGGCGTAGGAGACCTCCACGTACTGGCTGAGCAGCAGCACCGGCGTGCCCGGCACGAGCCGGCGCGCCTCCACCGCCGCACGCAGCCCCTCGTCGGTGTGCGACGGCGGCATCCGGACGTCCACGATGGAGACGTCGGGCCGGTGTTCCACCACGGCCTCGACCAGGCTCGGCCCGTCGCCGACAGCGGCCAGTACCTCGCAGCCCGCCTCGGCCAACAGCCGGACGAGGCCCTCCCGGAGGAGGACCGCGTCATCGGCGACGACGATCCGCAAACTCGGTTCAGTCACAGGGGGACCTCAGCTACTAGGACCGTCGGCCCCCCGGGCGGGCTGTCCACGGCGAGCTCGCCGTCGACCGCGCGGAGCCGGTCTGCGAGCCCGGCCAGACCGTGCCCCTTGGCCACGTGCGCGCCACCGGTGCCGTTGTCGGTGATGATCAGGTACAGCCGATCATCCTTCCGGGTCAGCTCCAGCGTGCCGAGGGTGGCCCCCGAGTGCTTGGCGAGGTTGGTCAGCGACTCGGCGGCCGTGAAGTACAGGGCGTTCTCCAACGCGTCCGGCAGCCGCTCGGCGATCTTGATGTCCAGTTCCACCGGGACCATGGACCGGCCGGCCAGCGCGCTGAGGGCCGCGACGAGCCCCCGGTCGGCGAGCACCGGCGGAGCGATCCCCCGGGACAGCGCGCGCAGCTCGTCGAGGGTCTCGCGGGTCTGGCCGATCGCCTCCGTCAGGGTGGCGCTGACGGCCGTGGGGTCCTTCTCGAGCTGGCGCTGGGCCCTCGACAGCTCCATGGCGAGCCGGATCAGGCGCTGCTGAGGGCCGTCGTGGATGTCGCGCTCCAGCTTGCGCAGCGCCGTGGCCTCGGCGGACACCGCTGCGGCCCGGCTCTCGGTGAGGTCGGAGATCCGGCCCTGCAGCCCGGCGAGACGGGTGAGCAGGGTCTGGGCGACCCCGGCCTGGAACGCGGCGAGCCCGCGCTGCACGAACGGGGTGATCAGAAAGAACACGACGCCGGCGATGGAGTACACCCAGATCCGGTTGGCCCGGGTGTCCGCGCCGACCAGCCACTCGATCGCGACGTCGCGCTGGTCGTCGCCCTGCGGGAGGAACCGCTCCCAGAACCAGTAGGTGACGCCGCCGCCGGCCGCCGCCCAGAACGACACCGTGACGCAGAACGTCGTGATCGCGATCGGGAAGTTGATGATGCCGTGCATCAGGTCGAGCCAGCCCTGGCCCTGGCGGAGCGGCGTGAACATCCGTCTGACCCAGCCGTCGCCCGGCTGTGCCCTCACGTAGTGCGGCCGGGGCACCGGGTGGCCGAGGACCTGGCTGAGTCGCACCCGTTCGAGGTCGGCGAACGTCCGGGCCGACAACAGGGCGATCGCCAGGACCGGCCAGCCCAGGGTCACCACGACGGTGGAGATGCCGGCGCAGAAGAGTGTGAGAAGCACGACGAAGCTGAAGACGGCGATGGGAAAGCCGGTCAGCAGGTAGGCCGCGTCCCGGCCGATGTGGCGGCGGATGTTCATGCGGCTAACGCTAGGCAGCCCACGCCACGGTGCCCATCCGGCCGTCCGGCCTCTTCTGGGTGGGGTTAACCCCCGGTCCCTGTGGGGCGCGCCACGCCGAACCGCTCATATTTGTCCAGACAGATCCTACTTTCGGTAATAATTACGGCACAGTGCCCACCCGCCTTCCGGTGCGAGCCCGAGAATGGAGGGCCTAGTGCCGCGGGGGCATACCTCGAGCTCACGACGTGGGTGGGTGGGCGCTGTCCCGGCTTTCGGCGCCCTGAGGCTCCACACTGAGAGTGTGGTCTCCGGCACATCCCGTGACCCGTTGTCAAGATCGCGATTTGTGCACTCGTTCACAAGCGCATACGCTGTCTGCGCGAGGAGCCCCGATAGCACAGATCAACATCGTGCTGGGTGCGGGGGTCCGAAGTCCCCGTCGTCACGGAGTCAGATGAGCCAGCAGCGCACCGGCAGCCCGGGTAACACACCCGGCACACCGGACTTCCCGGATATCCCGGAGGCGACCGTCGCGCGCCTTCCGGAGTACCTTCGGGCCCTGCACAGCCTCGCCGAAGCCGGTCATGACACCGCGTCGAGCGAGTCCCTGGCGGTGGCGGCCGGCGTCAACTCGGCGAAGCTCCGCAAGGACCTCTCCCACCTGGGCTCCAACGGCACCCGGGGGGTCGGCTACAACGTCGAGCGCCTGATCGGCCAGATCGAGCACGTGCTCGGCCTGACCACGCTGCGGGCCGTCGCCCTGGTCGGCGTCGGTAACCTCGGCCACGCCCTCGCCGGCTACTCCGGCTTCACCACCCGCGGCTTCCACATCGCCGCCCTCTTCGACGCGGACCCCACCCGGGTCGGCGAGAGGATCAACAACCTGGTCGTGCGGCACATCGACGAACTCGCGGCCGTCGTGGACACCTGCCGGATCGCGATCGGCGTCATCGCCACCCCTGCGCACGCCGCCCAGGGGGTCGCGGATGTGCTGGTCAACTCAGGTGTGACCAGCATCCTCAACTTCGCGCCGTGCGTCCTGTCCGTGCCCGATGGCGTGGATGTCCGCAAGGTCGATCTGGCAGTAGAGTTGCAGATCCTCTCGTTCCACGAGCACCGTAAGGCAGCACTGACCGGGACGGTGACCCTGTGAACCCGTTAGTCGTCGGGGTGTCCTACCGGACCGCCCCCGTCAGCCTGCTCGAGCGGGTCGCCGTCGCGGCCGACGCCGTGCCGGGGGTCCTCCGCGACCTGCTGGCCCAGCAGGCCGTCAGCGAGGCCGTGATCCTGTCGACCTGCAACCGGGTCGAGATCTACGCCGGCGTCTCCGCCTTCCACGCCGGCCTCCTCGAACTCTCCACGGTCCTCGCCGAGCACGCCGGGGTGCCGATCGAGGAGCTCGTCGAACACCTCTACGTCCGCTACGACGACGAGGCCGTCCGGCACGCCTACCGCCTGGCCGCCGGCCTGGACTCCATGGTCGTCGGCGAGGCGCAGATCCTCGGCCAGCTCCGCGAGTCCTACCGCGTGGCCACCAGCGAGGACTCAGCCGGCCGGGTGCTGCACGAGCTGCTGCAGTCCGCGCTGCGGGTAGGCAAGCGGGTGCACGCCGAGACCGGCATCGACCGGGCCGGCCAGAGCGTCGTCACGGCGGCCCTGGAGTTGGGCGCCGCCGAGTCCGGCCTGGAGCCGGCGAACGCGAACGTGCTGGTCATCGGTGCCGGCGCGATGGGCGCGTTGGCCTGCGCGACCCTCCAGCGCGCGGGCGTGGCCCAGCTCGTCGTCGCCAACCGGACCCTGGACAAGGCCCAGCGGCTCGCCGACTCCTACGGCGGCACCGCGATCGACTTCACCGGGCTGCCCGCGGCCATGGCCGCCGCCGACATCGTGCTGAGCGCCACCGCGTCCTCCGGGCACGTGCTGTCCGCGACCGCCGAGCCGGGCGCGGCCTGGACCCTCGACCCCGGTGCGGGCGCGGCCCCGGGCGCCGCCGGGCCGCTGGGCTCCAAGCTGATCCTCGACCTGGCCGTGCCGCGCGACGTCGACCCGGCGCTCGGCGAGCTCGACGACGTCATCCTGCTCGACATCGAGCGGCTCGGCTCCGCGCTGGCCGGCCACACGAGTAGCACGGACGTCGCCGCCGCCGAGTTGATCGTCGACGACGAGGTCTCCGGCTACACGGCCTGGCTGCGTGGGGCCGAGGTCGCCCCGACCGTCGCGGCGCTGCGGGCCCGGGCCGACGACGTGATGGCCACCGAGCTGCGCCGCCTCGACCAGCGCCGGCCCGAGCTGACCGACGAGGTCCGCTCGGAGATCGCCCGGACGGTGCACCGCGTCGTCCAGCAGCTCCTGCACCAGCCCACGGTCCGGGTGCGTCAACTGGCGGCGGAGCCGGGCGGTGCGCAGTACGCGGCGCTGGTCCGCGAGCTCTTCGCCCTCGACGTCACCTCGGACAGCGTGCAAGAAGCCCTGGGGGGTAAAGAGTGACGCTTCGTCTTGGTACTCGCGGCAGCGCGCTGGCCCTCGCCCAGTCGGGCCTGGTCGCCGCGGCCGTGGAGAAGGCCACCGGCCGCAAGGTCGAGCTGGTCGAGATCGTCACGCCCGGCGACCGCTCGGCTGCCCCGGTCGCGCAGCTCGGCGTGGGCGTGTTCGTGTCGGCCCTGCGGGACGCGCTGCTGGCCAAGGACATCGACTTCGCGGTGCACTCGTACAAGGACCTGCCGACCGCGCCCGCCGACGGCCTGGTGATCGCCGCGATCCCGGCCCGCGAGGACGCCCGCGACGCCCTGGTCGCCCGGGACAACCTGACGCTGACCGAGCTGCCGTCCGGCGCCCGGATCGGCACCGGAGCCGTGCGGCGGATCGCGCAGATCAACGCGCTGCGGCTCGGCTTCGAGCTGGTCCCGATCCGCGGCAACGTCGACACCCGGATCTCCAAGGTCACCTCGGGCGAGCTCGACGCCGTCATCCTGGCCCGCGCCGGCATCGCCCGGCTGGGCCGCACCAGTGAGATCACCGAGAGCCTCGACCCGATGCTGCTCCTGCCGGCCCCCGCACAGGGCGCGCTGGCCGTGGAGTGCCGGTCCGCGGACCTCGACCTGGCCGCGGCGCTCGCGGCCCTCGATCACCCGTCCACCCGGGCGGCCGTCACGGCCGAACGGGCCCTGCTGGCGGCCCTGGAGGCCGGCTGCAGCGCCCCGGTCGCCGGCCTCGCCGAGGTCACGGACGACGAAGAGATTTACCTGCGCGGTGGGGTGTTCAGCCCGGATGGCACAGACGCCATCCGACTGTCGGCCACCGGGACGCTCACCGACGCCGAAGGTGTGGGACGACGGCTCGCCGCCGACCTGCTCGCCGACGGCGCCAACAATGTACTGGGGAGTGCAGCATGACCCGCACCCGTAAGTCCGTCGGCCGGATCACCTTCGTCGGGGCCGGCCCCGGCGACCCAGGTCTGCTCACCAGGCGCGCCTGGGACGCCCTGACCGAGGCCGACCACATCGTGTACGACAGGGGCGTCCCCGAGGCGCTGCTGTCCGTGCTGCGCACCGCCGTGGCCCCCGAGGCCGAGGACGCGCACGGCCCGGAGTTCTCCCCGGCGGAGGGCGTGCCCGGCGACGTCGCCAAGGTGCTGCTGTCGGCGGCCCGCTCCGGGCTGCGCGCCGTGCACCTGGTGACCGGTGACCCGTTCGGCCACGACTCGGTGGTCAAGGAGGTCCAGGCCGTGGCCAGGACCGCCGTCCCGTTCGAGGTCGTCCCGGGTGTCGGGCAGGCGTCCGGCGTCGCGACGTACGCCGGTGTGCCGCTCGGTACCGCCCGCACGACCGTGGACGTCGACGACGTGGCCACCCTCGACTTCGAGGCCCTCGCGGCGGCGGTGGCCCGTGGCGGTCTGGCCGTGGCGGTCGACGCCGGCGACCTGGGCCAGATCCGTGACGGCCTGCTGGCCGCCGGGGTCGAGGGCTCCTCGCCGATCGCGGTGACCGGGGACGGCACGGGCGAGACGCAGTACACGACGGCTTCGGTGGTGGACAGCTTCGTCGAGGCGGCGCTGGGCTTCTCGGGCCGGGTCGTGCTGACCCTGGGCCACGGGGTCAAGGAGCGCGACAAGCTCGGCTGGTGGGAGAACCGCCCGCTGTACGGCTGGAAGGTCCTGGTGCCCCGCACCAAGGAGCAGGCCGGCGTGATGAGCGCGAAGCTCCGCGCGTACGGCGCGATCCCGTGCGAGGTGCCGACGATCGCCGTCGAGCCGCCGCGCACCCCGGCCCAGATGGAGCGGGCGATCAAGGGCCTGGTCGACGGCCGGTACGCCTGGGTCGTCTTCACCAGCGTCAACGCGGTCCGCGCCGTGTGGGAGAAGTTCGCCGAGCACGGCCTGGACGCCCGGCACTTCGGCGGCGTGAAGATCGCCTGCATCGGCGAGGCCACGGCCGACGCGGTGCGCGCGTTCGGCATCCAGCCGGAGCTGGTGCCGGCGGGCGAGCAGTCCTCCGACGGCCTGCTGGCCGAGTTCGCCCCGTTCGACGAGGTCCTCGACCCGGTGGGCCGGGTGCTGCTGCCCCGCGCGGACATCGCGACCGAGACCCTGGCCGCCGGGCTGACCGAGCGCGGCTGGGAGGTGGACGACGTCACGGCCTACCGGACCGTGCGGGCCGCCCCGCCGCCGGCCGACATCCGCGACGCCATCAAGTCGGGCGGGTTCGACGCGGTCCTCTTCACCTCGTCCTCCACAGTGCGCAACCTGGTGGGTATCGCCGGCAAGCCGCACGCCCGTACTGTGGTGGCTGTGATCGGACCGAAGACCTCGGACACCGCGACGGAGTTCGGCCTGCGCGTCGACGTGCAGCCCGACCACGCCGCCGTGCCGGACCTGGTCGAGGCCCTGGCGCAGTACGCGGTCGAACTGCGCGACAAGCTCGCGGCGATGCCCGCCAAGCAGCGGCGCGGCTCGAAGGTGCAGGGCCCGACGGCTCTGCGGTTCCGCTAGGCACCTCTCCCGGAGGACCGGATGTCGTTCCCGAATATTCGTCCGAGAAGGCTCAGGACCAGCCCGGCCATGCGCCGGCTGGTCAGCGAGACCCGGCTGAGCCCGGCGGAGTTCGTGCTGCCGCTGTTCGTGAAGGAGGGGCTCACCGAGCCCCGCCCGATCGCCTCGATGCCCGGGGTCGTGCAGCACTCGCGGGACTCGCTGCGCAAGGCCGCCGTCGAGGCGGTCCAGGCCGGCGTCGGCGGACTGATGCTGTTCGGGGTGCCGGAGAACCGGGACCCCGAGGGCTCGGGCGGCGTCGATCCGGGCGGCATCCTGAACGTGGCGATCCGCGACGTCATCCGCGAGGTCGGCGACGCCACGGTCGTCATGAGCGACCTGTGCCTGGACGAGTTCACCTCGCACGGGCACTGCGGCGTGCTCGACGCGTCGGGTGAGGTCGACAACGACAGGACCCTTCAGCTGTACGGGGAGATGGCGCTCGCCCAGGCCGCCGCCGGGGTGCACGTCCTCGGCCCGTCCGGGATGATGGACGGCCAGGTCGGGGCGGTCCGGGCCGCGCTCGATGGTGCGGGCTACCAGGACCGGACGATCCTGGCGTACGCCGCGAAGTACGCCTCGGCGTTCTTCGGCCCCTTCCGGGACGCCGTGGAGTCCGAGCTCGACGGCGACCGGCGCACGTACCAGCAGGACCCGGGGAACCTCCGCGAGGCGCTCCGCGAGGTGGAGTTGGACATCGCCGAGGGCGCGGACATGGTCATGGTCAAGCCGGCGGGGGCGTACCTCGACGTGATCTCCGCCGTGGCCGAGCGGGTCACGGTGCCGGTCGCCGCGTACCAGGTGTCCGGCGAGTACGCGATGGTCGAGGCCGCCGCCGCGAACGGCTGGATCGACCGCGAGCGGGCGATGATGGAGAGCCTGACGGCGATCAGGCGGGCCGGCGCCCAGATCACGCTCACCTACTGGGCCGTCGACGCCGCCCGCCTCCTCCGCGACCACTACTGAGCCCGACCGGTTGGGGCACTCCGGTCCGCCACCGGGGCCCCGCCACGGTCGGGCCGACGCGTGTCGGCCCAGAAACGTGGCGTAACCGGCTAATGGTCTTGGTTGTTGGGTTTGACCCTGATGGGGACGGTCGGGGCCTCTGACGCTGCGGACTGGGCCGCGTAGACCCCGCCCGAGGACAGGTCCGGGTGCTCCACCGCCAGGGCCACCGCCACCGCCTCCGTGAGCGGCAGCGCGCTCCCCTCGGCGTACAGCGCGTCGAACCTGCGGTCGCCCAGCAGCGCCCGGGTCCGGGAGTGCTGCTCGGCCCAGTACACCGCGTACGAGCCGGCGGAGCAGCGCAGCCGGCCGCGTTCCGCCTCGGACGCGCCGAACAGCATGGCCGCCGTCTCGGGCAGCCCGCCCAGGTGGCAGCGCACCCCGATCGCGTTCAGGGTCTCCACGGCCCGGGCCCCGAAGCCGTAGGCCATCCGGGACCGCAGCGCGACCTGGAGGTGTTCGTGCGCGGCCACCAGGTCGCCGCGTTCGAGGGCGACGAGGCCGAGCAGCATGTCCACGGTCCGCCGGCCGCGTTCGGCCGGCCGGGCGGCTTCGAGGGGGCGGGCGGAGGCCAGCAGGTTGGCGGACTCGTCGAGTTCGCCGCGCCGCCAGAGCAGCTGGGCCAGGTAGAAGACCGCGAACAGCGCGTCGGCCTCCACGTCCAGCTCCGCGGCCAGCCGCAGGGTCTCCCAGCAGCTGCGCTCGGCCTCGGCGGTCAGTCCGATGTCGACCAGCGGCGCGCCCCGGCCGGCGAGCACTCGGACGAGCAGGCCCGGGTCGCCGGCCTGGCGCGCGGCAGCCTCGGCCCGCTGGGAGAACCGCAGGGCCTCGGCGAACTCGCCGTCGACCCCGGCGTGCGCGGCGTGCATGTGGTACGCCATCGCCAGCTCCCTGCTGGGCACCGGCGCGTCGGTGGACGTCATCCGCTCGTACAGCCGGTACAGCCAGACCCGGCCCTCCCTGGCCAGCCCGCGCTCGCGCCACCACTGGTCGAGCGCGCCGGCCAGCCGCAGGCCCTCGCGGACGTCGCCGCCGGTGGTGCTCCACCGCAGGGCGGCGCGCAGCTCGACGGCGAGCGGGTCGAGGGTGTGCATGGACAGGGTCACCGGGCGGCCCTCGGCGTCGCGGCCGGCGCGTTCGGCGGCGTGCCGGCACCAGGCCACGTGCCGGTCGCGGGCGGCCTCCTCCTCGCCGGCCTGGACGAGTTTGCGCTGCCCGTAGGCCCGGATCGGGTCCAGCATCCTGTACGTGGTGCCCACAGCCGTCGGCTCGGCCTGCACCAGGGACTTGTCCACGAGCACGGCGAGCGGGTCGAGCGGGTCGGCCCCGAGCAGCCACTCGATGGCGTCGAGCTCGACGGGCCCGGCGAACACCGACAGGTACCGCAGCAGCTTCGCCGCCCGGGGTCCCAGCGTCTTGTACGACCAGGACACGGTCGCGCTCAGCGTCTCGTGCCGGTTGGGCGAGTCGCCCGGCCCGGACAGCAGCAGGTCCTCGATCCGCTCGGCGAGCTGGCCGGCGGCGAGCAGCCGGAGCCGGGCCGCGGCGAGTTCGAGGGCCAGTGGCAGGCCGTCGAGCCGGCGGGCCACCCGGTCGAAGTGCGGCATCTCCGCGGGGTCGGCGCGCCGGCCGCCCCGGGCGGCCGTGGCCCGGTCGAGCAGTAACGCTACGGCGTCGGACGGGCCGCCGTCGGCCGGCGCGGTGACCGACAGTGAGGGGATCCGCCACACGGCCTCGCCGGGCAACCCGATCGGTTCCCGGCTGGTGGCCAGCACGGTCAGGCCGGGGCAGCCGGCGAGCATCCGGGTGATCAGCGGGGCGAGCGAGGACAGCTGGTGGTCGCAGGTGTCGAGGACCAGCAGGCACTTGCGGCGGGCGGCGTGTTCGACCAGGGTGTCCGGCATCGGCCGGCCCGGCTCGGGGCGCAGGCCGAACGCCCCGGCCACGCCGACGGCGATCAGGGCCGGGTCGGTGACGGAGGCGAGGTCGGCGAACCAGACCCCGTCGGGGTAGGAGTCAACCAGTTCCGTGGCCACGGCGACCGCGAGCCTGCTCTTGCCGGCCCCGCCGGCTCCCACCACGGTGACCAGCCGCTGTTCACCGATGAGCTGGCGGAGTTTCACCTGCTCGTCGACCCGGCCGATGAAGCTGGTCGGAGCCGCGGGCAGGTTGTGCGGGGTGGCGTCCATGGTCCTCGGGCGGGGGAAGCGACTCTCGAGGCCGGGGGCGACGAGCTGGAAGAGGCGTTCGCGGTCGTCGAAGTCGCGCAGGCGGTGCAGCCCGAGGTCCATCAGGGACAGACCCTCCGGCAGCTCCTCGACCCGGCGGGCGGTGGAGGCCGAGCAGAGCACCTGGCCACCGTGGGCCGCCGCGGCGACCCGGGCCGCGCGGTGCACCTCGTAGGTGGCGTACTCGCCGGCGTGCGGCACCGCGTACCCGGTGTGCAGTCCCATCCGGACCCGGGGCCGGGCGGCCGGCGTGGGCCAGGTGTGTCCGGCCAGGGCCCGCTGGGCGGTGACGCAGGCGGTCAGCGCGGCGGTCGCGTCGGCGAAAGCGACGAAAAAGGAGTCACCCTCTGTGAGTAGTTCTGCGCCATCGCAGTCACTGAAAGTGAGCCGCATCAGTTTTCGGTGGTCATTGAGGACAGGCCGGTACCCATCACCGAGTAGCTGGGCGAGCCGAGTCGACCCCTCGATATCGGTGAAGAGGAACGTCACCTGTCCGCTCGGCAGGTGGAAACGTGCCGCCAAGCCCTTGACCTCCGCCCATGCGAGTGGACTCATGGTGCCGCATCCCCACAAGTCTTCGCATCGGGAGAACGGTTGGTCGATATGTCGATCACCGGGCCCGGAGGGGAGAGCGGTCGGAATCCGTCGCTGTGTTCGCGCTATGACGCCTGGGGCAACGAGGTTACGCCGCCCTGGTTGCGGGTGGAAGACGAATCTTGATCTTTTTCCCGTGAATGGGCGATACTCGGGTTCGTGTTGCGCCGAGTGCCTTATTCCATCGCCCATGCCGCGTGCTGGGCTGCGATGAAAGTGTACGGCTGGGTGGGCGCTCCCCGGCTGAGGTTGGCGGTGACCAGCCTCTTCGGGACCGTGGTGTTGATCTCCGTGCTGATAGCGGGAAATTTTCTTTTGCCGACGGGTAAACCGGCGGTGGCCGAGGGATTGCCGGAACCGCAGCCCACGGCAATCGAATGGCCGACACCGCAGACCAATCCGACCGGTACTCCGGCCCCCAACCCGTCCACGGCCTCGCTGGCCGCCTGGGCGGCAGCCCTGTCGCCCAAGCTGGACATTCCCGCCGTCGCGATCCAGGCCTACGGCAGCGCCGAGCTCAAGCTCGCCGAGACCCGGCCGAGCTGCCACCTGGCGTGGACGACCCTCGCAGGCCTCGGCTCGATCGAGTCGAACCACGGCCGCACGGCCGGCTCCACGCTGCTGGAGGACGGCCGCACGTCCAAGCCGATCACGGGCATTCCGCTGGACGGCCGCAGCAACACCCAGGTCATCAAGGACACCGACCAGGGCCAGATGGACGGCGACCGGGAGTACGACCGGGCGGTCGGGCCGATGCAGTTCATCCCGTCGACGTGGAAGACCTGGGGCGCCGACGGCAACGCCGACGGGACCATCGACCCGAGCAACATCTTCGACGCGGCCCTCGCGGCGGCGAACTACATGTGCTCCGGCACCCGGGACCTGAGCAACCCGGCGGACTGGCAGAGTGCGGTGCTCTCGTACAACGCCGTGCAGATCTACCTGCGCGATGTCTTCGCCAAGGCCGATGATTACGGCAAGCGGAGTCGCGGACGGTAATCATGTGGACACAAGCGGTACATTATTTCTCTGTTCGAGGTATCGCGTTCACCGCCGATGTCGGGTAAGCAAAGAGAGTGCACGTACGCGAATGGAATCCAGCCACGGCCCCAGGCAGTGACCTGGAGGCCTGGCGTCTGCTGTACAACGAGATGCTGGCCGCCGACATGCCCGGCGAACCCCACTGGCGGGCGGACAACCTCCGCGCCTACATGGCCGTCACCATGCCCGACGAGAACCGGGGCGACTGGTTCGCCGAGTACGACGGCCGGGTCGTCGGGGTCGCGGATCTGCTGCTGCTCGACGACCTCGGCGTCGTCGAGGTGTACGTCAGCCCGGACCACCGGCGCAGGGGCGTGGCGCGCACCCTGCTGGCCGAGGCCGTCCGCCGGGCCCACGAGTCCGGCCGGACAGTCCTGGGGGCGGAGGTGGCCGCTGGGACGCCCGCGACGGCCTTCTACCAGGCGTACGGCTTCCAGCTCACCTGTGTGGAGCAACGCAACCTGCTCGACCTGGCCACGGTGGACTGGGGCCGGCTCCGCGAGCACGCGACCAGGACCGGCTCCGGCTACCGGATCGAGTACTTCCCCGGCGGGCCGCCCGCCGAGCTGCTGAACGCCTACGCGACCGCCAAGCAGGTCGTGCAGGGGGACTGGGAGCTGCACCCCAGCTCGTACTCGCCGGACCGGCTGGCACACAGCCTCGCGACCCTGCACGCCCGGGGGCTCACCCCGCACGTGGTGTGCGCGGTGCACAGCCGGACCGGGGCGATCGCCGGGCTGACCGAGGTGGTCGCGTCGGCGCTGCACCCGGAGCGGGCCGACCAGTACGACACCGTGGTTGTCCCGGCGCACCGGGGCTACGGGCTGGGCCTGGCGATGAAGGCCCGGATGCTCCTCGAACTCCGCGACGCGGTGCCGGACCTGCGCGACGTGCAGACCTGGCAGTCGATGGAGAACGAGCCGATGGCCAGGGTCAACGCCGAGCTCGGTTTCGTGGCGGACCGCGAGTGGCACGAGTACGAGGCGAGCGTCCCTGCCCTGGCGGCCCAGCTGGGGATCTGAGGGCGATTCCCGACAAATTTATCGATGCCCCGGGGCCCGGGAAGGTGAACTTCGACACTCTGTAGAGGGTGAAGTCGATCTTCCCGAGGGCTCTGCCAGAATTACCAGATTGTGAAGCAGTATCCGGCCGACGCACCGGCCTCCCAGGAGCTCTTCGACCGCGCCCAGGCCATCGTGCCCGGCGGGGTCAACTCGCCCGTGCGCGCCTTCAAGTCGGTCGGCGGCACCCCCAGGTTCATGGTCCGCGGCGAGGGTTGCCGCATGTACGATGCCGACGACCGTGGGTACGTCGACCTCGTCTGCTCGTGGGGCCCGCTGCTGCTGGGCCACGCGCACCCGGAGGTCGTGGCGGCGATCCAGGACGCCGCGACCCGGGGTACCAGCTTCGGCACCCCGACGCCGGGGGAGGTGGCGCTGGCGGAGGAGCTGGTGGCGCGTACCCCGATGGAGCAGGTCCGTCTGGTCAGCTCCGGCACTGAGGCGACGATGTCCGCCCTGCGGCTGGCGCGCGGGTTCACCGGTCGCTCGAAGATCATCAAGTTCGCCGGCTGCTACCACGGCCACTCGGACGGGCTGCTCGCCGCCGCGGGTTCCGGGGTGGCCACGTTCGCGCTGCCGGACTCGCCGGGCGTGCCCGCGACGATGGCCGGCGAGACGATCGTGCTGCCCTACAACGACGTCGAGGCGGTGCGCGCGGCCTTCGCGGCGCACCCCGGCGAGATCGCGGCGATCATCACCGAGGCCGCGGCCGGGAACATGGGGGTCGTCGCGCCCCGGGACGGGTTCAACGCCCGGATCGCGGCGATCGCGCACGCCGAGGGCGCGCTGCTGATCTCCGACGAGGTGATGACCGGTTTCCGGGTGTCCCGCAGCGGCTGGGAGGGCGTGGAGGCCACCGGCGCGGACCTGTTCACCTACGGCAAGGTCATGGGCGGCGGCCTGCCGGCGGCGGCGTTCGGCGGCCGGGCCGACGTGATGGCGATGCTGGCCCCGGCCGGCCCCGTCTACCAGGCCGGCACCCTGTCCGGAAACCCCCTGGCCTGCGCCGCCGGCCTGGCCACCCTGCGCCTGGCGACCGACGAGGTCTACGCCGCCCTCGATCGGAACTCCGCGTTCATCCAGGCCGAGGCCACCGCGGCCCTGGAGAAGGCCGGCGTCCCGCACCGGCTGTCCACGGCCGGCAACATGTTCTCGATCTTCTTCACCGACACCGACGTGTCCGACTACGAATCGGCCAAGGTCCAGAACGTCGATGCCTTCCGGGCGTTCTTCCATGGCATGCTGTCGCGCGGCGTCTACCTGCCGCCGAGCGCCTATGAGGCGTGGTTCGTGTCCGCTGCTCTCGACGAGGAGGCGCAGGAGACGATCGCCGCCGCGCTGCCGTACGCCGCGAGAGAGGCGGGTGCCGCATGAGCGGGACCGAGACGATCGTGCACGTGCTCCGGCACGGCGAGGTGCACAACCCGGACAAGATCCTCTACGGCCGGCTGCCGGGCTTCCGGCTGTCCGAGCTGGGGATCCGGATGGCCGAGGCCGCCGCGGAGTACCTCGCGCCGCGGGACGTCACCCATGTGGTGTCCAGTCCCCTGGAGCGCGCGGTCCAGACGGCCGAGCCGATCGCCGGGAAGTTCGGGCTGGACATCGCCCGGGACGAGCGGCTGCTGGAGAGCACGAACTACTTCGAGGGCAAGCGGGTCAGCGTCGGTGACGGCGCGCTGCGGTCGCCGCGGAACTGGCACGTGCTGTGGAACCCGTTCCGGCCGTCGTGGGGCGAGCCGTACACGGAGATCGCCGAGCGGATGTACGCCGCGTTGCTCGACGCGCGCGCGGCGGCCGAGGGCCACGAGGCCGTGTGCGTGTCGCACCAGCTGCCGATCTGGACCCTGCGCCGGTACGCCCAGCACGAGAAGCTCTGGCACGACCCGCGCAAGCGTGAGTGCGGGCTGGCCAGCCTGACCAGTTTCCGGTTCGCGGGCACGTCGCTGATCGGCGTCAAGTACGCCGAGCCGGCCGCGCACCTCGTCGCGCTGTCCCCGACAGCGAAGAAGGCCAAGGGGGCCTAGATGAGACGGGCCGTCGTGGCGCTGGTGGCCGTGCTGGCGCTGGCCGGTTGCCAGGGCGGCAAGGGGTCACCTGATGTCACCAACGAGCAACGCTACGTCGCGGGTGACGGTACCTCCCAGCTGTTCGAACCGGGGCAGCGGAAGAAGTCGCCGACGGTCTCCGGCACCCTCCTGGACGGCGCGAAGTTCACCCTGGCCACCGGCAAGGTGACCGTGATCAACTTCTGGGCGTCCTGGTGCGCCCCGTGCCGCACCGAGGCCGACGACCTCGAGGACGTGTACCAGGCCAGCAAGGGCAAGGGCGTCGAGTTCCTCGGCATCGACTTCCGGGACGGCCAGGACGCCGCGCGCAGCTTCGCCGACGGCCGGATGACCTACCCGAGCCTGTTCGACCCGGCCGGCAAGGTCGCGCTGAGCTTCCGGGACGTGCCGCCGAACACCATCCCGGCCACGATCGTCCTGGACAAGCAGGGCCGGGTCGCCGCCGTGATCCGCAAGCCGATCGAACGCGACGAGCTGCAGAAGATCGTCGACCCGATCGCGGCGGAGCAGTAGCCGTGGGGGCGAAGCTCGCGAACATCGCCAGTACCGGGCCGCTGATGCTCGCGGTGCTGGTCGCGGCGCTCGCCGGCCTGGTCAGCTTCCTGTCCCCGTGCATCCTGCCGCTCGTGCCCGGCTACCTGTCCTATGTCACCGGCCTGGCCGGCGCGGACCTCGACGCCGGCGGCCGCCAGGCCCGGGCCCGGATGCTCACCGGGGCCACCCTCTTCGTGGCCGGGTTCACGGTCGTGTTCGTCGCGACGGGTACGGCGTTCGCCGGCCTCGGCCGCGCCCTGCTCGAACACCAGCGGGTCGTCGAGATCGTCACCGGGATCCTGATCGTGATCCTCGGGCTGAGCTTCGCCGGGCTGGTGCCGGGGCTCCAGCGCGAGTTCCGGCTGCACAGGATGCCCGCGGTGGGGCTGGCCGGCGCGCCCTTCCTCGGCGCGGTGTTCGCCCTCGGCTGGGTGCCGTGCGTCGGCCCGACGCTGGGCGCCGTGCTCGGCCTGGCGGCGGCGGAGGGCTCGGTGGGCCGCGGCGCACTGCTGTCCGTGGCGTACTGCGCGGGGCTCGGGATCCCGTTCCTGCTGTTCAGCCTGGGGCTGCGGAGCGTGATGGGACTGCTGGGGTTCGTCCGCCGGCACAGCCGGTGGGTGACCAGGATCGGCGGGGCCCTGCTGGTGATCGTCGGGTTGGCGCTGGCCACCGGCGTGTGGGGCGAGTTCCTGAACTGGCTGCGCGCGACGGTCGGGCCGGGGAGCGTGGGGATCTGATGGCGGCCCAGGACAGTCGAGCCACGGA
The DNA here is from genome assembly GCF_015751905.1 of Longispora fulva. Lineage (NCBI taxonomy): Bacteria > Bacillati > Actinomycetota > Actinomycetes > Micromonosporales > Micromonosporaceae > Longispora > Longispora fulva. Next base: position 6,652,084 of record NZ_JADOUF010000001.1, read on the forward strand.
GGCCAGGCCCGGCCCGGGCGCCGGCCCGCTGGCGCTGCTGCGCAACGCGTGGCGGCAGCTCACCAGCATGCGGACGGCGCTCATGCTGCTGTTCCTGCTCGCCGTGGCCGCGGTGCCCGGCTCGCTGCTGCCCCAGCGCGCCGTCGCGCTCGAGAAGGTCGGCGACTACCTGCGCGCCCACCCGGACTCCGGCCCCTGGCTGGACCGGTTCTACCTCTTCGACGTCTACTCCTCGCCCTGGTTCGCCGCCATCTACCTGCTGCTGTTCACCTCGCTGATCGGCTGCATCCTGCCGAGGCTGCGCGCCCAGGCGGAGTCCCTGCTCCGGCCGCCGCCCGCCGCGCCGTCCCGGCTCGACCGGCTGCCCGTGTCCCTGTCGCACCCCTCGTCGCGCTCGGTGCAGGACGTGGCCGCCGTGCTGCGCCGGGCCCGGTTCCGGGTGGCCGTGCGCGACGGGGCGGTCAGCGCCGAGAAGGGCTACCTGCGAGAGACCGGCAACCTGCTCTTCCACACCGCGCTGATCGTGCTCCTCGTCGGGGTGGCCCTGGGCTCCTGGTACGGCTGGCACGGCAACCGGATCGTGGTCGAGGGTCCCGAGGGCGAGTTCTGCAACACCCTCCAGCAGTACGACGAGTACGCGCTGGGCCCGCGCCTCGGGGCCGAGGACCTGCCGCCCTTCTGCGTGCGGCTCGACACCTTCCACGCCGGCTACCTGGACAACGGGCAGCCACTGTCGTTCTCGGCTGACGTGACGTACACGGAGAATGGTCCCGAGAAGAAGAAGTCCCTGGCCGTGAACAGCCCCCTGCGGCTGCACGGCGCGAACGTCTACCTTCTCGGCCATGGCTACGCCCCGGTGCTGGAGTACACCGACCGCTTCGGCCGCAGGCAGACCACCACGGCGGTGTTCCTGCCCCAGGACGGCATGCTGACCAGCTCCGGGGTCGCGATCTTCCCGGACGCCAACCTCGACCCGGCCACCGGCCGGCGCGATCCGTCCCAGCAGCTCGGTTTCCAGGGCGTCTACCTGCCGACCGTGCCCGACAACGTCTCCGACGGCAGCTCCAAGCACCCGGAGGAGAGGAACCCGGCGCTGATGCTGGTCGCCTACCAGGGCAACCTCGGCGTCGACAACGGCATCCCCCGCTCGGTGTACTCGCTGGACAAGGCCCAGATCGACGCCGGCCGGCTGAAGAAGCTCGGCGAACCGCACATGCTGCTCAAGGGCGGCGAACCGTGGAAGCTGGCCGACGGCTCCTCGATCCGGTTCCTCGGCACGAAGAAGTGGGCCACGGTCTCCGTCCGCAACGACCCGGGCGAGCCGGTCATGCTGGCTGGTGCGGTGCTGCTGCTCCTCGGGCTGCTGCCGTCGCTGGCCCTGCGCCGCCGCCGGGTGTTCGTCCGGGTGACCGACGGGGTGCTGACGGCGGGCGCGCTCGCCAAGAACGAATATCCGGGGCTCGCCGAAGAACTCGAGCTGCTGATGGAGGAGAAGTGATGGCCGCCCTGTCCGACCAGTTGCTGACCGTGACGATCCTGCTGTACACGCTGGCGATGCTCGGCTACGCCGTGGAGTACGCGTTCGGGATCCGGGGCGTGGTCGCCACCTCGGCCGTCCGCGAGCCGGCGCTGATCGGCGGCCCGTCCGGCTACGCGCCCTCGGCCGGCGAGGAGCCGTGGGGCTCCCCGGACGACCCGGCCGGCTATGTCTCTCCGGCCGATCCCGGCCCGACCGGTGTCGCAGACCGCCCCGGTCGCGCCTCCGTCGCCGGCAAGGTCGCCGTCGCCCTGACCGTCGCCGGCGTCCTCGCCCACATCGCCTCCGTCGTCCTGCGCGGCGTCGACGCGCACCGGATGCCCCTGGGCAACATGTACGAGTTCGTCGTCTTCGGCTGCCTGGTCGCCATGGCCATCTGGTCGGGCATCGCCATCCGCAGGCCGGCGCTGCGCCCCCTGGGCCTGTTCGCCTCGCTGATCATCGTGCTGCTGCTGGGCATCGCGGCCACGACGCTGTACGTGAAGGTCACCCCGCTGGTTCCCGCACTGAACTCCTACTGGCTGGCCATCCACGTCACGGCCGCCTCGATCTCCTCCGGCGTGTTCATGGTCGGCTTCGTGCCGGCGGCGATGTTCCTGATCCGCCGCCGCTGGGAGCAGACCGGCAGCCAGAGCTTCCCGGTCTCCCTGGGCGCGAGGATGCCGGCCTCCGACACCCTCGAACGGCTCACCTTCCGGATCCACGTGTTCGCGTTCCCGATCTGGACGTTCGCCGGGATCTCCGGCGCGATCTGGGCCGAGGCCGCCTGGGGCCGCTACTGGGGCTGGGACCCCAAGGAGACCTGGCTCTTCATCTCCTGGGTGGTCTACGCGATGTACCTGCACGCCCGGGCCACCCCGAGCATCCGCCGGACGACCGTCACGTGGATCGCGGTCCTCGGCTGGGTGACGATGCTGGTCAACCTGTTCGGCATCAATCTGGTCGTCTCGGGCCTGCACTCCTACGCGGGCGTCTGAAAAACCCCAAAAATCAGACGGTTACGGCGAGGCCCGCCCGCCAGCGTCGGCGCGACGGCCGGGCGCTGGCGGCACCGCGCGGTCGTCCGCCACAGTAGGAGCCACCAGCGCGGGGCGGCAGGTGCTGGGCTGGGATACTGGCGCGCATGGGCTTTCCGTACACCGATCTCAAGGACTTCCTCCGGGCGCTGGAGAAGGCCGGTGAGCTGGTCCGGATCAGCGCACCCGTGGACCCCGACCTGGAGATCAGCGAGATCGTCCAGCGCGTCGTGAAGGCGAAGGGGCCGGCGCTGCTGTTCGAGCGGCCGACCCGGGGCGACATGCCGCTGGCCATCAACATCTTCGGCACCGAGAAGCGGATGGCGATGGCCCTCGGCGTCGAGCGGCTGGACGAGATCGGCGAGAAGATCGGCGCGCTGCTCAAGCCGGAGCTGCCGCAGGGCTGGTCGGGCATCAAGGACGGCATCTCCAAGGTGATGCAGCTCAAGAGCGTGCCGCCGAAGAAGGTGAAGACCGCGCCCTGCCAGGAGCTGGTGATGAAGGGCGACGAGGTCGACCTGAACCGGCTCCCTGCCCTGCAGACCTGGCCCGACGACGGCGGCGTGTTCCACAACTTCGGACTCACGCACACCAAGCACCCGGAGACGGGCAAGCGCAACCTGGGCCTCTACCGGCTTCAGCAGCACTCGAAGAACAGCCTCGGCATGCACTGGCAGATCCACAAGGACTCCACGGCGCACCACGCTGTCGCGGAGCGCCTCGGGCAGCGGCTGCCGGTGGCCGTCGCGATCGGCTGCGACCCCGTGGTCACCTACGCGGCGACGGCCCCGCTGCCGAGCGACATCGACGAGTACCTGTTCGCCGGGTTCCTGCGCGGCGAGCGGGTCGAGATGGTCGACTGCCTCACCGTGCCGTTGCAGGTGCCGGCTCAGGCCCAGATCATCATCGAGGGGTACGTCGAGCCCGGCGAGCGCCTCCCCGAGGGCCCCTTCGGCGACCACACGGGCTTCTACACCCCGGTGGAGCCGTTCCCGGTCCTGCACGTCACCGCCATCACCATGCAGCGCGAGCCGGTCTACCACACGATCGTGACGTCGAAGCCCCCGCAGGAGGACGGCCCGATCGGCAAGGCCACCGAGCGGATCTTCCTGCCGCTGCTCAAGCTCGTGGTGCCCGACATCCACGACTACGACATGCCCGAGCCGGGCGTGTTCCACAACTGTGTGATCGTGTCGATCAAGAAGCGGTACCCGAAGCACGCCCAGAAGGTGATGAACGCCATCTGGGGCGCGCACCTGATGTCCCTGACCAAGCTGATCGTGATCGTGGACGACGACTGCGACGTGCACGACTACAACGAGGTCGCGTTCCGCGCCTTCGGCAACGTCGACTACTCCCGGGACCTGCTGCTCACCGAGGGCCCGGTGGACCACCTGGACCACGGCTCCTACAACCAGTTCTACGGCGGCAAGGTCGGCATCGACGCGACCCGCAAACTGCCCTCCGAGGGGTACCACCGGGGCTGGCCGGACGAGCTCGTCATGTCGCCGGACGTGGTGGAGAAGGTCAGCGCGCGCTGGAAGGAATACGGCCTGTGAGCACCGTGGCGACGAGGTCCCGGGACTTCCTCCGGCTCGTGCGGATCGAGCACTCGGTGTTCGCGCTGCCGTTCGCGTACCTGGCCGCGCTCACCGCGATGACCCGGCACGGCGGACACGTGCGGTGGCTGACGCTGCTGATCGTCACGGTGGCCATGGTCGGCGCGCGGACGTTCGCGATGGCCGCCAACCGGATCATCGACCGGCACATCGACGCGCAGAACCCGCGGACCGCCGAGCGTGAGCTGGTCACGGGCGCGCTCTCGGTCCGCACGGCGTGGATCGGCGCGCTGGTCGCGCTCGTGGTGTTCCTCGGCGCGGCGCTGCTGCTCAACCCGCTGTGCGCCCTGCTGTCCCCGCTGGCCGTCGCCCCCCTGATCATCTACCCGTACGCCAAGCGGTTCACCGACTTCCCGCAGGGCGTGCTCGCGATCGCCCAGATGGTGGGACCGGCCGGCGGCTGGCTCGCGGTCACCGGCAGCTTCGACGGCTTCGGCCCGGCGTTCGTCCTGAGTGTCGGGGTCGGACTGTGGATCGGCGGCTTCGACCTGATCTACGCCTCGCAGGATGCCGAGGTGGACCGGGTGATCGGGGTGCGCTCGGTGCCGGCCCGGTTCGGGGTGCGTGCGGCACTGCACGCGTCGTCTGTCGTACACCTGCTTGCGTTTGGTCTGTTTGTATGGTTTGGGCAGTGGGCCGGCTTCGGCTGGTTGTGGTGGATCGGGCTGGCCCTGACCGCCGCGTCCTTCGTCTACCAGCACGCCATCGTCAAGCCCGACGACCTTTCCCGGGCGAACCGGGCGTTCTTCACCGCAAATGGATTCGTCGGGATCGCCCTGTTTGTCTTCGCGCTCGCCGATCTGGTTTTTCTCCAGCATCTGCGGGGTTAATTCACTCACGTGCCGGGTAGTGACACACTGGGAGTTCGCCCCTAGAAGGAGGCGCCATGCTCAGGTACCCGAACGAGCCCCTAGACATGTGGGCTGAAGACGAAGAGCTGGAATCCGCCGACACCGCGGAGGATGCCGGGGACGGCTAGGCCGGATGCTGCGGTCGCCCCTCCCACTTGGTGGAGAGGGCGATCGTGGTCCGGGTCCGCGACACCCCGGAGATCCGGTTCATCCGGGCGATGAGCTGCTCCAACTGTGAGATCGTGCCCACCCGTGCCTTGCAGAGGAACGACTCCTCGCCGGCCATGAAGTAGCACGACTCGATCTCCGGCAACTCGTGCAGCGCCGCGGCGATCTCCTCGATCTCGCCCTCGTTCGTGATGATGCCGATCAGTGCCGTCACCCCCAGGCCGATCGCGTCCGGGTTCACCGCCGCCTGGTAGCCGAGGAGCACACCGCTCGACTCCAGCTTGCCCACCCGCTCGTGCACGGCCGGCGCGGACAGCCCCACCTGCCGGGCCAGCTCGGCGTACGACAGCCGGGCGTTGATGCGGAGAAGCTGGACGAGTTGGCGGTCGATGGCATCCACACCGCAGACCATATCCGGAGGGTGGCAAGGTACTCCAAAAACCACCCAGATAAGTGCTCTTTTGTTGTTTCCGGGATGAGCACCCAACGACGGTGCTCTAATGGTCAGTACGTCCATTGCGACGTAAGGGGGGGTTGTGGACACAGGCGATCGTCTATTGACGCCGGGCGAGGTGGCGGCACTGTTCCGCGTCGACCCGAAGACTGTCACCCGATGGGCAGCGGCGGGGCGGATCGGAAGCATCCGGACGCCCGGCGGCCACCGGAGGTTCCGGGAGTCTGAGGTCAAGGAGCTGCTGGGTTCCGAGGGGCTGCACGAAGAGCAGCCCGTCGCGGCGACTCCTCCGCCGACGCAGCACCGGCCGCCGCAGCACTAGGCCCGGTCCGGGACGCAGGTCCCACCGGGGCCAGGGTTCGGGCCGCGCACGCGGTCCGGGCGGACACGGACATGCGGCCCGCGGAGGTTGAGCGGGCCGCCGGGTCCCGTTGTGCTTATCGGGCCGAGCCCAGCTCGCCGGCCCAGCGCTGGAACAGGGTGTGCGGCACCCCCACGGCGTCCAGCACCTTCCCGGCCACGAAGTCGACCAGCTGGTCGACCGTCTTCGTCCCGGCGTAGAAGCCCGGGCTGGCCGGCAGGACCACCGCCCCGGCGTCGTGCAGCCGCAGCAGGTGCTCCAGGTGGCTCCTCGACACCGGCGTCTCCCGGGGCACCACAACCACCGGGCGGCGCTCCTTGAGGTTGACGTCCGCCGCGCGTTGCAGCAGGTCCTTGGACAGGCCCAGGGCGATGCCGGCACAGGCTGCCGTGCTGGCCGGGACGACGAGCATGCCCCGGACCGGGTAGCTGCCGCTGCTCGGGCCGGCGGCCAGGTCGCCGGCTGGCCAGTACCGGACGTCGCCGACACCGGGGACTCCGTGGGCCTGGGCGGTCCCGCCGGCCTCGCGGCCCGTGGCGGCCTCCCGGCCCAGCCAGAGGGCCAGGTCCTCCGCCCAGTGCGCGTCACGGAACGCGATCCCCGTCTCGTCGAGGATCGTCAGGCGGGCCGCCCGGGACACGACCAGGTCCACGGGCAGGCCGGCGTCGAGAAGGGCGTTCAGGGTCGCTCTGGCATACGGCGTCCCCGACGCTCCGGAGATCCCGACCACCCACGGCACACGCTGCATCCCCCCAGCCTGCCAGGGCGGCACCCGCCCGCCACGGCCAGCCCGCACGATCTTCACCACAGAGGGAACAAGTACCCCGAACTTGTTCCCTCTGCGGTACCCCCGCGCAGCTCAGAGGTAGCCTCCAGGCATGGAGCAGCTGGATCGGCGTTGTGACGACACGCGCGCGTGGGTGACCGAGGCGATCAGGAAGGTGGCCGCCGACGCCAACCGTTCGGCCGACACCCACCTGCTGCCGTTCCCGCTGCCCCCGGAGTGGGGCATCGACCTCTACCTGAAGGACGAGTCGGTGCACCCCACCGGCTCGCTCAAGCACCGCCTGGCCAGGTCGCTGTTCCTCTACGCGCTGTGCAACGGCTGGATCGGCCCCCGTACCACGATCGTGGAGGCGTCCTCGGGCTCGACGGCGGTGTCGGAGGCGTACTTCGCCCGGATGCTCGGCCTGCCCTTCGTCGCGGTCATGCCGGCGTCCACCTCGCCGGAGAAGTGCGCGCTGATCGAGTTCAACGGCGGCAGATGCCATCTGGTGGACGACCCGGCCAAGGTCGTCGTCGAGGCGCGCTGGCTCGCCGACGACATCAAGGGCCACTTCATGGACCAGTTCACGTACGCGGAACGGGCCACCGACTGGCGCGGGAACAACAACATCGCCGAGTCGATCCACGACCAGCTCAAGCTCGAACGGCACCCCATCCCGGCGTGGATCGTCGTCGGGGCCGGCACCGGCGGCACGAGCGCCACGATCGGACGTTACCTGCGCTACCAGCAGCACTGCACCAAGCTCGCCGTCGTCGACCCGGAGAACTCCGCCTTCTACGCCGCCTGGAAGGCCTTGGACTACACCGTCAACACGGGCATGGGCTCGCGGATCGAGGGCATCGGCCGGCCGACCGTCGAGGCGTCGTTCATGCCGACGGTGGTCGACCGGATGATCTCCGTACCCGACGCGGCGTCGCTGGCGGCGATGCGGCGCGCCTCGGAGTTGCTGGGGCGGAAGGTGGGCGGGTCCACCGGTACCAATCTGTGGGGGGTGTTCGGTCTCATCAGCGAGATGCTGGCGGCCGGCGAGCGGGGCTCCATCGTCACGCTGCTCTGCGACGGCGGAGAGCGCTATGTGGACACCTACTACTCCGACGAGTGGGTGCGCGCGCAGAACATGGACCTCGCCCCGCACCTCGCGCGGATCGACGGCTTCCTGAAGACCGGCACCCTCTGACCCTGGGTGCCTGCATCATCGCCCTGAGCTGAGGGGCAAAATTCCCTGCAACCTTTCCCTACGCTGCCGTGTGTTGGTGGTGCACGGCCCGGACCGCCCGGGGCGTCGGGGGAGGAAGCAGCGTGATCGCGGTGCGGGAAGTGTCGGGAACCGCCGAGGTGCAAGGGCCACCCGGTCGGTTCGAGGAGTTCTACGCTGCACATTTTCACGGTCTGACCGTGCAGCTGTTCGCGTACACGAACGATCTGGGTCAGGCCCAGGACGTCGTGCAGGAAGCGTTCTGCCGGGCGTTGGCCCGCTGGAACAAGATCTCGAAGTACGAGGACCCCGTCGCCTGGGTCCGCAGGGTCGCGTGGAACCTGGCGACCAACAAGTTCCGCCGGGCCCAGGTGGCCATGGCCTTCCTGCGCAAGCAGCGGGAGGAACGCGTCGAGGGCCCGTCCCCGGACCGGGTCGCCCTCGCCGCCGCGCTGGCCACCCTGCCGGAGAACCACCGCCGCGCGGTCATCCTGCATCACCTCGCCGACCTGCCGATCGCGGAGATCGCCGCGCAGGAGAACGTCGCGGAAGGCACCGTCAAGTCCTGGCTCAGCCGCGGTCGTACCGCGCTGGCCACCCAGCTGAAGGAGAAGCGCAATGTCTGAGTTCGACGACCTCGACATGATCAACGGTGCGTTCGCGGAATTGCGGAACGAGACCATGCCGTTCGTGAAGCCGGCCGGCACGGCCAGCGCACACGCCACGGTGCGGCACCAGAAGAAGGTAAGGGCGATCACGGTCGGGGTGTTCACAGTCCTCGCCCTCGTCGTCCCGGTGGCGGCCATCGCCTCCATGAACCCGTCGAACGCGCCCCCGACCGTCGCGGGGGCGAGCGAGTCGCCGACGCCCTCGCCGTCGGCCAGCCCGACGCGGAGCACGCCGGCCGCCGCCCCGGTGACCGCCGCCGAACTGGCCAACGCCAACCTGGACGTGCCGGGCATGTACAAGTGCGACGGTCCGGCTGTGGGCAAGCACCAGTTCACCGACGGCAGGAGCGAGCTCCCGCAGGACGTCCGCGAGAAGGTACTCGCCAGCCACCTGCAGCTCATGAAGATCGCTCCGGTCGACGTGGACAGGGACGGTGTGCCTGAGCTGGCCGCCCTGATCCGGTGTGAGGCCCAGGACGGGCCGGGCTACCAGGTGGCGGTCTTCGGCCGGGACGGCGTCGACGGCATCCGGACCCTCGGCCAGGTGCTCGGCCTCAAGGGCTTCTCCGACAACTACCCGGCGGGAGTGCCGGGCATCCGGGACATCGCCGCCGGTGATGGCGTGGTCAAGGTGCAGGTCGCGGACCTCGACTACGAGTGCGCCGGCTGCAACCAGTACAAGGACATCGCGCAGTTGCAGTGGCGGGAGTTCGGCTGGAACGGCCAGAAGTTCACCCAGACCGGTGGCCCCAGCACGTTCGAGCGCAACGAGTACCGGGCCAACACCGCGGTGACGGCCTCCGAGGTGGTGTTCGGTTCGATCGCTGGCGGCTACGCGCACGGCACGCTGACCGTGACCGTGCGCAACAAGGCCGCCCGACAGGTCGACGTCCTGTTGGTGAGCCTGTTCATGCCGGCGGACACCAGGGTCGAGGGCACGCTGCCGGCCGGCTGCACGGTCGAGGGCCAGCCGGGGATCGACCCGTCGTGCACGCTGGGCTCGCTCGCGCCTGGTGCCACGAAGACTCTGGTGTTCCGGCTCAAGACCACGCGACTGTCCGCCGACGCACCCATGGTTGAGACGTTCCGCTCTGCGCCCTTCGTCCTCGTGCAGGCGACCGAGGCCGGTCAGACCGGCGAACTGCCGAATGACGGGCAGGGACGGGTCGACTTCAAGATCTCCTGGAAGTAGGCCGCGGAACGAGAAAGGCCCGACACCGGCGACGGTGTCGGGCCTTTCCTCATCTGGTACTAGCGGGGCGCGCTGTCCCGCGAGCCACGGTAGCCACCCTCACGGGGGGCGGCGTCGCGGTAGCTGCGCGGGGCGGCGCTGTCCCGGGCGCCACGGTAGCCACCCTCGCGGGGAGCGCTGGAGCCGGCACGGTAACCACCCTCGCGGGGGGCGCTGCTCGCGCCACGGTAACCACCGGTGGACGGGGCGCCACCCTCACGGGAGCCGCGGTAGCCGCCCTCGGAGGAACCGCCCCGGTAGCCGCCACCCTCGGAAGAACCGCGGTAACCGCCCTCGGAACCGCCCCGGTAACCGCCGCCCTCGGAGGAACCGCGATAGCCGCCGCCCTCGCTCGAGCCGCGGTACCCGCCGCGCGGGCCGCCGTCGCGGTAGCCGCCACCCTGCCGGTAGCCGCCGCCCTGCGGGCGACCGCCCCGACGCGGGCGCTCGGCGCGCGGGTCCGGAACAGTGGTCGGCTCGTAGCTGGGAACGCTCGAACCGGTGATCTCGATCAGCTTGGCGTCACCCGGGCGGACCCGGGTCTCGGTCGGCTTGACGCCGGCCTTGTCCATCAGCTGGGTGATGGAGCGACGCTGCTTCGGCAGGCCCAGCGTGACGACCGAACCGGTCTCGCCGGCCCGGGCGGTACGACCCGCGCGGTGCAGGTAGTCCTTCGGGTCGGCCGGCGGGTCGATGTGCACGACGAGCGAGACGTTGTCGACGTGGATGCCGCGGGCCGCGACGTCCGTGGCGACGAGGACGTTGACGACGCCGTCCTTGAACTGCGCGAGCGTCCGGGTCCGCAGACCCTGCGGCTTGCCGCCGTGCAGGCCGACGGCCGGCACCCCGGCGGCGAGGAGCTGGTCGGTGACCCGGTCCACCGCCATCTGGGTACGCACGAACATGATCGTCCGGCCCGCGCGGTTGGCGATCTCGGCGACGATGGAGAACTTCTCCTGCGGCGGAACCAGCAGGATGTGGTGGTCCATGGTGTCGACCGGCTGGCCCTCGGGGATGATCGAGTGGGTGACCGGGCTGTTCATGTAGCCCTTGACCAGCTTGTCCACGTCGCCGTCGAGCGTCGCGGAGAACAGCAGGCGCTGGCCGTCCTTCGGGGTGCGGTCCAGGATCGCCATGACGTCGGCCTGGAAGCCCATGTCACACATCTGGTCGGCCTCGTCCAGGACCGTCATCTCGATCTCCGAGAGGTCACAGACGTTGCGGTCGCACAGGTCGGTCAGACGGCCGGGGGTGGCCACCAGCACCTCGGTGCCCCGGCGCAGGGCGTCGATCTGCCGGTCGTACTTCACGCCGCCGACGGCGGTGTTGACCCGCAGCCGCAGCGAACGGGCCAGCGGCGCGAGCGCGTCGGTGACCTGCATCGCCAGCTCACGGGTCGGAACCAGGATCAGGGCCAGCGGCTTGTGCGCCTTGGCGGACCGGCCGTCGAGCCGGGCCAGGACGGGCAGCCCGAAGGCAAGAGTCTTGCCGGAACCGGTGGAGGCCCGACCAAGAACGTCATAACCGGACAAAGCATCCGGGATCGCCACGTTCTGAATGGCGAAGGGTGCGTCGATGCCACGGGCAGCGAGCGCGGTGATCAGAGAATTGGGCAGGCCAAGCTCAGCGAAGGACAACAGAAACCTTCCGAATACAGGCGCGCCATCCAGAAGGACCCCTGTTACTGCAAGCGCTGGGGTTCCGGGCAGCGCCTGATTAATTGCGCTGGCTGGCCGACGGGCCGGGGGCACGCTAAAACAGCGCGCCGTCAACATGATTGGACCCAGTCTAGCGGAAAGGGGGCCGACCCCGCTCCACGTGGTGACGCAGTCGACTGTGACCTGCCCAACTGTCTGGGGTCTCGGGCAGGATGTAAGGCATGGGAAACCCTCTCAGTCAGTACACCTTGGAAGAGCTGCGCCAGCGGCGGAGCGTGAAGTGGCGGCACTACCCGGACGACGTCCTGCCGCTGTGGGTCGCGGAGATGGACACCCCGCCCGCCGAGCCGATCCGCGCCGGCCTCGCCGACGCCCTGAGCAGGGGAGACCTCGGCTACTCCACCCCCGGCGGCACGCTGGACGCCTTCGCCGGCTTCGCCGCGGCCCGCTACGGCTGGACCGTCGACCCGGCGAACGCCCGGCTGTCCCCCAACGTGATGCTCGGCGTCTCCGAAGTGCTCCGACACGTCACCCGACCCGGCGACGGCGTCGTCATCAACCCACCGGTGTACCCGCCGTTCTACCACTACATCCCCGACAGCGGCCGGCGCGTCATCGAATCCCCGCTGGTCAGAGTGGACGGACACTGGACCATCGACCTCGAACGGCTCGACAGGGACTTCGCCGACGCGTCCGCGTACCTGCTGTGCAACCCGCAGAACCCGACCGGGGTGGCCTACCCCCGCGAGGTGCTCCTCGCCATCGCCGAACTCGCCGAACGCCACAACGTCCGGGTCCTCGTCGACGAGATCCACGCGCCGCTCACCTACCCGGGCGTCACCCACGTGCCGTTCCTCAGCCTCGACACGGCCGCGTCCCGCCGCGCCATCGCGTTCCACTCCGCCTCCAAGGCCTGGAACCTCGCCGGCCTCACCACCGCCGTCATCGTCGGCGGCCCGGAAGCGGGGCGCGACATCGCCCAGATCAGCGAACACTTCGGCGACGCCGTGGGCATCTTCGGGGTACTGGCGACCGAAGCAGCCTTCGCCCACAGCGTCCCGTGGCTGGACTCCCTGCTCCTCGGCCTGGACTCCAACCGCCGCCTCCTCGACACCCTGCTGCGCGACCAGCTCCCGTCAGTGGGGTACTCGCAGCCCGACGCCACCTATCTGGCCTGGCTGGACTGCTCCGAGCTGGGGCTCGGGGACGAGCCGGCGGCGGTGTTCCTGGAGCGGGGGCGGGTGGCTTTCAACCCGGGGGGTGCGTTCGGGAAGCCTGGGGCCGGGCATGTGCGACTGAATCTGGCGACGTCGGCGGAACGGATCGAGGAAGGGGTGCGGCGGATGGTGGCGTCGCTGGGCTAGAGGCAGGGGTGCACCGGACCAGACCCGGGCCGGGCCGGGCCGGACAGGTCCGGTCCAAGCCGGCTTGAGGCGCGGGGTGCGGCTCCGGCCTGCGACCCGCGTCAGGAGTGCGGGTCGCAGGCCGGGTCAGCCGCTGAACATCCAGGTGATCAGGTCCTCCATGTACAGCGCCGCAACCACGCCCAGGCCCACCATCACCGTGAACACGATGCCCAGAATGATCAGGACCCGTCGGTTGCTCCGCCGCTCCGGCTCGGGCTCCGGAGGCGGCAGCGAGAACGGCGACCGGGGACCGAAGATCTGACCCGTCAGCGAGCCGTTGGTCGTCTCCAGCGGACTGAGGACGCCGTAGCCACCGGTGTTCCCGTAGGGGTGGGACCGGGCGGGCGGGGCTGGGAGTGTTCCACCGCCGTAGACGGTGCCTCTGACGGGGTCAGCCCGGTGGTCCTGGTCCGGCCGCTCGGCCGGTTGGACGGCCGGGGGTGTGTGCGAAGCCGAAGGTCGGGTCGGGACCTGGGCGCGGCCCTGGTAGCGCTCGGCAGGATGCGGAGGGACCGCCGGTCCTGATTCCGGCTGCGCCGGCGAGGCCGATACCTCGGGGGTCGAGTCGGGTTCGGGCCGCATGAGCGAAGCCGCCACGTTGAGGACCGGGTCCCCGGCCTGGCCGCCCTGCTCGCCGAGGTCCGCGTCGGCACCTGGTTCGGGTGTCGACGCGCCCGCCACCTCGGGGGTTGGCCCCGCCTCGGATGCGGTAGAGCTGCTGAACGACGCCTGCTCCGACCCGGCCGGCGAAAGCGCGTCCGGAGACGAGTCCTCGGCGGACACCGAAGGAGGCATCGACGAGCCCGACGACTGAGTCGGAATCCGCGTCGCCGGCATCGTCGAGACCGCCGGCGCGTCGGACGTCGGGACCGACGGCTCGGAGCCGGGACCACGCCGGGGCGGTGTCTCCTCGCCGCGCTCACCACTGAACGCCGCGTGCACGGCCCCCGGACTGTCGGCGGACTCCGGCGGCCACGGCTGCCCCGGCGCGCCGAAGGTCGACGGCGTCTGGAACTGGCCGCCACCGGTCGGGGGCCACCCTTCACCGGACGGCCGGGCCGGAATCTCATGGCCGGTGGGCGGCGGGAATCCGATCGGGGTGGGCGTCGCCGGAGCCGTGTAATTGGGCTGGGCCGGGCCGGGCGGTGGGCCCTGCGGCACGGGGAGCTGCTGTTCCGGGGCGGGACGAGCGAAATCATGCCAGACGGGTACCGGCGGAGACGCGCCCTGTCCCTGCCCAGCATCAGGCCACTGCCCCTGCGAGCCGGAGACCTGACCCCTGTCCTGGCTCTGCTGCACCCCGAACTGCCCGCCGAGCTGCCCCTCGGGCGACCCGAACTCGCCCCCGAGCTGCCCCTGCGGTGACCCGAACTGCCCGCTGGCCTGCTCGTTCGGCACGCCGAACTGGCCGCCGGACGACTGCTGGACCGGCGGGGTGCCGTATTGCCCACTCGGGGACTGCTGGTCCTGGGGCCACTGACCCGACCCGGACGGGTCCTGGCTCCGCTGCCCAGGATTGGGAGCAGCCTGATCCCACTGGCCTGGGCTAGGGGCAGCCTGGCCCCACTGGCCCGGAGCGGGAGCGGCCTGAGCCCACTGGTCTGGGGCCGGAGACGGCTGATCCCACTGCCCGGGTGCCGGCGGAGGCACGTTCTGGTCCCAGTGCCCCTTGGTGGCCGGAGGGGCCTGGCCCGGTTGAGCCGGGCCTGAGGGTGCCGGCCACTGTCCCGGCGCTGGGGTTGCCGGGTTCCACTGCCCGTCGGCAGCGGGAGGCCATTGGTCGGCGGCCGGAACGTCGGGGTGATGGCGCGGTGCGGCGTGCGGGGCCTGGTCCGCCTGGTTCTGGCCGGCGGGCTCCGGCCACTGCGCAGGGGCGAAGGACGCCGGCGGGTCCCATTGCTGGGCCGCGGGCGGTGGAGTCTGGTCGGGCTGGGGTGGGCCGGCGGGTGCAGGCCATTGTCCTGGGGCGGAGGGTGTTGCCACCTGGCCCCATGGGTGGGCGGGTGGTGGCGGCGTCTGGTCCGGCTGGCCCGGGTTGGGGACCGGGGCCTGGCCCGGCTGGGGCTGGCCCGACGGTGCCGGCCACGCTCCGGCCGGTGGCGGCGTCTGGTTCCAGCGACCTTCCGCGGACGGCTGAGCGGCCGGGTCCCACTGACCATGCACGGCGGGAGCGCCCTGGTCGCGCTGCCCGGGTTGAGCAGGTGCGTTCTGGCCCCACGGCGGAGGGCTGACAGGCGCACCCGGGTTGGCCTGCCCCGAGGCGGAAGCTGCGCCCGGGCTGGAATGCCCGGGGCTGGAAGGCGAACTCTGGTCCCACTGTCCGGGGGGTGTCGACGTCTGTGCGCCCCACGGCACGGAAGCAGAAAGACCAGCATGGTTCTGCTGTTCGGGGGATGGCGGGGCCTGGTTATCCCATGGCCCGGAGGCCGACGGAGCGGCATGGCTCTGCTGCCCGGGGGCGGACGGCGGGGCTTGGCCTGGCTGGGGTGCGCCGGTGGGTGCCGGCCACTGCCCAGGCGCCGGAGGTGTGGAAGGACCCCACTGTCCGGAGGCGGGCGCCGGAGCCTGGCCAGGCTGGGCCGGAGCGGAAGGCGCGGGCCACTGTCCGGCGGCCGGGTCGGCTGGGGGCTGGTTCCACTGGCCGGGCGCGGCAGGGGCACCTGACGGCTGACCCCATTGGCCTGGCGCCTCCGGGCCACCAGCGGCCTGGCCCCACTGGCCGGAGCCTTGGGGCTGGGCGACAGAGCCTGGCGCTGCCGGGGCCGCGTTCCACGGACCGGAGTCGGAGGGGGCGCTCTGAGGCGGGTTCCATTGGCCGGAGTCGGACGGGGTGCTCTGAGGCGGGTTCCACTGACCGGAATCAGCGGGAGTGCCCTGGGGCGGGTTCCACTGCTCAGGTGGCTGCGGCGCGGGCGACGCCTGGCCCCATGGGCCGCCGGCAGCTGGCTGAGGTGTCGGAGGCTGGCTCGGGTCGGGCCACTGGTCGGCTTGGCCCTGCCAGGGGGTGCCCACGGCCTGACCGGGCACCGGGTAGACGGCATCCTGAGCCTGACCGGCCTGACCGACCTGGACCTGACCGACCTGCGCGTGACCCGGGACAACCTTCGGTTGGATGTCCGCCTGCCACGGGGCGTCACCGGCCTGCTGTTGCTGGGCTCCCTGGCCGCCACCGGGCCAGTGGTTGTCCGGAGCTGGTGGTGCGGGCCACTGGTCCGAGGACTGCGCGGCGGCAGGTTGTCCCTGGGACTGGTCCCACTGGTGGCCTGGCTCCGGGCTCTGCGCGTCAGAGGCCGCAGGCGGGTCCCACGGGCCGGCGGCGGCGCTTGATCCCGGTACCGGAGGCTGAGGGTGCGGCCACTGCTCGACCGGCGGCGACACCTGGTCAAGCTGGTCTGGCGTGGACGACTGGGGCTGGGCGCGGTACACCCGGGGCTGCACGTGTCCCGCCAGCGCCGACACCTCGTCGGCCGTGGCCTGGGTACCCGACACCCGGGCGACTCCCCGCGCTGCGACGGACTGGTGACCGGACGGCCCCGTCCACGCGCCGGACTCCGGAGCGGGCTCGGACTCCTGGGCGGTCTCCGACACTGCGGCAGGTCGCGAGCCTGCCGGCTCCGGTGCGGGTACCGGGGAGTGAGCCGGCTCCAGCACGGGTGCTGGCGGGGTAGAGGCCGATTCCAGCACGGGTGCCGGCGGAGAGTAGGCCGGTTCCAACGCGGGTGCCAGCGGAGAGTGGGCCGGCTCCAGTGCTGCTGCCGGAAGAGAGTCGGCTGGCTCGGAGGTGGGGACCGGCTCTGCGGAGGTGGAGGCTTGCCAGTCGGGCAGCCTCGGTGGGTCGGCGGGCTGCTGGTCTGCCGGTTCCGGCGTCGCGTCGCGTCCAGCATCGGCGGCCGGGGGCTCGAACTGGGCCGCGAACGCAGACCAGGGCGCGTCAGCCGGCGGGCTCGCGGCCTGCCCGGAAGGCGCCGCGTCCAGGTCGAGGTTGGGGGAGGAGTAGTCAGAGGCTGGCGTGACGAGCGGATCCGGGTCCTGGGCCCCGGCACGCGGAGGCCAGGCGTCAGCCGGAGGTGCGGGCTCGACAGAAACCGGCGGCCAGGCGTCGGCAGGAGGTGCGGGCTCGACCGAAACTGCCGGCCAGGGGTCGGCGGGAGCCACGGAGGCGGAAGCCGGCGGCCACGCGTCGGCGGGAGGCGCGGGTGCGGCGGAAGCCGGGGGCCATGCGTCGGCCTGCGGTGGCACATCCCCGTCGGCGGACGACTGCCCGGGCGGCGGCCACGCTGCCGCGTCCGGTGCGGGCCACGCGTTCTCCGGGACGGCCGGCGGGGCCGACACCGGCGAGGACTGGGGCCACGCACCGGACTGCCCGGCGGGCCGCGCCTCGGATCGACCGGCGGCCGGAGTCTCGGACCCGGTGACCTGCGGAGGCCAAGGGGCAACGGGAGGAGTCACGATCGGCGCACCCTGCGGCGGCGTCCCAGAGGAGTCCGGGCCTCGGGCGTCGTCCAGGGGTGCAGGCCACACGTCGGCGGTGCCGGACGGGGCCGGGGAGTCGGGTGCTGGCCATACTTCGGCCGGGCTCGACGCCGATCCGGCGTGTCCGGAGCGGCCAGCCGGCCAGCCGTCGGCGGTGGAGTTCGGGGCCTGGGAGTCGGGTGCCGGCCAGGGCTCCGCAGGGGAGGTCACGATCGGCGCTCCCTGCGGGGGCGTCCCGGCGCTGGACTGGTGCGGTGCGAGGGGGGTGCCGTTGAGCGGGGGCCAGGCGTCCGCGCCCGGCGGGGGGCCGATGGGCTCCTCGGTGGACAGTTCGCCCGAGCGGTACACCCGGGACTGGCCCGGGGGCTGGGCGGCGGCGCCGGGCTCCGGGGCGAGCGCGCCGGGCACCGTGGCGCGGCCGATGACCGGTACCACGGGGATGATCTCCGCCGGCGAGTGCGGCACGAGGTCCGCCGCGGACAGCGCGGTGAGCGGCCGGGGCTCGGGGACCTGGTCCGCGACGGGCGCTGGCTCGTGCTGTGCCCACGGAGCCGAGTTGCCGGCGGGGTCGGCTACCGACTCCGCCCATAGGGACTCCTCTGGCGGCGGGAAGCCGGCGCCGGAGGTGGGGGCGACGACCAGATCGGCGGGCGGCGCCCAGGGATCGGCCGCCGGCGGGGCCGCGGACCCGACCCCCTGATCAGACGGGTACCGCTGTTCGTCCAGCGTCGCCGCGAGCGCCGGGTGTGACCCCGGATCCGGGGTGTCTGAAGGTGCCGGATGGGACGTAGGCGTGGCCTGGGAGGTCGAGTAGAGCGGGGGGTCCGGGGTGAACGCCGGCGGGCCGGGGTGCGCGGGTGTCGAGGGGGAGGCCGGTTCCTCGGGTTCCAGGGCGAACTCCCCGCCCCAGATCGCCCCGTCGGGGGGCGGCGGCGGCAGCTCGTACACGTCCGGGAGGTCTTCCTCGGTCTGCTCCTCCTCCGGCAGCACCGTGCCGACCGGCGGCGGCTCCTCGAGGGGCGGCAGGCCAGCGTCGACTGGGATGTCCGTCGCCAGTTCGGCGGCCCGGATCGCGGCAGGGTCGTAGCCGTCCCGGGCATCGGGGACGTCGAACGGGTCGGGTCCGGGCTCGGGACTCCACGCTGCTGGGGCGTCCGGCGGATCGAGCGGATGCGAACCGGCCACGTCGAGGCCACCGGGCGGGCCTACCGGGTCCGAGTGGCCGCCCTGCTCGCCGTGCCGACCGGCCGGGAACTCGTCGATCGGCGCACCGCCGGACGGCACCTCACCGCCCGACCGCATGGCCAGGGAGGGCGAGCCGTCCCACTGCCCCAGCCCGGTCCTCAGTGGCGGCCAGGTGGGCGGTCCGACGTGGTGGGCCGGGCGACCACAGCTCGGGCAGGCCGCCGACTCGGAACCGAGGGGCGAACCGCAGGCCTCACACAACTCGTCGCTCACCGGAGCCCTCCCACTGCCGAGCGCTCACCAATACTGACACGGATCGACGCAGCTCTTCGAAGTTGTACCACTAGCGATGTCAGCTGGGCGTGAACCCTAACCCGCCGGGGTCGCCCCCGCGGCACCGGCCACCGGGCTTCCCGCGCCGGGCTCGGCACCCACGGCCGGCGTCGAGCCGGCCCCGGCCGGGTTCCCGCCGGACCCCGTCGGGTTCCCGCCCGACCCGGTCGGGTTCGCACCGGACCCGGTCGGGGTGGTGGAACCCGTGCCGGTGTCCACCGGCGGGTCGGTCGGGGTGACGGGCGGCGTCGTCGATGTGGGAGAAGGCGATGGCGACGGCGAGGGCGAGGGCGTCGGCGAAGGCGAAGGCGAAGGGGTCGGCGTCGGCGTCGGGGACGGGGACGGGGACGGCGTGGGCTTCGGCGGCGTGACCGCGTCGACCACCCGGGTGGCCCGGTAGAACTGGTAGGTGCTGACCGGGGAGATCTTCACCACGTCCCCGGGCTCGGGCGCCTGGATGACCTTGTTGTCGCCGATGTAGATGACGACGTGGTAGATGTCCTCCCACCTTGACGGCGAGGCGTTGTAGAACAGCAGGTCACCGGGGAGAAGCTGGGAGGCGTCGACCTCTTTGGTCGTGTGGTACTGGTCGTTGGCGATCCGGGTCACCGACACGCCGGCAGCCTTGTAGGACCACTGCACGAGCCCGGAGCAGTCGAAGGTGTTGTTCCTGCCGTCGGCGCCGAAGACGTAGGGCCGGCCGAGGCGGGTCTTCGCCCACGCGACGGCCTCCAGGGCCTTCGGGTTGGCCAGCTCGCCGCGGGAGTTGGGCTTGAGGCCCGACAGCTTGGTCTGGTTCAGCTCGTACGTGAACTTGTCGGCGTTGGCCTTGGTGAGCTGCGTCGAGTACTCCGCGCGCAGGGCGGTCAGGGCCGCCAGCCGCTGGTCGTACTGCCCCTTGAGGGTCGTGTACGCGGTCGTCGCGGTCCGCTGGGCCGCCACGGCCTTGTCGTAGGCGACCTGGGCGGCCTGCTGGTTGTGCTGCGCGGTCAGGAAGTCCTTGGCCGTGTACTGCCCCTTGGTGCTCTTCTGCCCGTGCATGCCCGGGGCGAGGGCTGACAGGTCGCGCAGGTCCTTGCCGAGCGGGCCGAGCGGCTCGAGAGCCTGTGCCTCGCGGTAGCTGGCGGCGGCGGCGTCGGACGCCTGGCCCTCCCAGCCGGTGAGGATGGCCGTGGCCGCGTCCAGGGACTCCTTGGTCTGGGTCGTGGACTCGGTGGCGGACTCGGCGGTGATCTGGGCGGCGAGGGCCTGCTGCTCGAGGAGTCGGACGGCGACGGCCTCGGCGTTCACCCTGGCCTCGATGGCCCGGATCGCGGGGTCGTCGACGTCGCCGTGCACGGTCGGCACGGCGGCTCCGGGGACGGGCAGCGGCGGCCGGACGCCCGGGTCCGGGATCGAACCGCTGGTCGCGGGGTTGCCGGGGTCGGCTACGGAGGGGGTGGCGAAGGCGAGGGCGCCGATCAGGGCGCACAGAAAAAACCATGCGGTCTTTCTCGTCTTCATTCCGCCCCCTGTGTCGCCGAACACTGACCCCTGCCACAGTACGAAAGCCGCACCAGGCTTGCTACCCCAAAATCGGTCGGTAATCAGGCTGTGACCCATAGGGCAGCGAAATCCCTGGTGAAGTCGCGACGTACTCTCGGGACATGGACGCCGGACTGAAGCGCGAGCTGGAAGCAAAGGTCTACTCGGGGGAGCGCCTGACCCGCGCCGACGGTGAGGCACTCTACGCCTCCGACGACCTCGCCTGGCTGGGCCGGTTGGCGCACCACAAGCGCACCGAGCTCAACGGCGAGGACGTCATGTTCAACGTCAACCGGCACCTGAACCTGACGAACGTCTGCTCGGCCTCGTGCGCGTACTGCTCGTTCCAGCGCAAGCCGGGCGAGAAGGACGCGTACACGATGCGGGTCGAGGAAGCGGTCCGGCTCGCCAAGGAGATGGAGAACGAGCAGCTCACCGAGCTGCACATCGTCAACGGCCTGCACCCGACCCTGCCGTGGAAGTACTACCCGCGGGTCCTGCGCGAGCTGAAGGCCGCCCTGCCGAACGTGAAGCTGAAGGCGTTCACGGCCACCGAGGTGCAGTGGTTCGAGAAGATCTCCGGCCTCGGGGCCAGCGAGATCCTCGACGAGCTGATCGACGCCGGCCTGGAGTCGCTGACCGGCGGCGGCGCGGAGATCTTCGACTGGGAGGTCCGCCAGCACATCGTGGACCACGCCTGCCACTGGGAGGACTGGTCCCGGATCCACCGCCTCGCGCACGAGAAGGGGCTCAAGACCCCGGCGACCATGCTGTACGGGCACATCGAGGAGCCCCGGCACAGGGTCGACCACGTGATGCGCCTGCGCGAGCTCCAGGACGAGACCGGCGGCTTCGTGGTGTTCATCCCGCTGCGCTACCAGCACGACTTCGTGGACTCCAAGGACGGCATCATCCGCAACCGGATCCAGGCCCGCACGACGATGGCCTCGCCGGCCGAGTCGCTGAAGACGTTCGCGGTGTCCCGGCTGATGTTCGACAACGTGCCGCACGTGAAGAACTTCTGGGTGATGCACGGGCTGTCGCTGGCGGCGCTGTCGCTCAACTTCGGGGCGGACGACCTGGACGGTTCGGTCGTGGAGTACAAGATCACGCATGACGCGGACTCGTACGGGACGCCGAACAAGATGCACCGTGAGGACCTGATGGAGATGATCCGCGACGCGGGCTTCCGTCCGGTCGAGCGCAACACCCGCTACGAGGTGGTCCGCACCTTCGACAAGGGTCCGTCGATGGCCGAGCGGCGCGCCGAGCCGCAGCAGGTCTGGGCCTAGGGGCTTCCGGCGGCGACCCAGGCTTCCTGCTGGGCCGCCGCCAAACCCCACAACCCTTCCTCTTCGGGTACGCCGAGCCGCGCCACCGTCGCCTCGAACGCCGGCCGGTCGAGGGTCGCCGTCGAGTTCCCGGTGGCGGTCCGCACCGTGTGCGTCAGAGCCCGCACGGTCTCGGTCCGGTCGGCGTACATCCGCTGCACGACGAACGTCCGGACGAACGGCGAGTCCTCCGCCGTGGACAGCCGCTGGTGCCAGGCGTCGAAGTCCGCGAGCTCCAGGGGCGCCGTGCGCAGGTGGTAGCCGGGCGGGCTGGTCCGGCCGTCGAGCCCGATCCACCACCGGTCGCCCCGGTCCTCGATCGTGTACCGCTCGGCACCCTGGTGGTGCACGCCTGGTCGGAGCGGCAACGGGTCGAGGAACCCGTCGCCGAGGCCGGCGTCGGCCACCCAGGTCTGCCCGTCCAGGTCGACGAGCAGGGCCAGATGGTTGCCCCAGCCGTCCTCCTCGCCGTACCGGTCGAGGTGTACGGCCGCGCAGGCGTGGCGCACCTGGAAGCCGAGGGCGGTCAGGAGCGCGCCGAACAGGCCGTTGAGCTGGTAGCAGTAGCCGCCGGCGCGCTGGCGCACGATCCGGTCCTCCAGCGCGGGGATGTCCAGGGGCGCCGGCGTGCCGAGCTGGATGCCGGCGTTCTCGTAGGGCACGGCGAGGAGTTGGGCGCGGTGCACGGCGCGCAGGGTGTCGAGGGTGGGCGCGACCGGTCCGGTGTGGCCGATCCGCCGCAGGTACGCGTCCACATCGATCATGGACGCCACCCTATCCAGCGTCACCGGATTCCGCCGGCCGCCCGCGGCGGAGCCAGGCCAGCACGCCGAGGACCGCTGCGGTGACCAGGCAGGCGGCGACGGCGGTCGTCTTGAGCATGGTCAGCGTGTTGGTCAGCGCAGCGACGCCGTCGAGCCGGTCCGGGTAGCGCAGCAGCATCGTGACGATGCCGACGTTCTCCGCGTAGTCGGTGATCACGTAGAGCACCGGCAGGGCCAGCACCCACCGGCCCACCCTGGCCCGCCGGGCCAGTGAGCCGAGCGCCACCAGCCCGAACAGGAGCAGCGCCGCCGGCAGTAGGACGTCGCCGGTCAGGTTGAGGATCGCGTGCCAGCGCCGTCCGTCCGGGCCGTAGGCGGTGAGCATGTCGTACGCCTGCTGCGGGGTGTAGCCGTCCGGGCGCGGGTCCGCCCCGTTGCGCCCGCCGGACATGTCGAGCACGCCGGCGCCGAACGTGTCGTAGAACAGGGTGGCGGCGCCGTTCATGATGACCAGGGTGCCGAGGGCGACGGCCGCCGTACGAGGGACGGTGAGCTTCACGGGGCGGCTCCGGAGCGGTGCGTGACGACGGCCTCGACGGTCCGCGAGGACGAATCACTATCAACGGGCAGCGGGGGCAGCCCTGTCAAGATGGGTCGATGAGAATCCTGTCGATC
Organism: Longispora fulva; assembly: GCF_015751905.1. NCBI lineage: Bacteria > Bacillati > Actinomycetota > Actinomycetes > Micromonosporales > Micromonosporaceae > Longispora > Longispora fulva. Next base: position 6,675,320 of record NZ_JADOUF010000001.1, read on the forward strand.
ATGGCGTGGGTCGCCACCGCAGCCTGGGGCGTGTTCGCCGCCGTCCGGCTCGGTGGGCTCGAACACGGCTGGCCGTTGCGGCCGGCGATGGCGTACACGCCGTACGTGGCGCTCGGGGTGCTCGTACCCGTCGGACTGGCGCTGGTCGCCCGGAACTGGCGGGCGTCGGCGGCGGCGCTGGTGGTGGCAGCCGCCCTGGCCGCGGCGGTGCTGCCCCGGTGGGTGCCGGGGGACGCCGGCAGCGCGGACGGCCCGAAGCTGCGGGTGCTCAGCACCAACCTGATGGGCGGCGAGGGCGACCTGACCGTCCTGCGCAGGCTCATCGACGGGCACCAGGTCGACCTGCTCAGCGTGCAGGAGCTCACCCCGGAGGCCGACGCGGTCCTCACGACCTACTTCCCGCACCGGGTCGCCCGGCCACAGCCCGGCTACTCCGGCACCGGCGTCTACTCCGCCTACCCCCTGACCCGGCTCGCCGGGATCGAACCCGCCGGGGCCGAGTTCGAGATGACCGGGGTGACCGTCACCCTCCCGCAGGGGTCGTTCGAGCTGCTCGCAGCCCACCCGATGGCTCCGGTCAACGCGCTCGGGTCGGCCCAGGCGGTCAGCGATCTCGGCAAGCTGCCCCGGGCGACTCCGCACGGCGCGGTCCGGATCCTCGCCGGAGACTTCAACGCCACCCTCGACTTCGCGCCGCTGCGCGCCGTGATCGGCAGCGGCTACCGCGACGCTGCCGACGCGCGCGGCGAGGGCCTGACCTGGACCTGGCCCAACCTGCCCAACGACCACGCCGAGGTCGGCGGGGTCTCGCTGCCGCCGGTGACCATCGATCACGTTCTGGTCGACGAGCGGGTGGCCGTCACCGGATACGACGTCTTCGACCTGCCCGGCTCCGACCACCGGCCGGTGCTGGCCGAGCTGACCCTGCCCCGTACCCTCTGAGGTGTGTCTGAGCGGGCGACCTTCCCGAAAAGGGACGAAGATGGGCGGGTAGCGGCGTACGCGGACCTTTTCGCGGCGACGCTCGCCATGATGCTCATGTCCCTGGTCGCCGTGCTGCTGATCGACCTGGTCGCGGTGGCCTTCGGGGCCTCGTGGGGCCGGTCGAGCGGCTGGCTGGCCGTGGTGCTGCCGGCGTGGCTGTTCGTCGAGGAGTACCGGGCGTGGCGGGTGCCCGGCCGGATCGCGATCGCGGCGCTCGGCATCCTGCTCGGTCTCGTGGCCGGGTCGGGCGCGGCCTTCCTGGCAAGTTATCTGCCGCCGCTGCTGTCCGGCGGCGTCGGAGCGGCGGTGACCACGCTGGTCTACGCCACGTTCTGGTTCTTTGGTATCCGGTGGCTCGCCCGGCGTACCGGTGATGGGGGTTAGTCCGTTGAGTCCGTTCGTCAAGTACACCCTGGCCCGGCTGGGCATGTTCGCGGCCATCATGGTCGTGCTGGTCCTGCTGCCGCTGCCGATCACCCTGGTCGTCAAGGTGATGGTCGCGCTGCTGATCTCGCTGGTGCTGTCGTTCTTCCTGCTGAAGAAGATGCGGGACGAGATGAGCGACTACATCGCCGGTTCCGTCCAGCGCCGGCAGGCCGAGAAGGACAAGCTCCGGGCCGCCCTGGCCGGCGAGGACGAGGACACCCCGCCGGCAGGGAAGCCGGCCACCCCGGCCGACCCGTCGGCCGAGAAGCCGACCGACGGGCCGCAGACCGTCTAGCAGGTCACGCTGCCGGTGCCGGGTACTCCAGCGGGATCCGGCACCACCTGGCCGTTGGTGTCCCGGTACGCCCAGTCCAGCCGGTCGCCGTGCGCGGTCACGTACAGCGCGCCCGGGTAGCCGGTGGCCTGCCACACCCCGTGCCGGGGCATCGGGTCGTCGTGCGGGATGTGCCCGCCGCTGCCGGCGATCAGCTGCACCAGGTGCCCGCCCGGCCGCAGGTCGCCGGTGAGCGGCTCGTACTGCTCCATGTCGTGCTGGTGGCCGTTGAGCACCAGGTCCCCGCCGTTGTCGGCGAGCAGGGCGAACAGGTCGGCCATCTTCTCGTGCGGGATCGGGCCCATCAGTGGCCGGTGCCAGGTGGCGACCACGCACCTCTCCGGGCTGTCGCGGAGCACCTGCTGGGCCCACTGGTACTGCGGACTGCGCGGGCCGCAGCCGCCGGCCACCCCGCACTCGGAGTTCAGCACCAGGAAGCGCACGCCGCGCCAGCTGAAGGTCTCATACGTGGGCCGGCCGTGCCAGTAGTCCTCCCACGCGTCCATGTGGTGCGCCTCGTGGTTGCCGAGGGTCGGCTTCGTGAACCGGGCGAGCCGGCCCCAGTCCTTCCCGCCCCCCGGGTCGTCGAAGCTGGACCGGCCGTAGTTGAAGTCCCACTCGGCGGCCGTACCCGTCTCGTAGACGTCGCCGAGGAACAGGAGCAGGCCGGCCCGGGAGTCGAGGACGGACTGGGCCACGGCCGCGCTGGCCCGGGTGCCGTCCCCGCCGTCGCCCACCGCGGCGATCAACGGGTCGCCGTCGAACTGCCGGGGGGCGAAGAGCTCCTGCCAGTTGCCGGGGGCGCCGGCGCGCGGCGGGTTGTCCAGGGTCAGCGGCAGGAGCACGGCGTCGCCGAGTTCGCCGCTGTGCGGTTTGACGGAGACCCCGAGGTGGCCGGGGCCGTTCGGGAACCGGGCGGTCGGCCAGACGAACGTCCACGGCGGCTGGAAGTCGAGCAGCAGGTCGTCGCTCTCCCAGGTGAAGACCAGGTCGTAGGGGACCTTGCCCTCGACGGTGGCGGTGACCGGAACGTCCCCGGTCAGGGTGTTCGACGGGACGGAGACGCAGACCTGGACCCCGGCGGACCAGCCGCACGCGCTCGGGGCGGGCCCGGCCGCCGCGCCGGTGGCGGCCGTGGCGAGCAGGAGGACGCCGACGACGAGGCCGGCGCGAAGAATAGTCGCTTTCACGACTCTTGTAACGAGTCGTCCGGCCGATCATGACGGCCGCGCGCCGCCGTGGGCGGTCCCGGCTTGTTTCAGGAGGCGGCTGGTGCCGACCCCCGGATCCGGTCACCGACCGTCGCGGCGAACCACCGCAGCCCGTTCGTCGCGTACTTGAACCCGTGCATGACCAGCCACAACAGCGCGACGACCCCCCAGATCGCCCAGAACACCACGCTGCGCAGCATGCCGAGCACCACGGCGGTGGTGGAGTGCGTGGTCCGTCGGCCCTGCCCGGTGCTCGCGAGGTGCTTGACGAACCCCCACAGCCGGTCGACGGCCCCGGTCACCAGGACCACCACCCGGTCGGCGACCAGCAGCGGCAACGACAGCCAGGTCAGGGCCGCGAGCTGCCCGACCGGCTCGTCCGCCAGCGACGGCAGCTGGTGCGGAGCGCCCCGGGCCAGGGCGCGCCGGGCGGCCGGGATCGCGAGCACCGACCAGGTGCCGGCCCAGAAGACCCACACCGTCCAGCCGGGCCAGTCCGCGAAGCGGCGCACCGCCCAGGAGAAGGGCAACAGGCACACCAACGCCACGGGTACCAGCAGCAGGAAGGCCCCGACCAGCGCGAACACGCTCCCGGCCGTGGCCGGCTCCTCGACGGGGGCCACCTCGGGCCGGGGCCTGGGCACCGGCGGGGGCGGCGGCGGTGGGTCGAGCGTGGCGACCTGCGGGGCCGGCGACACCGGCACGGGCAGCGCCTCGGTCGGGTCGGCGGTCGTGGGCCCCGGTTCGAGGAAGTCCAGCGGCGGCAGGTCCTCGGTGGAGATCGGCCGGCTGCGGTCCGTCCACTCGCCGCCGTCCCAATAGCGCATGGCCGGCTCGCCATCCGGATCGACATACCAACCGGGCGCCCTGGTCATGCCCCTGAGAGTACCGCCGGGAGGGGCTGGGAGTGCAGTACGTCCAGCCGGGAAACCGCCCGGGTGAGCACCACGTACAGCCGGTGCAGCCCGCGCGGCTCGGCGGCGACGATGGCCGCCGGCTCGGGCACGATCACGTGGTCGTACTCCAGGCCCTTGGCCAGGCTCGCCGGCATCACCGTGATCCGCTGGTCCTCCTCGGGGCCGCCGACCTCCAGGCCTGCGGACCGCAGCGCCTCGACCAGCCCGGGCACGGACGCGTCGGCGGCGATGACGCCCACCGAACCCTCGTGTTCCAACGCCGCCACCACAGCCGCGACGGTGTCGCCCACGACGTCGCGCGTGGCGGTGACCGTCAACGAACCGTCACGACGGAGAGACACCCCGGCCGGCACGTTGACGTCGAGCGCCGGCAGCAGCCGGTTGGCGAGGGCGATGATGGCCGCCGGTACCCGGAAACCGGTGGTCAGCGGCACGACGGTAGTGCCGGGCTTGCCCAGGTGCTCGAGGCTGTCGGCCCAGTCGGCCGCCGCCCACGGCGCGGTGCCCTGGGCCAGGTCGCCGAGCACGGTCAGCGACGCGTGCTCGCTGCGCCGGGCGATCACCCGGCACTGCATCGGGGACAGGTCCTGGGCCTCGTCGAGGACGACGTGCCCGTAGCTGGCCTCGCGGTCCAGCAGGCCGGCCGCCTCGTCGAGCAGCACCAGGTCGGCCGCCGACCACTTCGCCGACTTCGGGCTCTTCGGCGGCTTCGCCCAGCCCACGGCCTCGAAGCCCGCCAGCGGGTCGGTGAGCAGCTCGCACACCAGGCTCTCGGGGGTGACGGCCGGCCAGCACCCGTCGAGCACCGCCTTGACCTGGGAGTGCTTGCCCATCTGCCGCTGCCACGCCTCGGACGGCGACTCGCCGGAGCGGGCCTCGGCCTGCCGGAGGAGGAGGTTGACGATCCGGGCCCGGAGCCGCTCCCGGCCAGTACCGTACGGGAGGTTCGCTCTCCTGACCTCCGTCACGGCCGCGCGCAGGTCGTCCGGGGAGAGCCGCCAGCGCCACGCCCCGTCGGAGATCATCAGTCCCTCGGCGGGCCTGGTCACCTTCGCCCACAGCATCCGGGCCAGCTGATCGGCCATCGCCGCCGAGTGCTTCACCGCCGCGGCCTCCGGGGAGTCCACTGCCCGCACCGGGTGCCGGGCGACCAGGTCGTCGATCGTGTACTGGTCCACCTCCACCTCCCCCAGCGCCGGCAGCACGGCGGCGATGTAGCCGAGGAACGCCCGGTTCGGTCCGATGATCAGGACCCCGGCGCGCTTCAGGCGCTCGCGGTGCGCGTAGAGCAGGTACGCGGCCCGGTGCAGGCCCACGGCCGTCTTCCCGGTGCCAGGCGCGCCCTGCACGCACACCGACTCGGTCAGCTCGGCCCGGACCAGCACGTCCTGCTCCGGCTGGATGGTGGCCACGATGTCGCGCATCGGCCCGACGCGCGGCCGCTCGATCTCCGCGGTGAGCAGCGCGCTCTTCGTGCCCAGCTCCTCGCCCCGGGAGATGTGCTCGTCCTCGAAGCTGGTCAGCTCGCCCTGTGCGAAACCGAACCGGCGGCGCTGGTCCACGCCCATCGGGTCGGCGACGCTGGCCTGGTAGAACGCCGTGCACAACGGGGCGCGCCAGTCCAGGACCAGCGGCTCGCCGCCGGCCTTGTCGACGACGTGCCGGCGGCCGATGTGCCAGCTCTCGGTCATTCCCCGGGCACCAGCGGCGCCGGCGCCCATGTCCAGCCGACCGAAGAAGAGTGGCGTGCTGGGGTCGACGGCCAGTGCCTGCATCCGGTCCCGCATCGCGCGGCCCAGGGTCTCCGCCGAGTAGGCGTCGCCGGCGACCATCGCGCCGGTGGTGTGCAGTTCGTCGGCGGTCCGCAGCATCCGCGCGAGCGCGGCCCGGGACCTGGTGAGGTGTTCCTGTTCGGCGAGCAGCTCTTCCTGCATGGGGGACGTCCTTTGCAGCGTCGGGGGCGATCTCCCACTGCCATAGGCCCGCAAGGGCCCGGCTTCGACGGGCGCACGAACGTGCCAGCGTACTCCGATCGGCCCAGGTCGGCCGCAGGTTTTCCCGGATGAGGCACGCGGCGTACCGACCTGTTGTTGTAGGGTGCGGGCGCACAGCCAAGACTCGACGGGGAGTTGGAGACATGCAGTCAACGGAGTCCTGGCCGGCGGGCGGCTTGGAGTCGGTGCCCCACTGCCCCATCTGCGGGGACAGCGCGCGCGAAACAGTGCATCTGGAACTCTCCGACCGGATCTTCTTCTGCGCGCCCGGCACCTGGAACCTGTACCGGTGCACAGGCTGCGCGACCGGCTACCTCGACCCCCGGCCGACCGAGGACACCATCAGCCTCGCCTACGACAGCTACTACACCCACGCCGCGGCGGCGAAGGTCGACGTCGACCAGTTGAGCCTCGCCCGCAAGGTCCGCAGAAGCCTGGCCAACGGCTACCGCAACCACCAGTTCGGCACCCAGGACCTGCCGGCGAACCCGCTCGGCGTGCTGTCGGCGAAGCTCCTGGCCAAGCAGCGCGCGACGATGGACACGGAGAGCCGGCACATCCCGAAGCCGACGCCGGGTGCCCGGCTGCTCGACATCGGCTGCGGGGACGGGAACTTCCTGGAGTTCGCGCGGCGGGCCGGCTGGACCGTGGTGGGCGTCGACTTCGACGAGAAGGCCGTCGAGGCGGCCCGGTCCCGGGGACTGGACATCCGGCACGGCGGCGTCGAGGTCCTCGACCCGGCCGAACGGTTCGACGGCATCACCCTGAGCCATGTCATCGAACACGTGCACGACCCGGTGGCCCTGCTGGCCGCGTGCCGGCGGATGCTCAACCCGGGCGGCTGGATCTGGCTGGAGACACCCAACCTCGACGCCCTCGGTCACCAGCGGTACGGCGCCGACTGGCGCGGGCTGGAGCCGCCCCGGCACCTCGTGCTGTTCACCCCGGCCTCCCTGAAGCAGGCGCTGGCCAAGGCCGGCTTCGTGGACGCGGAGATCCAGCGGGCAGCGCTGAGCACGGGCTTCACGTTCTCCGCCAGCGAGGCCATCGCCCGGGGCGAGGGCTCCATGACCGAGAACGACTACCTCGAAGAGGCCGGCGCGCTCATCAAGGCCGCGGAACGCGAGGCGACGAGGAACCCGGACGTCCGAGAGTTCATCACGATCAAGGCCTGGCGGGCGGCGTGACGGCACGCCCGTCGCGTGCGTGACGCCCGTCACGATCACCGCAGGCGTAGCTTGGAGGTCATGAGTCCGAGCAGGCCACGGGTCGGCCACATCCAGTTCCTGAACTGTCTGCCGATCTACTGGGGCCTCGGCCGCACCGGCGCGCTCCTCGACGTCGACCTGTACAAGGACAGCCCCGATCAGCTCAACGAGCGCCTCGTCGACGGCAGGCTGGACATCGGGCCGATCAGCCTGGTGGAGTACCTGCGCGCGGCCGACGACCTGCTCCTCCTTCCGGACCTAGCGGTCGGCAGCGACGGGCCGGTGCTGTCGGTGAACATCGTGTCGAAGAAGCCCCTGGCCGAGCTCGACGGCGCTCAGGTCGCGCTCGGCTCGACCAGCCGGACCGGGGTGCTGCTGGCCCAGCTCCTGCTCGCGGGGAAGTACGGCGTCACCCCCAGCTACACCCGCACCGCCCCAGACCTGGACGCGATGCTCGCCGGAGCCGACGCGGCGGTGGTGATCGGCGACGTGGCCCTCCGCGCGCTCTACGAGGCGCCATCGCAGGGCCTGCACGTCACCGACCTCGGCCAGGCCTGGCGGGACTGGACCGGCCTGCCGATGGTGTTCGCCGTCTGGGCGGTCCGCCGGGACTTCGCCGCGGCGCACCCGGGCCTGGTCAAGGACGTGCACGAGGCGTTCCTCCGGTCCCGCGACCTGTGCCTGTCCGAGCTGGACGAGGTGGCGGAGTCCGCGGCCCGCTGGGAGCCGTTCGACGCGGCGACCCTGGCCGGCTACTTCCGGGCGCTCGACTTCTCCCTGGGCGCGCGGCAGGTGGCGGGGCTGCGGGAGTTCGCGGCCCGCGCGGCGGCGCACGGCGACGTTCCGGCCCTCCCAGCGGACGGCCCACGCTTCGTCTTCTCCTGAAAACCAAGATCATTATTCGTTACGGTGGGGCGTGCCCCCGGTCCGGCGGCTCGCCTGCGAGGGCCGTCGCCTACGGGCTGGGCGGGCGCGAGATGAAGGCTCGCCAGTCGGCGACGGGGAAGCGCAGCACGGGGCCCTGGGCATCCTTGGAGTCGCGAACGCCGACGACGTCCGGGCCAAGCTGCGGCGCGACCTCCACGCAGTTGTTGCCGCTGCCGCTACGGCTGGACTTGCCCCAGGCGGCGGCGACTTCCACACAGTCGCCACCGCTTCCACTGCGGCCGGACTTGCGCCACCAACTCTGGCCCAGGTCCGCCATCAGGTCACTCCCGTTCGTAGTCCGCCATGATCCGCGCGATGAACGTCGCAGAGTCTTCGGGCGTCAGTGCCACGCGGTCGAGGGTATCAACGGCCTCGTGAAACGTTTCCACGTCTTTTGCGTCGTCTATGAACAGGCAGGAACGCCGGTAGTCGAGCTGCACGACAGGGCGGGCCTTCGCGAACTCCAGCAACAAGAACGAACCGTCGAGACCTGGGACTTCGTCCGCAGTGGACGGGAGTGCGCGAATCGTGACATTCGGTCGCTGGCTCTCCTTGAGGATCCGCTCCAGTTGGTCGACCATCACCTTCGATGATCCGAGGCGGCGACGGAGGGCGCCCTCATCGAGGTAGGCGACATAGTCTGGCGGGCTGGGCCTCGACAGGAGAGCCTGCCTGCCGAGGCGGGTTGCGACTCTCGACTCGGCTTCGAAGTCGGACACGCCCGTGGCGCGCATCAAGGCTCGGGTGTATTCCGGAGTCTGAAGCAGCCCTGGTAGCACCAGCATCGACACGTTGGTGACTCTGGTGGCGGTCGTTTCGAAGCTGATCAGTGTGGCCAGTGACTTTGGAAGGCCGGTTCGAGAACCGGCGCCCACCCAGGTCGGCTGCTCCGGCTGTCGAGCCAGCTCGATCAGGGACTCGCGGCGTTCGCCGGTGACGCCGAAGACGACCAGGAGGGCCGAGACCTCCTCGCTGGTCACCTTGCGCTTGCCGTTCTCGATCCTGCTCAGGGTGCTGGCGGACAGTCCGACGCGCTCGCCGGCGAGCCGGGTGCTCAACCCGGCCGCGTCTCGCAGGTCCCTGAGCTCCGCGCCCAGCCCGCGTGACCAGATCCCGGGCTCGCGTCGCGACATCCCTACCCCCTCGCGCTGTTCGTGCGGAACATCCTATTCAGTGCCGGCAAGTCCGGCTCAGAACTGGCATGTGCCGATCGTTGCACGTGTTTCTGAAACAGTCTACGGTCAACCTGGAAACGGTCATGGTGGAAGGAGTGCGACATGACGGATCTTGAAGTGCAGCCGCTCGACGGCGGGGCCGATCGCTGGCGGGAGTTCATGGCGGAGTTCGCGAAGGAGTGCGCGCCCGCCCGGTTCTCGTTGTGGCGGGTCAGGTCCGGCTGGATCGCCGCCGAGTTCGCAGGCTGGGGCCTCACGGACGGGGTCGACGCCTTCGCGATGCTCAATGACCAGGGAAAGAGCCTGGTCAAGATGAGTCGCGCCGGGCTCGACCGGCTCGCGGTGCGCGCCGGCCTGGACATCCTGTGGGCTGACGAGGAGCTGGACCGGGCGTAGTCGTACCCAAAAAAGGGCATCGAGCGGCATAACGGTCGGCGATGCGCCAGGTCTGTTACAGGGCTTGGTCGGGTGGGTGGGTAGGTGTAACACTTGGGGGGTGTATGGCAACGACTTCTCCGAGCCCCCCGAGCAGCCGGGCGCGCGCAGCCTGCTCGACCAGGTGGCCGACGCGGAACGTGACCTCGAGCTCGCGGCCCAGCAGGACCGGCCGACGGGCACCGAGGACGACTACTTCATGGCCGTCATCGCGGCCGACCAGAAGATCGAGCCACGGGACTGGATGCCGGAGAAGTACCGGAAGAATCTGATCCGGCAGATCGCCCAGCACGCGCACTCCGAGATCATCGGCATGCAGCCCGAGGGCAACTGGATCTCCCGGGCCCCCACGCTCAAGCGCAAGGCCATCCTGCTCGCCAAGGTGCAGGACGAGGCCGGCCACGGGCTCTACCTCTACGCGGCGGCCGAGACGCTGGGCGTGGACCGCGCCGAGCTGTCGGACATGCTGATCGACGGCCGGCAGAAGTACAGCTCGATCTTCAACTACCCCACCCTGACCTGGGCGGATGTCGGCGCGATCGGCTGGCTGGTCGACGGCGCGGCGATCGTGAACCAGGTCCCGCTGTGCCGGGCCTCCTACGGGCCGTACGCCCGGGCGATGATCCGGGTGTGCAAGGAGGAGTCCTTCCACCAGCGCCAGGGCTACGAGATCCTGCACGTCCTGTCCCACGGCACCCCCGAGCAGAAGGCGATGGCCCAGGACGCCGTCGACCGCTGGTGGTACCCGTCGCTGGCCATGTTCGGCCCGCCCGAGGGCGAGTCGCCGAACACCGCGCAGTCGATGGCGTGGAAGGTCAAGCGGTTCACCAACGACGAGCTGCGCCAGCGGTTCGTGGACATGTGCGTCGGGCAGGCCGAGATCCTGGACCTGACCCTGCCGGACCCGGGCCTGGTGTGGAACGAGGCCGAGGGCCGGCACGACTACACCCAGCCCGACTACGACGAGCTGTTCCGGGTGATCAAGGGCAACGGCCCGTGCAACCGGGAACGGATCACGCACCGCAAGGCCGCCCACGAGGGTGGCCAGTGGGTCCGCGACGCGGCCGAGGCATACGCGAAGAAGAAGGCGAAGGTAAGCGCATGAGCACGACGGACTGGCCCCTGTGGGAGGTCTTCGTCCGGCCCCGGCGCGGGCTGGCGCACACCCACGTCGGCAGCCTGCACGCGCCCGACGCCGAGCTGGCGCTGCGCAACGCGCGGGACCTGTACACCCGCCGGCAGGAGGGCGTGTCCCTCTGGGTGGTGCCCGCCATGTCGATCACGGCGAGCAGCCCGGACGAGAAGGACGCGTTCTTCGACCCGGCCGCCGACAAGGTCTACCGGCACCCGACGTTCTACGACGTGCCCGAAGGCGTGGCCCACCTGTGAACGCGGAACTGGCCACCGCCGACCTCAACCTCGGCGACGACGCCCTGATCGCCGCCCAGCGGCTCGCCGAGTGGACCTCCCGCGCCCCCGAGCTGGAGGAGGACGTGGCCCTGGCCAACATCGCCCTCGACCTGCTCGGCCAGGCCCGGATGTTCCTGTCCCGGGCCGGGGACGAGGACGAGCTGGCCTTCCTGCGCACCGACCGGCAGTTCACGAACGTCCAGCTCGTGGAGCTGCCCAACGGCGACTTCGCGCACGCGATCGTCCGGCTGCTGTTCTTCTCCGCGTACCAGCGTGAGCTGTACACGGCGATGGCCGGCGACGAGATCGCCGACAAGGCCATCAAGGAGGTCGACTACCACGTCGACCACGCCCGGCTGTGGACCCTGCGGCTCGGCGACGGCACGGACGAGTCGCACGCGCGGGCGCAGGCTGCCGTGGACGAGCTGTGGCCGTACACCCATGAGCTTTTTGAGGGTAATGACCTGCGTGCCGGCTGGCTGGCTGCGGTCGAGCCGGTCCTCGCCGAGGCCACCCTGACCCGGCCGGAGGACGGCTGGGCGCCGACCGGCGGCCGGCAGGGTCTGCACACCACGCACCTGAGCTACCTGCTCGCGGAGATGCAGGTGCTGCACCGCGCGCACCCGGGGGCGACCTGGTGACCACCGCCCACGCCGTCGGGCTGGAGATCAGAGCGGCCGTCGCGGCGGTCCCCGATCCGGAGATCCCGACCGTGACGATCGAGGACCTGGGCATCCTGCGCGACGTCGAGCTGGTCGGCGACCGGGTGGTCGTCACGATCACCCCGACGTACTCGGGCTGCCCCGCGATGGACGCGATCCGCACGGACATCCGGCGCGCGCTGCCCGGCCACGACGTCGAGGTCCGCACCGTGCTGGCCCCGGCGTGGACCACGGACTGGATCACGGAGGCCGGGCAGGAGAAGCTGCGCCGGGCCCGGATCGCGCCCCCGTCCGGCGGCGCGCCGCACGGCCGCACCCTCACCCTGGCCATTTCCGTCCGGTGCCCGAACTGCGGCTCGCCCGACACCAGGGAGCTGAGCCGGTTCGGCTCGACGGCCTGCAAGTCCCTGTGGAGCTGCCGGGCCTGCGGCGACCCCTTCGACCACTTTAAGGCGATCTAGTGACCGTCACCCTGAGCAAGCCAGCCCGGCGCCGTCCGGTCTTCCACCCGTTGCTGGTCCAGGCCGTGGACCAGCTCACCGACGACGCGGTGGCCGTCTCCTTCCGGGTACCGGACGAGCTGCGCTCCACCTACGCCTTCCGCCCCGGCCAGCACCTGACCGTCCGGCTGCTGTCCGACGGCGAGGACATCCGGCGCAGCTACTCGATCTGCTCCACCCCTGGCGAGTTGGAGCGCACCGGGCTGCTCCGGGTGGGCGTGAAGCAGGTGCCGGGCGGCGCGTTCTCCACGTACGCGAACGGGGCGCTGGACGTCGGGCACACCATCGAGGTCATGCCCCCGATCGGGCACTTCACCACCGAGTTCCAGGCGGGTCGGGCGCGGCGCTATGTCGCCGTCGTCGCCGGTTCCGGGATCACCCCGGTGCTGTCGCTGCTGGCCACGGGCCTGGCCGCCGAGCCGGAGAGCACCTGGACCGTGCTGTACGGCAACCGGTACGCGCGGTCGGTGATGTTCCTGGAGGAGCTGGCGGACCTGAAGGACCGGTACCCGAGCCGGGTGCAGCTCGTGCACGTGCTGTCCCGCGAGCCCCAGGACGCCGAGCTGCTGTCGGGCCGGATCGACGCCGAGCGGTTGCCCCGGCTGTTGGCGGCGTTCGCGCCCGAGGCCGACGAGTACTTCCTGTGCGGGCCGTACGGCATGGTCGTCGCGGCGCAGGGGTTGCTGGACGGCTCACTCGTACACTCCGAGCTGTTCTACGCCGACGACGCCCCCTCCGCCGCGCCCACGGAGGCCGACGCCCACGAGGCCGACGTGACCATCGTGCTGGACGGCCGGGCCACGAGCTTCGGCATGCGCCGCGACGAGAAGGTCCTGGACGCGGCACTGAAGGTGCGCTCGGAGCTGCCGTACGCCTGCAAGGGCGGCGTCTGCTCCACCTGCAAGGCCAAGGTCGTCGAGGGCGAGGTCGCCATGGCCCGCAACTACGCCCTGGAGCCCGACGAGGTGGCCGCCGGATTCGTGCTGACCTGCCAGTCCTCGCCGGTCACCGACCGGGTCGTCGTCGACTACGACGCGTAGGTGTGTGACGTGCGGACCGGGTGCCCAAGGTGCCCGGTCCGGCCACGGGACCGAGAGGTAACCTCGGGGACATGAGCGTGGAGATCAGCGAGATTCTGCAGCGTGCGGCTGACGGGGGCCGGATCAGCCCGGAGGAGGCGCTGCTGCTCTACACGGAGGCGCCGTTCCACGCGCTGGGCGAGGCGGCCGACACGGTGCGCCGGCGGCGGTTCCCGGAGGGGATCGTCACCTACCTCATCGACCGCAACATCAACTACACGAACGTCTGCGTGACGGCGTGCAAGTTCTGCGCGTTCTACCGCGCCCCCAAGCACGCCGAGGGCTGGACGCACGACACCGCCGAGATCCTCCGCCGCTGCGAGGAGGCGGTCCAGCTCGGCGCCACCCAGGTGATGCTGCAGGGCGGCCACCACCCGGACTTCGGCGTGGAGTACTACGAGGAACTGTTCGGCGCGGTCTCGTCGAACTTCCCGCAGCTCGTGATCCACTCGATCGGCCCGTCCGAGGTGCTGCACATGGCCAAGGTGTCCGGGGTCTCCCTGGACGAGGCCATCCGGCGCATCAACGCCGCGGGCCTGGCGTCCATCGCCGGCGCCGGCGCCGAGATGCTCCCCGACCGGCCGCGCAAGGCCATCGCCCCGCTCAAGGAGTCCGGCGCGCGCTGGCTCGAGGTGATGGGCATCGCGCACCGCCAGGGCATCGAGTCCACGGCCACCATGATGATGGGCACCGGCGAGACGAACGCCGAGCGGATCGAGCACATGACCATGATCCGCGACCTGCAGGACGAGACGGGCGGCTTCCGCTCCTTCATCCCGTGGACGTACCAGCCGGAGAACAACCATCTCAAGGGCCGCACCCAGGCCACCACGCTGGAATATCTTCGGTTGATCGCCGTCGCCCGGCTGTTCTTCGACAACATCAACCACCTGCAGTCCTCGTGGCTGACCACCGGCAAGGACGCCGGTCAGGTGTCCCTGCACATGGGCGTCGACGACCTCGGCTCCATCATGCTCGAGGAGAACGTCATCTCCTCCGCCGGCGCGAAGCACCGGTCCAACCTGCACGACCTGGTGTGGATGATCCGCTCCGCCGACCGGATCCCGGCCCAGCGCGACACGCTGTACCGGCACCTCAACGTGCACTGGACCCCGGCCGACGACCCGACGGACGAGCGGGTCACGTCGCACTTCTCCTCGATCACCAACGTCGGTCGGCAGCTGCCGGTCCTGTCGTAACGCTTCGGCAACGCTTCCCGGGGCCCTGTCGGTTGTTTGACCGACAGGGCAGCCGTTTGGTCAGGTTCGACGGCGCGTGAGGGCAGGTAGGGTCCCTCGCAGTTCCATCCTTCACTCACCATCGGTGGATTCATGAAGCGTTTCCTTGCCGGCGCGGCTCTCACGACGCTCGCCGCCAGTACCCTGACCCTCGGCTTCGCCGCCAGTGCCCACGCCAAGGTCGTTCCCGCCGACCTGGCCGTGGACATCAAGGCCCGGCAGATGGCTGTCGACTCCCACGGCAAGACCTTCTTCGTCGAGGTACAGAACAAGGGTGGCTCGACCGCCACCCACACCAAGGTCGTCTTCGACATGTCCAAGCTCGGCCCGAACGTGGTGGCCGACCTCCCCGCCTGGCCGTGCACCGGTGACCGCACCGAGTACGTCTGCGACCTGGGCGACCTCGACCCCGGCTACCTCGACAGCACGCTGGGCGTCAACCTCCGCCCGGTGAGCCCGACCGCGCCCCTCGGCCGCGCCGGCAAGCTGACCGTGTCGATCAGCTCCGACTACCGCGAGGACGTGGCCCACAAGGGTGACAACTCGACCACGTACAGTGTGGACCTCACCGCGTCCACCATCGACTACGGCGTCGTCGTCGGCAACGTCGACGGCCTGGCCCCGGGCGTGCCGAGCGACCTGTGGATCGCCGTGGACAACAACGGCACCCAGACCGGCGCGGGCCTCTCGCTGGCGCTGACCCTCCCCGAGCACGTCGTGTTCAGCGAGGAGGTGCGCGGCTGCTCGTACACCAACAACCGGTCGGCCGTGTGCGCCTGGTCCAGCTACCTCGACACCGACGGCACCGAGAAGCCGATCGTCCTGGCGCCCGGCGCCAGCTTCGACACCCTGGCCCTCGGCCTGCGGGTCCAGGCCACCGCCGACGCGACCCCCGACACGAACCTGGGCGCGGCCACGGTCCAGGTCGGCCCGTACGGCGACTTCCAGCCCGGGGCCGGCACCGCCCGCGGCGCCGTGGTGAAGAAGGCCAAGGTCCCGGCCGGCCAGGTCGACGGCGACAAGGTGGACAACTCCGCCCGGTTCACCCTGACCACCGGCTCGCTGTACGCGGACCTGGCCCTCACCGGCGCGACCGTCACCGGCAAGGTCGGCGAGGTCGTCAACTACCACGTCACGGTCACCAACAAGGGCGCGTGGACCAGCCCGAAGACCTCGAAGATCGTGGTCACCGCTCCGGAGGGGACGAAGTTCGCCACCCCGCCGAAGCCGTGCCACACGATCGTCAGCAAGGTCAGCTACGAGTGCACCCTGCCGACGCTCGCCGGCGGAGAGAGCTTCGACCTGGCGCTGTCGCTGCGGTTCGCGCAGGAGGTGTCCGGCGCGACCAGCACCAACACGGTCACCGGCACGCTGCCGGACCCGGTCGACGGCAACAACAGCGCGATCGTGACCGCGACGGCCACGAAGTAACACCGGCACCGACGCGAAGGGCCCCGGGATGTTCCCGGGGCCCTTTCGCGATGTCACGCGCCGCGCGGCAGAACGATCCGACGGGTACCGCGCCAGCGCGGGCACCCTCCGTGGCCAGCTTCAGCGCCTGGTCCGGATGCCGGGGCGACCTGGGGTGGTCGGTTCAGATCTTGGCCAGGGTGCCTGAGGCGACCTGGGTGGTGAGGGCCTTGAGCTGGTCGACCTCCGGCGCGGTCCAGTCCTTGTCCTCGCGGCCGGCCACGAACACGAAGCTCAGCAGCACGTTGTCGTCGA
Organism: Longispora fulva; assembly: GCF_015751905.1. Classification (NCBI taxonomy): domain Bacteria; kingdom Bacillati; phylum Actinomycetota; class Actinomycetes; order Micromonosporales; family Micromonosporaceae; genus Longispora; species Longispora fulva. Next base: position 6,691,545 of record NZ_JADOUF010000001.1, read on the forward strand.
GGACGTGCACAGTCACAGTGACGGTTTTACCCGCGGCCACGGTGACCATGCCGGCCTGCGAGCCCACAGTGGACACCAGGCTGGTCGCCGGATCGGCGAGCTTCGCCCCGTACGCCGTGACGGCCTCCGCGCCGCTCGGGTAGTAGACCGCCGTGCCGGCCAGGCTGCCGCTGCGGTGCTGCGGGGGCTTCGGCGGGGTCCCGGCCGGCGGCTTGAACTCCAGGGGAACCGTGCAGGTCAGACCGGTCGGGGCGCCGGCGCCCACCGTCGGGTACAGCCCCCGGACCGGGCCGGCCTCCAGCCTCGAGCACAGCTCGGCGACCGGCTTGTGCCGGACGGCCGTCGGCGTCGGGGAGGGGGACGGGGCGGCCGGCAGGCTGGTGGTCTGCGCGACGGGCTGGGCCGGCCGCGGCGCGCTGGACCCCTTCTTCTCCTCGGGGATCATGACATTGAGGACGAGCAGGCCGGCGATGATCAGGGCGATCACGCCGGCGGCTCCGGCGAGCACCCGGCGGACCGTGAGCGGCTTGACCGCTCCGATGATCGGCAGGATCATCGTCGGGCTCTCGTCGGGCTTGGGGAGCGGGGGCTGGGCGGGACCCACCCCGGGGGAATCGGCCGTACTGGGATCGGAGCCGCCGGAGCCCGTCGCGCCGGGAGCCATGCCGCCGAACCCGGCCGCGCCATCGGAGCCCGCCGGGCTGACGGCCGAGCCCGTGGGCGCGGCCCCGCCGAACGTGCCGGCTCCGCCGAAGGACGCCCCGCCGCTGCTGAAGGACGCCCCACCGGGCACGTGCCCGGCCGAGGCGGCCCCCGGCACGTCACCACCGAAGGTCCCACCGGGGACGTCCGGGGTGCCGTAGCCGGCCGGGGCCTGCTGGACCGGGCCGGGGATCCCGGCGTCGGCGGAGGACAACGACTCCCCGCCACCGATCACCGGATAGCTGCGCGCCGGGCCGTCGGGCGCCTGCCGGACGGATGCGCTGGCCGAGATCTGCCGCATGTCGGGCGGCAGCTCGGAACTCTGGCCGTGGATACCCTGGCCGGGCCGTACGGAACGGCGGACGGGCCGGGCCTGGTCCCCTGCGGACAGGTCCGCGAGGGTGGCCGGCCGGGCGTTGTGCAGCGGCGACGGCTCTTCCGGCGTTTCCGCGCCGGAAGTGGGGTCATGCGCTGGCTGGGTCACGGTCCGTCACACTCCTTCAACCATTCCCCCGCATACGTTGCCATTGTTGACCATCGGCCGGTCGGCGCTGCAGGCGGCACACGTAGAGTGCATGGCGTGACGCGAGCTTCGCTGGACAAGCAGCCGCACGAGGTAGCCGAGATGTTCGACGGCGTGGCCCGGCGGTATGACCTGACCAATACCGTACTGTCCTTCGGCCAGGATCGGGCCTGGCGACGGGCAACCCGACAAGCTCTTAACCTGAAACCGGGTGAGCGTTGCCTGGATCTGGGCGCGGGCACCGGCGTGTCGACCGAGGAACTCGCCCGTAGTGGGGCGTATGTGGTCGGGGCAGACATCTCCGTCGGAATGCTGCGCGAGGGGCGGAACCGGGGCGTGCCGTTGCTCGCCGGGGACGCGTTGGCGCTCCCGTTCGCCGACGAGAGCTTCGACGCGGTCACCATCTCCTACGCGATCCGCAACGTGCACGACCCCGACGCCGCGCTGCGCGAGATGGCCCGGGTGACGAAGCCGGGTGGGCGGCTCGTGGTGTGCGAGTTCAGCCGGCCGACGAATCCGGTGTTCCGGACCGTGTACCTGGAGTACCTGATGAAGGCTCTTCCGGCGGTCGCCAGTCGGGTGTCCAGCAATCCGGACGCCTACGTCTACCTGGCGGAGTCGATCCGGGCGTGGCCGAGCCAGGCCGAGTGGGCGGAACGCATCGGTGTCAATGGGTGGAAAAACGTCGGCTGGCGGAACATGACCGGCGGCATCTCGGCGTTGCACCGGGCCACTAGGGCCTGAAACCCCGCGAGAGTCCGGGTAAATAAGGTACAAATCTCACAAGCCGGCGTCAGCGGAGTTAGGCTCGCCTAACCCGCCGGGGGGATGGCGGCGGCTCTAGACTGCACGCGATAGGGCTCGTGAAAGTATTCACAATCTTGGCGGCCAGGAACAGGTCCAGCCAGGACACGTGGAGCAAGCACAGGAGAGGCCGGAGTCGTGACAGTGCCGCATGCCAGCGATTCCGCTGAGGCGGATGTCATCGTTGTTGGAGCCGGCCCCGGTGGTTCGGCCGCGGCCCACCACCTGGCCGCCCACGGCGCGAACGTGCTCCTCCTGGAGAAGACCGAGTTCCCCCGCGAGAAGGTCTGCGGCGACGGCCTGACCCCGCGCGCGGTCAAGCAGCTGATCCGGATGGGCGTGGACATCACCGCCCCCGGCTGGCTGCAGAACAAGGGTCTGCGGGTGATCGGCGGCGGCATGCGCCTCGAGCTCGACTGGCCCGACCTGGAGAGCTTCCCCAACTACGGCCTGACCCGCACCCGGATGGACTTCGACGACATCCTGGCGAAGCGGGCGGTCGCGGCCGGCGCGAAGCTGGTCACGAACACCAACGTGCAGGCCCCGATCCTTGACGCGGCCGGCCGGGTGATCGGCGTCAAGGCGACCGGCCCCGGCAAGGAGCCGGTGGAGTACCGGGCGCCGATCGTGATCGCCGCCGACGGCGTGTCCGGCCGCTTCCCCCTGTCGATGGGGCTCACCAAGCGCGAGGACCGCCCGATCGGGGTGGCCGTCCGGCGGTACTACAAGTCGGAGACCAAGCACGACGACGACTACCTCGAGTCCTGGCTGGAGCTGCGCAGCAAGGAGGGCGGCGACAAGCTGCTCCCCGGCTACGGCTGGATCTTCGGGATGGGCGACGGCCGGGTCAACGTCGGTCTGGGCGTGCTGAACAGCAGTTCGGCGTTCGGCAAGACGGACTACCGGCAGATGCTCACCGACTGGCTGGACAACACTCCCGAGGAGTGGGGTCTGCGCGAGGAGAACGCCGACGGCAAGATCCTCGGCGCGGCGCTGCCGATGGGCTTCAACCGGGTGCCGCACTACACCCGGGGCGTGATGCTCGTGGGCGACTCGGGCGGCATGGTCAATCCCTTCAACGGCGAGGGGATCGCGTACGCGATGGAGTCCGGCGCGCTGGCCGCCGAGATCGCCATCCAGGCGCTGGCCAGGGGGACCACCCCGGAGCGCGAGCGGGCCCTGCGGCTGTACCCGCAGGAACTCAAGCTCCGCTACGGCGGTTACTACCGCCTCGGCGGCATGTTCGTGAAGTTGATCGGCAACCCGCAGGTCATGAAGCTCGCGACGCGGCACGGCATGCCGCACCCGACGCTGATGAAGTTCGTCCTGAAGCTGCTGGCCAACCTGACCGACCCGCGTGGTGGCGACGCCATGGACAAGATCATCAACGGCCTGACCAGGATCGCCCCCGCTGTCTAGCGGGTGAAACGTACACATTAGGGTTATTAGGTTTCTGGACGGAGAGGAAGGCGGATAGCGTATGTCGCTCTCCCCATACATACCCATCGTGGGGTTGATCGCCCTCGCGTTCGGTTTCGCGCTCTTCTCCGTCGCGTCTGCGCCGATGACCGGCCCACGCCGGTACAACCGCGCGAAGCTCGACGCCTACGAGTGCGGCATCGAACCCACCCCGCAGGGTGCCGGCGGTGGCAAGTTCCCGGTCAAGTTCTACCTGACCGCGATGCTGTTCATCGTCTTCGACATCGAGATCATCTTCCTGTACCCGTGGGCCGTGTCCTTCAACGCGCTCGGCCTCTTCGGGTTCGTCGAGATGGTTCTGTTCATCGGCACGGTCTTCGTCGCGTACGCCTACGTGTGGCGTCGCGGCGGGCTGGATTGGGACTGACATGGGCATCGAAGAGAAGCTGCCGGCCGGGGTTCTGCTGACCTCGGTCGAGAAGCTGGTCAACTGGACCCGCAAGTCGAGCTTCTGGCCGGCGACGTTCGGGCTCGCCTGTTGCGCCATCGAGATGATGGCGTCGGGCGGCGCCCGGTACGACCTCGGCCGGTTCGGCATGGAGGTCTTCCGGGCCAGCCCCCGCCAGGCGGACCTGATGATCGTCGCGGGCCGGGTGAGCCAGAAGATGGCCCCGGTCCTTCGCCAGATCTACGACCAGATGCCGGAGCCCCGCTGGGTGCTCTCCATGGGCGTCTGCGCGTCGAGCGGCGGCATGTTCAACAACTACGCCATCGTGCAGGGCGTCGACCACATCGTGCCGGTCGACATGTACCTGCCGGGCTGCCCCCCGCGCCCCGAGATGCTGATGGACGCGATCCTCAAGCTGCACGAGAAGGTCATGCACGAGCCGCTCGGCGAGAAGCGCCGCGAGATCCTCGCCGCGCAGCCGGCCCCGATCGTCAAGGTCGGCTCGATGCCGTCGAGCTACCGGTTCAACAAGGCCAAGAAGAAGCAGTGGACCGAGGCCGTGGCCGAGGGCCGCGAGGAGCAGCTCCGCATCGAGAACTGGATGAAGGAGAGGGCCGGGCTGTGACCACCGCAGAGCTTGGTTCCAACGGCGTCGCCAAGGGATCCTTCGGGGTCACCGGCACCGGTGACGTCTCCGGCTACGGCGGCCTCGTCCGCCGCCGGCCGGTCACGGTCGCCAGCGAGAAGCCCTACGGCGGGTACTTCGACGAGGTCACCGACGCGCTCGAGGAAGCCTTCCCGGAGTTCCACGACGCGATCGAGATGGTCGTCGTGGACCGGGGCGAGCTGACCCTGCACGTGAAGGCTGATCGGATCCTCGACGTCGCTCGCATCCTTCGCGACGACGCCGCGCTGCGCTACGAGATGTGCTCCTCGGTCTCCGGGGTGGACTACCTCGACGCCGCCGACGACCCGCGCCGACTGCACGTCGTCTACCACCTGACGTCGATGACGTACCGGCGCCGGATCCGGCTCGAAGCCGCCGTGACGGCCGAGAACCCGAAGCTGCCGAGCGTCACGTCGATCTACCCGACCGCCGACTGGCAGGAGCGGGAGACGTTCGACATGTTCGGCATCGACTTCGAGGGGCACCCGGGCCTGACCCGGATCCTGATGCCGGACGACTGGGAGGGCCACCCCCAGCGCAAGGACTACCCGCTCGGCGGCGTGCCGGTCGAGTACAAGGGCGCGGAGATTCCCCCGCCGGACCAGCGGAGGGCGTACAAGTGACCTACGCAGACGCTAGAGAGACCACTGAGGGACGCGTCTTCACCGTCACCGGTGGCGACTGGGACGCCGTCCTCGGCGGCGACGACCCGATCCACGACGAGAAGATCGTCGTCAACATGGGCCCGCAGCACCCGTCGACGCACGGCGTGCTCCGCCTCGTCCTCGAACTCGAGGGCGAGACGGTCACCGACGCGCGCACGGTCGTGGGCTACCTGCACACCGGGATCGAGAAGAACCTCGAGTACCGGACGTGGACCCAGGGCACCACGTTCGTCACCCGGATGGACTACCTGGCCCCGATCTTCAACGAGACGGGCTACTGCCTGGCCGTGGAGAAGCTGCTGGGCATCGAGGAGCAGATCCCCGACCGGGTGAACGTGATCCGGATCCTGATGATGGAGCTCAACCGGATCTCCTCGCACCTGGTGTGGCTGGCGACGACGGGCATGGAGCTCGGCGCGCTGTCCATGATGATCTACGGGTTCCGCGAGCGCGAGTACATCCTGGACATCTTCGAGATGTGCTCCGGCCTGCGGATGAACATGGCGTACGTGCGGCCGGGCGGGGTCGCCCAGGACGTGCCGGACGAGGCGATCGTCAAGATCAAAGAGTTCCTCGGCTGGATGCCCGACCGGATCAACATGTACGAGGACCTGCTCTCGGGCAGCCCGATCTGGCAGTCCCGCACCCAGGGCGTGGCCTACCTCGACGCGGCCGGCTGTGTCGCGCTGGGCATCACCGGCCCGGTGCTCCGCAGCGCCGGCCTCGCGTGGGACCTGCGCAAGACGATGCCCTACAGCGGCTACGAGACCTACGACTTCGAGGTCCCGACCCACCCGGACGGCGACGTCTGGGCCCGGTACCAGGTCCGGCTGGCCGAGATGCGCGAGTCGCTGAAGATCATTCAGCAGGCGCTCGACCGCCTGGAGCCCGGCCCGATCATGGTCGCGGACCGCAAGATCGCCTGGCCGGCGCAGCTCGCGATGGGCAGCGACGGCCTGGGCAACTCCCTGGAGCACGTCGCGAAGATCATGGGCCAGTCGATGGAGTCCCTGATCCACCACTTCAAGCTCGTCACCGAGGGCTTCCGGGTCCCCGCCGGGCAGGTGTTCACCGAGATCGAGGCCCCGCGCGGCACGCTCGGGGTGCACGCGGTGTCCAGCGGTGGGACCCGGCCGTACCGGGTGCACTTCCGGGAGCCGAGCTTCATCAACCTGCAGGCGATCCCGGCCATGGCCGAGGGCGGACTGCTGGCAGACGTAATCGCAGGCGGGGCCAGCTTGGACCCCGTGATGGGTGGGTGTGACCGCTAATGGCTTTCTCCGAAGAGACCTTCGTCCGGGCGAAGGAGATCATCGCCCGGTACCCGGAGGGGCACTCCCGGTCGGCTCTCCTGCCACTGCTGCACCTGGTGCAGGCCGAGGACGGCTACATCACGCCTGAGGGGATCGGCTTCTGCGCCGACCAGCTCGGCATCACCAAGGCGCAGGTCAACGCCGTGGCGACGTTCTACACGATGTACAAGCGCAAGCCCACGGGCGACTGGCTGGTCAGCGTGTGCACGAACACCATGTGCGACCGGATGGGTGGCCAGAAGGCCTACGAGGCGCTGAGCGAGTACCTGGGTGTCGGGCACGAGGAGACCACCTCCGACGGCAAGATCACCCTGGAGCACGCCGAGTGCCTGGCCGCCTGCGACTACGCGCCGGTGATGACGGTCAACTACGACTTCTTCGACGGTACCCAGGCCGCCGACGCCCTGGAGATCGTCAAGCAGCTCCAGAACGGCGAGACCCCGGTCCCCTCGCGGGCGCCGCGGCTCTGCTCGTTCCGCGAGATCCAGCTCCAGCTGGCCGGCTTCCCCGACGAGCGGCCCGGCGCGGTCGCCGAGGGCGTGGCGGGCGACCCCACCCTGGCCGGCGCGAGGCTCGCGGCGGACAACGGCGTCGCGGTGCCCGGGTTCGACCCGAACACCCCGATCGCGCGTAAGGAGGCAAGCGCATGAGCGGCCCGATCCACAAGCTCACCCCGGTGCTGACCAAGCGCTGGCTGTCGCCGGACGCCTGGAAGCTCGCCACCTACGAGCGGCTCGACGGGTACGCCGCGCTGCGCAAGGCCCTCAAGGCCGAGCCCGACGACCTGATCCAGCTCGTCAAGGACTCCGGCCTGCGCGGCCGGGGCGGCGCGGGCTTCCCGACCGGCATGAAGTGGGGCTTCATCCCGCAGGGTGACGGCAAGCCGCACTACCTCGTGGTCAACGCCGACGAGGGCGAGCCGGGCACCTGCAAGGACCTGCCGCTCATGTCGCACGACCCTCACTCGCTCATCGAGGGCGTGATCATCTCCTCGTACGCGATCCGGGCCAACTTCGCCGCGATCTACATCCGGGGCGAGGCCGTGCACGCCGCGCGCCGGCTGCGGGCCGCCGTGCAGGAGGCGTACACCCGGGGCTACCTGGGGCGGAACATCCTCGGCTCGGGGTACAACCTGGACCTGGTGATCCACTCGGGTGCCGGCGCGTACATCTGCGGCGAGGAGACGGCGCTGCTCGACTCGCTCGAGGGCTTCCGTGGCCAGCCCCGGCTGCGCCCGCCGTTCCCGGCGACCCACGGCCTCTACTCGAAGCCCACGGTCATCAACAACGTCGGCACCATCGCCAGCGTGCCCTACATCGTGCTGGGCGGCGCGGACTGGTGGAAGTCGATGGGCACGGAGAAGTCCTCCGGCCCGATGATCTACTCGCTGTCGGGCCGGATCAAGAACCCGGGCCAGTACGAGTGCGGGATGGGCATCACCCTCCGCGAGCTGATCGAGCTGGCCGGTGGCATGCAGGACGGCCACGAGCTGCGGTTCTGGACCCCGGGCGGGTCCTCGACGCCGCTGCTCACCGCCGAGCACCTGGACATGCCGCTGGACTTCGAGGGCGTGGGCGCGCAGGGCTCGATGCTCGGCACCACGGCCACCCAGTTGTTCAGCCAGCAGGACTGCCCGGTGTACGCGACGTACCGGTGGATCAAGTTCTACGCCCACGAGTCGTGCGGCAAGTGCACCCCGTGCCGCGAGGGCAACTACTGGATGATCCAGATCCTGCACCGCATTCTGGCCGGTCAGGGCGTCAAGAAGGACCTCGACACCCTGCTCGACGCGTGTGACAACCTGCTGGGCCGGTCGTTCTGCGGCCTGGGCGACGGCGCGACCAGCTCGGTCACGTCCTCGATCAAGTGGTTCGAGCAGGACTACCTCGACTACATCGAGGGTCGCAAGGCCCCGATGCTGAAGCCCGAGCTGGTGGGGGCGCACTGATGACGGACAAGGTCACCCTGACGATCGACGGGATCGAGGTCAGCGTCCCCAAGGGCACGCTGGTCATCCGGGCCGCCGAGCAGTTGGGCATCGACATCCCCCGGTTCTGCGACCACCCGCTGCTCGAGCCGGCCGGTGCCTGTCGGCAGTGTCTGGTCGACGTGGAGGGCCAGCGCAAGCCGGTCGCCTCGTGCACCCAGACCTGCGCCGACGGCATGGTCGTCAAGACCCAGCACACCTCGCAGGTCGCCGAGAAGGCCCAGGCCGGGATCATGGAGTTCCTGCTCCTGAACCACCCGCTGGACTGCCCGGTCTGCGACAAGGGCGGCGAGTGCCCCCTGCAGAACCAGGCGATGACGGCCGGCGCGCCCGAAGCCCGGTTCCACGAGGTCAAGCGGGAGTTCCGCAAGCCGCTGCCGATCTCGTCCCAGGTGCTGCTGGACCGCGAGCGCTGCATCCTCTGCCAGCGCTGCACCCGGTTCTCCGAGGAGATCGCCGGCGACCCGTTCATCGACCTGATGGAGCGCGGGGCGTCCGAGCAGATCGGCGTCGCCGAGGGCGAGCCGTTCAACTCCTACTTCTCCGGCAACACGGTGCAGATCTGCCCGGTGGGCGCGCTGACCGGTGCGCAGTACCGGTTCCGGGCCCGACCGTTCGACCTGGTCTCCACGCCGAGCGCCTGCGAGCACTGCGCCGCCGGCTGCGACCTGCGCACCGACTCGCGGCGGGGCAAGGTCATGCGCCGCCTCGCCGGGGACGACACGCAGGTCAACGAGGAGTGGAGCTGCGACAAGGGGCGCTGGGGCTTCCAGTACGTCAACGCCTTCGACCGGCTGACCGACCCGCTGATCCGCGACAAGGAGACCGGCCAGTTCCGCAAGGCCTCGTGGTCCGAGGCGCTGCGGTACGCGGCGGAGGGCCTTCGCGGCAAGAAGGCCGGCGTGCTCACCGGTGGCCGGCTGACCGTCGAGGACGCCTACGCGTACGCGAAGTTCGCCCGGGTCGCCCTCGGCACCAACGACATCGACTTCCGGGCCCGCCCGCACTCGACCGAGGAGGCCGAGTTCCTGGCCGCGGCGGTCGCGGCGGAGGGTTCCGCGAGCTACCTGGACATCGAGGCCGCCCCGGCGGTCGTCCTCGCAGGCCTGGAGCCGGAGGAGGAGTGCCCGATCCTGTTCCTGCGCCTGCGCAAGTCGTCGGTGAAGAACGGCGTGAAGGTGTTCTCCGTCCAGCCGTTCGCGACCGGGTCGGTCACGAAGACCAACGGCACGCTGATCCCGGCGGCCCCGGGCACCGAGGCCGAGGTCCTCGACGCCCTGATCGGCGACGTGCCGATCGACGGGGCCACCCCGGCGGTCGAGGCCGCGCGGCTCGCGCTCAACGAGCCGGGCGCGATCCTGCTGGTCGGCGAGCGCCTCGCCACGGTGCCGGGCGCGCTCAGCGCCGCGGTCGCCCTGGCTGAGGCCACCGGGGCGAAGCTCGCGTGGGTGCCGCGCCGGGCCGGTGACCGGGGCGCGATCGACGCCGGTTGCCTGCCGAACCTGCTCCCGGGTGGCCGCGTCGTGGACGACCTGTCCGCCCGCGCCCAGCTGGCCGAGCGGTGGGGCGTCGACTCCCTGCCGTCCACCCCGGGCCGCGACACGGCGGGCATCCTCGCCGCCGCCGCGTCCGGGGACGTCGAGGCGCTGGTCGTCGCGGGTGTCGACCCGCACGACCTGGCCGACGTCCGGGCCGCGGAGGCCGCGCTGGACGGCGTCGGGTTCCTGATCTCCCTCGAACTGCGGATGAGCGCGGTGGCCCGCCGGGCCGACGTGGTCTTCCCTGTCGCGGCGACCGTCGAGAAGGCCGGCTCCTTCCTGAACTGGGAGGGCCGGGTCCGCACGTTCGACCAGGTCCTGAGCCCCGGCACGATGCCCGACGCGCGGGTGTTGTCCGCGATCGCCGCCGAGCTGGGCGTGACCCTGGGCGGGGAGGTGGCCGCGCTGCGCAAGGAGCTGGGTCAGCTGCCGGCCGTCACGACCCGCCCGTCGGCCCCCCGGGTCCGCCCGGAGGAGCCGTTGTCCCCGGGACGCGGCCAGGCGGTGCTCGCCAGCTGGCGGATGCTGATCGACCTGGGCTCGATGACCGACGGCGACGACCACCTCGGCGGTACGGCGCGCACGCCCGTCGTCCGGCTCTCGCAGGCCACCGCGGACGCCATCGGGGCGACCGAGTCGGTGACCGTGGGTACGGGCACCGGAGCGATCACGCTGCCGCTGCAGGTCACGCACATGCCGGACCACGTGGTCTGGGTGCCGACGAACTCGCCCGGCTCGACGGTGCACCGCACGCTGGGCACCGTCGCCGGTGACGTGGTCAACATCAGTGCTGGAGGGGTGCAGTGAGCCTCGCTGACAGTCCGACGCTCGATCAGTTCGGCCACGACGTGTGGTGGATCATCCTGATCAAGGTCGTCGGCATCTTCGCCTTCCTGGTCGTGATGACGCTCTTCACGATCTGGTACGAGCGCAAGGTCGTCGGCCGGATGCAGCACCGGCCCGGCCCCAACCGGGTCGGTCCGGTCGGCTTGTTGCAGTCCCTCGCGGACGGCCTCAAGCTGGCGTTCAAGGAAGACATCATGCCGAAGCTGGCCGACAAGGCGGTGTTCTTCATCGCCCCGGTCATCTCGACGGTGTGCGCCTTCACCGCCTTCGCGATCATCCCGCTCGGCCCGAACGTGAGCATGTTCGGTCACAGGACGGCACTGCAGCTCACCGACCTCCCGGTCGCGGTGCTGCTCGTGCTCGCGTGCTCCGGTCTGGGCATCTACGGGATCGTGCTGGGCGGTTGGGCCTCCGGCTCGACGTACCCGCTGCTGGGTGGTCTGCGGTCCGCCGCGCAGATGATCTCCTACGAGGTCGCGATGGGGCTGTCCATCGTGGCCGTCTTCATGACCGCCGGCTCGATGTCGACGAGCGAGATCGTGGCCGCGCAGGCCGACGGCCGCCAGCAGCACCTCTTCGGCCAGGACGTCACCCTGCCCGGCTGGTACGCGATCCTGCTGCTGCCGAGCTTCCTGATCTACTTCATCTCGGCGGTCGGCGAGACCAACCGGGCGCCGTTCGACCTGCCCGAGGCGGAGTCGGAGCTGGTCGGTGGGTTCCACACGGAGTACAGCTCGCTGAAGTTCGCGCTGTTCTTCCTCGCCGAGTACATCAACATGGTGACCGTGTCGGGCCTGTGCACGACGTTGTTCCTCGGCGGTTGGCGGGCCCCGGCCCCGATCACGTCGTTCTGGGCGGGCGCGAACAGCGGCTGGTACCCGATGATCTGGTTCACGGTCAAGGTGCTGATCCTGCTGTTCGTCTTCGTCTGGCTGCGGGGCACGCTGCCGCGCCTGCGGTACGACCAGTTCATGCGCTTCGGCTGGAAGGTCCTGGTCCCGGTCAACCTGGTCTGGATCCTCCTGGTCGCCGGCGTGCGGGTGGCCCCGAAGGCCGACCGTTCGGTGCAGATCGCGATCTGGACCGGATTCGCCGTGCTGTTCGCGGTGATCATCCTGTTCTGGCCGAAGAAGCAGCCGACGGCGCCGGCCCGGGCGGCCGACGAGAAGCGCCCAGCCGGCAGCTTCCCGATGCCGCCGATGGATCTCGTGGTCCCGCCGAGCCCCCGGCTCAAGCGCGTGGCCGTCGAACATGCCGCCGCCAGCGGCGAGCAGGGAGAGTAACGGTGTTCGAGTCTGTCAAGGGCTTCGGCGTCACCTTCGCGCACATGTTCAAGAAGGTCGTGACCGAGGAGTACCCGGAGTACCGCAAGCCGACCGCGCCGCGCTACCACGGCCGCCACATCCTCAACCGTCACCCGGACGGGCTGGAGAAGTGCGTCGGCTGCGAGCTGTGCGCGTGGGCGTGCCCGGCCGACGCGATCTACGTCGAGGGCGCGGACAACTCCGACGGCGAGCGCTACTCGCCCGGTGAGCGCTACGCCGGCGTGTACCAGATCAACTACGCCCGCTGCATCTTCTGCGGGCTGTGCATCGAGGCCTGCCCGACGCGTTCGTTGACGATGAGCAACGAGTACGAGCTGGCCAGCGACTCCCGCAAGGACCTGATCTTCACGAAGGAGCAGCTCCTCGCGCCGCTGCTGCCGGGCATGGAGCAGCCGCCGCACCCGATGCGGCTCGGCGAGTCGGAGAAGGACTACTACGTGGGCGCGCTGACCAACCCCGGCACCAGTGCCGGGGCGGAGCGGGTCAAGCCCGGGGGTGTGGCATGAACACGGCGGTAGAGACGCTGCCGGCGGCTTCGGCGGGCGCCTGGATCGTCTGGGGCATCCTCGCCCTGGTGGCGGTCGCGGGTGGCATCGGCATGGTGCTGGCGAAGAACGCCGTGCACTCGGCCCTGTTCCTGGTCTGCACGATGCTCACCCTGGGTGTCTTCTACATCATCCAGGCCGGCCCGTTCATCGGCATGGTGCAGATCATCGTCTACACCGGCGCGATCATGATGCTGTTCCTGTTCGTGCTGATGCTGATCGGCCGGGACTCCTCGGACTCGCTGATCGAGACCCTGCGCGGCCAGCGCACCGCGGCCCTGCTGTTGGGCCTCGGGTTCGCCGGGCTGCTCGTGACCGGTCTGGTCCGCGGGCTCGGCAGCACGAAGGCCACCGGACTGGCGCAGGCCAACGCCGACGGCAACACCCAGGGCATCGCGAAGGTGCTGTTCACCTCGTACGTCTTCGCGTTCGAGGTCTCCAGCGCCCTGCTGATCACCGCGGCGGTCGGCGCGATGCTGCTGGCCCACGTCGAGAAGACCAAGGCCGAGAAGGTCACCCAGCGCGACCTGATGCACGCCCGGTTCGCGCCCGGCAACTACCCGGCCCCCAAGCCGGGCCCGGGCGTGTTCGCCGCGACGAACTCCGTCGCCGCCCCCGGGCTGCTGCCCGACGGCACGGTGGCCGGCCGGAGCCTGACAGCGCTCGTGCCGACCCGGGAGCTCACCGCGGCCGAGGCCCAGCCGAAGGGGACGGAGAAGTAATGGAGAACATCGACCCGAGCGCGTACATCGGGCTCTCCGCACTGCTCTTCACGATCGGCGCGGTGGGCGTCCTCATCCGCCGGAACGCGATCGTGGTGTTCATGTGCGTCGAGCTGATGCTGAACGCCGCGAACCTCGCCCTGGTCACGTTCAGCCGGATGAACGGCAACCTGGACGGGCAGATCATCGCGTTCTTCGTGATGGTCGTGGCCGCCGCCGAGGTCGTCATCGGCCTGGCGATCATCATGTCTATCTTCCGGACCCGCCGCTCGGCCTCGGTCGACGACGCCAACCTGCTGAAGTACTAAGAGGTACCGGTGGAAAAGACTGTGCACTTCGCCGACGCGACCGGGATGTTGACCAACATCTGGCTGCTCGTCGCGATCCCGCTCGTCAGCTCGGCTGTGCTCTTCCTGCTCGGCAAGCGTGCCGACAAGTGGGGTCACTGGCTGGGCGTCGCGAGCGTCGCGGCTTCCTTCGTTCTCGGGGTGATCTTCTTCTTCCAGCTCAAGGGGCTGGACGAGGGAGCCCGCTCGGCCCAGGTGAAACTCTTCGAGTTCATCCCGGTCGGCGGGCTGAAGATCGACTTCGGGCTGCTCTTCGACCCGCTGGCGGCCGTCTTCGTGCTGCTGATCACGGGTGTGGGTTCGCTGATCCACCTGTACGCGACGGGCTACATGGCCCACGACCCGGGACGTCGGCGGTTCTTCGCCTTCTTCAACCTGTTCGTGGCCGCGATGCTGCTGCTGGTGCTCGGCAACAACTACGTGATGCTGTACTTCGGCTGGGAGGGCGTCGGTCTCGCCTCGTACCTGCTGATCTCGTTCTTCTTCGACAAGCCCAGCGCGGCGACGGCCGGCAAGAAGGCCTTCCTGATGAACCGGGTGGGTGACGCCGGGTTCGCGATCGCGCTGTTCCTGATGTTCCAGCAGCTCGGCACCGTCAACTACGAGGGCGTCTTCAACGGCGTCACCGGGCTGTCGAAGACCGTGGTCCTGATGATGGGCCTGCTGCTGCTGATCGGGGCGTGCGGCAAGTCCGGCCAGTTCCCGCTGCAGGCGTGGTTGCCCGACGCGATGGAGGGCCCGACCCCGGTGTCGGCGCTCATCCACGCGGCGACGATGGTCACCGCCGGCGTCTACCTGATCGCCCGCTCCAACGCCGTGTTCAGCGCGAACGCGACGCTGCAGACGGTCGTGGTGAGCGTCGGGGCCCTGACCCTGCTGATCGGGTGCGTGATCGGCTGCGCGAAGGACGACATCAAGCGGGTGCTCGCGTACTCGACCGTCTCCCAGATCGGCTACATGTTCCTGGGCGTCGGGCTGGGCGGAGCCGCGTACGCGCTGGCCATCATCCACCTGCTCGCCCACGGCTTCTTCAAGGCCGGCATGTTCCTCGGGGCCGGCTCGGTCATGCACGGCATGCAGGACCAGGTGGACATCCGCCGGTTCGGCGGGCTGTGGAAGTACATGAAGATCACCTGGGCCACCTTCGGGCTCGGCTACCTGGCGATCATCGGCATCCCGCCGCTGTCGGGCTTCTTCTCCAAGGACCCGATCATCGAGTCGGCGTTCAACCGCCCCGGCTGGACGGGCTGGCTGTTCGGCGGCGCGGCCCTGCTGGGCGCGGGTCTGACGGCGTTCTACATGACCCGGCTGTTCGTGCTCACGTTCCACGGTCCGAAGCGCTGGACCGACGGGCAGCACCCGCACGAGTCGCCGGCCGTGATGACGATCCCGCTGATCCTGCTGGCGGTCGGCTCGGTCGCCGCGGGTTGGCTCATGTCGACCTCGGTCGTCGACTGGCTGAAGCCGGTCCTCGGCGGGGAAGAGGTCCACGAGGTCGAGAAGATGCCCGCCTGGGTGGTCACGACCCTGGTCCTCGCGGTGGTGGTTCTCGGCGGCGGCCTCGCCTACGCGCTGTTCCGCAAGGGCACCGCCCTCGAGGAGGAGCCGGCCGGTCCGGTCGTCACCGCCGCACGCAACAACCTCTACGCCGACACGTTCAACGAGTTGGTGTTCGAGCTTCCCGGTAAGTACCTGACCCGGGCGCTGGTGTACTTCGACAACAAGGGCGTCGACGGCCTCGTCAACGGACTCGCGGCCATGGTCGGGGGCGGCTCCGGCCGACTCCGCCGGACGCAGACCGGTTTCGTGCGCACGTACGCCCTGTCCATGCTGGGAGGTGCGCTGCTCGTGGTAGCCGCGCTGATGGCGGTGACGCTCGGATGAGCAACTTTCCGTACCTGAGTCTGCTCGTCGGGCTGCCCCTGGTGGGCTCCGCGGTGCTGGCGTTCCTGCCCCGGAGTCAGGGGGCGCTGGCCAAGAAGCTCGCGCTCGTCTGGACCCTGGTGACGCTCGGCCTGACGGTGGCCCTCTGGGTCGCCTTCAAGGCCAACGGGGCCCGGTTCCAGCTCAAGGAGTCCTACGCCTGGATCCCGCAGTGGGACGTCCACTTCTCGTTCTTCGTGGACGGCATCGCCCTGGTCATGATCGCGCTGATCGGCGTGCTCGTCCCGCTGGTCGTCGTGGCCAGCTGGAAGACCGTGGAGAAGCTGGACGGCAAGCGGAGCGTTCCGGCGTACTTCGCCCTCCTCCTCGCCCTGCAGGGCCTGATGACCGGCGCGTTCGCGTCGAGTGACGTCCTGCTGTTCTACGTGTTCTTCGAGGCCATGCTGGTCCCGATGTACTTCCTGATCGGCTCGTACGGGGAGACCCCGCGTCGGCAGTACGCCGCCGTGAAGTTCTTCCTCTACTCGCTGGTCGGCGGCCTGTTCATGCTCGCGGCCGTGATCGGCCTGTGGGTGTACGGCGGGCACACGTTCAACTGGGAGACCCTCCAGCAGGCCGACTTCAACACGATGGCCGAGCGCTGGATGTTCCTCGGGTTCTTCATCGCGTTCGCGATCAAGGCGCCGTTCTTCCCGTTCCACACCTGGCTGCCCGACGCCGGTGGCGCGGCCCCGGCCCCGGCCGCCGCGCTGCTCGTCGCGGTCATGGACAAGGTGGGCACGTTCGGCATCCTGCGGTACTGCCTGTCGCTGTTCCCGAACGCCTCGAAGTACTTCGCGCCCCTGGCCATCGCGCTGTCGCTTGTCGGCATCATCTACGCGGCGCTGCTCGCCGTGGGCCAGGACAACCTGAAGCGCCTCGTGGCGTACACGTCGGTGGCGCACTTCGGTTTCATCGGCATCGGGATCTTCGCGTTCACCACCCAGTCGGGTACGGGCGCGGTGCTCTACATGCTCAACCACGGTCTCGCGACCGGCCTGCTGTTCCTGGTCGTCGGCTTCCTGGTCGCCCGGCGCGGCAGCGCGTCGATCAAGGACTTCGGCGGCGCGGGCAAGTTGGTGCCGATCCTCGCCGGGGTGTTCTTCCTCGCCGGTCTGGCCTCGCTGGCCCTGCCGGGCACCAGCCCGTTCGTGTCCGAGTTCCTGGTGCTGATCGGCGTGTTCTCGGTCTACAAGACCGTCGCCGTGATCGCCACGCTCGGCATTGTGCTGGCCGCCGGGTACGTCCTGTGGATGTACCAGCGGACCATGCAGGGCACCCTGAACCCGGCCCTGAAGGAGGTGCCGGCGATGAACAAGGACATCAAGGTCCGCGAGCTCGTCGTCGTCGCCCCGCTGATCGCGTTGATCCTGCTGCTCGGCTTCTACCCGAAGCCGGTCATCGACGTGATCAACCCGGCCGTCAAGGCCACGCTCATCCAGGATCTCGGGAAGAGCGACCCGGCTCCGATCTCGACGGAGGCAAAGAAGTGACGTTCCAGTTGCCGCACCTCGACTACCTGGCGCTGGCGCCGATGCTGGTCCTGTTCGGGGCGGCGTGCGCGAGCATCCTGGTCGAGGCAGCAGTGCCGCGCGACTGGCGCTTCCGGGTGCAGGTTCCGCTGACGCTGATCTCGCTGATCGTGGCCGGGGGCTTCCTGGTCAAGCTGGCGACGAAGTACGCCGACGACGACGGGGTCATCCAGCAGGGCACGCTCACGGCGGGCAAGGCCGTGGCGATCGACGGCCCGGCGCTGTTCCTGCAGGGCGCGCTCGTCGTGCTCGGCATCATCGCCGTGCTGCTGATCTCCGAGCGCAGGCTGGAGACCGGGGGCGCGTTCGTGGCCCAGGCCGCCGTGACGGCCGGCTCGCAGGCCGACCGCCGGCAGGCCAAGACCGGCGGCGCCACCGAGGTGTACGCCATGGTGCTGTTCGCCCTGGCCGGCATGCTGCTGTTCTGTGCCGCCAACGACCTGCTGACCATGTTCGTGGCGCTCGAGGTGTTCTCGCTGCCGCTGTACCTGCTCTGCGCTCTGGCCCGCCGTCGCCGGCTGCTCAGCCAGGAGGCGTCGCTCAAGTACTTCCTGCTGGGCGCCTTCGCCTCGGCGTTCTTCCTGTACGGCGTCGCCATGATCTACGGTTTCGCCGGCCGGATCGACTTCGCGAGCATCCACCAGGCGGTGGTCACCTCGGAGCGGAGCAAGACGCTGCTGGTGATCGGCCTGGCGATGCTGGCCATCGGGCTGCTGTTCAAGATCGCGGCTGTCCCGTTCCACGTGTGGACCCCGGACGTCTACCAGGGCGCCCCGACCCCGGTCACCGCCTTCATGGCCGCGTGCACCAAGGTCGCGGCGTTCGGTGGCCTGATCCGGGTGCTGTACGTGGCGTTCGAGCGGTCGAGCTGGGACTTCCGGCCCGTCCTCGGCGCGGTCGCGGCCCTCACCATGATCATCGGTGCGGTGCTCGCGGTCACCCAGACGGACATCAAGCGCCTGCTGGCCTACTCCTCGATCGCCAACGCCGGTTACCTGCTGACCGGCGCGCTGGCGATGAACTCGGACGGCCTGCGGTACACGATGTTCTACCTGGTCGCCTACGGCTTCACCGTGCTCGCCGCGTTCGGGATCATCACCCTGGTCCGCGACGCCGACGGCGAGGC
Organism: Longispora fulva; assembly: GCF_015751905.1. Taxonomy (NCBI): domain Bacteria; kingdom Bacillati; phylum Actinomycetota; class Actinomycetes; order Micromonosporales; family Micromonosporaceae; genus Longispora; species Longispora fulva. Next base: position 6,709,977 of record NZ_JADOUF010000001.1, read on the forward strand.
CACCCACCTGTCCCGGTGGGCCGGGCTGGGCCGGCGCTCGCCGCTGGTCGCCGCGGTGTTCACGTTCCTGATGCTCGCGTTCGCCGGTATCCCCCTGACCAGCGGTTTCACCGCCAAGTTCGGGGTCTTCGCGGCGGCCGTCGGCGGGAACATGACCTGGCTGGTGATCGTCGGCGTGGTCAGCAGCATGATCCTCGCGTTCCCGTACCTGCGGGTCGTCGTGCTCATGTGGCTGTCCGAAGCGGGCGAGGACACCCCGACCGTATCCATTCCGGGCATGTTCACCTCGATCGCCGTCGCGTTCGGTGTGATCCTGACCCTCGTACTCGGCGTGGTCCCGCAGGCGGCTCTCCAGCTCGCCATCAACGCGGGTACGTTCCTGAGATAGATCAGTCGTATGGCATCGTGGGGGGCGTGGTGACAACGCAGAGCCTGACCAGCGCTATCGGGCTGGAGTTCGCTGACTCGGAGCTAGAGGCGGCCATGAGGGTCGGTCTGGACACCGTGGAAGGCGAGCTCCGCGCGGCGGTGGCCAGCGCCGACCCGTTCGTCACCGAGGCCGCCCGGCACCTGCTGGAGGCGGGCGGCAAGCGGGTCCGGCCGATGTTGACGCTGCTCGCGGCGCACTTCGGCGACCCGACCGCCCCCCTGGTGGTGCCGAGCGCCCTGGTGCTCGAGCTGACCCACCTGGCGACGCTGTACCACGACGACGTGATGGACGAGGCCGCTGTGCGCCGGGGGGCGCCCAGCGCCAACTCCCGGTGGACGAACACGGTCGCGATCCTCACCGGCGACTACCTGTTCGCGAAGGCCGCCTCGATCGCGGCCGAGCTGGGCACCGAGGCGGTCCGGATCCAGGCGGAGACCTTCGCCCGGCTCGTCCAGGGCCAGATCCGCGAGACGGTCGGCCCCCGGGCCGGCGTGGACCCGGTCGCGCACCACCTCGACGTGCACCGGGACAAGACCGGTTCGCTGATCGCCACCTGCTGCCGGTTCGGGGCGCTGTTCGGCGGCGCCGACGACAAGGTGACCGACACGGTCACCCAGTTCGGCGAGGTGTTCGGGATCGCGTTCCAGCTGTCCGACGACCTGCTGGACATCGCGTCCGAGTCGGTCTACTCGGGCAAGGTGCCGGGCACGGACCTCCGCGAGGGCATCGCGACCCTCCCGGTGCTGTACGCGCTGGAGGGTCCCGACAACCGGCTCCGCCAGCTGCTGGCCCAGGGGCCGCTGACCGACGACGCCGAGCACGCCGAGGCGCTGGGTCTGCTGCGGCGCTCGCCGGCGATGGACCGGGCCAGGGCGACGCTGGAGGACTACGCCTCGGAGGCGCGCAGGCTGCTCGGCGAGCTGCCGGACGTGCCGGCCCGGCAGGCGCTGGCCTCGATGTGCGACTTCGTCACGGCCCGGATGGCCTGAGCACACAGTCCGATCCGGGTTCAGGGGCCGGCCGGCGCGTGCCGGTCAGGCCCCTCCGTAGTCCTCTGATGGTTTTTGTCGGTTTTTGAGCATCCGGGCTCCGGAGAGCATGCCGACGGCGGCCAGGGCCATCGAGCCCGACGCGCACAACCACGTCACGGTGTACGACGTGTGCGCCGTGACCGTCCCCAGCGTCAGCGGCCCGAAGAACGCCCCCAGGTACACCCCGGTCTGGGTGATCGCCGTCGCCGAAGCCGGCGCGGTCGGGTGCAGCTGGACGACGGCGTAGTTCATCAGCCCTGGCCAGGCCCAGCCCAGCCCGAAGGCGAGCAGCACCCCGGCGACCATGGTCGGCACCCCGGCCACGGACAGCAGGGCCATCCCGACCGCCCCGACGCCGAGCATCCCGGCGAGCACCGCCACGTGCCCGCCCCCGGACCGGCGGTCGGCCAGCCAACCGACCAGGATCCGGGCCGCGATGCACACGGCGCTGCCCGCGGTCAGGGTCAGGCCGGCGACCGCCGGGTCGATGCCCCGGGCGACGCTGGAGGACACCAGGAAGGTGCCGAGCGCGTTGGCCGCCGCCGAGGCGAAGGTCGCGCTGGCCCCGATGACGACGAGGGCCGTGGTGGCCCCGCGCTCGCGGCGTTCGGTGCGCCGGACCGGCCGGGCCAGGTCGCGCTGCACGAGGGGCAGCGCGCTGAGCGCCACGGCGGCGGCGAGCACCCAGGCCCACCGCCAGCCGACCGTGAGCGCCAGCAGCGGCACGGTCGTGCCGGCGAGCAGCGTCGAGATAGGAACTGCGGCCTGCTTTATCCCGAACACCAGGCCCTGGCGGCCGGCCGGGATCCGCTGGGCGAGCGCCGTGTTGGCCGCGAGCTGGCCGACGGAGTTGGCGACACTGCCGAAGAGCAGGAACAACACCAGTTGGAGGTACGAGTGGGCCAGCCCCGCCACGGCCAGCATCGACCCGGCGGCCACCAGGATCGCGGCCCGACTGCTGGCGGCGGCCCCGAAGCGTTCGACGATCGCCCCGGCGGGGATGCCGGCCAGCGCGCTGCCGCCGAAGTAGGTGGCCACCACGAGTCCGAGGCCGGCCGGGTCGAAGTGCAGCTCCGCCGACAGTTGCACCGCCAGCCCTCCGATGAGGAACACCGGGATCACCGACGCGATCGTCGTACTGACCCCGCCCAGGGTGGCCCGGCGGGTCTGTGCGCTGCTCGGCGCGGCCTCGGCCAGCACTGTCATGGTTCCGACACTAGGGAGGTGTGTCGGAAAAAGCAGTGGCCCGCATCGCAGTACGTGTCCGCGCGTTAATAGATAGTGGTGATGGGTGCCCGTCGGGGTGTTCCCTGATGGGGTTTTGTTCCCTATCGTGAAGGGTGGCGCACCTCACCCTGAGGCCGTCGTGGAGGTTGTTGTGAGAGAACTCGGTGATCACGAGCTGGGCCGGGAGCCAACTCGCGCCTTGGGCAGTGAGCCGCCGCCAGATCTCATCCGCAGCGTGTCCCGGGCATTCCGGATCGTTGAGGCGGTGGGTGACACTCCGAAGGGGTTGACGCCCAAGCAGATCGCCCGCAGATGTGAGCTCAACCTGGCGACTGTTTACCACCTGGTCCGCACCCTCTCCTATGAGGGCTACCTGCACCGCCGGGACAACGGCACGTTCGTCGCCGGCCTCAACTTCTCCGACCGGTACCGGGAGATGTCCGCGGCGTTCAGCGCGCCGGTCAACGTCGCCGACGGTCTGCGTCGGGCCGCCGGGCGTACCGGGCACAGTCACTTCCTCGGCCGGTTCATCAACGGCCGGGTGGCGATCACCGGGGTCGCGGAGGGCGCGCGGTCGCCGCACCTGGAGGACCTGATCGTCGGATTCGACGACGGCGCGCACGCCACGGCCCTCGGCAAGGCGCTGCTGGGCACGCTCAGCGCACCGGCCCGCAGCCGGTATCTGCGCGAGTCCGGGATGCGGAAGTACACGGCGAAGACGATCACGGAGCACGACCGGCTGGAATATGAGCTGACCCTGCACGGGCAGCGCGGCCTGTTCGTCGAGGTCGGGCAGTACCGGCCGAATGTGGCCTGTGCCGCGACCATGGTCTCCTACGGGCCGGACCCGGACCAGATCGTGGTGCTGGCCTGCACGCTGCCGATGGAGGAGTTCGTGACCACTGCGGCCACGGTCAACCAGCGGATCCGCGCGGCGGCCCAGGGCCTGGCGAACGCTTTGACGCAGTCGAATGAGAGTGGGACCGGCTGAGTTCGACGATGCGTGCGTTGTCGAAGTGCCTGCATACAACACCGGTATGCAGGCACTTCTCCGCCTTCGCCTCCCCGATCTCAGCCGGCCAAGCCGTTAGATCAAGAGCTCGGATCAAGATCATCATCTGTTACGGTGGAGCGTGACCTGGCGCGCGGCGGTTCACGCCGCGGCGGCGGCCAGGGCGGTCGCCTGCCGGGTGCGGCGCGCCGTGCGGAGGCCGTCGACCGTGAAGATCACCAGGGCCAGCCAGACCAGGCTGAAGCCGGCCAGCCGCAGCGGCGGCAGCGACTCGTCCAGGATCAGCACCCCGCAGCCCAACTGCAGAACCGGCGCCAGGTACTGCAGCATCCCGATCGTCGACAGCGGCAGCCGGTTGGCGGCCCCGGCGAAGAACAGCAGCGGGATCGCCGTGGCCGCCCCGCCGCCGAGCAGCAACATCGTGTGCCCGAGGCCGTGCCCGGTGAACGTGGCCTTCCCGTCGGCCGTCAGCCAGACCAGGTATCCCAGGGCCGGCAGCGCCAGGACGGCGGACTCCACGAACAGGCCCTCCGCGGCGGGCACCCCGAGCCGCTTCTTGATGAAGCCGTACAGGGCGAAGGACGTGGCCAGGGTGAGCGCGATGTAGGGCAGGTGCCCGTAGTCGTACGTCAGCACCCCGACGGCGGCGGCCCCGACCCCGAGCGCGCCCCACTGCCACGGCCGGAGCCGCTCGCGGAGCAGGAGCACCCCGAGCAGCACGTTGAACAGCGGGTTGATGAAGTAGCCGAGGGAGGTCTCGACCACCCGGTGCGCGTTGACGCCGTAGATGTAGAAGCCCCAGTTCACCGCGAGGACGACAGCCGCGGCGGTGATGCCGAGGACGGTCCGCAGCTTCAGCGAGCGCAGCCACGCCCAGTGCCGCTGGACGGCGAGCAGCCCGGCGACGAAGACGACGGACCACAGGACGCGGTGGGCGAGGATCTCGACGGGTCCGGCGGTGGCGAGCAGGTGCCAGTACAGGGGGAAGAAGCCCCAGCAGACGTAGGCCAGGAGCCCGAACAGGTAGCCACGCCGGAGTTCGCTCACCCGGCAACGTTAGCCCCGGCCAGTGAGGGTGACCTATGGTCCTGGTCACCCGCCGGGAGGGCGGCCGGGCCGGGCACGCCGAGGGGCGGCCGGAGTGTGTCCCGACCGCCCCTGCGGACCGCTACCGACCGGTCAGCCCGGCCGGACGCTAGTCGTTGTCACCACCCGGGGTGATCAGGCCGAGCACCCAGCTCACGATGGCGACGATGATGCCGCCCCAGAACGCCGCCCAGAAGCCGTTGATGTGGAACGGCAGGTCGATCTTGTCAGCGATCCAGCTCGTGAGCCAGAACAGCAGCGCGTTCACGACCAGGGCGACCAGGCCCAGGGTCAGGGCGTAGAAGGCGCAGCCGATCGTCTGGATGATCGGCTTGATGACGGCGTTGACCAGTCCGAAGATCAGCGCCACGAGAAGGAGTGTGCCGACCTTTTTCCAGCCGGACTCGCCGACCTGGATCCCGGACACCAGGAGCGAGGCGACCCACACCGCGACAGCGGTGACGATGGTGCGGATGATGAAACCCATGGGCACATACTCTCAGAGGACTCCCGTCCTGTCAGGGGATACGTTCTGAGCTGGTAGCCGGGGTCTGGGCACGACCACCGGCCCGGTCGCGGAGCGTAGAAGCAGCCGTCGCGCCGGGCACTCGACCCCGCTGTACAGGGCGGAGGACAGGGCCAGCGCGACGGCGAACGCCGCACCGGCGGCGGCCAGCCCGGCGGCCGAGCCGAGCCTCGGGTGCGAGCCGAACAGCGCCTCACCGGTCCGCATCACCAGAATGTGGATCATGTAGAACGCGAACGACAGCTCGCCGAGCCGGACCATCACCGGGTGCCGCCAGGCCGACCGGACCCCGGACAGGTCCGCGGTCGCCGCGGCGGCGATCACAAGCGCGAAGCCGGGTACGGTGCACGCCGCGTACCGGAACGGTCCGGGCACCCACGACGCCAGCGCGTACCCTGCGGCGAGCACCACCAGGGCCGGCACCATGCCGGGGCCCGGCCAGCGCCCGGCGCGCACGAGGCAGGCGAGCGCGACCCCGAGGATGAACTCCGGGAGCCTGAGCAGCGGAAAGTACCGCATCAGGTGGTCGTGGACGAGCAACGGCAGCGCCACCGTGGCCACCAGCCCGGCCCCGGCCGCGCACCACGCGCCGCGCGGACCGGCCCGGCGTACGAGCCGGAACAGCACCGGGAAGAGGGCGTAGAACAGCGCCTCGCAGGCCAGCGACCAGCTCACCGGGTTCACGCTCTGGCTGTACAGGATCGCGGTGTTCCACGGGTGGACGAGCAGCGCGTTCGCGGCCAGCGCGCCCGGCGACGGCAGCGACCGGGGCAGCAGCAGCCAGCCGAGCAGCAGGGCGAGCAGCGCCGTGACGGCGTGCAGGGGGTAGACCCGGGCGAACCGGCGGTACCAGAACCTGAGCGGCCGGTCGTGCTCCCGGGCCGACCAGGCCAGCACGAAGCCCGACAACACGAAGAAGAACGACACCCCGGTGGCCCCCGCGCCGAACACCCAGCGCAGGACGAGGCCGGCGCCGCTGTCGCGGTGCAGGTACTCGACCGTGTGCACGTGCAGCCCGAAGACGAGGAGCGCGGCGATCCACCGCAGGCCGGTGAGGGAGGGGAGCTGACTCGCCGGGGGTGGTGGCACCCGCCGATGTTATAGACGCATTCGTATGCGTGTCACGGGGACGTTTTCCGGGCCTCCCGGGTTGCGCCCGATCTTCCGCCCGCGCAGCCGAGTCACCCGACGATCAGGCGAGCGTCCAGGTGTCCCCGGTGCGCAGCAGCGCGGCCAGGTCCCCCTCGCCGTTCGCCCGGGCGGCGGTGACCTGGGAGCGGACCAGCTCGTCGTACACCGGGCGGTTGACGCTGCGGAACACCCCGATCGGGGTGTGGCTCAGATCGGCCTCCGGCAGCCGGGACAGCGCGAAGGCGTACGCCGGCTCCGCCACCGTCTCGTCGTGCACGATGATCTCCTCCGGCGCCACGGATCCGGTGGCCACCACCCGGAGCCCGAACCCGCGCGGGTCCTTCACGACGCACTTGTCCCCGAACGTCAGCGGTTGGCCGTGTTCGAGCCGGATCAGCGCCGCGTCGCGGGTCTCGGAGTCCTTGAGCAGGTCGAACGCGCCATCGTTGAAGATGTTGCAGTTCTGGTAGATCTCGACGAACGCCGAACCCTCGTGCGAGGCGGCGGCCCGGAGCACGGACGTGAGGTGCTTGCGGTCGGAGTCGATGGTCCGGGCCACGAACGAGGCCTCCGCGCCCAGCGCCAGCGAGATCGGGTTGAACGGCCAGTCGGTGGACCCCATCGGGGTTGACTTGGTGACCTTGCCGAGCTCGGACGTCGGCGAGTACTGCCCCTTGGTCAGGCCGTAGATCCGGTTGTTGAACAGCAGGATCTTCAGGTTGACGTTGCGCCGCAGCGCGTGGATCAGGTGGTTGCCGCCGATGGACAGCGCGTCCCCGTCGCCCGTGACCACCCAGACGGACAGGTCGGGGCGGGACACCGACAGGCCGGTCGCGATGGCTGGGGCCCGGCCGTGGATGGAGTGCAGGCCGTAGGTGGACAGGTAGTACGGGAAGCGCGACGAGCAGCCGATCCCGGAGACGAACACCGTGTTCTCGCGCTTGATGCCCAGCTCGGGCAGGAAGCCCTGCATGGCGGCCAGGATCGCGTAGTCCCCGCAGCCGGGGCACCAGCGGACCTCCTGGTCGGACTTGAAGTCCTTGGCGGTCAGCTTCAGCTCAGTGGTGGTCATCGAGAACACGCTCCAACTCGGCTTCGAGTTCGTGAGAGGTGAACGGCAGGCCCCGGACCCTGTTGTACCCGACGGCGTCGACCAGGTACCTCGCGCGGATCACGTGTGCGAGCTGGCCCAGGTTCATCTCGGGGATCACGACCCGGTCGTAGCCGGCGAGGACCTCGCCCAGGTTGGCCGGCAGCGGGGACAGGTTCCTCAGGTGCGCCTGGGCGATGTCGCGGCCCCGGGCGCGCAGGGCCCGGCAGGCCGCGCCGATCGGGCCGTAGGTGGACCCCCATCCCAGGACCAGCACCCGCGCGGCCCCGCTCGGGTCCTCGACCTCGACGTCGGGGACCACGATCCCGTCGATCTTGGCCTGCCGGGTTCGCACCATGAATTCGTGGTTGTCCGGGTCGTAGGAGATGTCGCCGGTCTGGTCGGCCTTCTCGATCCCGCCGATCCGGTGCTCCAGCCCGGGCGTGCCCGGAATCGCCCACGGCCTCGCCAAGGTCTCGGGGTCGCGCAGGTAGGGCAGGAACTTGCCGTCCGGGGCGTTCGGCTCCGCGGCGAACGAAACGTGCAGGTCAGGCAGGTCGTCCACGTTCGGCAGCAGCCACGGCTCGGAGCCGTTCGCCAGGTAGCCGTCGGACAACAGCAGCACCGGCGTCCGGTAGGTCAGCGCGATCCGGGCCGCCTCCAACGCCGCGTCGAAGCAGTCCGAGGGCGAACGCGGCGCGATCACCGCGACCGGGGCCTCGCCGTGCCGGCCGAACAGCGCCATGTTCAGGTCGGCCTGCTCGGTCTTCGTCGGCATCCCGGTCGACGGGCCGGCGCGCTGCACGTCCACCACGATCAGCGGCAGCTCCAGTGCGATGGCCAGGCTGATCGTCTCGCCCTTGAGCGCCACGCCGGGGCCGCTGGTGGACGTGACCCCGATGGCCCCGCCATAGGACGCGCCGAGGGCCAGGCCGATCGCGGCGATCTCGTCCTCGGCCTGCACCGTGGTCACGCCGAACTTCTTGTGCTTGCTCAGCTCGTGCAGGATGTCGGAGGCCGGGGTGATCGGGTACGCGCCGAGGAACACCGGCAGGCCCGAGCGCACCCCGGCCGCGACCAGCCCGTACGCGAGCGCGACGTTGCCGGTGATGTTGCGGTAGTCGCCCTTGGGCATGGGGGCCGGCTTCACCTCGTACTGCACGGCGAAGTCCTCGGTCGTCTCCCCGAACGACCAGCCGGCCTGGAACGCCGTGATGTTCGCCGCGGCCAGCTCGGGCCGGGCGGCGAACTTGCGCTGCAGGAAGGCCAGGGTGCTCTCCGTCGGCCGGTGGTACAGCCACGACAGCAGCCCGAGGGCGAACATGTTCTTGGCCCGCTCGGCGTCCTTCTTCCCCACGGACTGCTCCGCGAGGGCCTTGACGGTCAGCGAGGTCAGCGGCACCGGGTGCACGGAGAACTTGTCCAGCGACCCGTCCTCGAGCGGGTTGGCGGCGTAGCCGACCTTGGCCAGCGCCCGGGTGGTGAACTCGTCGGTGTTGACGATGATCTCCGCGCCGGGGATCAGGTCGCCCACGTTGGCCTTCAGTGCCGCCGGGTTCATCGCGACCAGCACGTGCGGCGCGTCGCCCGGGGTGAGGATGTCGTAGTCGGCGAAGTGCACCTGGAAGCTGGAGACGCCGGGCAGGGTGCCGGCGGGGGCCCGGATCTCGGCCGGGAAGTTCGGCAGCGTCGACAGGTCGTTGCCGAACTGCGCCGTCTCCGACGTGAACCGGTCCCCAGTCAGCTGCATGCCGTCCCCGGAGTCGCCAGCGAACCGGATCACGACCCGGTCCAACTGACGGAGCTGCTTCGTCACGCTGTTGCCTCCTTCGGAAGCTCCCTGGCACTGCGATGCTAGTCCGTAACGGGGCGAAAGACTTCCTCGCTTCTTACCGAATAGTGACGCCGTCGCCCACAGGGGCAGTCCGGCGGAACAATGAGTGAATGAGAAAGCTGACCCCCGTGCTGACCGGTCTGGTCTCCGCCGCCGGGGCGCTGGCCGTCGCCGAGCTCGTGGCGGCCTGGCTGAACCCGACCTCCTCGCCGGTGTTGGCCGTGGGCGCGGCCATCATCGACGCCACACCGCGGTGGCTGAAAGAGTTCGCGGTCCAGACATTCGGTACGGCGGACAAGGCCGTACTGTTGACTGTCATCTATTTGTCACTAGCGGCGTACGCCGGCGCGCTCGGGGTGCTCGCCGTCCGCAGACCGTCGCTCGGGCTCGTCGGCGTGGCCCTGTTCGGGGTCGTCGGGGTGGCGGCCGTCCTCGGCCGGCCGACCGCCGGACCGGCCGACGTGCTGCCCACGGTGGCCGGCACCCTGGCCGGGATCTGGCTGCTGCTCAGCCTGGCGAAACGGGCCCGGGACCTGGCCGACAGCGACCGGGAGTTCGCGGAATACGCCCGTGAGCAGGGAAAACGCGAGGGTAGGGTGCCTGGGCAGCGCGCCCTCGCCGCCGAGCACCGCCGCTCCTTCCTCCTCCTGGGCGCGGTGGCCGCCGGCGCCCTGGTCGTCGGGGGTGGCGCCCGGCTGTGGGCCGTGGCCCGCTCGGTCGGCACCCGGTCGCGGGAGGCCGTGAGACTTCCCCCGTCGACCCTGCCGGTGCCCGACGGCGTGGACCTCAAGCTGCCGGAGTTGAGCAGCTTCTACACCGACAACCGTGACTTCTACCGGATCGACACCGCTCTGTCGGTGCCGCAGGTCGACGCGGCGACCTGGAAGCTCAAGATCCACGGGATGGTCGACCGGCCCCGGACGGTCACCTTCGACGAGCTGCGGGCCATGCCGGCCATGGAACGCGACATCACCCTGAACTGCGTGTCGAACGAGGTCGGCGGCCCGTATATCGGCACGGCTCGCTGGCTCGGCGTGTCGCTGGGCGCCCTGCTCCGCGAGGTCGGGATCCGGGGCGGCGCCGACCAGGTGGTCAGCCGCTCGACCGACGGCTGGACCTGCGGCACCCCGGTCGCCACCCTGCTCGACGGCCGGGACGCGATGCTGGTGTACGGCATGAACGGCCAGCCGCTGCCCATCGAGCACGGCTTCCCGGTCCGCGTGATCGTCCCCGGCCTCTACGGCTACGTGTCCGCGTGCAAGTGGCTGGCCGAGATGGAGGTGACCACGTTCGCCGAGTTCGACGCGTACTGGGTCCGCCGCGGCTGGTCGGCCCAGGCCCCGGTCAAGACGGCCTCCCGGATCGACACCCCGACCCGGCGGGCGAAGGCAGGGCCGGTCTCCGTCGCAGGGGTCGCCTGGGCCCAGCACCGGGGCATCTCCAAGGTCGAGGTGCAGGTCGACGACGCGCCCTGGCAGGAGGCCCGCCTGGCGGCCGAGCCGAGCGCGGACACCTGGCGGCAGTGGGTGCACGTCTGGGACGCCACCCCCGGCTCGCACCGGCTCCGGGTCCGGGCCACCGACGGCACCGGTGCGACCCAGACCGGCGAGGAGCGCGGGGTGGTGCCCGACGGCGCGACCGGCTGGCACGAGGTGACCGTGTCGGTCGAATGAGAGGGCCTCAGCTGAACCGCTTGCCGTCCCAGGTCAGGGTCTGACTGGCCTTCGACGTGTACAGCGTGAGCTGCGGGTTGCGCAGCTGCCAGGCCTCCAGCGGCGTGGCGGTGGAGCGCGGCCAGGCGTAGGGGGTGGACAGCACGGTGAACGCCGTGCCCACCTCGGTCATCCGGAGCACGAACAGCGCGGTGTCCAGCCCCGCCGGCAGGGCCTTGCCGGTCGGGAAGCAGGTCACGGGGGTGAGCATCTCGCTCACGCCGTCCTTGTCCAGGTCGGCGAACTCGGCGATCCCGAGGTTGCTGCCGATCCGGTACTCCGCGCCCGACGTGCGGGCCACCCCGCCCTCGAAGGTCAGCTTCCCGCCCGGGCACTCCGGACTGCCGCTGTCGGGCAGCGTGAGCGTGGTGTTGTTCGCGTCCACCGTCCCCGTGTACTTCGTGACCTGGCTGAACTGGCCGTCCCGGAACACGTAGGCCCGCTGCTGGGTGGGGGCCAGCGCCGTACTGGCCGGCGGGTTCATCCCGACCGTGACCGTGTCCCCGGTGACCTGCACGGCGTCCACCCGGATCGGGCTGCCCGGGTCGACGACGCCGACGGCGGACAGCGAACCGTCCGGCGAGTTCCGGACGAAGACCAGCGGGGTGGTGTCCGGGCAGGCCACCGGCACGATGGCCACCGGGGCGCCCATGCCGGCCACCTGGCCGTAGCCGACCGGGGACGCGCCGCCGAGCGTGGTGCCGCCGGGGCAGCCGGGCACGGCGGGCACCGGGACCCGCTCGACGGACCAGTTCACCTTGGAGAAGTCGGCGGCCGGCCGGCCGAGGTTCTGCGCCGGGACCTTGTGCTCCGGCCACTGCGTGACGACCAGCCCGCTGGCGACCAGCACGGCGGCCGCCACGCCGGTGACCCGCAGCCGCTGCCGGCGGGTCCGCCGGGCGGCCCGGGCGCGCAGCTGCGCCGAGCCGGGACCGACGACCTCTTCGCGGACCACGGTGCGCAGGCCGGCGAATGCCTTGGCCAGCGGATCGGGCTCGAGCTCCGTCATGGCGCGACCTCTTCTTTGAGCAGGGTGGCCATGGCGTTACGGCCCCGGTGCAGCCAGGACTTGACCGTGCCGGACGGCACCGACAGCTCGCGGGCGATGTCGTCGACCGGCAGGTCCGCGAGATAGTGCAGCACGAGGGCGTTGCGCTGCCCGGACGGCAGGGCGCGCAGGGCCGCGACGAGGGCGACCCGGTCCGGGCTCAGCTCGGGGGTGTTCTCCACCCGGCTGCGCTCCAGGAAGCGGCGGGCCACCCCGCGACGGCGCCAGCGGCTGGTGGCGAGGTTGTACCCGACCCGGCGCAGCCAGGCGACCGGGTCGTCGTAGGTCACGACGGCGGACCAGCGCTGCCAGGCGCGGGCGAACGACTCCTGTGCCATGTCCTGGGCATCGCCCAGGTCGCCGCACAGGGCGTAGAGCATCGCGACGAGTTCGCTGTAGTGCGCCGCGTAGAGCGCGTGGAAGTCGGCGCTGTCAGCGGGGGTGGAGCGAGACATCCGCTCCTCCGTGGGGTGAACTGAAGCGGCAACCGACATCGTAGTCACGCAAGGACAGACGCGCATCCCTGCCTTCTGGTTGCGGGTACGCTGCGCATCGTGGCGGAATATCTGAGCACCTACCGGTTGCTGGGCCTGCTGCTGGTCCTCGCCGGCGGCTTCTTCACGGTCGCGTTCACCGCGAACCGGCTGCTGAGCCGCAGGGTCCCGTCGGCGTCCAAGGGCGCCAGCTACGAGTGCGGCATCGACCCGGTGGGCGGCGACTGGGCCCAGACCCAGGTCCGCTACTACGTGTACGCCTACCTGTACGTCCTCTTCGCCGTCGAGAGCGTGTTCCTTTTTCCGTGGGCCGTGACCTTCGACCTCAAGGGCTTCGGGATGACCACGGTGGTCGAGATGGCCGTGTTCGTGGCGGTCCTGGCCCTCGGTCTGCTGTACGCCTGGCGCAAGCGCGTCCTGCGGTGGACATAGGCTGTCCTCATGGGTGTGGGTGGAGTTCTCGGTGAGCCGATCCGGTTCGTGCTGAACTGGGGCCGGAAGTATTCCCTCTGGGTCTTCAACTTCGGCCTGGCCTGCTGCGCGATCGAGTTCATCGCCGCGTCGATGGGCCGGCACGATTTCATCCGGCTCGGCGTCATCCCGTTCGCGCACGGCCCCCGGCAGGCGGACCTGATGGTCGTGTCCGGCACGGTCACCGACAAGATGGCCCCGGCGATCAAGCGGCTCTACGACCAGATGCCCGAGCCGAAGTACGTGATCTCGTTCGGCGCCTGCTCCAACTCCGGCGGCCCCTACTGGGACTCCTACAGCGTCACCAAGGGCGTCGACCAGCTCATCCCCGTCGACGTCTACGTGCCCGGCTGCCCGCCGCGCCCGGAGGCCCTGCTGCACGGCATCCTGACCCTGCAGGCGCAGATCGCCCGGGAGCGCTCCGGCTTCGGCGGGGTGCAGCGCGACGCCGCCTCGCTGACCGCCCCCATGGTCACCCGCCCGCTCTGAGGGCCGGCGCCCCGGCCGCGCGCACGATCTCGGCGTTTCTCCGACAGCCGGCCGACCGGCGTGTCCAATGAAGTGATGAGCGAATTTCCCGAGACCGTCGAGGAACAACCCCCCAAGAGCAGGAAGGGGTTGTACTGGACGCTCGGGGCCGCCGGTGCCGTCCTCCTCCTCGCCGTGCTGTGCTGCGGGGGCGTGGCCGTGGTCGTCGCGAGGAAGGCGACGGCGAACGACGGCCCGAAAGGGGGGTACGCCCTCAACGCCCCGGCCCGGGACGGGAAGTTCGAGTTCACCGCGAGCCGGGTCGAGTGCGGGGTGCCCCAGATCGGCCAGGACTTCGTGATCCGCAGGGCCCAGGGCCAGTTCTGCATGGTGACGCTGATGGTGAAGAACATCGGGGAGACCCCGCAGACGTTCTCCGTGGTCAACCAGCACGGCTGGGGCCTGAAGGGGGTCTACTACGACACCGACGAGGTGGCCACGGCCTTCGCGAACGTCGAGCAGAGCCTGTGGATGAGCCGGCTGAACCCCGGCAACGTGATCTTCGGGGTGATCGTGTTCGACATCCCGACCCAGGGGTCGCTGGAGAAGTTGGAACTGCATGACGCGCCGTCGTCCGGTGGGGTGGTCGTGAAGGTGTCCTGACCCGCTGGGCGGGCACGTCTCCGGGCGGTGGGCTCCACCGTAATCATCAAAGGATCTTGATGTTTTGCCCTTTTCTTACCTTCGAATATGCAATATTCCGTAGTTGATCAAGGAATACGGGTGGGGGGCGGGTCCCGCAATCGGGCTTGACCTAGTTCAATGGACCAATGAGCACCCCGGGTGAGCGAACCGAGACGAGGAACTGGCGCTACGTCGTCCTCCTTGGTGGCATCCTCACGGCTTTCGTGGCCTCCGGGCTCGGCATCTGGCTCCTGGGCGACCACGGCGACGGCGACAAGACCCCGATCACCCCGCCGGCCGCCTACGAGACGCTGATTCCGCCCATCGACGTCCCCGGCATGGTCGGAGCGACCCTGTCGCCCCCGGTCCGCGACGGGGCGCTGGAGTTCACGGTCGCCGGCAGCAGGTGCGGCGTGATCCGGCTCGGCGAGCGGGAGGCCAAGGGCGAGTTCTGCACGGTCAGGGTGCTCGTCCACAACATCGGGGACACGGCGCGCCGGCTCCCCGTCGCCGCGCAACACGGCCAGGGCTCGGACAACGTCCGCTACGCGTCCGACCCGGCCCTGATCGACGCCGGAGTCGCAGCGGGCGGCAGGGAGAACCCGTGGCAGGCGGAGATCAGGCCGGGCGAGACCCGGCTCGGGATGCTCATCTTCGAAGTCCCGCGCGGGGTGAAGCTGGTGTCTGTCGAGTTGCACGAATCGCCAACCTCGCCCGGAGCGAAGGTCACCCTCAACTAATCGGCCCCCGACCCCTAGGATCTGGGACATGACAGCCGAGGAGCTCGCACACCGACTCGCCGACCGGGTGGGCGGCGAGGTGGGCGTGAGTTCCGGAGGGGACTGGGCCCGGCAGGTCGTGGACGTCCCGGTCGACGGCTGGGTCCGCACCCTGGAGGCGGCCCGTGGCGCGGGGCTGACCTTCTTCGACTGGCTCAGCGCCGTGGACGAGCTCGACGAGGGCTTCCGGATCGTCGCCCACCTGTGGTCGGTCCCGGACAGGTTCGGTCTGCTGATCAGGACCCTGACCCCGCGCGAGTCCCCGTCGGTGCCCACCGCGACCGGGGTGTTCCCGGGCGCGGCCTGGCACGAGCGGGAGACCCACGAGATGTTCGGCGTGGACTTCCCCGGCAACGACAACCTGGGGCCGCTGCTCCTGCCGCCGGAGTTCGAGGGCCAGCCGCTGCGCAAGGAGTTCGTGCTGGCCAGCCGGGTCGCGAAACCGTGGCCGGGGGCCAAGGAGCCCGGCGAGGGCGCCGAGGGGTCCTCGAAGCGCGCGCCCATGCGTCCGCCCGGCGTCCCGACGGCCGAGGAATGGGGTCCCCGCCGGTGATTCTCGACATCGCGATCAGGCTCGCCGCCGTGCTGGTGGCCTTCCTGACCCTGCCGCTGATCGTGGGCCAGATGGAACACAAGGTCATGGCGCACATGCAGGGCCGGCTCGGCCCGATGTACGCGGGCGCCTTCCACGGCTGGGCCCAGCTTATCGCCGACGGCATCAAGTTCGTGCAGAAGGAGGAGATCGTCCCCGACGCGGCGGACAAGCGGATATTCCGTCTCGCGCCGGTGATGGCCCTGCTGCCGTACCTGCTGATCCTGCTCGTCATCCCGCTCGGCCCCGACGGCCTGGTCGCCCAGGGCCTGGACATCGGGCTGTTCTTCGTGCTGGCCGTGATGGGGCTGGGCGTCGTCGCGGTCCTGATGGCCGCGTGGTCGAGCGGCTCGAAGTACTCCCTGCTCGGCGGCCTGCGGGCCGCGGCCCAGCTCCTCGGCTACGAGCTGCCCCTGGTGTTGTCCGCCGCCAGTGTCGCGATGGCCGCCGGCACCCTGTCGCTGAACGGCATCGTGGTCGCCTGGCGTCCCTGGTGGATCGTCTGGCAGCTCCCGGCCCTGTTCGTGTTCTTCGTCGCCGGGCTGGCGGAGCTGCGCCGGCCCCCGTTCGATGCGCCGATCGCCGACTCGGAGCTGGTGTTCGGCTACATGACGGAGTACACCGGACTGCGGTTCGCGTTCTTCCTGCTCGCCGAGTACGTCGGCATCGTCGTCATCTCCGCCCTGACGGCCGTGCTGTTCCTCGGCGGGTGGAAGGGACCGTTCGACGACACCCATCTCGGCTGGGCCTGGATGCTGGTCAAGACGATGGCGGTCGCGTTCGTGATCATCTGGCTGCGGGTGGCCTATCCCAGGCTGCGCGAGGACCAGATCCAGAAGCTGTGCTGGCTGGGGCTCGTGCCCCTGGCGC
Source organism: Longispora fulva (assembly GCF_015751905.1). Taxonomy (NCBI): domain Bacteria; kingdom Bacillati; phylum Actinomycetota; class Actinomycetes; order Micromonosporales; family Micromonosporaceae; genus Longispora; species Longispora fulva. The sequence continues at coordinate 6,726,462 of NZ_JADOUF010000001.1, forward strand.
TGGCCCAGCTCGTACTGACGGCGGTGGTGAAGGTTGTCTGAGATCCCCGGCAAGGGCCTGATTCAGGGGCTCGCCGTCACGATGAAAACGATGCTCAAGCCGGCGCACACCCACCAGTACCCGGACACCCAGCCGGAGCTGCCGCCGCGCACCAGGGGCGTGATCGCCCTCGCCGAGGAGAACTGCACCTCCTGCATGCTCTGCGCGCGGGAGTGCCCCGACTGGTGCATCTACATCGACTCGCACAAGGAGACCGTGGAGGTCCCTGGCGGGCGGCCCCGGCAGAAGAACATGCTGGACCGGTTCGCGATCGACTTCTCGCTGTGCATGTACTGCGGGATCTGCATCGAGGTGTGCCCCTTCGACGCGCTGTTCTGGTCGCCGGAGTTCGAGTACGCCGAGGGCGACATCCGTAACCTGCTGCACGAGAAGGACCACCTCGGCCAGTGGATGGCCACGGTGCCGGCCCCGACGGCGCACGACCCCAACGGCGAGCCCGCCAAGGAACAGGTCGCGGCGGAGAAGAAGAAGTGACCGTCACCGACATCCTGCTGTGCGCCCTGGGCGCAGTGGCCATCGGCGCCGCGCTGCGCGTGGTCACCACCAGGCACCTCGTCCGGGCCGGGTTGTGGCTGGTCGTGGCCCTGGCAGCGATCGCCGGCTGCTACCTGGTGCTCACCGCCGAACTGGTCGCCTGGGTCCAGGTGCTGATCTACGTCGGGGCCGTCGTCGTGCTGCTGCTGTTCGCCACGATGCTGACCCGCGCGCCGATCGGCCCCAGCGACGAGCTGGACCGGGCCCGGATTCCGGCGGCCCTGATCGGCCTCGGTTCCGGCGGTGGCCTGGCCGCGATCCTATTCATCGGGTACCGGTGGACCAGGGTCGAACTCTCCGCCCCCGGCACGGCGGCGAAACTCGGCGCGGAGATCTTCTCCGGCTGGGTGCTGCCGTTCGAGGTGCTCTCCGTGCTGCTGCTCGCCGCGCTGGTCGGCGCGATCGTGGTCTCGCGCAAGGGGGCTGAGCGCTGATGCATCCCGTCATCCCCTACGTGATCGCCGCGCTGCTGTTCGGCGTCGGCGTCTACGGCGTGCTCGTCCGGCGCAACGCCGTCCTCGTGCTGATGGCCGTGGAGCTGATGCTCAACGCGGTCAACCTGGTGCTCGTGACGGCGGACGCGACGGTGCGGGCGTACACCGGGCAGACGTTCGCGCTGTTCGTGATCGTGCTGGCCGCCGCGGAGATCGGGGTCGGGCTGGCGCTGGTGCTGCAGCTCTTCCGGCTGCGGGGGGCGATCGTGCTGGACGACGTGGCCGTGGATTCCGTGCCGGCCGGCGCTCCTGTGGACAACTCTGTGGATAACCCTGTGGACAAGCCTGTGGACAACTCATGACGGGCCTCGCCTGGCTGCTCCCGGGGGCCCCGCTGCTGGCCGCCCTGATCGGCTTCTTCCTCCCGCCGGCCGCCCGCCGGCCCGCCGCCCTCGTCGGCTCGCTCGGTGCCCTGATCGCCCTGGGCTGCGCCGTCGCGCTCCTGCTCCGCGACCCCGTGGCCGCGCACGTCAAGCTCGCCTCCTTCGGCGCGCTCGACGTCACCCTCGGGGTCAGCGTCACCGCGATCGCCGCCGTGGTCGCCGTCGCCGTCGGGGTGGTCGCGCTGGCCGTGCAGGTCTACTCGGCGGCGTACCTGCACGACGACACCAACTACGCGCCGTACGCCGCGCAGATCAGCCTGTTCACCGCAGCCATGCTCACCGTCGTCGTCGCCGACGACCTGCTGGTCCTGCTCGTCGGCTGGGAGGTGATGGGCGCGTGCTCGTACCTGCTCATCGCCCACGACCGGTCCCTGCCGGAGGCCCCCGCCGCCGCCGTGAAGGCCTTCCTGGTCACCCGGGTCGGCGACGTCGGCTTCCTGCTCGGCATCGCCGTGCTCGCCGTCAACGCGAAGACGCTGGACATCGGCAAGGTGCTCGCGCACCACTACAGCCCCGGGGTACTGACGGCGGCGACGCTGCTGCTGCTCGCCGGGGTGTTCGGCAAGAGCGCGCAGTTCCCGTTCCACTCCTGGCTGCCCGACGCCATGGCCGGCCCGACCCCGATCAGCGCCCTGATCCACGCGGCCACCATGGTCGCAGCCGGCGTGTACGTCGTCGCCCGGCTCTACCCGCTGTTCGGCGCGTCGCACACCGCGATGGCCGTCCTCGCCGTCGCCGCCGCGATCACGATGCTGTGGGGCGCGTGCTGCGCGATGGCCGCCACCGACATCAAAAAGGTGCTCGCCTGGTCGACGGTCAGCCAGCTCGGCTACATGACCGGAGCGCTCGCCGCGGGCTCCCCGCCGGCCGCGCTGTTCCACCTGCTCAGCCATGCCGGGTTCAAGGCGCTGCTGTTCCTGTGCGCCGGGGCCGTGATCCACGCGACCGGCTCCAACCGGATCGACGACGCCGGCGGGCTGCGGACCCGGATGCCGGTCACCTTCTGGACCATGACGATCGGGCTCGCCGCGCTGGTCGGGCTGCCCCCGGTCAGCGGGTTCTGGAGCAAGGAGAACGTGCTGGTCCAGGCCGAGCACGCCGAGGGCTGGCAGGGGCGCCTGATCTTCATCGCCGGCATGGTCACCGTGGCCCTGACCGCGTGGTATTCGACCCGGCTCTGGCTGCGCACCTTCTTCGGCCACTACCGGGGCGAGGCGGCCAAGCCGCACGACCCGCCGGCCCTGATGCGGGGGCCGCTCCTGGTGCTGGCGGTCCCGGCGGCCCTGTTCGGTCTGCTGGCTCTCGGCAACTGGCTCGGGCACCGGCTCGGCGGCGACCTGCTCGACCTGAACAAGATGACCCTGGTCGCCCTGTTCCTCACCGGGATCGGGGCCGTGGCCGCCTCGGCGGGTGCCTCGCACAGCGACCCTGCCCGGTTCCTCGGCCCGCTGCGCCCCCTGTTCGCCAACGCCTTCTACTTCGACACCGTCCAGGACTACGTGGTCGTCAAGCCGGTCAGGGCGCTGGCCCGCGCGATCGGCTTCCTCGACGCCCGGGTCGTCGACGGCGCTGTCGAGGGCACCGGCACCGGCTCCAACCGGATCGGCGCCCTGGTCAACCGGCTGAACGCCCCGGGCCTGCCCCGGTACGCGACGGCCGCCCTGGCCGGCGTCCTCTTGATCGCCGTCGCGGCGTTGGCCACGGAGGTGCTCCGATGATCCTGATCGCGCTGCTGGCTTTGCCGGCCCTGGGCGCGCTGCTGGCCTTCCTGCCGGGGCGCACCGGCCGGCTGGCCGCCACCTGTGTGGCCGCGCTGACCTTCGGCCTGAGCCTGCGTCTGTACTCGACCGGCCCCGGCTTCTGGTACGAGTTCGACCGGGCCTGGGTCCCGGCCCTCAAACTGCGCTTCCACCTCGGCGTCGACGGCATCTCGTGGCCCCTGATCGTGCTGACCACGCTGCTCACCCTGCTGTGCTGCCTCTACTCGCTGTGGAAGACCCCGGACAACCGCCTGATCGGGCTGCTCCTGGCGTTGCAGGTCGGCCTGCTCGGCGTGTTCGTGGCCCTGGACCTGGTGCTGTTCTTCGTGGCCTTCGAGGTCGTCCTCCTGCCGATGTACGCGATCATCGCCGGCTGGGGCGGCCCGAAGCGCCGGCACGCTGCCCGCAAGTTCGTGCTGTACACCCTGTTCGGCTCGATGCTGCTCCTGATCGGCGTGGTGCTCGTCGTCAACCAGACCGGCACGGCCGACCTGGCCAAGCCGGCCGGCACCGCGACCCTGGCCGCGTTCGTGTTCCTCGCGCTCGGCTTCGCGGTGAAGGCCCCGCTGTGGCCGCTGCACTCCTGGTTGCCCGACGCGCACAGCGAGGCCCCGACCGTGGGCTCGGTGCTGCTGGCCGGGGTGCTGCTGAAGCTCGGCACGTACGGCCTGATCCGGGTCGCGATCCCGGTCGCCCCGACCGGCGCGCACAAGGCAGCGCCGGTCCTCGCCGGGCTGGCGGTCGGGGCGATCCTGATCGGTGGCCTGATCTGCCTGGCGCAGACGGAGCTGAAGCGGCTGATCGCGTACTCGTCGGTCGGGCACATGGGTTTCGTCCTGCTCGGCATCGCGACCATGACCGCCACCGGTCTGCAGGCCGCGCTGATCGGCAACCTGGCGCACGGCCTGATCACGGGCCTGCTGTTCTTCCTGGTCGGCGCGCTCAAGGACCGCACCCACACCGGTGAGCTGGCTGAGCTCGGCGGCCTGCGGGAGAGTTCCCCGCAGCTCGCCGGCCTGCTCGGCTTCGCGGCCCTGGCGTCGCTCGGCCTGCCCGGGCTCGCCGGGTTCTGGGGCGAGGCGTTCGCCGTGATCGCCGCCGCCCAGCGCGGCTGGTGGGTCGCGGCGGCCCTCGCGGCGGTCGGTGGCGCGATCGCCGCCGCCTACCTGCTCAGACTGCTCCGCAAGGTCACCCACGGCCCCTCGACCCTGAAACTGACCGGCCCCGCCGGGTACGAGCTGGCCGCCTGGGCCCCGCTCGTCGTCGGGACCGTCGCGGTCGGGCTCGCCCCCCTGCTGGTGACCGGTGTGACCGGCCCCGCTGTCGACGCGCTGGTGGAGGCGTTCACCAAATGATCCAGTCGATCGATCACGCGATCCTGCTGCCGGCGTACCTGGCGGCCGGCACGGCGGTGCTGGTGTTCGTCGCGGACCTGGTCGTGCCCCGCCGCGCGGTGTCGCTCGGGCTCGGCGTGCTGGGCTCGCTCGCGGTCCTCGTCTCGGCGGTGCGGGCTCCGCAGGGCCGGCGCACGTTCTGCCTGCCGGAGGGCTGCTCGTACGTCTACGACAAGCAGGCCATGGTCGTCGCGGTGCTGTTCGCGGCACTCACGGCCGCCGTGCTGCTCCTGTCGGCCACGACGAAGGCCGAACCGGGGGAGTACGCCTTCCTGCTCGCCTGCTCGATGACCGGCGGCGTGGTCCTGGGCGCGGCCGGGGACCTGATCACCCTGATCGTCGCCCTGGAGACCCTGACCCTGCCGTTGTACGCCCTCGTCGCGCTCCGCAGGGGCCTGAGGAGCGCCGAGGGCGCGCTGTCCCTGTTCGTGGTCTCCGTGATCTCCACGGCGGTGGCCCTGTTCGGCGCGGCACTCGTCTACGCCACCTTCGCCACCGTGCACCTCGGCAAGCTCGCCACCGCGACCCCGACGAAGCAGCTCGCCCCGGTCGCCACCCTCGGCGCGGTCCTCCTCGTCGCCGGGCTCTCCTTCAAGGTGGCGGCCGTACCGCTGCACGGCTGGGCCCCGGCCACCTACGACGGCGCCCCGCTGCCCGTCACCGCCTACCTGTCCACGGCGTCCAAGCTGGGCGGCGTGGTGGCGCTGCTGTTGGTGTCCGGGGCGCTGCTCGAGGTGCGGCCGACCACCCGGGTCGTCCTCGCCGCGCTGGCGATCGCGACCATGACCGTGGGCAACCTCGGCGCGCTCCGCCAGACCCGGATGGTCCGGCTGCTCGCCTGGTCCTCGATCGCTCAGGCCGGCTACGTGCTGGCCGCGCTGGTGGTGTCGGGGCCGGCCGCGGTGGCGTACACCGTCTTCTTCGTGATCATGGAGATCGTGGCCTTCGGCGTGGTCATCGCCGCCCGCGACGACGGCGACGGCGGAGCGGTCGACGACTACCGGGGCCTCGCCCGCCGCTCGCCGTGGCTCGCCGGGGCCCTCGTGGTCGCGCTGGCCGGCCTCGCGGGCCTGCCGCCGGGGTTCGCCGGCCTGTTCGCGAAGGTCACGGTCGTCAAGGCTCTCGTGGACGGGCACTGGACCTGGCTTGCCGTGATCGTGGTCCTCAACGCCGTCCTCGCCCTCGCCTACTACGCGCGGGTCGGCGCGGCCCTGTTCGCCCCGGGCGACGCCCCGGCCCCGAAGACCAGGTGGCCGATCACCGCGGCCCTCGCTGTCGCTGCCGCCGTCGCCCTCGTCGTCGGCTTCCTCCCGCAATGGGTACTCTCCGCAGCCAGCTACTAACTCAAAGGAAGCACCACGGGGTGTCCGCTGTTGCACCCGATATGCGGAACGGCCTCAAGACAGCGGTACTCCTCGGACTCCTCACCGGCATGATCCTGCTCGTCGGAGCATGGTTCGGCGGCAGCACCGGCCTGTTCATCGCCGTAGCCCTGTCCCTGGTGCTCAACGGCGTGACCTACTTCTACTCCGACAAACTCGCCCTGCGCGCGATGGGCGCCGTCCCGGTGGCCCCGGAACAGGTCCCCGAGCTGTACGCGACCGTCCGCGAACTCGCCGACCGCGCCGGCCAGCCCATGCCCCGGCTCTACGTCAGCCCCACCATGCAGCCCAACGCCTTCGCCACGGGCCGCAACCCCACCCACGCGGCCGTCGCCGTCACGGAGGGCATCCTGCGCGTCCTGGACCGCCGCGAGATGCGCGCCGTCATCGGCCACGAACTCTCGCACGTCTACAACCGCGACATCCTGATCTCCAGCGTCGCCGCCGGGCTCGCCGGCATCATCACGATGCTCGCGAACCTCGCCTGGTTCATCCCGTTTGGCCGGTCCGAGGACGACGACGGGCCGGGCATCCTGGGCGTGCTGGCGCTGATGATCCTGGGACCGGTGGCCGCCGGACTGGTGCAGCTGGCGATCAGCCGGAGCCGGGAGTACCAGGCCGACGCGTCCGGGGCGACCCTGACCAACGACCCGCTCGGGCTGGCCAGCGCGCTGCGGAAGATCGACGCCGGGACCCGGGCGATCCCGCTGACCGAGGACCCGCAGTTCGCCAGCACCGCGCACCTGATGATCGCGAACCCGTTCTCCGGCGGCGGACTGACCCGGCTGTTCGCGACGCACCCGCCGATGGCGGACCGGATCGCCCGGCTCGAGGCGATGGCGTCCGGAACGACCTACCGGCTGTAGCGCGGACCCGGCCTCGCCAAGGACGGACCCGGCCGCCGAGGGAGGCGCAGGTGCCGGCCGCGTGGGCAACCGGGGGTGGTCATGAGCCACGGCCTGGCGGGGCAGCCAACGGCATCAGCATGGTGACGCTGCGCGCGATGGTCGGGGCGGTGAAAGCCTCCGCTGCCGGTCGGGCCGGCTGGTCGCCGGTACCCGTCAGATCGGGGAGGGCGCCGACATCCGGGCCGGGACGGCGGCACTCTCCCCGAAGTCATCGCCTAGCTCTGCTGACCGCCCTCGGAGTCCGGCTGGTCGCCCGGACCCGTCCAGGTGTCGGGCTTGTCGTTCGGCCCGTTCCATCCATCAGCCTTCTCGCCCGGTCCGGTCCATCCTTCAGCTTTCTCTCCCGGTCCGGTCCACCCGTCGGGACCGGCGTCCCGGCCGTCAGCGCCCACGCTCGGGCCGTCCCAGCCCTCAGGCTGCGCTGTGGGGCCGGTCCAGCCAGCCGTCCCGTGGGTGGTCTCCGTCGGTTCCTGCTCAGCACTCATCGCGTCTCCCCGTGGCGGGCGCCGGTCGGCACCCTCGCCTCCATTGGGAACCCCGGAGCGCCGGCCCGCTGACGGCCAGCCGTCACCGATGCTGCCGAACACCCGACACGCGACGGGGGAACGCGTCAGCGCGCCCCCGTCGCGCCCAGCTCAGCGGTAGTTCGTGAACTGCAGCGCCACGTCGAAGTCCTGCCCCTTGAGCAGCGCGATCGTCGCCTGCAGGTCGTCGATCTTCTTGCACGTGACCCGGATCTGGTCGCCCTGGATCTGGGCCTGGACGCCCTTGGGGCCTTCGTCCCGGATCACCTTGGTGATCTTCTTGGCCTTCTCCTGGTCGATCCCCTGCACGATCTTGCAGTCGATCTTGTAGATCTTGCCGGACGAGCGCGCCTCGCCGGCGTCGAGAGCCTTCAGCGAGATGTTCCGCTTGATCAGCTTCTCCTTGAGGACCTCCAGCGCGGCGAGCACCCGGTCCTCGGTCTCGGCCTGCAGCGCGATCGCGTCCTCACCCGACTTGGTGATCTCCGCGCCCGTACCCCGGAAGTCGAAACGCTGCGACAGCTCCTTGGCCGTCTGGTTGACCGCGTTATCGACCTCCTGCTGGTCGGTCTTGCTGACAATGTCGAAGGAGGGATTAGCCAACGTTGCTCCCAAAATCTGCGTGTACCCGACCGAACGTGGAACCCAATGACGGTACCCGGTTGCGAACCCCCCGGGTCTTATAGCTATCCTTGCTTCCGCTGCCACTGATGTTGGCCGCAACACCCCGGCGGGTTGCCCGAGCGGCCAATGGGAGCGGACTGTAAATCCGTCGCGAAAGCTACAGAGGTTCGAATCCTCTACCCGCCACGCGGTGTAAAGAAAGGCCCCTGACCTGGGGAAACTCAGGTCAGGGGCCTTTCTCGTCCTCCACAGCCGACTCCGCCGCCGCGCAACACCCCGTGTCGACCCCGGGGCGAAGCCGATCCACCTCGTCCCGAATGGACGTGAACTGGATCACACCACGGCTTGCCGACACGCCCGGAGCCCCACCCTGCACCTTCACAAATGCTGACAACACGGGCATATATTGACCGTGAGTGTCCGCCACCGGCGAAGGAGCCCCGTGAACGCCCTGATCACCCGCTGTTGCGTCCTACTCGCCACCACATCGGCCCTCCTCGCCCCAACGATCGAGGCACACGCCGCCCAGGCACCCACGGCCTCCACCGTCCCGGCGGCCCTCATCCTCACCATCACCCCGCAGTCCGGCCCCGAGTCCGAGGTCACCCTGACCTGCGGCCCGGCCGGCGGCACCCACCCCAGCCCCGAGGACGCCTGCGCGAAACTGGCGGCGGCCGGCGGCGACCTCCTCCGCCTCACCCCGACGGACGAGCCCTGCACCCTGGAGTACGCCCCGGTCCGGGTCCACGTCGCCGGCGCCTGGCACGGCGGCCTGATGGACTACGTGGCGACCTTCCCGAACAGGTGCGCCGCGGCCACCCGGTCCGACCACGTCCTCGACTTCTGAGCGGGCTGCGGCGCCGAAACGCACCGGCTGCCAGGCGGAAACGCCGAGCCGCGCCGCTGCGCGTCGTAGCGTGGAGGCATGACTGACGCCCGCTTCGCCGCCCTGGACGAGTTGACCACCGAGGAGCTCCGGCACCGGGCCTTCGACCTGGCCCGGGACCGCAGGGACCTGGCCTTCCTGGTGGACGTGCTGCAGCATTCCCCGGACGCGTACGCCTACGAGCAGGTCGACGGCTCCCTCGGCTCCGTGGTGACGTCCGTGGACGAGGCGATCGGCATGTGGTCGGAGTTCTCCGGCGAGGGCCGCGGCTACGGCGAGGCGGAACCCCTCCTCCGAGCGGCCTTCATCGACTACCTGCTGCGCCACGGCAAGCCCTGACCTCCACTAATCTCGAGATCATGGAGTTCCGGGTCCTCGGCGACGTTGCCATTGTCGTCGATGACATCCCCTGTGACCTGGGACTACGCCGGAGGGACAGGTGTCTTCTCGGCGTCCTGCTCGTCCACATCGGCACCGACGTCCCCGTGGACCGTTTGGTCGACCTGCTGTGGGGCGCGTGCCCGCCGGAGCGTCCCCGCCAGTCGATTCAGGTTTCGGTCTCCCGCCTCCGCAGGGTGCTGACGGAGGTCGGGGCCGCACGGCTCGGTTTCGAACTCGTCAACCGTGGTGCCGGGTACGTGCTGGAGGGCGACCCCGCATTGGTCGACCTCCATCGGTCCAGGAAGCTGTGCGACCAGGCCCGGGCGACCGCCGACCCGAAGACCCGCTCGGAGCTGCTCCGCGCGGCGATCGCACTGCACCGGGGTCCGCTCCTCGGCCGTGAGGCCACCGACCAGGTCCGGGGACTGCTGGGCCGGTCGTGCGAGGAGACGCTTCTCGCGGCGACCGAACTGCGACTCGTGGCAGACCTCGAGCGAGGACTTCACGGGGAACTCGTCGAGGAACTCGGAGCCCTGACCAGGGATCACCCTCTCCGAGAGAGCCTGGTCGAACTTCGGATGCTTGCGTTGTACCGCGCTGGCCGCCGCCAGGAGGCACTCGACGTCTACGATGACGCGCGGCAGGTGCTGGTGGACCAGATCGGCCTCGATCCCCGTCCTGAGCTGTCCGAGCTGTACCTTCGGATCCAGCGGTCCGACCCGGTCCTCGCATCAAGGAGCCGGCACGCTCCCGCCCCGGCCCAACTGCCGCCCGACGTTTCCAACTTCACCGGTCGTGAGCATCAACTCCTCGAACTCGACAGCCATCTGCCGACGGTCGGGCCCGCCTCGGGCGCGGTTCTGATCACGGCCATCGCCGGCGCGGGCGGGGTGGGCAAGACGGCGCTCGCGTTGCACTGGGCACACCGGGTACAGGACCGATTCCGGGACGGGCAGCTCTACGTCAACCTGCACGGCTCCTCCTCGACCTCAGCGGTCCGCCCGATAGAGGCGCTCGCCCGCTTCCTGCGGGCCCTGGGTGTCGCCCCTGAGCGGGTACCCATCGATGTGGACGAGGCGGCGGCCCTGTACCGGTCGCTGTTGGCCGACAAACAGGTGCTCGTGGTGCTGGACAACGCCAACACCCCCGAGCAGCTCCGTCCGCTCCTTCCCGGCACGTCCGGCTCGCTGGCCCTGGTCACCAGCCGGAGCCGGCTGGCCGGCCTGGTGGTGCGTGACGGGGCCCGCAGGGTCAACCTCGACGTGCTCCTGCCGTCCGAGGCGGTCGCGCTCCTGACCCGAGTCGTCGGCCGTGAACGGATCGAAGCCGAACCAGCGGCGACGGTGGACCTGGCCGCGTTGTGCGGTCATCTGCCGCTGGCGCTGCGGATCGCCGGCGCGGCACTGGCCGACAACGAACTGCTGACGATCGACGGGTTCTGCGACCGGTTGCGGGGCGGCGACCGACTGGGTTCGCTGGAGGTCGAGGGAGACGAACTGTCCTCAGTCCGTGCCACGATCGGCTTGTCCTACGCCGCCCTCAGTCCGGAGACGGCTCGACTGTTCTGCCTTCTGGGCCTGGTGCCTGGCCTGAGCTTCACCGCGCCCGCCGCAGCCTGTCTCGCGGACGTCGAGCCCCCGCAGGCCGTCCAACTGCTCGACCGCCTGGCCGCAGCACACCTGATCGAGTCCCAGGGCGACGACCGCTACGGCTTGCATGACCTGGTCCGCGACTTCGCCCGTGAGCACGTACAACCGGATGGTCTGGCGGCATTGGACCGCCTGTACCACTGGTATCTACGCACCGCCCACGCCGCAGCCGCGCTGATCCATCCTCAGATGCTCAGGCTCGCCCTACCGGGGGAGAAGCCAGGGGCGGACTTCGCGACGCACGCGGAGGCGATCACCTGGTTCGACGCGGAGCGGGCCAACCTCGTCGCCGCAGTGCTGGACCTGCCGCCTGGGCTCGACCCGGCATGGACCTGGCGGATCGGGGACGGCATGCGGGGCTACCTGTGGCTGCGGAAGCTGATCCTGGAGTGGTTCGACATCGCGCGGGCAGGGCTGACCGCCGCCGAGTCCAGGGGCGACCCGGAGGCGCAGGTCTCCGCGCACCGCAGTCTCTGCATGGCGTATGCCAGCATCTGCGACTACGTCCCGGCCGCTGACCATGCGCGACGAGGGCTGCAGATCAGCGGCGACCACGGCCTCGTCCTCAACGAGCCGGCGCAGCTCGCAAACCTGGGGAACATCCTGGTGCTGAGCGGTGATCCGGCGGCTGCCGTCGATGCGTTCCACACTGCCCTGGACCGTGACCAGGGTGCGGCGAACCGGATGGCGGCGCTGGTCAGCCTGAGCGAGGGGCTGATCGAGCTGGGCCGCCTGGGGGAGGCGGTTGACCGGATCCAGGCCGGTCTCGGTCTGCTGAGTGCCGTCGGTGAGCATCCCAATCTTTTCGCCTCCCTGCTCTCTGGCCTGGGGGACGCCTTTCACGCCCTCGGTTCAGCCGGGCCCGCCCTGGCCGTCCTCGCGGATGCTGCGACGGTCGCCAGCGACATTGGCAGTGTCGAGACGGTCGCTGTCGCCCATGACCGGATGGCCAGGGTGCGTAACCTGCTCGGCCACCACGTCGAGGCGCTCGAGGACGCCCACACCGCCCTCGCCCTGGTCTCCGAGCACCGCATAGCCCGTCTGGACGCGAAGACGCTATGCACGGTGGCGGAAACCCTGGGCCTGTTGGGGCGCTGGGAGGAGGCTCTCAGCAGGCATGCCGAGAGCGTTCGGCTCGCCACCGAACGCAACAACGCCTTCGTTCGGGTCGAGTGTCTCGTGGAGCGGGCGGCGACCCTGCTCAGGGCCCGACGTGGCGCGGAGGCCCACGTCGATCTCGACAAAGCGGCCGGGGAAGCCCGCCGCCATGGGTACGCGCTGCTCGAAGCCCAGGCCCTGGATCTCCTCGCCCAGGTGAATGTGGCGGGTGGACGGGTGGATCGGGCGCTGGACCTGAGCCAGCGTGCCCTGGACGGCCATCGGCGTACCGGTCACCGTCCTGGCGAAGCGACCAGCCTCATCGTTCTCGGCCACGTCACCGGCGACCCGGATCTCTGGGCTGCCGCGCGGCGGGTCCTTGACGAGACAGGTGGAACGGCGCACGCCCTCGTCGCGGAGCCGCTCACGCGGGCAGCCTTCGCCACTTTCCTCGCGAACAACGACGCCTGACCGCCGCGTCCCGCATCCCGCGCCCGCCTCCGACAGTTGAGGGAGCAGCACCTATGTGACCTACGATACAGAACGGTTCCGTATCGTAAAGCCAAGGGCTTAGGGTTACGGAACAGTCTCGTATCTAAACTTGGAGTGCACGTGGACGCACCCACAACCGGCCACCCGCAGCGCTGGAAGATCCTCGGCGTACTCGTCGTCAGCCTGCTCGTCGTCGTTCTCGACAACACCATCCTCAACGTCGCGATGAAGACCATCGCCGACCCGAAGGCCGGCCTGGGCGCGAGCCAGAGCCAGCTGGAGTGGGCGATCAACTCCTACACCCTGGTGTTCGCCGGCCTCCTCTTCACCTTCGGCGTCCTCGGTGACCGGATCGGCCGGAAGCGGATGCTCGTCACGGGCCTGGTCGTGTTCGGCATCGCCTCGCTGGCCTCGGCCTACGCGCAGGATCCCGGTCAGCTGATCGCGGCCCGGGCGCTGATGGGCTTCGGCGGCGCGGCTATCATGCCGGCCACCCTCTCGATCATCTCCAACGTGTTCGACCCCCGTGAGCGGGCGAAGGCGATCGGCGTCTGGGCTGGTTCCGTCGGCCTGGCCGTGGCGATCGGCCCGGTCGTCGGCGGCGCGCTGCTCGAGCACTTCTGGTGGGGCTCTGTCTTCCTGATCAACGTGCCGATCATCGTGGTGGGCGTCATCGCCGTGCTGCTCCTGGTTCCGGAGTCCAAAGACCCGAAACCCGGAAAGATCGACGTCTTCGGGGTACTTCTCTCCATCGCCGGCCTGACCCTCTTCGTCTACGGCATCATCACCGGTGGCGACTCGGGCGACTGGGCGCAGCTCGAGGTGTGGGGAACGATCGCCGCCGGGGTGCTGATCCTGGCCGGCTTCGTCCTCTACGAGCGGCGGATCGACCACCCGGCCCTCGACGTCAAGCTGTTCCGCGACCCGCGGTTCTCCGCGGCCGTCGCGGCGGTGGGCCTGGCGTTCTTCGCCGCGATGGGCGTCATGTTCTTCGGGGCGTTCTACCTGCAGATGGTGCGCGGCTACAGCCCGCTGGAGACCGGCCTGCTGTTCCTGCCGTTCGCCGGCGCGCAGCTGATCTTCGCGCCGCAGAGTGCGGGGCTGGTGAAGAAGTTCGGGGCCAAGGCCGTGTGCGCGGTGGGCATGGCGTTGGTGGCCGTCGCCCTGAGCGCGTTCGTCTTCATCATCGACGAGAACACCCCCATTTGGGTACTGTGCACCGTCTTCTTCATCCAGGGCGCCGGCATGGCCAACGTCATCCCGCCGACCACGGAGGCCGTGATGGCTTCCCTGCCCCGGGAGAAGGCCGGCGTCGGCTCCGCGGTGAACAACACGATCCGTCAGGTCGGCGGCGCCCTGGGCGTCGCGGTCCTCGGCTCGCTGCTCTCCCAGGTGTACCGGGACCAGATGGCGAGCCACCTCGTCGCCTTTCCGGAGAACGTCCGCCACGTGGCATCGGAATCGATCGCGGCGACCTACGCGGTCGCGGCCAAGATCGGGCCGGCCGGCAACGCGCTGATCCCGGCCGGCAACGAGTCGTTCGTGCACGCGATGCACTGGGTCGCGGCGGGCGCGGCGAGTGTGGCCCTGCTCGGCGCGCTGGCCGTCCTGCGCTGGCTTCCGGGCCGCCCGGTCACACCGGTCCAGGTGGCAGAGCCAGAGCTCGTCGATGTCAGCTAATCTGACGCACGATGTCTGACACGACTACGCAGAGCACTCCGCGGCCGCCCGGGCGGCCGCGGAGTGCCCGCGCGGACGAATCGATCATCGACGCGGTGCTGGACTTCCTCGCGGAGGGCACCACGGTCGAGGCGCTGTCCATGGAGGCGGTCGCCTCGAGGGCCGGGGTCGGCAAGGCGACGGTGTACCGGCGCTGGCCCCACAAGGAGGCCCTGCTCCTCGACGCCCTGTCCACGCTGAAGCAGCCACTGCAGGTGCCGCCGGGGCTCAGCGTGCGCTCGGACCTCGTGATCCTGATGGAGCAGTCCTGGGACGCGCGGGACAGCCGCGCCGGCCGGATCATGCCGTGCCTGATCCCGGAGTTGCAGCGCAACGGCCCGCTGAGGACCCAGTTCATCGCGTTGATCGACGCGCGCCGGGACGTGGTCCGCGACGTGCTTCGCCGGGGGATAGTCACGGGCGAATTACGTTCTGATATCGATGTCGAGCTCGCGCTCATACTGCTGTCAGGGCCCATGTTCTTGACTTTGATTGGCAATGCCCCAAATGTGGAGCCGGACGGCTTGGCGGAACGCGTGGTTGACGCCGTTCTGCGGGGCATCGCAACCTAGTTTTTCTGGATAAAACGGGCAATGATCTCCCGCAACTGCGCAGAGTGGCGTAGCCTGATCGCTACTTACTTGCCCCTGACCGTTCGGCTGTGTGATCACGCCGTTTCGTACTTCCGTGTCCGCTCGCGGGTATGGCAGGATGGAGCGCAACTACCTGTCCATAAGCCGGTCTCGAGGTGCTAGTGATGAACACTTTCAAGGTCCGGCGGAGACTCGCCGCGATCCTGCTCGGCGCGGTCTGCGCCGGCATCGCAATCCTGGGTGTCGCTGTCTTGAGCGCCGCTCACCAGTCTTCTCACGTCACGACGGTCGCTGGTGCGTCCACGGACGCCGACATCATATGGAGCTAGGCGCAGCGTGGGTGCGTCCGGCCCGGCGTCCCTAGCGGACGGCTAAGGGAGTGCCTGCTGTGGAAGGCCAGTCGCGGAGCAACAGGCAGGGTCGCGCATGGCCTACCACTGCTTTCATCGTGTTGTGTTCGGCGGCCCTTGCGACGCCGGTGCTCATGCATTCGACGCTTCGGGCCAGTCCGATCCTGATCGGGTTCTTCTTTCTGCTCTTCCTTGTCGCGGAGCGGACATTTCTGGAGTTCGAACTACGTCAGCAGACGTACCGGTATAACGCCGGTGAAATCCCGCTTCTGCTCGCATTGGTTTACCTTCCGCCGAGCTGGGTAATTATCATCAGACTCGTCGCGGCTGCGGCCTATCTGACGAACGTGGCACCGGTCAAGGCGATCTACAACGTGGCGGTCCGGGCCGCCAGCACGGCAGTGGCCGCTCTCGTGCTTGAAGGGTTCATGACCCTTCCGGTGGGCATCGTTCGCATGGACCACCCGCTGTTGTGGGTCCAGATGATCGTCGCGGCCGAGTCCAACATGCTCGTCAACCTGATCGCCATCGCCGCTATCATGACGGCGGTCCAGGGCTGGATGGGCAACGGCAAGTTCCTGCAGAGCGTGTGGCAGAGCTCCGCCGTGTGTCTCGTCAACTCGATCCTGGGCCTCGTCGCTCTCCTAGCGTTGCGCACCTCGTCATGGGCCGTGGTGTGCCTCGGTGTCCTCGCGTTGCTCGTCGGTGGGGGCTACCGGGGATATCGACGTTCGCTCCAGCAGCACCGCAGCCTCACCGAGTTGTACGACTTCACTCAGGCGGCCGCCCAGGCCCGCGAGGCCGGCAATCTCGCGGACGTGCTTCTCGTTCGGGCCCGCAAACTTCTCAGCGCCGAGTACGCGACGCTATGGCTGCCGGGAAGTCGTCGGCATCCCGAGGTGATGCTCACCGCGCGGATCGAGGACAAGGGGCTCAGCGACCGCCCAGTGACACCGAATCTGCTGCGGAGCAAGGCGATCGCGGGCGATCAGACCGTCGTCGTTGGTCCCCGGGTCGGCGATCCCGCGCTCCGCGCCCAGTTGGCCGAGCATGGCAAGAAGGACGCCATCGTCGTTCCGCTGCGATCTGGTACCGCCGTGATCGGCACACTCGAGGTCGTCAACCGCGTCGGTGAGATGTCCTCGTTCGAATCGCACCAGGTTCGCCTGCTCGAGACGCTCGCCGCGCATGTCGCCGTAGCCGTCGAGAACTCCCGCCTCGTCGACCGGCTGCGCTTCGACGCCTACCACGACAGCCTCACGGGCCTGCCCAACCGCCGCCGGATGACGGCGATGCTGGAGGAGGCCGTCAAGGTCAGCGCCCCGGACGTGGTGGCGGTGTTGTTGTTCGATGTGGACGGTATGCGCGACGTCAACGAGTCGATGGGCCACCAGGCGGGCGACAAGCTCCTCGCCGAGGTGTCGCAACGCCTGCGCGACCTGGCGCCCCCGGCGGCACTCGTCGCCCGGGTCGGCGGCGACAAGTTCGCCGTGACGCTGCGGGCCGAGAGCGCTGCCGAGGCCGTCGAGCTGGCCGGCAAGCTCCGGGCAGCGTTGCAGGAGCCGATGCGGCTCGGCACCCTGAACCTGGACGTGGACACCGCGGTGGGCCTGGCCCTGCACCCGGAGCACGGCAGCGAGCCGGAGGTGCTGCTGCGCCGGGCGGATCTGGCCGTGCACGCCGCGAAGCAGACCAACTCGCACATCCAACAGTTCCATCTGGCCCTGGAGTCCGGTTCCACCCGGCGGATCGGCCTCGCCGGCGACCTGAGACGCGCGCTGGACGCCGGAGAGCTCGAGGTGTACTTCCAACCGAAGGTCGCCCTTTCCGACCGCCGCCTGGTGGGCGTGGAGTGCCTCTCCCGCTGGGAACACCCGGTGCACGGCTCGGTGAGCCCGCAGGACTTCATCGCGGTCGCCGAGCACACCGGTCAGCTGGGCCGGCTCACCGAGGTGGTGCTCCGCGAGGGGCTGCGCCGGTGCCGGGAATGGGCCGACGAGGGCCGGCCGCTGAGTGTCGCGGTCAACCTGTCGCCCCGCACCCTGGTCGACCCGGACTTCCCGAGCCAGGTGGGCGAGCTGCTCGCGGAGTACGGGGTGCCGGCCGAGCGGCTCACGCTGGAGATCACCGAGGACGGCATGGTGGCCGGCCCGGACCGCCCGATGCCGACCCTGCACCGCCTGCACGACCTCGGTGTCCGGTTGTCCGTGGACGACTTCGGCACCGGCTACTCCTCCCTGTCCTACCTCCGTCGGCTGCCGGTGCACGAGGTCAAGGTCGACCGGATGTTCGTGCAGGGCATGGCGACGGATCCGGGCGACCTGGCGATCGTGCGGGCCGTGGTGGACCTCAGCCGGCACTTCGGGCTGAGCGTCGTCGCCGAGGGTGTGGAGAGCGAGCTCACGCTGGCCCTGCTGGAGGAGATGGGCTGCGACATCGGCCAGGGATTCTTCTTCAGCCGCGCCCTGCCGTACGAGCGCCTGGAGACCTGGTTCGCCGCGCAGACGGTGACAGAGGAAGTCGGCGTCGGCGGCTCCGTACGGCGGCTCAGAGCCGTTCCCTGACCCCGTTTTGCGCCCCGGGCGACCGCTGTGTATGGTTACCCCTGCGCGCCTCACGGAGTGCACGCCCCTTTAGCTCAGTCGGCAGAGCGTCTCCATGGTAAGGAGAAGGTCTACGGTTCGATTCCGTAAAGGGGCTCTCGTTTGCTGGTTCGCTCCAGCAGGCATCAGCGGGAGGCCAGGTTCGCCCTGGCTGGCCGGCTTTGGCGGTGTAGCTCAGATGGTAGAGCAAACGGCTCATAATCGTTGTGTCGCCGGTTCAAGTCCGGCCACCGCTACTGCGGCGGGCGCCACAGTGCGCCCGATTACCATGTTCGCGTAGACGCAGGTAGGCTGTCAGATCGACAGACCCCCAAAAGAGCTAGGAAGGCACTCCCGTGGGTAAAGCGACTGACGTACGGCCGAAGATCACGCTGGCGTGCGTGGAGTGCAAGGAGCGGAACTACATCACCAAGAAGAACCGGCGGAACGACCCCGACCGGCTGGAGATGAACAAGTTCTGCCCGCGTTGCGGCAAGCACACCGCCCACCGCGAGACCCGCTGAGCTAGCTAGCTCCGATCACGGTCTGCACGAAGACTTCAGGAAGGCGTCGCCCGACACGGGCGGCGCCTTCTTCGTCGTGGTCACTAGGATCCATAACCATGCCCTTGGACCAGACGAATGTAGGTCGGACGTACCCGCCGACCGCCCCGTACGAGGTGGGACGGGAGAAGATCCGGGAGTTCGCCGAGGCGATCGGGGACCCGAACCCGGCCTTCCGCGACTCTGAGGTGGCCGTCAAGCTCGGCTACCGGGACGTCATCGCGCCGCCGACCTTCACCATCCGGCTGACCCTCGACGCGAGCGAGGTCGCCCTGGACGCGCTCGGCGTGCAGCTGCGCAACGTGCTGCACCGCGAGCAGAGGTTCTCTTACACCCGCCCGGTGGTCGCCGGGGACACCCTGGTCTGCGTCGTGGTCGTCGAGGCGATCCGCACGGTCGCCGGCAACGACATCCTGACCACCCGCACGGACGTCACGGACGGCTCCGGCGAGCTGGTCGTGGCCGTGTGGTCGACGCTCGTGGTTCGCGAGGAGGCGTGATGTACGAGGTCGGAACGCAACTGCCGGAGCGCACCTTCCGGGTGACCCGCGCGGACCTGGTCCGGTACGCGGGCGCGTCCGGGGACTTCAACCCCATCCACTGGAGCGACCGGGTGGCCGCCGAGGTCGGGCTGCCGAGCGTCATCGCGCACGGCATGCTCACGATGGCCCTGGCGGCCCGCGCGGTCACGGACTGGGTCGGCGACCCGGGCGCGATGGTGGCGTACACGGCGAAGTTCACCCGCCCGGTGCCGGTGCCCGACGACGAGGACGGCGCGGAGCTGGGGGTGTCGGCCGTCGTGAAGAAGGTCGACGGCGACCAGGCCCAGATCGACATCACGGTGGTCTTCGAGGGCGAGCGGGTGCTGGGCGCCGCGCGGGCGACCGTGCGCACCAGCTAACACACGTCCAGGCGCTGCCCGGCGGTCCGGACGACCTTGTTGCCGGGCAGCGTCGCCTCGACGTACCAGTCGGTCGGGATGTAGCCCCAGCTCGACGTGGTCCATTTTCCGGAGCTGGCGGACATGCTCTCGACGTAGTGGCCGGAACTGTCGTCCAGGATCAGCCGGACCTTGGTCGCCGTGGCCCCGTTGACCGTGGCGGTGACCCCGAAGCTCTGCCAGCCGCCCTGACACACCGGGTTGACCATGCTCGCGGTGACCGACGGGCCGATGAGGGTGGTCTGCGACGTCGAGGGTGCTGGCGCGGGCGGGGCCGTCGTCGGTTTCGCGCTGGTCGCGCTCGGTCGGGGGGTACTACTCGGGGTCGGGCTAGGACTCTTCCGGCTCGGCGTCGGCGACGCGACCATCGCGGCCTCCGGCGGCTTGTGCTCGCCGGACGGCAGCGGCAGCGGGGGCGCCTCGGCGGCCGGGCGCCGGGTGGTGTCGTCGGTCGGGGTGTCCTGCTGGGCGAGCACCACGCCGGCCCCGAGCAGCACCGTGGCCATCGAGCCGACCCCGATCAGCGCCCACCGCACGGGCCGGCGGCCGGACCGCTGGTCGGGCTGGCGGGGGAACCCGGCCCCGTCGAGCGGTCCCACCCTGCGCGCCACCTCGGTGAGCAGCGCCGGGACCGTGCTCTCCCGGGTCCTGCGGAGTTTGGGCCACAGCTGGCCGGTGACCCGGGGGAACGGCAGCGCCCCGTACCGCGTGATCAACGACGGGGCCCCGTGCCGGGCGATCTTGGCCATGGCCTTGCCGAGCCGGGTGGTGATCGCCGCGGTCGAGTGCCCGGTGACGAGCGCGATCTCCTCCGGGGTCAGGTCGTGCCGGGCGGACAGTTCGACGAGTTCGCGGTCGGCGGTCCGCAGGCTGTTCCCGGCGGCGGCGACGGCGGCGGTGGTCTCCGCCGTGTGCACCACGGAGCCGAGGTCGATCGTCTCGGCGGCCGGACCGCCGGTCCGTGGCTGCGCCGTCGGCCGGCTCTGGTCGAGGCACTCGCGGCGGACGAGCGCGTACAGCCACGCGCGGGCGTGGTCGCGATCGGCCAGCTCAGGGGCCTTCTCAGTGGCGATGATGAATGCGTCGTGCACCGCGTCGGCAGCTCCCGCGCTGTTGAGGCCCAGGGAGAGGCAGTATGCGTAGAGTCGGTCGGCGTGTTCCCTGAAGGCCCGTTCGAGCCAGGGTGAGTCGCCGAAGTCGTCCATGCGAAGGCACGGTAGCCGCCAATGGCTCCCAGGGCCACCCGCGCATCGGTTCGGTCTCGGCTCTGGCGCCGGGGGAGCCCGAGTTGGGAGAATCGCCGCCGTACCCGTACACTGGTCGACCTAGGGGTGAGTGGCCCCTGCTCCAGCATGCCTAACAAGTGCATTCTGAAGCGGGACTGCTTGTCCCTTGTGCGGAACCTCCGGGGTTCGCAAAGGGGTGTGGCGCAATTGGCAGCGCAGCGGTCTCCAAAACCGCAGGTTGCAGGTTCGAGTCCTGTCGCCCCTGCGCCGAGCACTGTCCGGTGTTGCCTGTGGCTGGGTTGACGGAAGTACGTGTTAGCTGGAGCTATGGCGACGCTGGCCCTCTGGGTCGGCGTGGAGAGTGCAACGGAGAGGGCAAATGGCCGAGAGCAAGCGGCGCGACAACGACGCCGTCGACGGTGAGATCAACGAGACTGATGATCTCGTTGTGACCGACGACGCTTCTGACGCCAAGCCCGCAGCAGACAAGTCGGACAAGGCTGAGAAGTCTTCCGATAAGGTTAAGACCGAGAAGTCCACCGAGAAGCGGGGCAACCCGTTCAGCCGGCTCGGGCGGTTCATCCGCGAGGTCGTCAGCGAGCTGCGCAAGGTCATCTGGCCGACGCGCAAGGAACTGCTCACGTACACCACGGTCGTCGTGGTGTTCGTCGCGGTGATGCTGACCATTGTCGCCTCCCTGGACTGGGCGTTCGCCAAGGGCGTGCTGTGGGTCTTCGCCGACGGTAAAAAGTAGTTAGACGAGCAGGGGAAGAGAGCCAGCGTGCCTGAGTACGACGAGACCGAGAACGGCGCTGTCGCGGCGACGATCGAGGAGTCGACCGACGTCGAAGACGCCGGTGCCGTCGAGAACAAGGACACGGACGAGGCTCCTGTCGCCGTCTCCGGCGAGGATGCCGAGCAGCCGCTCGTCGCCTCGCCGGACGACGAGGACTTCGACCCGGTCAAGGAGCTGCGCGAGGCGCTCCGGTTCGCCCCCGGCGACTGGTATGTCGTGCACTCCTACGCCGGGTACGAGAACAAGGTCAAGACCAACCTCGAGACCCGCATCGTGTCGCTCGACATGGAGGAGTTCATCTTCCAGGTCGAGGTTCCGACCCGTGAAGAGGTCGAGGTCAAGAACGGCAAGCGCCAGCAGGTGATGTCGAAGGTGTTCCCCGGCTACATCCTGGTCCGGATGGAGCTGACGCCGGAGTCCTACTCCTGCGTCCGGAACACCCCCGGGGTGACGGGTTTCGTCGGCGCGACGGACCGGGCTGACCGCCCGGCGCCGCTCTCGTTGAACGAGGTCCTCAAGTGGCTCGCCCCGGCGGTCACGGAGAAGAAGAAGAAGCCCGAGATCAAGGTCCTCGACTTTGAGGTGGGCGACTCCGTCACGGTCACGGACGGCGCGTTCTCGTCCATGCCGGCGACGATCTCCGAGATCAACCCGGACCAGCAGAAGCTGAAGGTCCTGGTGTCGATCTTCGGTCGTGAGACCCCGGTTGAGTTGAACTTCAACCAGGTCGCGAAGATCTGATCCAGCCGATCAGCTACCGTTGATGTCCCCGCGTGCACGTGGGGGTTATCCACAAGCCCAGGAAGTAAGACATGCCTCCGAAGAAGAAGAAGCTCGTCACGACCTTCACGCTGCAGCTCCCCGCAGGTCAGGCGACCCCGGCTCCGCCGGTCGGCCCCGCCCTCGGTCAGCACGGCGTGAACATCATGGAGTTCTGCAAGGCGTACAACGCGCAGAGCGAGGCCCAGCGCGGTGACATCGTGCCGGCCGAGATCAGCGTGTACGAGGACCGGACGTTCTCGTTCATCCTCAAGACGCCGCCGGCCGCGCGCCTGATCCTCAAGGCCGCCGGTGTGGCCAAGGGCTCCGGTGAGCCGCAGAAGACCAAGGTCGCCAACCTGACGCGCGCCCAGGTGCGGGACATCGCTGAGAAGAAGATGCCCGACCTGAACGCCAACGACCTCGACGCCGCCGAGAAGATCATCGCCGGTACCGCCCGTCAGATGGGCATCACGGTCTCCGACTAGTCGGCAGCCCGTCAGCGTCAACCGTGGGAGGGCCCCCGATGGCCCGCCAGACACCACAGGAGTACACAGCTATGTCGTTCGGAAAGAACTACCGCAAGGCTGCTGAGCAGATCGACCGTACGAAGGTCTACAGCCCGTCCGAGGCGATCAAGCTCGCGAAGGCCACCAGTGGCGCCAAGTTCGACGAGACCGTCGAGATCTCGATGCGGATCGGCGTCGACCCCCGCAAGGCGGACCAGATGGTCCGTGGCGTGGTCAACCTGCCGCACGGCACCGGTAAGACCGCCCGCGTGATCGTGTTCGCGTCCGGCGCGAAGGCCGAAGAGGCCGTCGCCGCCGGTGCTGACGAGGTCGGCTCCGACGAGCTGGTCGCCCGGATCCAGGGTGGTTGGCTGGACTTCGACGCCGCGATCGCGACGCCGGACCAGATGGCCAAGATCGGTAAGATCGCGCGGATTCTGGGCCCGCGCGGCCTGATGCCGAACCCGAAGACCGGCACGGTGACCATGGACGTCACCAAGGCGATCAACGAGATCAAGGGTGGAAAGATCACCTTCCGGGTGGACAAGCACTCGAACCTGCACCTGATCATCGGCAAGGCGTCGTTCGACGAGGCGAAGCTCATCGACAACTACGCCGCCGCGCTGGACGAGGTGCTGCGGGCGAAGCCGTCCTCGGCCAAGGGCAAGTACCTGAAGAAGGTCACCGTCGCCACGACGATGGGGCCGGGCATCCAGGTCGACCCGAACCGCACCCGCAACCTGCACGAGGACGCCCCCGTCGAGGGCTAGGCGATCCGCTTCCCGACAGGGCACTCCCGCGAGGGGGTGCCCTGTCGGCGTTTGTGCCAGTTTCACTCGTGGGAAGGGGTTCCTTTCGCAGGGGGACTGTGGCACGCTGCCCGACATGCGCTGTGCTGCGGCATCGGCGGCGTTGTGATTCGTGCGCGGGGGAGGGTGGCAGGTGGCTGAGCGGGCAGGGGCACTCCTGTGCCGGCACGTCGCCCTCGCAGCCATCCTCACCGTCGGAGGCGGCCTGGTGGCCGCCCCGGCCCAGGCCGGCCCCGACCAGCCGCCGAACCTGCGCGAGCGGTCGTGGTATCTGGACTCGATGAACATCCCGGCCGCGCAGTCCGTGGTGCGGGGCGGGGGCACGACCGTCGCCGTCATCGACACCGGGGTGGACCCCGACGGGCCGGCCCTGAGCGGCCAGGTGCTGCACGGTACGGAGATCACCAACGCCGGGACGACCGGTGACGGCCGCAACGACGAGGACGGCCACGGCACCGGGATGGCCAGCCTGATCGCGGGCAAGGGCGGCGACGACGAGCGGTTGCTCGGGGTGGCCCCCGAGGCGAAGATCCTCCCGGTGAAGATCACCCGGCAGGCGGACGGCGCGTTCAGCACCGAGAACGTGTACCGGGCGGTCGTGTGGGCCGTCGACCACGGCGCCAAGGTGATCAGCATGTCCCTCGGCGGCCCGCCGACCCCGGACGCGGAGTGGAAGCGCCGCCTGGTGCAGTACGCGCTGGACCACGACGCGGTCATCGTCGCCGCGGCCGGCAACGTCGAGCAGGGCCAGGACGGCCCCAGGGTCTCCGAGCCGGCAGCCTTCCCCGGCGTGGTGGCGGTGAGCGCCCTGAACCGGCACGGGGAGATCTGGGCCGGTTCGCAGACCGGACCCGAGGTCGTCGTGGCGGCCCCGGGCGAGCTGCTGCCGTTCCCGACCCACAACGGCTATACCGCGGCCTCGGGCACCTCGGGCGCCACGGCCCTGGTGTCCGGCGTGGTCGCGCTGATCCGCTCGCGGTACCCGGACATGTCCGCGGCGGACGTCGTCAACCGTCTGATCCGTACCGCGCAGGACAAGGGGCACAAGGGGCGCGACCTGCAGTACGGCTTCGGGGCCGTCGACGCGCTGGCCGCCGTCGTCGCCGAGGTGCCGAGGGTCGACCGGTATCCGCTGCCGACCGTCTCCGGGGAGACCGTGCGGCCGCAGACCCTGACCGCCGCGCCGGGCCAGGACCGGGCCGAGTACGCGCCGTGGCTGCTCGTCGGGGCGGTGCTCGCCGGGCTGGCCCTGCTGGCCGCGGTGTTCTGGAGGGCGCAGATCACGGTGCCCCGATTTGGCGGATCGAGCCGGGCTCACGTAGTGTGGTCGAAGTTCACCCAGAGACCGCTGGTCACCGTACCTGAAAATGGTGTGGTTGAAGGTTCCGCATTGAGCGGACGACCCGCGCAGGATGAAGCTTAGCGATGCCTGCCTAGCGGCGGGCCATTCACGCTCCAGCTGATCCTGCGCTGGGGCGTTTTCTCGTTACCGCGGACGACCGGGGGTCGGAGTAACGAGAGAGGAGGGACATGGCGGACAAGCCGGTCCGGGCCGACAAGGCCGATGCCGTTGGAGAGCTCAAGGACAAGTTCCTGAACTCTTCGGCGACTGTTCTGACCGAGTACCGGGGCCTGAAGGTCTCGCAGCTGACTCAGCTGCGGCGGTCGCTCGGACGTGAGACCACGTACGCCGTCGCCAAGAACACGCTGGCGAAGCGTGCTGCGGTGGAGGCGGGCCTCGAGGGGCTCGACGAGCTGTTCACCGGTCCTACCGCGCTCGCATTCGTCGGCGGCGACGCTGTCGAGGCTGCCAAGGGTCTGCGTGACTTCGCGAAGGCCCACCCGCTGCTCGTGATCAAGGGCGGCGTCTTCGAGGGCAAGGCCATCTCGGCCGCTGAGGTCCAGAAGCTCGCCGACCTCGAGTCGCGCGAGGTGCTGCTGGCCAAGCTGGCCGGTGCCATGAAGGCGAACCTGAGCAAGGCTGCCGCCGTGTTCCAGGCTCCGCTGTCGAAGATGGCGCGTACGGCTGCTGCACTGCAGGACAAGAAGGCCGCCGGTGCCGAGGCACCGGTCGAGGCGAGCGCCGAGGCCTAAACCCAGGACTTCTGTCCTGTACATCCACCGACGTACCCGTTACACGAAAGGACGCCTACCATGGCGAAGCTGTCCCAGGACGAGCTGCTCGGCCAGTTCGAGAACATGACCCTGATCGAGCTCTCCGAGTTCGTGAAGGCGTTCGAGGAGAAGTTCGACGTCACCGCCGCCGCTCCGGTCGCCATCGCGGGCCCGGCCGGCCCCGGCGCCGTCGCCGAGGCTGTCGAGGAGAAGGACGAGTTCAACGTCGTCCTCGAGTCGGCTGGCGAGAAGAAGATCCAGGTCATCAAGGAGGTGCGCGCGCTCACCAACCTCGGTCTCAAGGAGGCCAAGGACCTGGTCGAGGGTGCCCCGGCCAACATCCTGGAGAACGTCGCCAAGGACGTCGCCGAGAAGGCCAAGGCTCAGCTCGAGGCTGCCGGCGGTTCGGTCACGCTGAAGTAGTTTCACGTTTCACCGCAGGGGCGGGCACTCTTCGGAGTGTCCGCCCCTGCGTCGTCATCCCGTCTGTGTCGCCGGGGGATCGCCCTCTGACCTGGGGCGAAGTGGTCCGTACCCTGAACAGTGTGTTGCTGTGTGCTCCATAGAGCGTGTGCCCCTTGACGGAGGGGGTCGGCTCCGGCAGGCTGTTTCCAGTAACACCGCTGCACCCAGAGGGCCGCTGCCAGTCACCGGAGCCTCCGCGGGTGGGGCCCACACCGGCTTGGACCGGGGGCTGCCGCGCCGCGTTGAGGCAGACCTGGCACCCGCCTGGACAGCCGTGCGCCTTTCGGCTACACTGCTAGTTTGCGCTGCCTTCTGACACCGGCCCAGTCTATAATGTCCGTTCTCGGCCATTTTCGGTCTGGTCTTTCAGGGTGCGCGTAAAACGGCCGTTGCAGTAAAGGTCCTCGGAAGGACGCATCTTGGCAGCTTCCCGCCCTGCGAAGACCAGTTTCACAACTAGCGCATACGCCCCGCGCCGGGTCTCATTCGGCAGGATCAAAGAAAACCTCGAGGTTCCGAACCTCCTCGCTATCCAGACCGAGTCGTTCGACTGGCTCGTCGGGAACGAAGCGTGGCAGTTCCGGAACGCGGACGAGCAGATCGCCCGCGCCGGCCTCGAGGAGATCCTCGAAGAGATCAGTCCGATCGAGGACTTCTCCGGCACGATGTCCCTGTCTTTCTCCGCACCGCGCTTCGACGAGGTCAAGGCCTCGATCGAGGAGTGCAAGGAGAAGGACCTGACATACTGCGCTCCTCTCTTCGTAACCGCAGAGTTCACCAACCACGGCACCGGCGAGATCAAGAGCCAGACGGTGTTCATGGGTGACTTCCCGATGATGACGCCGAAGGGCACTTTCATCATCAACGGCACCGAGCGTGTCGTCGTCTCCCAGCTCGTCCGGTCTCCGGGTGTCTACTACACCAAAGAGCCTGACAAGACGTCTGACCGTGACCTTTCGAGTGTCAAGGTCATCCCCAGCCGGGGTGCCTGGCTCGAGTTCGACATCGACAAGCGCGAGACCGTCGGTGTGCGAATCGACCGCAAGCGCCGGCAGGCCGTGACGGTCCTCCTGAAGGCCATCGGCTGGTCGGATGAGCAGATCCGGGAGCGTTTCTCCTGGTCCGAGCTCATGATGACCACCCTGGAGAAGGACCACATCGCCACGCAGGACGAGGCGCTGCTCGACATCTACCGCAAGCTGCGTCCCGGCGAGCCGCCGACGCGGGAGAACGCCCAGAACCTCCTCGACAACCTCTTCTTCAACCCGAAGCGGTACGACCTGGCGAAGGTCGGCCGTTACAAGGTCAACAAGAAGCTGGCCGTGGACGCGCCGATCACCACCGGCGTGCTCACCGACGAGGACGTCGTGTCGACGATCGAGTACCTGTGCCGGCTGCACGCCGGTGAGGATGGCTACGAGTCCGACGACATCGACCACTTCGGCAACCGGCGGCTGCGTACGGTCGGCGAGCTCATCCAGAACCAGGTGCGCGTCGGCCTGAGCCGGATGGAGCGCGTCGTCCGTGAGCGGATGACCACGCAGGACGTCGAGGCGATCACCCCGCAGACCCTGATCAACATCCGTCCCGTCGTGGCGGCGATCAAGGAGTTCTTCGGGACGTCCCAGTTGTCCCAGTTCATGGACCAGAACAACCCTCTGGCGGGTCTGACCCACCGCCGGCGCCTCAGCGCGCTGGGCCCGGGTGGTCTGTCCCGTGAGCGGGCCGGCTTCGAGGTCCGTGACGTGCACCCGTCCCACTACGGCCGGATGTGCCCGATCGAGACCCCGGAAGGCCCGAACATCGGCCTGATCGGCGCTCTGTCGACGTTCGCGCGGGTCAACCCGTTCGGCTTCATCGAGACGCCGTACCGCAAGGTGGACGACTCCGGTCGGGTCACCGAGCAGGTCGACTACCTCACCGCGGACGAAGAGGACCGGCACGTCATCGCGCAGGCCAACGCCCCGCTGCGCGCCGACGGCACGTTCCTCGAGGACCGCGTCCTGGTGCGTCGTAAGGGCGGCGAGGTCGACTTCGTGACCCCGTCGGCCGTCGACTACATGGATGTCTCGCCGCGTCAGATGACGTCGGTCGCGACCGCCATGATCCCGTTCCTCGAGCACGACGACGCGAACCGCGCCCTCATGGGTGCGAACATGCAGCGTCAGGCCGTGCCGCTGATCAAGAGCGACGCTCCTCTGGTCGGTACGGGTATGGAGTACCGGGCAGCGGTCGACGCCGGTGACGTGGTCGTCGCCGAGGTCGCCGGTGTCGTCGAGGACGTCTGCGCCGACTACGTGACGGTGCACCAGGACGACGGCCACCGCCGGACGTACCTGCTGCACAAGTTCCGTCGGTCGAACTCTGGCTCGTGCGTGAACCAGAAGCCGGTCGTCATCGAGGGCTCGCGTGTCGAGGCCGGCCAGGTCATCGCCGACGGTCCGTGTACGGACCAGGGTGAGATGGCGCTCGGCAAGAACCTGCTCGTGGCGTTCATGCCGTGGGAGGGTCACAACTACGAGGACGCGATCATCCTGTCGCAGCGCCTCGTCCAGGAGGACGTGCTCACCTCGATCCACATCGAGGAGCACGAGGTCGACGCCCGTGACACCAAGTTGGGTCCGGAGGAGATCACCCGCGACATCCCGAATGTCAGCGAGGAGATGCTCGCCGACCTCGACGAGCGCGGCATCATCCGGATCGGCGCCGAGGTCGTCCCCGGCGACATCCTGGTCGGCAAGGTCACGCCCAAGGGCGAGACCGAGCTGACCCCGGAGGAGCGCCTGCTGCGCGCCATCTTCGGCGAGAAGGCCCGCGAGGTGCGGGACACGTCGCTGAAGGTTCCGCACGGCGAGACCGGCACGGTCATCGGGGTCCGCACGTTCAGCCGCGACGACGGCGACGAGCTGCCCCCGGGCGTCAACGAGCTGGTCCGCGTCTACGTGGCCCAGAAGCGGAAGATCCAGGACGGCGACAAGCTCGCCGGACGCCACGGCAACAAGGGTGTCATCTCCAAGATCCTCCCGGTCGAGGACATGCCGTTCCTCCAGGACGGCACGCCGGTCGACATCGTGCTCAACCCGCTCGGTGTTCCGGGCCGGATGAACATCGGCCAGGTGCTCGAGATGCACCTCGGCTGGGTGGCCAAGACCGGCTGGAAGGTCGAGGGCGAGGACGCCGAGTGGAAGAAGGCCCTGCGGGCGATCGGTGCGGACGAGTCCGGGCCGAACACCCGGGTCGGAACCCCGGTCTTCGACGGCGCCCGCGAGGAGGAGATCACCGGTCTCCTCGCGTCCACGATCCGGACCCGCGACGGGCAGCAGCTCGTCGAGGGCAACGGTAAGGCGAAGCTGTTCGACGGTCGCTCCGGCGAGCCGTTGCCGCATCCGATCGCGGTCGGCTACGTCTACATCCTCAAGCTGAACCACCTCGTGGATGACAAGATCCACGCGCGGTCGACGGGTCCCTACTCGATGATCACGCAGCAGCCGCTCGGTGGTAAGGCCCAGTTCGGTGGTCAGCGCTTCGGTGAGATGGAGTGCTGGGCCATGCAGGCGTACGGCGCCGCCTACGCCCTGCAGGAGCTCCTCACCATCAAGTCGGATGACGTGCTCGGCCGAGTGAAGGTCTACGAGGCCATCGTCAAGGGGGAGAACATCCCCGAGCCGGGTATCCCGGAGTCCTTCAAGGTGCTGCTCAAGGAGCTCCAGTCGCTCTGCCTGAACGTCGAGGTTCTCTCGTCGGACGGTGTGCCACTGGAGATGCGGGACCAGGACGACGAGGTCTTCCGCGCCGCCGAAGAGCTGGGGATCGACCTGTCACGGCGCGAGCCGAGCAGCGTCGAAGAGGTCTGAGGTCGCGGCCGGCCTCCTCACGGGGGCCGGCCACATCTCCGACAGACACTTACTGCCCGAGTAACTGAGTAAGGACGTAGACGAAGTGCTCGATGTCAACTACTTCGATGAGCTGCGGATCGGCCTGGCGACAGCTGACGACATCCGTCAGTGGTCGCACGGCGAGGTCAAGAAGCCCGAGACCATCAACTACCGCACCCTGAAGCCTGAGAAGGACGGACTCTTCTGCGAGAAGATCTTCGGTCCGACCCGGGACTGGGAGTGCTACTGCGGCAAGTACAAGCGGGTTCGCTTCAAGGGCATCATCTGTGAGCGCTGCGGCGTCGAGGTGACCCGGGCGAAGGTCCGCCGTGAGCGCATGGGCCACATCGAGCTCGCCGCCTCGGTGACCCACATCTGGTACTTCAAGGGTGTGCCGAGCCGGCTGGGTTACCTGCTCGACCTGGCCCCGAAGGACCTCGAAAAGATCATCTACTTCGCCTCGTACGTCGTCACCAGTGTCGACACCGAGGCGCGGCACCGCGACCTGCAGACGATCGAGAACGAGATCCTCGCGGAGAAGCGTCAGCTGGAGAACCGCCGGGACGTCGACGTCGACGGCCGGGCCAAGAAGCTCGAGGCCGACCTGGGCGAGCTCGAGGCCGAGGGCGCGAAGGCTGACGTCCGCCGCAAGGTGAAGGAAGCCGGCGAGCGCGAGATGCGCCAGATCCGGGACCGGATCCAGCGCGAGATCGACCGCCTCGACGAGGTGCTCGACACCTTCCGCAAGCTCGAGCCGAAGCAGCTCGTCCCGGACGAGATGCTCTACCGCGAGCTCCGCGACCGGTTCGAGGACTACTTCACCGGTGGCATGGGCGCCGAGGCGATCAAGGCCCTCCTGCAGAACCTCGACCTGAACGAAGAGGCCGAGCTGCTGCGCGAGACCATCCGTTCGGGCAAGGGCCAGCGCAAGATCCGTGCCCTCAAGCGCCTGAAGGTCGTCGCCGCGTTCCTGAGCACCGGCAACTCGCCGCTCGGCATGGTGCTGGACTGCGTCCCGGTCATCCCGCCGGACCTGCGCCCGATGGTGCAGCTCGACGGTGGCCGGTTCGCGACGAGCGACCTGAACGACCTGTACCGGCGCGTGATCAACCGGAACAACCGCCTCAAGCGTCTGATCGACCTCGGTGCCCCCGAGATCATCGTGAACAACGAGAAGCGGATGCTCCAGGAGGCCGTGGACGCACTGTTCGACAACGGTCGTCGTGGTCGTCCGGTGACGGGTCCGGGCAACCGGCCGCTGAAGTCCCTCAGCGACATGCTGAAGGGTAAGCAGGGTCGGTTCCGTCAGAACCTGCTCGGCAAGCGCGTGGACTACTCCGGTCGTTCCGTCATCGTCGTCGGCCCGCGGCTCAAGCTGCACCAGTGCGGCCTGCCGAAGCAAATGGCGCTGGAGCTGTTCAAGCCGTTCGTGATGAAGCGGCTGGTCGACCTCAACCACGCCCAGAACATCAAGTCCGCCAAGCGGATGGTCGAGCGTCAGCGCCCGGTCGTGTGGGACGTCCTCGAAGAGGTCATCACCGAGCACCCGGTGCTGCTGAACCGCGCGCCCACCCTGCACCGTCTGGGCATCCAGGCCTTCGAGCCCCAGCTGGTCGAGGGCAAGGCCATCCAGATCCACCCGCTCGTGTGTACGGCGTTCAACGCCGACTTCGACGGTGACCAGATGGCGGTCCACGTGCCGCTGTCCGCCGAGGCCCAGGCCGAGGCGCGGGTGCTGATGCTCTCGAGCAACAACATCCTCAAGCCGTCGGACGGCAAGCCGGTCACCATGCCCACCCAGGACATGATCATCGGCCTGTACCACCTGAGCCACGTGTCCCCGAAGGCGCAGCCGGACCCCCGGGTGTTCTCGACGGACGCCGAGGCGCGGATGGCCTACGACGCGGGCGAGCTGCACCTGCAGCAGCCGGTGAAGATCCGCCTCGACGGCCTCACCGAGGTCGACAACGGCGCGTTCGACGCCCCGTGGGAGGCCCCGGAGGGCTGGGAGCCGGGCACGCCGCTCATCGTCACCACGACGCTGGGCCGGGTGCTGTTCAACGAGACGCTGCCGGTGGACTACCGGTTCGTGAACTACGAGATCCGCAAGGGTCAGCTCTCGGTGATCGTCAACGACCTGGCGGAGCGCTACCCCAAGGTGCAGCTGGCGGCGACGCTGGACGCGCTCAAGGAGTACGGCTTCCACTGGGCGACCTGGTCCGGCGTCACGATCTCGATCGAGGACGTCGTCCAGCCGCCCAAGAAGTGGGAGATCCTCGGCCGGTACGAGAAGGACGCCGACCTGATCGAGAAGCAGTACCACCGCGGTCTGATGACGGCGGAGGAGCGGCGTGGCGAGCTGATCGAGATCTGGACCAAGGCGACCAACGAGGTCGCCAAGGAGATGGAGACGGCGCTCCCGCAGGAGAACCCGCTGTGGGTCATGATCCACTCGGGTGCCCGTGGAAACATGCTGCAGCTCCGGCAGATCTCCGCGATCCGTGGTCTGGTGGCCAACCCCAAGGGCGAGATCATCCCGCGTCCGATCAAGTCCTCGTTCCGCGAGGGCCTGTCGGTCCTGGAGTACTTCATCGCCACCCACGGTGCCCGTAAGGGCCTCGCGGACACGGCCCTGCGTACCGCCGACTCGGGTTACCTGACCCGTCGTCTGGTGGACGTCTCGCAGGACGTGATCATCCGCGAGGAGGACTGCGGCACCGAGCGCGCCATCCGGATGGCCATCGCGAAGGACATCGACGGCAAGCTGGTCGTCGACGAGCACGCGGAGTCCGGCGTCCACGCCCGCACCCTGGGCGACGACGTCAAGGACGCCAAGGGCAACGTCATCGCCACGGCCGGTTCGGACCTCAACACCCTGCTCACCGAGCAGCTGGTCGAGGCCGGGATCAAGGAGCTCCGGCTCCGCTCGGTGCTCACCTGCGAGTCCAAGCTCGGCGTCTGCGCCGCCTGCTACGGCCGGTCGCTGCCGACGGGCAAGAACGTGGACATCGGCGAGGCGGTCGGCATCATCGCCGCCCAGTCGATCGGTGAGCCCGGTACCCAGCTGACGATGCGTACCTTCCACACCGGTGGTGTGGCGGGTGACGACATCACGCAGGGTCTGCCGCGTGTCCAGGAGATCTTCGAGGCTCGGGTTCCGAAGGGTAAGGCTCCGATCGCGGAGACCCCCGGAAAGATCCGGATCGAGGACGGCGAGCGGATGCGCAAGATCATCATCGTGCCGGACGACGGCAGCGAGGAGATCGTGCACGACAAGCTCTCCAAGCGCTCGAAGCTCCGGGTGCACGAGGGTGGTCGGGTCGAGGTCGGCGAGAAGCTGGTCGAGGGCACGATCGACCCCCACGAGCTGCTGCGCATCATGGGTCCCCGCGCGGTTCAGGTCCACCTGACCGCAGAGGTCCAGAACGTGTACCGCTCGCAGGGTGTGCAGATCCACGACAAGCACATCGAGATCATCATCCGGCAGATGCTCAAGCGGGTCACGGTCATCGACTCGGGCTCCACGGAGTTCCTGCCGGGTTCGGTGGTCGACCGGGCGCAGTTCGAGGCGGAGAACCGCCGCCTCGTCGCCGAGGGTGGCGAGCCCGCCTCCGGCCGTCCGGTCCTGATGGGTATCACCAAGGCCTCGCTGGCCACGGACTCGTGGCTGTCGGCCGCCTCCTTCCAGGAGACGACCCGGGTGCTCACCGACGCGGCGATCAACGCCAAGTCGGACTCCCTGATCGGCCTGAAGGAGAACGTGATCATCGGAAAGCTCATCCCGGCGGGTACTGGCATCAGCAAGTACCGCAACATCCGGGTGGAGCCGACCGAGGAGGCCAAGGCCCGGGTGTACTCCATGACGGGCTACACCGAGGTCGACTACGGCTTCGGTCCGGCGAGTGGTCAGGCCGTCCCGCTGGACGACTTCGACCTGGGCTCGTTCCGGTAGATGTAACGCGTCAACTCTGGCCGGGCTCCTTCGGGGGCCCGGCCAGAGTGCATGATGGGACAGTGGCGTACCCGATGCTGACCCAACCGCTCCGGCACCCGGCGGATCCCGACCCGACGGCGTCCACCAAGGCGCGCGCCGTCCTCCTGCTCGGGATCGCCGCGCTCGTCACGGGCCCGATGGTCGGCGGGCTCGTCCCCGCCTGGATCGCGTTGGCCCTGGCCCGCCAGGCGACGGCGGATATCGACGCCGCGGCCGGTTTCCTCACCGGACGGCGTTTGGTCCGGATCGGCACCGCCCTGGCCTGGGCCGGCGTGGCGCTGGCGGCCACGGCCCTCGTGCTCGCCGTCGTGATCGGCCTCCTGCACCTCGTTCCGACCGGCGCGGGACAGGACTTCGACTCGCACACGTCGTAGGTGTACGTCAAGATGGCTGCATGACGCAGGACCACGGGCAGACACCGCCAGAGCCGATTCCGTGGGCGGCACCCTCGCCGTGGGAGGTTCCCCGGGAGCCCGCCATCCCGGCCCCGGGTCCGGCCCCAGGCCCAGCCCCTGCCCCGGTCCCAGGCCCTGCCCAGGCTCCGGCCCCGGCCGTCGCGCCGCCGCCGGCGCAGTGGGTGACGCCAGGGTCGACCGCGCCCGGTCAGGTGCCGCCGGTGGCCGCGCCGCCCGCTCCGGTGCACCCCATGGGCGCGCCGCCCGCTCCGGTACCCCCCATGGCCGCAGCGCCAGCCCCGGTGCCGCAGTGGCACCGCCCACCGCCTCCACCGCGCCAGCCGGGCCCGGCGATCGCGATGGCCGCCGTCCTCCCCGGCCCCGGCGGCGACTTCAACCTCGCGTACCCGGCCGTGCGCCCGATCCAGTCCGGGGTCGCCCTGGGCTCGCTGACGGCCGGGATCGCCTCGCTGCTGGTCTCGATCGCCGTGCTCTGCTTCGGGGTGACCGGTGCCCAGGACGGCTGGGGCGCCCGAGTGGCCGGAGCGTTCGCCGTGCTGGGCGCCGCCGCAGGGCTCGCCGGGCTCGCGCTCGGCGCCGCAGCGGTCCGCCAGATCCGCCGGGCCAGGGGAGAACTCAGCGGCAAGGGCGTGGCCCTCACAGGGCTGTGCCTCGCCGGGGTCGGGCTCGCGTCCAGCGTAGGGGCCCTGCTTCTGGCAGTGGTCCTGAGCACGTAACGGGGACCGGCGCGGGGTGCGCAACCCGACCAGGTACTCTGGTATAGAGCATCCGCCACGGTGACTCGGGCCACGATGAGCACGCCTCGGCACTCCTCGTTTTGACCTACGTTCTCATAGTGGGTACTCTTTCCCCTTGTGCCTGGGCATCCCCAGGCCATCGTGCGTGCGCTCCGGCTAATCCCGGACGCGGGCACGAGCCCAGAACCGGTCGGATCCCCATCCGATCGGGGAGCGCAGACGGCGACACGCCCGAGCGCGGGGGTCGAAGCCCAGGCTTCATCAGCAACAGGCATGCACTATCTGACAGCTTTGCTTTAAGAGCTAGTGAACGGCCCGGCCGCGGCGCGCGGCGCCGAGGCCGGAGGGAGCGGAGAGACCCGGTGCCAACAATCCAGCAGCTGGTCCGTAAGGGCCGTCAGGCGAAGACGAGCAAGACGAAGACGCCTGCGCTCAAGGGCAGCCCGCAGCG
Source organism: Longispora fulva (assembly GCF_015751905.1). NCBI lineage: Bacteria > Bacillati > Actinomycetota > Actinomycetes > Micromonosporales > Micromonosporaceae > Longispora > Longispora fulva. The sequence continues at coordinate 6,761,930 of NZ_JADOUF010000001.1, forward strand.
GCGTGGTGTGTGCACTCGCGTGTACACGACCACCCCCAAGAAGCCGAACTCGGCCCTGCGGAAGGTCGCTCGTGTGCGACTCACCAGCGGCATCGAGGTAACGGCCTACATCCCGGGCGTCGGCCACAACCTGCAGGAGCACTCGATCGTGCTCGTGCGTGGTGGTCGTGTGAAGGACCTTCCCGGTGTCCGTTACAAGATCATTCGCGGTTCGCTCGACACCCAGGGTGTCCGGAACCGTAAGCAGGCTCGCAGCCGCTACGGCGCGAAGAAGGAGAAGAGCTAATGCCGCGTAAGGGCCCCGCCCCGCGCCGGCCGCTCGTTGCGGACCCGGTCTACAACTCCACGATCGTCACCCAGCTGGTCAACAAGATCCTGCTGGAAGGCAAGCGTGGCCTGGCTGAGCGCCTCGTCTACGGTGCCCTCGAGGGCGCCAAGGAGAAGGCCGGCACCGACCCGGTCGTCATCCTGAAGCGCGCGCTGGACAACATCAAGCCGACCCTCGAGGTCCGCAGCCGCCGTGTTGGTGGCGCGACCTACCAGGTGCCGGTCGAGGTGCGCCCGCAGCGTGCCGTGACCCTCGGCATGCGCTGGCTCGTCCAGTACAGCCGGGCGCGTCGCGAGAAGACGATGACCGAACGGCTCATGAACGAGCTGCTCGACGCCAGCAACGGCCTCGGCGCCGCTGTGAAGCGTCGCGAGGACACGCACAAGATGGCCGAGTCGAACAAGGCCTTCGCGCACTACCGCTGGTAGGACGCGACGGATGCCTGCGGCGGGGGACCCTGCCGCAGGGATCCGGTGGCTGAGCCCCGGTGGCCGGTGAAAATCCGGTCGCCAGGGCCGGCAAACTAGTGAGTGCAAACTCCAGACTTTCTAGAGACGAGTAGGGATCACAGTGGCTGCCGCCGACAACGCGCTCGCCAAGGTTCGCAACATCGGGATCATGGCGCACATCGACGCCGGTAAGACGACGACCACCGAGCGGATCCTGTTCTACACCGGCATCACGTACAAGATCGGTGAGGTCCACGAGGGCGCTGCCGTCATGGACTGGATGGAGCAGGAGCAGGAGCGCGGGATCACGATCACGTCCGCCGCCACCAAGTGCGAGTGGGCTGGTCACACGATCCAGATCATCGACACCCCGGGTCACGTCGACTTCACGGTCGAGGTCGAGCGGTCCCTGCGGGTGCTCGACGGCGCGGTCGCGGTGTACGACGGCGTCGCCGGCGTGGAGCCGCAGACGGAGAACGTCTGGCGTCAGGCCGACAAGTACCACGTGCCCCGCATGTGCTTCGTCAACAAGCTCGACCGCACCGGCGCGAACTTCGACCGCTGCGTCGAGATGATGGTGGACCGGCTCAACGCCACTCCGCTCGTTCTCCAGATCCCGATCGGGCTCGAGGGCGACCACATCGGCGTCGTGGACGTCATCGGCATGCGTGCCCTGACCTGGCGTGGCGAGACCACCAAGGGTGAGGACTACGCGGTCGAGGAGATCCCGGCCGACCTGGTCGACGCCGCCGGCCAGGCTCGCGAGACTCTGCTCGAGACCCTCGCGGACGTGGACGACGCCTTCGCCGAGCTGTTCCTCAGCGGGGACGAGATCTCGAACGACGAGATCAAGGCCGCGATCCGTCGCGCCACCCTCGCCTCGAAGGCCAACCCGGTGCTGTGCGGTTCGGCGTTCAAGAACAAGGGCATCCAGCCGATGCTCGACGCCGTCATCGACTACCTGCCGTCGCCGCTGGACGTTCCGGCGTACGAGGGCACCGCGCTCAACGGCGAGACCGTCGTCGTTCGTCACCCGGACCCGAAGGAGCCCTTCTCGGGCCTCGCCTTCAAGATCCAGACGGACAAGCACCTCGGCAAGCTGACCTACGTCCGGGTCTACTCGGGCACGCTCGAGTCGGGCACCCAGGTCAGCAACTCGACCAAGGAGCGCAAGGAGCGGATCGGCAAGATCTACCAGATGCACGCCAACAAGCGCGAGGAGCGCTCGTCGGCGTCGGCTGGTGACATCATCGCGGTGCAGGGTCTGAAGCAGACCACCACCGGTGACACGCTGTGTGACCCGGCGAACCCGGTGATCCTCGAGTCGATGACGTTCCCGGCCCCGGTCATCTCGGTGGCGATCGAGCCGAAGTCGAAGGCCGACCAGGAGAAGCTGGGCACCGCGATCCAGCGTCTCGCTGAGGAGGACCCGACCTTCCAGGTCAAGACCGACGAGGACACCGGCCAGACCGTCATCTCCGGTATGGGCGAGCTGCACCTCGACATCCTGGTCGACCGGATGCGTCGCGAGTTCAGCGTCGAGGCCAACATCGGCAAGCCGCAGGTGGCCTACCGCGAGACGATCAAGGGCACGGTCGACAAGCTCGACTACGTGCACAAGAAGCAGACCGGTGGCTCCGGCCAGTACGCCAAGGTCATCGTCAAGGTCGAGCCGCTGGAGATGACTCCGGACGGCCCGACGTACGAGTTCGTGAACGCCGTCTCCGGCGGTCGTATCCCGAAGGAGTACATCCCCTCGGTCGACGCCGGTGCGCAGGACTCCCTGCAGTACGGTGTCCTCGCCGGGTACCCGCTGGTGGGCGTGAAGTTCACGCTCCTCGACGGTGCGTACCACGAGGTCGACTCGTCCGAGATGGCATTCAAGATCGCCGGCTCGATCGTGATGAAGGAGGCCGCCCGCAAGGCGAACCCCACCATCCTCGAGCCGATGATGGCAGTCGAGGTCGTCACCCCCGAGGACAACATGGGTGACGTCATCGGCGACCTCAACTCCCGGCGTGGCATCATCCAGGCGATGGAGGAGCGCTCCGGCGCCCGAGTCGTCCGGGCCCTGGTGCCGCTGTCGGAGATGTTCGGCTACGTCGGCGACCTGCGGTCGAAGACCCAGGGCCGGGCGAGCTATTCGATGCAGTTCGACTCCTACGCTGAGGTTCCGGCCAACGTGGCGAAGGAGATCATCGCGAAGGCCACCGGCGAGTAGTTCGCCGGTAGTCACGCCCGGGCAGCATCACCGGGCCGGTCCGACTAGGGCCAGACCCAGATCGACGTAACCAACGGTCCACAGGAGGACACAGTGGCGAAGGCGAAGTTCGAGCGGACTAAGCCGCACGTCAACATCGGCACCATCGGTCACATTGACCACGGTAAGACGACGCTGACTGCGGCCATCACGAAGGTCCTGCACGACAAGTACCCGGACCTCAACCCGTACACGCCGTTCGACGAGATCGACAAGGCGCCCGAGGAGAAGGCTCGTGGTATCACGATCTCCATCGCGCACGTCGAGTACCAGACCGAGTCGCGGCACTACGCCCACGTTGACTGCCCGGGTCACGCGGACTACATCAAGAACATGATCACCGGTGCCGCTCAGATGGACGGCGCGATCCTCGTGGTCGCGGCGACCGACGGCCCGATGCCGCAGACCAAGGAGCACGTGCTCCTGGCCCGCCAGGTCGGCGTTCCCTACATCGTCGTGGCGCTCAACAAGAGCGACGCGGTCGAGGACGAGGAGCTCCTCGAGCTCGTCGAGATGGAGGTCCGGGAGCTGCTCTCGACCTACGAGTTCGACGGCGACAACTTGCCGGTCGTTCAGGTCTCGGCGCTCAAGGCCCTCGAGGGTGACCCGAAGTGGTCGGGCAAGCTGCTCGAGCTCATGGACGCGGTGGACAGCTTCATCCCGCAGCCCGAGCGCGAGGTTGACAAGCCGTTCCTCATGCCGGTCGAGGACGTGTTCACGATCACCGGTCGTGGCACCGTCGCCACCGGTCGTATCGAGCGCGGCATCGTCAAGGTGAACGAGCAGGTCGACATCATCGGCATCAAGCCGGGCAAGCAGACCACCACGGTCACCGGTGTCGAGATGTTCCGCAAGCTGCTCGACGAGGGCCAGGCCGGTGAGAACGTCGGTCTGCTGCTCCGCGGCATCAAGCGCGAGGACATCGAGCGCGGCCAGTGCATCATCAAGCCGGGCACGACCACCCCGCACACCGACTTCGAGGCGAACGTCTACATCCTCTCGAAGGAAGAGGGCGGCCGTCACACGCCGTTCTTCAACAACTACCGTCCGCAGTTCTACTTCCGGACGACTGACGTCACCGGCGTCGTCACGCTGCCCGAGGGCACCGAGATGGTCATGCCCGGCGACAACACCGAGATGACTGTGGCGCTGATCCAGCCCATCGCGATGGAGGACGGTCTCCGTTTCGCCATCCGCGAGGGCTCCCGCACCGTGGGTGCGGGGCGCGTCACTAAGATTCTTAAGTAACCCGATTTCACTTTGCCGTACCTCGTACGGCATAATGAATAGGTTGTGCGTTGCGGGGCGGCCCAGGCTGCCCGGTCTCCGGAGTCATCCAGGCCGCCCCGTCTCGCGGTGTTCGACCCCGCTCGAACACCCCGACCCCGTCGTCGCACCGGGGCCCGCTGTCCGTCCTCAGGGACGGAGTATGGCCCTAGAGCGCGACACGCCCGAGCGCGGGGGTCGGAAGCAATCGAGGCGAAACTGGCCTCGGCCAGCAGCGGCACGAGAGAAGGAAACAGAAGCCACCATGGCGGGACAGAAGATCCGCATCCGGCTCAAGGCCTACGACCACGAGGTCGTGGACTCTTCGGCTCGGAAGATCGTCGAGACCGTGACGCGTACCGGCGCTCAGGTCGCAGGCCCGGTGCCGCTGCCGACGGAGATCAACCGCTACTGCGTCATCCGCTCGCCGCACAAGTACAAGGACTCGCGCGAGCACTTCGAGATGCGCACGCACAAGCGTCTGATCGACATCATCGACCCGACCCCGAAGACGGTTGACTCGCTCATGCGACTCGACCTTCCGGCTGGTGTCGACATCGAGATCAAGCTGTAGGGACCGGACAATGGACAGGCAAGTCAAGGGCATCCTGGGCGCCAAGCTCGGCATGACCCAGGTCTGGGACAACAACAAGGTTGTCCCGGTGACTGTGGTGCAGGCCGGCCCCTGTGTGGTCAGCCAGGTTCGCAGCACCGACAAGGACGGCTACGCCGCTGTTCAGCTGGCGTACGGGTCGATCGACCCGCGCAAGGTGAACAAGCCGCTGGCCGGTCACTACGAGAAGGCCGGGGTCGCTCCGCGCCGTCACGTCGTCGAGATTCGGACGCCGGACGCCGACGCGTACGCCCTGGGCCAGGAGATCACCGCGGAAGCGTTCCCCGTCGGTGTGACCGTGGATGTCACGGGCCGCACCAAGGGTAAGGGCTACGCCGGTGTCATGAAGCGGCACGGCTTCCACGGTCTGAAGGCGTCGCACGGTGTGCAGCGCAAGCACCGTTCGCCGGGTTCCATCGGCGCCTGTGCGACCCCGGGTCGCGTCTTCAGGGGTACGCGGATGGCCGGTCGGATGGGTGGCGTTCGCTTCACCGTCCAGAACCTGTCGGTGCACGCGGTTGACGTCGAGAACAACCTGATCCTGGTCAAGGGCGCTGTCCCGGGGCCGAAGGGCGCGGTTGTGCTCATCCGTACCGCTGCGAAGACCAACCTGAAGAAGGGCGGTGTGAAGTAATGACCACCGTTGACGTCCGTGACGCCGAGGGCGCCACGACCGGTTCGGTCGAGCTCCCCGCCGCGATCTTCGACGTGCAGTCGAACATCCCGCTGATGCACCAGGTCGTTGTCGCTCAGCTTGCTGCCGCCCGTCAGGGCACGCACAAGGTGAAGACCCGCGCTGAGGTCTCCGGCGGCGGCAAGAAGCCGTACAAGCAGAAGGGGACCGGTCGCGCCCGTCAGGGCTCGACCCGTTCGCCGCAGTTCGCTGGTGGTGGCGTCTCGCACGGGCCCGTCCCGCGGGACTACTCGCAGCGGACCCCCAAGAAGATGAAGGCCGCCGCCCTGCGTGGCGCTCTCTCCGACCGGGCCCGCAACGGCCAGGTGTTCGTGGTCGAGTCGTTCGTGTCCGGCGAGAAGCCGTCCACGAAGACCGCCCTCGCCGCGCTCAACAAGATCTCGGACGCCACCCGCGCCCTGGTCGTGCTGAGCCGCGTGGAGGAGACCTCCTGGCTGAGCCTGCGTAACGTGCCCACGGTGCACCTGCTCGCCGTCGACCAACTCAACACGTACGACGTGCTGGTCAACGACGACGTGGTCTTCACCGTCGAGGCTCTGAACGAGTTCCTGGGTAACAAGCAGGAGCAGGAGGAGAGCAAGTGAGCGGCGTGAGCTTCGGGGATCCCCGAGACGTCATCCTGCAGCCGGTCGTCTCCGAGAAGAGCTACGGCCTGCTGGACCAGAACAAGTACACGTTCCTGGTTCACCCGGACGCCAACAAGACGCACATCAAGATCGCTATCCAGCAGATCTTCAGCGTCAAGGTGGAGTCGGTGAACACGCTCAACCGCGAGGGTAAGCGCAAGCGCACCAAGTTCGGCTGGGGCAAGCGCAAGGACACCAAGCGCGCGATCGTGACGTTGGCCCCGGGTGACCGGATTGAGGCCTTCGGCGGCCCGGTCAGCTGACGAGGAGTAGGTAAATGGGCATCCGCAAGTACAAGCCGACGACCCCGGGTCGCCGTGGTTCCAGCGTTGCTGACTTCGCTGAGATCACGCGTAGCACGCCCGAGAAGTCGCTGCTGCGCCCGCTGCACTCCAAGGGCGGCCGGAACGCGCAGGGTCGGATCACGACTCGCCACCAGGGTGGCGGTCACAAGCGTCAGTACCGCCTGATCGACTTCAAGCGGGCGGACAAGGACGGCGTGCCGGCCAAGGTCGCGCACATCGAGTACGACCCGAACCGTACGGCTCGGATCGCGCTCCTGCACTTCGCTGACGGCGAGAAGCGGTACATCATCGCGCCGAAGGACCTGAAGCAGGGCGACCGGATCGAGGCCGGCGTTGGTGCCGACATCAAGCCGGGCAACAACCTGCCGCTGCGCAACATCCCGACCGGTACGACGATCCACGCTGTGGAGCTTCGTCCGGGCGGCGGGGCCAAGATGGCCCGCTCCGCGGGTGTTGGCATCCAGCTCCTGGGCAAGGAGGGTACGTACGCGACCCTCCGTCTGCCCTCGGGCGAGATGCGGCGGGTGGACATCCGCTGCCGCGCCACCATCGGTGAGATCGGCAACGCAGAGCAGTCCAACATCAACTGGGGTAAGGCCGGCCGTATGCGGTGGAAGGGCAAGCGCCCGACCGTCCGTGGTGTCGCGATGAACCCGGTTGACCACCCGCACGGTGGTGGTGAGGGTAAGACCTCCGGTGGTCGCCACCCGGTCAACCCGAACGGCAAGCCCGAGGGGCGTACGCGCCGCAAGGGCAAGGCCAGCGACAAGCTCATCGTCCGCCGTCGCTACGCGACCCGCAAGCGCGGTTAGTCCGGGAGTAACGAGAGATGCCTCGCAGTCTCAAGAAGGGCCCCTTCGTGGACGACCACCTTCAGAAGAAGGTGGATGTCCAGAACGAAAAGGGCACCAAGAACGTCATCAAGACCTGGTCGCGGCGCTCGACCATCACCCCGGACTTCCTGGGGCACACGATCGCCGTGCACGACGGGCGCAAGCACGTGCCCGTCTTCATCTCGGAGGCGATGGTCGGGCACAAGCTCGGCGAGTTCGCTCTGACCCGCACGTTCAAGGGTCACGAGAAGGACGACCGCAAGAGCCGTCGGCGCTAACCGGCCGGGAATCGACGAGTAGGGGTTTACAGCGATGCCAGTTAAGGGCGACGCTCCAGCGCTTCCGGGCGCGAGGGCGGTTGCGCGCCACGTGCGCGTCTCGGCGAGTAAGGCACGCCGGGTGATCAACCTGGTCCGTGGCCTGCCCGCCAACAGGGCGCTCACGGTTCTCAAGTTTGCGCCGCAGGCAGCCAGCGAGCCGATCTACAAGGTGCTCGCAAGTGCGATCGCCAACGCCGAGAACAACGAGCGGCTCGACCCCGACTCGCTGCTCGTGGCCGAGGCTTTCGTCGATGAGGGTCCGACGCTGAAGCGGTTCCGGCCGCGGGCTCAGGGTCGGGCGTACCGGATCCGCAAGCGCACGTGCCACATCACGATCGTGGTGGAAAGCGTGCAGGCTGCGGCTCCGCGTACCGTCAAGAAGGCCGCGAAGGCTGCCGAGGCCGCTCCGGCGGTTGAGGCCGAGAAGGAGAGCGCCGAGTAATGGGTCAGAAAGTTCACCCGCACGGGTTCCGACTCGGCATCAGCACCGAGTACAAGTCCCGGTGGTACGCGGACAAGCTGTACAAGGACTACGTCGGCGAGGATGTCAAGATCCGTCGCATGATGTCCAAGGGGCTTGAGCGCGCGGGTATCTCGAAGGTCGACATCGAGCGCACCCGGGACCGGGTCCGCATCGACATCCACACCGCCCGGCCGGGCATTGTCATCGGCCGGAAGGGTGCGGAGGCGGACAAGATCCGTACCGCTCTCGAGAAGCTCACGGGCAAGCAGATCCAGCTGAACATCCTCGAGGTCAAGAACCCCGAGTCGGATGCGCAGCTGGTCGCCCAGGGCGTGGCGGAGCAGCTGTCCAGCCGGGTTTCGTTCCGGCGGGCGATGCGTAAGTCGATGCAGTCGGCGATGAAGAACCCGCTCGTCAAGGGCATCCGGGTTCAGGTCTCCGGCCGTCTCGGCGGCGCCGAGATGAGCCGCACGGAGTTCTACCGTGAGGGTCGCGTTCCGCTGCACACGCTGCGTGCGGGCATCGACTACGGCTTCTTCGAGGCCCGGACCACCTTCGGTCGGATCGGCGTGAAGGTCTGGATCTACAAGGGCGACGCCGTCCCCGGTCGTGACGCGCTCGAGCAGCAGGCGGCCGCTGGCCGTCCGCGCCGCGAGCCGCGCGCCGGTGCCGCCGACCGTCCGCGTCGCAGTGGTCGCTCGGGTGCGACCGGTACGACCGGGCACAGCACTGAGGCTGGACGTGCGGCTGCGGCCGAGTTCGGCGGTACCAAGAACACCGACGCCGCTGCTGCTGTTGAGGCCGCTCCGGTGACTGAAAACGGGCAGGAGGGCTGACCTGACATGTTGATGCCACGTAAGCCCCCGAAGGGCTTCCGTAAGCCGCACAACCCCAAGCGGTCGGGTGCGGCCAAGGGCGGCACCAGGGTTGTCTTCGGTGAGTTCGGCATCCAGGCTCTGGAGCCGGCGTACGTGACGAACCGGCAGATCGAGTCGGCACGTATCGCGATGACCCGTCACATCAAGCGTGGCGGTAAGGTCTGGATCACGATCTTCCCGGACCAGTCCATCACGAAGAAGCCCGCCGAGACCCGCATGGGTTCCGGTAAGGGTTCCCCCGAGTGGTGGGTCGCGAACGTCAAGCCGGGTCGGATCCTGTTCGAGATGGCGTTCCCGAACGAGGTGATCGCGCGTGAAGCAATGCGACGCGCGATCCACAAGCTGCCGATGAAGTGCCGCATTGTTAAGCGCGAAGTGGGTGAGGCGTGATGGCAGCGGTTACTCCGGCTGCTGAGGTTCGGGAGATCTCCGACGAGGAGCTCAAGACCCGACTCTCGGAAGCCAAGGCGGAGCTGTTCAACCTTCGGGTGCAGGCGGCGACGGGGCAGCTGGACAACAACCGGCGGCTCCAGACGGTCCGGCGTGAGGTTGCCCGGATCTACACGATCATGCGCGAGCGCGAGCTTGGTCTGAGCGCCGCGCCTACTGAGGTGGCGTCATGAGCGAGACCGTGAACGAAACCGCTGAGACCGAGGAGCGCAGCCGTCGTAAGACGCGCGAGGGCCTGGTCGTCAGCGACAAGATGGACAAGACCGTCGTCGTGGCTGTCGAGGACCGGGTCAAGCACCCGCTCTACGGCAAGGTTCTGCGGCGGACTCGTAAGCTCAAGGCGCACGACGAGCAGAACGCCTGCGGCATCGGCGACCGCGTTGTCCTCATGGAGACGCGTCCGCTGTCGGCCACCAAGCGTTGGCGGATCGTGGAGATCCTCGAGAAGGCCAAGTAAGTAACCGGCTAGTTCCGCCAGGCTCTGCTGCTGTGGGCGGTAGAGAACCGGCGAGACAACAGGAGTTGACGTGATCCAGCAGGAGTCGCGACTGCGCGTCGCCGACAACACAGGTGCCAAGGAAATCCTTTGCATCCGTGTTCTCGGTGGCTCCGGTCGGCGCTACGCGAGCATTGGCGACGTCATCGTGGCCACGGTCAAGGACGCGATCCCCGCGGCCGGTGTGAAGAAGGGCGACGTCGTCAAGGCTGTCGTTGTTCGCACCGCCAAGGAGAAGCGGCGGCCGGACGGCTCGTACATTCGCTTCGACGAGAACGCCGCCGTCATCATCAAGGATGGCGGCGACCCCCGCGGTACCCGTATCTTCGGCCCGGTTGGGCGCGAGCTGCGGGACAAGCGGTTCATGAAGATCATCTCCCTCGCACCGGAGGTGTTGTAGACCGTGAAGATCAAAAAGGGCGACACGGTCGTCATCATCGCCGGTAAGGACAAGGGCGCCAAGGGCAAGGTCATCGCGGCCTACCCGACGCTCGACAAGGTCCTCGTCGAGGGTGTCAACCGGGTCAAGAAGCACACCAGCATCCGCACCACCCAGCGTGGCGCGAAGACCGGTGGCATCATCACCCAGGAGGCCCCGATCCACGTGAGCAACGTGGCCGTGGTCGACAGCGACGGCAAGCCGACCCGCGTCGGGGCTCGCATCGACGAGTCCGGCGCGAAGGTTCGCGTCGCGCGCAGCAACGGTAAGGACCTGTGATGACGACGGTTGAGAAGGTGGCCCCGCGCCTCAAGACGCGGTACCGCGACGAGGTCAAGGGCGAGCTGCAGAAGCAGTTCGAGTACAAGAACTCGATGCTGGTTCCCGGCCTGGTCAAGATCGTCGTGAACATGGGTGTCGGTGAGGCTGCTCGCGACGCCAAGCTGATCGACGGCGCTGTCCGTGACCTGACCACGATCACAGGCCAGAAGCCGCTGATCCGCAAGGCGACCAAGTCGATCGCGCAGTTCAAGCTCCGCGAGGGCATGCCGATCGGCGCCAAGGTCACCCTGCGGGGCGACCGGATGTGGGAGTTCCTGGACCGGCTGCTGTCGATCTCGCTGCCCCGCATCCGCGACTTCCGCGGCCTGGACGGGCGCAAGCTCGACGGTAACGGGAACTACACGTTCGGCCTGACCGAGCAGTCGACGTTCCACGAGATCGACCAGGACAAGATCGACCGCGTCCGCGGTATGGACATCACCGTGGTCACGACCGCGAAGACCGACGACGAGGGCCGGGCGCTGCTGAAGCTCCTGGGCTTCCCGTTCAAGGAGAACTGATGGCTAAGAAGGCGCTGATTCTCAAGGCGGCCGCGAAGCCGAAGTTCGCGGTCCGTGCGTACACCCGCTGCCAGCGTTGCGGTCGCCCGAAGGCTGTGTACCGCAAGTTCGGCCTCTGCCGGATCTGCATCCGGGAGATGGCCCACCGCGGCGAGCTCCCCGGCGTGACCAAGGCCTCCTGGTAACCGAACTACTTAGCCACCGCGCTTCGCCGTAGGCCCTAGCAGTACCGGGAACCGCGGCGAGAAAGGCTGATTTAAACCGATGACGATGACCGACCCGATCGCAGACATGCTCACGCGTCTGCGCAACGCCAATCAGGCGTACCACGACCAGGTGAAGATGCCCTACTCGAAGATCAAGGCGAACATCGCCGAGGTACTCAAGGCCGAGGGCTACATCACCGGCTGGACCGTCGAGGAGCCCGCTGAGGGCGCCGTTGGCAGGACTCTCCACGTGGAGCTCAAGTTCGGCCAGAACCGGGAGCGGAGCCTCGCCGGCATCCGCCGCGTGTCCAAGCCCGGTCTCCGGGTGTACGCCAAGTCCCCCGAGCTTCCTCGGGTGCTCGGCGGCCTGGGCGTTGCGATCATCTCGACGTCACAGGGGCTGCTCACCGACCGGCAGGCCCGCAAGCGAGGGGTAGGCGGGGAAGTCCTCGCCTACGTCTGGTAAGGGGCAGATACATGTCGCGTATTGGGCGTAAGCCGATTGATGTCCCCTCCGGGGTGGACATCACCATTGACGGCCAGACCGTCAAGGTGAAGGGCCCCAAGGGGTCGCTGGAGCACACCCTCGCCGAGCCGATCACGGCTGAGCGCGAGGAGAACGGCCAGATCGCTGTTATCCGGCCGAACGACGAGCGCAAGGCCAAGGAGCTGCACGGGCTGTCCCGTACGCTCGTGGCCAACATGATCGTCGGCGTGACCTCCGGCTACAAGAAGGTTCTGGAGATCCAGGGCACCGGTTACCGCGTGACCGCCAAGGGCTCGGACCTGGAGTTCGCTCTGGGCTTCTCCCACCCGGTCGTCGTTCCCGCCCCGGCGGGTATCACCTTCGCTGTCGAGAAGCCGACCATCTTCTCGATCGAGGGTATCGACAAGCAGCAGGTGGGCGAGGTCGCCGCGAACATCCGCAAGATCCGTCCGCCGGAGCCGTACAAGGGCAAGGGTGTGCGGTACCAGGGCGAGAACGTCCGCCGCAAGGCTGGAAAGGCAGGCAAGAAGTGACCGCCACGCTGCTCAAGCGCCGCAACGGTGGGGGCATCTCCGCCAGCCGTCGGGTCGCGCGTGCGCGCCGGCACTTCCGCGTGCGCAAGAACGTCAACGGCACCGCCGAGCGTCCGCGCCTGGTGGTCACCCGTTCGCTGCGGCACATGGTCGCTCAGATCGTGGACGACACCAAGGGCATCACCCTGGCGTCGGCGTCCACGCTCGAGGCGTCCTTCCGCGGGGCCGAGGGCGACAAGCGCGCTCTCGCCACCAAGGTCGGTGCACTGGTAGCGGAGCGCGCCAAGGCCGCCGGGATCAGCGCTGTGGTCTTCGACCGCGGTGGCGACCGGTACACGGGGCGCATCGCCGCCCTGGCCGACGCGGCCCGCGAAGCCGGACTTGAGTTCTAGAAACCGTCACGAGAGGAGAGTCTGATGCCAGGAGCACAGCGCCGTGGCGGTGGGTCCGGTACCGCTGGCACGAGTAACGAGGGTGGTGGCCAGGGCAACCGTCGCGACAACCGTCGCGAGGGCGGTCGGGGCCAGGCCCAGGAGAAGACGCCGCACCTCGAGCGCGTGGTTGCTATCAACCGCGTGGCCAAGGTGGTCAAGGGTGGTCGTCGGTTCAGCTTCACCGCGCTCGTCGTGGTCGGGGATGGCGACGGCACCGTAGGTGTCGGATACGGCAAGGCCAAGGAGGTGCCCGCGGCGATCGCCAAGGGTGTCGAGGAGGCCAAGAAGCACTTCTTCAAGGTGCCGCGGATCGGTTCGACGATCCCGCACCCGGTGCTCGGTGAGGACGCGGCGGGCAAGGTCCTGCTGAAGCCCGCCAGCGCTGGTACCGGTGTTATCGCCGGTGGTCCGGTGCGCGCCGTGCTGGAGTGCGTCGGTATCCACGACGTGCTCTCCAAGAGCCAGGGTTCGTCGAACGCGATCAACATCGTGCACGCGACGGTCGCTGCTCTGAAGTCGTTGGAATCGCCGGAAGCCGTGGCCGCGCGCCGTGGTCTCCCGGTCGAGGATGTCGCACCGGCCGCCATGCTGCGGGCTCGTGCGGCGGCTGCGGGGGCATGACATGGCACGCCTGAAGGTCACCCAGCTCCGGTCCGGTATCGGCGGCAAGCAGAACCAGCGGGACACGCTGCGGACGCTTGGTCTGAAGCGGATCAACGATGAGGTGGTCAAAGAGGACCGTCCCGAGATTCGGGGCATGATCAAGACCGTGATTCACCTCGTCAAGGTCGAGGAGGTCGAGTAGCGATGACGATCAAGGTTCACCACCTGCGCCCGGCTCCCGGTGCGAAGACGGACAAGACCCGCGTTGGTCGCGGTGAGGGCTCGAAGGGCAAGACCGCCGGTCGTGGCACGAAGGGCACCAAGGCCCGTCGTTCCGTGCACCAGTGGTTCGAGGGTGGGCAGATGCCCATCCACATGCGCCTGCCGAAGCTCAAGGGTTTCAAGAACAAGTTCAAGGTGGAGTTCCAGGTCGTGAACCTGGAGCGTCTGGCTGAGCTGTTCCCGAACGGCGGCACCATCGGCGTTCTCGAGCTGGTCCAGGCCGGCGCGGTCCGCAAGGGGCAGCTCGTCAAGGTTCTCGGTTCCGGGGACCTGGGCGGCGTGAAGCTCGACATCTCGGCCAACGCGTTCAGCGCGTCGGCCAAGGAGAAGATCGAGGCTGCCGGCGGCTCGGTTACCGAGCTGTAACGAGTTGGCGATGGACCCTGTCCAGCGGCCGTCCTCCCCAGCACAATGGGGAGCGGCCTCCGGGACAGGGTCCATGCTCGTTCGGGGTGTTTTCGACTGCCCCGGATGAAATAGTCCGGCCGGCCCTCCTGACCGGAGGGGGCATGTGCTGTTAGAGTCCGGTCGCATATAGGCTTCACCCCCCCATGCGGTGGGCCCGCCGGGCCCAACACCGCTCACCGGCAATCGGCCGCCCCCCGTGGCCGCTCGCGCAGGAGGATCTGTTGCTCTCCGCATTTTTCAGTGCGTTTCGCACGCCTGACCTGCGCAAGAAGCTGTTGTTCACGCTGTTCATCGTCGCCATCTACCGGTTGGGCGCCACGATCCCCAGCCCCGGTGTGAACTACGGCAACGTCCAGCGGTGCATCGAGCGGATGAACACGGGTGACACCAACGAGGTGTTCACCCTGCTCAACCTGTTCTCCGGCGGGGCGCTCCTGCAGCTGACGGTGTTCGCGCTGGGCATCATGCCCTACATCACGGCGAGCATCATCCTCCAGCTGCTCACCGTGGTCATCCCGCGGCTCGAGCAGCTGAAGAAGGAGGGGCAGTCGGGGCAGGCCAAGATCACGCAGTACACGCGGTATCTGACGCTGGGTCTCGCGGTCCTGCAGGCCTCCGGGTTCGTGGCTCTGGCCAAGTCGGGCCAGCTCTTCCAGAACCGGTGCAGCACGGGTGACACCGAGCCGATCCCGGTCAGCACGATCATGCCGAACTGGCTCACACTGACGTGCCTGGTCATCACGATGACCGCGGGAACCGGTGTGATCATGTGGCTCGGCGAGATGGTCACGGACAAGGGCGTCGGCAACGGCATGTCCGTCCTGATCTTCACCTCGATCGCTGCGCGGCTCCCCGCTGAGGGCCTGCAGGTCTGGTCGCAGAACAAGTGGAACTTCGTCATCATCGTCGCGATCGGCCTGATCGTCATCGCGCTGGTCATCTTCATCGAGCAGGCGCAGCGCCGGGTCCCGGTGCAGTACGCGAAGCGGATGGTCGGCCGCCGGATGTACGGGGGCACGTCCACCTATATTCCGCTGAAGGTCAACCAGGCCGGCGTCATCCCGGTCATCTTCGCCTCGTCGCTGCTGTACCTGCCGACGCTCGGCCTCCAGCTGATGGACCAGAACAACCTGCCGGCGTGGGGCAAGTTCATCAACAAGTGGATCATCCCGCAGGAGAGCTGGGTGCACATCACCCTGTACTTCGCGATGATCCTGTTCTTCACCTACTTCTACGTCGCCATCACGTTCAACCCGACCGAGGTCGCGGACAACATGAAGAAGTACGGCGGCTTCATTCCGGGTATCCGCCCGGGCAAGCCGACCGCCGAGTACCTTGACTTCATCCTGAGCCGCATCACGCTGCCGGGTGCGATCTACCTCGGCATCATCGCCGTCCTGCCGAACCTGTTCATGGGTCTGGCCGGTGGCAACAAGCAGAACTTCCCGTTCGGTGGTACGGCAGTGCTGATCATCGTCGGCGTGGGCCTGGAGACGGTCAAGCAGATCGAGAGCCAGCTCATGCAGCGCAACTACGAAGGGTTCCTGAGGTAGTGGCGCGGGTTGGCAGGCGCAGTGAGGTGGTATCCGCGTGAGGCTCGTTCTGGTAGGACCACCCGGGGCCGGTAAGGGCACCCAGGCGCAGTTCATCGCGTCGCACCTCGCGGTACCGGGGATCTCCACCGGCGACATCTTCCGGGCCAACGTGACCCAGAAGACTCCGCTCGGGCTCGAGGCGAAGCGGTACATGGACGCTGGCGACCTGGTCCCGGACGAGGTCACCATCAACATGGTCCGCGACCGGCTGGCCGAGTCGGACGCCGTCGACGGGTTCCTGCTCGACGGCTTCCCTCGCACCGTGCCGCAGGCCGTAGCGCTGGACAAGCTGCTCGTCGACCTGGGCTTCACGCTGGACCTGGTGCTGGAGCTCGTCGTGGACGACGACGAGGTGATCCGTCGGCTGTCCGGCCGGCGGATGTGCCGCAGCTGCGGTCGGATCTGGCACGTCGAGTTCGAGCCGACGGTCAAACCGGGCGTGTGCGACAACTGCCAGGGCGAGCTGTTCCAGCGCGACGACGACAATCCGACGACGATCGCCAACCGGTTGCGGGAGTACGCGGAGAAGACCGCGCCACTGGTCGACTTCTACGGCGCCCAGGGCAAGCTGGTGGGCATCGACGCGACCGGACCGGTCGAGGACATCACGAACCGGGCGATCGACGCGCTCCGGTCCTACGGGGGCTGACCAGCCTCCGCCAAGTAGCGGGGATTCGAACTTGTACGGCGACGATATCCAGATCAAGTCCGTCGAGCAGTTGCACAAGATGCGGGCGGCTGGCCTGATCGTTGCGGACACGCTCGCGAAGCTGCGGGCGGCGGTGCGCCCGGGGATCTCGACCGGCGAGCTCGACGCCATGGCGGAGGAGCACATCCGGTCGGTGGGCGCGGTCCCGTCGTTCAAGGGGTACCACGGCTTCCCGGCCACGATCTGCGCCTCCGTGAACGAGCAGGTCGTGCACGGCATTCCGTCGACGAAGCAGGTCCTCCGCGAGGGGGACCTGGTGTCGATCGACTGCGGGGCGATCCTCGACGGCTGGCACGGCGACTCGGCGATCACGGTCCCGGTCGGCGAGGTCCGCCCGGAGTTGCTCACGATGATCGAGGCCGCCGAGTCGGGCATGTGGGCCGGCATCGCCGCCGCCCAGGCCGGCGCCAGGCTGTCGGACATCGGGCACGCGGTGGAGACCGGCGTCCGCAAGGTCGGCCGGTACGGCACGGTGCGCGGCTACGGCGGCCACGGCATCGGCACCGAGATGCACCAGGACCCGCACGTGCACAACTACGGCCGTCCGGGCCGCGGTCCGGTGCTCACGGCGGGCATGGCGCTGGCCATCGAGCCGATGATCACCGAGGGTTCCGCGAAGGTGGTCGAGCTGAACGACGGTTGGACCGTCGTCACCAAGGACGCCTCGATGGCGGTGCATGTGGAGCACTCGATCGCGATCTTCGACGATGGGGTGTGGGTGTTGACGGCGCATGACGGCGGGGTGGGCAAGCTCCCGGCCGAGGCGCTGAGCGCCGCCGCTACCAGCGCCTGAGCCGCTGGTCGGGGACTCTGGCCTGTCGGCCGGCGGTGGACCCGCCGGAAGGTGGTCGGACCCGGCGTGACGCCGCACCGGCCGAGGACCCTCATGGGTCCGGGTCAGCTGTTCCTCGGAACTGGTCGCCGCTCCCCCGGAAGAGTCCGCCGGCGCGCGGACGGGTCCGGACCTTCTCGCCGAGGTGCCGCCTGGCGGGGAGCAGTGGCGCGGCGTAACCAGATAATGTTCTTGAATGTCCGCTGAGGGCACCCGTGCGCCGGCCTCAGGGGGACACAGAAGGGCCCCGGGGCCCTGACGGGACTCCAGGGCACGGTCCGGGCGGATCAGTCGCGACGCTCCCGGCGGTGCTCGTCGCGGAGGGCCCGGCGCTGTTCGCGCTCGCTGCGCTCCCGCTCCTCGTGGTCACTGCCCTTGATCAGCTTGGCGACGACCGCCGCGCCCATCGGGATGATCACCCAGATCGGCCAGAAGTAGGACGGGTGGCCGCTCGAGATGCTCGTCGCGGCCCAGATCCCGGTCGTGATCATCGAGGTGCTGGCCCAGCCGGCGATCGCGTTCCTGGCGAAACCCGATTTTCTGGGTACGACCGGGGCGCCCAGCGGCACCGGCGCACCCGGCTGCGGAACGGCCAGCTGTGCCTGGGCCACCGGCACCGGTCCGGGCAGGTCCGCGGTGATCGGGGCGAGCTCCGCGTAGGTCTTCGCCGCGTAGACGGCCTGGAGGCGCTCGTCGAACTCGGAGAGGTCGAGCCGCCCCTCGTTGAGGGCGGTGCGAAGTTTCTCGGCGACCCGCTCGCGGTCCGCGTCGGCGGCGCGCAGCTCCGGCTGCTCCAACGTGTGCTCCTTCGTGACTTCCGCCGGCCGCCGGGGTCGATCCGGACGGTGGGCGCGGGAACGCGACAGGCGCCCCCACACAGGATGCACCGTGCTCGTCGGTGGCGGCAACCGTGGGGCCGCTGGCAGGATCGGGTTCCATGAGCGCACTGACGAGTAGGGACCTCAACGCCGGGCAGTATGCGGACAAGGGCAATCTCGCCGCCCGCCAGTCGGTCTGGGAGTACCGGTCGGGACCGGCGATCTTCGACGTCGCCCTCGACCTGGCGGACCTGGCCGGCGACGAGTCGGTCCTGGAGGTCGGGTGCGGGAACGGCCGCTACCTCCAGACCCTCGGCGAGCGCGGCCACCGGGGCCGGGTGCTCGGCCTGGACTACTCGCCGGGGATGGCGGCCGAGGCCGGGCGGTTCGCGTCGACCCTGGTGGCGGACGCGCAGCGGCTTCCGATGGCCTCCGGACAGTTCGACCTCGTGCTGTGCATGCACATGCTCTACCACGTGCCGGACGTGTCGATGGCCGTCGCCGAGCTGGCCCGGGTGCTCCGGCCGGGTGGGACGGTGCTCGTGGCGACCAACGGGCTCGCGCACTGCCAGGAGACGATGGGGATCCTCCGGCGGGCGACCGAGCTGGTCGGGGTGGCCCACTGGCCGCTCTGGAACCGCGAGTCGTTCACTGCCGAGGCCGCCCCGGCGCACCTCGCCCCGGTGTTCTCGTCGGTGGTGGCGCACCCTGAGCTGGAGGAGGTGCTGATTCCGGACGTCGACGCCGTTCTCGGCTACCTCGCGAGTCTCGCGTCGACCCAGAGCTACGGCCCTGAGGTCATGAGGGCGGCAGAAGTGCTGGTCCGGGAGGAGTTCGACCGTCGCGGGCATTTCGCCCTGACGCGCTCGATGACCGTCTTCGCGTGTAAGCCTTGACACGCCCGACCCCGGGTGTCGGCCCCGGTTTGGTGTTACGCCCCGGTGGTGGGTAGACTCATCAATCGGCGCGTCGCGTCCACCCTGCCATGTCTTCGAGCGCTTCTGAGGACATGAGGGGCCGCGGCTGGCAGGACAGGCGTGCCACCTGCAGTAGACCCTACGTCACGTTAGCGGAGGACATGCCGAAGAAGGACGGGGCCATCGAGATCGAGGGCCGAGTCATCGAGCCACTGCCGAACGCCATGTTCCGGGTGGAGCTCGCGAACGGTCACAAGGTACTGGCTCACATCAGCGGCAAGATGCGGCAGCACTACATTCGTATTCTGCCGGAGGACAGGGTTGTCGTGGAGCTCTCGCCCTACGACCTGACCCGTGGTCGCATTGTCTACCGTTACAAGTGACGTGCGGTTGAATTCCGTGTCCGTCTTTGAAGTAAGGCGCAGCCGTGAAGGTTAAGCCGAGCGTTAAGAAGATCTGCAACAAGTGCCGCGTCATCCGCCGCCACGGCCGGGTCATGGTCATCTGTGACGACCCGCGCCACAAGCAGCGCCAGGGCTAAGCACCAGATTCTTCTACCGCCAAGGTAGTAAAGGCTCGTCCCAGCCGCGGGGGACCATCGAAGCGCATTGCGTGACGACTCCTCGTGGCCGAACCCCCGGTCGGAGGCCGGGGCCCCGCCCGGGCAGGTGGGGATGGGATGGGCGCAGACCTCCGAGACTGACGAGGAGCACGCCCACATATGGCACGTCTAGTCGGCGTCGATCTCCCCCGCGACAAGCGGCTCGAGATCGCGCTCACTTACATTTACGGGGTTGGTCGCACCCGCGCTATCGAGCTCTGCTCGGCGACGGGTATCGACCCCAACAAGCGGACCAAGGACCTCACGGACGAAGAGGTTCTCGCTCTCCGCGATCACATCGAGCAGAACTTCAAGGTCGAGGGTGACCTCCGCCGCGAAGTTGCGGCCGACATTCGCCGTAAGATCGAGATCGGCTGCTACCAGGGTATCCGGCACCGTCGCGGCCTCCCCGTGCGTGGTCAGCGGACCCGCACCAACGCTCGTACCCGCAAGGGTCCGAAGCGCACCGTGGCTGGCAAGAAGAAGCCGGGCAAGAAGTAACCCTTAGCAGTTCGAGTCTCTAGGAGCGCATAGCTAATGCCGCCGAAGGCACGCGCTGGGGCCGTCAAGAAGGTCCGGCGCAAGGAAAAGAAGAACGTGGCCCACGGCCACGCCTACATCAAGAGCACGTTCAACAACACGATCGTGTCGATCACGGACCCGAACGGTGCCGTCATCTCCTGGGCCTCTTCCGGCCAGGTGGGCTTCAAGGGTTCGCGTAAGTCGACCCCGTTCGCCGCGCAGCTGGCCGCCGAGGCCGCCGCTCGTCGGGCGATGGAGCACGGCATGCGCAAGGTCGACGTGTTCGTCAAGGGACCCGGCTCGGGCCGCGAGACGGCGATTCGTTCGCTGACTGCCGCAGGCCTCGAGGTCGGCACGATCTCCGACGTGACGCCGCAGCCGCACAACGGTTGCCGTCCGCCGAAGCGTCGTCGGGTCTAGGTAGCGGAGGAATAGGTCAATGGCTCGTTACACAGGTGCTGACTGCCGCCGCTGCCGGCGCGAGAAGGTCAAGCTGTTCCTCAAGGGCAGCAAGTGCGATGGTCCGAAGTGCCCGCTGGAGTCGCGGCCGTACCCGCCCGGCCAGCACGGGCGCGGTCGGCCGAAGGAGACGGAGTACCTGCTCCAGCTCCGTGAGAAGCAGAAGGCCCGCCGCATCTACGGCGTACTGGAGAAGCAGTTCGTCCGGTACTACGAAGAGGCCAACCGGCGCACCGGCAAGACCGGTGAGAACCTGCTGCAGATCCTCGAGACCCGTCTCGACAACGTCGTGTTCCGCGCGGGCCTGGCCCAGTCGCGTGACATGGCGCGTCAGGTCGTCAAGCACGGCCACGTGCTCGTGAACGGCAAGAAGGTCGACATCCCGTCGTACCGGGTGGCCGAGCACGACATCGTCGAGATCCGCGCGAAGTCCCGCGAGCTCACCCCGTTCGTGGTGGCCCAGGCCCAGGCCGGCAGCAAGACCGTGCCGGCGTGGCTCGAGGTCATCCCGGCCGCGCTCAAGGTCCTCGTGCACAACCTCCCGGTCCGTCAGATCATTGACACCCAGGTCCAGGAGCAGCTCATCGTCGAGCTCTACTCCAAGTAGCAGCTCAACAGGCCGGCCCGGGCAACCGGGCCGGCCACCCCAACATTCGGCGTCAAATAGCGGACGCCCGTTTTGGAGGCATAGTGCTTATCACCCAGCGGCCGACCCTCTCCGAGGAGTCGATCACCGAGGCGCGGTCGAAGTTCACGATCGAGCCGCTCGAGCCGGGTTTCGGCTACACGCTCGGCAACTCGCTCCGGCGTACGCTGCTGAGCTCGATCCCGGGCGCGGCGGTCACGAGCATCAAGATCGACGGCGTGCTGCACGAGTTCACCACGATCCCCGGTGTCAAGGAGGACGTGGTTGAGCTGGTGCTCAACGTCAAGCAGCTCTGCGTGAGCTCCGAGCACGACGAGCCGGTCACCATGTACCTGCGCAAGCAGGGCCCGGGCCCGGTCACCGCTGGGGACATCCAGCCGCCGGCCGGCGTGTCGGTCCACAACCCGGACCTGCACCTGGCGACCCTGAACGGCAAGGGCCGGCTCGACATCGAGCTGACCGTCGAGCGGGGCCGCGGCTACGTCAACGCGGCGCAGAACAAGCAGGCCGGACAGGAGATCGGGCGCATTCCGGTCGACTCGATCTACACCCCGGTCCTGAAGGTCACCTACCGTGTCGAGGCGACCCGTGTCGAGCAGCGGACCGACTTCGACAAGCTGATCATCGACGTCGAGACGAAGAACTCGATCAGCCCCCGCACGGCGCTGGCCTCGGCCGGCTCCACCCTCGTCGAGCTGTTCGGCCTGTGCCGCGAGCTGGACGAGACCGCCGAGGGCATCGACATCGGCCCGTCGCCGCAGGACGCGCAGCTCGCTGCCGACCTGGCGCTGCCGATCGAGGAGCTGGACCTCACGGTCCGGTCCTACAACTGCCTCAAGCGCGAGGGCATCAACACGGTTGGTGAGCTGATCGGCCGCACGGAGGCTGACCTGCTCGACATCCGCAACTTCGGTCAGAAGTCCATCGATGAGGTCAAGCTGAAGCTCATCGGCATGGGCCTCGGCCTGAAGGATTCCGCGCCGAACTTCGACCCGTCGACCATCGTGGGGGACTACTCCGACGATGACTACGACGAGGAGCTCGACGAGGACGCCGCCGGTTCTGTCGCCCCCGTGGCGGCCGACGACTCCGACGACGACGGCAACGACTACCGCGAGACCGAGCAGCTCTAAGCGCTGCGGCTTACCTGAGGAGCTACACCGATGCCCACGCCCACTAAGGGTGCCCGCCTTGGCGGCAGCCCCGCGCACCAGCGGCTGATCCTGGCCAACCTGGCGACGCAGCTGTTCCAGCACGGCAAGATCCAGACGACTGAGGCCAAGGCCCGTCGCCTGCGCCCGTACGCGGAGACGCTGATCACCAAGGCCAAGCGCGGCGATATCCACGCGCGCCGCCTGGTCGCGCGGGTCGTCCGGGACAAGGACGTCGTCTACCGCCTGTTCGACGAGCTGGCCCCGACCTGGTCCGAGCGTCAGGGTGGCTACACCCGCATCATCAAGAACGGTCTCCGCAAGGGCGACTCCGCCCCCATGGCGATCATCGAGCTGGTGCTCGAGCCGGTCTCGCCGAAGGCGAACAAGAAGACCGCCGCCCGCAAGGCCGCCAAGGTCGAGGCCGTCGCGGCCCCGGTCGAGGACGCCCCGGTCGCCGAGAACGTCCAGCACGCCGACGACGCGCCCGCCGACGAGGCTCCGGCCACCGAGGTCGCTGAGAAGGACGAGAAGTAATTCTCGAGTTCGACACCGACGAGCCCGCTCTTCCCCCTGGGGAGGGCGGGCTCGCCCGTTTCCGCCAGGGAGGCCGATGTGGTCCAGACGCCAGCTGAGGTTCCGGCTCCGGACCCGGTGACGGGTACCGGGGAAGCCGGGTCGTCCGGGGTCGCCCGGATGACCGGGAGCGCAGGTCCGGCCGGGGCCAGCGGGGCGTCCCGGCATCCTGGTGACCCGGAAGGCCCGGCTCCCGTCGGGACGCCGCCCGGCGCGCCCCGCATCCCGCAGGACTCCGTCCGGCTGCGGCTGTCCGTTTCCTACGACGGGACCGACTTCTCCGGCTGGGCGCACCAGCCGACCCGGCGCACCGTCGCCGGGGTCCTGCTCGGCGAGCTGACCCGGGTGTTTCGGACCGTGGACAACCTGACCGTCGCCGGGCGGACCGACGCCGGGGTGCACGCCACCGGCCAGGTCTGCCATGTCGACGTGCCGGCCGCCGCGTGGGAGGCGCTCGCGCCCAGCATCGTCCGCAGGCTCGCCGGGCTGCTGCCGGGGGACGTCCGGGTGCTGGCGGTCGAGGTGGCGCCCGAGCACTTCGACGCGCGATTCGCCGCCCTGCGCCGGAGGTACGAGTACCGGGTCTGTGACGGCCCCAGCGGGCCCGCGCCGCTCGCGCGGCGTAACACCCTCGGGTGGCCCCGGCCGTTGGACCTGGAGGCTCTCAGTGCCGCCTCGCGCGGGCTGCTGGGCGAGCACGACTTCGCCGCGTACTGCAAACGCCGCGACGGCGCGACGACCATCCGCAACCTGCTCCGCCTGGACTGGCGGCGCGACCCGGACGAGGTGCTCGTCGCCACGGTCGAGGCCGACGCCTTCTGCCACTCGATGGTCCGCAGCCTGATCGGGGCGCTGATCGCGGTGGGCGAGGGACGGCGGCCGGTCGGGTGGCCCGGGGAGCAGTTGACCAGCGCGGTGCGGGTCGACGCGGTGGGGGTCGCGCCGGCGCACGGGCTGACCCTGGTGAACGTGGACTATCCGGCGCCGGGGGAGTACCTGGCCCGGATGGCGGTGACCCGCAATATGCGGGCGCTCACCCCGCAACCTCCTGAGGTTCACGCCGGGCCGCCGGCTCCCTGACGCGGACCCCTGGGGCGGGCCGGGTGCGGCTCAGGCCTCCGCGCGGAGCTTCAGTTGGCCCTTGAGATAGGTCTCGGCGGTGTCGGTGAGCACCTGCTGTACCGCCGGGTCCGCCGGGTCCGGCTTCTTGCCGTCGGCGCGGGCCACCACGCAGTACGCCAGGTAGTGGCCGACCGGCAGCCACGACAGGTAGGTCTCCGAGGCGGCGATCACGTCGGTGCCGTTGCCCACCGCCCAGCCGGCGATCGCGCCCTTGCCGGAGCCCAGCAGGGTTTTCGTGTCGGCCTTCGCGCTCGCGGCAGCCGTGGCGTCCTTGAAGTTGAGCACGCCGATCGTCGCCACGAACGTCTTCCCCGGGGTGAACAGGGTGGCCCGGACGAGCTGGGTGCACCCCCCCTTGGTGTACGCCGGCCCCAGGTCGCCCGTCGTCGCCAGCTTGCAGTCGGTCAGGGACTGGGTCTTCTGAATCGCGTACGCCCGGCCGTCGATGGAGACCGTGGCCGCCGGGAACAGCTCGACCTCCGTGAGCGGCAGCGGGTCGGTGGCCTGGGAGTTGATGTCCTTCTTGCCGGCGACCGGGGAGGCAGTGGCGCTCGGGTCGGCCGGGGCTGACGCCGGCGCGGACGGGGCCGGCTCCTTGGCCGCCGGCTTCTCGTCCTCGATCAGGAAGAACGCTCCGACTCCGAAGCCGAGCAGCAGGAGCACGGCGAGCACCCCGGCGAGCGCGCCCAGCCAGCCCTTGGAGGACCGCCGGCGGGTCGGGGGCGGCGGGTCGAGGACCGGCGGCGGGGCGGAGACGGGCTCGTAGGCCGGCTGGGGATACGGATCCTCGACCGGCGGGGGCTGCTCCCAGCCGTACGACGCGTACGGGTCCGCGTACGGATCGGTGGTCTGCTGGCCGAACGGGGTGCCGCCCGGCGGGGGGCTGTAGGCCGGCTCGGTCCGGTAGTCCGGGGCGGCGTGGCCCGGCTCGGTCCGGAACAACGAGTCGATCTGGAAGTCGTCGGTGCCGATGCCGGTCGGATAGCCCGGCTCGGGGCTGTAGCCGCCCTGTTGGCCATACTGACCGGGGACATACTCGTAGGAGTCGTCCGGCTCAGCGGCTCGCCGCCGCCGGGGCTGGCGCTGACCGGGGTCAGGGTCGTCGTAGCCTCGGTCGCCGTAGGTCATGCCCGCCAGGTTACCCAAGTGGTGCCACGGACAGCATCAGCCGAAGATGTCGGGAGAATAAGCGCGTGGACCATTTCTTCAGCGAGACACCCGCTACGCCGGATAAGCGTCGGATGATTGACATTTCGGTGGACTCGACGGCGTACCAGTTCACGGTGTCTTCAGGGGTTTTCTCCGCCAATCGCCTCGACCCCGGCACCGCCGTGCTGTTCCGGAAGGCACCCCGCCCCGGTCGCGGGGTGTTCCTCGACCTCGGCTGTGGCTATGGCCCGATCAGCTGTGTGTTCGCTCACCAGTCACCCAAGGTGACCATGTACGCGGTGGACGTGAACGAGCGCGCGCTGGAGCTCGTACACGAGAATGCTCTCGCTCTGGGGGTCACCGACCGGGTGATCGCGGCCAAGCCGGACGACGTGCCCGCCGACGTGGTGTTCGACGGGATCTACAGCAACCCACCCATCCACGTGGGCAAGGAGGCGCTACACGAGATGCTGCTGCGCTGGCTGCCCCGGCTCGGGCCCGACGCCGAGGCGTGGCTGGTCGTCGCCCGGCACCTCGGTGGGGACTCGCTGCGCGACTGGCTCGTCGCCCAGGGTTGGTCGGCGGAGAAGCACGCCAGCCAGAAGGGCTACCGCATCCTGAAAGTCGGTCGCGCGGAGACCGAGTAGGCCGGAGGATGCCACCGTGGGATACATAGACGTCGCAGGGGTCGGGTACACGCTGCCGGACGGCCGTGAGCTGTTCAAGGACGTGTCCTTCCGGGTCGGCGAGGGCGCCAAGGTCGCGCTCGTCGGGCCCAACGGGGCCGGCAAGACCACGCTGCTGCGGATGGTCGCCGGGGACCTGCCCTCCCAGGAGGGCGGGATCGCCAGGGTCGGCGGGCTCGGCGTGATGCGGCAGTTCTTCCGGCCCGTCGCCGGCCGGTTCGACGACGACGTGCCGTGGAGCATGGTCGACCGCGAGGACGCCACCCTGGCCGAGCTCGCGATGACCCTCGCCCCGGTCCGGGTCCGCGCGGCGGGCCTCGCGCTCGCCCGCGCGGAGGCCGCGCTGTCGGAGACCGAGAAATCCCAGATGAGGTACGCCACGGCGCTGTCCGCCTGGGGCGAGGTCGGTGGGTACGAGGCCGAGGTCGCGTTCGACACCGCGAGCGTCTCCGTCCTCGACCTCGACTGGGAACGCGCCCGGCACCGGCTCGTCCGCACCCTGTCCGGCGGCGAACAGAAACGTTTCGTCCTCGAACTGTTGCTCCGCGGCCCCGACGAGGTGCTGCTGCTCGACGAGCCCGACAACTTCCTCGACGTGCCCGCGAAACGCTGGCTCGAACAGCGGCTCAAGGAGTCCCCGAAGAGCGTCCTGTACGTCAGCCACGACCGCGAACTCCTCGCCAACACCGCCGACCGGGTGGTCGCCGTCGAGGGCGGGTCCGCGTGGACGCACGTCGGCGGCTTCGCCAGCTGGCACGACGCCCGGGTCAACCGGCACGACAGCATGGAGGAGACCCGGCGGCGCTGGGACGAGGAGCACCAGAAGCTCAAGGACCTCGTGCTGATGTACAAGCAGAAGGCCGCCTACAACGACGGTCTCGCCTCCCGCTACCAGGCGGCGAAGACCCGGCTCGCCAAGTTCGAGGGCGACGGGCCGCCACCGCTGCCGCCCAAGGACCAGGACATCAAGATGCGCCTCGACGGCGGGCGCACCGCCAAGCGCTCGGTGATCTGCGAGCAGTTGGAGCTCGACGACCTGACGTTCCCGTTCGACTTCGAGGTCTGGTACGGCGACCGGGTCGCCGTCCTCGGCGCCAACGGCACGGGCAAGTCCCACTTCCTGCGGCTCCTCGGCCGCGGTGGCACCGATCCGCTCGAGGTGCCCCTGGTCGACCTCGCCCCGGTCGCGCACGGCGGGGTCGCCCGGCTCGGCGCGCGGGTCCGGCCCGGCCACTTCTCCCAGGTCCACGACCGTCCGGAGCTGCACGACAAGACCCTCGTCGAGATCCTCTGGCGCGGGGACGACTACCGCACCGGCAAGACCCGGCACGACGCGATGAAGGTCCTCGACCGGTACGAGCTGGCCGGGCAGGGCGACCAGACCTTCGGCACCCTGTCGGGTGGCCAGCAGGCGCGGTTCCTCGTGCTGATGCTGGAGCTGTCCGGGGCCACGTTGCTGCTGCTCGACGAGCCGACGGACAACCTGGACCTGGCCTCGGCCGAGGCGCTCGAAGAGGGGTTGAAGGGCTTCGAGGGGACGGTGATCGCGGTGACGCACGATCGGTGGTTCACGCGGGGGTTCGATCGGTTCCTCCTGTTCGGGACGGACGGCGAGGTCACCGAGGTGCCTGAGCCGGTGTGGGACGTGCGCTGACTGCTCCGTGACGCTCCGACGTGCGATGACGCGGTGACCCGGCGGGGCCGCCCGTGACGCTCCGACGTGCGCTGCCTTCCTCGACCGGTGGTGACCCGGCGCGGGTGACCCGCGCTGCCTTCCGACCGGTCCGGTGACCCGGCGCCGCGACGCGTGACGTGCTGGCCCGCGCTGCCTTCCGCCGCGCGGTGACCGGCCGCCCCCGCTCGGGGTCGGGGGCGACCGGTCGGTCGTCAGTTCAGGCGCCAGAGTTCCCAGCACTCCGGGCCGTGGTGGGCGATGTAGGCGCACTCCGGATCCAACGGCTCGTCGCCGTGCAGCATCGGCACGGCCGTCGCCGGGTGACCGTCGTCGAGCAGGCGGTAGGTGTGGCCGGGCTCGGTCCACGCGCCGCCCGCCACGGTCCAGGTCACCCCGTCGTGGTGGATGCCGTAGGTCTCGCCGGGGACGAGCCAGTAGGCGTACACCCCGTCGCCGTCGGCGCAGAACTCGTCGTGCAGGCAGAGGCCGATGATCCGGTACAGCCCGTCGGCCTCGTGGGTGTCCAGCGTGCCCAGCGCCGTCGCGGTCTCCCCGGTCACCGGTACACCGCCAGCACCTTGACCCGCGCCGTGCCGTCGCACACCGCCTGGCAGGCCGACCACTCCCTTGCGGTGGTCAGCGCCTGCACGCGGGTGTCGAAGACGGCCATCCGCGTGACCGGCTCGGGAAACTCCCCGGTCACCTTCGACATCAGGACTTGAAAAGTCGTCATGGATTCACCCTGCAACACAATGGGGTGACATAGCTACGTCATAGGGGGCGACATTGGGACGACATTGCCACGCCTCTTCATGTCCACCATGGTCGGAGGAATGTCGCGCCGGGTAATGTCCGATGCGGCGGCTACGGAAGGCGGGGCGGTGGACCGGACTCGACTCGAATATCTGATTCGTCGAAGCGAGAACACGCTCGAGGAATGGTGCGTGCGGTTCCGCAGCGAGGCGCGGATGCTGGGCCAGGAGACGACCCTCTCGGTCCGCCAGCTCCAGCGGTGGATGTCCGGACGGACCGGCAACGCCCGGCCTGGAGCGCGCCGCGTGGCCGCCTCGCTGTGGAAACAGCCCTTCGCGTCGCTCGTCGGGCCGCCTGTCCCGGTGTCGCCGACCGGTCCGGTGCCGCCGCGCACCGCGGTGCACGAGGCGGCCGGGGAATCCGCGGCCCACGCCGGCCGGACCTGGGCCCGGGTGGACGACTGGAGCATCGAACACCTCCGTGCGGAGGTGCGCCGACTGGCCTACGGCTATGTGGAGATTCCGCCGCTGTACTTTCTCGAAGAGGCGCGTCGTGCCCGCGACTCCGCTTACACACTTCTAGAACGTACGCACCGGCCGGCCCAGTTGTCGGACCTGTATCTCGTCGCCGGTCAACTCTGTGGGCTCATGTCGTCGGCGTCGTTCGACATGGCGGCGTGGGATCCCGCGGTCGCCCAGGTCAGGGCCGCCTGTTCCTACGCGGACCTGATCGACCACCCGGCACTGCGTTCGTGGGCTCGGGGGAACCTGGCGCTGATGGCCTACTGGACCGGCGGCCCCGACCAGGTGGTCGTACCGATCGACGCTGCCCTGGCGCGCAGCCCGGTAGGAACCGCGGCCGCCGGGCTGCGATGCGTCGAGGCGCGCGCCTGGGCCTTCCCCGACGCCGCCGACCGGGCGCCGCTCGCGATCGCGGAGGCCGAGCCGCTCCTGCGTCTCCGGCAGGCGCTGGGCGGCGCGCGCTGGCTCCACGACCGGCGGGCGACGGAACTCCGGGACCGGGTGCTCGCCTTCCATCGCGGGCTGCCCGAACCGTGGTGAACGGGACGTAGCCGTGCAGTGAGGCATCAGTTACGCGGTGCTTCCCTCTGCGCGTGAGGTGCGCTAACGTGTGCGGCAAGAGAACCCACGGGAGTCCGGTAGACCGGGCTGAGAGGGCGGATGTGAGCCGCCGACCGTAGAACCTGATCCGGATCATGCCGGCGCAGGGAGGAGATTCACCATGCTCGGTCGCCTCCATGTCCTCACCGACGCCCGCCCCGGGCGCGACGCCGTCGCCGTCGCGCGGGCGGCGTTGGCCGCGGGTGCACCCCTTTTCCAGGTACGGGTGGAAGACGGCGTGCACGACCGCGACTTCCTCGACTTCGCCGCGGAGGTCCGCGCGCTGTGCCGGGTCTACGGCGCGACCTGCCTGATCAACGACCGGGTGGACATCGCGCTGGCCGTGCAGGCCGACGGCGTCCACCTCGGCGCGTTCGACCTGCCGGTTTCCGTCGCGCGCCGGCTGCTCGGCTCCTCGGCGATCATCGGGGCCACGTCCCGGGACGCCGCCGGGGCGCGTGCGGCCCTGGTCGACGGGGCCGACTACGTGGGAGTGGGGCCCTGCTACCACACGTCCACGAAGGACGGTCTGCCCGACCCGATCGGCCCCGCCGGGCTGGAGTTGGCCGCGCACGTGGGCCTGCCGGCCATCGCGATCGGCGGCGTGACCCTCGAACGGGTCCCCGAGCTGTTGGAGGCCGGGGCCTACGGTGTCGCGGTGGTGGGCGCGGTCAACTCCGCCGACGATCCCGGCGTGGCGACGAAGGCGCTGCTGAAGGCCCTGTCATGAGGGTCGCGGTCCAGGGGGCCGGGATCATCGGGCTGTCGATCGCGTGGCGCGCCCTGTCGGCCGGGCTCGATGTCACCGTCCACGACGACAACCCCGCCCGGGGTGCCTCGAACGTCGCGGCCGGCATGCTCGCCCCGGTCGCCGAGGCGTACTTCGGCGAGGCCGACCTGCTCCGGCTGTCGCTCGCCAGCGCAGCCCGGTGGCCGGAGTTCGCCGCGGGGCTCGGCGAGGTCGGCTACCGCGACGACGGCACGCTGCTCGTGGGCCGGACAGGCGATGACCTGCGGGAACTCGCCCGACTCTTCCAGTTGTACGCCGACTGGCGGCTGCCTGCGGAAAAGGTCGACCCCCGCGCGCTGGAGCCGGCGTTGACGCCCCGGCTGCGGGGTGGCCTGCTGACGCCCGGCGACCATCAGGTGGACCCCCGGCGGGTGCTGGCCGCGCTGCGCGAACGGGTGCCCGTGAGTGCGACGCCGCCCGGGAAGGTGGACGTCACGGTCGTCGCGACCGGCGCCTGGACCGGTCAGCCGCGCGGTTCGGCCATCGGGCTGCCCGGCGGCGGGGCGGTGGTCGGGTTGCCCGTGCGGCCCGTGCACGGCGAGGTGCTGCGCCTGCGGGGCGAGCCGTCGATCCGGCACGTGGTCCGCGGCTACATTGACGGGAAATATGTCTATATTGTGCCGCGAAAGGACGGGGAGGTCGTCGTGGGCGCCACCACCGCCGAGCGCGGCTTCTCCACCCGGGTCACGGCCGAGGGGGTCCGCGACCTGCTGGACACCGCGATCGAGGTCCTGCCGGAACTGGCCGACTACGAGCTGGTGGAGGCGCGGGCGGGGCTGCGGCC
Organism: Longispora fulva; assembly: GCF_015751905.1. NCBI lineage: Bacteria > Bacillati > Actinomycetota > Actinomycetes > Micromonosporales > Micromonosporaceae > Longispora > Longispora fulva. The sequence continues at coordinate 6,793,051 of NZ_JADOUF010000001.1, forward strand.
CGGTACCCCGGACAACGCCCCGCTGATCGGCCGGCTCGACCCCCGCACGATCGTGTCGACCGGCCACTACCGGCACGGCGTCCTGCTCGCCCCCATCACCGCAGAGGTGGTCACGTCGCTGCTCCTCGACCGGGAGCCCAGCGTCGACCTCGCGCCCTTCGCCCCAGGGAGGTTCTCGTGAAGATAGTCGTCAACGGCGTGGAGACGGAGTTCGAGGGGACGGTCTCGGCGCTCACCGGGGACCGGCGCGGGGTCGCCGTCGCGGTCAACGGGACCGTGGTGCCCCGCAGCACGTGGACGTCGACGGCGCTGGCCGACGGCGACGTGGTCGAGCTGCTCACGGCGGTGCAGGGTGGATGAGTTCACCATCGCCGGCGAGACGCTCTCCTCCCGGCTGATCCTCGGCACCGGCGGCGCGGCCAGCCTGACGGCGTTGCGGGAGGCCGTCGAGGCCTCCGGGACCTCGATGGTCACCGTCGCCCTCCGCCGCCTCGACCCCGACGCCCCCGGCGGCCTGCTGGAGATGCTCGACGGGACCGGGGTGCGGATCCTGCCGAACACCGCCGGCTGTTACACCGCCACCGAGGCCGTCAAGCTCGCCCACCTCGCCAGGGAGGCGTTCGAGACGCACTGGGTGAAGCTCGAGGTGATCGGGGACGACCGGACCCTGCTGCCCGACGCCGTCGAGCTGGTGGCCGCGGCGGCGAGGCTGGTGGAGGACGGGTTCGTGGTGCTGCCGTACACGACGGATGATCCGGTGCTCGCGCGGCGGCTCGTCGACGTCGGGTGCGCGGCCGTGATGCCGGCCGGCGCGCCGATCGGGTCGGGGGCCGGGATCCGCAACCCCTACAACCTCGCGCTGATCCGGGAGCTGGTGTCCGTACCCGTCATCCTCGACGCCGGGATCGGCACCGCCTCGGACGCGGCCCTGGCCATGGAGCTGGGCTGCGACGCCGTGCTGCTGGCCAGCGCCGTCACCCGGGCGGCGGACCCGACCCGGATGGCAGCGGCGATGCGGCACGCGGTGCTCGCCGGCCGGTTGGCGGCCGGTGCCGGGCGGATCCCGCGCAGGGACTACGCGACCGCGTCCACCAGCCCGGAAGGGCTCCCGTCGTGGTGAGCCGGCGGCACCACGTGCCGGGCTCGCGGCGCGCGACCGCTTCTTCGCGCACGTGCCACCCGGGCTCCCGGCCCGCGACCCGAGCCCACCTGTTGATGGAGGCGTCCGATGAGTGACCGGCTGATCGTCGTCCTGGAGACCCCCGACCTGGAGCTCGCCCGCGTCGTGATCGGCGCCGGCGCGACGCTGCTCGCCGGGACCTTCTTCGACCTGGAGTTCGACTGGCGGGTGGAGGAGTTCGGCGGTCGGGTGCTCACCCTCGGGCCGGCAGCCACCCCGGTGCACGGCCGCCGGGACATGCTCTGGCGCTGCCACGGCCTCGACGAGCTGCCGACGGCCGCCGACGCGGAGTTCGTCAGCCTGTCCCCGATCTTCGAGACCGCGACCAAGCCCGGCTACGGCCCGCCGCTGGGCGTGGACGTGCTCGGCCGCGCCGGCCGTCCGGTCTACGCCCTCGGCGGCGTGGACGGGCCGGCGCGCGCCGCCGAGTGCGTGGCCGCCGGTGCGTACGGGGTCGCCGTCCTGGGCGCGGTGTCGCGGTCGAGCGACCCGGCGCGGGCCGTGCGAAACCTGCTCACCGCGGTCGGCACCCCGCCGGCCTCGGGGCCGGTCGAGCCCGGCCCGGTGCCCCAGGGTGGCCACCGGTGAAGCAGCCGCCGATCGCGCTGACCATCGCAGGCTCCGACTCCGGCGGCGGCGCGGGCATCCAGGCCGACCTGAAGACGTTCGCCGCGCACAAGGTCTTCGGCACGTCGGTCGTCACCGCCTTGACTGCACAGAACACCTCGGGGGTACTCGGCGTGCACGCCACCCCCCTGCACTTCCTCGCTCTCCAGCTCGACGCGGTCCTGTCCGACCTGCCCCCGGTGGCGGTGAAGACCGGGATGCTGGCGAGCCCGGAGGTGATCGCGTACCTGGCGACCCGGGACCTGCCCAACCTGGTCGTCGACCCGGTGATGGTGGCGTCCACCGGGAAGCCCCTGTTCACGGGTGCCGCCGACGCGTACCGGGAGCTGTTCGCCCGGGCGCTGGTCGTCACCCCGAACCTGCCGGAGACCCGCGAACTCCTCGACCGCGACGTCGCCACCGTCGAGGACATGGCCGCCGCGGCCCACGAACTCGCCGCGCTCGGCCCGCGCTGCGTCGTCGTCAAGGGCGGGCACCTCGCCGGGGACGCCGTGGACGTGGTCTGGCACGGCGGGGAGCTGTCGTATCTGCGGGGGGCCAGGGTCAGTACCCCCAACAACCACGGCACGGGCTGCACCTTCGCGGCCGCGGTGACCGCGCATCTCGCACTCGGGTCCTCGTTGCCGGCCGCGTTGCGGGCAGCGAAGACCTACGTCACCCGTGCCCTCGCCGGCTCGGCCGACTGGCGGCTGGGCTCGGGACACGGTCCCCTCTCCTGGAAGGAAATCTGATATGCGTCGCAAGGTCTATGTGGAGGGTTCTCGTCCCGACATCCAGGTGCCGTTCGCCGAGGTGCACCTGACCAACGACGACCCGCCGGTCCGGCTGTACGACACCTCGGGCCCCGGCTCGGACCCGGAGGTCGGCCTGCCGCAGCTCCGGGCGCACTGGATCATGGAGCGGGGCGACGTCGAGGAGGTGCCCGCCGAGGGCACCGCCACGGTCGGCCAGACGGTCCGCAAGGCCAAGGACGGCAAGCGCCCGACCCAGCTCTACTACGCGCGCCAGGGCACGGTCACGCCGGAGATGGAGTTCGTGGCGATCCGCGAGGGCGTCACGCCGGAGTTCGTCCGGGACGAGATCGCGGCCGGCCGGGCGATCATCCCGAACAACGTGAACCACGCCGAGAGTGAGCCGATGATCATCGGGTCGGCGTTCCTGGTGAAGATCAACGCGAACATCGGCACCTCGGCCGTGTCCTCCTCGATCGCCGAGGAGGTGGACAAGCTCACCTGGGCCACCAAGTGGGGCGGCGACACCGTGATGGACCTGTCCACGGGCAAGCACATCCATGCCACCCGCGAGGCGATCGTGCGCAACTCGGCGGTGCCGATCGGCACCGTGCCGATCTACCAGGCCCTGGAGAAGTGCAACGGCGACCCGCTGGGCCTGACCTGGGAGCTGTACCGCGACACGATCATCGAGCAGGCCGAGCAGGGCGTCGACTACATGACGGTGCACGCCGGGGTGCTGCTCGCCCACGTGCCGCTGGCGGCCGACCGGGTGACCGGCATCGTGTCCCGCGGCGGTTCGATCATGGCAGCGTGGTGTCTGGCCGGGCACCGGGAGAACTTCCTCTACACCCGCTACCGGGAGCTGTGCGAGATCTTCGCCCAGTACGACATCGCGTTCTCCCTGGGCGACGGCCTGCGCCCCGGCTCGATCGCGGACGCCAACGACGAGGCCCAGTTCGCCGAGCTGAAGACCCTGGGCGAGCTCACCAAGATCGCGTGGGAGTACGACGTCCAGGTCATGATCGAGGGCCCCGGGCACGTCCCGATGCACAAGATCAAGGAGAACATGGACCTGCAGAAGGAGTGGTGCATGGACGCCCCCTTCTACACCCTCGGCCCCCTGACCACCGACGTCGCGCCCGGCTACGACCACATCACCTCCGCGATCGGCGCGGCGATCATCGGCAGCATGGGCACGGCGATGCTGTGCTACGTCACGCCCAAGGAGCACCTGGGCCTGCCGAACCGCGACGACGTGAAGGCAGGCGTGATCGCGTACAAGATCGCCGCGCACGCCGCCGACCTCGCCAAGGGGCACAAGGGCGCACAGGACTGGGACGACGCGCTGTCCAAGGCCCGGTTCGAGTTCCGCTGGGAGGACCAGTTCAACCTGTCCCTGGACCCGGACACCGCCCGGGCGTTCCACGACGAGACGCTGCCGGCCACCGGGGCCAAGACGGCGCACTTCTGCTCCATGTGCGGCCCGAAGTTCTGCTCCATGAAGATCAGCGCGGAACTGAAGGAATACGCGGCGAAAGGCATGGCGGACAAGTCGGTAGAGTTCGTCAACAGCGGCGGAAAGGTCTACCTGCCGGTGGTGGCGAGCTAGGAGCTCACATGGTGGAACATCCCCTGAAGGGGCAGTTTGACGAGACCCGTGCGGTCTGGCAGCGCGCCGAGAATCCGGACGGGTCGCCCGGCCGGATCGGGGTCGCCTTCGTGGACGACCTGATCGGCATGCGCGACATGGCGGAGGAGAACGGGCCGATCTTGGTCTTCACGCCGGCGGAATGGGACGCGTTCATCGGCGGGGTGCAGGACGGCGAGTTCGACATCGAGATCGACGACGAGCAGTAGTCGCCCCGCAGGGCGACAGGCGGGAAAAAAGGAATGCCCCACCGAGGGGGTGGGGCATTCCTTCGCGTCGTTCAGTCCTGGGAGTCCTGATCCAGGACCATGTCTAGTGCCTCTTCGCGGCTACGACCCTCGACCGTGTGCAACCACACCCGGGTGAGGAAGTCGAGCCGGATCTCCTGGTCTTCGTCACGTAGCGCGACCGCCAGCTTCTCCACGATGCCTCCTGATCGCTGCCGCCGTGTTCCAGAGTAGTCGGGCGGGGGCTTTCCGGGGGAGGGTGCGAGCGGTTGAGTCGCAGGTCACCCTTACGGTCAAATCGGGTTAATTTATGCGAGGGTCCTGTGAATCCGCTCCCATCGGCGCGCACGGGTGCTCCTCGATACGTCATACTGGCAGCCGTGCGCGGCCCCCATGGCGCGTTCGGAAACTCCGGGTGCGGCGGCTCGTTTTGACCAATGCGGAGCCCGCCCGATATCATCAGCGACTGTTGTGCGACAGTTGCAAGGCGGACCCCCACGGGTACGCTTGTCGCCTATGCGCCGCCGCCGGGTCTCACGCCGGGCCAGCGGTACCCAGGCCCTAGACCCACGACGAGACAAGGTAGACCTGTGCGTACGTACAGCCCGAAGCCGGGTGAGATCGAGCGTCAGTGGCACATCATCGATGCAGCTGACGTCGTGCTTGGCCGTTTGGCGACCCACGCCGCCACTCTGCTGCGCGGCAAGCACAAGCCGACTTTCGCGCCGCACGTCGACACCGGCGACTTCGTGATCGTCATCAACGCAGGCAAGGTTGCCCTGACGGGCAACAAGCGGGCGACCAAGGTCGCCTACCGCCACTCGGGTTACCCGGGCGGTCTGCGCAAGACCTCCTACGAGGAGCTGCTGACGAAGCGCCCCGACCGGGCCGTCGAGCTCGCCGTCAAGGGCATGCTCCCGCACAACAAGCTCGGTGCGAAGCAGATCAAGAAGCTCAAGGTCTACGCGGGCGACGTGCACCCGCACGCCTCGCAGCAGCCCGTGCCTTTCGAGATTAAGCAGATCGCGCAGTGACCGAAGGAAGCAGCATGACCGAGAGCGTCGACACCGTGCTCGAAGCGGTTGTCCCGGAAGCCGTTGTCGCTGAGGCCGTTGTGGCCGAGGCCGTCGTGTCCGTGCCGAAGGCCGCCCCGCGTGGCGACCGCCCGGTGCAGACCGTGGGCCGCCGCAAGCAGGCGATCGTCCGCGTCCGCCTGGTGCCGGGCACCGGCAAGGTGACCTGCAACGGCCGCGCTCTGGAGGAGTACTTCCCGAGCAAGGTCTCCCAGCAGCTCGTCAAGGAGCCGCTGGTGATCACCGAGCGTCTCGAGAGCTTCGACGTGATCGCCAACCTCAAGGGCGGCGGCATCACCGGTCAGGCCGGCGCGCTGCGTCTCGGCATCGCCCGGGCCCTGATCGAGGTCGAGCCCGACGACCGTCCGGCCCTGAAGAAGGCCGGCTTCCTGACCCGTGACGCCCGCGTCACCGAGTCGAAGAAGTACGGTCTGAAGAAGGCCCGTAAGGCTCCGCAGTACTCGAAGCGCTAAATCTTTCTCACCACGGCCGGGCCGCCTTTTCCAAGGTTGCCCGGCCGTGGCATTTGTGTACCAGGGGAGATGTCTATGGGACGGCTGTTCGGCACCGACGGGGTTCGCGGTCTGGCCAATGCCAGCCTCACGCCCGACCTGGCTCTGCGGCTGGGCGCGTCCGCCGCGCACATCCTGAGCCAACGGGACCGGACCCATCCGCCGGTGGCGATCGTCGGCCGTGACCCCCGGGCGAGCGGGGAGATGCTGGAGGCCGCCGTCGTGGCCGGCCTGACCAGCGCCGGTGCGACCGTGGTGCGGGTCGGCGTGCTGCCGACCCCGGCCGTGGCGTTCCTGGTGGGCCAGACCCGTGCGGACCTGGGCGTGATGATCTCCGCCTCGCACAACCCGATGCCGGACAACGGGATCAAGTTCTTCGCCGCCGGCGGCCACAAGCTCGCCGACGAGCTCGAAGACGCCATCGAGGCGCACCTCGAGGAGGACTGGGTCCGGCCTACGGGTGCGAACGTGGGGCGGGTGCACGACCTGCTCGACGGGGCCGAGGCGTACATCACGCACCTGGCCGGGTCCGTGCCCGTGTCGTTGGAGGGCCTCAAGGTCGTCATCGACTGCGCGAACGGGGCGGCGTTCGAGGTGGCCCCGGAGGCGTACCGGCGGGCCGGTGCCGAGGTGATCGTCATCCACGGCGAACCCGACGGGCTGAACATCAACGAGGACTGCGGGTCGACGCACCTGGCGGACCTGCAGGCCGCCGTCCTGGAGCACGGCGCGCACGCCGGGGTCGGCCTCGACGGCGACGCCGACCGCTGCCTGGCCGTGGACGCGGACGGCACCGTGGTCGACGGCGACCAGCTGATGGCGATCATGGCGCTGTCGATGCGCGACGCCGGCACCCTGGTCAAGGACACCCTGGTCGCGACAGTGATGAGCAACCTCGGGCTGCGGATCGCGATGCGCGAGCACGGCATCACGCTGCTGGAGACCAAGGTCGGCGACCGGTACGTGCTGGAGGAGCTGCGCAACAGCGGACTGTCCCTCGGCGGCGAGCAGAGCGGACACGTGATCGTGCCGGAGTACGCGACGACGGGTGACGGGTCGCTGACCCTGCTGCAGGTGCTGGCCAGGATGGCCTCGACGGGCCGGACGCTGGCCGACCTGGCCTCGGTCGTGACGCCGCTGCCGCAGGTCCTGATCAACGTGCCGGTGGCCGACCGGGCCGCCGCCGCCGTGCACGCGGACGTGCTGGCCGCCGTGGCGGTGGCGGAGGGCGAGCTGGGCGAGTCCGGCCGGGTGCTGCTGCGCCCGTCGGGTACCGAGCAGCTGGTCCGGGTCATGGTCGAGGCGCCCAGCGCCGAGGTGGCCGGCGAGGTCGCCGAGCGGATCGCCGCCCTGGTGCGGACGTCCAGCCCGGTCTGACCCGCTGTCGGGGGCTCCGAGAACCGGCCGGTGCCGGGGCAGGTGCCACTCGTAACCGCATAGTCCTTCAGACGTCGCTCCTTCCGGGAGCGGCGTCTGTTTTGTCTCGCCAGACGGTTTCAGCCGCCTTAGCGAATGAGCAGATGAATGATGGGGATATCTGATGATCCTCGGGCGCGGAGGTGGCCGGAGTGGCTCCATTTCAATCACATGCTCTGCGCAAAGGTGCACCATTCGAGCATGCATTTTGCTTGAAACTCGGCTAGGCTTCCGGGCATGTGTGGCATCGTCGGTTATGTAGGGGGCCGTTCGGCCCTGGGTATCGTGGTGGACGGCCTGCGACGGCTGGAGTACCGGGGTTATGACTCCGCCGGCGTCGCGATCATCGAGGGCGACGTCCTCCGGTCCGTCAAGAAGGCCGGCAAGCTGGCCAACCTGGAGAAGGAGCTCGGCGAGGTCGAGCTGACCGGCTCCACCGGCATCGGGCACACCCGCTGGGCCACCCACGGCGGGCCCACCGACCGCAACGCGCACCCGCACCTGTCGACCGACGCCCGGGTCGCCGTCATCCACAACGGCATCATCGAGAACTTCGCCCACCTGCGCGCCGAGCTGACCGCCGCCGGGATCGAGTTCGCCTCCGACACCGACTCCGAGGTCGTCGCGCACCTGCTCCAGGCCGCGCTGGCCGATGGCGCCACGGACCTGACCCACGCGATGCGGACCGTCGTCGCCCGGCTGGAGGGCGCGTTCACGCTGCTCGCGGTGCGGGCCGAGGAGCCCGGCGTCGTCGTCGGGGCCCGGCGCAACTCGCCGCTCGTCGTCGGCCGGGGCGTCGGGGAGAACTTCCTGGCTTCCGACGTGTCGGCGTTCATCGAGCACACCCGCGACGCCGTCGAGCTGGGCCAGGACCAGGTCGTCACGATCACGGCCGACTCGATCGAGATCACCGACTTCGACGGTGCGGCCTCCACGGGCACCGACTTCCACGTCGACTGGGACGCCAGCGCCGCCGAGAAGGGCGGCTACGACTGGTTCATGCTCAAGGAGATCGACGAGCAGCCGCACGCGCTCGCCGACACGCTCCGGGGCCGGCTGACCGACTCGGGCGAGATCATGCTCGACGAGGTCCGGCTCACCGACCAGGACCTGCGCGACGTGGACAAGATCTTCATCGTGGCCTGCGGGACGTCGTTCAACACGGGGCTGGTCGCGAAGTACGCGATCGAGCACTGGACCCGGATTCCGTGCGAGGTGGAGCTGGCCAGCGAGTTCCGGTACCGCGACCCCGTCCTCGACCGGTCCACGCTGGTGATCGTGATCTCCCAGTCCGGCGAGACCATGGACACGATCATGGCGCTGCGGCACGCGAAGGGCCAGAAGGCCCGGGTGCTGGCCATCTGCAACACAAATGGGTCGACCATCCCGCGCGAGTCCGACGCCGTGCTCTACACCCGGGGCGGGCCCGAGGTGGCCGTCGCGTCCACCAAGGCGTTCCTCACCCAGCTCGCCGCGTGCTACCTGGTCGGGCTGCACCTGGCCCAGGTCCGCGGGGTCAAGTACGCCGACGAGGTCGGGGCCGTGCTCGCCGAGCTGCAGGCCACCCCCGACAAGGTCGCGCGGCTGCTCAGCGAGATGACCCCGGTCCGCCAGCTCGCCCGGGACCTGTCCGCCGCGCCGACCGTGCTGTTCATCGGCCGGCACGTGGGCTACCCGGTGGCGCTGGAGGGCGCGCTGAAGCTGAAGGAGCTCGCGTACATCCACGCCGAGGGCTTCGCGGCCGGCGAACTCAAGCACGGCCCGATCGCCCTGATCGACGAGGGCACCCCGGTGATCTGCGTCGTGCCGTCGCCCCGCGGCCGGAGCATCCTCCGCGACAAGATCGTGTCGAACATCCAGGAGGTCCGCGCCCGCGGCGCGCGGACGATCGTCATCGCGGAGGAGGGGGACCTCGACGTCGCCCAGTTCGCCGACGACCTGATCTACGTGCCGGCCACGCCGACCCTGCTCGCGCCACTGATGACCGCGGTGCCGATGCAGGTCCTCGCCGCCGAGATCGCCGCCACCCGGGGGCACGACGTCGACCAGCCCCGGAACCTGGCCAAGTCGGTCACCGTCGAGTAGCACGCGCTGATCGGGGCCCCGCACGCGTGACGTGTGCGGGGCCCCGTCGTGTGCGGCCCGGGCGTTCGGTCGGCAGGTCAAGAACGAAGAAACTTCAGACGGTTACGCCGCGCACCTGGGCCGGCGCGCATCGGCACTTCCGCGAGGCCTCCCAGCCCGGCCAGGGCGGGGTGCTGGGCCGGTCAGGCCGGGTCGGTGGAGGGGGCCGGGCGGGGCGGTTTCAGCCAGGCCTCCGAACCGGCCGCGTGCGGCGCCCCGATCCACGCCACCAGCGCCTCGATGAACGGCGTGAAGTCCCGCCGGCTCCGCTTGAACGTCCGACTGCTCGTGTACAGCAGCCGGGTCCTGGGCGCCCCCGTCTCCTCGGCCCGCGCGTGCAGCCGCCGGAAGTCCTTCACGTTCTCCGTGACGATGCACCGGTCGTGGGCGACCGCGTACAGATACACCTCGTCGTCGGGGAGGGACCGCAGCTCCGGGTGCTCGGCGATCGCGATGGCGTCGTGGTGCAGGGCGCGCAGGGCCCGCGCGACGGCCGGGGAGTGCATCTCGTCGAGGAGGATCTTCACGCGAGCAGCCGCTGCTCGGCCTCCCAGGCTGCCTGGGCCGCTGCGGACTCTGCGTCTGCCTGGGCGATCTCCGCGTCGATCTCCGCGGTGTGGTCCGCGTAGTACCGGATGGCTGTTCTGATCTGGGGTTGCTGCAGCGACAGGATCTCCGCGGTGGCCGTGACGGCGGCCGGGCCGCGCTCGTCGACCTCGCGGAGGACCTGGATGACCTCCCAGACGTCGGGGCCGGCGACGAGGGCCGCGCGCCGCCCGCTGGGGCCGTCCTTGAACACGATGCCCGGGTGTTCGGCGAGCCGGAGCCCCTCGTCGACGAGCCGTTGGACCAGCCCGGACACGCTCGCACCGGGGGTGCCGGCGGCGCGGCGGCGCAGTCGGGTGAGGAGCTGGTCCTCAAAACGCACAGAGAGAGGCGTGGACATGCACTACACCGTAGCGCGTTCACTACATCGCTGACCACCCTGGGCGGCGTGAGTGAAGGTCCCACCAGATGGCGCGGGGGCCACACCGGCCCCTCCCGCGACGAGGCGGAAGCAATAGGGTGAACGGCATGATTGTCGGGGTTGGGATAGACGTCGTCCTGGTCGAGCGGTTCACCGCCGCGCTGCACCGCACACCCCTGCTCGCTGAGCGGCTGTTCACCGAGTCCGAGCGGCTCACCTCCTCCGGCAATCCGCGGGCCCCGGAGTCCCTCGCCGTCCGGTTCGCCGCCAAGGAGGCTGTGGCCAAGGCGCTCGGCGCGCCGAGCGGGCTGATGTGGCACGACTGCGAGATCGTCACCGATCCCGACGGCCGGCCCTGGCTGACCGTGTCGGGGACCGTCGCGGCGGCGGCCACGGCGCGCGGGGTCGCCCGCTGGCACCTGTCCCTGTCGCACGACGGGGGGATCGCGTCGGCGATGGTGGTCGCGGAAGGGGAGCTGTGACCGGCCGGGGTGGTGGGTCGACAGGGGCGGGGCGGTCCCGTGCCCTGGGCCTGCGGCCCGGGGTTTCCGCCGGCTGCGGCGGTGCGGCGTGAGGGGCGTCTGGGGGGTCGCCGAGGTGCGGGCCGCCGAGGCCCCGTTGCTGGCCGCCGGGGTGCCGTTGATGGCCCGGGCCGCCGCCGGCCTCGCCCGCCGCTGCGCCGGGATGCTGCCGCGGGTGTACGGGGCGCGGGTCCTCCTCCTCGTCGGCTCCGGCGACAACGGCGGCGACGCGCTGTTCGCCGGCGCGCTGCTGGCCCGGCGGGGTGCGCAGGTGTCGGCGCTGCTGCTGGGCTCCCCGCTGCCGACGGGCGCTGGCGGTGCTGGGGTGGTGGGTGTGCGGGTGCATGAGGCCGGCCTGGCGGCGTTCCGGGCGGCCGGCGGCCGGGTGGTGACCTCCCCCGGCCGGCCCGACCTGGTTGTGGACGGGATCGTCGGGATCGGCGCGTCCGGCCCGTTGCGGGTCGAGCTGCCGGAGCTGCCGGACGTGCCGGTGGTGGCCGTCGACCTGCCGAGCGGGGTGGACGCCGACACCGGGCACGTGCCCGGCCGGGCGCTGCGCGCGGACGTGACCGTGACCTTCGGGGGCCTGAAGCCGGGCCTGGTGGTCGGCGAGGGCGCGCGGTACGTGGGGCAGGTCGAGGTGGTGGACATCGGGCTGACCCTGCCGCCGACCGACCTCAATATCGCGGACATGGCGGATATCTGCGCCCACTGGCCCCGGTCGCGCAGCTACGACGACAAGTACACCAGGGGCGTGGTGGGCGTGGCCGCCGGTTCGCGGCGGTACCCGGGGGCCGGCGTCCTCGCCGTCGCCGGTGCGTCGGCCGGCCCGACCGGCTACATCCGGTACGCGGGGGCAGGGGCGCACGCCGTCCGCGACCGGCACCCGCACGTCGTGGTCACCGACCGGGTGTCCGACGCCGGCCGGGTGCAGGCGTGGGTGGTCGGCCCCGGGCTGAGCCTGGACTCGCCGGCCCAGGCGGACCTGCGCACGGCGATCGCGGAGCGGGTGCCGATGTGCCTCGACGCCGACGCGCTGACCCTGGTCTCGACCCACCCGGACTGGCTCGCCGGCCGGGAGGAGCCGCTGGTGCTGACCCCGCACGACGGGGAGTACGAGCGGCTGGCCGGTGCCCCGCCCGGCCCCGACCGGGTGGCCGCCGCGCGGGGCCTGGCGAAGGCGATGGACGCCACGGTGCTGCTCAAGGGCCCCCGGACCGTCATCGCGGCCCCGGACGGCACGGCGTTCGTCAACCCGACCGGCACCCGGGCCCTGGCCACGGCAGGTACGGGCGACGTCCTGGCCGGGCTGCTGGGTTCGCTGCTGGCCGGCGGGGTGGAGCCGACATGGGCGGCGGTGTGCGCGGCGTACGTGCACGGACTCGCCGGGCAACACGCCGCGCGCGGCGGCCCGGTGACGGCGTCCGACGTGGCCGGCGCGCTCCGGGAAGTGGTCGCCGAGGTGCTCAGCTACGGTTAACGGCATGTGGCAGGCCGAGGCGAGCATCGAGTTGGGCGCGATCCGGGCCAACGTGGCGCGGGTGTGCTCCGGCACGTCGGCGGAGGTCATGGCGGTCGTGAAGGCCGACGGGTACGGGCACGGGGCCGTCCCGGTGGCCCGCGCGGCCCTGGAGGCCGGCGCGACCCGGCTGGGCGTCGCCACCCTGTCCGAGGCCCTGGAGCTGCGCGACGCCGGGATCACGGCCCCGGTCCTGGCCTGGCTGCTGGCCCCCGGTCAGCCCCGGGAGCAGGCCGTCGCCGCCGACGTCGAGCTGTCGGCGGCCTCTCTGACGGAGCTGGCCGAGGTGGCCGCCGGGGCCGTGACGGTCGGCCGGACCGCCCGCCTGCACCTGAAGGTCGACACCGGGCTGGGCCGGGGCGGCGCGCAGCCCCGCGACTGGCTGGAGCTGGTCGAGGCGGCGGCGAAGGCCGAGGCCACCGGGTTCGTCGAGGTCGTGGGCGTGTGGAGCCACTTCGCGTGCTCGGATGAACCCGAGCACCCGGCGAATGATTCCCAGCTCGAACGGTTCGCCTGGGCACTGGACGTCGCGGCCACCGCCGGCCTGCGCCCCACCCAGCGGCACATCGCCAACTCGGCGGCGATCCTGACCCGGCCGGACGCGCACTACGACGTGGTCCGCCTGGGCGTCGCGATGTACGGGCTGACCCCGATCGCCGGCCGGGACTTCGGCCTGCGCCCCGCGATGACCGTGCGGGCCAGGGTCGCGCTCACCAAGCGGGTACCGGCCGGCCACGGGGTGTCCTACGGCCTGACCTACACCGCGCCGGCGGAGACGACGCTGGCGCTGGTACCCCTCGGATATTTCGACGGGTTGCCCCGGGCCGCGTCCAACGTCGGTCCGGTGCAGCTCGGCGGGGTCCGGCGCACGATCGCCGGCCGGGTGGCGATGGACCAGTTCGTGCTCGACTGTGGCGACGACGACGTGCACGCCGGGGACATCGCGGTCCTGTTCGGACCGGGCGACGACGGTGAGCCGACGGCCGACGACTGGGCCGACGTCCTGCACACGATCAACTACGAGGTGCTGACCAACTTCGGCAGCCAGCGCCGCATCCCCCGGGTGTACAGGTGACCCCGCGCGACCCGGCAGCGCCGCGCCTGCCGGCCGTCCCCTGTGGGGCGCCCGCCCGCGCCCGGACCACCGGGGTGCCCGCATGAGCCGGAAGAACAAGGTCGGGGTCATCGGCGCGCTCCTCGGTGTCGCCGCCGCCGGTGTCGCCGCGGGGGTGGCCGCCGAGCGCGTCCTGGTCCGCCGCACGCGCCGGGTGGCGGAGGACCCGTGCGCCGGCGAGCCGTTCGACCGGCTGCCGTTCGACGAGCAGCGCACGATCGTCACCGAGGACGACGTCGACATCTACGTGGAGATCTGCAAGGCGGACAAGCCCCGCAAGGGCGAGCCGACCCTCCTGTTCGTGCACGGCTTCTGCCTGGACATGGGCACGTTCCACTTCCAGCGCAGGGCGCTGTGGCGGCGGTACCGGATGGTGTTCTTCGACCAGCCGGGGCACGGCCGTTCCGGGCGGCTCGCCGCTGGCGACTACGACCTGGCCGCGCTGGCGGCGACCCTGCGCCGGGTGATCGAGGAGACCGTGCCGACCGGCCCGGTCGTGCTGGTCGGGCACTCGATGGGCGCGATGGCCATCATGGCGCTGGCGGAGCAGTGGCCGGAGCTGATCCGGAAGCGGATCGTCGGCGTGGCCCTGGTCAACACGTCGTCCGGCAAGTTGGACGAGGTGACGTTCGGGCTGCCGGCATTGCTCGGGGTGCTCCGCAAGCCGATCCTGCCGGTGATCTCGACGGCCGGCCGGCTGACCCCGGGTGCGATCGACAAGGCCCGCCGGGCGTCGACGGACCTGTTCTGGCTGCTGACCCGCAAGTACGGCTTCGGGAGCGCCAAGCCCAGCCCGGCCCTGGTCTCCTACGTGGAGCGGATGATCTCCCGCACCTCGGTGGAGATCATCGCCGGGTACCTCAAGACGCTGATGAGCCACTCCCGGGCCGAGGCGCTGGTCGCCTTCGCCGACAAGGAGGTGCTGGTCGTGGCGGGGGACAAGGACCTGTTCACGCCGCGTACCCATGGGGAGGAGATCGTGAGGCTGCTGCCGCACGCCGAGTTCGTGGCGATCGCCGACGGCGGGCACCTGGCGCTCCTGGAGCACCCGGTGCCGGTCACCGAGGCCCTGACCGAGCTGCTGAGCCGGGTGTCGCGGCGTGACCGGTGACTGGGACGACCTGACGGCCCGGATCAGGGCCTGCGTCCTCTGCAAGGATCTCGTCGCCTCCCGCAACACCGTCGTGCCGGGCGAGCCGGGCATGTTCACCCGCCGGCTCGCCGTCGTCGGCGAGGCCCCCGGGGCCCAGGAGGACGCCGCCGGCCGGCCGTTCGTCGGCCTGTCCGGCCAGCTCCTCGACCAGTTGCTCGCCGACGCCGGCCTGGCCAGGCACGAGACGGCGGTCCTCAGCGCGATCAAGTGCCGGCCGCCGGGCAACCGCACGCCCCGGGCCGCGGAGGTGGACAACTGTCGGCCCTGGTTGGCGGCCCAGCTGGACCTGCTCAACCCCCGTCTGATCGTGGCGCTGGGGCTGACCGCGGCGACATGGTTCCTGGGACCCAGGACTACCCTGGCTGGGGTGCGTGGAGTGGTGCACGAGGTCGACGGGCGTTCCGTGGTCGCGACCTACCACCCGTCGGCCGCCATCCGGTTCGGCCCGAACGGCAAGCCCCTCGCCGCGCTCCGAGACGACCTGGCCCTGGCCGCCCGACTGCTGGGAGACGCGCTGTGAGCGAGCACGTTCTGGTGAAACTTCCGACCGTGGACGACACCCGGGCGTTCGGCGTCCGGTTAGCCCTCTACCTCCAGCCCGGTGACCTGCTCGTGCTCACCGGGCCGCTCGGCGCGGGCAAGACGGCGCTCGCCCAGGGCGTCGGTACCGGGCTCGGGGTGTCCGGCGCGGTGACCAGCCCGACGTTCGTGATCGCCCGGGTGCACCCGGGGCCGCTGCCGATGGTGCACGTGGACGCCTACCGGCTCGGCTCGATCGGCGAGGTGGACGACCTGGACCTCGATGCCACCCAGGAGGAGGCGGTCACCGTGGTCGAGTGGGGGCACGGGCTGGTGGAGCGGATGGTCGAGGAGTACCTGGAGATCCGGATCGACCGGCTGGACGACGACACCCGGATCATGACGCTGGAGCCGCACGGCGACTCCTGGACGGAGAGGCTGACCAGTGCTGACCTTGGTGATTGACACGGCGACCCCGGCGGTGACGGCGGGCGTGCTCGAGGTCGGGGAGTCGGTGACCGTGCTGGCCGAGAAGGTCACGGTCAACGGCAAGGCGCACGGCGAGCTGCTCGCCCCGTCGATCCGGCTGGCCCTGTCCGAGGCCGGGTTCGTGACGAAGGACCTGAAGGCGATCGTCGCCGGGGTGGGTCCGGGGCCGTTCACCGGTCTGCGGGTCGGGCTGGTCACGGCGACGGCCCTGGGCCACGCGCTGGGCATCCCGACCTACGCCGTCGGCACCCTCGACGCGTTGGGCCACGGCACCGCCGGCCGCCTGCTGGTGGCGACCGACGCGCGCCGCAAGGAGCTCTACTTCGGGGTGTACGCCGACGGCGTCCCCGTCTCTGGCCCCTCCGTCGCCAAGCCGGCCGACATCTCCGGCGACTACGAGGCCGCGGTGGGCGCTGGCGCGCACCTGTACCCGCTGGGCGTGCCGGTGCTCGACGAGCCGCTGTACCCGTCGGTGCGCGCGTTCGGCGAGCTGGCCGCCGAGCGGATCCGGTCGGGGGCGCCGGACGAGAAGCTGACCCCGCTCTACCTGCGCCGGCCGGACGCCGTGCCGCCCGGTGCGCCTAGAACTCCACGGGGGTGAAGTCCCACGAGTGCGGCGGCCGGGCCACGAGTCGGGCCGGCGGGCTCGGCAGCGGGGCCGGCAGTCCGCGCCACCGCGACAGCCACACGATCCGGTCGTCGGTGGAGCTGAACACCTCACTGTCCAGATGGGACGGGTGGTGCTCGACGTTGGGGACGGCGTACTCACAGATCCAGGCCAGCAGCTCCTCGAACCCGTCCGGCTGGGCCCTGACCTCCCACATGCGCACCATCACGTCTGTTGACACTAGGGCCGCCCCCTCAGCATGACCAGAGCGTCTTTGCCGCTCGGCTGGTAGTAGCGTTTGCGGACCCCGACGGTCTCGAAGCCGTACTTCGCGTAGAGGTGCTGGGCCGGGTTGTCCGAGGCGACCTCCAGGCCCACCGTCCGGTCGCCGGCAGCGGCGAGCAGGTCCTCCAGGAGCAGCCGGCCGACCCCCTGGCCCTGACTCGCCGCCCGGACCGCGATGTTCTGCACCCAGGCCTCGGTCTCGTCGACGACGGCCAGCCCTGCGTACCCGATCAGCTCGCCGTCGCGGATCGCCGCCCGGTAGTGGTGGTTCTCGTCCAGCTCGCTCTGCACCATCCAGCGGCTCCAGGCCTCCGCTCCGAACAGCTCCTTCTCGATGACGAGAACGGCCGGCACGTGGTCGCGGGTGAGTGGTACGAGGTGCACTGGTCCCATCCTCAGATCGTAAGCACCACCTTGCCCCGGGTCCGACCGGTGGCCACCAGCTCGTGCGCCTTGGTCACATCCTCCAGGGCGAGCACCTCCGCGACCTCGACCCGCAGCGCCCCGGCGTCGACCAGCGCGGTGAGGCGGCGCAGCCCGGGGCCGTCGGGGAACACCAGGTGCCCGGTGGCGCGGACCCCGGCCCTGTCCGCGGCCTCGGCCATCTCGGCGGTCAGCCCCGCGGGCAGGGTCACCAGGACGCCGCCCGGGGCGAGCGTCGCGACCAGGGCCGGGTCGTTCATCCCGTCGAGGACCACGTCGACGGTGATCCGGTCCAGCCAGCCGGGTTCGGTGTAGTCGACGGGCTCGTCCACGCCGATCGAGCGGAGGAAGTCGTGGTTGGCGGCCCGGCCGGTGCCGATCACGTACGCGCCCCGCGCCTTCGCCAGCTGCACGGCGAGGTGACCGACCCCACCTGCGGCGGCGTGCACGAGCACCCGGGTTCCGGCGGTGACTCCGGCCAGGTCGAGGGACTGCTGGGCCGTGAGCCCGGCCAGGGGCAGCGCGGCGGCGGCCGTGTGGTCGAGCCCGGCCGGCCGGGCCGCGATGGTGTCGACCGGGGCGGTGACGTACTCCGCGTAGCCGCCGACCAGGTCGGGGAACCGGGGCATGCCGTAGACCTCGTCGCCGGGCGCGAATGCCGTGACCCCCTCGCCGACGGATTCGACGGTGCCGGAGACGTCCCAGCCCCACACGTACGGGCCGTCGTCGAACCAGTCGGGGATGTGGCCGGCGTGCGCCTTCCAGTCGACCGGGTTCACCCCGGCCGCCGCCACCCTGATCAGCACCTCGCCGGCGGCGGGGGTGGGGACGGGCAGGTCCACCAGGGTGATCGTCTCGCCGTACTTCCGGGCCTGCATCGCACGCATCTCGTGCTCCTCTCGTTCCGAACCCATCCTGATTGAGCAGGTTTCCGTTGGGAAGTAGGCAGCTTTTTGTGCTATAGGTACCTGATGGAAACCGACTGCGGAGTGACCTGGCACGACAGCTTCCTCAAGGCGTGCCCCTCGCGACAGGTGCTCGACATGATCGCGGACAAGTGGGCGCTGCTGGCGATCTGCGCGCTCACCGACGGCCCGATGCGCTTCGGCGAGCTGCGCCGCCGGCTCGACGGGATCAGCCAGAAGGTGCTCACCCAGACGCTGCGCACCCTGGAGCGCGACGGCCTGGTGCACCGCCGGGTGTATCCGACCACCCCGCCCAAGGTGGAGTACTCGCTGGCGGCCCTCGGCCACAGCGTGCTCGGCCTCACGGTCCAGCTGCGGGCCTGGGCCGAGGAGCACACGTCCGCCGTGGAGGCGGCGAGGGTGGCGTACGACGAGCGGGAACTGGTAGCGGTGTAACCGCCGTTCGCTCCTTACGCGTCACACCAAAAACCGGAGGCGATCACGGGCGGCGCCGCGTAGCGTCGGGAACGCCATGCGAAAACTTCCCGAAGCCGATCCCGGCGAACCCGATGTCCGTTCGGCCACCCGCTACCTCTGGTGGGTGGTCCGTATGCAGGGCTCGGCGATCGCCGGCCTGGTGGCCTTCGGCATCGTCTGGATGGTCGCCCAGTCCCTGCTGCCCTACACCGTCGGCAAGGCCATCGACAAGATCGGGGCCAAGGACATGTCCGGCCTCCTGACCTGGACCGGCATGATCCTGGCCCTCGGCCTCGTGGTCGTGTTCTCCGGCCTGGCCAGGCACCGGTTCGCCGTGACGAACTGGCTGTCGGCCGCCTACCGCACGATCCAGGTCACCGGCCGGCAGGCCACCCGGCTCGGCGCGACGCTGCCGAAGCGGCTCGCCGCCGGCGAGGTCGTCGCGGTCGGCAACTCCGACGTGTCCCGGATCGGCAGCGCGATCGACGTGCTCGGCCGGGGCAGTGGGGCCGTGATCGCCATCTTCGTGGTCGCGTCGATCATGCTCAGCACCTCGGTCAAGCTCGGCCTGCTGGTGCTCGTCGGGGTGCCGCTGCTGTTGTCGCTGATCGGGCCGCTGTTCCGCCCGCTGCACCGCCGGCAGAGCGCCCAGCGCGAGCTGTACGGCGGCCTGACCTCCCGGGCCAACGACATCGTCGCCGGGCTGCGCGTGCTGCGCGGGGTGGGCGGCGAGCAGGCGTTCAACGAGCGCTACCGGGCCGAGTCCCAGCGGGTCCGGCACTCCGGGGTCCGGGTGGGCAGGGTCCAGTCGCTGCTGGAGGCCGCCCAGTTCCTGATCCCCGGCGTGTTCCTGGTGGTCGTCACCTGGGTGGGGGCCCGCCTGGCCCTCGCAGGCGACGTGACCCCTGGCCAACTGGTCTCCTTCTACGGGTACGCGGCGTTCATGGTCACGCCGATGCGCACCCTGACCGAGGTCGCCGACAAGATGATCAAGGCGAATGTCGCGGCCAAGCGGGTCGTCCGGATCCTCAGCCTCGAGCCGGAGATCGTCTCCGGCGGTGACGCCGTCCTGCCGACCAGCGGCGAGTTGCACGACCCCGAGTCGGGCACCGTCGTCGGCCCCGGCCGGTTGACCGCGATCGCCGCGGCGACACCGGAGGAGGCCGCTGCGATCGCCGACCGGCTCGGCCGGTACACGGACAGCGCCGCGACCTGGGGCGGCGTCCCCCTCCGCGACGCGCCCCTCGCCGCGGTCCGGGAGCGGATCCTTGTCGCCGACAACGAGTCGTTGATCTTCGCGGGTGAGCTGCGCGCCGAGCTGGACCCGACCGGCACGGCCGACGACGCGACCCTCGACGACGCGCTGCACGTGGCGAGCGCCGCCGACATCGTCGAGGCGCTCCCCGGCGGCCTGACCGAGGACGTCGCCCAGCGCGGCCGGTCGTTCTCCGGCGGCCAGCAGCAGCGGCTCCGGCTGGTCCGGGCCCTGCTCCTCGATCCGGACGTCCTGCTCCTGGTCGAGCCGACCAGTGCGGTCGACGCGCACACCGAGGCCAGGATCGCCGACCGGCTGCGGGGCGCCCGCGAGGGCCGCACGACCGTGGTGTGCACGACGAGCCCGCTGATGCTCGACCGCGCCGACCGGGTCCTCTACGTGGAGGACGGCAAGGTGGTCGCCGAGGGCGCGCACCACGAGCTGCTGAAGACCGAGCCCAGGTATCTGGCGACTGTGACGAGAGGTGAGGCGTGAAACAGCTCCTGCCGATCGCGGACGGTCCCGAGGTCCGGCGCTACGCGCTGGTCCTGATGCGCCGGCACCCGGGCGACCTGCTCCTGACCGTCGGGCTCTACGCCGCGGCGGCCGTGTCGGGCCTGTTCGCGCCCCGGCTGCTCGGCGACCTCGTGGGCGAGGTGTCGAAGCACGGCAGCAAGGTCACCGTGGACAGGATCGCGATCGCCATCGCGGCGTTCCTCGTGGTCCAGGCCCTCCTGATCCGGTACGCGCGGCTGGCCAGCGCCAAGTTCGGCGAGAAGATGCTCGCCGAGCTGCGCGAGGACTTCATCGAGCAGACCCTGGCGCTGCCGCTGTCCACGGTCGAGAAGGCCGGCTCGGGCGACCTGCTGACCCGCAGTTCGCGGGACGTGGACGAGATGTCGGAGGCCGTGCGGTACGCGGTGCCGGCCACCCTCGTCGCCATCGTCACGGTGCTGCTCACGATCGGCGCGCTGGCCCTGGTCAGCCCGATCATGGCCCTGCCCTGGCTGGTCACGGTCCCGCTGCTGTACTTCGGCACCCGCTGGTACCTCAAGCGGGCCACCCCGGGCTACCTGCGCGAGAACGCGGCGTACGCGGCGATCAACGACAACCTCGCCGAGACCGTCGAGGGCGCGCGCACCGTCGAGGCCCTGCGCCTCGCCGACCGGCGCCGCGACAGGCTGGACGACGCGCTGAAGGAGTCCTGGGCGGCGGAGCGGTACACGCTCTGGCTGCGCAGCGTGTGGTTCCCGATCGTCGAGTTCGGTTACGTGCTGCCGGTCGCGGCCACCGCGTTGGGCGCCGGCATCTTCTACGTCAACGACCTGGTCACCCTGCCGCAGGCCGTGGCCGGCGTGCTCTACATCCAGCAGCTGATCAACCCGCTGGACGAGCTGCTCAGCTGGCTCGACCGGCTCCAGGTCGGCGGCGTGTCCCTGGCCCGGCTGCTCGGCGTCGCCCAGGTGCCGGCCGACCGGGAGGCCACCGGCAAGGTCCCGATCGGCTCGGACATCGAGGCCCGCGACGTGCGGTACTCGTACGGCACCCGCGACGTCCTGCACGGCATCGACCTGGAGGTCCGCCCCGGCGAGCGGCTGGCCATGGTCGGCCCGTCCGGGGCCGGCAAGTCGACCCTCGGCCGGCTGCTGGCCGGCATCCACGGGCCCCGGACCGGCTCGGTGGACGTCGGCGCCGTGCCGCTGATCGAGCTGCCGCTGAACGAGCTGCGTGGCCAGGTCGCCCTGGTCACCCAGGAGCACCACGTCTTCCTCGGCACGGTGTCGGAGAACGTGGCGCTGGCCCGCCCCGACGCCGGCGACGACCAGATCAACGCCGCGTTGGCCGCCGTCGACGCCCTGGACTGGGTGCGCGCGCTGCCCGACGGGCTGGAGACCAAGGTCGGCTCCGGGGAGCACGCCCTGTCCCCTGCGGAGGCCCAGCAGATCGCGCTGGCCCGGCTGGTGCTGGCCGACCCGCACACCCTGGTGTTGGACGAGGCGACCTCGCTGCTCGACCCGAGGGCGGCCCGGCACCTGGAGCGCTCGCTGGCGGCCGTGCTGGAGGGCCGGACCGTGATCGCCATCGCGCACCGGCTGCACACCGCGCACGACGCCGACCGGGTCGCGGTGGTCGAGGACGGCCTGATCTCGGAGCTGGGCAGCCATCATGAGCTGGTCGCCGCCGACGGAGCGTACGCGGCGCTGTGGAGTTCCTGGCACGGCGGCAAGAACGGCGGGTAGGCCGCTACGCTGTGTCCCGCCGGGGGTTGCGCGACACAGGAGGCATGATGCGACGGTTGGCGCTGAGCGTGGCGGCTGTCGTGCTGTTCGTTGGCGTGCTGGCCGTGCCGGCGGCGGGCATCGCCGCGCGGGAGCTGTCGGACTGCAAGCGGCACCGGTTCGTCACGGCCGAGTCGTGGCGGGCCCGTGCCGTGGACGACGCGGGCTGCCGGACGTGGGAGCGGTTCACGAAACGTCGGCCGGCTGGCAGAGCAA
The DNA here is from genome assembly GCF_015751905.1 of Longispora fulva. NCBI lineage: Bacteria > Bacillati > Actinomycetota > Actinomycetes > Micromonosporales > Micromonosporaceae > Longispora > Longispora fulva. The sequence goes on from NZ_JADOUF010000001.1 coordinate 6,815,321, forward strand.
CGTCACCGGAGCCCCTGCCACCCGGGTCAGGATCACCGTCGCCTCGTTCGGTCCGTCGAGTCTGAGCTGTTTGCGCAGGCTCTCCGGCTCGAGCGCCGAGCCGCGCTTCTTGATGGTCAGTCGGCCGACGCCGCGCTCCCTCAGCGTCGAGCGCAGCCGTTTGAGGCTGAAGGGCAACACCAGATCGATCCGGTACGCCCTGGCGAAGCGCGTCGCGCGCACCTCGTCGGCGTACAGGTACGCGATCGTCGGGTCGGCGATGTTCGCCCCGAGCGTGTCGGCGAGCTCGGCGACCAGGTGCGACCGGATCACGGCCCCGTCGGGGTCGTAGACGAACGCCCTGGTCGGCCCGACCTCTGCCTCGCGGGTGCCGCCCCCGGTCAGCTGCGCGGCCCCGCCGGGCGTCCCGTCGCCCCGGCCCGAGCTCCGTCCGGTGTCCCCGGGGAGCACCGTGGCCCGCCGGGGCACCTCCGCGAGCCGGTCGCACCACAGGGCGGCCTCCACCACCTCGCCGCCGACGCTGACCCACTCGGCCTCCGCGGTGCCCGGCAGCAGCGCGTGGTCGATCCCCGGCCCCAGCTTGATCACGGCCGGCCGCCGGGTCAGGCTCTCGATGAAGTCCCACGGCGGCGAGTACGACCGGGGGTCGAACACCCGCCGGTTGCCGGCCCGCCGCGCCGGGTCGCAGAACACCGCGTCGAAGGCGGTCAGGTCCACCGACTGGGCGTCGCGGTGCTCGACGGTCACGGGCAGCCCGGCGGTGTTCGCCGCGGCGATCTCGGCGGTGCCGGGGTCGGCCTCCACCGCGTACACCGTGATGCCGGCCCGCGCGAACGCCCGGGCGTCGGCGCCGATCCCGCAGCCCAGGTCGGCGATGGTCCGGACCCCGGCGGCGGCGAGCCGGGCGGCCCGCCGGTCGGCCACGGTCAGCCGGGTGGCCTGTTCCAGCCCGGCCCGGGTGAAGAACATCTGCCCTGCGTCCGGCCCGAACTTGGCCACGGCCTTCGCCCGCAGCGTGGCCTGGGTGAGCGCCTCGCCGGCCAGCTCAGCGCCGGCCCCGGTGGCCCGGAGCGCCTCGACGGCCTTGAGCTGGTCGCCGTCCACGAGCCCCGCGGCGAGGGTCAACAGGGCACTTCCGGCGGGACTTCGCAGCTCGGTGAGACTCACCACGACAGCTTACGGCTGGCACTCTGGTTGACGGAGTGCCAGCCACGACATAACCTTCGGTTAGCACTCTCCACCCGAGGGTGCCAGCACTCGGCGGTCCCGGACCCGCGACGACGGTTCCGTCGGTGGAGTTGGCATACACACCAAGTACCCCAGGAGGGTATGTCCATGAGCACCGCGACCAAGGTTGCGATCAAGCCTCTCGAGGACCGCATCGTGGTCCAGGCGAACGAGGCTGAGACCACGACCGCATCTGGCCTCGTGATCCCCGACACCGCCAAGGAGAAGCCCCAGGAGGGCACCGTCCTGGCCGTCGGGCCCGGCCGCTTCGACGACAACGGGGCCCGCGTGCCCGTCGACGTCCAGGTCGGTGACGTGGTGATCTACTCGAAGTACGGCGGCACCGAGGTCAAGTACGCCGGCGAGGAGTACCTGATCCTGTCCGCCCGCGACGTTCTCGCGGTCGTCGAGAAGTAGTCGTGAAGTGATGGGTCACCCCTCGTGGGGTGGCCCATCACTTTTTTCGAAAGGGATTCACACATGTCGAAGATCCTCAGCTTCTCCGACGACGCCCGCAAGAGCCTCGAGGCCGGCGTCGACCAGCTCGCCAACGCGGTCCGCGTGACGCTCGGCCCCAAGGGCCGCAACGTCGTGCTGGACAAGAAGTTCGGCGCCCCGCTCATCACCAACGACGGTGTCACCATCGCCAAGGAGATCGAGCTCACCAACCCGTACGAGAACCTCGGCGCTCAGCTGGCCAAGGAGGTGGCGACGAAGACCAACGACGTCGCCGGTGACGGGACCACCACCGCGACCGTGCTCGCCCAGGCCATGGTGCACGAGGGCCTGCGCAACGTGGCCGCCGGCGCGAACCCGAGCGGCATCAAGCGCGGCATCGACGCGGCCGTCGAGGCGGTCTCCGGCGTGCTGCTCGACCGCGCCGTCGAGGTGTCGACCAAGGAAGCCATCGCCAACGTCGCGACGGTCTCCGCGCAGGACGCCACGATCGGCCAGCTGCTCGCCGAGGCCATGGACCGGGTCGGCCGCGACGGTGTCATCACCGTCGAGGAGGGCTCGACCCTGACCACCGAGCTCGAGGTCACCGAGGGCCTGCAGTTCGACAAGGGCTTCGTGTCTCCGCACTTCGTCACCGACCCCGAGGCCGGCGAGGCGGTGCTGGAGGACCCGTACATCCTCATCACCGGTCAGAAGATCTCCGCGCTCGAGGAGATCCTCCCGCTGCTCGAGAAGATCATCGGCGCGAACAAGCAGCTGCTGATCATCGCCGAGGACATCGACGGCCAGGCGCTGTCGACCCTCGTCGTCAACGCGGTGCGCAAGACGTTCAAGTCCGTGGCCGTCAAGGCCCCGGGCTTCGGCGACCGGCGCAAGGCGATGCTCGAGGACATCGCGGTCCTGACCGGCGGCACGGTCATCACCGCGGACCTCGGCCACAAGCTGTCCGACGTGACCCTCGAGATGCTGGGCACCGCCCGGCGGGTCGTGGTCACCAAGGACAACACCACGGTCGTGGAGGGCGGCGGCGACGCCGACCAGGTCAAGATCCAGGCCAACAAGATCAAGGCCGAGATCGAGGCTTCGGACTCCGACTGGGACCGCGAGAAGCTCCAGGAGCGGCTCGCGAAGCTCGGCGACGGCGTGGCGGTCATCAAGGTGGGCGCCGCGACCGAGGTCGAGATGAAGGAGAAGAAGCACCGGATCGAGGACGCGATCGCCGCGACCAAGGCCGCTGTCGAGGAGGGCATCGTGCCCGGAGGCGGCGCGGCGCTGGTCCAGGCGACCGAGGTGCTCGAGAAGGACCTCGGCCTCACCGGCGACGAGGGCGTCGGCGTGCGGCTCGTCCGCAAGGCGCTCGACGAGCCGCTGCGCTGGATCGCCCAGAACGCCGGCCACGACGGCTACGTCGTCGTCGGCAAGGTCCGGGCGCTGCCGTGGGGCCAGGGCCTCAACGCGGCCACGGGTGAGTACGTCGACCTGCTCGCCGCCGGCATCGTCGACCCGGTCAAGGTCACCCGCAGCGCGGTCGCCAACGCGGCCAGCATCGCGAGCCTGCTCCTCACGACCGAGACCCTGGTCGTCGAGAAGCCGGAGAACGACAGTGACGCAGGTCACGGCCACTCTCACGGTGGCCACGGGCACGCGCACTAGCAAAACCGTGCACAGTGGACGGGCACCCGGCTCCTGCCGGGTGCTCGTTTCTTTGCCACAAGTCCGTTACGGTGCGAATACACGGGCACCGTAACGGAGGGTCTTTCTTCAACGATGGTCGAAGAGGATGAGCTCACCGGGCTCGCGGTCCGCGCGGCGGCTGGCGATCAGCACGCCCTGTCGGAGCTGCTGGTCAGGCTGAGACCGCTGATCCTGCGCTACTGCCGGGCGCGGCTCGGGCGGGTCGGTGGTGGCTATCTGACCGCCGACGACGTGGCCCAGGAGGTGTGCCTCGCAGTGCTGGCCGCGCTTCCCCGGTACCAGGACATGGGCCGCCCCTTCGCCGCCTTCGTGTTCGGGATCGCCGGACACAAGGTGACCGACGCGCACCGCGCCGCCCAGCGGGCCCTCACGGTCGCCCCCGTCGAGCAGGTGCCCGAACGCCCCGACCCGGGGGCCGACCCCGAGGCGCAGGCCGTGGCCGCCGACCTGTCCCGCCAGCTCGCCGGCCTGCTCGAACGGCTCACCCCCGTGCAGCGGGAGATCATCCTGCTGCGGGTTGCCGTCGGCCTCTCGGCGGAGGAGGTCGGCACGGTGCTCGGCATGACGGCCGGGGCGATCCGGGTGGCCCAGCACCGGGCACTGGCCCGGTTGCGCACGTTCGCGGACGAGGAGGTGTCGGCGTGACGTCGTTCGATGAGCTCGCGAGGACCGACGCCCTGCTCGACGCGCTCGGCAGGGGCGATGCGGCGCCGGCCGGGGATCCGCTGTTGGCGGCGTTGGCGGGGTGGCGCGAGGACGTGGCGTCGGGTGGTCCGGGACTTCTGATGGCGTCCGATCACCTGGCGGCGTCCGGCCACGCGGCTGCGGGCGACGACCACGAGCCCGGGGCGGAGCCGGAGTTCGGCGCAGCTCCCGCTGCCAAGGCGCTGGTCGGCTCCGGTGACACCGCCGCACCGAGCAATGCTTCCGCCGACGGCGAAGCCGCCGCCCCAGGCGCGGCCCCGGCGCGCAACGGCACCCCCCGGCGGCTGCCGCACGCCCGACAGGCCCCCGGCACGCTCCGGCGGGCAGCCCCGGCGGCGCTCCCCGAGAAGAAGGACCCGCGGGTCGGGTTCCGGCGGCCGAGGTCGCGGCGGCGGCTCGCCCTCGCTGCGGCGGCCGTCATCGTCCTGGCCGCTGGCGGTGCCGGGGTGGCCGCGTCGGCCAGCGCGCGGCCGGGCAGCGCGCTGTGGCCGGTCACCCGGCTGGTGTACGCGGACCGGGCCGCCTCCACGCTCGCGGAGACCGAGGCCGAGAACTCCCTGAACCTGGCGACCCAGGCGCTGGACACCGGCCGCCCCGAGGACGCGTCGCGACACCTGGCCGACGCGGAGAAGTGGCTGTCCCGGGTCCGGTCGGACGGCGCGGTCCGCCGGCTGCGGGAGCGTACGGAGGACCTGCGGGGGCGGGTCGGGGAGAACGGGGAGGGGCACGCCGATCCGCGGTTCGTGCCGACGCCGACATCGACGAAGAAGCCTGTGGATAAACCTGGGGACAACTCGAAGCCGACCCCGAAGTCGACCAGCGGCGGTGCCGGGACGTCGGGCGGCGGGGGCGGCACCGGGGGCGGGACGTCGGGCGGCGGCGATGACGGGGACAAGAGTGGCGACGGCGGGGACAAGAAGGACGACGGCAAGGGCGGGAACAAGGGCGCCCACCCGCCGACGCCGAAGCCGACGAGGCACGGGGGCCAGGAGCTGAAGGACTCGCGGCAGCGGTAGTCGAGGGAGCCCGGGCCGCCCGTCAGCCCGGGCCGCAGATCAGCCCGAAAGGGACGCCCGTGCCGTGTGCCCTCAGGCCGGGGCGTGTCGGGTCGGGGACCTCCGTACCCGGAAAAAGGGTTTAGGGGGTGTCTTCCGCCGCGAGGGTGTCCTGGACGCCGTCGGTGTAGCCGCGGGCGTAGTCCCAGGTCACGTAGTGCTCGGGGTCGGGGTTGAATGCCGGCTCGTGCACGCGGGGGCGGCCGTCGTCGAGGAGGTGGCGCAGGTTGGCGCGCAGCAGCTCCCAGTTGAAGTAGTGCGGCTCGCGGCAGTCCTCGCAGTCGACGACGAGGCCCTTGACGCCGGACGGCTCCAGGAGGGTCTGGTAGAGCTCCAGATCCTCGAGGTCGTCGAGGACGTCCTGCTTCTCGTCCTCGGACAGCGGATCGGTCGGCTCCTCGGGGTCGAGCCCCGCGGAGGGGTCGCCCGGGTCACCGGCGAAAGGGTCGATCGGCTCGTCGTGCACGCCTCCTACCGTATCGCTCCGGGGGCGTTTCGCGCTCGACCCGCTCGCTGGCGCGCGCGCCGACAAAGATCAAGATCTTTCGACGGGTACGCCGCGCACATCACCCGGCGCGCCGCGGCCGAAGCGCAGCCCAGATCACAGAGGGTGCGCGGTGGGCACGTGTTTCCCGCTGGGTAGGATTGCGTATGCCGCAGCATCTGGAATCGGACACCGCCATGAACACCCTGCCACTGGGTCTGACCTTCGACGACGTGCTTCTCCTGCCCGCCGAAGCCGACATCGAACCGGGGTCCACGCGGACCACGACCCGGCTCACCAAGAACATCACGCTGGAGATCCCGTTGGTCTCCAGTGCCATGGACACGGTGACCGAGGCCCGGATGGCCATCGCGATGGCCCGCAACGGCGGCATCGGCGTGCTGCACCGCAATCTCTCCGTCGAGGACCAGGCGACCCAGGTCGACCTGGTGAAGCGGTCCGAGTCCGGCATGATCACGAACCCGGTGACCTGTTCGCCGAACGACACCCTCCGCGACGTCGACGCGCTGTGCGCGAAGTTCCGGATCTCCGGTGTCCCGGTGACCGACGCCCAGGGCACGCTGGTCGGCATCGTGACCAACCGCGACATGCGCTTCGTCACCGACGGCGCGACCCCGGTCGCCGAGATCATGACGAAGATGCCCCTGGTCACGGCCCCGGTCGGGGTGTCGAAGGACGACGCGCTCGCCTTGCTGCGGCAGCACAAGATCGAGAAGCTCCCCCTGGTCGACGGTGCGGGCGCGCTGCGCGGGCTGATCACGGTCAAGGACTTCACGAAGAGCGAGCAGTTCCCGAACGCGACGAAGGACGACGCGGGTCGGCTGCGGGTCGCCGCCGCCGTCGGGGTCGGCGAGGACGGCTACAAGCGGGCCCGGGCACTGATCGACGCCGGCGTCGACGTGATCATGATCGACACGGCGCACGGGCACAGCCGGGCGGTGATGGACCTGGTCAAGCTCATGAAGAAGGAGACATCGGTCGACATCGTGGCCGGCAACGTCGCTACGTACGCCGGGGCGCTCGCCCTGGCCGAGGCCGGCGCGGACGCGGTCAAGGTCGGGGTCGGCCCCGGCTCGATCTGTACGACCCGGGTCGTCGCCGGCGTCGGCGCCCCCCAGGTCACGGCCATCATGGAGGCGGCCCGCGCGTGCCGCCCGCTCGGCGTGCCGGTGATCGGCGACGGCGGGATGCAGTATTCGGGAGACATCGCCAAGGCCATCGTCGCGGGCGCGGACACCGTGATGCTCGGTTCGCTGCTGGCGGGCTGCGAGGAGTCCCCGGGCGAGCTGATCTTCATCAACGGCAAGCAGTTCAAGTCGTACCGGGGCATGGGTTCCCTGGGCGCGATGCAGTCCCGCGGCGACCGGCGCTCCTTCTCCAAGGACCGGTACTTCCAGCAGGACGTCTCCGAGGACAAGCTGGTCCCGGAGGGCATCGAGGGCCAGGTTCCGTACCGTGGCCCGCTGTCCGCCGTCGCCCACCAGTTGGTGGGTGGCCTGGGGCAGGCGCTGTTCTACTGCGGTGCCGATAGCATCAGTGAGCTACAGCGGCGGGGCAAGCTCATCCGGATCACGTCGGCTGGCCTCAAGGAGAGCCACCCGCACGACATCCAGATGACCGTCGAGGCACCCAACTACCACTCCCGTTAAGGAGCGCGCCGTGCGAGACGTCGTCGAGATCGGGCTGGGCAAGGTCGCCCGGCGGGGATATCACCTGTCGGACGTCGCGATCGTGCCGAGCCGCCGAACCCGGGATGTCGACGACGTCTCCACGGCCTGGCAGCTCGACGCCTACCGGTTCGAGATCCCCTGTGTGGCCCACCCCACCGACGCCACGATGAGCCCCGCCTCTGCGGTCGCCCTCGGCCGGCTCGGCGGGCTGGGCGTGCTGAACGCCGAGGGCCTGTGGTGCCGGTACGAGGACCCGTCCAAGCTCCTCGCCGAGCTGGCCGACCTCGACCAGCCCGCGACGGCCCGGCTGCAGGAGATCTACGCCGAGCCGATCAAGCCGGAGCTGATCGCCGAGCGGGTGCGCGAGATGCGCCTCGGCGGCGGCACGGTCGCCGTCCGGGTCTCCCCGCAGCACACCCTCGCCCTCGCGCCGGTCATCCTCGACGCGGGCGTGGACCTGCTGGTCATCCAGGGCACCCTGGTCTCCGCCGAGCACGTGTCCACCACGGACGAGCCGCTGAACCTCAAGGAGTTCATCGCGGACCTCGACCTGCCGGTGATCGTCGGCGGCTGCACGAACTACCAGACCGCCCTGCACCTGATGCGCACCGGCGCGGCCGGCGTGATCATCGGGATCGGCGCGGACGACTTCTCGACCACTGACCAGGTGCTCGGCATCCGGGTCCCGATGGCCTCGGCGATCGCGGACGCCGCCGCCGCCCGGCGCGACTACCTGGACGAGACCGGCGGGCGGTACGTGCACCTGATCGCCGACGGCGACATCGGCACGTCCGGCGACATCGCCCGCGCGCTGGCCTGCGGCGCGGACGCCGTGATGCTCGGCCAGCCGCTCGCGCACGCCGCCGAGTCCCCGGCCGGCGGGGCGTGGTGGCACTCGTCTGCGAGCCATCCGAAGCTGGCCCGGGGCATGTACGTGCCAGGGGACGAGCCGCTGGGCACCCTGGAGGAGCTGCTGTACGGCCCGTCGGACGACCCGAGTGGGGCGCTGAACCTGTTCGGTGGCCTGAAGCGCGCGATGGCCAAGTGCGGCTACCGCGACCTGAAGGAGTTCCAGAAGGTCGACCTGAGCCTCGACATCTGATCCACCGCGGAAGGCCCGACCGGCACGCCGGTCGGGCCTCTTCCGTCGGAAGCTACCCGCGAGTAGCATCCCCGGCATGGCGGACTTCGATGTCATCGTGATCGGCTCCGGGTTCGGGGGCAGCGTCTCCGCGCTCCGGCTCGTCGAGAAGGGCTACCGCGTCGCCGTGCTGGAGGCGGGCCGGCGGTTCGCCGACGATGAGTTCCCCAAGACCTCCTGGCGACTGCGCAGCTTCCTCTGGGCCCCCAAGGTGCGGTTCTTCGGCATCCAGCGGATCAACCTGCTCCGCGACGCGCTGATCCTGTCCGGCGCGGGCGTCGGCGGCGGCAGTCTCGTCTACGCGAACACCCTGTACGAGCCCCTGCCGGCCTTCTTCGCCGACCGGCAGTGGGCGCACATCACCGACTGGAAGGCCGAACTCGCCCCGTACTACGACCAGGCCAAGCGGATGCTGGGCGTCGTCACGTACGAGCGGATGACCAGCGCCGACCTCATGATCAAGGCGGTGGCCGACGACATGGGGGTCGGGGACACGTTCCACCAGACCCCGGTCGGCGTGTACTTCGGCGAGCCCGGCGTCGACCCCTTCTTCGGCGGGGCCGGGCCGGACCGCGACCCGTGTCGGGAGTGCGGGGCGTGCATGACGGGCTGCCGGTACAACGCGAAGAACACCCTGGTCAAGAACTACCTCTACCTCGCGGAGCAGGCCGGCGCCGTCGTGCACCCGCTGACGACGGTCACCTCGGTCCGGCCGCACGAACGGGGCTACGAGGTGCGGACGCGCCGCACCGGCGGGTACCGGAAGAGGGTCTTCACCGCCGACCAGGTCATCTTCGCGGCCGGCGCGCTGGGGACGCAGCGGCTGCTGCACACGTTCAAGGCGCGGGAGCTGCCGAGGCTGTCCGACCGGCTCGGCTACCTGACGAGGACGAACTCGGAGTCCATCATCGGCGCGCGGTCCTTCGCCAAGGACGCCGACTACACCGACGGGGTGGCGATCACCAGCTCGTTCCACCCGGATGCCGACACCCACATCGAGCCGGTGCGCTACGGCAAGGGCTCCAACGCGATGGGCCTGCTGCAGACCGTGCTCACCGACGGCGGCTCGCGGTGGCCGCGGTGGATGGTCGGGCTCGGCACCCTGATCCGCGAGCCCAGGACGCTGCGCGCGCTGTCGATCCGCAAGTGGTCCGAGCGGACGATCATCGCGCTCGTCATGCAGACCCGGGACAACTCGCTGACCGTGAGCCTGAAGCGCACCTGGTACGGCCGGCGCAAGCTCACCTCCCGCCAGGGTCACGGCGAGCCGAACCCGTCGTGGATCCCGGCCGGCAACGAGGCGGTCCGCCGGCTCGCGGAGAAGATGGGTGGCGTGGCCGGTGGCACCTGGAACGACCTGTTCAACATCCCACTGACCGCGCACATCCTCGGCGGCTGCGCGATCGGCGACTCGCCGGCGACCGGGGTGATCGACCCCTACCACCGGGTGTACGGCTACCCCGGCCTGCACGTCGTCGACGGCGCGGCCGTGAGCGCGAACCTGGGCGTGAACCCGTCGCTGACCATCACGGCGCAGGCGGAGCGGGCGCTGTCCTTCTGGCCGAACCTCGGCTCGCCCGATCCCCGGCCGGCCCTGGGCGGTGCGTACGAGCAGGTGAACCCGGTCGCCCCGGACAGCCCCGTGGTCCCCGAGCGGGCCCCGGCGGCGCTGCGGCTGACGGTCCGCCCGTGATCTGAGCCACTGGGGAGATGCTTTCCGATACCGGCGGGTCTAGTTTCTATTTACTGGACTCATCGGTATCGGAAAGAGGCTGCCATGGACTCCGCCGTCATCCACCGCCGACGCTGGGCCACCCTCGGCGTCCTGTGCGTCTCCCTCCTGATCATCGGCCTGGACAACACCGTCCTGAACGTCGCGCTCGCGACCCTCCAGCGCGAACTCGACGCCACGGCCGGCCAGCTCCAGTGGATCGTCGACTCCTACACCCTGGCCTTCGCCGGGCTGCTGCTGCTGGCCGGCGCGTGGGGGGACAAGTACGGCCGGCGGAAGGCGCTGCTGATCGGCCTCCTGATCTTCGGCGGCTCCTCGCTCTGGGCCGCCCTCTGCGAGACCCCCACCCAGCTGATCGCCGCCCGCGCCGTGATGGGCGTCGGCGCGGCCCTGATCATGCCGAGCACCCTGTCGATCCTCACGAACTCGTTCACCGACCAGAGGGAACGCAAGTCCGCGATCGGGATCTGGGCCGGCGTCTCCGGGATCGGGATCGCCGCAGGGCCGGCGCTCGGCGGCTACCTGCTCGACCATTTCAGCTGGTCCAGCGTGTTCTACATCAACGTGTTCGTGGTGGTCGCAGGCCTGGCCGGCACGCTGTTCATCGTCCCGGAATCCCGTGACGCCGGCGCGCCGAAGCTCGACCTGGTCGGCGGGCTGCTCAGCGTCGTCGGCCTCGTCGCCCTGGTCTGGGCGATCATCGAGGCCCCGGGCGCCGGCTGGGGAGCCACCAAGGTCGTCGTCGGCTTCGGGGTGGCCGCCGTGACCCTGCTGGCCTTCGCCGGCTGGGAACTGCGGCACCGCAACCCCATGCTCGACATGCGGTTCTTCGCCAACCGGCGGTTCTCCGTACCCGCCATCGCCGTCACCCTGGTCTTCTTCGTCCTGATGGGCTCCGCGTTCTTCCTGTCGATCTACCTGCAGACCGTCATGGGGTACGACGCCCTCGAAGCCGGCCTGCGGATCATGCCCATCGCCGCGGGGCTCGTCTTCGGCGCCCCGCTCGCGATGGGCATCGCCCAGCGGATCGGCGAGAAGGTCCCGGTCGTGTTCGGGCTGGTCCTGCTGGCCGCCTCCTTCGTCGTGATCGCCGGCACCGAGGTCCACTCGGGCTACGGCCGGGTACTCACCAGCGTCCTGATCATGGGCTTCGGAATGTCCTTCGCGATGGCCCCGGCCACCGAGGCCGTGATGGGTTCCCTGCCGGTCGAGAAGGCCGGGGTCGGCTCGGCCGTCAACGACGCCGTCCGCCAGATCGGCGGCGCGCTGGGCGTCGCGGTCCTCGGCTCGATCATCAACTCCGTGTACCGGCATAGGATGGTCGACGCCGTCGCAGGCCTGCCCGCGCAGGCCCGGGACGCGGCGAAGGACAATGTGCAGGGCGCGATGCACGTCGCGGCCGGCCTGCCCCCGCAGGCGGGCGGGCCCCTGACCGGCACGGCCTTCGACGCGTTCGTCAACGGGCTGCACGTGGTGGCGTGGGTCTCGGTGGCGCTGTGCGTCGTCGGGGCGGTCGTGGCGGCGGTCTGGCTGCCCGCGCACGCGGCCGTCGCGGAGGAACCGGAGCTCGTGGAGGCTAAGTGAAGGACGCGCGCCGGGGACGCCCCCGCGACCCCGAGGTGGCCGAGCGGGTCCGCCGCGCCGCCGCCGAACTCCTCTTCGAGGTCGGTTTCGAGGGCACCACGGTCGACGAGGTCGCCAAACGGGCCGGCGTCGCCAAGGCCACCCTCTACCGGCGCTGGGCCAGCAAGGACGAGCTGGTCCTGGAGGCGTTCGAGTCCCTGATCGACTACCGGGTCCCGCTCCCGGACACCGGGGACGTCACCGAGGACCTGCGCACCGTCTACACCTCGGCGATCGACATGTTCTCCACCGAGCAGGGCGCCGGCTGGATCCGGACCGTGGCCATGGAGGCCGCCCGGAACCCGAAGGTCGCCGCCCTGCTCGTCGCCGGCATGGAGACCAGGATCGCCATGGCCCGGGCCCTGCTCGACAAGGCGGTGGCCCGGGGCCAGGTCCGGCCCGGGGTCGACCCCAAGCTGGTCATGGAGCTGTTCAACGGGGTCACGGTCAACCGGGCCCTGGCGCACCAGCCGATGCCCGGCCCGGCGGAGATCGACCAGCTGGTCGAGCTCACAGTCCGGGGGATCGCCGCCCGGCCCTCCGACGGGGATGACTAGGCTCTTGACATGCAGCCCGTCCTCGTAGTTGATTTTGGGGCGCAGTACGCCCAGTTGATCGCCCGCCGGGTCCGCGAGGCCCGGGTGTACTCCGAGATCGTCCCGTCCTCGATGCCCGTGGCCGAGATGCTCGCGAAGAACCCGGCCGCGATCATCCTGTCCGGTGGGCCCTCCTCCGTGTATGAGCCCGGCGCTCCGCAGGTCGAGGATGCCCTGTTCGAGGCCGGCGTGCCGGTCTTCGGCATCTGCTACGGCTTCCAGGCGATGGCCCGCGCGCTCGGCGGCACCGTGGCCCGTACCGGCCTCCGGGAGTTCGGCGGCACCCCGGTGTCCGTGGTGACCCCCGGTGTCCTGCTCGCCGACCTGCCGACCGACCTGTCCGTCTGGATGAGCCACGGCGACAGCGTGTCCGAGGCCCCCGCCGGGTTCACGGTCACCGCCACCTCCGAGGGCGCCCCCGTGGCCGCCTTCGAGGACGTGTCGCGCCGGTTCGCCGGGGTGCAGTACCACCCGGAGGTCAAGCACTCCGCGCACGGCCAGACGGTCCTGGAGCACTTCCTGTACGACATCGCGGGCCTCGCCCCCGACTGGACCTCGGCGAACGTCATCGAGGAGCAGGTCGCGGCGATCCGCGCCCAGGTCGGCGACAAGCAGGTGCTCTGCGCGCTGTCCGGCGGGGTGGACTCAGCGGTGGCCGCGGCCCTCGTGCACAAGGCCGTGGGCGACCAGCTGACCTGCGTGTTCGTCGACCACGGCCTGCTGCGGGCCGGCGAGGCCGAGCAGGTCGAGAACGACTACGTGGCCGCGACCGGGATCAAGCTGCGGGTCTTCAACGCGCAGGAGCAGTTCCTGGGCGCGCTGGCCGGGGTCACCGACCCCGAGGAGAAGCGCAAGATCATCGGCCGGGAGTTCATCCGGTGCTTCGAGGCCGCGGCCCGGGACCTCGCGGCCGAGGGCGTCGAGTTCCTGGTGCAGGGCACGCTGTACCCGGACGTGGTCGAGTCGGGCGGTGGCACCGGTACCGCGAACATCAAGTCGCACCACAACGTCGGCGGCCTGCCGGACGACATCAAGTTCGCCCTGGTCGAGCCGCTGCGCACCCTGTTCAAGGACGAGGTCCGCACCATCGGGCTGGAGCTCGGCCTGCCGCCGGAGATGATCTGGCGGCACCCGTTCCCGGGCCCGGGCCTCGCGATCCGGATCATCGGCGCCGTCGACCGCGAGCGGATCGACATCCTCCGCCAGGCGGACCTGATCGCCCGCGAGGAGCTGACCGCCTCCGGCCTCGACCGCGACGTCTGGCAGTTCCCAGTCGTGCTGCTCGCAGACGTCCGCTCGGTCGGCGTCCAGGGCGACGGCCGCACCTACGGCCACCCGGTCGTCCTGCGCCCGGTCTCGTCCGAGGACGCCATGACCGCCGACTGGTCCCGGCTGCCCTACGACCTGATCGCGAAGATCTCGACCCGGATCACCAACGAGGTCGCGGAGATCAACCGGGTCACGCTCGACGTGACGAGCAAGCCCCCGGGCACCATCGAGTGGGAGTAGCTCACCGGGTTCACCTGGTGAAATCGGGAGTAAACTGAGAGTTCTGCGGGACCCGCCACGCTTGCATGGACGCCGTGGCGGGTCCCGCATCTCTGCGCCCCCAAAACCAAGATCAACTTCATCGGAAGATTACGGTGACACCTGCTCCGGCAGCGTCGGCCGGAATGCCACACGGCGATCGCCGCCCCGGACGTCCGGAGCGGCGATCAGCGTGCGTGGTGTTACTTCTCCGCGTCGGCCGGCAGGGTCTCCGTCCCGCCGTCGCCCTTCTTCGCCTTCTTCGCGGGCAGCACGGTCGTGTCGTCCGAGGCGCCGGCCGGCACCGTCGGGTCGCCGGGCAGCACCGTGGTGTCGTCGGACGTGCCGGACAGGTCCGTGGTGTCAGCGTCCGTGGTGGGCAGAAGCGTGGTGTTGCTGGACAGGTCCGTGGTGTCAGTGTCCGTGACGGGCAGCACCGTGGTGTCGTCGGACGTGCCGGACAGGTCGGTGGCGTCGCTGTCCGTGGCGGGCAGCACCGTGGTGTCGGTGGCCGGGATGGCCGTGGTCTCGGAGTCCGTCGGGAGGACCTTCGTCACCGAGTCGGCCGGCAGCACCGTCGTCTCACCCGGCAGCACCCTCGTCGAACCCGGGTTCGTCCGGACGATCTCCGTGGGCTCCACGGCCTGGTCGATGACGTCGTCAGCCCGGTGGGCCGTATCCGTCGAGTCGGCGCCGGCCGGCTCCGGGAGGTGCGCGGCGTCGGTGAGGCCGGCGTCGTCGGCCGTTTCCGGGACGTCCAAGGTCTCCTGGTCGGTGGAGTCCGTTGTGGTCGGCGCCGCGTCCGCCGGGATCTCGTCGGCCGGCTCCTCGTACGGCTCCTCGATCACCGTCTCCGGGATCACCGGGGCCGGCGGGGCGGTGGAGGCGAAGGCCTGCGGGGCGGGCTGGGTGGCCGCGTCACCGGGCGGCGTGACCACGGTGAACGGGGCGGGCTGGGTGGCGTAGGCGGGCGGGGTGTAGCCGCCGGCCGCCGGGTAGCCGGCGCTCGGGGTCCACGTCGCGCCGGCCGGGGTCCAGCCGGGCGCGCCCGGAGCGCCGGGGCCGCCCGGATAGCCGGGGGCGCCGGGGTAACCAGGGGCACCGGGGTGTCCGGGATAGACCGGGTACGTCTCCTCCGGCATGATCGCCCACGCCGCGGCGTACGCGAGGAGCGACCAGCCGCCGCTGAAGAAGATCGAGATGACGAAGAGAACCCGGACGAGGGTCGGGTCGAAGTCGAAGTACCGTGCCGTACCGCCGCAGACGCCCGAGATCTTCCGGTCGGTGCGGGAGCGGCGGAGCTGCTTGATGGCGGTGTGCTCAGTCATGCGTCCAGGGTGGCCGACCCGGGCCCCCGACGACATCGGTGACCGCCCTGATCGTGCCCCTGAGCCTCCCCTGATCCGGGGACCCTGAGGACTGGACCCGGGACCCCGGGCCCGGGCGACCGTGCGGGGCGTCGAGCTCCGGCGACCGCTGGAAACCGGGACAGGGGTCGCCGTAACCCCATATTGGTATTGATCTTGGGTTTGGCGACCTCCGCTCGAACACCGTCCAAACAGAACCGGGCAATCGTTGTCAAATGTCCGGCAAACTCTTGACCTTGAAGCGCGGACCCTCGTCACACTTGTGATTCATGACCCCCGCGCTAGAGCCGCTGCGCCGCATCGCCGCGTACGGCATATGTACCGACTCCGCCGGCAACATCCTGCTGGTCCGCGCCTCGGCCGCCGCGGCGAACCCGGGTTCGTGGTCGTTGCCGGGCGGTGGGGTCGACCACGGCGAACACCCCGAGGCCGCCGTGATCCGCGAGACGGTCGACGAGACCGGGCTCGCCGTGGTGGTCACCGACCTGCGCGACGTGCTCTCCGACCTGCGCGCCCTCCCGCACCGGGGTCTGGCGCTGCACACCGACCGGCTGCTCTACACGGTCAAGGTCACCGGTGGCGGGCTGCGCGACGCGCTGGCCGGCAGCACGGACCTGGCCCGTTGGGTGTCGTTGCGGGAGGCCGAGCAGCTGGCGTTGCGCCCGTTCACGGCGACGGCCCTCGGGCTGCCCGGCACGGGCGACCTGCGGCCGGACGATCCGCCGGAGCTGCCGTCGTTCCTGCTGGTCCCGGGGCCGGACGGTCGGCCGCGCGCCCAGCGGTTCGCCGCCTACGCCGTGGCGACCGATCCGGCCGACCGGGTGCTGCTGACCCGGGTGTCGGCCGGCTACCCGGGCGCCGGGCGCTGGCACCTGCCCGGCGGTGGGATCGACTTCGGGGAGCAGCCCGACGCGGCGCTGATGCGGGAGCTGTCCGAGGAGACCGGCCAGCGCGGCCGGCTGCTGGCCCTGCTGGGCGTCGCGAGCCACCGGGACACCGCCCAGGTCGGCCCCGAGGGGTACCCGATCGACTGGCACGGGGTGCGGGCCTTCTACAAGGTCGTGGTCGACAACCCGAAGCCCCCCAGGGTGTACGACACGGTCGGCTCCACCTGCGAGGCACGGTGGTTCACCCGGGCGGAACTCGCCGGGCTGCCGTTGACGGAGGTGACGGAGGAGGCGCTGGCTAAGGTCAGTACATGACCTTGAGGCAGGAACGTCGGATCGCAGCGTACGGGGTGTGCAGGGACGACTCCGGGCGGGTTCTGCTCGTCCAGATGTCGCCGAGTTCGGCGCACTACGGAAGCTGGAACCTGCCCGGGGGCGGCATCGACCACGGGGAGGATCCGGCGGACGCCGTGGTCCGGGAGTTCCTGGAGGAGACCGGGCTCGTCGTCGAGATCACCGGTCTGCGCGCGGTCTCCTCCGAGGTGGTCCCCCTGCCGCACATCGGGGTCCTCCGGCACCAGGACCAGATCGTGTACGACGTCCGGATCACCGGCGGTGAGCTGACCCCGGAGGCGGACGGCACCTCGCACCGGGTGGAGTGGCTGTCCGACGCGGAGATCGAGCGGCTGCCCCTCTTCGACCGGGTCCGCGACGCCCTCGCCGTGACCGGCCAGCCGATGGTGGCGCACCCGAACCCGCCGGCCGACCCGCCGGCGGAGCAGCACCCGGACAGGGGCCAGCGCTTCAGCGCGTACGGCGTCGTCACCGACCCGGCCGGTCGGCTCCTGCTGACTCTGATCTCGGACGGCTATCCGGGCGCCGGCACCTGGCACCTCCCGGGTGGCGGCACCGACTTCGGTGAGGACCCGGCGACGGCCGTGCTCCGGGAGTTGAGCGAGGAGACCGGCCAGACAGGGCGCATCACGGAGTTGCTTTCCGTGACTAATATGCATAATCCTGCTGCTTGGGGTCCAGAGGGGCGCGCAATGGACTGGCATGGGGTCCGCGTCACGTACCGGGTGATTATTGACACCCCCTCGGATCCGGTGGTCGGCGAGGTGGGGGGATCGACGGCCGCTGCTGGCTGGTTCACTCCGAAGGAGGCGATGACACTTCGCCTGAACAGGCCCGCTTTGGAGGCGTTGACCCGTGCGGGAGTATTGAGTTGATCTCTGTCTCACCGGCCGTGAACATCGACTACCGCGAGTAACATCAATCGCGGAGGGTCCATATGCCGACACTGTAAGTAGCGTCGCTTCATTACCATTTGGTAGTTTTGCCCGTAATCGACGGAAAGTTTATGCGGACGGCCGTCGCCAAGGGTGGCTTCCATATGCCATCGTTTAACGCATTGGCTTGGCGGCCGCCGAGGTGGCGGAGATATCCGACCCGGCCATTTGGAGGGACTGGAGTGCCGAGAGCACCCTGGCGGCGTAGTGGTGACACCCCACGACCCGCCGGCCGTCGATGGACCGGCGCGATGCGCCGCAGTGGCACGCTGGCGCGTAGCGTGCTCGTCCGTACGGCCCTGGTTGGCCGCCGTCGTCGCGACGGCGGAGACCTGCTGACCACCACCGGCTCCGCCAACGTCGTCCCCGACGACCTCGCGAGCCTGGGCGGCCAGGTCGAGTTCATCGCCCCGCGCGGTCCGGCCGTGGCGGGTCCGATCTCGATCCCCCTCCTGCCCGGCGAGCGCACCCTCGACCGGCGGATCAAGTTCGGCCTGGTCAACGCCTGCACCATCTCCAGCATCATGTGGGGGATGTTCGCGGTGTTCCTGAGCATGCAGGGCCACGTGCCGTGGGCCGCGGCCTGCATCCTGGCCTGCGTCACGTTCGATGGGCTCGACGGCGCGCTGGCCCGCAAGTTCGGGGTCGCCAGCCCGTTCGGCGCCCAGATGGACTCGATGGCCGACATGTCCTCGTTCGGGCTCGCGGTCCCCGTGGTCCTGTTCAGCTGGCTGCACCCGGTCGCCCCCGTCTGGCTGCTGGCCCCGGCCTGCGCCCTGATCGCCGTCTGCTCGGCGATCCGGCTGGCCCGGTTCAACGTCTCGCCCAAGGACGGCCGGTTCTTCTGCGGCGTCCCGACCACGATGGCGGCCACGATCCTCGCGCTGTCCGTGCTGCTGGTGAAGCCGACCATGGGCCTCGCCGTCGCCGTCGCCGCCATCGCGCTGCTGATGGTCAGCACGTTCCCGTACGCGAAGCTGGCCCGGGTGCTGCGCCTGCCGCGCTGGCTCCTGGTCGTGCCGGTGCTCGGCGGGCTCGCCGACTACCAGATCACGTTCATGGTCCTGATCGGCGCGTACCTCGTGTCGGGTCCGATCATCTGGCTCCGCCACCGCGAAGCGGCCATGCTGTAGAACACGCGAAGATGCCCCGCACCTAATGGGTGCGGGGCATCTTTTGTTCTTGATCTAAGGCGAAGTGGCCCGGCGAGGGCGGCGGGGCTGGCAAGCAGCCCGTGAAGGCGCCAGGGCGGGCCCTGCGCCTTTGCGGGCTGCGCCGTCCAGCGTCGTCCTCGCCGGGTCCAAACGGCCCAAGGGGCCAAACGGTCTTACAGCCAGCGGGCGACGACCGTCGAACCGCCGACCACGCGGTCGCCCGGGGCCACCAGGGGCTCCGCCATGTCGGCCGGCAGATAGACGTCCGTGCGGGAGCCGAACCGGATCAGCCCGTACCGCTCGCCCTTGGCCAGCATCGAGCCGACCGGCGCGCGCCGGACGATCCGCCGGGCGATCAGCCCGGTGCGCTGGGCGACGACGACCCGGCCGTGCGTGCTGTCCAGCACGGTGTAGGCCGCGACGTTGTGCTCGGCCTCCGGCTTCATCGCCGCGGCGAACCCGCCGTCCTCGACGAAGGAGTCGACGACCCGGCCGGCGACGGGCGCGCGGTTGACGTGCACGTCGAGCACGGACAGGAACACGGCGATCCGGAGCCACTCGACCTGCTCGCCGAACCGGTCGTCGGTGAGCCGCTCGACGGAGAGCACCTTGCCGTCAGAGGCGGCGACCACGGCCGACGGGTCCTCGGGGATGGCGCGCTCCGGGTCGCGGAAGAACGCGGCCACGGGCAGCGCGAGGGCCGCCGGCACCATCCACAGCTTCGTGCGCGGCGCGATGACCTTGGCGGTGGCGGCCAGGCCGACGCAGATGCCGAACGCCGCCACGCCGTTGGAGTCGATGTTCATGTCGCCGGCGAGCGGCACGCTGCTCGTCCGGAACGCCGGGGCCAGGTCGGCCGCGGCCTCCACGCTGCCCGGGGTGAACCGCAGCCGGTGCACCCGCAGCGGCGGGGTGGAGCGCAGGACGAGGTCGCTGCCGACCCCGTACGCGGTGACCTGGCGGGCGATCTCGTCGTTGGCCTGGCTGCCGGTACCCGGAAGGACCGGCACGGCCAGGGACAGCACTCCGCCGGGGTTGAGCAGGGCCCGCAGCGCCGCCAGGGTGTCGTGCGCGTCGTCGGCGCTCCCGACGATCTGGCCGGCCACGATCACCACGTCAGCGGGCTTGGCCGCCGACAGCTTCTCGATCACCTCGACGCCCGGGGCGCTGAACGTGTCCTCGCTGAGCACCGTGAGGGTGTCGTCCGGGCCGAGCGCGTCGAGCACCGCGGCGAGGAGGGGTGAACCGACCTCCGCGCCGACCAGCAGGCCCGACTTGGGGCCGGGGTGGCGGGTGAACTCGGCGGCGAGCGCGCGGGCGGTCCGGTCGTTGATCCTGGCCGGGACGAGCGCGAGCTCGGTGGTGACTGACTGGGTCATGGTGTGAGGCTCTTCTCGACGGGCTGGGCCTGTTCCAACAGCCAGCATATGCGGCGGCCGGAACAGGCCCTGGTGCCGACCTGGCTCAGATATCGACGGGTTCGTCGGGACGGTCCTCCGGGCGGGTCCGGTTGCCGATGATCGAGGTGGCGATGCCGAGGACGCCGATACCGACCAGGCCGGCCGCCCCGGTCCACGCGAGGGTGGAACCGGACACGTGCGCGACCTGTCCGAGCACCCACCAGCCGGTCAGGGCGAGGAACAGCACCCCGAAGACGAGCGAGACGGAGTCGAGCCGGTGCGGCTTCACCGGGTCACCGTCGCGGTGCCGAATTTCACGTTCAGGTTGATGATCAACTTGCCGCCTCCAGTTCCGTCGGCGCCCAGGTCCGTGATGGTCGAACGATCGCTGTCCGGGTCCAGGTGGTGATCGAGGACGGTGGCCTCGCCGTTGCTGATCACAGGGTGCACCTCCACGTCGACCGTGGCGGGCAGCAGCACCCGCATCTCACCGGCCGACGAGCTGACGGAGACGGTCACCGTGTGGTCGGTGAAGTCGACACCCCGCAGGTCCAGGGTGCCGAGGCCGACCCGGATCGAGTAGTCGGGGTCGATCACGCCGACGCTCTGCGGGATCCAGGTGCGGGTGCCGCCGTCGCGGACCACGGACGTACGGACCTCCGACGCCGACGCGGACACCGCCAGCCCGAAGGCGAGCACGAAACCCAGGACGATCAGCTTGTACCCGCGGCCCAGGAACGTCCCGACCACCAGTCCGAGCCCCACGACGCCCAGCGCGACGCCGAAGTACGTGGCGACGGACACGTTCCGGCCGGACGCGTCGAGGATGCCGAGCACGCCGACGGCGATCAGGGCGGCGAACACGGTCAACCGGCTGAGGATCGACTTCTCCCGGGGCCGCTTCGGGGGCCGGGGCGGCTGCATGGGGCGCGGCGGCGGCGGGGTCCACCCGGTCTGCTGGTACGGCCCGTGCGGCGCGAACGGCACACTCCCGGCCGGCGGGGCCTGGGGGACGGTCGGGGCGTCCGGGGCGGTCTGGGTGGCCTGTGCCGGCATGTAGAAGGGCACGGGTGGCGGTGGGTAGCCGGCCGGGCGCTTGTTCACCAGGAGCACCACGCCGACGACGATCAGCGCGAGGATCGCGGCGAACTCGAAGTTCGTGTCCGCGACGGCGATCGCCCCGGTGACGGCGCCGATGGCGACCAGGATCGTCACGAGCGGCGAGGTGCTGGACTGGCCGCGGCCGAGGAGCGCCTCGACCGGGGAGGCGGAGTCGCCGTCCTCGGGCAGGAGCAGCCACCCCGCGGCGTACGCCACGAGCCCCGCGCCGCCGAACAGCGCGAACACGGCGAACACGACCCGCCACAGCACCGGATCGGTGTTGGTGGCCCTGCCCAGCGCGGCACACACGCCGGCAAGCTTGCGGCCCTCCTTGGGCCTGCTGTACCGAGAGCGGAAGTCCGCCGTCGGGGGCGGAACATGGGACGGAGTGGTCATGGTGTCGATCCTGTCGGGTGCCGGCCGTTTCCGCGTCGGGGATGCCACCCTGAGTCGACCCTGAACTTCCTCAGGGTTGCCGCCGCCGAAAGATCCGGTGGTCGTCGGGTGACGGGGCGTGTGACGATCAACGGCATGGAGACAGCCGCCAACAAGCTGCACCGCCGGTCCGAGGGCCGGGTGCTCGCCGGGGTCGCCGCGGGGATCGCGGACCACCTCAGGGTGCCCCCGCTCGCCGTCCGCGCGGTGTTCATGGTGCTGCTCACCTTCTCCGGCCTCGGCGCCGTGCTGTACGCCGTGTTCTGGATCGTGCTGCCCGCCTCGCGTCCCGTGGCCGGCATCCGGCGGCGCAAGGGCCGCGACAGTGCCCAGTTGGTCGCTTTCGCCGCCCTCGCGCTCGGCATCCTGTTGTTGGCCAACCCGGGCGGGGCCGCCGGGGTCCGGATGCTGATCGGCTGGGTCGTCGCGCTGGTCCTGGTCGGCGCGGGCATCATCTGGCACCAGGCCGAACCGGACCGGTGGCGGCAGTGGAACAGCGGCGGCCAGGGCATGCCGTGGCTCGCCCGGTTCCTCACCCACAACGACCGGCGGATGCTGCTGCTCCGGCTGGTCGGCGGCGGCGTGCTCGTCATCGTCGGCATCATCGGCGTCATCGCCCTGACCGGCATCATCCCGGGCGGCAGCGTCCTGGCGCTGGTCAACGGCGCGCTGTTCGCCCTGATCGCCCTCGCCGGCCTGGCCCTGGCCACCGGGCCGCTGCTGTGGAAGATGTGGGTCCAGCTCCGCGACGAGCGCGAGGGCCGGATCCGGGAGACCGAGCGCGCCGAGTTCGCCGCGATCGTGCACGACCAGGTGCTGCACACCTTGGCGCTCGTTCAGCGGCACGCCGAGGACCCGAAGATGGTCCTCCGGCTCGCCCGGGGCCAGGAACGCACCCTGCGCAACTGGCTCTACAAGCCCTCCGGCTCGCCCGACGAGCGGTTCGCCGCGGCGCTGGAGGCCGCGGCCGCAGAGGTCGAGGACAGCTTCACCCTCGTCGTCGACCTGGTCGTCGTCGGGGACTGTGCCGTGGACGACCAGGTCAGGGCCCTGGTGCAGGCCGCCCGCGAGGCGATGGTCAACGCCGGCAAGCACGCGGGCGTCGACACCATTTCCGTGTACGCCGAGGCGGAACCCACCGAGCTCAGCGTCTTCGTGCGCGACCGGGGCGTCGGGTTCGACATGGCGGGCGTCGGCGAGGACCGGCACGGGGTGAAGGGCTCGATCATCGGCCGGATGGAACGGCACGGCGGCAGGGCGGAGATCAGGAGTACGCCGGGAGATGGCACCGAGGTGCGGTTGACCGTGAAGCGACGGGGAGAAGGAGAATGAGTGGCATGGACGCGCTGAGGGTGTTTCTGGTCGACGACCACGCCATGTTCCGGGCAGGCGTCCGGGCGGAGCTGGGCAAACGGGTCAACGTGATCGGCGAGGCCGGTACGGTGGCCGCCGCCGTGGCCGCCATCAACACCGAGAAGCCCGACGTCGTCCTCCTCGACGTGCACATGCCCGACGGCGGTGGCCGGGCCGTGCTGGAGGCGGTGCGCCGCGTGAGCCCCGACGTGAAGTTCCTGGCCCTGTCGGTGTCGGACGCCGCGGAGGACGTGATCGGGCTGATCAGGGCCGGCGCCCGGGGCTACGTCACGAAGACGATCTCGCCGGACGAGCTGGCCGACGCCGTCCGCCGGGTCGCCGAGGGGGACGCTGTGTTCAGCCCCCGGCTGGCCGGGTTCGTGCTGGACGCCTTCGCGTCGCGGTCCGAGGCGCCGGTCGCCGACCCGGAACTCGACCAGCTGACGAACCGGGAGCGCGAGGTGCTGCGGCTGCTGGCCCGGGGGTACGCGTACAAGGAGATCGCCAAGGAGCTGTTCATCTCCATCAAGACCGTGGAGACGCACGTGTCCAATGTGTTGAGAAAGCTCCAGATGTCAAATCGGTATGAGTTGTCCCGTTGGGCCGCAGATCGGCGTCTCGTCTAGAGAATTGTTCGGCGTGTCACTGCGGACATAAACGGCGATTCTTGGGTACGGCTCGGGATTCCGCCTTTCAGGGGGATGTGTTGATCTCCTTTGGGGACCAATAATGCTGCGTCGCCTGCCCTTGAACGTCGGAAGGACCCGCAGTGCTCGTTACCAAGCTCCGCCCCGCCCTGGTGGCTGCCGCTATCGGCGCCGCAGTGCTGGGCCTGACCACCCCGGCCTTCGCTGCGGATCCCGCCAAGGGTCAGGTCGTGACCGTCCCGCACGCCGACGGTTTCGCGATCAGCTATGTCAACGGCTCGGTCGATGGCGGGAAGGCCGATGACTACTCGACCGGCCTGATCGGCATCAAGCTCGCCGGCACCGACAAGGCGAAGCTGGCCTACTGCATCGACATCAAGCACCCTCTGGCCCAGTACGCGACGTACAAGGAAGCCGCGTGGGAGACCGCCTCCGTCGGCAACCTCGACCGCATCAACTGGCTGCTGCACAACAGCTTCCCCGCCAAGCCGGCGGGTGAGGTGCTGACCAAGGCCGGCGTCCCGACCGCCTCCGAGGCCGCGTACGTGGACGGCGCGACCGTCCAGAAGAACCAGTACCTGGTCTACGCGGGCACCCAGGCCGCGATCTGGCACTTCAGCGACAAGTTCTCGCTGCTGGGCGACGCCGCCAAGGGCGGGTTCGGCGCTGCCGACTTCGCCACGGTGAAGAAGGTCTACGACTTCCTGGTCGGCGTCGGCGACGCCGTCCCGGCGCACGCCACCCTGGGGATCACCCCGGCCTCCTCGACCGCCAAGGTCGGCGACAAGGCCGGCCCGTTCACGGTCGCCAGCAGCGTCGGTGAGGCCACCCTCGCCGTCACCGGCGGCAAGGCCGTCGACAAGGACGGCAAGGAGATCACCAAGATCGGTGACAAGGGCCAGTTCTGGCTGACCGCCACCGAGGCCGGCACCGTGAGCGTCACCGCGACCGCCACCGGCAACACCGACCTCGGTCGGGTGTTCGTGTTCGACTCGTGGCCGAACCCGGACCTGAAGAAGGAGTTCGCCGCCAAGGCCGTGGCCGGCGAGCAGAAGGTCATCATCCCGGGCAACAAGACGGAGACCGTCACCGCCAAGGTCGGCGCGACGTTCACCGCGACCCCGACCCTGCCGGTCACCGGTGCGGCCGCCGCTGGCATCGCCGGCGCCGGTGTGCTGCTCCTCGGTGCGGGCGGTGCGCTGGTGCTGATGCGCCGCCGTCGGATCAAGTTCGAGGCGTAACCACCTGAGTCAGGCGGAGGAGGCACCCCGGTCGGGGTGCCTCCTCTGGCGTTTCCGGCGGCGGTCAGCGCAGGGTGCGGAAGAACCTGCGGATGTCCTCGACGAGTACGGCCGGCTGCTCCATCGCCGCGAAGTGCCCGCCCCTGTCGTAGGACGTCCACTGCACCAGGTTGTTGGTGCGCTCCGCGATGTGTCGCAGCGGGATGAAGTTCTCGCTCGCGAAGTCGGCCAGGGCGGTCGGCGTGGTCGACGGCTCGGGCGGCGCGCCCCAGTACGGGGCGTGGGCGCGCTCGTAGTAGAGCCGGGCGGAGGAGCCAGCGGTGCCGGTCAGCCAGTACAGCGTCACATTGGTCAGCAGGTGGTCGCGGTCGACGGCGTCGCGCGGGTCGGACCATTCGGCGAACTTCTCCGCGATCCAGGCCAGTTGGCCGACCGGGGAGTCGGTGAGCGCGTACGCGAGGGTCTGCGGGCGGGTGGACTGGAGGTCGGCGTAGCCCTGCTTCTCGCGGAGCCAGTGCCGCATCCGGTCCCAGGAGGCGTGGGTGCGGTCCCGTTCCGCCTGGCTCAGGTCGGCCAGGTCCTCGTGGGTCGGCTCGGCGGTGGCCGCCGCCCCGGGCAGCAGGTTCAGGTGCACGCCGAGCACCCGGTCGGGGTGGGTGCGGCCGAGTTCACGGGAGATGACGGAGCCCCAGTCGCCGCCCTGCGCGCCGTAGCGGTCGTAGCCCAGGCGGGACATCAGTTCGGCGAACGCCGCGGCCACCCGGCGGTACTCCCAGCCGGTCTCGCGGGTCGGCCCGGACAGGGTGAAACCGGGGATGCTCGGCAGCACCAGGTGAAACGCGTCGGACGGGTCGCCGCCGTGCGCGCGCGGGTCGGTCAGCGGGCCGGCGACCTCGGTGAACTCGGCGAACGAGCCCGGCCAGCCGTGCGTCATGACGAGCGGGGTGGCGTCGGGCTCCGGGGACCGGACGTGCGCGAAGTGGACGTTCGCCCCGTCGATCGTGGTGGTGAACTGGGGCCACTCGTTGAGCTTCGCCTCGGCGGCGCGCCAGTCGTAGCCGTGCCGCCAGTGGTGTGCGAGGTCGCGCAGGTGATCACGGGGGACGCCGTAGGACCAGCCGACGCCGGGGAGTTCGTCGGGCCAGCGGGTGCGGTCGAGGCGCTCGTGCAGGTCGTCGAGGTCGGACTGCGGAAAGGCTAACCGGTACGCGCGCATCGGGCTGGTCACCCGCCCGATGCTAGAAGACCGATGATCTTCATGCACCCGGGCGGTCGCGGGAACCGAGGCGCATGAAGAGCACGGGAAGGGCCGTCGGATATCGGGGGAGGGACCTCCGTACCCGAAAAATGGGGTTGAACCTCAGAGCCGCCCGCGGCCGGCGCGGAGGATGAGGAGCGCCAGCTGGGTGCCGTCCTCGCCGAGCTCCGCCTTGAACTGCTCCAGGATCTCCCGCTCGCGCGACAGCATCAGCCTGGTCCCGCCGGCCGCGACCCGCACCGAGCCGACCTCCTGGGACAGGCTGGCGCGTTCGCGCCAGAGTCGGATGATCTCTTCGTCGATGCTGTTGATCCGGGTGCGCAGTTCCGAGATGCGGTCGGCGGACTCGCCGGTGGCACCGGTGGTGTTGGCGGGGGCGATGGCTGCGGCGTTCATCGGGTTTCTCCTGGGTGTGAGGTGGTGGCCTGGCCCGGGAAACGCAAAAACGCCCCAGGCGGTGAGCCCGAGGCGTTGGTAGGTCAGTTACACGCGACCTACGGCTGCCGGGACCCCGGTGCCGTAGTAAAAAAATCGCGCACAACGCTGCATGGAACCGAGTATGCCACAGGATCGGGGAGATGGAAGTGGCCCCGACCGGAAATGGTCGGGGCCACCCTGTGATCTAGACCGTCAGCGTCCAGCTGTCGATCTTGCCGGTGTCGGCCGAGTACATGTCCTGCACCTTGAGGGTCCAGGTGCCGTTGGCGGCCTGGGTCGAGACGTTCACGGTGTACGTCGTGTTGATGTTCGCCGCGCTGTCGTTGCTCTCCGTCTTCAACCGGTACGAGGTGCCGTTCGGCGCGACCAGGTCGATCCGGATGTCGCCCCGGTAGGTGTGCGGGATGACCACGGCGACCTTGGTGCTGGCCGACGCGTTGCGGTTGCAGCCCGAGATGGTGACCGTGCTGGTCACGGCCGCGCCGTGGTCCGGGATCGCGACGTCCGTCCCGTTCGTCACCGGTGCGCAGCTCCCGCCGGTCGGGGTGGCGGTCGGGGTCGGCGACGGGGACGACGCCGGGCCCGTCAGCGCCCACAGCGCGTAGGAGATGGCGTCGGAGTGCCGGTCCAGCGAGGTGTCGTCGATGTTGCTCGACGTGTCGCAGGAGCGGTGGTAGCACGGGTCGAACGCCTGGCCGGACGTGCCGCCCCACTTCTGGGCCTGGGCGGCCGTCTTGATGTAGTCGGCGCCGGAGAAGGTGCCGCCGACCCGGATGCCGGCGTTCTCGAACGGGGCGTGGTCGCTGCGGCCGTCGCCCTCGGTCTCGATCTCCGTCGGCACGTTGATCAGGGCGAAGTACTCCTTGATCAGGGACTCGTAGCCGGCGTCGTTGCGGTAGACGAAGTAGCCCGGGTTCGGCGAGCCGACCATGTCGAAGTTCAGGTAGCCGACGATGCGGGCCTTCTCGGCGGCGCTGAGGTGGCTCACGTAGTAGTTCGAGCCGACCATGCCCTGCTCCTCCGAGCCCCACCAGCCGAAGCGGACGGTGATGCCGGGAACGGCGCGGGCCGCCTTGAACGCCGCGGCCACGGCCAGGTTGGCGGCGCTGCCGGAGCCGTCGTCGTTGACGCCCGGCCCGGCGCAGACGCTGTCGAGGTGCGCGCCGAGCATGATGACCTTGGTGGTGTCCGCGCCCGGCAGCTCGGCGAGCACGTTGTACGAGGTCTTCCCGCCCGACGTGAACGACTGCTCGGACACGGTGAAGCCGGCGGCGGTGGCCTGCTGCTTCACGTAGTCCACCGAGGCCCGGTAGCCGGTGCTGCCGAGGCACCGGTTGCCGCCGTTGTTGTTCGCGATCGTCTGGAACTGTGTGAGGTGCGCCTTGACGCTGGCGACGGCGATGTCGGGCGCACCGTTCGGCAGACTCGCGAGGGTGGGGGTCGGTGCGGCATTGGCCAGCGGGCTGACCAGGGCCGCACCGACGGCCAGGATGGCGGCCGTTGCCGCCGTGAGGGGTAGCTTGCGCATCGGAACTCTCCCAGGAAAGAGGAAGGGCCGGCCACCCGAAGAGTGGCCGGCCCCGTGCTGACTGGCCTTTAGACCGTCAGCGTCCAGCTGTCGATCTTGCCGGTGTCGTACGAGTACATGTCCTGGACCTTGAGGGTCCAGGTGCCGTTCGCCGCCTGGGTGGAGACGTTGACGGTGTACGTCGTGTTGATGTTCGCGGCGCTGTCGTTGATGCTCTCGGTCTTGAGCCGGTACGACGTGCCGTTCGGGCCGACCAGGTCGATCCGGATGTCACCGCGGTAGGTGTGCGGGATGACCACGGCGACCTTGGTGGTGGCCGAGGCGTTGCGGGCACACCCGGTGATGGTGATGGTGCTGGTCACGGCCGCGCCGTGGTCCGGGATCGCGACGTCGGTGCCGTTGGTGACAGCGGCGCAGGTGGTCGGCGAGCCGGTCGGCGACGCGGTCGGGGACGAGGTCGGCGAGCTGGTCGGGGTGCCGCCACACGGGGTGTCGCTACCGGCCACGTTCACCGCGGTCCAGGCCGCCTGGACGGCTTTGTACTCGGTCGAGCAGTTGCCGTACAGGTCCGACGCGGCGGTCAGGCTGTACGCGCGGGCGGTGTTCGACGGGTTGCTCGTGTTGACGTACGAGGTGTTCGACGTGAAGTACGCGTCGAGCGCCTTGAACCAGATCTTCTCGGCCTTGGCGCGGCCGATGCCCACGACGGCCGGAGCCGAGCCGCAGACCGGCGAGGTGCCGTACGCGGTGGCGCCGGTGCCCTCGGCGAGGTTGAAGTAGAAGTGGTTCGCGACACCGGACGAGTAGTGCACGTCGACGTTCTTGGTGCTGGTCGACCAGCAGCCGTGCGACGAGCCGTCCAGGGCCGGGTTGTACATGTACCGCAACGGGGTGCCGTTGCCGTTGATGTCGATCTTCTCGCCGATGTCGTAGTCACCCGGGTCCGAGGTGGTGTTCGCGTAGAACTCCACCATGGTGCCGAAGATGTCCGAGGTCGCCTCGTTCAGGCCACCGGACTCACCGGAGTAGGTGAGGCCACCGGCGACCACGTTCTCGGTGACGCCGTGCGACATCTCGTGGCCCGCCACGTCGAGGGAGACGAGCGGCTTGCCGTTGCCGTCGCCGTAGGTCATCTGGGCGCCGTCCCAGAAGGCGTTGACGTAGTTGGAGCTGTAGTGCACCCGGCTCGGCACGCCGGTGCCGTTGCCGAAGATGCCGTTGCGGCCGTGCACGTTCTTGTAGTAGTCGAACGTCACCGCGGCACCGAAGTGCGCGTCGACGCCGGCCGACTGCCGGTTGGCGTTGGTGCCGGTGCCCCACGTGTTGTCGGCGTCCGTGAAGTTGGTGCACGTCGAGGTGCCGTTGTTCATGTCGCAGGTGTTGTTGTTGCCGTGCGACGGGTCGATCATCGTGTACGTGCTGCCCGACTGGGTGGTGTCGACAGTCACCGTGCCCGAGTAGAGGCTGTTGCCCGTACCGTTGATCGTCTCGATCTCGTCGAACGAGCCGCGCACCGCGCCCGTGCGGGCGTCGCTGATGACGTGCAGCTTGCTCGGGGTCGCGCCGTTCATTCCTTCGACGACAGTTTCGAAGGCCAGAACGCCGGTGCCGTCAGCGGCGTCGATCATCAGCTCGGGCGTGCCGACGCGGGCGACAGTTCCCACGAAGGCGTGCTCGGCGGACGACTTCGCGGCGTCGGCGGTGATGGCGGGGGTGGTGCTGACGTTCAGCGGGGCGTTCAGCGCGTTGGACACGCTGGACAGGGCGCCGCCGGGGGCGTTGTGCACGACGAAGTCGCCGCCGTAGACGCGCAGACCGTTGTACTGGCGGGTGTACCGCACGTGTGTGGCGCCGGTCGCGGCGTCGACGCGCGAGCTGTAGACCTTGTACTGGTCGTTCGCCGTGCCCCGGATCGCCGCGCGGTTGCTCAGGACCGAGTTGGCCTGCGCGATCGCCTGGGTCTGGTTCGGGATCTGCGGGGTCGCGCTGGCCATGCTGGCCACGCCCACCGCCATCCCGGCGAACAGCGCTACGGCTCCTGCCGCGGCTAGAGTCCTCTTCACCCGGTGCCTCCCATTCACTGAGGGGAATGTGACTGCTGTCACGAACGCATGTATAACAGTGTGCGTAACTCGAGTAAAGGGTCCTGTAACACCTTGGCCGTGATCAACGGCGATGGGTTACGGTGTGTGTTATGGCGGGTGCAGTGAGCAGTCGGGAGTCCCTGGGCGCTCGGTTATACCGACTTCGTACACATAAGGGCCTCACTCAGAAGGAGCTCGCGGGGGACAGGTACACCGCGGCCTACATCTCCACGGTCGAGGCCGAGCGGCGCACCCCCTCCACCGACGCGCTGGCGTACTTCGCGTCCAGGCTCGGGGTCTCCCCGGCAGAGCTGAGCACCGGGCGGCCCACCGAGCTGCCCTGCGACCTGCTCATCTCCCTCGCCGAGGCGGACCTGGCCGGCAAACCGGGCGCGTACGGGCGGATCAGGACCCGGGCCGCCGAGCACGGACTGACCCGGATCGAGGCGCTCGCGCTCACCGGCATGGGCGAACTCGACGGGGCCGAGGAACTGCTCGCCGCCGAACCGATCACCATCCGGGTGCCACTGCTCACCGCGCGCGCCGCGGCGATGCGGCCGGCGGAGGCGGCGTACCTGCTGGAGAGCGCCCTCACCCAACTGCACGCCGAAGGCCTGCCGGACCCCGACGCCGAGGCGGACCTGCGCTACGCCCTCGTGCGCACCTACACCGACCTCGGCCTCACCGAACGGGCTGCGGCCGAGGCCGACGCCGCAGCGGCACTCGTCGGACCGGCCGCTGCGGCCAACGCGGTGGTCGACCGGTATCTTCGCACTGCCCGCACCCTGCGCGACCAGGGCCGGTGGGCCGACGCCGAGGCCGCGGCCGAACGGGCCAGGGCCGCGTGCCGCCGCCGCGAACGACGGCACGCCGCCGCCGTCGGCCAGTGGGCGCGCGGCCGGCTGCTCGCCCGGTCCGGGGACCACGCCGCGGCCGTCACCGAACTCACCGAGGCCAGGGAACTGCTCGGCGCCGCCGTCGCGGGGGAACTCGCCGAGGCGCTCTGGCGGACCGGCCGGACCGGCGAGGCGCTCGGGGTGGCCGCGGAGGCTGAGCCGGCCGTGGCGTACCGGATCAAGGGCCTGATCGCGCGCGACTCCGGCGACCTGTCCGGGGCCGAACGCGAGCTGGGGGCCGCCCTGGGCGCTTCCGTCGGGCTGGAGGCCTGCACCGTGGCGCGTGAGCTGGGCGATCTGCTGCGGGCCGTTGGTCGGGAGGCCGAGGCGATCGACGTGTACCGGAGGGGGCTGGAAGCCGTCGAGTGATTTGTCAGGGGCGAGGCCTAGACTTCGAGGCGATGGACACGTTGTTTGACACCTCGCCCCTGCTCGACGGACTCAACGACCAGCAACGTGCGGCGGTGGAGCACGCCGGCACGCCGCTGCTGATCGTCGCCGGGGCCGGCTCCGGCAAGACCCGGGTCCTCACCCACCGGATCGCCTACCTGCTGGCCAACCGGGGGGTGCAGCCCGGCGAGATCCTGGCCATCACCTTCACCAACAAGGCGGCCGGCGAGCTCAAGGAGCGGGTCGCGCACCTGGTCGGCGGCCGGGCCAGGATGATGTGGGTGTCGACGTTCCACTCGGCCTGCGTGCGGATCCTGCGCGCCGAGCACGTCCACGCCGGCCTCAAGTCCACCTTCTCGATCTACGACGCCGACGACTCCCGCCGCCTGGTCACCCTCGTGGCCCGCGAGCTGGACCTCGACCCGAAGCGCTACCCGGCCCGGGGCCTGGCCGCCCAGATCAGCAACCTGAAGAACGAGCTGGTCGACCCGGAGGACTTCTCGACGAAGGCCGAGGGCCCGGCGCAGCGCACCCTGGCCGAGGTGTACGCGCTGTACCAGCGCCGGCTGCGCGAGGCGCACGCCCTGGACTTCGACGACATCATCATGACCACGGTGCACCTGCTCCAGGCGTTCCCGGACGTGGCCGAGCACTACCGGCGGCGGTTCCGGCACGTGCTGGTGGACGAGTACCAGGACACGAACATCGCGCAGTACACCCTGGTGAGGGAGTTGGTGGGGGACACCGGCGAGCTGTGCGTCGTCGGTGACGCCGACCAGTCCATCTACGCCTTCCGGGGCGCGACGATCCGCAACATCCTGGAGTTCGAGCGGGACTACCCGCAGGCCAGGACCATCCTGCTCGAGCAGAACTACCGGTCCACCCAGACCATCCTGTCGGCAGCCAACGCCGTCATCTCCCGCAACTCCGACCGCCGGGCCAAGCGGCTGTGGAGCGACGCCGGCGACGGCGAGCAGATCGTCGGGTTCGTCGCCGACACCGAACACGACGAGGCCAGCTGGGTGTCCCGCGAGATCGACCGGCTCGTGGACACCAAGGAGGTCCGCCCCGCCGACATCGCGCTGTTCTACCGGACCAACGCCCAGTCCCGGGTGTTCGAGGAGGTGTTCATCCGCGTCGGCCTGCCCTACAAGGTCGTCGGCGGCGTCCGCTTCTACGAGCGCAAGGAGGTCCGCGACGCGCTGGCCTACCTGCGCGCGATCGCCAACCCCGACGACCTGGTCAGCATCCGGCGGATCCTGAACACCCCCAAGCGCGGCATCGGCGACCGGGCCGAGGCGTGCGTGGAGGCACTGTCCTTCCGGGACCGGATCTCCTTCGGCGCGGCCCTGCACCGCGCCGGTGAGGCGCCCGGCATCGCAGCCCGGTCCGCCAACGCCATCGCCGGCTTCGTCGACCTGATGGACGAGCTGCGGGCCCTCGCCGAGGTCGCGCCCCCGGAGGAGGTGCTGGAGGCGGTGCTGTCGCGCACCGGGTACCTGGAGGAGCTGGAGAACAGCGAGGACCACCAGGACGCCGGGCGGGTGGAGAACCTGCAGGAGCTGGTGAGCGTGGCCCGGGAGTACACGGAACGGGTCGAGGCACTGCAGGAGGACGTCGACGCCGACGCCGGCGGGCCGGTGGTCGCCGCCACGCTCGCCGGGTTCCTGGAGCAGGTCGCGCTCGTCGCCGACGCAGACCAGATCCCGTCCGACACCGACGACGCCGGCGTGGTCACCCTGATGACCCTGCACACCGCCAAGGGCCTGGAGTTCCCCGTCGTGTTCCTCACCGGCCTGGAGGACGGAGTGTTCCCGCACATGCGGGCGCTCGGCGAGCCCAAGGAACTCGAAGAGGAGCGCCGGCTCGCCTACGTGGGCATCACCCGGGCCCGCCAGCGGCTGTACCTGTCGCGTGCGGTGACCCGCAGCGCGTGGGGGCAGCCGCAGTACAACCCGGCGTCGCGGTTCCTGGAGGAGTTGCCGCCGGACCTGCTGCGCTGGGAGTACGGCACGGGCACCACCGGGATCGGGATCGGCGCCGGGGTGACGGTGAGCGGCGGGGGCTCGGGATCCACCGGGGCGCGCGGGATCGCAGCCCGGCTCGGGCTCGACTCCGGGATGCTCAAGTCGGCCAGTGACCTGGCGAAGGTGCCGAACCTGGTGCCGGGGGACCGGGTCAACCACGACAAGTACGGGCTGGGGCGGGTGCTGGCCGTGGAGGGCATGGGGGCGAAGGCCCGGGCCCAGATCGACTTCGGTAACCAGACCCTGTGGCTGATGCTCCGGCACGCTCCGGTCGCCAAGCTCTGACCGGGTTCCCCGACCATCGTGGTTGTGCCGCTGGCCTGGCCGGGGCTTTGCTGCCCTGACCGGGACGGTGCGGCCGTGGCCGGGGC
This sequence comes from Longispora fulva, assembly GCF_015751905.1. Classification (NCBI taxonomy): domain Bacteria; kingdom Bacillati; phylum Actinomycetota; class Actinomycetes; order Micromonosporales; family Micromonosporaceae; genus Longispora; species Longispora fulva. The sequence goes on from NZ_JADOUF010000001.1 coordinate 6,849,119, forward strand.
TGCGCGGGCCGGTGAGGCGGGCGCTTCCGGAGGTGTGGAGGACCTGTGGCGGGCCTGGTTCGATCTGGTGCGAGGCTTCCGGCTGCCGTCGTCGGTGCGCCTAGCCTCTGGGCATGACACCGAGATGGGCCAGGGTGGCGGCCGTGGGGTCCGGCGCCGGGTTCCTGGCCGTCGCGCTCGCGATCCGCGCCGTCGACGACGGGGCGCTCCGGCAGTACTCCGGCACGGCGCTGTACGCGTCGATCGTGTACGCGGCCGTGCTGTTCTGCCGGCCGGGGATGGCCCCCGTTCCGGCGGGTGCCGTCGCGGTGGTGTTCTGCTGGCTGGTGGAGTTCTTGCAGCTCACGCACATTCCCGCGGAGTTGTCGCAGCGTAGTCTGCTCGCGCGGCTGGTGCTGGGCGTGCAGTTCGACCCGGTGGACGTGGCCTGGTATCCGGTGGGGGTGGTGCCGTTGGTCGCGCTGCACAGGCTGGTCCGGGCCCGGGCCGGGCGGGCGTCGGGTCGCGCTGACGAAGGTGCCTGACCACGGAAAAGCCACGAGGGTCGCCCCCGGTGGGGCAACCCTCGTGTTGACCGGAGACACGGCGCGGGCCGGACATCCCGTGCTCGCGTGTGTCTGGGTCGGTGCGTTCCGCCGACGCGCTCGCCTCGCCGAGGTCGGGCCGGCCGTTCCTGAGCCGCGCTGTGACGCGCCGGGCCGAGAAGGGCCGAGCCGGGCCGGGCTGGTCAGTTCAGTTTGACGCCGCGTTCGGCCATGAACGGCAGCGGGTCCACGGCGTTGCCGTTGTTCGCGCTGTCGCCGCCCAGGTGGACCTCGAAGTGGCAGTGCGAGCCCATCGAGTTGCCGGTGTTGCCCATCAGCGCGATGGTCTGGCCAGCCTCGACGTGCTGGCCGACCTGCACCTTGACGACCGAGTTGTGGCCGTAGAGGGTGCGGACCCCGTCGCCGTGGTTGATGATCACGGCGAAGCCGTAGCCACCGTAGTCCCAGGTGGCGGCGAGTTCGACGGTGCCGGCGGCCGCGGACCGGATTACGGTGCCCTCGTTGTTGGCGAGGTCGACCCCCGCGTGCATCGCGCCCCAGCGCATCCCGAACTCACTGGTGAAGGTGTAGTCGGCCACGGGGGAGACCCAGGCGGGCTTCGGCGGCGGGGGAGGGGGCGGCGGCGCGGCCGGGGAGGGAGTGGCCGCGGCCAGGGAGGGGGAGGCCGGCGCGGACGGGGTCGACGCGGCGGCGGTGGGCTGGTCGCGGTGCGCGCGGTCTGCCCGGGCCGAGACATTTCGGTCACTGTCCGTGAGGGCGTTCGCGGCGGTGGCCGGCTTGCCGGAGTTCACGAGGATCAGGGAGGCGACGGCGGCGAGGGCGACGGTCGCGACGGCGAGCGAGGCTCCGACGTACGGGTTGCGCAGGGCTCCGGGCAGTGCGATCCGGGGCCACGAAATCTTGCGGGATCTGGCTTCATCCTGCTGAATGGCGGGTTCCGAGGGCTCGAACCGATCTTCAGCGTCCTTGGTATGTCGCACGCGACTACCTCCGTAGCTAGCGAATTGGCCGTCGCTAAGGCTGGACCCTGACATCGATGACTGCCAAGGCTGATCATGGTTTCCGGTCCTTTCGCTCGCGGGTGCTGACCGTCCGGCTGGAAAATCAGGTGAGAGTCGTAACAGAAAGTGAGATTGATGTGACGTCGCACACGGTGGATGCGGTGTGGGTCACCCCCGGCGCGCTGCGGTACGGTCAGCGGCAGGACGCGTGACAAGGGAGTCTCGATGAGTGCACGGATTCGGGTGGTCGTCGCCAAGCCTGGCCTCGACGGTCACGACCGCGGTGCGAAGGTGGTGGCCCGGGCGTTGCGTGACGCCGGCATGGAGGTCATCTACACCGGTCTGCACCAGACTCCCGAGCAGATCGTCGAGACCGCCATCCAGGAGGACGCCGACGTCGTCGGGTTGTCCGTGCTCTCCGGCGCGCACATGACCCTGTTCGCCAAGGTGCTCGAGCTGCTCCGCGAGCGCGGGGCCGACGACATCGTCGTGTTCGGTGGCGGCATCGTGCCGGACGACGACCTGCCGGAGCTCGAGCGGCTCGGTGTCGCGAAGATCTTCACCCCGGGCGCGACCACGACGTCGATCGTCGAGTGGGTGCAGGAGCGGTTCGCCCAGACCTCGGCCTGACGGAACGACGGAAGTGCCGCCGCGCGCCGGATGAGGTGCGCGGCGTAACCGTCAAAAAGGTCTTAGGTTTTTGATCTAACGTCTTGGCCCGCTGAGCGCGGCGAGGCGAAGGCGGAGATGGTTCCGCATACCGGTGTTGTATGCGGGGCCGTCGGCAACGCGCGCATCGTCGCGCTCAGCGGGCCCACCCACAAACGCAAAAAGGTGGGGTGCCGGACACACCCCTCACATGTCCGGCACCCCGTGCACAATGCCCCGCCGCCACCCCTCGACCGACGAGGCATCGGCCGCTTTCATCAGTGCCCGGTTTCTTGTGTTTCGTCCCCCGGGTCTGACAACCAGTTCAACGACGCCCCGAGCCGGGGGTAACGCCCTGACGAGGGAGTTTTCGCAGTATTTTGTGAGGAGGCCCGCCCCGCCCGCTTCGGGAGGGAACGGTCGGCTGTGGATTAGCGCACAACGCGTACCCGCGTGTTCACCCACGCGGGCGCGCACGACTAGTCTGCGGCGTTAGGCCCGTCAATCCGGCGGGCGCGTCAGGACGACGGAACGGGACGCGCAAACGTGGACCTGTACGAGTACCAGGGGCGCGAGCTGTTCGAGCGGCACTCGTTGCCGGTCTTGAGCGGCGACGTAGCCACCACCCCTGAAGAAGCCCGCGAGATCGCCGAGAAGCTCGGCGTCCGGGTCGTAGTGAAAGCCCAGGTCAAGGTGGGCGGCCGAGGCAAGGCGGGCGGCATCAAGCTGGCCGACGACGCCGCGGAGGCCGAGACCCACGCCCGGGCCATCCTCGGCATGGACATCAAGGGTCACACTGTCGAGAAGGTCATGGTCACGACCACGGCCGACATCGTCGAGGAGTACTACTTCTCGTACCTGCTCGACCGGGCCAACCGCACCTTCCTCTGCATCGCCAGCGTCGCCGGCGGCATGGAGATCGAGGAGGTGGCGCACTCGGCACCGGAGAAGGTCGCCAAGGTCGCCATCGACGCGAGCAAGGGCGTCGACCTGGCGAAGGCCAAGGAGATCGTGGCCCTGGCCCAGTTCCCGGCCGAGGTCGCCGACCAGATCGCCGACATCGCCGTGAAGCTGTGGGCGGCGTTCGTCGCCGAGGACGCGACCCTGGTCGAGGTCAACCCGCTGGCGAAGCTCAGCGACGGTCGGGTCCTGCTGCTGGACGCGAAGGTCACCTTCGACGGCAACGCGGACTTCCGGCAGGCCGGGCACGAGGCGTACGAGGACAAGGACGCCGTCGACCCGCTCGAGCAGGCGGCCAAGGCCAAGGGCCTCAACTACGTCAAGCTCGACGGCCAGGTCGGCATCATCGGCAACGGCGCGGGTCTGGTCATGTCGACCCTCGACGTCGTGTCGTACGCGGGTGAGGAGTTCGGCGGCGTCAAGCCGGCCAACTTCCTCGACATCGGCGGCGGCGCCTCGGCCGAGGTCATGGCCGACTCGCTGGAGATCGTCATGTCCGACCCCGCCGTGAAGAGCATCTTCGTGAACGTGTTCGGCGGCATCACCGCGTGCGACGCGGTCGCCAACGGCATCGTCTCCGCCCTCGCGCTGCTGCACGAGCGCGGCGAGGACGTCACCAAGCCGCTCGTCGTCCGGCTGGACGGCAACAACGCCGAAGAGGGTCGCCGCATCCTCGACGAGGCGAACCACGCGCTGGTCCAGCGCGTCGACACGATGGACGGAGCGGCCCGCAAGGCCGCCGAGCTCGCGGCTGCGGGGGTCTGACAATGGCTATCTGGCTGACTGAGGACTCCAAGGTCATCGTGCAGGGCATGACCGGCTCCGAGGGTATGAAGCACACCCGGAAGATGCTGGCCGCCGGTACCAAGATCGTCGGTGGCGTGAACCCGCGCAAGGCCGGCACCACGGTCGACGTCGACGGCGTCTCGCTGCCGGTGTTCGCCAACGTGGCCGAGGCCATGGGGCAGACCGGGGCCGACACCACGGTCATCTTCGTCCCGCCGGCGCACACCAAGAGCGCCGTCCTCGAGGCGATCGACGCGGGCATCGGCCTGGCCGTCGTGATCACCGAGGGCGTTCCGGTGCACGACACCGCCGAGTTCTGGGCGCACGCGGTCGCCACGGGCAACAAGACCCGGATCATCGGGCCGAACTGCCCCGGCATCGCCTCCCCGGGCGCGTCGAACGCCGGCATCATCCCGGCGAGCATCTCCGGCTCCGGCCGGATCGGTCTGGTGTCGAAGTCGGGCACGCTGACCTACCAGATGATGTACGAGCTGTCCGACATCGGCTTCACCACGGCCGTCGGCATCGGTGGCGACCCGATCATCGGCACCACGCACATCGACGCGCTCGCCGCCTTCCAGGAGGACCCGGCGACCGAGGCGATCGTGATGATCGGCGAGATCGGTGGCGACGCCGAGGAGCGGGCCGCCGCGTACATCAAGGAGCACGTGACCAAGCCGGTCGTCGCGTACATCGCGGGCTTCACCGCCCCCGAGGGCAAGACGATGGGCCACGCCGGCGCGATCATCTCCGGCTCGTCCGGGACCGCCGACGCGAAGAAGCTGGCCCTGGAGGCCGTGGGCGTGAAGGTCGGCAAGACGCCGTCCGAGACCGCCCGGCTGATGCGCGAGGTTGTGCAGGGTCTGTAAGGTTTGAGGAGGCCCGCCCCGGTTCGGGGCGGGCCTTTTCGCGTTCCGGGGCCACAATCAAGATCCGCAAAACCCCAAATGCCCTTTCCTGGTACGTCCGGAGCCACCTCGCCGCGCGGCGTGACCTCCACCTCTTCGCCTAGAGTGGACAGCGATGGACGAGGAGACCTATACCGCCGCGCAGCGCGACACGGTGCTGGTCCGCACGGGTGCCCCCGCGAAGCCGGCCCGGAAGCGGCAGCGGCCGGTCTCCGTGCTCACCGCGGCCGTCGTGACCAGCGGCTGGGCGGCGCTGATCTCGTTCGCGCCCGTGATCGTGCTGGTGGCGGCCGGCTGGCTGCTCGACGGGAGCAGCGCGGCGTCGGTGACCGCGACCGTCCGGTTCGCCGCGGTGGCCTGGCTGCTCGGCCACGGGGTGCCGGCCCAGGCCGGGGACGTCACGATCAGCCTCGCCCCGCTCGCCCTGACCGGCCTGATCCTCTACCGCCTGGTCCGGGCCGGCGCGCACACCGCGCGGGGCATCGGCCTCGGATCGTCCATCACGGATGCCCCGACCGATCCGCGCGAGGTCGCCCGGCTGCTCGCACCGGTGATCGGAGCGGTCGCGGGGGTGTACGCGGTGATCGGCGGCCTGACCGCCGCCGTCGCGAGTACCAGTGGACTGACCGTCTCCCCGTTGCGCGCGGCGCTCACCACCGGCCTGCTCGCCGCGGTGACGGCCGGCGGCGGGGCGCTCGCGGAGTCCGGGCTGTTCGGCGGGGTGTGGCGGCGGGTGCCGCGCCAGTCCCAGCACGCGCTGCGGACCGCCGTCGTCGGGGTGCTGCTCCTGTTCGGGACGGGCGCGGCTGCGGCCGGGGTGGTCACCGCCGTCACCGGGGGCGCGGCGGGCGGCATGTTCCGGTCGTACTCGACCGGGGTCGCCGGGCAGGCCGGCCTCACGGTGCTGTGCCTGGTGTACGCGCCGACGGTCGCGATCTGGGCCGTCAGCTACCTGGTCGGCCCCGGGTTCGCGTTCGGGGTGGACACCGTGGTCAGTCCGCTGCGGGTCGAGCTCGGCGCGCTGCCCGGCTTCCCGATCCTGTCCGGCCTGCCCGATCAGCCGGTGAGCTGGGTCGGCGGGCTGGCCGTGCTCCTTCCGCTGCTCGCGACGGCGTTGGCGGGGGCGCTGCTGGCGCGGCGCTCGGAGCTGCGTACCCCGCGGTTGGCGAAGGCGGCGATGCTGGCCGGCGTGCCGGCGGCCGTGATCTGCGCCGTGCTCGCGTTCGCGGCCAGCGGCTCACTGGGTGCTGAGCGGTTGACGGAGATCGGGCCGAGCTGGTGGAGGTTCGGGCTGTTCGGCGGGCTGGCCGTCGCGATCGGCGCACCGCTGGGCGCGGTGGGCTACCGGCTGCTGCGGTCGTTGCGCCGGCGGTAGCGGGGTCCGCGCGGCCGGCTCCCCTGGACAGGGGGCCGGCCCGAACGTCCTAGTAGGTGTTGGAGTTGGTGTACTTGTCGAAGTTGCCGCTCCAGTCGAACGTCGCGCAGAACACGATGCCGATCAGGATGCCGACAACGCCCAGGATCAGGCCGACCATCGCCAGGGTCTTGTTGGTGGCCTCGCCGGACTGGGCCTTGCGCATCCCGATCACGCCGGTGACGACCGCCGGGATACCGGCGAGGATGCCGAGCCCGCAGCACCAGGACAGCACGATCGAGGCGATCCCGAAACTCAGCGCGAGGATGCCGTAGATGTTGCCCTTCGGCTTGGGCCCCTCGACCGGTGCCGCGCCGTAGGGCGGCATCGTCGGGGGCATGCCTCCGCCGGGTGCGCCGGGTGGTGGCATGCCGGGCGGCGGCGGGTAGCTGTAGCCCTGCGGCACGCCGCCCGGGGGCGGTGGCGGCGGGATGTCGTCACGGGACGGTGGGGGCATGCCGCTCGGGGAGGAGCCGTAGGTGCCAGGGGGATAGGCACCGGGCTGCGGGGAGCCGTAGGCGCCCGGGGTCCCGTACGTGCCGGGCGGCGGGGCCGGGGGCACCGTGCCGTAGGGCGGCGGTGGCGGCGGCGTGTTCGCGGGATCGGCCCCCAGTGGCGGTGGCACGGTCGGCGGCGGGACGATCGAGGGCACGTCGTCCGGCGGTCGGGGCGTCTCCGGGTAGTCGTCGGGCCCGCCCGGAGGGGGCGGCGGTGGCATCGTCATGTGCTGATCGTATGCACCGATGAGCGTTTTTCGGGTACAAACGGACGGGCCCGACCCCGGTGAGGGGGTCGGGCCCATGGCCGGTCCTTAGTACGTGGTCGAGCTGCCAGCGTTGAGAACGAGGCTGCCGATGCAGCAGATCGCGTAGAGGCCGTAGAGGCAGCCGCCCACGATCGTGGCGATCTTGGCCCACTTCTTCGCGCCCTCGGACGCCTGCTGGGCACTGGCGTAGTCGCCGGTGGCCAGGAAGCCGTTGACCTTCGCCGCGTTCATGATCGCCGGGATCGCCAGCGGCCAGAACAGGAAGATGGTCAGGATCGACCACACCATGTGGTTCTTGATCTCGCCGGTCGGCGCGGGCTGGCCGTAGGCGGGCTGGCCGTAGGGCTGGCCGTACTGCGGCTGCTGCTGCGCGGCGTACGGGTCCTGCCCGTACCCGGGCTGCGGCTGGCCGTACTGCGGCTGCTGGCCGTACGGGGGCTGCTGCGGCTGCTGGCCGTACGGCGGCTGGTTCGGGTCCTGGTTGGGGTAACCCATGGGGGTTGGACTCCTCGTGCAGATGACAGGGGTTGCGACGTGCGCAGCGTACCCGCACGTCGCCAACCCCTACTAGCCGCTTTAGCTGGTCGAGCCCGAGAGCATGCTCATGCCGCTCCCGAAGATGCAGCAGATCAGCCAGATGCCGATCCAGACCAGACCGATGATGATCGCGAGCTTCGACCACTTCTTCGAGTCGGTGGCGGCCTGCTGCGCGCTGGCGTAGTCACCCGCCGCCAGGAAGCCGTTGACCTTCGAGGCGTTGATGATCGCCGGAATCGCCAGCGGCCAGAACAGGAAGATCGAGACGATCGACATGGTCATGTTGTTGTCGATCTGCGGGGGCTGGTTCGGCTGCATTGTTACTCCTTGTGGGGCGTTCGGTGAATACAAGGTAGGGACATGTCGGCCCTGGGTCCGGGTTCGGTCAGCAACCCGACTAGGGTGAGGACGAACCGACGTGTCACCTGCGAGGAGTCCTGCTGTGGCCGCCCGTCTCGTCCTCCTGCTGTCCGGAACAGGCAGCAACCTGGCCGCCATGATAGAGGCCTGCGACAACCCCGCGTACGGTGCGCGGATCGTCGCTGTCGGTGCCGACCGTCCCGGGGCCAAGGGGCTGGAGATCGCCGCCGCCGCCGGTATCCCCACCTTCGTCGAGGTCGTGAAGAACCACCCGACCCGCGAGGACTGGGACGCCGCCCTGACCGGCCACGTCGCCGGGTACGAGCCGGACCTCGTCATCTCCGTCGGCTTCCTCAAGCTCGTCGGCAGGTCCTTCCTGGAGCGCTTCGGCGACCGCTACATCAACACGCACAACGCGCTGCTGCCGGCCTTCCCCGGCATCCACGGCCCGCGCGACGCGCTCGAGTACGGCGTCCGGCTGGCCGGCGCGACACTGTTCTTCGTCGACTCCGGCGTCGACACCGGGCCGATCATCGCCCAGGTCGCCGTGCCGGTCGAGCTCGACGACACCGAGGACACCCTCACCGAGCGGATCAAGGTCGCCGAGAGGGCGCAGCTCGTTGAGTACGTAGGAAGGCTGGTCCGCGAAGGCTGGACCATCTCAGGCAGAAAGGTGTACATCCCGTGAGGCAGCCGATCCGTCGGGCACTCATCTCCGTCTACGACAAGACCGGCCTCACCGAGCTGGCCCAGGCGCTGGGCGCGGCGGGCGTCGAGATCGTCTCGACCGGTTCGACGGCGAACACGATCGAGGCGGCAGGGGTCGCCGTGACCCGGGTCGAGGAGCTGACCGGCTTCCCCGAGTGCCTCGACGGCCGGGTGAAGACCCTGCACCCGAAGGTGCACGCCGGCCTGCTCGCCGACCGGCGGCTGCCGTCGCACGTCCAGCAGCTCGAGGACCTCAAGATCGAGGCCTTTGACCTTCTGGTCAGCAACCTGTACCCGTTCGCGCAGACCGTGGCCTCCGGCGCGAGCCCGGACGAGTGCATCGAGCAGATCGACATCGGCGGCCCGGCGATGGTCCGCAGCTCGGCGAAGAACCACGCGAACGTGGCCGTCGTGACCTCCCCGGCCTTCTACCCGCGGCTCATCGAGGCCGTGGCCGCCGGCGGGCTCACCCTGGTCGAGCGCCAGCAGCTCGCCGTCGAGGCGTTCCGGCACACCGCGTCCTACGACGTGGCCGTCGCCTCCTGGATGGGCAGCGTCGTCGCCCCGCCGACCGACACCGCGTTCCCGGCCTGGATCGGCGGGACCTGGGACCGCCTGGCCGTCCTCCGCTACGGCGAGAACCCGCACCAGCACGCCGCCCTCTACTCGCACGGCGACGGCGGCCTCGCCAACGCCGAGCAGTTGGCCGGCAAGGAGATGTCCTACAACAACTACCTGGACACCGACGCCGCCTGGCGGGCGGCGAACGACCACGCCGCGCCGTGCGTCGCGATCATCAAGCACCAGAACCCGTGCGGGATCGCGGTCGCCGACGACGTGGCCACCGCGCACGCGCTGGCCAACGCGTGCGACCCGATGAGCGCGTTCGGCGGCGTGATCGCCGTGAACCGCCCGGTCACCGAGGCGATGGCCCGGCAGGTCGCCGACGTGTTCACCGAGGTCATCGTGGCCCCGGCGTTCGACGACGCGGCCCTGGAGCTGCTGAAGGCCCGCAAGACGCTGCGGATCCTCGTGATCGACGGGACCCCGGCAGCGCCGGTGGAGTCCCGGCCGATCTCCGGCGGGGTGCTGTTGCAGGTCGCCGACCGGATCGACGCCCCGGGCGACTCCCCGGAGAACTGGACCCTGGCCACCGGTGCGCCGGCCGACGCCGAGACCCTCAAGGATCTCGAGTTCGCCTGGCGGGCCGTGCGGGCCGTCAAGTCCAACGCGATCCTGCTCGCCAAGGGCGGCGCGACCGTCGGCGTCGGGATGGGCCAGGTCAACCGGGTCGACTCGGCGAAGCTGGCCGTCACCCGGGCCGGTGACCGGGCCGCCGGTTCCGCCGCGGCCTCCGACGCGTTCTTCCCGTTCCCGGACGGCCTGCAGGTGCTGCTCGACGCCGGGATCACGGCCGTCGTGCAGCCGGGCGGCTCGAAGAACGACCCCGCGGTGATCGCCGCGGCCGAGGCAGCGGGGATCACCCTCTATCTCACGGGGACCCGGCACTTCTTCCACTAACCTCGATCATGTGGAAGAGCTGCTCCTGATCGTCGGGCTGGTCGCGACCGTCGTCGCGACCACCGCCCTGGCCCGACGGCTCGGGGTGCTCTCGCCGATCATGCTGCTCGTGGTCGGCATCGTGATCTCGTTCGTGCCGGGGCTGCTGGACATCAAGCTGGCCCCGGAGATGGTGCTCGTCGGCATCCTGCCGCCCCTGCTGTACGTGGCGGCGGTCGAGACCTCGGTGCCGGACTTCCTCCGGAACCTGCGCCCGATCCTGATGCTCGCGGTCGGGCACGCGCTGTTCATCGCCGCCGCGGTGGGCTTCACCCTGCACTGGATCGTGCCGGAGGTGCCGCTCCCCGCGGCGTTCGCGTTGGGGGCGATCGTCGCCCCGCCCGACGCGGTGGCCGCCACGTCGCTGGCCAGCCGGATCGGCCTGCCCCGGCAGACCGTGACGATCCTGGAGGGCGAGAGCCTGGTCAACGACGCGACGGCCCTGGTCACGCTGCGGGTCGCCGTCGCGGCGGCCACCGGACAGGCGCTGTCCGGGCTCGACATCACCCGGACGGCCACGGTCGCGGTGCTGGGCGGCCTGGCCGTGGGGTTCGTCGGGGCGTACCTGATCAGTTTTCTGCACCGCAGGATCACCAACCCGATCCTGGACAACTCGCTGTCGCTGCTCACCCCGTTCCTGGTCTTCATCCCGGCGGAGAAGGTGCACGCCTCCGGTGTCGTCGCGGTCGTCGTCACCGGCCTGGTCGTCGGGCACCGCTGGCCCACTCTGATGTCCGCGGCGTCCCGGTTGCAGATGGAGGCCTTCTGGCGGATGGTCCGCTTCCTGCTGGAGGGCTCCGTCTTCCTGCTCGTCGGCCTCCAGCTGCGCCTGATCATCGAGCGGCTGAACACCCCGGTCGGGGTGGTGGTCGAGGCCACCGTCGCGGTCGTCGCGGTCGTGATCGCCGGCAGGTTCCTCTGGGTGTACGCCGGCACCTACCTCAGCCGCCTGCTGCCCCGGGTGCGCCACCGCACCCCGATGCCCAGCTTCTCGGTGCTCGCCGTGCTGTCCTGGGCCGGCATGCGCGGCGTCGTCACGCTCGCCGCCGCGCTGAGCCTTCCGGCGCTGACCTCCGCGACCGGGGACGACTACAACCCGCTGCTGACGTGGCTGGCGTTCGCGGTGATCGTGGTGACGCTGTTGTTGCAGGGGCTGACCCTGCCGCCCCTGGCCCGGCGGCTCAAGCTGCCCCGCGACGATCCGCGCGCCGACGCGCTGGCCGAGGCCGGGGTGCAGCACGAGGCGGGCAAGGCGGCCCTCGACCGGCTGTACGCGCTGTCGGAAAGCGCCCCGGTGCACGTCATCGAGCGGCTGCGCGGGGTCGTCGACTACCGGACGAACATGGCCTGGGAGCGGCTCGGCAACTCCGATGGCGAGACCCCGAGCCAGGCGTACTCGCGGCTGCGCCGTCAGATGCTCGACGCCGAGCGGGAGGTGTTCCGGATCGCCCGGGACCAGGGCAGGGTCCCCGAGGAGGTCCTGCGCGCCGCCCAGCGCGACATGGACCTCGAAGAGTCACTCCTCGAACGGAGACATGATGAATAGCTGCCCGCACCTGGCCGCCCTGGGCGAGCCGATGCCGCTCGCGGTCGACTTCTGCGAGGAGTGCGTCGCGGTCGGCAATTCCGACTGGGTGCACCTGCGCCAGTGCATGGAGTGTGGGCACGTCGCGTGCTGCGACTCCTCGCCGTACCGGCACGCGACGGCGCACTACCAGGGCACCGGCCACCCCGTGATGCGGTCGGCGCAGCCTGGCGAGACCTGGCGCTGGTGCTACAAGGACGAGGTGCTGGGGTAGCCGTGGACAAGCTGCGCGCGTGGTGGTCGGCCCGGCAGGGCCTGGACGGTTCGCTGGCCGGGGCCACCCCGGCGGCGGTGCTGGAGCGTTCCGGCTGGGCGCGCTCGGTCGGCGGCGTGAGCCCCTATCTGACCCTGTTCTCCCGGGCCGGGATCTCCCGCCCCGACGCGGACGCCGCCGCCGACCGGCGGGAGGTCTACGAGCTGCCGTGCGTGCGGGGCTGCACGTACGTCGTGCCGGCCGCCGACTTCGCCCTGGCCAGGTACCTGGGCCGGCACGGCGGCGAGGCGGAGCTGAAGGTGCTCGGCCGGCTCGGCGTGGACCGGGCCGAGGTCGACAGGCTCTGCGAGCGGGTGCTCGACGCGCTGGCCGGCGGTCCGCTGGACCCCGCGGAGCTGCGCGACCGGTTGGGCGGGGCGGTGCGCAGCCTCGGGGACGAGGGCCGGAAGAGGGGCTCGTCCACGACTCTCCCGGCGGCGCTGGGCCTGTTGCAGGCGGAGGGCCGGATCCTCAGGATGCCGCTGAACGGGCGGTTGGACACCCAGCGGTACGCGTACACGCTGTGGTCCGCGCCGGTCTTCGACGGGGACGAAGCGGACGCGCGTCGGGAGCTGGCCCGGCGGTACTGGACCTGGACCGGGGCGGCCACGATGGCCCAGTTCCGGGAGTTCAGCCTGTTCGCGGTGCGCGACCTGAAGACGGTCGCCGCCGAGCTGGGGCTCGTGGCCCTGGACGGGGATCTGCTGGCGTTGCCGGAGCTGGCCGGGGAGTACGCGGTGTTCACCCGCCCGAGGAAGCCGGACTACCGGCTGGTGGGGAGCATCGACTCGCTCGCGCTGCACCGGCGGGACGCCGCGAGCCTGATCGAGCCGGCGGACCAGGTCGCGCTGGGCGACCAGGGCGGTCTGGGGGAGGTCACCCACAACCTGATCGTGGACCGGGGGCGGGTGGTCGGGCTCTGGCAGTTCGACCCGGACGCCGGTGAGCTGGTGTGGTGGGCGTTCGGGGCGAAGCCGGACGCGGCGCTGCGCGCGGCCGTGGCGGACACCGAGCGCTACGTCCGTGACGACCTGGGCGACGCGCGGACGTTCAGCCTGGACAGCCCGAAGTCCCGGGCGCCCAGGCTGGCGTTCCTGCGCTCGAAGGCCTAACCGCGCTCGGCGCGCTCCACGACATTGGTGACGAGCAGCGCCCGGGTCATCGGGCCGACGCCGCCGGGCATCGGGGCCAGGAAGCTGGCCACGTCCCGGACGCCGGGGGCCACGTCCCCGGTGTAGCGACCCTTGCCGTCGGAGCCGACGACCCGGGTGATGCCGACGTCCACGACGACGGCGCCGGGCCGGACCATGTCCGCGGTCAGCAGCCCGGGGTTGCCGGCGGCGACGATCACGATGTCGGCCTTCGCGGTGTGCGCGGCCAGGTCCTGGGTGCCGGTGTGGCACAGGGTGACCGTGGCGTTCTCGCTCTTGCGGGTGAGCAGCAGGCCGAGCGGCCGGCCGACCGTGTTGCCCCGGCCGATCACGACGACCTCGGCGCCCTTGAGCGGCACGTCGTAGCGGCGCAGCAGCTCCACGATCCCGCGCGGGGTGCACGGCAGCGGCCCGTCGAAGCCGAGCACGAGCCGGCCGAGGTTGACCGGGTGCAGGCCGTCGGCGTCCTTGTCCGGGTCGATCAGCTCGAGGATTCGCTGGGTGTCGATCTGCCTCGGCAGCGGGAGCTGCACGATGTAGCCGTGGCAGGTCGGGTCGGCGTTCAGCTCGGCGACGACGGCCTCGACCTGTTCCTGGGTGGCGTCGGCCGGCAGCTGGCGGGCGATGGACGCGACGCCGACCTCGGCGCAGTCGCGGTGCTTGCCCGCCACGTACGCGTGCGAGCCGGGGTCGTCGCCGACCAGGATCGTCCCGAGCCCGGGGACGACGCCCCGCTCGGCGAGCTTCGCCACCCGCTGGCGGAGTTCTTCCTTGATCGCCGTGGCGGTGGCCTTGCCGTCCAGAATTGTCGCGGTCACACCGGTGATTCTTCCACGGCGTACCGCCTGGCGAAAACTGGCGTTCTGCCCAGATCAGTCCGCATTTCGGCCTAGCCTGGAAACGCCATGTTCTCTTCCCGTTCTCGAAGCGAGGCATCATGCGGGTCCGCAGAGTCGCCGCCCTGGTTGTCGTACCCGTTATCGCCAGTGTGGCCCTCGCGGCCTGTGGCGGCGGCGGCTCCGGCAGCAGCGGAGGTACCGTCAGCATCGGGATCGGTGAGCCGAGGTTCATCGTCCCGACGAACACGAACGACACGGCCGGTGGCTCGGTGGTCGACGCCCTGTTCACCAACCTGGTGAAGTTCGACGCGAGCAACAAGGCGGTCGAGGACGCGGCGGAGAAGATCAGCACCACCGACAGCAAGGTCTGGACGATCAAGCTGCGGGACGGCTGGACGTTCCACAACGGGGACAAGGTCACGGCCGACGACTACATCGCGGCCTGGAACTACGGCGCCTACGCCCCCAACGCCCAGCAGAACAACACCTTCTTCGCGTCCATCGAGGGGTACGCGGCCCTGAACCCGGCCGACAAGAACGCCACCCCGGCGGTCAGGGAGCTGTCGGGTGTGAAGAAGGTCAGCGACACCGAGTTCACGGTGACGCTGACGGAGCCGTACGCGGACTTCCGCTCGGTGCTCGGCTACACCGCCTTCAACCCCATGCCCAAGGTGGCGTTCACCAGCATGGACACCTACAAGGAGGCCCCGATCGGGCAGGGCCCGTTCAAGATGAAGGGCACCTGGGTCCACGACCAGAAGATCGAGGTCGAGGCGTACGACGGCTACAAGGGCACCAAGCCCAAGATCAAGGGCGTTACCTTCAAGGTGTACCAGCAGCCCACAGCGCAGTACTCCGAGCTGCTCGCCAACACCGTCGACGTCATGACGTCCCTGCCGACCTCGGTGCTGTCCAGCGCGAAGGCCGACCTCGGTGACCGGTACAAGACGAGCCCGAGTTCCTCGTTCACCTTCATCGCGCTGCCGCTGTACAACGCGAAGTTCACGAACGTGGACGTCCGCAAGGCGATCTCGATGGCGATCGACCGCGAGGAGATCACCAGGGTCGTCTTCAAGGGCGCGCGCACCCCGGCGCACGCGTTCGTGTCCCCGGTGGTGCCCGGCTACCGGGCCGACGCCTGCGGGGAGGGCTGCAAGTTCGACCCGACGAAGGCCAAGGATCTGCTGACCAAGGCCGGCGGGTTCCCGGGCGGGGCGCTGACGATCACGTACAACGTGGACGGCGACCACAAGGAGTGGGTCGACGCGGTGTGCAACCAGCTCATCAAGAACCTGGGTATCCAGTGCGCGGGAGCCGGCGAGCCGAAGTTCGCGGACCTGCGGACGAAGGCGCAGGCCAAGCAGGACATCGGGGCGTTCCGGCTGGGCTGGGCGATGGACTACCCGTCGATGGAGAACTACCTGACGCCGCTGTACTCCTCGACCGGCTCCTCCAACTACTACGGCTACGCGAACAAGGAGTTCGACGACCTGGTCGCGGCGGGTAACCGGGAGCCGACGGCGGACGGGGCGATCAAGAAGTACCAGGACGCGGAGAACCTGCTCGCCCGGGACATGCCGGTGGCCCCGCTGTTCTACGGCCAGAACGTCTTCGGCTACTCGACCAAGGTCACCAACGTCGAGGTGAACCCGTTCACTCGGGTCGACCTGCTGAAGATCGAGAAGAAGTAGCCGGTCCGGGGCCCGGCTGACCGGCCGGGCCCCGGGGCGACCGTCGATGTCGTGGCATTCATCACTCTGCGTAGCGGTTGGTCTGCAGTAACTCCCCGCCATCCCTTCTTATCCGCATATGTGTGAGTTACTTATGATAGAAAATGCTCAATCTTGCGACCTCCGCCACACTATGGGGTATAGCTTCAAACCACGCAATCTTGTACAAAAAGTCCAAGATCACGAACAGATTCCAATAGCATCTCGAAGGAGGTTGTGCAAATAGCTACCCAGATCATCGTTACGGTCCCGTAACCGTTCTGGTTTGCCGGTGCAGTGGAGTGGACTTTACGTTTGCTTGGCTGTCCATCGGCCCATCCATGGCGACGGTGGCACAGCGTGATGGAAACGAGGAGGATCAATGCAGGTACGCAAGTTTGCCGCACTGGTTGCCGTTCCCGTCGCAGCTGCCATCGGCCTCACGGCTTGCGGCGGCGGCGGCACGGGCGCCGGCAAGAGCGGCGGGACGGTGAGCATCGGCATCGCTGAGCCCAAGTTCCTGACGCCCACCAACACGAACGACAGCTCCGGCAGTCAGGTTCTGGAGTCGCTGTTCGCCGGTCTGGTGGACATCAACTCGACCAGCAACAAGCCCGAGCTGGACGTCGCCGAGAAGATCGAGACCAAGGACAGCAAGACCTGGTCCGTCAAGATCAAGGACGGCTACACCTTCCACAACGGTGAGAAGGTCACGTCCGACAGCTTCATCGACGCCTGGAACTACGGCGCGTACGGCCCGAACGGCCAGGAGAGCAACAACTTCTTCGCCAAGATCAAGGGCTACGCCGACCTGAACCCGGCCGACACCAAGGCCGTGCCGACCGCCAAGACCCTCACCGGTCTGAAGAAGGTCGACGACCTCAACTTCTCCATCGAGCTGGACGCCCCGTTCGCCGACTGGCTGTCGGTCATCGGCTACACCGCGTTCTTCCCGATGCCGAAGGCCGCCTTCGCCGACGTCAAGGCGTACAACAACGCGCCGATCGGTAACGGCCCCTTCAAGATGAAGGGCACGTGGACGCACGACCAGAAGATCGAGGTCGAGGCGTACGACGGCTACAAGGGGACCAAGCCCAAGATCAAGGGCGTCACCTTCAAGATCTACCAGCAGGCCACCGCTCAGTACTCCGAGCTGCTCGCCAACACCAACGACATCATGACGACGATCCCGACGTCCTCGCTGGGCAGCGCGTCCGCGGACCTGGGTGACCGGTACAAGACCAGCCCGAGCTCGAGCTTCACGTTCATGGCTCTGCCGGTCTACAACCCGAAGTTCGCCAACGCCGACGTGCGCAAGGCGATCTCGATGGCCATCGACCGCGAGGAGATCGTGAAGACGATCTTCAAGGGTTCGCGCAAGGCCGCCGACTCGTTCGTCTCGCCGGTCGTCCCGGGCTACAAGCCGGGTGCCGGTGGCGACGCCGTCAAGTACGACCCGACCAAGGCGAAGGCCCTGCTCGACGCGGCCGGTGGCTTCCCGGGTGGCGCCCTGACGATCACGTACAACGTCGACGGCGACCACAAGGAATGGGTCGACGCGGTCTGCAACCAGCTCATCAAGAACCTGGGCATCAAGTGCGTCGGCGCCGGCGAGCCGAAGTTCGCCGACCTGCGGACCAAGGCCAAGGCCAAGCAGGACATCGGCGCGTTCCGGATGGGCTGGTCGATGGACTACGCCTCGATGGAGAACTACCTCGACCCGCTGTACGGCACCGGCGGCTCCTCCAACTACTACGGCTACGACAACAAGGCGTTCAACGCCCTGGTGGCCGCTGGTAACCAGGAGGCGACCACCGACGGCGCGATCAAGAAGTACCAGGAAGCCGAGGCGCTCCTCGCCAAGGACGTCCCGGTCGCGCCGCTGTTCTTCGGCCAGAACGTCTACGGCTACTCGACCAAGGTCAAGGACGTCTTCGTCGACGCCCGCGGCCACGTCGACCTGCTGAAGCTCGACACCAAGTGATCACCGACGCTGCCCGGTCGGCTCGCGCACTCCGCGGGCTACCGGGCAGCGTCGTCTGCCGTTGCCCAGGCCGGACCCGGCTCCCGTCGGAGGAACCATGCTCCGTTACATAGTTCGACGCCTGCTCCAGATGGTGCTGGCGTTCTTCTGCACAACATTCATCGTGTATTCGATGATGTTCGCCACCGGCGACCCTCTGACGTCGCTGGCGGGCGAGGGCAAGGAGCTCAATGACGCCGTGAAGGCGAAGCTCACCCGGGACTTCCATCTCGACGAGCCCTTCCTGGTCCGGTACTGGTACTACATCAAGGGTCTGCTGACCTTCGACCTGGGCGACTCGCTCTCCCAGCGGCCGATCGCCGAGATCCTGAGCGAGGCCTGGGGCTACACCATCCAGCTGGCCTCGATCGCCTTCGTCTTCGTGGTGATCCTCGGCGTGGTGGGCGGCGTGATCGCCGGCATGCGGCGCGGCGGCGTGTTCGACAACGTGACGCTGTTCCTCACCCTCGTCGTGATCGGCATCCCGAGCTTCGTCATCGGTCTGATGCTGAGCACGTTCCCCGGCGGCAAGTGGGGCTGGTTCACCCCCGGCTACAACGCCGACCAGGGCATCGCCACCCTGATCGTGCCCGGCTTCGTGCTCGGCGCGCTCGCCCTGGCCACCGCCGTCCGGCTCACCCGGACCTCCGTCGCGGAGAACCTGCGCTCCGACTACGTGCGCACTGCCAAGGCCAAGGGGCTGAAGAAGACCCGGATCATCGGCGTGCACGTGCTGCGCAACTCGCTGATCCCGGTCGTCACGTTCCTCGGGATCGAGATCGGCAACCTGATGGGTGGCGCGATCGTCACCGAGCGGATCTTCAACATCCCGGGCGTGGGCTTCCAGCTCTTCAAGGGCATCCAACTGTCCGACGGCCCCATCGTGGTCACCATCGTCAGCGTGCTGGTCGTCGTCTACCTGCTGGCCAACCTGCTCGTGGACATCCTGTACGCCGTCCTCGACCCGCGCATCCGTTACTCGTAGAGGGGCCGGGCATGAGAGAGCGAAGCGAACGAATCAATGGCTCAGAGTGCCGCGAACGCGGTACCGAGCGGAGCGAGGTGCCGGGTGAGTGATTTCGAGACCATCGCCGCGTCGGAGAACCACGCGGCCGTGCCCGGCCCGTCGGGCGAGAACAACGCGCCCAACCAGCCCGACAACTCGGGCAAGGTCCGCAGCCTGGCCGGCGACGCCTGGCGCGACCTGCGGCGCAGCCCGGTCTTCATCGTGTCGTCGATCGTGATCGCGTTCATGGTGTTCATGGCGGCGTTCCCGACCCTGTTCACCTCGGCGGACCCGCGATCGTGCGAGCTGTCCCGGTCGATGGCGGGCCCGAGCGGCGACGCGATCTTCGGGTACAACCTGCAGGGCTGCGACGTGTACGCCCGCACGGTGCACGGCGCCAGTACCTCGATCCAGGTCGGGTTCTACTCCGCGCTGCTCGCCGGCCTGATCGCCGTCGTGATCGGCATGCTGGCCGGCTTCTACGGTGGCCTGCTCGATGCGATCCTCGCCCGGATCATCGACATCGTGCTCGGCATCCCGCTGCTGCTGGCCGCGATCGTGGCCCTGAAGGCCCGGTCGAGTTCCAGCGACGGGTACTGGGGCCAGCTCATCCTCGTCGTCGTCGTGCTGAGCATCTTCGGCTGGACCACGGCGGCCCGGATCGTCCGGTCGTCGGTGATCTCGGCCAAGGGCCAGGACTACGTGCACGCCGCGCGGATGCTCGGCGCGAACAACGGCCGGATCATGCTCAAGCACATCCTGCCGAACGCGATGGCCCCCGTGATCGTGGTGATGACCATCGCCCTGGGCGCGTTCATCACGGCCGAGGCCACGCTGTCCTTCCTCGGGGTCGGGCTCAAGGACCCGATCATCTCGTGGGGCAAGGACATCTCCGAGGCCACCCAGCGGGTCCGGGAGAACGCGATCCCGCTGGTCGCCCCGTCGGCGTTCCTGTCCCTGACCGTGCTGGCGTTCATCATGCTCGGCGACGCCGTGCGTGAGGCCTTCGACCCGAGGCTCCGGTGACCATGAGCAACCATCTTCTCGAAGTCGACGACCTGCACATCGAGTTCCGGACCAGGGACGGGGTGGCCCGGGTCATCAACGGCGTCTCGTACCACCTGGACGCCGGGGAGACCCTGGCCGTGCTGGGCGAGTCGGGCTCCGGCAAGTCCGTGACCGCCCAGGCGATCATGGGCATTCTGGACATGCCCCCGGGGTTCATCACGAAGGGCGAGATCCGGTACAACGGCCGGAACCTGCTCACGATGCCCGAGGAGGAGCGGCGCAAGCTGCGCGGCAAGGAGATCGCCATGGTCTTCCAGGACGCGCTCTCCGCCCTCAACCCGGTGTTCACGGTCGGCTTCCAGATCTCCGAGGCGCTGCGGAAGAACGACGGGCTCAGCAAGAAGGACGCGTACAAGCGGGCCGTCGAGCTGATGGAGCTCGTCAAGATCCCGGCGGCCAAGGAACGGCTGCACAACTACCCGCACGAGTTCTCCGGCGGCATGCGTCAGCGGGTCATGATCGCGATGTCGCTGGCCCAGGACCCGAAGGTGCTGATCGCCGACGAGCCGACCACCGCGCTCGACGTGACGGTGCAGGCCCAGATCATGGACCTGCTCGCCGAGCTGCGCCGCGACCTCAACATGGGCCTGATCCTGATCACCCACGACCTGGGTGTCGTCGCGGACGTGGCCGACCGGATCGCTGTGATGTACGCCGGCCGGATCGTCGAGCACGCCGACGTGCACGACATCTACGCCAAGCCGGCGCACCCGTACACCAAGGGATTGTTGGAGTCGATTCCCCGGCTGGACTCGAAAGGTCAGGAACTGGCCACGATCAAGGGCCTGCCGCCGAACCTGATGCGCCCGCCGACGGGCTGCGCGTTCCACCCGCGGTGCCCGATGGTCCAGCAGGTCTGCCGGGACGTCGTGCCGCCGCTGATGGTGCTGGACAACGGGCGCACGAGCGCGTGCCACTTCGCCGAGGAGGTCCTTCATGGGTGAGCCGATCCTCCAGGTGGACAACCTGGTGAAGCACTTCCCGATCAAGCAGGGCATCCTGTTCCAGTCCCAGGTCGGTGCGGTCAAGGCCGTCGACGGGGTGTCCTTCGAGCTGAACAAGGGCGAGACCCTCGGCATCGTCGGCGAGTCCGGCTGCGGCAAGTCCACGCTGGCCAAGTTGATCATGCAGTTGGAGACGCCGACCGCCGGCTCCGTCACCTTCAAGGGCGAGAAGATCTTCGGGATCAAGGGCGACAAGCTCCGCCGGATCCGGCGCAACATCCAGATGGTGATGCAGGACCCGTACACCTCGCTGAACCCGAGGATGACGGTCGGCGACATCATCGGCGAGCCCTACGAGATCCACCCCGAGGTGGCGCCGAAGGGTGACCGGGAGCGCCGGGTCAAGGAGCTGCTGGAGCTGGTCGGGCTGAGCCCCGAGCACATCAACCGGTACCCGCACCAGTTCTCCGGCGGCCAGCGCCAGCGGATCGGGATCGCCCGGGCCCTGGCCCTGCGGCCCGAGGTGATCGTGTGCGACGAGCCGGTGTCGGCCCTGGACGTGTCCATCCAGGCCCAGGTGATCAACCTGCTCGGCAAGTTGCAGCGCGAGATGGGGCTGTCCTACATCTTCATCGCGCACGACCTGTCCGTGGTCCGGCACATCTCCGACCGGGTCGGGGTCATGTACCTCGGCAAGATGGTCGAGATCGGCACCGAGGACGAGATCTACGAGCGGCCGACGCACCCGTACACCCAGGCGCTGCTGTCGGCGGTGCCCGTGGCCGATCCGTCGGCGCGGCGGAACCGGGACATCATCCGGCTGGAGGGCGACGTGCCGTCGCCGGCCAACCCGCCGTCGGGGTGCCGGTTCCGGACCCGGTGCTGGAAG
This sequence comes from Longispora fulva, assembly GCF_015751905.1. NCBI lineage: Bacteria > Bacillati > Actinomycetota > Actinomycetes > Micromonosporales > Micromonosporaceae > Longispora > Longispora fulva. The sequence goes on from NZ_JADOUF010000001.1 coordinate 6,870,779, forward strand.
GCGCAGGAGATCTGCGCGACGGAGGAGCCGCTGCTGATCGGCCGCGCGCCGGATCCGCACCCGTCCGCGTGTCACTTTGCGGAGCTCAAGCACGTCGTCGCGTAGCGCAGCGGAGCCGCTGAAGCACGTAGAGGGCCCACCCCCGCACAGGGTGGGCCCTCTTTCCGTGTACCGGCTAGGCCGGCACGCCCGAGACGTTCAGTTCCGCCACTGACGTCCAGGCAGCTCCGTTCACCTCACTCGTGGCCCGCAGCTTGACGTATCTCCCGGTCTTGGCCGTGAAGCACGCCGACTGTTCGGTGCCGGTGTTGGTCCAGGTGCCCGTCGCCACGGCGGAACCCCAGGTGGAGCCGTCGGTGGACACGTACACCTCGTAGCCGGCGATCCGGCCGTTCACGCCGCTCTGCCGGGGGAGCTGGTACAGGCAGCTCACGGCGTAGTTGGCGCCCAGGTTGAGCACGATCTCGTGCGGGGGCGGCGGGGAGCTGGCCGACCATGCGGTGTGCCAGATCGTCGCGGAGTCGCCGTCGAGCACGTTGGTCGCCACGCCGTTCTCGCCGGCCGTCTCCTGGCTGTCGTAGGAGGCGACGGACATCGTGGACTGCGCGATCCGGGACGGCGTGCTCGGTGCTACCCCGATGTTGAGTTCCGCTACGGCGGTCCACGGGTTGCCGCCGACCTCGGAGGTGGCCCGGAGCTTGACGTAGCGGCCGGTCTTCGCCGTGAAGGTCGCCGCCTGCTCGGTGGTGTTGTTGGCGAACGTGCCGGTCTTCACCGCCGTGCCCCAGGTGGTGCCGTCGGTGGAGACGTAGACCTCGTAGTTGGCGATCCGGCCGTTGGCCTGCGACTGGCGGGGCAGGTAGTACAGGTCGGTGACCGGGTAGCTGGCGCCGAGGTCGAGCTGGATTTCGTGCGGCATCGCGGCGACCGGGCTGGACCACTGGGTGTGCCAGATGGTCGACGAGTTGCCGTCGAGCACGTTGGTGCACGGGGCCTGCTCGTTCGTAGTCTCCTGGCTGTCGCAGGACCTCACCGTCATCGCCGACTGGCTGAGCCGGGTGGAGCCGCCGCCGGTGGCCGGGCCGATGTCGTCCACCACGATGTCGTCGACCACCAGGTCGTGTTCGTCCGTGGTGACGGTGCTGACCTTCTGCATCCCGATCCAGGTCTCGCCGGTGGACGAGGCGTCGAACGTCTTCGTGAACGCCGTGCCCGTCCGGGCCTGCGCCAGGTTGTCCGTCGACACCGTGGTGGACCCGTCGCCGACCACGAAGGCGTGGTCCCCGGCGAAGGCGCTCTCGAACTTCAGACTCACCGTGTACCTGCGCCCCGGCGTGAACCGCAGCGTCTGCGGCAGCGTCCGGTAGAGCAGCCCGGTGGACTCCTGGTGGGTCTTCAGCGCGTTGTTGCCGCTGATCACGTCGTCGATCAGCTTCCCGTTCCAGCCGGCCTGGGTGTACGGGGCGTGCAGCTGGGCGACGTGGCTCTGCGGGTCCTTGTCGTGCCCGGGGGCGCTGATGAACGGGCCCCAGCCGCCGTTGGTGTTCTCGAAGTCCTCGACGAAGTAGTGCGTACCCTGCGGGCTACGGGCGGTCTTGAAGATCCGCACGTCGTCGAAGGTCACGGCGGCGGTGCCGGCCGCCGCGCTCAGGGTCAGGGTCGGGGTGCCCCCGGCAGCCACGTCGAAGAGCACCTGCATCTTCTGCATCGTGGTGCCGTACTTGTCGTCCGCGCCGATCGTGTTCGTCGCCGTCGAGGAGGTGGTCCAGTTGGACACCCCGCCGACGTCGAGCGTGGCCTTCCGGCCGCCGGAGGTCGACACGTTCACGCTGGCCGCGTAGGTGCCGGCCGCGAGCCCGGTCAGCGGCTGGGCGACACTGGCCGCACCGGAGCCCATGACGAGCTCGTTCTGCCCCTTGGCGTTGCGCACCACCGACGGCGTGCCCGTGGTGGTCCAGTTGGTCAGCGAACCCGAGTAGAACCGGGGGTCCTTCAGCGCCTGGGTCTCGCCGTACTTCACGTCGGCCTGCACGGGCGCCGCCGTCGGGTACACCACGTAGGCGGTCTTCGCCGTCGCGGTGATGTTCACCTGGCCGGACGTCACGGGCAGGTCCTGGACGAACACCCGGCCGGCGTCGGTGAGCTTGTACAGCTTGACCGTGGTGTTGGAACCCCACGAGGATGGCAGCGACCAGGTGGACGAGCCGCCCGCGTCGTTCCAGTGGTAGAGCTTGGTCTCGCCGCTCTGGTCCCAGGGCAGCAGGTAGTTCTTGCCGACCAGCACCGGGTGGCCATCCTTGCTGATGGTCCGGGTGCCGCCCGACAGGGTCACGTTCACGCCCGAGGTCAGGTCGATCCGGTTCGCGGCCCACTTCTGGATCTGAAAACCCTGCAGGTACTTGGTCGGCAGGTCAGTGCCGAACGTCGTGTTCAGGAACGCGGTGAAGTCGTTCTTGCCCTGCCAGCCCTCGTAAGCCTCCACCTCGGAGCCGCCGAGCATCGAGTCGCGGGCGATCCAGCTGTCCCGCTGGTGGTTACGGATGAACCGGGCCACCTGGGAGTTGACGCCCTTGGTGTCGCCCTGCGCCCCGCCGTAGTTGACGTCGTTGGCCCAGTGGTTCCACAGCGTGCTCTCCTCGAAGGAGTACGGCCACTCGGTACCCATCTGGAAGCCCAGGCCGTTGATCTCGCTCGCGAACTTGTGGCTGTCCCAGCCGTCGTTGTTCCACACGTCCACATAGACGAACTTCAGGCCGGGGGCCGCCGTCCTGAGCTGCTGGAGCCGGGCCAGCCGGTTGCCGGACGTGCCGTCGTCGCGGACCCGGATGCCGTAGGACTGGTCGAGCCAGTTCCAGCCCTTGCTGGCCGGGTCGACGAGGGTGTCGGAGAAGGACTGCGCGACCGGGTAGGCCTCGAAGCCGTTGATGTGCACCCCGAAGTCCGCGTTGTACTGCCCGCCGATCGACGTCAGCGTGTTCAGGTCCGTCGCGCCGCCCTGCCGCGCGCCGACCTGCCCGTAGTCGGGGTGCGCGGAGTCGTGCCCTTCCGAGGCGTACCCCTTGAGCAGCACGAACTGGCCGAGCCCGTCGGTGGCCAGCGCCACCCGCTTCGTCTCGTCCAGGGTCTGCTGGAACGGGTGGGTGGCCTGCGAGGCGAAGTTCATCGGGATCCGCTGCACGACCCGGTCCTTGGTGTCCTCCCAGCCCTGCGGGTTGGTCATGATGTCGCGGAACGCCACGGCGCCGTCCTGCCAGTCGACGACCGAGTCGGCGTTGCGGTCCCCGGTGACGACGATCTTGGCGAACGGCAGCGGGTCGTTGCTGGTCGCCCCCGTCGCGCGGACCAGCCAGTCGCCGCTCCACAGGCCGGCGCGCCGGTAGCCGCCCTTGTCCACGACCTGCTTGTAGATCCGGGCGCTCTCGTTGCCGGTCGGGCCGCCCGCCTGGTCGTACACCGAGTTCGTCGCGATCGAGGCGGCGAGCTGGCCGGTGTTGACGACCGCGTACATCTGGCCCTGCTGGGTGGCGTCGGTGGCCGTCGTCGCGGTCACCGGGGTGAAGGTGTCCCCGGAGGCCGTCGCGGCGTTGCACGTCGACACGGTGTGGGTGGCCAGGTAGACCGGGTGCGCGTTGCACATCCGGGTGGTGGTGACCGCCGCGCCGGTCTGGCTGCTGCGCACCGACACCAGGTTGTGGTTCGGCACCGCGAGGGTCTTGATGGTCGCGGCGGGATCGGTGATTCCGGTCACCCGGAACTCCACCGTCGAGCCGGCCACCGAGATCCGCGCGGCGACCGAGACGCCCGCGCCGAGGTCGAGCGTGTAGTCGACGTGGTCGGCGGCGACGGTACTGGTCACGGTCGGCGTCTTCGCCGTGCCGTTGACGGAGACCTGGGTCAGGGTGTCCTCGTTGCCGTTGAGGACGAAGCCGCTGGCGGTATCGGTGTAGTCGATCACCCGGGGGAAGGCGTTGTCGACCCGGACGGACAGTGCGGTCGACGCGATCGTGACGGGGGTGCCGGCCTGGGCGGCCGAGGCGAGGAAGGGAACGGAGAGCGTCGCGCCGGCTAAGGCTGCCGCGAGAACCAGAGGGGGATGGCCGCGCATGGAGACTCCTGTGTCCGAGCCTGATGAAGTAGGTCGATTTTTAGCGTGTTCAAGCTCACAAGTCAACAAGTTCAAGCAACTTCAATCACCGAACGCGACACGCCGAGCTAATTCCCCCCTGAACACGCCGGAATTGTCCATGATCTGACGATGCGGAAGATTGCGTATTTTGCAGTGTTAACGCTAATCCTCGCGCCGGCCGCCCCCGTCCGTGCCGCCGACTCCCTCGAAGACACCGTCGCGGCCCGGTTGCGGGCGAAACTCACCCTGGAGAGCGACCGTCCGGTTCGCGTCTCTGTCCTGCGCGGCACCCCCGACACCGGCGTCCTCGGCGCGGCCGTCCTGCCCGGCGGGAAGGGCTACCCGGAGGGCTGGCTGTTCCTGCACGCCGGCGGGGAGACCGCCTTCGAGGGCGACCCGGCCTTCGCCGCGCTGGCCGCGAAGGTGAGCGTCCTGTCGGCCGAGGAACACCGGGTGTTCGGCCAGGCCAGGGCGTACACGCCCCCGCAGCCGTCGAAGCATCCGGCCAAGTCCACGGCCGACTACCGCACGGCGCTGCGGCTGCCGTACGCGCTCGGCCAGGCCTGGTCCTACACCGGCGGGCCGCACCCGATGTCCGGCAGCGCCCGCAGCTCGATCGACCTGGCCGGCGGCGACGGCCGGGTGCTCGCCGCCGGCTCCGGGCTCGCCTACACGATGTGCGACTCGAAGAAGGGCTGGCTGCGGGTCGTGCACGACCGGGGCCTGGCCACCGACTACTACCACCTCAGTGGCAACATCGCGGCCAACGGCGACCGGGTGGCCGAGGGCGACTTCCTCGGCGACATCGGCACCGACGTGTCCTGCGGCGGGTCGGCGTCCGGGGCGCACGTGCACTTCTCGCTGCGCAGGGACGGGGCCTACGTGCCCATGGACCACTATGTGTTCGGCAAGTGGGTGATCAGAGCACAGGGCGACCCCTATGACGGGTTCGCCATGCACGGCTCCACCAGGGTCGACATCGACGGCAAGCTGCCCAACTACGGCCCGCTCGGCCTGGACCAGGGCCTCGTCGACACCGACGGCGGCACGGCGCTCAACCGGCGCGCCGGCCCCGGCACCGCCCAGCCGGTCGTCGGCACCGTCGCCGACGGGGAGACGGTCACGATCCAGTGCTCCGCGACGGGTACCGAGCACACGGGGCGTGACGGTTACCGCAGCACCCTGTGGGACAAACTCGCGGACGGCACCTGGGTGAGTGACGTGTACGTCTGGACGGGCACGGGAGAACCGGTCGACGGGACCTGCTGATAACGTCCGATGCTATGGGAAAAAAGGTCACCGTCGTCGGCGCCGGTTTCTACGGATCCACGACCGCGCAGCGGCTCGCTGAGTACAACATCTTCGACACCGTCGTCCTGACGGACATCGTCGAGGGCAAGCCCGAGGGTCTGGCTCTCGACCTCAACCAGTCCCGGTCGATCGAGGGCTTCGAGACCAAGGTCGTCGGCCAGACCACCGGCCTGGACGGCTCCGGCTACGAGGCCATCGCGGGCTCCGACGTCGTCGTGATCACCGCCGGTCTGCCCCGCAAGCCGGGCATGAGCCGGATGGACCTGATCGAGGTCAACGCCAAGATCGTCCGGAGCGTGGCGGAGAACGTCGCCAAGCACGCCCCCGAGGCCGTCATCATCGTCGTCTCCAACCCGCTCGACGAGATGACCGCGCTGACCCAGCTCGCCAGCCAGTTCCCGAAGAACCGGGTCCTCGGCCAGGCCGGCATGCTGGACACGGCCCGGTTCACCCACTTCGTGGCCGAGACCCTCGCGGTCCCGGTCTCCTCCGTGCAGACCCTCACCCTGGGCTCGCACGGCGACACGATGGTGCCGGTGCCGTCGCGCTGCACCGTCAACGGCCAGCCGCTGTCCGAGCTGCTCCCGGCCGAGAAGATCGAGGAGCTCGTCGTGCGCACCCGCAACGGCGGCGCCGAGGTCGTGGCCCTGCTCAAGACCGGCTCGGCGTACTACGCGCCGTCCGCCGCCGCCGCCCGGATGGCCAAGGCCGTCGCCGAGGACTCCGGCGCGGTCATGCCGGTGTGCGCGTGGGTCGACGGCGAGTACGGCATCGAGGGCGTCTACCTGGGCGTCGAGGCCGAGCTGGGCGCGACCGGCGTCCGCAAGGTCGTCGAGACCGCGCTGACCGAGTCGGAGCTGGCCGGGCTCAAGGAGGCCGCCGAGGCGGTCCGTGCGAAGCAGGCGGACGTCGCCGCCCTGTAGCTCCACCAGTCCAGAGAGGGCCCGCAGCCATTCGGCCGCGGGCCCTCCGCCATTCCGGCCCGCCCCTGGTTGCCGGGAGTTAGTCGCGGGTGGCGAACGTGCGGCGGTACGTACTCGGCGGGACGCCCCGGCGGCGGACGAACTGCTCGCGGAGCACGGCCGCGCTGGCGTACCCGACCTGGTGGGCCACCTCGTCCATCGGCAGGTCCGTGCTCTCCAGCAGTTCCTCGGCCCGCCGCAGCCGCTGGCCGATCAACCATGCCCCGGGCGACACCCCGGTCATGGCCCGGAACCTGCGGATGAACGTCCGCCGGCTGAGCAGCGCCCTCCGCGCGAGGTCGTCGACGGACAGGGCCCGGTGCAGCTGCCCGCACGCCCAGTCCAGCACCTCGGCGAGCGGATCGCCCCCGGCCGCCGGCATGGCCACGGCCGCGTACTGCGCCTGGCCGCCCTCCCGGTGCGGTGGCACGACGAGCTCCCGGGCGATCAACGCCGCGACGGCCGCGCCGTGCTCGCGGCGGATCAGGTGCAGGCACATGTCCAGCCCGGCCGCCGCTCCGGCCCCGGTCAGCACCCGGCCCTCGTCGACGTACAACTGGTCGGCCCGGACGTCCACTCCGGGGAACCGCGCCGCCAGCCGGTCGGCGAACCGCCAGTGTGTGGTGGCCCGCCGGCCGTCCAACAGGCCGGCGGTGGCGAGCAGGAACGCCCCGACGCAGTGCCCGGCGACCAGCGCTCCCCGCTCGGCGGCGGCCCGGAACGCTGCCACGGAGCCCGGTGACCACTCCTCGTAGCCGACGCCGGGCAGGGCGAGCACCAGGTCGGCGGACGCCAGCCGGTCGAGGCCGTGCTCGACGAGCACCGTGAGGCCCGGGTCGACGGCCACCGGCCCGGGGGTGTCGGTGCACAGCTGGAACTCGAACTCCGGACCGCCAGCCCGGGGCTGGAACAGCTCCGCGACCAGGGAGAGGCCGAAGGAGATGGTGCCGGGGGGAGCGTAGGCGGCCACAGTGCGCATCGTTGGCATGATAGCCGCGATGGATGGCAATCGTGCCAGTGGCCGTGGCGTACCCATGAAGGAAGGATCTTGGGTATGACCGACGCACCACGCGGCACCACCGCGAACTTCTGGATCCTGACCACCGGCTACACCCTGTCCACCGGGCCGGGCGTGGCCGCCACCGTGTCCTATGTGGCCGACGGCGACCGGCGGATCATCATCGACCCGGGCATGGTGGCCGACCGGTCCCGGATCCTCGACCCGCTCGCGGCCCTCGGCGTCGGCCCGGACGACATCACCGACGTGGTCCTGAGCCACCACCACCCGGACAACACCGTCAACGCCGGGCTGTTCAGCGGCGCCCGGATGCACGACCACCACGCGATCTACCACGGCGACCAGTGGATCGACCGGCCCGCCGAGGGCTACGAACTGACGGACTCGGTCCGGCTGATCGCCACCCCCGGGCACAGCCCGGAGGACATCACGGTACTGGTCGGCACGCCCGACGGCGTGGTCGCGTTCGTCGGGGACCTGTGGTGGCGGCCGAACGGCCCGGCCGACGACCCGGTGGCACCGGACCGGGCGTTGCTGCGGGCCAACCGGGAGCGGGTGCTGAGGGTCGCGGACCGGATCGTGCCGGGTCACGGCCCGGCCTTCGTCCCCGACGACACGACGGCCCGCTAGCCCGGCCCGGCCCAACGCCGCGCCAGCAGGCCCGGCCGCGAGCCAGCCCCGCTCGGCCCGCCGCTAGCCCGCCACCCGCCGCGCCGCCTCGGTGACGAACTCCCGCAGCTCCCGCTGCCCCGACTCCGTCGCACTCTCCCCACCCGTGACCAGCCCTGCCAGGGTCGGCACCGCGTGCGGCCAGGCCGCGAGCCCGATCAGCACGAGCATCATCCGCCCCGGATCCACCCCGGGCGGGGTGCCCAGCACCCGGGACAGTAGCGCCCGCCGCCCCTCGTAGAACTCGCCCCGGCGGGCGGCGTCGTGCACCTCGCCGCCGGGCGGGGTCTGGAGGGCCTCCCAGAGCAGGATGCGCAGCAGGTGCGGGTGTTCCCGGTGGAAGTCGAAGCATTTGCCGACGTACGCGCCGGCGTCCTCGCCCGGCAGGGGCAGGGTCGCGGCCCCGATCTCCTCGATGGCCTCGGCCAGCACGAGTTCGTAGAGCCTGTCCTTGTTGCCGAAGTTGGCGTAGATCCGCTCCTTGTTGCAGCCGGCCTCGGAGGCGATCCGGTCGATCCGCGCGCCGGCCAGGCCGTGGGCGGCGAACTCGGCCCGGGCTGCGGCCAGCAGACTCTCGCGGGTGTTCTTGGGAGGCATGGCTCACACGATACCCCATTGCCAACCAACTAGTTGGTTGGTTACGTTCAGCTCATGACCCAAGTGGCTCCTCCCCGGCCGGCAACGGCAGCCCCCACCGCCCCCTTCGGCCGCACCCTCGCGGCACTCGCCGTCGCCGGCGTCTTCGCCGCCGGCCAGCTCTACGTCGCCATCCCGCTCGTGCCGGCCATGGCCAGAACCTGGCAGGTCAGCCCCGGCTCCGCGACCGGAGCGGTCACGGCGTTCGGGCTGGCCTACGCCGTCGGCTTCCTGGTGTTCGGCCCGTTGTCCGACCGGTTCGGCCGGCGCAGGGTGCTGGTCGCCGGCCTGCTGGCCACGGCGGTCACCACGCTGGCCGTCGCGTTCGCCGGCAGCGTCGAGGCCGGCTACCCGCTGCGCATCCTCCAGGGCTTCACGACGGCCGCGTTCCCGCCGGTCGCGATGGCGTACCTCGGCGAGCGGATCACCCCCGCCCGGCGTGGCATCGCGATCGCGAGCCTGGCGGCCGCGTTCATCGCGGCCAGCAGCATCGCCCAGCTCGCCGGCCAGGCGGCCACGGCCGCGCTGGGCTGGCAGTGGGTGTTCGTCGGCGGCGCGGTCGCGTTGCTGCTGGTCGCGGCCCTGGTGCGCGTGACCCTGCTGCCCGACCCGACGCGGACCACCGCTGGCCCGTCCCCGCTGGCCGCCCTGAAGCGGCTGGCCAAGGACAGGACCCTGATCCTGCTGTACCTGCTCGCCGTCACCCCGCTCGCCGGGTTCGTCGCGATCTACACGGCGGTGCAGCTGTCCGGCCGGTTCTCCGGGCAGGAGATGTCACTGCTGCGGGCCGGCGCGCTGCCCGCGATCGTGGCGATCCCGTTCGCGGCCCGCTGGCTGGGCCGGATCCCCTCGGTGCGCCGATTCGGGTACCTGATGACGGTCGCGGGCCTGTCCGCCGGCCTACTGGCCCTGACGAAGCCCGGCGCGCTCGGCATCGGACTGGTGATGCTGGCCTTCGTGTTCGCGATCGGTACCGCGGCCCCGGCCCTGGTCGAGGCGATCGGCGCCCGGGCGGCCGAGGTACGCGGCGCCGCCGTCTCGGTGTTCACGGCCTTCCTCTTCCTCGGCGCGAGCGCGGGCGCGGCGATGGCCGGGGCGTTCGGTCCGGGCGGGTTCGGCACCGTGACGGTCGTGGTGACCGGGATCAGCCTGCTGGCCGGCGCGCTCGGACTGCTGACCGCCCGCAGGGTGTGAGTGTCATCCGTCACCCCGCCTGCCGGGGCCCCGCCGCTGGCAGTACGCTCGTACTGTTAAAGGCCACGCATAGACGAGGAGTGCGCCGACGATGGCGAAGATCAAGGTAACGAACCCGGTCGTCGAGCTCGACGGCGACGAGATGACCCGCATCATCTGGAAGCAGATCAAGGAAACCCTGATCCTGCCCTACCTCGACGTGGACCTCGAGTACTACGACCTGGGCATCGAGCACCGCGACGCCACCGACGACCAGGTCACGGTCGACGCCGCCAACGCGATCCTCCGGCACGGCGTCGGCGTCAAGTGCGCCACCATCACCCCCGACGAGGCCCGCGTCGAGGAGTTCGGCCTGAAGAAGATGTGGCGCTCCCCGAACGGGACGATCCGCAACATCCTCGGCGGCGTCGTCTTCCGCGAGCCCATCATCATGAGCAACGTGCCGCGCCTCGTGCCCGGCTGGACCAAGCCGATCGTCATTGGCCGTCACGCGCACGGTGACCAGTACAAGGCCACCGACTTCGTGGTCCCCGGCCCGGGCACCCTGACCCTGACCTACACCCCGGCCGACGGTTCCGCCCCGGTCGAGCACGTCGTCACGGAGTTCCCGGCCGGCGGCATCGCCATGGGCATGTACAACTACGACGACTCGATCCGCGACTTCGCCCGCGCGTCGTTCCGCTACGGCCTGGACCGCAACTACCCGGTCTACCTCTCCACGAAGAACACGATCCTGAAGGCCTACGACGGCCGGTTCAAGGACCTGTTCCAGGAGATCTTCGACGCCGAGTTCAAGGCCGACTTCGACGCCGCCGGCATCACCTACGAGCACCGGCTGATCGACGACATGGTCGCCGCCGCGCTGAAGTGGGAGGGCGGCTACGTCTGGGCCTGCAAGAACTACGACGGCGACGTCCAGTCCGACACCGTGGCCCAGGGCTTCGGCTCGCTCGGCCTGATGACCTCCGTGCTCCTGTCGCCCGACGGCAAGACCGTCGAGGCCGAGGCCGCCCACGGCACCGTCACCCGGCACTACCGCGCCTGGCAGCGGGGCGAGAAGACGTCGACCAACCCGATCGCGTCGATCTACGCCTGGACCCAGGGCCTGGCCCACCGTGGCAAGCTCGACGGCACCCCGGCCGTCACCGAGTTCGCCAAGACGCTGGAGCAGGTCTGCGTCGAGACCGTCGAGGGTGGTCAGATGACCAAGGACCTCGCGCTGCTCATCTCGAAGGACGCCCCGTGGCTGACCACGGACGAGTTCCTCGAGGCCCTCGCCACCAACCTGGCGAAGAAGCTCGGCTGAGTCCCACCTGAGCAGGGGGCCGGTGCGCTGAGGCGCGCAGGCCCCCTTTTTCAGATCAAGACCACTTTTTAGTTACGCCGCGCACATCACCCGACGCGCAACGGCCCTCCGCCGGGCCGCAGCGGTCGTCGATCTCCGCTAGATTCAACCGGCCCCGCCCCGCGCCGCCCCCTCGGAGACCCGATGACCGCCCCCACGCCGCCGTCCCCGCAGACCCCGCCGCAGCAGACTCCGCAGGAGCCCTTTCCTTCCGGCGACTTCACCACTCCGCAGCATCCGCCCCGGTTCACGCCACCGCCGGTGGTCGCCCAGCAGATCCGGAAGAACCGCCGGAAGACCCTGATCGGCGTCGCCGTCCTGGTGGTCACCGTGATCGGGTTCTACGTGATGCAGGTCCTCACCGGGGCCCCGGACCTGGCCAAGGTCGGCCAGTGCGCCACAGGACACAGCACCGACGGCCGCGACTTCAAGACGGTCGACTGCGCGGACCCGGCGGCCGAGTGGCGGATCGTCGGCAAGGTGAAATACAACTACGGAATCCCGGCGGACCAGATCTGTAAGGACTTCCCGACGGCGGAGAACACCTACGAGAAGACCGGTCGCAACAGCTACACGCTCTGCCTGGAGCCGCTCAAGAAGTAGTGGATCGCCGATCGCAGGGTCCGCGACGCCGTACCCGTCGGTTGATCGGTCCTGGTAGGACTGTGGGATGGAAACTTCGGGGCAGGGCGAGTTGCGGATGCCGGGGATCAGGGTCGCCATCGGCATCGGGCTCGGGATCGGTGTCCTTCTCGTCGGGGGCCTGGCGTTCGGCTCCTGGGCCGTCGCAGGCTACCCCGCGCTCAGGCGGGACCCGGAGGTCACCGCCGGCACCCTCTTCGAGCTGCTCAAACTCGTCTTCGCCGTGGTGGCCGGGGTGGGCGGCGTGGTCGCCCTGGTCGTCGCGTACCGCAAACAGAGGGTCGCCGAGGCCGCCGACCAGCGCGACGCGCTCGCCTCGGGGCGCGACGGTGTCCGGCTGTTCAACGAGCGGTTCGCCAAGGCGTCCGAGCAGCTCGGCTCGGACAAGGCCGCCGTCCGGCTCTCCGGGGTGTACGCCATGGCCGGGCTCGCCGACGACTGGCCGGCCGGGCGGCAGACGTGCGTCGACGTGCTGTGCGCGTACATCCGGATGCCCTATGCCACGCCGCTCGACGACGATCATCCCGACGGGGAGGACGACCGAGCCGCGTGGGTGAAGCAGCAGCACTGGGCGCGCGGGGAGCGGCAGGTCCGGCACACCGTGATCCGGGTGATCGCCGAACACCTGCGTGAGCGCGCCCGGGTGTCCTGGCGGGGCCACGACTTCGACTTCACCGAGGCGGTGTTCGACGGCGGCGAGCTGCACCGGGTGGTGTTCGCCGCCGGGCGGGTCAGCTTCCGGGGCGCGCGGTTCGTCGCCGGGCGGACGACGTTCGTGGGCAGCCGGTTCGACGGCGCGAACGTGGACTTCACCGGGGCCACGGTGTCCGGGGGCAAGGTGGCGATGAACGACGCCGTGTTCGCGGCCGGCCGGGTGGCGTTCCCGACGGCGGACTTCTCCGGTGGCGTGCTGCACTTCGGCAAGGCGGTGTTCGACGGGGCCGAGGTCATTTTCAACGGCGCGACGTTCGGGGCCGGCGAGGTGAACTTCGACGGCGCGGAGTTCCGGTCCGGGGTGGTGCGGTTCGAACGGGCGGTGTTCGCGACGCCGCTGGATCTGGGCGCGGCGACGGTCACCGGCACGGAGTTCCACGGCCTGCCGGCTGCTCCGAAGAAGTAATGGCTGGCGGAGGCTATGCAGAACTAGGAATAGCTATATAGAGTACGGTCATGGCTACGCTCAGGATGACGACGCCACGACTGTTGGCGCTACGCGCGCTGCTGGATGACCCCGACCGCGAGTGGTATGGACTGGAGCTCGCGACCCACGCCGGCCTTGAGCCGGGCACCATCTACCCGATCCTCGTCGCCTTCGAGAACTGCGGGTGGCTGCGCAGCCGTGAGGACGAGATCGACCCCCGGCTGGAGGGCCGCCCCCGCCGGAGGTACTACACGCTGACACCCGACGGGGCCGTCGGTGCCCGGGACGCGGTGGCCGGCGCCGACCGGCGGCGCAGCCGCACACTGAACCGGAAGCTCGCGTGGTGACCGCCTCGGCGGCCGGCGCGCACCGGTTGCCGGGTGCCGCGCGGTTCGTCGTCGGTCTGCTGTGCACCGCGCTGCCCGCGCACTTCCGGGCCCGCCAGCGCGCGGAGTGGACCGCCGACCTGATGCAGATCACCGGTCCGGCCCGGTGGCGGTACCTGTTCGGCGCCGCCTGGACCCTGCCGGCCCTGCGCCTCCTCGCCCGGCGGGCGCGGACCGACGGGTCGGGCATCGTGGCCCCGGCCGGGCCGCTGGTGGCGCTGACCGCGCGGACTCTCCTGGTCGGCCTCGGCTGGGCGGTGCTGTGCTGGGTGGTGATGCTGCCGGGTCGGTACCTGGTCCTGGACATCCCGGCCCGGATGGCGTCCGGTGCCCAGTTCGACCCGAAGTGGGTGTGGCCGATGTCTGACATGCCAGCCCTGCTGCCCGCCCAGATCGCGCTCTACTGGGGCGGGATGGCCGCCTCGATGGACTTCCCGTTCGTCTTCGGCCTCACGCTGATCGCGCTCGTGGTCATCGCCCTCGAACGGGGCCTGCCGTGGCGGGAACGCTTGTGGGTGGCCGCGCCCCGGATGGCGGTCGTCGCCTTCGCCGGGATCGTGATGACCGTCGCCGACGCGTTCCTGGCCATGGTCGTCGGGTTGGGCGTCGGCCTGGGGCTCGCCGCGCTCGTGGCGCTCTGGCTCGGATCGGCGGGGCACGGGTTGTCGACCGGCCGCCGGGTCGGACTCCGGGTGCTGGGGTTGGCGGCGCTCGCGGTGCTGATCGTGAACCAGACGGTCGGGCACGCCGTGGTGGTGTGGTTCATGGACTGACCGGCCGCGCGCCGGGCCTGGCTACCATTCGGACGGTGACGATCCTGTTGATCAGTGGGAGCCTGCGCGCCGGTTCCACGAACGCCGCCGTGCTCGCCACCGCGCACGACCTCGACCCGTACACGGTCGTCTACCCCGGACTGGCCAGCCTGCCGCACTTCAACCCGGATGACGACCGGCACCCGTTGCCCCGGCCCGTGTACGAGCTCCGCACGGCCATCAACGTGTCGGAGGCCGTGCTGTTCTGCACCCCGGAGTACGCCGGTGGCCTGCCCGGTTCGTTCAAGAACCTGTTGGACTGGACCGTGGGCGGGATGGAGATCAACGACAAGCCGTGCGGCTGGATCAACGCCTCGCACCGGGGCGCGGCCGGGGCGCACGACGCGTTGCGGACCGTGCTCGGCTACACGGGGGCGGACGTCGTGGCGGCGGCGTGCGGGCACGTGCCGGTGACCCAGGCCGATGTGGACCCGGACGGCGTGATTCGGGTGCCGGCGGTCCGGGACCGGGTGGCGCGGGTGGTGCGGGCGATGCGGCAGTACCTGAGCTGAGGGGCGCCGGACCAGCCGGCGCGGCCGGGGACGCCCCACCGTAACCGAATAATGGGGTTATTTCTCCAGATGGGCCCCTGCGGACGGGGCGGCCACGAAGGACCGCGGCGGTGTGAACTTCGACCGGGCGAAGGCCGCCTCCACCGACTCCGTCACGAACGCGACGTCGCGGGGCTCCACGAGGGCGATCACGCAGCCGCCGAAGCCGCCGCCGGTCATCCGCGCGCCGTAGGCCCCGGCCTCCAGAGCCGCGGCGACCGCGACGTCGAGCTCCGGCACCGTGACCTCGAAGTCGTTCTTCAAGGAGGTGTGCGAGTCGGTCATCAACGGGCCGATCTCGTGCACCTTGCCCGCGGCCAGCAGCGCGACGGTTTCGAGCACCCGGGCGTTCTCCGTGACCACGTGCCGGGCGCGGCGGCGCATGACGGGGTCGGTGAGCCGGTCCACGTCCGACAGGTCGGCGTCGCGCAGCGCCGGGACCAGCAGTTCCCGGGCCGCGGCCTCGCACGTGGTGCGGCGCAGGGCGTACTCGCCGTCGACGAGGCGGTGCGGGGCCCTCGTGTCGATCACCAGGATCGTGCCGTCGAAGGGGATGTGCTCGGTCTCCAGCGTGCGGCAGTCCAGCAGCAGCGCGTGGCCGGCCTCGGACAGCACCGACGCGGCCTGGTCCATGATCCCGCACGGCACGCCGACGAACGCGTTCTCGGCCCGCTGGGCGAGCGCCGGCCGGTCGGTGACCGGGATGTCGAGGTCGCTGAGTTCGATCAGGGCGGTCAGGACGGCGCACTCCAGGGCCGCCGACGACGACAACCCCGATCCGACGGGTACGTCGGAGCTGATGTGCAGGTCGGCGCCCGGCACCTCGTGCCCGGCGTCCTGGAGCGCCCAGACCACGCCGCGCACGTAGTCCACCCAGGTGGCCGAGCCCGCGGCGGACTCCGGCTTCCCGAACGACGTCGACTGCCCGGGGGCCCAGTCGGAGGTGACCGTCCACTTCTGCCGGAGGCTGCGCACCGCGTGCACGGTGGTGCGGTACGGCAACGCGAACGGCAGCACGAACCCGGCGTTGTAGTCGGTGTGCTCGCCGATCAGGTTGACCCGGCCGGGGGCGCTAGCCGAGACGCGCACTGTAGAACTCCCACGCGCTGCGGATGATGTCGTGCAGGTCGGGACGGCGGGGCTCCCAGCCCAGCTCGCGGCGGGCCTTGGCCGAGGACGAGATGCCGACCACGACGTCGCCGGGGCGACGGGCCTGCAGTTCGACGGGTACGGGATGCCCGGTCACCGCCCGGACCGCCTCGATCACCTCGAGGTTGCTGAACCCGTTGCCGTTGCCCAGGTTGTAGATCTCGTGCCGGCCCGGCTTGATCGCGTCGAGGGCGAGCAGGTGCGCGCTGGCCAGGTCCTCGACGTGGATGTAGTCCCGCACGCAGGTGCCGTCGGGGGTGTCGTAGTCGTCGCCGTACAGGGCGAGCTTGTCGCGCTTGCCGGCGGCGACCTGGAGCACGATCGGGATCAGGTGGCTCTCCGGGTCGTGCCGCTCGCCGAGGTGCCCCACCGCGCCGGCCGCGTTGAAGTACCGCAGGGTGACCGCGCCCAGCCCGTGCCCGGCCGCCTCGCCCGCGAGCATCAGGTCGACCATCAGCTTCGTCGCCGCGTACGGGTTCTGCGGCGCGACCTCGGTCTCCTCGGTCGACGGCTCGGCCGTGGCCCGGTACATCGAGCCGGTCGAGGAGAAGATGAACCGGGGCACCCGGGCCGCGCGGACCGCGTCGAGCAGGGTGAGCGTGCCGCGCACGTTGGTGTCCCAGAACCGCTCCGGGTACTTCACCGACTCGCCTACCTCGATCTTCGCCGCGAAGTGCAGCACCCCGTCGAAGCCGGCGTCCGGGGTGAGCACCTTCGCGACGTCGTGCACGTCCATCTGGTGGAACTCGACGCCGGCGGGGACCACGTCCGCGTACCCGCTGGACAGGTCGTCGATCACCGTCACCTCGTGGCCGGCGGCGACCAGCTGGTGGACGACCACGCCCCCGATATAGCCGGCGCCGCCCGTGACCAGCAGCTTCATAGCGAAACCCCCCGCAGTAGCCGCGCGGCCTCCTCGGGCCGCACGTCGTTGATGAACGCGCCCATCGCGGACTCCGAGCCCGCCAGATACTTCAACTTGCCAGGGGCGCGCTGGATGCTGAACAGCTGCAGGTGCAGGTAGGCCAGCTCCCGGTCCTGGCGCACCGGGGCCTGGTGCCACGCCGAGATGTACGGCATCGGCTGGTCGAACAGGCCGTCGAGCCGGCGCAGCACGTCGAGGTAGAGCGGCCCGAAGGAGTCCCGCTCGGCGTCGCTGAGGGCCGGCAGGTCCGGCACCCGGCGGCGGGGGAACAGCCGCACCTCGTACGGCCAGCGGCTCGCGAACGGCACGAACGCGATCCAGTCCTCGTTCTCGCCGACGATCCGGTCACCGGCGTTGGCGATCTCCTCCTCGAAGACCCGGGGGTTTCGTTTCGCCGCAGCGAGCATGGTTTTGGTGCGAGGGGTCACGAACGGGTACGCGTAGATCTGCCCGTGCGGGTGGTGCAGCGTCACCCCGATCTGCTCGCCCCGGTTCTCGAAGCAGAACACCTGCTCCACCCCCGGCAGCGCGGACAGCTCCGATGTCCGGTCGGCCCACGCCTCCATCACCGTCCGGACCCGCTGCGGGGTGAGCTGCGCGAACGCCGTGCCGTGCTCGTCGGTGAAGCAGACCACCTCGCACCGCCCCACGCCCGGGTTCTCGACCCCGGGGGAGACCCGGTGGCTGAAGGACGGGAAGCGGTTCTCGAAGACCACCACGTCGTAGGAGGACGCCGGGATCTCCGAGAGCCGGTCGGCGGTCGACGGGCACAGCGGGCACTCGTCGGCCGGCGGCAGGAAGATCCGGGACTGCCGGTGGGTGGCGATCGCGACCCACTCGTCGAGCAGCGGGTCGTAGCGCAGCTCGGACGCGTCGGGCGGGGTCGGCAGCCGCCGGCGGTCGGGCACGTCGCGCGTGCTGGCGTCCGACTCGTCGAAGTAGAGCAGCTCGCGGCCGTCGGCAAGGTGGGTGACGGTGCGCTTCACGCGACGACCGCCGTCAGGCCGAGG
This sequence comes from Longispora fulva, assembly GCF_015751905.1. Lineage (NCBI taxonomy): Bacteria > Bacillati > Actinomycetota > Actinomycetes > Micromonosporales > Micromonosporaceae > Longispora > Longispora fulva. Next base: position 6,888,656 of record NZ_JADOUF010000001.1, read on the forward strand.
GGTGCGCCGGTCATGCCGTCACCACGATCAACTCGCCGACTTCCTCGGCCAACTGCGCCTGGGCCTCGGCGGACAGCCCGGAGTCGGTGATCACCACGTCGGCGTCGGCGAGCGGCGCGATGGTCGCGATGCCGACCATCTCCCACTTGGTGTGGTCGGCGATCACGATCAGCCGGCGCGCGGAGTTGACCAGCAGGCGGTTGGTCTCCGCCTCCATCAGGTTCGGCGTGGTCAGGCCGGAGCGGGCGCTCATGCCGTGCACGCCGAGGAACAGCAGGTCGACGTTGAGCGAGCGGATCGCGCTGTCGGCGAACGGCCCCGCGAGCGCGTCGGACGGGGTCCGGATGCCGCCGGTGAGCACCACGGTCTGGTCGGTGCGGCCGGACCGGTACAGCGCGTCGGCGACCGGCACCGAGTTGGTGACCACGGTCAGCCCGGGCACGTCGACCAGCCGCTCGGCGAGGGCGGCCGTCGTCGTGCCTGCGGACAGCGCGATCGCCGACCCGGGACGGACCAGCTCGGCCGCCCGGGCGACGATCGCGGCCTTCTCCGCCTGCTGCCGGACGGACTTGGCGGCGAAGCCCGGCTCGTCGGTGGAGCCGGGGCCGATGATCGTGGCCCCGCCGTGCACCTTGGCGAGCAGGCCGCGATCGGCCAGCGTCTCCAGGTCACGGCGGATCGTCATGTCGGAGACGCCGAACTCGCGGACGAGCTCGCTGACCCGGACGCCGCCGTGCCGGCGGACGAGGTCGAGGATGGCGGCCTGGCGCTGGGGGGCGAGCATCTAGTTCCCTACCGTTCTCATGCCCCCCATTTTCCATCACTATCCAACAAAGTCAAACAGCGTTCCAACTCGGCGGCCACATCCGTCAGCAATGTGTCCGGAACGATGGGTACGCCCGCCAGTGCCGTGATCAGACTCGGCAGTCCCGGAAGGGGGAATCCGTCCTCCGTGAGGATCGCGCGACCGGCCCCGTTGCCGTTGGCGCTGAGCGACAGCGACTCGCGGGTCCGGGCCCAGGCCTCGGCGACCTCCTCCGGCGACGGTACCCCGAAACCGTGTCCGACCGGCGCGGCGTGCCGCAACCGGACAATCGCCGAATCGCCGAACTTCAGGGCCGCCGCGGCGTTGTGCGCGAGCATCTCGTGCTGGCCGGGCTTCAACCGGTCGGTCACCGGGCACTCGGTGCGGCACTCGGCGGCGCACACGCCCAGGGCGTGCGCGACATTGCTGTGCTGCCGGTCCAGGTACGCCCGCCAGCCGGCCGGCGGCTCCGAGGCCACCCGCAGCGCCCGCGCGCACGCCGACTTCTCGGTCCTGGTGTGCGGGCAGGCCCGGTCCTCCATCTGACCGAACCGGCTGTCCTGGAAGTGTTGGAGCCGGGCCGGGTCGGCCGCGTGGCCGAGGACCGGCTCCCAGACCAGCATCGGCAGGTACTCGCTCGCGATGTGCACCGCCGCCACCAGCGCCGCCATCTCGCTGCGCATCCAGCGTGCCTCGATCACCTCGAGCAGCAGCGAGTACGCCGGGCGCAGCGAGCCGAGCGCGCCCCTCGGCTGCTCGCGGGGCGCCTGGGGCATCCGGGACGCGATCGCGCGCTGCTTGAGCGTGTCGATGACGTCGTACGCGCCGAAGTCCTCCGCGTCGAGCTCGAGTAACCCCTGGCCGAAGGTGCAGATCCGCTCGACCCGTGGGTCGTTGACGAGCGCGGCGACATCGCCGAACGCGAACCGGCGGGCGAGCGCGACCAGTACCTCGTACCCCGTTTTCATACGCTGAGTTCTACCAGGAAACGTATGCCCCGCCGTTGGCATGTAGCACCGTTCCCGTCGTGTATCCCGCGGCGGGGCTCGCCAGGTACTCGATCGCGGCGGCGATCTCGTCCGGCGTACCCGAACGTTTGACCATCGTTTCGTTGATTTTCCGCTCCAGCGCGTTGACCGGACCGGCGAAGAACTCGGTGTCGGCCACATATCCGGGGGAGACCACGTTGGACGTGATGCCGTGCGGGCCGTGCTCGCGGGCGACGTGCGCGCTCCACGACGTCAGGGCCGCCTTGGCCGCGCCGTAGGCCCCGTTGCCCCGGTGCGCGGCGATCGAGCTGACGTGCACGATCCGGCCGCCCGGCGCGGTCATCTTCGGCAGCAGCGCCTCGGTGAGCAGGATCGCGGTCATCGCGTTCAGCGCGAACGTCCGCTCCCAGGTCTGCGCCACGCCGACGATGCCGGGGGCCACCTCGCGCCGGTCGAGACCGCCGGCGTTGTTGACCAGGACGTCCACCCGGTCCAGCTGGTCGGCGAGGCCCTGCACGGCGTCCGGGTCGGTCAGGTCGATCTGGTACCACGCGCCCGAGCCGATGTCCTCCACGGCCCGGTGCAGCACCTCCGCCCGCCGGCCGAGCAGGATCACGTGCTCCCCGGCGCGGGCGAACCGGTGGGCCGTCGCCAGACCGATCCCGGTGCCGCCGCCGCTAATCACTACTGTGCGCATGGCGCTAGCCTTGCACGCATGGGGATGCCTGACGAAGACCGTGAGGTCGACTTCACCGACGATGACGCTCCGCTGCTGCCGGAGCAGACCAGTGACGACACCGCCGCAGGTTGGGGCGAGCGATCGACCACGGACAGTAACGACCACCGGCTGATCGAGGATCGCCCGCCGCACTGGGACTGATTTACCCTTTTCTGTACCCTGGGCGGATGCTCAAGGGTTTCAAGGACTTCATCACCCGCGGAAACGTCGTCGACCTGGCTGTCGGCGTCGTCATCGGCGCGGCGTTCGGCGCGCTCGTCAAGGCGTTCACCGACGCGTTCATCGACCCGCTGATCAAGCTGGTCACCGGCGGCAAGGCGACGAGTGGCGAGTGGCGGGTGAACGCCGACGTGGTCTTCAACTACGGCTCGTTCATCAACGCCGTGATCACGTTCCTGCTGACGGCAGCCGTCATCTACTTCGTGATCGTCATGCCGATGAACAAGTACAACGAGTACCGCAAGCGCAACGACGAGGAGGTCGTCGAGAAGCTGTCCGCCGAGGTGCAGCTCCTCCAGGACATCCGGGACGAGCTGCGTCGGGGCAACCGGGCCTAGTCGGCGCTGGTCGCGGGCGGTCTAGCTCGTGCTGGTCGCGGCCGGGGCGGCGGCGGGAGCGGGGCTGGAAGGCTTCGACTCCCCGCCCTGCTTCGGCGCGGCGGCCGGCGTGGAAGGGGACGACGCGGAGGAACTGCCCCGCGAGTCGGTGCGGTAGAAGCCGGAGCCATCAGGATTGCGGGTTACCCAACAGACATCTACGCTCCCGACCATGACCACGCAGCGAGCGCAACCAGCCAAGAGCGCCAGACTTCGCGTCCTGGGCGTCTGCCGCATCAGCCGAGATTCGGAAGAGTCTACGAGTATTGAGCGGCAGGACGAAGCCATTAATGCATGGTGCACGATGCAGGGGCACGTGTTAGTTGGGATGGTGCACGATGTTGGCGTCTCTGGCAACGTTCGACCGAGTAAGCGCCCAGAGTTGGGACCGTGGCTGAATGAGCGAGTATCGGACTACGACATCATCGTGGTTTGGAAGCTCGACCGGCTAACCCGCAATCTCTCGCACTTCTTGGACTTCCGTAAGTGGATGGCCAAGAACGGCAAAGAACTTGCAAGCTGCCAAGAGCAGTTTGACACTTCCACTCCGCTTGGGAGCTTCTTTCTCAATATCTTGATCATGTTCGCTGAGCACGAGCGTGAAACCATCAAGGCCCGAATTGCATCATCCAAGACGAAGGCAGTCAAAGATCGTCGGTATCACGGTGGCACGATTCAGTACGGCACGCGTCCGGCAAAGCTTGATGGCGGGGGTTACGTACTGCAACACGACCCACACTCGTCTAAGGTGATGAAGCGAATTGTTGATGATCTGATAAACGGAGATTCGCGGCAGGTAGTTGCCGCGAACCTCACGGATGAAGGTGAGCTATCTCCTTCGGATTATCAGCGGCATCTCATGGGCAAGGAAACGAAGGGGCTCGTCTGGCATCCTGCGACGATCACGAACCTAGCAACGTCACGCGGCTTGCTTGGGGAGCGGGAAGAGAACGGCCGGACGATCCGCAACGATGACGGCACGGCCGCGCTCTTCTTCCCTCCGCTCATCAGTGAAGACACATGGGAGGAGCTTCAGAGGAAGCTCAAGGAGACCACGAAGAGCCGAACCCTTCGAGGGGAGAAGCAACTCTACGCAGACATGGTGTTTTGCGGGCTGTGCGGGTCGAAGATGTACCGCGATTCGATCAACCTTCCTGAGCGTGGATTGCAACGCGACTACTACACGTGTGGTACCAACTCCCGCCCGGAGAAGGGCAAGCGCCTCAAGTGTCCCGCGAAGTCTGTTCAGCAAGTGGAGTTCGACAAGACCGCGAATGAGCTTTTTCTATCATCGGTTGGGCACCTCGAAAAGCGGTCGCGCCGAGTGTCAAGCGCGCTTGATCTTTCCAAGGACATCGAGCGTATGAGACGTATCCTCAACGACGTTCGAGGCGAGCGCGACCGGGGCGACTATGACTATCCGGGTGGAGATGAGGACTACGAGATGCGAGTAACCGCGTTGACTGGTGAACTCCGGGCCCTTGTGGCTTCACACCAGCCACAGACCACGGTGACCTACGCGGGCACGGGAAAGACCTACACGGAGCTGTGGAACGAAGCTAAAACCTTGCTCGCCCAGCGGCAGATCCTCTTGGATGCTGGAATACAGGTGAAGGTGATCGTGCACAAGGTTGCTACTCGGTGGGAGCCCGCAGGATTCCAGACCGAGATGGTATTTCCCGAAGACCTGAAGGCACGCCTTCAGGCGGTCGGAGAGTGGCCAGAGGTACCCACCTTTGAGTTCGTTGACGGCCAGATGGTGCCGATCCAGCGGGACTGACCCACCAACACGAAAAGCCCCCGACATCCTCAGGTGAGGTGTCGGGGGCTTCGTGTGTTACCGGGCGGGCTCTCCGGTGGCCCGGTCGTACATCACAACGCCCGTGAGAGCGCCAGGGCGGCTCTCGTTGTAGGCGTTAGGGGTTGGCGTGGGGTGGGGCTGGTTGTCGGACTCTGCGGGCTTCTCGGCCGGTGCCGGTGCCGGTGGCACGGGCTCGTTGAGTGCCTGGTTGACGATCGCGGCGTGGTCCTCCGCCGAGACTGCGCCGGGCGGCAACTCCGCGCGGGCGTCGGCAACCTTGGCGTCGGAGATTTTTACGGCAATGGTGCGGGGGCGGATCACTCCGAGGATCAGGAGGAGATCCAGAATCGCGGTGAGGGCTAGGGCGATGTTCGCGGCGCGAACGTCCGTGAGCCACGGGAGCCCGAGAGCGACAACGCTCATGAGAACGATCTTGATGGTTGCGCCGACTGTGGCAGCCCAACCGGTGGGGTCACGGTCGATCACTGGACACCCTCCCGGAGAGCGGCCTTGACCGCTGCCTTGATCTCGTCCTGAGTCAGGGCAACCGTGGTGTTGCCCGGGGCGGTTGACAGGAGCGTGTCAAGCTTGGTGCTGATGGCGTCTAGCTTCTGCTCGATGCGGATCAGTCGCGCCGTCCGTGCGGACATCTGCGAGGGGACGTAGGGGGACGCCTCCGTCATCTCAGCGCCCCACAGATCCGCCAGGAGCACGCCCGCGTCACGCCCTCCGAGAGCGTCAGGCTTGCCGAACGGCGCGTAGGACAGGTCAGTCACAGAACCTCCGGTTGGAGTAGGGGTTGGGGTGGTGCTGTCAGAGCGGACAAGCGCGCGGAGGTCATCGACGGAACCGAGAAAGGCGTTCACGTCGATGTCCTGACCGGCAACGCGGCCGTGGGAGGAGAACTGAAGGACGGTCGCGGTGTTCCAGCCGCCGTAGCCTGGGGTCCACCAGTCGTCAGGGACGTTCTCGTAAAGGACTGAGCCGAAGCCGGCCCCATCGACGTAGCGGGAGTGCCACACGTACGGAGTAAGGTCCGCTCCGCGATACCCGCCTGTGTGCGAGTCCCACCACCACGCGCCGCTGTAGATCAGGAACGGGTGGTTCCCGGAAAGCCGGTTCCACTCGTCGGCCCACGCGCGCATCTCGTCGGCTCCGCCGTCTGACTCGCAGTCGAGCTGAATGAGCCATCCGTTGGGGCCGCCGTGGGCGGCAATGCGGTTGTAGAACTCGCGGGCCTGTCCGGCTCCGTCTCCGGCACGTAGGTAGTGGTACGCCCCGGGGATCATGCCGGATGCGATGACCCGTGGAATGTAGGTGTCAAACCATGGGTCCTTGTAGTCGCGACCTTCGGTCGCCTTGCACACACACGCCGAATAGCCTTCGCTGGCAATCTGTTCAATCGAGATATCTCCCTGCCAGTTGGAGATATCGACAAGCCAAGTAACCATGGAGTCTCCCCGCTATGCGGACACGAAATAACCCGCACCATTGGGCGCGGGCGGGCCGGTGATCGGCTTCAGTTGGACAGGCGGACGAGTTGGAGAGTCGATCGGCCTTCGCTGTCAATTAAGGTGTTGAGGTTCGCGCCCACGGTGTGGTAGCCGAGGAGTTCGATATAATCGCCCACGGCAAGGTATGTGATTGCGGACGTGGTTAGCGCGAGATTGAACCCACCTGCGCCGACTGTGGGGACGACCTGTTTAGCGAAGATGTTGCCGCCGTTGATGCGTAGCCCGACCTGTCGGCCACCGGCGGCATTCGAGGGCCAATAGCCCGTTCCGATGACCAAGTGCCAGCCGGCGGTTTTCGCGGTGTAGCGGCTGTTGTTGGTGGTGATCGAGTGGCCGTTTTCCCGGTCGAAGTCGAGGCCATCGAACGTGAACGCTGTCCAAGAAGCGCTGGCGAATGGCTGGGCGGTGTTCTGTTTGAGGCTAGCTAGTGGTGGGGCGAGTAGGAAGTTTCCCGTGTCTCTCACGTTGGCGTTGAGTTGGGCGGCTGTGACGACTTCGCCGGCCGTCCAGGTTCGGAGGGTGGGCACCGTAGCCAGGAAAACCGCCTCCTTTCTTTAGTAGGCGAGTGCTGTGGTCTGCCCGAGAACCGATTGGGTGGAGTCGTCAAGAATCCAAATGCCGCTTGGGTCGGCTGGGTCAACAAGGACTGTCACCGTTACTTCACCGGTAGCGGGGTCGTGTTCCCAGTCGATGGAACTGACGAAAGCCTCGGTCTTGATGGGTGGGGCGTTGAATGGCCTTCGCATCACCCGGACGCGGGTGCTGATGTCAAGCGCGAGCACCATCGGCCATAGCGCGGGGTTATTGGAGGGCTTGAAGGTCACGCGGTCTAGCCGTTGCCGGGGTTGTTTGCGTTGCGCGAGGAGGTAGCCGGCGGCATCCACCGTTTCCAGATCACTGGTGACGGAGATAGTCCGATTGAGTGTGGAAGCGCCATAGGCGTACTGGGATGCCTGATCGGTCCGTCTGGCCGCAATGCCGTTGGTGCGGGTGACGGTGATGTCATTCGCGATACGCGTTGGGTCGAGTTCTAACGTCACATCAGACTCGTAGGGAAATTCCCCGGCAGCGACGTTTTCGCCAAAAATGAATTGCGGCGTTGAGGCAAGGTACCGTGCGGTCCGAGACTCGAATCGGATCGTGCCATCAGCCTTGACGAAATGCTGGCCGTTTTCGGACAGGACGACATTGTTCAGCGCGGCTAGCGCTGTCTGCCCGGTGATGTCTGATGCCGGCCCCATGCTGGTTGACTGGCCAGTGTCAAGCGCGGTCGGCCCTGTCCACCCCGCGTAACGCAGGATGCGCCCGTATCGAGCCCCGCTGGATTCGCCCGTAAACGCGGTCTTAAATGCTGTGGTGAGGGTTGCCCATTGGCCCAAGGTGAGCGGCGCGGGGAACTGGGCAGCCAGAGCCATTTGCCCGTTGAAGAGGGCCTGAAACCCGTCTCCGGGGGCGGACTCAGGGAATGCCACCCCACCGAAGAAGTCGTTATCCCACGGGGCATCCCACGCCGCACTAGTCAACGTTGGGGCTATCGCCGTAACGTCATCCAATCCAAGTGTGAGCGTGCCGGCGGCATCCACGCTGACCATTGCAAGATGCCAGTTGCCGTCAAACACTGGCCCCGCGATGGTTTGCCGCGCCCACGTGCCCGATTGAAAATCTGCTGTGTTGCGAACACTGATCCGCAGCACCGGAGTGGGAGCGATGTTGGGATCGAGCGTGAGGCTGATTGCCTGGTTACCGACGCCCCCGCCTCCGGCGCGCCACAAAACGATGATGCTTGTCGACGGAGGGCCGATCCAGCGGAACGCAATGATTCGCGTGAAACTGCGTGGCGTCAGCGGAGTGCTCGTGACAGTCTGCTCGGAGTTCGCCCCGGATACGAGAAGGGCTGTGCCCGGGGTGGAGGGTGAGACGCCTCCCGTGTCGGCCGTGTTGATTGGGTTGGTGAGTTGAACGACGGGGCCCGCGAGACCTACAGGGGGCGCACCGGCTGCACCGATTGTCGTTGCGGAGGTGAGCGTTCCGGGGCCTGCGCCGGAATCGACGCGTTGAATCAGTGGACCCGCGCCGATGGTGTCTGCGAAGGCTTCTCCTGCGTCGCTGAGCCGGTAGAGATAAGAGGGTTTGAGCGCCAAGACCTCTGAGACCAGAGGACCGGGCATGACTGCTTTTGCCATTTGGGCGAAAGCATCAACAGATACTGTGTCGCACAGCCCGAACCCGCCGTGCCAATGCTGGCTATAGCGCTCCACAAAGCCGTTGAAGATGGAATACGTTGTTCCGCCGGTAGGTGGCCAAGTTGCCCGGACCCGTACGCGTCGATAGGGAACAACCCCAGGCGCGTACGGGCTCAGCGTGTTGGAAGGGTCAAGGGCTCCGTCATCGTTGCGGAGCGGAAGCCGAAGCTCCCCAACCTTGGCTTGATTCTGCTCATATTGGATTCCCCGATTCGTACCCCAGCGTTCTGCAACGCGGTTGGTTACCGGAGTCCATATCGGCACGGACGCCGGATTGTTGGGGTCGGAGTTCCACGCAATCTCATACGACAGGGCCGGCATGTTTGGATTGGGGGCCGACAATTCCTTGACACCTTCCTGTCAACGAGCGGGAGCAATGGTCATGTCACGCCCGTTGCGAATGAACCAGCGGCTCAGTTCGCGGGCTACTAGGTCTCGAAGGTCGCGCTCCGACAGGACAGAGCCCTGAACGGTCACGTTCACCACAGGAGCCGCGCTCTGTGCACTGGCACCCGCGCTGTAGGAACTGCCGCCACCCGGTACCGCGTAGGCGGTACCAGAGCCGAGCGAGGAAGCGCCGAGAGTGGCGGCAGCCATCGACGCGGCAGCGGTAGCGGCAAGGTGGGCGTGATCGTCAATGCCGGCAGCCACGCCCTGGGCGATAGGTGCGCCCACGAGTTGGGCGAACACCCGCGAAGGCGAAGAGATGCCGAGGAACTTTTTCGCGTGATCAAGCGCCCCGTTGGCAAGTTCCCGGATTTTGTCCCACAGCCAAGACGCCCCGTTGGACAGGCCCGAAATGATGCCGCGAACGATGTTCTCGCCAATGGTGGCGAACTTTGATCCGATATTGGAAACCAGATTCCAGGCTTCCTGAAGTTTGCCCGAGACGGTGCTCTTGACCTTCTCGAAAAGGTCAACCAGCGAATGCCAGGCATTCATAATCGGGTCAACCACGGCAGGCTTGATCTTCTTGTCCCAGAAGTCAGACGTCGTGGTGTGGACTTTCTGCCAGGCTCCGACGAGCATGTTATGGATTTTCAGAGCGATTTCTTCTAGCTTGTGGTGCACCCAAAGAATCGGATCAACGATGTAGTGCTGGATCAATTGCCAAGCTGCGGACGCTCCGGATTGGATTTCAGACCACACCCACGTGAAGAATCCGACTACCGCGCCAAACACTTTCCGTGCGGTTTCCTCAATTTGCGTGTGGAAGTGATTCCAGATGCTGAGGAGAATCGCTACTGGAGTCATGAAGATGAGAAGCAGTAGCGGCCACCACTTTTTGAAGAAGCCAACGATGCCGTCAAAGACTTTGCGCGTTCCCTCTGTCAGGACATGCCAGCCCTTGAGGATCGGGTCAACCACGAAGTGGTACGCGGCGGAGAAGAATGCGGTCACGGAATGCCAGGCGTCCACAATGGGCTTGACTATGTGGTCTCGCCACAGTTTCGTTGTCCAGTCCGCGATGGAGTGCCAGGCTTTGACGACCCAATCCGCGATCGCGGACGACACGTTTTTGATCCAGCCCCAGACGTCTTTCCAGTGCATGATCAAAAGGACGATGGCGGCAATGAGCGCCATCACGCCAACAACGATCCAGACCAGCGGATTAGCGAGAAGCGCGACGGCGAAATTCCACGCCGCCACTGTCGCCGCCGCGAGCCCGATTACGAGCACGCCACCAATGACGGCGGCAACCGCGATCATCGCGGACTTGTGCTGTGTCAGCCACTGCGTTGCCTTGGACAGCCAGTCCATGAGTTTGTTCGCCGCTGGCATCAGGGCAGTACCGATTTTGATTCCCAGCGCCTCAATGTGCCCCTTGGCCTCAGCAACGCGCTGATTCCAATTCTTCTGGACGACATCCCAGTCTGCGATTTTGTTTCCGCCGTCTTTGACTCGCTCGTTGATGGAGGCGGTGTTGTCGCGGAACGTCTTCATGTGGTCGCCGGTCAACTCCAGCGCCGCTTGCATCGACTTCGTTCCACCAACCATCGTCGCCAGAGCGCCAATGTAGGTTTGCTGGGCCGGAGGAAGGCCCGCTAGGACTTTCTCGAAGTCGGTGCTGCTACTCGCGGCCTTGCGGAGGTGGTCAACGAGCACGGTTCCCGCTGGGCCCATCTTCGACTGAATGGCGTCGGTCAGCATCGTCAACGTGGACGCGAGACCGTTTTTCCCCAAGTTCATGGAAACGTCAATGGCGTTGAGCCCGAGGGATTTCATTTCCTGGGCCGCTTTACCACTGGGGTTGCTCAACTGGGCGATGGTCTGACGAAGGTACGTCGCCGCGTCAGCGGCCGGCGTGCCCTGAGCGGTCATGGTCGCCATCGCGCCCAAGACCTCATTGAGGCCCACCTTCGCGGTAGCCGCTGTGGGTAGGACAGTGGCCAAGGAGCCCGCTAGGGCCTCCATGGTCGTCTTGCCCGCGCTCTCTGTGGCAATGAGCGCGTTGGTCACCTGGGCGGACTCTGCCGCCCCCTTGCCGTAGGCGTTGAGGGCAGTGGTTACCGCGTCCGTGACGGTCCCCAGTTCAGCGGCACCCACCTTCGCGCCCATCGCGCTAGCGCGAAGAACGGTCAGCGCGTCGGCACCGTGGAAGGACGCGGACTCGACGGTGTACAGGCCCTTGGTGAGTTGTTCCGTGGACGTTCCGACATCGCCGGCCATCTTCAGCACGCCATCGGAGACCAACTTCATGTTGGCTTCTGACTCGCCCGCTCCGGTATGGACTCGGGTCATGGCGCTTTGGAAGTCCGCGCCCATCTCCAAGGTTTTGACGGCAGCACCCGCAGCGGCTACGGCGATGCCGGCAAGGGCGTATTTGGCGACCGTTCCGAGTTTGGCGAGGTTCGCGGACCCTTCCGTTTCCAGGCCCTTGATTTCAGTTTTTGCCTCGCCCATCTTCATTGAGAAGTGTGCGATGTTGCCTCGGAGTTCCACGAATACGGGAGGCAGCGCGCTCAAGGGTTACCTCCCTACTGTGGAGTTATTTGCGGGACATGGACCTGTCCCATGCCTTGACCCATGTCTCGCGCAGGACGACGAGTGAGGCGTCAAGAGCGGGTTTGAAGTACGGGAATTTCGCTTCGAGCTTCCGCTTGTAGAAGTTGCGGATTCCGCCCCTGACCCACACAGCGCCGACCCAATCGACGCCTTGACGTTTCGGAGTGCTCCGGGAGGAGATGCCGGAGAACAGGGCTCCGGTGAAACGGCCTGGGCCGCCGGACCGCTCGACGTGCGGGGGGCTCAAATGCAGGTCCACGGGTTCGGGAGTAGGCCGTGACCTGCCCCGATGGTCCCAACGAGGGCGTCCGCGGAGTCGCTGTTTGACGCCCCGCTTGACGCGGGCCTGATTGGCTTTCGTCGCCGCGAGTGTGGCCCGGTCGACGCGGGCTGTCTGCTTGTCTAGTGCGCGTTCTAGGTTCTCGATACCCTTGAAAAGGGCGCTGAATTCGTCCGGCATCCTCACCCCGATTCGCGTTGCTGCCGGTTGGCCTTCGCCTGATTCACGGTGTCGTCAATCGCGAGGAGCCAATCGAGTTCGCACGCGGCAACGTCGTCTAACTCATGCGGTAAGCGGTGGGTGAGTTTGACGAGTCGCCACGTGCGGAACTTCTCTACCGGCAAGGTGTGCGCATCGTGGGTGAAGGTTCCCTCCAACTGTTGCCTCAGGCGTTGGAGGGTGCGATAGGGGACGCGGCATCATCAGCGCCATCCGGGCTGAAGTCCGGAGTCATGTCCTTGAGGTGCGGGGCGCAAGCCTTCCGCAGACTGGCGTACGCGGCGGACGGCATGTCCAGGAGCGCGTCAACGCTGATCGCGGACTGATACGACCATCCGCCAACGAGAGCGACGACCACAAGATCGTTGAGTTCGTCAATCAGGTCCAGGGCATCCCCGAGCGACGCGGCGACCCGCTCGGACTCGGCGGGGTCATCGAGCGCGTCCGCGCTTGTGGACTGAATGGCGGACATGACGGCCTGCTTGCCGGCTAGCTTGGTCTGCATGCGCACGATCGGACGGCGGAGCCGTTCCGGCACGGCCTGGGGGTCGCGGAGATCCGCCCACGCGCCATCAGGCAGAGAAATACGGTTCACGGTGATCTCCTCTATTTGAACGTGCCGAACGGAAGAGCATTGGTGACGGTGGCTTTGATCGGGCTGTATCCGCCGGACGCGCCGACGTCGGTCACGTTGGCGTCAGCTTCGAAGGTGATCGTGATTTCCGCGTACTTCTTGCCCCGGTTGATTTCCGCCAAGGTGTAAGCGCACTTGGACATGCGCAGCCGGATACCGGAGAGGTTCGCGCCCGTGCCCTGAGTGAAATTGATGTCAAGGGCGGGCTTGGTGTTCTGGAGGTACCGGAGAAGTTCGGTCTCATCCTCCATAACCACGGTCAGCTTCCCGCTGACCTCGACCTCTTCCGACCACAGCGCATAGGGGGCCTGGGAGCCGTCAGCGGCAGGAATCGGCGTGACGGGACGCTTGATTGACACTTCCGCGTCAACCACGTACGTCACGGACGTCCCTGCGATAGCGACCGTGCCTGACCAGCCCGGCATGGGGGTAACAGGCGTGTAGGAGGGGACGGGCACGGTGCCGAGCACCGAGGCGAGGCTGAGCGCCTTCGCGGAGTACTCCAAAAGACCGTCACCGTTGAACTTCAGCGCGCATTCGGAGAACTTGAGCCCCGCGAACTGGCGAGTGGTCAGCCCGTTGAAGTCCGTCACGGTCCACGTGGGCGGCTGAGTGGTGCCGCTGTTGAGCGTGGAGAAAGCGTGAGTGAACGGGGCCGTCACGGGGACGAGAGCGGCACTCGTCGCGTGGGGGTAGGCCAGCGGAGCACCCGTGAGGGGAATCGTGTACGGGCCGGAACCGGTGGGCGTACCGGTTGTGCGGATCTCAGCGATAGGACCCGCGTCGACTTGAACGAGGGTGCCCGCCGGGATCGAGGCGAGAGACAGCACCGAGGAAGCGCCGACGATGGACGCGGCCGTGAGCGTCGTCGCGCCGCTGCCGGTAGGGGTGCCGGTCACGGTCACGTCTCCGAGGAGTGACAGCGGAATACCGATACTGTCGGCGAACACATCACCCGACCAGTCGTATTCGGCGTGCAGGGGGCCGGGAATGTGGTCGTAGGTCTTGACCGCTGACCCGCGCATTCCGTTGTCCGGAAGAAGCTTGAGATGGTCTTTCGGCTTGAGTTCGCCACGGAACGGAACGAACAGCGTGGGTGCTGCGATGGTGCCGGGCGTGGTCTCTTTGCCGAGCCCAAGAATGGAGCGATAAGAGGCAATGGGCATGCTCACACCTCCTTCGGGGTGTCAGGCTTCGGTTTCGTCGCCGCGCGGGTGCGCGTGGCCTCTTCCTCTGGTGGCGTGGGAATCCAACGCCCGTCTCCGGGATCGTCGGGCAGCTCCACGGCGGTGTCTCCGGGGCGGGCAGTCACAGATAGGCCGGGATAGTGCCGCTCGTCTGGGCCGATGTAGTCGAATGCGGGCATGTTCACTCCGTTGATGGCGGCATGTGCCCGCTCGTGGCGGGTCATCGTTCGGCGGGGGTCAGGTGAGCGCATAGACCTCTATCCGTAGGTCCGCGCGGGTGGTACGTCCTTTGTGGTCTTCCTCCGCGTCGGAGGTGTAATCCACTCCGACAGGGCGGGCAACGAGTGCCAGGCCACCTATGGACGGGTCGGCGCGAACGGCGGACTCGGCAACAGCGGCCAGCGCTGCCGCGCGTTCAAAAACTAGGCGGGCGTTGTCTCCGCCTCGATAGCACTCAACGATCACGTGAACGGTGTAGGTCTCATCGAGCCAACCCGCCCCGCCGGAACCGACAGCGGCGTGAACGGCAATTTGGCGGTGCACATCGCCTACGCACACGATGTCTTCGGGCTGATAGGTGCCCGGGGAGTCGTACGCCACCAGCACGCCAGGACCGGCCATCCGCGCGGACAACAGGTCGAACAGCGCGCCCTTGATCGTGGCGACCGTAGACGGAGGAATGGGCGTGGTCATTAGGCGATTCCCGGGGGTCGGCGGTGGGGCGCGAGAAGTTCCGTGACGCGGTTGGGGACAGCGAATCCGATCGGGATACGGTCGGAATCCCCGTCATAGGCCGCTCCGCTACTGCCGAACTTGGGGCGTCCGCCCTGTTGGGTGAGTTGCCACAGATGGCGGATCAATTCCAGGGCACCCAAGCGCACGTTGTAAGGCACATCAGCGCGTGCGGCCGTGTAGGTGACGCGAATATTTTTGGCACCCTGGGCGAAGCGCGCAGCCTCACCGGAGAACGTCCGGCGGGTGAGTTGACCTGTCAGCAAATCAACGGTGAAGCCGAACGCGTTGGATTGCGACCCAAGGGGCTGTTCGGTCAGCGGGAAGGCCGCAAGGCCGTAGTACTCGGTTGCCGACAGGATCGCGGTTACCGGCTGCCAGGCCAACACCAGGGTGGGGCTGCCGCCGTCGAACCATTCGGTATGCGTCTCGGGAAGGATCGGCCCAACGATGTTACGAATGATCGGAGTCGCCGCGAGAATGAAGCCGGTCAGTTCGTCGTTTTGACTCGAATCTGTCAACGGAATGTTGAGGTGGGCTTTGACACTGGGAAGGTCAACGACTTGCTCAACCCCTGCGGGGCGGACCTGAAACTGTGTCTCGGACACCCACGAGAAGCCGGAGCCGGTAGCCGACCAACGCACGAGGTACGTTCCCGCTGCCGCCAAGGGCGGCACGATCGCGGAATACAGGCCCGTCCCGGTGTTGGTGACCGGAGGCGTCTGCGTGCTGGCGTCGGGGTTCGTCACGGTCACGATGACCGTCGTCGCGTTGGCGGGCTGCCCGGTGTCGTTGGTGACGGTCACGGACAGCGGCACATCTTGGCCTGTGAGATACACCAGAGACACGGGGCAGCTCCCTTCTACGGTCTGGCGTTGGCGCGGGCCTTTCGGGGCGTGGTCGCCGCGTCGAGCCGATCGAGGACAGCGGCGATGTCTGCGCGCTCGGGAGCGTCGACTTCGGCCCCGTCTGAGGCCCGCCGGGTCGGGGTGAGCGCGTCGAGGTAGCGGGCGGCCTCAGCGCGGGCGGGGGCTGCGATGGCCGCGAGTTCGGCGCGCACGGCTGCGGCCGTGTCGGTGGCCTTGGCGTTGGTGGCGTCGCTGAGTTCGTCCAGGAGCCCACGGGCGTAGTTGAAGAAGTTCACGGGCGTTTCTCCGCATCAAGGCGCACCCCTCGAAGCCCCACGGGTGGCGGGAGCGTCGAGGGGCGCGGGGGTGGGCTAGAACGTCGGAGCAACCAAGCCCGTGCCGTTGATCGTGGCAATGGACTGCGGGTAGCGGCCTGCCTGAAACGACAGGTAGTTGTACAGGCGAAGCAGGACGCTCATGTTCTGGGCGTAGGTCTGCTGGAAAGCCTCAGCCCTGACCTGTCCCTCCCACAGCCACAGATCCTCGCTGCGCATCAGGTAGATGGTGTCCTGATTGGAGCCCGCGCCGACCGTGGTCGGAATGAGCGCGTCCACGTACACCGGGAGTCCGAGGATCGAACCGACGTAGCCCTGTGACACCTGAGTGTCAAGATTGCCGGCTGCGTTGTTCGGCCCGCCAGCGGCCGGCACGATGAGCGGCCGGTTCTGGGAGTCAAGCTGGGCCTCACACCACGCCCACCGACGCGGATGCATCACGATCGCGTCCGGCGGAAGGTAGCGGGACGTGTGGATGGCCTGAATGGCTCCGGCGATCTTGGAGTACAGGGCCGCGAGCGTCGGGGTAGCCGACGTGTACGTGATGGCCTGGGTACCGGCGAGGATCAGGAGCCCGGTGACCTGGCCGGCGGCACCGGACCCGTAGAGGGTCTGGACGTTGACCTGGCGGCCGTAGTCGGCTGCCAGGTCCGCCAGGACCACCTCATCAACGTTGAGCGGGCTCTGCTCCAGGAGCTGGAGAGAAATCGTCTGCCCGCCCGCGATCGTCACGACCGGGCTGGACACGCTCGTGGTCGTCAGGTCCGTCTGCGGGATACCCGTGTTCTGGGTGGCCTGCACACCCACGACCGTGCCGGTGGACACCTTCGGGATGTTGATCGAGTCGGTACCGGGCGGCACGACACCCTGACGAACGAGGTTCGCGGACACCCGCCCGGGGCGGGCGTAGCGAACGAACTGCTCTTCGAGCCACAGCGGCGGAACGAACTCCCCGCCCGCGCTGTTGACGGTCGACAGGGCGCGGGACTCGGCCGCGTTGCCGTTGTCGGTGCGTGCCCGGTTGTTGCGGATCAGCCGGTCGTGGGCGTCACGGTCGCCCTTCTCGCGGGCGTTGTACAGGTCCTTGAAGTAGGACAGGTTCCCGTCACGCCGGTACACCTCAGGCTCAGCGGTGACCCGCGCCGGAGCGGGGGTGTCGTAGCGCTTGGACACTTCGGCTGCCGCGTCTGAGCGGGTGACCATCTCGTCCAGCTCCGCCAGGCGCTCATCAAGGGCGGTCAGTTCGGTGCGGATCTCCTGAAAGCGCGTCTCCTCAACGGTGTTGAGGTTGCGGGCTTCGGCCTTCGGGGCCTGGGTCAGCGTGTCCAGCTCGACACCGAGCGCGGCACGCCTTGCCAGGAGCTTGGTAATGAGTTCCCTCACGTAAAACTCTCCTTGG
This sequence comes from Longispora fulva, assembly GCF_015751905.1. Taxonomy (NCBI): domain Bacteria; kingdom Bacillati; phylum Actinomycetota; class Actinomycetes; order Micromonosporales; family Micromonosporaceae; genus Longispora; species Longispora fulva. The sequence continues at coordinate 6,905,983 of NZ_JADOUF010000001.1, forward strand.
GGTGGGGAAGGGGTGGGCGTGCCCGAACGCGGGCAAGCGAAAGCCCCGGACCGCGAAGGCGGCCGGGGCGGAAAAACGTCAACAGAAGACGTAAGAACGTCTCGGAGATAACGTCAGCGACGCTGAGAGGTCAGACGCGGCGGAGTGTGGAACTGGCGGTACGCGTCGACCACGGCGGCGGGAAGCCCGCCGGGGCAGTCGGGCACCTTCGGGAAGTTCTCCGCGCCGAACTCGAGGTTCAGCCGGTCGAAGAGTTCGCGCCGCTCGGCCGCGCTGAGCCGGTCGACGGCCTGGGTACCGCGAAGGCTCGCGCCAGCGGTTGCCGGGTTCGCGCCGTAGTTGACGGCGCTCACGTCTCCCTTGTGGAGGTCTACGGCTGTGATGTCGCGCTGGCTGTAGTCGGGTGACCAGGACTGCCCAGTGACCCTGAACGCGAAGCTCATTTCATCGACGTCTCCCCGCTCCATCGCGGAGCGCAGGCCCGCAACGATCGGGGACGCGGGGTCTAGCGGGGCCTCGACGGCAAGGCCGGTGGAGTCCTCCGCGAGGGTGAGTGTGCCGCTCTTGGTCCGCGCGAGCGTGAGCCCGCCGTGGTTGACCAAGAACGCCACATCGGCGTTGTCCGCCAGGGTCTGACGGAACGCCCCGGACAACACCTGTTCGTTGTAGGAGCCGAGCCAGTCCGCCATTTCGTAGAGCGTGTTCGTGACGCAGGCGTAGCCCGAGAAAGTCAGGGCCTCTCCGCCGGTGCCGTTGGGGGTTGAGCGGAGTTCTACGCCCGTGTAGCTGATCGTTCGGTACTCGACGGCCCCGAGTGGGTAGCCGGTCGCGCGGGTCTGGACGGTCACGGGGTTGGTCCCTCCTCGGGTGGTCCGTTGTTGCCGTTCTGGTCACTGGACGCGGACGGCCCATCAGGGCCAGGGGCCACCGCGGATTCGTCTTTGCCCGTAGTGGCGCTGTTCAACGGCATGGTGATGTCGTCTCCGCCGGCAATCGGTGGGTAGTTCTCCAGTGCGCGAATCTCGTTGGTCGTCAACACTCCGGCGGTACGCGCGGCCGTGTAGACCCCGAAGCGGCTGGGGGTGTCCGTCCGCAGAAGGCCCGCGAGGTTGAAGCGGGCTACCTGGGGCTTGGGGAGCAACGCTGACCACGCGTCTTCGATCCGGCCTGTCCAGCTTTCGAGGGTGAAGCGGGAGAATCCAAGGGCCTGTTGCTCGATGCCGGCACCCCATGAGGTGGTGCGGTCGACGCGCCCGAGCATGTGCGGCGGGATGCCGTAGAGCATCGCGATATCAAGGTTTTGGGCTTCGCGGGTTGCCAGGAACTGGGCGTCTTCAGGGCTGACGCTGATCGGGGTCCAGGACGCGCCCCCGGTCAGCACGCCGACCGTGTGGGCGTTGCGGAGTCCCGTGTGAGACGCGGTGAACCGCTCTTTGAGTTGCCGCGCGCGTTCGTTGTCGAGGTCTCCGGGTACCTGCACGATGCCGGACAGGTGAGCGCCGGAGCCGAAGAAGCGGGAGCCGTACTCTTCGGCAGCCAAGCCGAGTCCGATTGCCTGTCGGGCGTAGGAGATGACGGACAGGCCAACGTCCGCGCCTGGGGTTGACATGCCGACCATGTGCAACATGTCGAACGGGTCGACTGGCACGCGGTCAACGGTGAATTCCTTCTGTCCGCCGGTCACGGTGACCCGTACGCGGTCGGGGTGCAGGACTCGCAGCATGGACGGTCGGCCTACCGCGTCGCGTTCGATGACCGCAGCAAACGCGTTGCCCCGTAGGAGCAGCGACACCATGAGCTGAGCCAGGCCGGTACGCCGCGAGGGGTAGCGAAGATCGTTCGCGCCCCCGAAAGGGTCGGAGATGATGCGCGGGGCGGGGTCGAGCTGTTCGCGGATCTTCCCGCGCATCCGTACCGCGTCGAGGGGCAGACCGGCGACGGCTTCGGAGATGATCCGCACGCACGCCATGACGACCAGGAGGGACAGGGCGGTTTCCTCGGTCACGGTCACGCCCGCGTTGGACAGCGTGTTGAGGCTGCCGTTGCTGGGAATCGCCCACGGGTCACCGGAGCCGGAAGGGGACAACGCGCGCTTGCTCAGCGCGCGGCGGAGGATGCTCACCGGGCCTCACCCGCTCGACGGCGGGTGAGATATCCACAGGCTGTGGACATGCCCCGGCGGGCGGTTGACAGCAACGTGTCAACTGGCGCCCCATCGAGTGCGCGCCCCACGAGGAGGAGACACAGCCCAGCGGCAGCCCAACCGGCGACCGGGGACAGGATCGCGGCAGCGACCACGAGGCAGGCAAGGCCCGCCAGTTCAGCCAGGGTTGACAGCACCGTGTCACCTCCTTGTCCGGTCACAGGTCGTCCCACGCGAGAAAGTCCACGTCGGGGTTTTCAACAGGGGTTTGAACGGCCCGTTCCAGGGCCATCACGGCAGCAACCGCAAGGTCAATGCGGCGGGTGGAGTGCTTGTGTTCCTTGTAGATCCGCGTACCGCGCGAGTCGGCTTTCAGAACCGCATTGCCGATGTGGCGAGCCAGGCGCGCGTCCCCGGATTGGGTGAGCTGCCGGTTGACGGCAGCCTCATAGAACCGGGTCGTAGCCGGGGTCATCCGGGCTGCCGACTGGGGGAACTCCACCACCGGAAGCCCTTCGTCTTCCAAGACTTGGTAGGTGCGTGCCCACCGGTAGGGGTCACAGACGATCTCGCGGACTTGCCAGCGGCGACAGGCTTCCCGGATGGCCTCTTCCACATCGAGGATCGGCACTCGCCATCCGTCACCATCGGCCGGACGCTCCCACAGCTCCACCACATCGACATGCGGAATCTCGGCACAACTGACCACAACAAGGGCTGTGCTGTCGCCGTTGAAACTTCCGTCAAAACCTAGGCACACCTCGGAGCCATCGGGGATCGTCGCGGAGGGGTCCGCGCACGCGTCCCACGCGCCAGCCGGCAGCCACGTTGACGTGCCGGACACCCACGTGTTGGTGCGCTTGATCCGAAACTCAGCCTCAGGGGTCCGCAGCACAGCGGACGCGAAGTCCTCCGCGTCCACGAGGTCCCCGAAGCCGGGGTTGGCCTCCCGCCAGGTGGCGGGGTCGCGGTGGTCCGCGTCGAGGTTGACGGGCTCCCACCACGCCATGAAGAACGACGGGTCAACCACTTCGCCTAGGGCTACGCGTTTGCCGTACTCATACAGCGAGTAGCACAGGCTGTCTCGCCCCGAGGAGTCGTAACGGCTCCCGGCGGTCGTGATGCCGATCATGAGCGGGGAGGATCGTGCGCCCATGGCTAGGGCCATCACGTCCCAGAGTTCCCGGTTGGCCTGAACGTGCACTTCATCGAAGAGCGTCAGGGTCGGGTTCAGGCCCTCTTTCGTGTAGCTCTCAGACGACAGGACGCGATAGATGGAGCCTGATTCGGGGTGCTCGATGGCGTCGCGGTAGAGCTTCAGGCAACTTGACAGATGCTCGTCAAGTTCGACCATCCGCCGGGCGGCAGCGAAGACGATCCTTGCCTGTTCGCGGTCACCCGCGCACGAGTAGACCTCTCCGCCCTGGGGGCCGAAGCGCAGACCGTCAAGGGCGATGCCCGCGCCTAGGGCGCTTTTGCCGTTCTTGCGGGCAACGCCGATCAGGGCCTGACGGTGCCGGTAGCGCCGATCGGCGCGGCGCGCCAGGAGGAACCGCAGAAGCTTGTGTTGCCAGCCGCGAAGCTCAAGAAGCGTCCCGGCTGAGCCGGCTACGGAGTCTTTGGTGATGCGGCAAAACGTCTCGATGAAATCGGCGGTGTCCGGTCCGCCGCTCGCGGACAGTTCCGCGTCGGTGACCGGGGTCAGCCAGCGGGGAGGCCAGCCAGGCGTCAGGAGGTCCACGCGGTGACCTCCTCGGCGGGCTAGGGAACCGCGCCCCGCTGGGCGCGACGGTTGGCCATCTCATCGAGGAGAGAGACCTTCTTGACTTCGGCGTAGCCGAGACGGGAACGGTCAGCGGGCGTGAAGCCGCACAGCGATTCCCAGCGGGTCATCTGGGCTTCAAGGGCGCGAAGGTGCGTCAGCAACGGGTGTGGCCGGGGCTGCCCCTGGGAACCGGCGACCATGTAGCCGTCAGCGGCTATCTGTTCCCGCATGGCTTGGCGCTCGTCGTGCGCCTCAGCGAGGCGCGTCAACACGTCAAGGTCAGTCGTCAACGACAGCCAGCCTTGACCGGCTGTCCACAGCCGCTCCCACACAGCCGCGCCGATCTCCCCCAGCGTGGCCGGAGGATCGGGCACGGCCGCGACGGCGGCAAGGTGCACGACCGGGGCGGGTAGCTCCCGCCCACCGGAGTCACGACCGGGAGAGCGCCCCATGAGGCGCTTGCGTTCAACCGGGGTCGTCGGGCGGCCACCGGGCATGGCGACCACCCCTCACGATTTGCGGAGAGGTGAAAAAACCTCTGAGTTTTGAGATTCTGTGCGCGCAGTTGAAGGCCGGGTCCATTCGGGCATTCCGCCGAAGTTTGACCCTCCCCCCTCTTGTTCGTTTTCGCCCCGCTTCGCGGGCCTGAGCGTGAGGAGCCGCGCGCGGAGCGCGCCCTTGGCTGTCGGTCGGCTTCCTGCCTACCGGTCACGCTTGGCGCTGTTGCACGAGTGACACAGCACGGCGAGGTTGGACCGGTCGTCGGTGCCGCCCTTGGACTTCGGGATCACGTGGTCTGCGGTCAGCGCCTGGGCGCTGTGACCGTCACGTCTCCACCCTGGGCACCACTGGCCGTAGAGGGCCACGTGTTCAGAGACAACGGCAGCGCGTAGGCGCTGCCAGGCGATGCCGTATCCACGGGCGGTAGCCGATCCACGAAGGCGGGGATGCTCAACCCGCCAGCGGGCCTGGCATCGGTCACAGCGCGAGGGGTTGGTGTGCAGGGCAGGGCAGTCGAGGCACGGACGGCGAGGCACGAAACCCTAAACCTCGCTCCCGGAGAATCTTCTGAAATCTTTTGGTTTCCCTAGAGGTGCCCGTTAAGGGCACCCACCTAGCGGGAGCGCAACCCGAGGGGGTCTCAACCGCTAGGTGGGGCGTTAAGCCCCCCGGTGTGCAGGCGTAGAAGGGTGTTCCTGATCCGGGGGTGGTCTGGGCTAGGGACACCCCTAAGGTGTGCCCTTTGCTCAAGCAAAGACCGACACAAGCCATCGACTAGACTTGATCCTTCGCGCTTACGCGCGGTCTTGGACTGCCTGAGGGTAGTCCTAACGTACTAAGAGGGCCTGTCTGATCTTGTCCATTTCTTCCCCTTCGCCATCGGGCGAAGGAATGAGAACAAGTAGCTAACAGGACTACCTATCTGGGGCTAGCACTTCGTGCTTGCCACTTGCTTGCCATGCATTTAAGGCATGGTTTTTGTGAGTCGCTTCGCTCCTCACTTACTAGTAGGTTCCTTCGTTGCCGAACCAGGAAACCCTGTGACTCAGCTCACGTCTTGGCCCCTTGAAAATCGGACACAAGGTAACCCTTAGTGCGACACGAGTGTCACGGTGGCGGATTGTGACGCCGATCACATCACATCAAAAGACCTTGCCGAACACTGATCGTCAGGAGCACGCTTTCACCTTCCACCGGGCCTACTCGGACCGGTCGATAGCACAAGAGGTGAGTCCTGAGTGAGCATTATGCGCGAGTTCGGAATTTATGGACCGGAACCCGACGCCAACTCTCCTAAAAGGAGGAACATCCGCCTGGCGGTCGGGCTGGATGTGGAAGCCCAAGAGCCGCACCTTGGCAGCGCGGGGGTTGCCAAGTCGACAGGTTTCCTAAGGGTTAGGGCCGCTCGACGGCTCCGCCGCAGGAAGTGACGCAGGTCACAGTTAGAACGGTTGTTCGAATCACTAAGTTGACCTAAGGTTGGGTCTCAGCTTCACGGTAAGGCGGCAGGGGAGACACCCTTCGGCATCCTGCCCGCCTTGCGTAACACCAACAATCGAACATTGTGAGTAGGTCTCTGGCCTACGTCGTCGGATGTGCCGTAGAGCTTCCCCGACACAGAGTCACCAAGTCCGCGCAGCGCCCTTCGGGGTCTGACGGCAGCACGCTAGCCCTTCTGGGCGGAGTGTGCCGGTACCACCGCAACCACATACGCACCATGGCAAGGGCGGTCCTTCGGGGTCGCCCTTGTCGCGTTCTACGGGGGTAGACGTGACGCCAGGATTCGTGATCCACGGGCGGGCTCTCGATCGAGCCGCCAGCCTCAACCACCACAGCGCCCACGGCCTGACCTGGGCGGAGTACTGCCAGACCTACTACGGCATTGGCCCCGACGAAGCCGAAGAGTTGATCAGCGCGGCTGCCGCCTGGGACTACCTAGTTCAGACGCCCCGCACGCTCGCTAGCCTCGCGCGGGAGCTGTGGCGCTCGATCAGCAACGGAGAGCAGCCGTGAGACTCGCGCTGGACAACAAGACCGCCCCGGACGGCAGGCCGCTCGGTTCGGCGTGCGGGCCTTCCTGCCTGCCGCTTCGAGGCCAAGTGATGGCGCATTGCTCGGTCTGTCACAACACCTTCGGGGGCGTGACGCACTTCGACGCTCACCGTTCCGGGGGCTACTGCCATGACCCCGCGAGCAAGGGCCTTGTCCGCGAAGCCGGCCTATGGGCCACGGAGGAAGGGCACGACAAGCGGCGCGACTCCGCCGCGTTGATGGAAAAGGCCCGCGCATCGAGAGGAAAGAATGCACAGATCAGTAAGCCAGTTGGGGACGTACTCGCGCTGTTCTGAGGCGTACCGCCTTGAGCGCATCGAGCAAGTTCCGCAACGGCCCGCAGCATGGACCATGCAGGGAACCGCGTTTCACGTCGCGGTAGAGCAGTGGGAGCGAAGCGGCAGGAGCATTGACCCGCTGCCCATCTTCTACGCCGAATATGACCGGCTGATCGAAGAGGCGAAGGCCCGTGCCTGACCTTGACGTGTGGATGAGAGCCCCCCGCATCACGACGGAGAATGACATAGAACGGCGAAGGGAAACCGGAGCCAGCCAGGTTCTCACCTACTGCGCTGAGGCCCGCTCCGCACCGTGGAAGGTGTGGGAGCTGCCAGACGGCACGCCCGCGCTCGAAGTCGCCTTTCGGCTGTTGCTGGGCGAAATCGAGGTGTGGGGAGCCATTGACCAAGTGCTGATCTGGCCAGACGGTCAACTCTCCGTTCGGGACCTGAAGACCGGCAACAAGCCCGTGAGCCACATTCAGCTAGGCGTCTACGCACTGGCTATCAACGAGATGTTCGGAGAGGACATCCGTTACGGCGACTACTGGCTAGCCAAGACCAGCGAGGCAAGCGGAATGATCGACCTTTCCAGTTACACGGCCGACTACCTGACTGCCGCGTTCGCGGCCTTGAACCGGGGCATTGAGGCCCGCGTGTTCCTTCCCAACCTGACGGATTCCTGCCGCATCACGTGCGGCGTAAGGGACTACTGCCGGGAGTTCGGGGGTGCCTGATGCAGACGCTATCCCGCGCTCTCCAGAGCCGAGACGGGGAAGGCAAAGCCCTCCCGGTTGTCTTTCCCACGCTCGAAGCCATGGGGGCGCGATTTCGCACCGGTCAGCTTGTGCTGATCGCCTCCGGCCCCGGTGGGGGAAAGAGCGCCTTCGCAACGACGTTGGCGCTTAGGTCGAAAGTCCCCACGCTGTACCTGTCTCCGGACTCGGACCGAACCACACTCGGAACCCGCATCGCGGGCAGCCTGACGGGTGACAAGGTCCGCGACGTTGAAGAGGCGTTGTACACCGGCAAGGGCGCGAAGTTCTTTGACGCCATCGTGTCAAACACGGCGCATATCCGCTTCAGCTTCGACGCTGGGCCAACGCTCGATGACATAGACGAAGAGGTGATGTGTTACGAGCGGGTGCACGGACGCTATCCGCAATTAATGGTGGTCGACAACCTGAAAGACTGCTACGTCGAAGAGAACGGCGACGGCGGGGAGCACGTCCGCTACGGACGCGTCATCGACTACCTACATGAACTGACGCGACTAACCGGCATGTGCGTGGTCATTCTTCACCACTTGACCGGGCGCTACGAAGACGGAGAAGAGCCCGCCCCGTTGTCTGCGCTACTCGGCAAAGTGGGCAAGACCCCGCGCTTGATCCTCACCATTCACAGGCCGGACGAATTCCATATGGGAGTGTCGATCGTCAAGAACTCCAACGGGCGCATGGACCCTTCCGGCTACTTCAACACCCTCATTCCCTATGACCGCGAAACGCAGATTCTAGGAGGGCTCTAATTGGCCAGCCCGCGCTACAGCAAGACGAAGGGCAGGGATGCCGAAAACGCCGTTGTCGACTACCTCAGGGCTCAGGGCTTCGCCAACGTGGAGCGCCGACGCCTCGCCGGAGCTAATGACCGGGGCGACCTGACCGGGCTACCCGGGGTCGTGGTCGAAGTGAAGGCGGAGAAGAGCTACAAGGTCAAGGAATGGCTCCGTGAGGCAGAGACCGAGCGGGCCAACGACGCGGCGGACCTGGGCGTTGTCTGGGCCAAGATTCCGGGCGGCACCGACCCCGGACAGTGGGTCGTGATGATGACCGGGGAGACGTTCGTCAGAGAGTGCCTTCGAGGGTGGTTCGGGGTGGTGGATGCCCCGACAGGCCCGCAGTAAAGGCCCCGACATTCGCCCGGTGCTCCGGCACTACGCCGTTGAGCACAAGCCCGAGAAAGACGGATGGCAGCCCGTACTGTGCTGCGTCCACAGTGAAGACAGACCTAGCGCGAGAGTCCATCTCGATCTAGGTCTTTTCTATTGCCATGGCTGCGGATTCTCCGGAACAGCTATCGGCCTGATCCAACACGGGGAGGACATTGATTACCGGAGTGCCGTCGAGTTCTACACGAAAGAGCTTGGAGGAACGGACAGCGGCCTACGCCGCGAGCCTGCAAGGCAGCGACGCAGAGCGCTATCTGATCGAGGACCGGGGCCTGAACCCGAGAGCACTGGAGTATTTCCGCCTGGGCTTCGTCGCAAACCCCTTTCCGGGGGATAGCGGCTACGCGGGGCGGATCTGCATTCCCTACCTGACCGAATCGGGCGTGACATCGCTGCGGTTTCGCGCAGTCGGGGACGGCCAAGGGCCTAAGTACTTGAGCCTTCCCGGAGAAGTCCCCCGAATCTACGGGCCTGAAGCCCTCAGTTACGACTATCCCTACATCGCAGTCTGCGAAGGGGAAATCGACACGATTACCGCCCGCATGGCGGGCGTGAGCGCCGTGGGTCTTCCCGGCGCGAATACCTGGCAGCCGTTCATGGCGCGGGCTTTCAAGGGCTACGCCACGGTGTACGTCCTTGCCGACGACGACAAAGCCGGGTGGGACCTGGGCGAACGGCTAGCCCGCCAAGTCGCCAACGTTTCCATTATCGCCATGGACGGCGGCGACGTGAACTCATTCGTCCGCGAACACGGAGCCGAAGCGCTCCGCCAGAAGATAGGACTTGAGACTTGACCAGGAAAGACACACCCCTTGCATTGGTCGACATCGAATCCGCGGTGGCACTCTCATGGCTCCTTGACATCCTCATGTCAACCCAGCCGGAGCGCCCGGAGTGGGAAGCCTGCCGGGAGCGGACCCCGCAGGAAGGCCAGGCGCTCAACGAGCGCGAGCCCATCCCGTACACCCTGACGAAGTGGCCCGAGCCTGAGCGGGACTACGACGACGAAGACGACTACCCGCGTCAAGACGAGTGGCCCGATGAGTTCACTTTCGCAGACGCGGTAGGGCTGACGTTCAATGACGCCAAGGAACTTCTCCTTGAGCGGCACGCCAAGTACGGACCCCGCAACATCGCAGACGCGCCAGGCGGACCACTCAACGGCCTTCGCGTCCGCATGACTGACAAACTCGCCCGGATCAACAATTACGTTGACGGCGGCGGAGTTGCCGACTTCGCAGACGACAGCCTTCAAGACGCGTTCATCGACATCGCCAACTACGGGCTCATTGGGTTGATGGTTCTTCGCGGGTATTGGCCCGCTGGGGGCAGCCGATGACCAAACGCATTGTCATCGTCAGTGACACGCAGATTCCGTACCACCACAAGCCGGCACTCCGAAACGTCATCCGCTACATCGGGGAGTCTCAGCCCGACCGTGTAATTCAGATCGGGGACCTAGCCGACTACCCGAACCCCTCACGCTGGAACGCCGGAACCCGTGGGGAGTACGCGGGCAGCGTCAAGGCGGACAGCGAGGTTGTGAAACGCGACTTCCTAGGCCCGCTGCGGGAGGTCTACTCCGGCCCGGTGGGAGTGCACGAGGGCAACCACGATCTTCGGCCACGTGAGTACCTCGCCAGCCGTGCCCCCGCGCTGGACTTCTCCGACGCGTTCAACGTGGAAGTCCTCTGCGACTTCGACGGCTTCGGCATCGACCGTCTCCCCGACTTCGAGGAGGTGGCCCCCGGGTGGCTCACCACTCACGGACACCTCGGATTCCCTCTATCGCGGGTAGCCGGAGTAACGGCACTCGGAGGGGCGCGCAAGACCGGAAAGAGCATCGTGTGTGGACACACGCACCGCCTGGGCGTGACCGCCGAAAGCCGGGGCTACTCGGGGCGAACCGAGATGCTGACCGGCTTCGAAGTCGGTCACCTCATGGACATCAAGAGCCCCGGAGCTGCCTACCTCAAGACCGGTGCCGGTAACTGGCAAATGGGCTTCGGACTCTTGGAAGTCACCGGAACCTATGTCAACCCGCGCCCTATCTACATGTCCGCGAACGGACGTTTCACCATCGACAGCAAGGACTATCGTTGACGATCACAGAAACCACCTGGGCGGCACTGCGACCGGTCATTGCGAGCGTGGCCCGCAAGTACGCCAGCGAATACCCCGGAGTCGAGCGGGAAGACATCTCCCAAGAGCTACACCTTTTCGCGTTGGAGAACGCGAAATCGTTTGTGGACAAGGAGAACGCGAACTTCCGCTTCATCTTCGAACGTGCCGCACGCCGCTACTGCGGCAAGTCTCGGGCTCAGGGACTCACGATCAGCGCGCAGTATGGGTACCGGCCCGAGGATGTGCGGAGGATTCTCGAAACGTACGTTGCGCCTGAGCAGTGGCCCAACACCCACGTTCCCGACGACGCGCGCAGCCTCAAGCCGCACGCTGACCCGCTGGACATGTGCGCCGATGTGGCGCTGAGCCTGGCGGGGCTCGATGAAGACGACCGTCAGATTCTGCATTCCCGCTACGTCCTGGGCGAGGTGCCCGACAACTCCTCAGCCGCCCGCAAGCGCCTCAACAAGGCCGTTGATCGGCTCACAGCGGCCATGAATTCCTTCAAGGGTGAATGGCACGCCGAACGCGCTACGCGCGGATTCCCCGGCAGCCGTAGCGCCGTTTCCAACGCCACAGCACAGCGTCAGTCCACCCACGACTACGACCCCAACTAGGAGGACTCCACATTGAGTAACGACCCTTTCGCTTCTGACCCATGGGCCGATAAGGACCCGTGGGCAGAGCAGGCCGAAGACCCCTACCACAACAGCGCCCCCGCGCAGACGTTCACTGAGCAGAAGGAGAACCCCCGCTTGACGGACAGCGCGAGCAACGGCAACGGAAAGATTGTCATCACCCTCAAGGCAGGGGCGGACTTCGCGGCCCCGTGGATCGTGATTCACGCGGACAACGCCAGCGACGCGGACGCCACCCTGACGGGGATCTTCAACGGCGGGCTTCACGAGAAGGTCACCAGGGCCGGGGCCATGCTCGCGGCGACCCGCCCGGCTGCGGCCGGCAACTCCGCCCCGCCCGCCCGCCAGGCGGCAGCTCCGGCACCGGCAAGCCTGCCGCCCGGTGTGGCTGCCGAGTACTGCGAGCACGGAGAGCGGATCTTCAAGTCCGGTGTGAGCAAGAGCAGCGGCAAGCCCTACAAGATGCTTGCCTGCCCGCAGAACACGTGTGCTCCTGCCTGGCTCAAGTAGTCACCCTCCGTACGCCCGATGAGCCATGCCGGGGGCGAGCTGCCCCCGGCCGGCTTCGTCCAGCCCCGCGAGGAAGGGGGAAGGGTTGCGGACGGTAGTCGACCGGGTAGCCGGTGAAGTCGTACGAGTGCACGTCGTGGAGCGGGAAGAAGACCTAGCCGCGTTCGCGGACTTCGTCCGCTCCCACCCTGTTCTAGCGTTCGACACGGAGACGACCGGGCTTGACATCTTCGCGTCAAACTTCCGGTGCCGTCTGGCGCAGTTCGGCACGACGCGGGAAGCCTGGGTTGTGCCGGTGGAAGCCGGCCCCCGCTTCGGGTGGTACGCCGCTCAGGCATTGCGCACCGCATCGCGGATCATCGCGCACAACCTCACGTTTGACGCTCTCGTAGCCGAGAGGTGTCTAGGCGTGCCGTTGGAAGAGCTGTGCGCGAAGTCAACGGACACAAGGATTCTGTCCCACCTGGGCGACCCGAGAGCAGCACACGAAGGCGGCACCGGGCACAGGCTCGAAGAGCTGACAGCGGCGTTCATTGACAAGGAGGTAGCCGAACGCGTCAAGGGCTCCGTGCGGGCCATGGCGAAGGAACTCAAGATGACGAAGGCGGAGTTCTTCCGCTTGGTCCCCCTCGATCACGAGGGCTATGTGAGATACGCGGGAATGGACGTGATCCTGACCGCGAGGCTTGACCCGCTGCTGTCAACGCGGGTGCCGCTGTCCGCGCGGAAACTGATCCGCTACGAGCACGACATAGCCCGCGTGTGCGCGGTCATGGAACGGCGCGGCTTCCTGCTCGATGTCGAGTACACCCGGGGCCTGTCGCTGCGCCTGGGCGACGATGAGGCCCGCTACACCGCTGAGGCTGCCGTCCTGGGCGTGGGCAACATCAACGCCCCGCAGCAAGTAGCCGACGCGCTCATTCGGCGCGGGGTCACCATCCCGGACACCACGAAGACCGGGAAGCCGAAGGTGGACAAGTTCCTACTTGACGCGCTCGTGTCAAACGGTGACCCGCTCGCGGCAGCGGTACAGCGGGCCAAGCGGGCGGGCAAGTGGCGCGAGACGTACGCGGATAAGTTCCTAGAACTCATCGATGCGGACGGGCGGATTCACTGCGGCATCAACTCCCTTGCCGCGCGCACCGCGCGCATGTCGATCGTTCGTCCATCGCTACAAACGTTGCCCAGTAAGGAATCCCTGATCCGCTCGTGCTTCCTCGCAGAGCCCGGGGAAGTGATCATCTCCACCGACTATGACGGCATGGAACTTCGGGTGTTGGCTGCGCTGTCCGGGGACGTCGCGATGAAGCGGGCGTTCGCGGAGGGGGCGGACCTTCACCTGATGACCGCTCAAGCCGCGTTCGGCCCGCAGGCGACCCCGAAGCAACGCGGCTACGGCAAGACAGCCAACTTCGCCTATGTGTTTGGGGGCGGAGCTGCCGTCATCGCCAAACAGTGCGGTATCCCCCTCGACACAGCCAAGCGGGTTGTCGACGCGTTCGCGCGGGCCTATCCAGGCGTGACCCGACTCGCCAAGGCCCTACAGGCACAAGCCCGGATGCGCGGGCACGTCACCACGGTCACGGGCCGCGTGCTCCCGGTGGACCGGGGGCGGATCTACAGCGCCTTGAACTACTACGTCCAGTCCAGCGCCCGAGACGTACTCGGCCGGGGGTTGCTGGCCATGGACGCGGCGGGTCTGACGCCGTATCTCAGGCTCCCCGTTCACGACGAAGTGATCGGCTCCGCGCCGCTGGCGGACGCCGCAGACATCGGAAAGGAGTTCGCACGCTTGATGGCAATGAACATGCGGGGAGTCGACATCTCGGCATCCCCGGACGTCGGGGGCACGTCCTGGGGGTCGCTGTATGAGCAGTGACCCCACCGCCCCGCACACCGGGCTACCGCTCGCCCCGATCCTCGCCGGAGCCGTCGCCGTGAGCCTGGCACTGACGACCGGGCCAATCGGCACCGTGCCGCCGGAGGGGCCACAGCAACCGCAGAAGGCCCCCAACGCGGTAGCCACAGCAGGAGGAGGCCCCGACCCGCTGAGCCTGTCTCCGACTGCACAGCCCACCCCGGAACCGCCTGATCCGTTCGTGTCCATCGACCTGGCCTATGAGCCTGTCGGGTGGGTGGACGCGCGGCGGATGCACAACGCCGCCGTCATCGTGCGGGTAGGTCAACAGATGGGCCTGTCCCGAAGGGCTCAGATCATCGCGGTAGCAACCGCCATGCAGGAAAGCGCCCTACTCAACCAAGCCAACGGCAACGTCCCGCACTCGTTGGAGCTGCCACACGAGCAAGTGGGTTGGGATCACGACTCCGTAGGGCTGTTCCAACAGCGCTGTAGCCCGCCCCACGGCGCGGGGAGCTGGGGGACACCGGAAGACCTGATGAACCCGGCAGAGTCCGCACGCCGCTTCTACAGCGCGCTTGTCCGCCTGGGCCTGACGGACTCCCCGAACCTGTCGGCTGCCGCTCAGGCAGTGCAGGGCAGCGCGTTTCCCAGCGCCTACGCCAAGCACGAGGGCACGGCCACACGCGTTGTCGACAGCATTCTTGCTGCTCAGAACGGTTCTTGACAGCGCGATGTCAATCCGCGGGCGATACCCCGCATACGCACCGTAAGCCATCTCTAAGGAGGACTAAGGAGGAACGTTACTTAAGCGTGACCTCCTTAGCTTTACTTAGACTAAGGAGGGAGCCTAAGCTTGCCTAAGAACAAACAAGGCGGAGCTAAGGAGATAGACGTGAACAGCACCGGTAGCACGATCATCAAGGCCCTCGAATGCGCCTGGGAAGCCATTCAGGAGGCCCACCCGGAGGTTCCTTCGGTCGTGTTCATCACCGGTACCGGTGCCAGCGGGCGCGGGCTCAAGTGGGGTCATCACTGGGCGGACCGGTGGACGAACAAGGATTCGGTCTCCGGCGAGCGCGCTACGGAGCTGTTCATCTCGGGTGAGCGTCTGGCGTGCGGGGGGACGCTCACCTTTCAGACCATGCTTCACGAGGCAGCGCACGCACTGGCGCGGGTCCGGGGGCAGCAAGACACCTCCCGTCAGGGCCGCTACCACAACAAGACCTTCCTCAAGCTCGCCGAAGAGCTGGGCCTGAGCTACAACCACGAGGCCCCCGACGCGACGATCGGCCTGTCTGCGGTGGAGATCCGCGAGGAGACTACGCGCGACTTCGCTGGAGTGATCGCGATGCTTGATGACGAGATCATTGCCCACCTGGGCACGGTCACCTTCATTGACGGGGGAGCCCCGATCGTGGTTCCGACCCCGCGCGGCGGAACGACCACCACGACCACCACGAGGAAGGCCCCCGCGCCCAAGGCGGAATGCGGCTGCGAGACGCCCCGCAAGGTGTCCGCGAAGCTCCTCGAAGACGGCGCGATCATGTGCCGCGTCTGCGGGGAGGACTTCGAAGTGAGGGACTGAACCACTGCCAACCGGCCCCCTGGCTCTCCGGAGCTGGGGGGCCTTTCGCGTTCCCTAAGGAGGCCCCGTGACTTAGTCTTCATCTCCTTAGCTTGACTTAGCCATGTCCGACTAAGTAGACTCAAGGAGTAAGGCAAGCGCGGAGCAAGGCCCAAAAAACTACAGAGTGGAGAGCCAAGAATGACTCACTTTGAGTTCGTCATCGAGGAAGCCCCGACGTCCGGTGAGCTGCCGAGTACCCATCGGGTGAGCTACTGGCGAGACGGGTACCCGGTCCGGGTTGTCCTGGGGACCTATCGGACGCGGCAGCAAGCCGAAGACGCGGCCCTTGAGGAGGCCACGGTGTTGCAGCGAGACCACCGCAACACGGTGAGGCTCCCGAAGTTGGAGCTTGTGAAAGCGGCACTGGCCACCGTGGGGGATCTCGTCTTCTGCCTGGGGGCGCACGCCCGCGTCACGGCAGTCGACTACTTCGCCCCGGGGCAGCATCCCGAGGGATGCCCGGTGTTCGAACACCTCACGGCGCGTCGAGTGACCACACGAGCCGGTTACCGCTGGTCTTCGGTCTACGGAGACGCGGACAACGGCGACAACTAGGAAGGCCCCCCGCTGGCTTAGAGCGGGGGGTCTTCCCCTCCACGGTAACGCACCCTCAACGACAAGGAGAACGGCCATGAGCAAGCGAAGCCCGGAGCGGGAACAGTTCTACCGCGAGGTTCTGACCACAGCCGTTGAAGGCGGCATCAACTACTGGATAACCGATTTCCGCAGTGTCGAGCGGGACGCGGACGGATGGGTCACCGGCCTGACGGTCTGCGATGACGAAGGAGTCCCGCGCTCGTGCGACATCGACGGCGTAGCGCGCGGATGGGGGCTGTTTCAGGGCCTGCTGAAGGCGGGCCAGCACAACGGGTGGGGTACCTCGCCAGACCAACTCATCGAGCGGTCGGGGAACTTCGAAGATCTTGACATTGACGCGTCAAACGCTGACGACATCGTTCAGCTAGCCATCTTCGGAGAGATCATCTACGCCTGACCTTGGGGGAGCCTTCGGGCTCCCCCTTCTTTCTCGTCAGGCAACCCAGCGTGTCCGACTCCGTGCAAATTTGTCACCTGGCTGTGGCGGGCTGTTGGCGCGGAGACCCCTTCTAAGGGGGGCGTGTGCACCCGCCGAGAGTCGACACGCCGGGGACCTATCCAAGCCTTGAAACACGTTGCTACCTTGGCCGTAAGGACAGCCAAGGGTGACTCTTAGGGAGACCAAGCCGATGGGCGAGAAGCTCATTAAGTTGAAGTTTGACGATCTTGACGGGTCCGAAGACGGCGTTGAGGAAGTCACCTTCTATCACCACGGGGGAAAGTACGCCGTCGACCTGGGCGAGAAGCACCGGGAAGAACTCGCAGCTATCCAAGCCGAATTTGACGAGCGAATGTCAAAGTTCCTCAAAGTCGCGCGCAAGGCCGGAGGCAACTCCGCCCCGGTCGCAGCCAGCGTCCGGCCAACCACCACTAGCACCGTTGATCCGTCCGGCTGGACAGCCTCACGGAGGAAAACCTTCCGCGCCGAGTACCTGACGCGCGTCAGGACCTGGGGGAGAGGGCAGGGTAAGGACATCGCGGACAAGGCCCGCGTCCCCCAAGACGTGATTGACGCCTACGTGATCGCTCACCCCGAAGACACTGGCAACCAGACGAACGTGTGGCAGACACCGTGAGCCAGACGGACGCAGCAACCGGGCCGCTCGCTGACGCCTACCGCGTGGCCCATCCCGAAGACCCCGACCACACCTTGCCGAAGGGCTGAGCGGTGTCGGATCAGTCATTCATGATCGGTCCGTTCCGGTACTCCGTCCGGGGCGCGCTCGACATCATCGAGCGGGCTCCCCGCGATCTACGACAGGTCGACGTGTTCAAGGTGGCGGTCAACATGGGTCTCCTCGACCTGGGCGGGGGCACCCCCCGGGTTCCCGCTCACGTCGATCCCGCGTACGCCATGACCGCAGACCTTGAGAAGCCGCTGATCATGCTTCAGCCCGGACCGGGCACGGTCGTGGTCGGGGATGGGTGGCACCGTGTCTACCGGGCCGTTGTGGAGGGCCGAAGGCAGCTCCCCGCCTACCTCCTGACCGTGGAGGAGACGGAGGAGGTCAAGACCTTAGGGCCGTGAAGCGTGGTCGACGACATAGCCCCAGGTTCGAAAATCTGTTCGACCCCCCGCTAGGCCAGCGCTAAAGTTGATCATCAGAAGCCCCCGCGCTCTCCCCCCGTGGAGCGTGGGGGCCTTCTCTGTGTCCCCTGGCCGCTGCCGCGAAGACGTAGCCGGTCACGTTCGAACGTCTCCGAGATGACGTAAGACGACGAAGCCCCCGCAGCGATGCGGGGGCCTCTTCGGGTTCAGTGGCTTACAAACATGCAGGTCAGGCAGTTCTTGACAGCTGAGTGTCAAGGCCGCAGTGGGTCTTCGACCGGTTCCGGAGCGGAGGCTTCGAGGTTCTGGCGGATTAGGTCTGAATCCGGGTACCGCTTTCCGAGTAACACGAGAGCTTGACCGGCTGCGGTCGGGCTCACGTCGCCTGTGAGCGTTCCGGCCCACAGTTGAAGAAGCTCGACTTCGGCCTGTTGGGCGGGTGTCAGGTCTTCGAAGTCGACCCGCGACAGCCACCGTGAGGCAGTCCGACCCTTGCCCGCGTCGCACGCCTCGCGGGCCGCTGCGATCAGGTACCCGTCGTCATCGGGGTCGATGCGGTGGGCACGTTCGTAGGCCGCTGCCGCTTGGGAGGGCTTGCCCAGCGAGGAGTGCAGGTACCCCACCAACGCGGGCACGGCGGGTATCGATGCCGTGAGCTTTTCGGCACGCCGGGCCGCTGCGAGAGCTTCCGAGTGCCGACCCGCGCGGGCCAGGAAGTGCGCTAGGTCTAGGTGATGTTCCGGCAAGAGCGGGTCAAGGCGCGTCGCGCACCCAAGGTGAAACTCCGCCTTTTGTGGCTCCCCGCTAACGCTGTACAACCGGCCAAGGTTGTTGTGCAGGATCGCGCTTGCCAACGGGTCACCTTCCACAAGCGGGAGCGCGTCGACCAACAGCGCGATAGCCTCCGGCTTGCGCTGACTCCGCATGAGTACATAGGCCATGGCGTTACGGTTCAACGCCCGGTCTAGGTCCGCAGCGGGCAACTCAGCCAGGTTTGACCAGCCGATTTCCAGAAGCCCGGCCGCGTAGCTCATGCTCCGCAGCGCGGGCGGATGCTGGCGCGCAAACAGCATTGCTAGACCTGTGTAGGCCCGCGCTCCCCGAAGCCCGCCCGCCATGGTGGCAATCTTCCGATAGGTCTCTGACGTTTCCGTCCTGCCCGCCATCTGATAGGCGAGCCCGATCATGTCCGCCGCGTCTTCGGTCACGGACGTGAAGCGAGAAAGGGCCGCTTCGATCAGCCAAACCGCAGACCATGAATCACCACACGCGAGGTACCGCCCAATGACCGGCTGTACTTCCTCCCAATCAACGGCGGTTTCTAGCCACCGTCGATCAGCATCGACAGACTCAGTAGCCGCGTCGCGATATTCCCCCCGCAGCGTCACAGCCCGCTTCGGGCTCCACTCGACTACAAGCGGGGCGTGCTTGCCGATGACCGCGAAGGCGGCAGAGTCCGCGTCGTTGAGTTCTCCCCGAACGGCGACGCTCAGACCATCGGGATACAGATCAGTGATGCGCCACGCGAAGGGGCGTAGCTCCCCCAGAACGTGCCAGGCATTGCGGAATCGAAGCTGTGACTTCAACTCTCGTTGATCGTTCAGAGCCGCGTCCGTCGATGGCGGTTCGTGCGACACGAAACGGGGCAGGGGCAGCCCCCCAGACGCTGAGAGCTGCCCCGCCAGTGCCCGTAGCGCGGTAAACGGAACCGCCCCGCCAGGAACTGAGATGGTCGTCTTCACTGCTACGCAGTGGCCTTGGCGGGCTTGTCCGGCGCGCAGTGGTCGTACCCGACCATCGGCCGGGCGGTCTCCACAGCCGGGAGTTCCGGCTTGGCCTTGATGAACGTCATGACCTGTCCCTTCGGGTTGTGTTGCAACCCCCTCCCGGATGAAGGGGGCACATATGTGGGGGCCGCTACCGGCCGTCGCCAACCTCCGGCGCGGCCAAGAGCCCAAGCCCCTGGGCTTCCTCGACGGGGATGACTTCCGTCATGCGGACCCAAATTCGGAGCCCGTCGCCGTCTGGCACGCGCAGCGATGGCGTGCAGCGCCACCCAGCGAGCCAGGCGAAGTCGCTTTCTTCGTACGGCTCGAAGCCGGTCACCATGAACAGGTACGGGGCGACGGCGAACCGTGCGGGGTCATCGAACGGACGCGACCGGCGGTAGGACACTCCGCTACCGCTGGCCCGCGCGTCCTCATAGAACTCGTAGACATCCCGCCCTGCCCATTCGCTGATGTACACCACTTCGTCTTTGCGGGGTTGGTAGTACGCCGCGTTGAGTGGTCCGGGCTGCACGGCCTTGCGCCAGTCGTACCCCTGTGGCGGCTCAGTCGGAGAGCGCGGGGGAATCGCCCACTCGTTCGGCGGAACTCCCTTGCGCTGGAAATTTGCGCGCACCATGCAGGATCTCCCTCAGTGGATCAATTGACAGTCGGAAGTCACGTCAGCGCTTGGGGCGGGTGACAAGGTCGAGGGTGAGAAAGCTAGAAGGTCGTCTCTTTCCAGGCGTGGCCGATCCAGCCGCTAGTCACGACGAAGGCCAAAGCGGCGACGGCAAGCCCAAGGATTGCGCCAGGGTCGCCATCGAGCGCCATTCCACAGACGGAAGCGGCAACCGATATCATCGAAGTACTCCCATCGGGATAGTGATTGTGGGGCGGGGCTCGCATCGATCCCCAGAAGTCCCCGCCCCGCGCGAACTACTCGGCGGACTCGTCCGCCGCGTCAGTGTTTTCGGTCTTGTCCTTGTTCTTCTCGTCCTCGAAGTACACGCTCATGTCGTCACCTCCGCTCGTGTCCTTGTAGGCGTGAACCGCGAGAGGGAGAAGGCTCTTCGCGGTCTTCATCGAAACCCCGACGCCCATGGTGCTCGGATCGACAGACGGGGCTTCGTCTCGACAGAGAACGCGACACATGAAGTACCGACGCCCCTTGTTGTCCAACATCACGACAAACAAAGAGGACCCGAACGCGAACCCGTTTACTTCAAACCGGGTACCCGCCACCGTGAACATTCCGAGGTGAAGGGGAGCGCTGTAAGTCGTCGGTTGCTTCATGGCCGTGTCCTCCTCTCTGAGGGGGCGAGCCCTGCCGGGCCGCTGCGCTTGCGACCATTTGCGGCTGCGGTTGGCTCGGGGAGTGAAACCTTCCGTCCGGCCCGGGATCGCCCTAGACACAGCGTCACCGAACGGCCACCATCGTTGAAGTAGGCGAAGGTTTACTACCGTTTACTAGCTGGGGCCATGACTGACGCTGAGATGCCAACAGGAGCCATGCTCAAGGCATGGCGAAACGATGCCGGGGTGTCCCTGGCCGGGATGATCAAGCGCGAGGCGTTCCTGACCAAGGGCTACATGAGCCAGATCGAGAACGGCAAGAAGCCGGTCTCACCGGAGATCGTCGCCGCGTACGACAGAGCGTTGGGAGGTGACGAGGTGAAGCGAAGGGCTCTGTTGTCCCTGGCCACCGCTGGGGCGATATCACCAGCAACCATGATCGAAGTGATCCGACATGGGCTCGTCACCGGTCATGGCAACGACTGGGACGCGATCGTTGCGGACTACGCGCGCCGTTTCCTTGTCGACCCTTCCGCCGTGTACGGGGAAGGTCTCGTGTCGGAGTTGGCGGTTGTCCGCGCGTTGATCAACGATGGTCAGCAGTCATCGGACCTGTACCGCGCTGCCGCCAGCCTGGCCCACTACTACGGGTTGTGGCTGGGCAACCAAGCTGACCTTGGCAACGCCCATCGGTGGTACCGGTCGTCGATCAGCCTCGCGGACGCGAGCGGCGACGCGGAGGTTCGGACGTACACGCGTGGGCGCAGCCTGGCTAGAGGGATCTATGAGGGCTACTCCGTGCGCCAGACGCTAGACGGAGCTGCGGAAGTGCTCGCCATGACGCGCCGCCCCACGGTCGGCAAATTGGAAGCCCACTCAGCACGGGTCCATGTGTATGCGCTGACCAGGGAAGCGGCCAAGGGCCGCGAGGCTGTCAAGGGCATGGCAGATGTCGCAAGCGCTCTACCCGCAGACTCGGGGGCAACTGAACGGGTCGCCTTCGTCAATGCGTACGCAGAATGCCGCTACGGCAACCTGAGCGAAGCTGAGGCGGCAGTGTCCAAGGCTCTGCCAATGCTCCGTGATCGGCCCATGTGGCTTGCAGAGACAAACGTCTACCGAGGCAGGGCGATGGTTGCCGCCGGGCACATCGAAGATGGGCTTTCTCATGCCCTAGCCACTGTCACTGAACTTCGTCACGACGTTCGGGTGATCGGGGTCGCTGTGCGAGACGTGGTGACAGCCGTGCCGGGGGACTACCGCTCGGACGCGCTGGAAACCCTCCGGGGGTACGCTGACCCTAACCCCGGCCCCTGGGAGACGCTGAGATGACAAAGCCGCGATACACCCTGCCTGACGTGCTGGCGGAAGCCGGGAGAGCGTACCGAGAAGGCGCGGATGATCTTGAGCGCAGTGGTGTCCCGTACACCCACAGCGAAGACGGGCTCTTTCATGTCCGCGCCATGTACAACCGGGAGACGCTGACAGCCTGCAACTGTGGCGATCACCCGCGACCGGATGACTTCGCCTACGTTGGCGGTGAATCCGTACTGGTTCGGATGCCTGCGACCAACAGCGATGAGGAACTCTGGCTACCCGCCGTGACGGTCGGGCAAGCGGTCTACCTTCCGAATGTCGGTTGGCGAGTGCGCGTTTCTGGAACGATCGTCGGGAGCAATGTTCTTGTTGGCCCCGATGATGTCGAGAAGGATCTTTGATTCTCAGGATTCAGGCAAAAGGCCCCCGCTATCAGCGGGGGCCTTTTGCTCGTTCGGCGGTTACTTGCCCGCCTGGGCGTTGTATAGATCAACGATGTCTTGGGAGATCCGCCCCCGACTGGACACCTTGTGCCCGTTCCGCTGCGCCCACTCCCTGACCGCCTTGTTCTGTTCCTTGTCTGCGGTTGCCGGTACGCGCTGCACAGTCACGGTATGCCGACCGGAAGCGCGCGGCGTTGAGCGCTGCCGACGCCCGGCAGTGATGTACTTCGCCAGGGCGGCACGAAGCTTCTCGGCGTTCTTCGATGAAAGATCGATGACGTAGGTTGCCCCATCAAGACCGAACGTCACGGTTTCATCCGCCTGACCCTGATCTAGGTCATCGATAAGGCTAACGGTGACTTTCTGCGCCATGGTGATTCTCCCCGTGTTGGCTTGATCGAATTGGACGACCATAGCTCAGGACGTGGCGGACCATGAACCATGTTTCGGTCCTGCATAGACTGTTGTCTTCCCAGCAAGCCCCCCGGAGCAACCGGCTTCGGGGGGTCGGGCGCTTTATGGAACTCGCCCCACCGGCCTACCGTGTGTGAACTGCGTCACCTGCGGGCGCGAAGGCGCAACGGGTGACACACGTGTGTCACCCGTCGAAGCGGGGGAGTGGAGCCGAGTTGGCCGGTGACCGGAAGCGCTAGTTTGCGCTGGTCGTGGCGGGGGTTGCGACGGGTGCGGCTGCTGGGGCGGATTCACCCGTGGCCTGCTTCGGGGCCGCAAGCGCCGGCTTGGTGCTCTGTTCCTTATGAGCCCAACCTGAGCCCTTGAACACGACACCCACGGCGGAGAAGAGTTTGCGCAGCTTGCCGGTGCACTCCGGGCATGTGGTCAGGGCGTCGTCACTGAACGACTGCACGGCCTCGAGCTGGTGACCACACTCGGTGCACGCGTACTGGTATGTGGGCACGTCCGCCTCCGTCTGGCACTCCGACACTGCGAGTGCCAATATTGCGTCAGCCTACCCGCATTCGTCTAGTCGACGTGGCGAGGAAGACACTCAAATCCACCACTCGGGGTGATAACACCGGTCACCGGGCGGTCGTGCGGCTCCGCCGGCACCCGGGGGAGGAACTCCCCGTCGAAGACGACCGCCACGACGGGTACGCCGGGCCGGACCCTCGCCAGCGCCCGGTCATAGGAGCCCCCGCCCTTGCCCAGCCGGGCCCCGGAGTGGTCGACGGCCAGCGCCGGCACGATCACCAGGTCGGCCGTCGCGATCGCGTCCACCCCGAGCCGCGGGCCGGACGGCTCCAGCAGGCCGCGCGGGCCGGGCACCAGCGCGCCGCCGGCCCAGTCCAGATCCAGGTCGTCCAGCAGCACCGGCAGTAACACCCGGGGGCCCAGCGCGTTAGGCAACTCGGGTCCACCGGGTTCACTGCCGACCGGGACGTAACCGGCGACCGTTCCCGGACGTACCGTCATCAACAGCTCAGCCACCGCGGCCAGAATCCGTTCCGCGGCGAAAGACCTGGCAGTGGCCGGTGTGGCTCTCCGCGCGGAGAGCAGGGTGGTGCGCAGCGCCGTCTTTTCCGCCAACATGGTGCCAAGCATCCCAGGCCCGGAACGCGGGGCGACGGCACTGGGCCCCACGCACTGCTAGGCCCGGAACGGCACAGGGGGAGGGTCGGTGACGCTACGCGCGCGGTTGACCGCGGCGTTCCTGGCCGTCGTGCTCGGCCCCGTGCTGCTCGGTGCCGTGTTCGTCGGCGGGGCCGTCGCCGCCGTGGGCCGCAGCCGGTCCGCCGAGCGCCTCGAACTCGCCGACTCCACCGCGCGGACCACGATCGAGGCCCTGTGCGTGAAGCTCCGCGCCGCGGCCGAGACCGCGGCGGTGCAGTCCAACGGCGGACGGACGCCCGGTGTCGCCAGCCAGCTCGTGGTCACCAACCGGGCCGCCGGGGTGCGGATCCTCGACCCCAGGGGCGCGGTCCTCGACGACGCCGGCGCGCTGCCCGAGCCGTGGTCGGTGTGCGGCGCCCCGGAACCGCAGGCGCACGGCTCCCTCAACTCCCTGGTCGCGTGGGTGCCGATCCGCGATCCGGACGGTGTCCCCCTGGGGACCGCCGTCGCGGCCGAACCCCTCGACCAGGCCTTCGTCACCCGGCTCGCCGCCGCCACCGGGGTCGGGGTGACCCTCCTCGACGACCGGGCACTGAGCACCGCCAGGGAGCGCCAGCGACCCGAGATCCGGGCCGTGACCAGGACCGGCGGCACCGTGGAGACCGCCGGCGGTCTGTACGTCCACCAGCTGGCCGGCGCGCGGCAGCTCCCCCTCGCCCTGTTCGTGGAGCACTCCGACCCCCAGGGCCTGTACGCGGCCCTGTTCGGCATCGTCGCCGTCGCGGGCCTGTTGTCGGTGGCCGCGGCGTGGCTGCTGGCCAGGAGCACCACCCGGCCACTCGTGGAGCTGGCCCGGGCCGCCGACCGGGTCGCCGACGGGGACCTCGACGCCCGGGTGCCGGTCCGCGGCGACGACGAGCTGGGCCGGCTGGCCACCGCGTTCAACCGGATGACCCGGGAGACCCAGGGCTACGTCGCGGCCCTGACGGCCAGCCGCGACCAGCTCCGCGAGGCCATGCGGCTGTCGCGGACCGACCCGCTGACCGGGCTCGCCAACTACCGGCACCTGGAGGAGTCGCTGCGCTGGGAGGTGGAGAAGACCACCCGGTACGCCAAGCCGCTGTCCGTCATCGCCCTCGACCTGGACCTGTTCAAAGAGGTCAACGACACCTACGGCCACCCGGCAGGCGACGCCGTGCTCGTCGAGGTGTCCCGCCGGCTGGAGGGCGAGATCCGCGACCTGGACCGCGCGTTCCGCCAGGGCGGCGAGGAGTTCGTGCTGCTGCTGCCGGAGACGGACCTCGACGGGGCGGTCAGCGTGGCCGAACGGCTCGGCTCCGCGCTGCGCGACGCGCCCGTCCTCGTCGAGCCGGCC
This sequence comes from Longispora fulva, assembly GCF_015751905.1. Classification (NCBI taxonomy): domain Bacteria; kingdom Bacillati; phylum Actinomycetota; class Actinomycetes; order Micromonosporales; family Micromonosporaceae; genus Longispora; species Longispora fulva. The sequence continues at coordinate 6,931,345 of NZ_JADOUF010000001.1, forward strand.
GGGCACGCGATCAAGGTGACGGTGTCGATCGGCGTCGCGGTGTACCCGGAGCACGGCGACACCGGGCCGAAGGTCCTCGCCGCCGCCGACGACGCGCTGTACGCGGCCAAGGCCGCCGGGCGGGACACGTACCGAATCGCGCGTGGCGGTGCGCTCAGCTGACCCTCCGGCCGATAGTCTCGGCACATGTCCGAGCAGCCGAACACCCCCAGCGCCCCCGCGGCGCACCGGCGCGCCGTCAAGGCGGTCATCCCCGCCGCAGGTATGGCCACCCGCTTCCTACCAGCGACGAAGGCCGTCCCCAAAGAACTCTTCCCCGTAGTCGACCGCCCGGTGCTGGAGTACATCGTGGGTGAGGCCGCCTCGGCCGGCATCCGCGACGTGCTGTTGGTGACGGGCAAGGGCAAGACCGCGATGGTCGATCACTTCGACCGCCGTGCCGACGCCGAGGAGCGACTCCTCGCGAAGGGCGACCTGGTCCGGCTCGCCGCCGTCCGCCGCCCCGAGGAACTCGCCGACATCTACACCTGCCGTCAACCCGAACCCCTCGGGCTGGGCCACGCCGTCGGCTGCGCCGAGTCGCACGTCGGCGACCAGCCGTTCGCCGTCCTGCTGGCCGACGAGTTCACCGACGAGGGCGATCCGCTGCTCTCCGACATGATCGAACTCCAGGCCCAGAAGGGCGGCATCGTGCTCGCCTTCATCGAGGTGCCCTGGGAGGAGGTCAGCCGGTACGGCGTGGCCTCCGTCGAGCCGACCGACGTCGAGGACGTCGTCCGGGTCACCGGCCTGGTGGAGAAGCCGGCCCGCGAGGACGCCCCCAGCAACCTGATCGTCGTCGGCCGGTATGTTCTGCCGTCGACCATCTTCGAGGCGATCCGCAAGACCGAACCCGGAGCGGGCGGCGAGATCCAGTTGACGGACGCCATGGTGCGGCTGCTCGACGAGGGCACGCCCGTGCACGGCATCGTGTTCCGCCGGATCCGGCACGACACCGGCCAGCCGGTCGGTTACCTGCAAGCTCTCGTCCGCCTAGCCTGCCAGCGGGAGGACATCGGCCCGGAACTACGGGGCTGGCTGAAGAATTTTGTGAACACGGAGCTCTCATGACCCGTACCACCGAGCTGGTGCCACTCGCCGACTACCTGTACGGCGTGATGGCCCGGCTCCGCCCGCTGCCGCCGCTGGAGGTCGACCTGACCCAGGCGTACGGCAACGTGCTCGCCGAGGAAGTCACGGCCCCCGGACCGCTGCCAGCGTTCGACCACGCGGCGATCGACGGCTACGCGGTCCGGGCCGAGGACCTGCTCGGTGCCACCGCGACCAGACCGGTCCGGCTCAACGTCGTCGGCGACCTGTCGGCGTCGAGCTGGCGGCCGGTCCGGTTGACTGCGCATGCCTGCTTTTCGGTCGCGGCCGGTGCTCCGTTACCGGCCGCGGCCGACGCGGTGGTCCCCCTGGACTGGACGGACCAGGGCATGGCCGTCGTCGAGGTCTACGACGCGGCCAAACGCGGCCACGGCCTGCGCCGGGCCGGCGAGGAGATCTCGGCCGGCTCGGTGATCGCGCGGGCCGGGACCCAGATCACCCCGCCGCTGGTGGCCCTGCTGGCCGCCTGCGGCATCGGGCACGTCGTCGTGCGGCCCTGCCCGCGCGTCGTCGTGCTCGCCACCGGCGACGAGCTGGTCGAGGCCGGCCGGTCCAGTCAGGCCGGTCAGATCGTGGACGCCAACTCCCACGCCCTCACGTCGGCGGCCGCCGAGGCGGGCGCGCACGCGTACCGGGTCGGGATCTGCGACGACGACCCCGAGGCGCTGCGGGCGCTGGTGGACGACCAGACCCTGCGCGCCGACCTGATCATCACCACCGGGGGCACCGGCACCGGCCCCGGCGACATGGTCCGCCGGATCCTCGGCCGAGACGGTGTCGAGTTCACCGACCTTTCCGTGTACCCGGCCGGCTCGCTCGGCTTCGGCACCATCGGCCCCGAAGAGGTGCCCATCGTGTGCCTGCCCGGCGACCCCGGTACCGCCCTGATGAGTTTCGAGATGCTCGCCCGGCCCGTCATCCGGCTGCTGGCGGGCGCGGAGCCGGTGTTCCGGCCCAGCATCAAGGCCCACCTGCTGGAGACCGTGGCGTCCCCCGTGGGGGTGCGGGAGTTCCGGCCGGCGCACGTGGCCGAGCGGCGCGGCGGGGGCTACACGGTCCAGCCGCTGGCCGGCGGCCCGTACACCCTGTCGGGTCTCGCCGAGGCCAACGGCGTGCTGGTCCTCGGCGAGCGGGTCACCACGGCCGCCGCCGGCTCGACCGTCGACGTGCTGCTCGTCGACCGGCGGCGGTGACCGCCGGATGCCACCTGGCTGGCCAGCGGTCCTCCGGGAGGGCGACGTCACGATGCGCCCCTACAAGCGCGGCGACGCCAGGGCCTGGAGCGAGGCCCGGATCCGCAACGAGGAGTGGCTGACCCCCTGGGAGCCCACCCCGCTCGGCCCGTGGCGCGAGGTGCACTCCCCGGGCGCGTTCCGTGGCCTGCACCGGGCGCTGAAGCGGGCCGCCGACGCGGGCAGCGCCATGCCGTTCGCGATCTGCTACCAGGACCGCTACGTCGGCCAGTTGACCATCGGCAACATCGTCCGGGGCGCGTTCTGCTCCGCGTACGCCGGCTACTGGGTCGACTCCCGGGTCGCCGGTAAAGGCATCACCCCCACGGCCCTGGCGCTGGCCGTGGACCACGCGATGGGCCCCGGTGGCCTGCACCGGATCGAGGTCAACATCCGCCCCGACAACCTGCCCTCCCGCAGGGTCGTGGAGAAACTGGGCTTCCGTGAGGAGGCTTTCTATCCCCGGTACCTGCACAGTGGCGGCGCCTGGCAGGACCACATCGGATACGCGCTGACAATAGAGGACATCTCCCTCGAGGGTGGCCTGATGGCGCGCTGGCGCCGGGCGCGCTCGTCCTGACGCCACGGTGTGGCTTCCCCGTTATTACCCGACGGCAACATAACCTTGGGTAACTAGTGCGACGACTGTGAACGGGAGGGGTGAGGGTGCCGACGTCGGTGCTCCTCGCTGTCCTCGCCGCGGCCGGGCTGCTCGCGCTCGCACCGGCTCTGGTCCGCCGGTACGACGCCACCGAGCGACTCGTCGCCGAGAGGGCACTGTCGACGGCGCGGGTGATCAGTCGCCAGCGCCGCCGTCGCACTGTCCCGACCCGGCGCGGCTACCCCGATCCGACCAGCCTCGTCCCCGCCCCCCGGGCTCCCTCGGCCCTGTCCCCGGCCGCCCTGGCGGCGGCCCGGGCCGAGCGGGCCCGACTGTGGCGGTTCCGCCGCCGTCGCCGGGTGCTGTCCGCCCTCCTCCTGCTCAACGCCGTGGAACTCGTCGGAGTCGCGGTCTTCGACCCGGGGCTGTGGATCGGGTTCGCGGTATCGTCGGTGCTCCTCGTGGCGTACACGATCAGGCTGCGCAACCAGGTCGTCGCCGAACGCCGCCGTCGCCGGATCGCCGTGCTGCGGGCCAGGGAGGCCGCCCGTCGCGAGGCGGAGCGGGTCGCGTTCGAGCGGGCCGAGTTGCTGGCGGCTGCCGAGCAGGCCGCGGCGGCTGCCCGGCGGGGGGCCGCGGCGTACCGGTCGTACCGGCGGCGGGTCGTGTCGCAGGAGCCCCGGCGGCTGTCGCCGGTGCGGGGGGAGGCTTATGAGGCCCGTGCGGTGAACTTCTGAGGTGCGTGCTAGGATTTTTTTCGACCCGAGGGGCTGTGGCGTAGTTGGTAGCGCGCCTCGTTCGCATCGAGGAGGTCAGGAGTTCGAATCTCCTCAGCTCCACCAAAGGTCAGGGGCGGTTTCCGGAATCCGGAGACCGCCCCTTCCATGTGCGTACAGCTGGCGAAGGCGCGCGAGCGCGGAGTTCCGGTCAGGCATACGGCAATGATCGCGCAGCCCTGCCGAATGAGGCGGACCTCGGCCCCGCCAAGGAGTCCGGCCGGCTGCCGCGCCCAGGCGGTGCCAGAAATCACCGCGAGGCGTCAGCGGCCCTCAGCGTCCGGTGGAACCGGACCGGACGGGTTGTGCCACGTCACCTTCGAGCGCTCAACCTTGACCCGCCTCGGACCCGTGGTCGCAGCCACCACGATCAGTATCACTAAGGCCACCACGAGCACGAACAGGCAGAAATACGGCATGACCATGGCCATGCCCCACACGAACTCCGGTTCCACGCGCTGATCATGGCAGTGCCTGAAAAATCACGGAGACCCAGGGAGTCGGCTCCAGGTGGCCGCTGCTTTCACCCGCTGGCAGTGACAAGGTCGCCGAACTTCGGCCCCCTGACGCGAACCCGGAGTAACGTCCGAATTTGGTGGGTATTGCGAAACACTTTCATGAGGGGGCCCCGATGTACGCACGCGTAGTCCAGGGCACGGCGAAACCTGGAAAGATGGACGAGTTCGTGCGCCTGTTCCGGGACGAGTTCGCTCCCGCGATCCAGAAGACCGCGGGGTTCGCGCAGTCCTTCCTCACCCGGGACGGTGACAGCTTCATCGCGATGACGGTCTTCGCCTCCAAGGAGGACATCGAGGCGGATGAAGCCAAGTTCAAGTCACGGATCGGCCAGGCGGTCGATCTGTTGACTGGTCCGCCGCAGTCGTCGATCCGCGAGGTCGTCGTCCACCTCGGGTGAGTCGTGACCGGCGGCAGGGGAGCGCCGGCCACGCCCACTGAGAAAAGCGGCGAAAAGCAATAAATTTCCCAAAAGTACCGATATCCTCATGTTGATCATAAAGGGTGGGTATCGGAGTTGGGTGAATTCAACTTTTCCTGGCAGCCTTAGGCCCGTGGTGGGGACGACCGGGCGGAGGAACCCCCGCAGGGCGCTCCTCGTGACCCTCGCGGCGGGTGCCGTCGCGATGGCCCTGTTCGGGGGCGGACCCGCCGGGCACAAGCCTGCCCCGCACCCGCCAGCGGCGTTCGCCCCGCCGGTCGCCGTCACCCAGCCGGACACGGCCCCGCCGCCGGCGGTGTACCCGCCCCGGGGCGCGGGGACGTTCCGGATCGCGACCGGGGACGGGGCCCGGCTCGGGCAGGCGGGCACTCTGCTCCGGTTCCAGGTCGCCGTCGAGAACGGGATCGGCAACGTCGAGCCGTCGGCCGTCGCGGCGGCGATCGAGGCCACGCTCGGGGACCGGCGGGGCTGGACGGCGGACGGGTCGTGGAGCTTCCAGCGGGTCGGGCCCGGTCAGCTTCCGGACTTCACGGTGTACCTCGCCACGCCCGACACCCGCGACGACCTCTGCGAGATGGGGCCGGACGGCTACACCTCCTGCCGCAACGGCGACAAGGTGGTGCTCAATGTGGCCCGCTGGGCCGAGGGCGTGCCCGACTATGGTGCGCCGCTGTGGCAGTACCGGGAATACATGGTCAATCATGAGGTCGGCCATCGGCTGGGCTTCGACCATGAGCAGTGCCCGGGGGCGGGGCGGCCGGCGCCGGTCATGCAGCAGCAGACACTGGGCCTTCAGGGCTGCGTCGCCAACGCCTGGCCCCACCAGCCCACGGGCTGATCCGCCTGAGGCCCGGCTGCACCAGCCCACCGGCTGATCCGGGGAACCCTGGTGACTTGCCCCGGTCACGTAAGGTAGGTCCGGAATCGATCACCCCTGATGAGAGATGCCGATGCGGACCCGACGCGACCAGGTGCAGGCGTACCGGTTCGTGACCCGCCGGCTCGTCTCGGCCATGCTGTCGGGCGAACCGGAGACCACCAACCTCCCCCTCCGCAGACTCCTCCTCGCGGCGATCGGCAGCGTCATGATCGCCGTGCTGGTGTTCGCCGGGGTCGGGGCCTACGGCCTGCTGCACCCGGGCGGCAACGAGTCCTGGAAGAAGGACATGACGCTCGTCATCGAGCGCGAGAGCGGCGCCCGGTACGTCTACTCGCAGGGCAAACTCTTCCCCGTCCTCAACTACGCCTCGGCCCGCCTGATCGTCGGCGACCCGAACCCGGTCCAGGAGTTGGCGTCACGCGACTCCCTGGCCGGTACACCGCGCGGCCGGCCGGTCGGCATCGAGGGCGCGCCGGACTCGCTGCCGGATCCCGGCGCCCTGCTCGGCCTGCCCTGGTCGGTGTGCAGCGCACCTAAGGTCGCCGACACCGCGGACCTGGCCACCCACCTGGTGATCGGTTCCGCGCCGACCGGCGGCTCGCCGCTCGGCGCCGAAGGGCTGCTGGTGTCCAGCGGCTCGTCGACGTACCTGCTGTGGGGCGACCACCGGCTCAAGGTGCCCGACCGTACGGCGCTCGCGGCGCTGGGCATGACGGCGACCCCGCTGCCGGTCGGCCAGGCCCTCGTCGACGGCATCACGGCCGGCCCGGACCTCGCCGCGCCCGCCATCCCCGGGTTCGGGGGCGAGGGCCGCAGGGTCGGAGCGCAGGCCACGAGGATCGGCGCGGTGTACCAGAGCGGCAGCCAGTACTACGTGATGCTCTCCGACGGCCTGGCCCCCGTGCACGAGGTGACCGCCAACCTGCTCAACGCGGCGTCGAGCACCTTCACCCAGGTCTCGCCGGCCGACGCCTCCGCGGTGCCCTCGGCGACGCGGGTGGAGCCGGAGGGCCTGCCCCTGACGGCGCCCAGGCTGCGCACCATGGACGGTGCCACCCTGCCGGCCGTGTGCGCCGGCTACCGGGGCGACCCCGACAAACCCATCACCATCGACGTGTACGCGAAGGCGCCCGACCAGTTCGCCAAGCCCCAGGAGCCGGCCGTCACCACGGGCCGCGACGCCGTGCGCACCGCCGACCGGGTCGTCCTGCCCGGCGGTCGCGGCGCGCTCGTCCAGGCGCGGTCCGCGCCCGGGGTGCCGGCCTCCGGCACGGTGTTCCTGGTGACCGACCAGGGCATCAAGTACGGCCTCGCCGGCAACGCCCAGGCGGCCCTCGGCTACGCCGGAGCCACGGTCATCGGCGTCCCCGCGGCCCTGCTGGCCCTGGTGCCGACCGGCCCGGGCCTCGATCCGGCCGCGGCGGTGGCCGCCGTCGGGAGCGGCCCCGGCCCCGAGTCGACGCCCCCGGTCGCGCCCGGCCGGACCGCCTCCCCGACCCCGAAGAAGACCTGACATGCGCCGGACCCCGGGCCGCGGGTCGGGCGACGCCACTGTCCGAAGGTCGGGATCTCCCGGATGCGCCGGGCACGGGTTGGGCGACTTCGTCGCGGGGCAGCTACGAGCCGCAGGGCGCGCCGGGGACGGGCCGGGCGGCTTCCGCACCAGAGGTGCGCGACAACTGGGAACCGCCGTGCGCGCAGGGACCGGGCTATCCCTGGTGGGTCGGGTCGCGTTCTGTCTCGCCACGGCAGTGCTCGCGGCCCTCGTCGCCGTGCCGGCCCAGGCGACGCCCCGATCGAACCGGGACTGCGGCGCGGCCAACCCGAACGCGCACCCCCTCACCCGGAAACCGTGGCCGCTGCGCCGGCTCGCGCCAGCCACCGTGTGGGGCCTCAGTCGGGGCCAGGGCGTCACGGTCGCCGTCATCGACTCCGGCGTGTCCCCGGACCATCCGAAGCTCACCAACGGCAAGGTGCTCGCCGGCTACGACTTCATCGACGGCGGCCCCGACGGCCAGTGCGACGACCACGGCCACGGCACGTTCGTGGCCGGCATCATCGCCGGCCGGGAGAGCCGCAACGACAGCGACGGCCCGTTCACCGGCATCGCCCCGGACGCGCTGATCCTGCCGATCAAGGCGATGAAGGGCGACGAGCACCTCAGCGTCGAGGACGGCCGCAAGCGGGCCGACCTGGTCGCCTCGGCCGTCAACCTGGCCGTGGACAGGAAGGTCCAGGTCATCAACCTGTCCCTGGTCCTGGAGAACACCCCGGTGCTCGCCGCGGCCATCGACCGGGCGGTCCGGTCCGACATCGTGGTCGTCGCGGCGGCCGGCAACACCGGGGACTCGCCGGACCAGGCGGGCAGGGAGCTGTTCCCCGCGGCGTACGACGGGGTGCTCGCCGTCGGTGGGGTCGACGAGTCCGACCGGCACGCGCCGTCGTCCACCTCGGGCCGGTACGTCGACATCGCAGCGCCCGGCGTCGATATCGACGGGCCCACCCCGCACGGCGGCGGCTACGTCACCGAGGCCAAGGGCACCAGCTACGCCGCCGCGTATGTGTCCGGCGTCGCCGCCCTGCTCCGCGGCTACCACAAGGACCTGTCGGCCGCCCAGATCGTGGACCGGATCACGAAGACGGCCGACCGGCCGGCACTCGGCCGCGACGACCAGGTCGGCTACGGCGTGATCAACCCCTACCGGGCGATGACGGCGATCCTGGACCCGGCCGCCGAGCGGGCCCGGCCGGTCGTGGGTGGCCTCACCCGGCCCCCGGCGCGGGACGACCCGTCATACGCTGCGAAGACCTACGGCCCGTGGCTGGCCGGCAGCTGCATCGGAGCGACGGCTCTGCTGGCCGTGCTGGCGCTGGCGTTTCCACGTGGGTCACGCCGCCGTTGGCGCCCGGGCCGCGCGATCCGTCCGCCCGACCAGTCCGCGGAGAAGAACTAGTCGTCTCGAACCGGGCGCCCGGCGGGCCGCATCCCGCGCGCAGCCGGTGGATCCCAGGCCCCAGCGGAGCCGGGGCTAGCGGACGCCCAGGCGGCGCCAGGACATCCCGTCCGGGCTGAACGCCGTCCAGTCCATCCCCCACACCCCGAAGGCCACATACCCGGCCCCGGTCCGGTGCACCCTGCTGACCTGCGGCAACGCCGTAATCTTGCTGCCGCCCTGCTGCCCGGACGCCGCGACCCACCACGTGCCCGGGTCGGTGTCGACGGCCATCAATAGCCGGCCGTCGGGCAGCGGCACCGTGTCCTCGGCCGCGGCGGGCGGGAAGCCCACGAACAGCGCGAAGCTCTGGCCGTTGTCGGTGGAGCGGAACAACCCGAGGATGGGGCTGGCGGCCTGGTGGGTGCCGTCGACGGTGGCCCGGCCGGTGACGACGGCGTAGATCTCGTCCTTGCCGGTGGCGATCCGGATGTTGCCGACCTCGCCGTTGAGGACGGACAGCGTGGTGGTCAGCCAGGTCCGGCCGGCGTCGCGACTGACGGCGATCTGCGGCTTGCCCTCGCTCGTGCCGGTGATCCACCACGCGCCGTCGCGCGCGGGACCCTGCGCGGCCCACCGGACGGTGAACCCGGCGGGGACGGTGGTCAGCTTCGCGGCCCGGCCGCCGGAGCCGGCGAGGCGGACCCGGAGCCCGTCGCCGGCCACGAACAGCCGGCTGTTGGCGGGGATGGCGGTCAGCGGCGCGTCGTCGACCGGGGTGGCGGCCCAGGTGCGGCCGCTGTCGGGACTGTGCCAGGCGCCGCCGAGGACCAGCTCGGTGCCGTTGAGGACGACCAGGTCCGGCAGGGTCTCGGAGGTGGCGGTCGGGATCGGCGAGGACAGGGTCTGCCACTCGTCGCCGCCGTCCTCGCTGCGGGCGAAGGTCAGCGTGCAGGTCGGGAGGGTGGTTCGGCAGTCGGCCGCCAGCGCGTACCCATGGCGGTCGTCGGCGAACTCCACGTCGTAGAGGGAGCCGGGCACGTTGAGGTTCGGGCGGTCGGGGGCGAGCACCTCGATGCCCTCGCCGGCCCAGGTGGAGGTGTGGCTGGTGAGCGAGGCGTTCATCGTGTACGGATTCGGCGCGGCCGGCCCCGGCCCGGGCTCGGCCGGCGCGGCGGCGAGGCGCACCCCGGTGATCGTGAGGACGGCCAACGCCGTGCCCCCGGCAGCGGTGATCAGGCGGCGACGGCGGCGGACGGCGTCCGCGCGCGCCGACACGGATCCGAGACCCGGCTGGGGGATGTTGCCCAGCAGGTGGGAGCGCGATTCGGCGAGGGCCCGTTCGATCCGGTCATCGGGCTCAAACGGGTCGAGTAACTCAGGCATGGCGGGAGAGCTCCGCCTCGGCCGGCCGGAGTCTGGTGGCCAGCGCGGTGCGGCCACGCGACAGGCGGGACTTCACGGTGCCGACGGGGAGGTCGAGGGTCGTGGCGACCTCGTCGACGGGCAGGTCGGCGAGGTGGTGCAGGACGATCACCTCCCGGTACGCCTGGGGGAGCTGGGCGAGCGCCGCGAGCAGGTCGGTGCGGTCGGGCTCGGGCCCGGGCTCGACGGTGCTGGTGACCGGGCGGGTGCGCATCATGATCGTGTCGAACAGCCGGCGGCGACGCCAGCGGCGGCGGACCAGGTTGACGGCGACGGTGCGCAGCCAGGCTTCCGGGTTCTCGATGTCGGAGATGTGCTTGGGGCGGGCCAGGGCCCGGGCGAACGCCTCCTGGACGGCGTCCTGCGCCTCGGCCAGGTCGCCCGTGAACGCGTAGAGCTGGGTCACGAGCCGCCGGTAGCAGTCGTCGTACAGGTTCGCGATCGCCACTTCGCCACTGTTGCCGCCCACCAGGACACCTCCGCGTCTAGCGCCTGTAGGCATGCCCACACGCCGCCTGTTCACCGCCCCCGGGGTGGTCAGGACCCCTGCTCGGTGACTCGAGAGTACAGAGTCGCCACCAGGTCGGCGGGTTCCGCACCGGAGCTGACAGAATCGGTGACATGCCTCGTGTCCTGTCCGGAATCCAGCCGACCGCAGACTCCTTCCACCTGGGTAACTACCTGGGTGCCCTCCGTAACTGGATTCCGCTCCAGGACACCCACGACGCCTTCTACTGCGTGGTGGACCTGCACGCGATCACCGCCGGCCACGACCCGGCCGTGCTCCGGCAGCGCACCCGGGTGTCGGCGGCCCAGCTGCTCGCGATCGGCATCGATCCGGAGCGCTCGACGCTGTTCGTGCAGTCGCAGGTGCCCGAGCACGCCCAGCTCGCCTGGGTGATGGGCTGCATCACCGGTTTCGGCGAGGCGTCGCGGATGACCCAGTTCAAGGACAAGTCGGCCAAGCAGGGGGCGGACCGGGCGAGCGTCGGCCTGTTCACGTACCCGATCCTGCAGGTCGCCGACATCCTGCTCTACCAGGCCGACGAGGTCCCGGTGGGCGAGGACCAGCGCCAGCACATCGAGCTGACCCGGGACCTGGCGCAGCGGTTCAACACGACGTTCGGCGACACGTTCACCGTGCCCAAGCCGCACATCCTCAAGGAGACGGCGAAGATCACGGATCTTCAGGACCCCACCGCGAAGATGAGCAAGTCGGCGTCCAGCCCGAACGGCATCGTCGAGCTGCTGGACGACCCGGCGAAGTCGGCGAAGAAGATCCGCAGCGCGGTCACCGACACGGGCCGCGAGGTCGTGTTCGACGCGGAGAACAAGCCCGGCGTGTCCAACCTGCTGACGATCTACTCCGCGCTCACCGGAGAGACCATCGCGGCACTCGAGACGCGCTACGCCGGCCGCGGGTACGGTGACCTGAAGAAGGAACTGGGCGAGGTGGTCGCCGACTTCACCAGGCCGATCCAGGAGCAGACTAAGAAGTATCTGGACAATCCGGGCGAGCTTGATGAGATCCTGGCTATCGGGGCCCGCAAGGCCCGCGCGGTCGCCTCGGAGACCCTCCGGACGGTCTACGACCGGATCGGTTTCCTGGCCTCGACCGCCAGCTAGACGGCACGACCGGGACATCGACGGGAGGCGCGGTGAGTCAGACCATCGGGGTCGCCTTCCCGATCCCGGAGCCGTGGGCGGCCGAGCTGGCCCGGGCCCGGGAGGCGGCCGGTGACCCGTTGGCCCGGTTCGTGCCGCCGCACCTGACCCTGATCGGCCCGACCGAGGTCCCCGGGGACCTGCGGTCGGGCGTCGAGGAGCACCTGCGCCGGGTCGCGACGTCCGGGGCGCCGTTCACGCTGCACCTGCGGGGCACGGGCACGTTCCGGCCGCTGACCGACGTGGTGTTCGTGATGGTCGCCCAGGGCATCAGCGAGTGCGAGCGGTTGGAGGAGTCGCTGCGGGAGGGGCCGCTGGCCAGGGAGCTGCGGTTTCCGTACCACCCTCATGTGACGGTGGCCCACGACGTGCCGGCGGCGGCGCTGGACCGCGCGTTCGACGACCTCGCGGGTTTCGACGCGCTCTTCGACGTCGAGGCCTTCACGTTGTACGAGCACGGCGACGACGGCATGTGGCGCCCCCAGCGGGACTTCCCGCTGGTCGGCCGGTGAGGAACCCGATCCCGGTCGTCATCGACGGGTGGAACCGCTCGGTGGAGGCACTGCGCCGTTGGTCGCCCAAGTTCGACCACTTCTGGCGCACCAAGCAGCGGTACGCGGACGTGCACGCCGGCCGGATGGCCGCGGCGATCTCCTACTACGGCTTCTTCGCCTGCTTCGCGCTGGCCCTGCTCGCGTTCGCCGTGCTCGGCTACGTCCTCGACAACAACAGGGACGTCGTCTTCGCCGTCGAGAACTGGCTGCGGGCGAACCTGCCGTTCCTGGAGGTCGCCAACGTCAGGAACGCCAAGAGCGCCGTCGGGATCACCGGCCTGGTCGGCTTCCTGCTCACCGGGATCGGCTGGGTGGAGGCGATGCGCGCATCCATCCGGGCGGTGTGGCTCCTCGACCAGGAGCCGGGCAACTACTTCATCCGCCGGGGCGTGGACATCCTCGTCCTGATCGGGCTGGGTCTGCTGCTGGCGCTGTCGATCGGCTTCTCGGTGGGCGCGCAGGCCGGGATCGCCTGGCTCAGGCAGCACGTCGACATCGGGGTGTTCGACGACCTGCTCAGCGGCGCGGGGGTCGTGGTCGCCGTGTTCATCAACTGGCTGCTGGCCGCGGCGATGCTCACCGGGCTGCCCCGGCTGAAGATGCCGCTCGGCCGCTGGCTGCCGGCCGGGCTGCTCGTCGCCGTCGGGTTGGAGCTGCTCAAGACCGTCGCGCAGTTCTACATCATGCGGGTGAACCAGAATCCGGCGTACACCGTGGTCGCAGGCGCCGTCGGGCTGCTCGTCTTCCTGAACTTCTTCAGCCAGCTGCTGCTGTGGGGCTCGTCCCTGGCGGCGACGTCCGACCGGGGTGAGGTCCGCGACCTCGCGGCGGGGCCGGAGCAGGCGCTCACCGACGACCGGGGATGATGGCCGGTATGGGAGCCATCGTGACGCTTGACCTGCCGGACGACTCGCCGGCATATGACCTGCCCTGGATCATCACCTTCGGTCCGGCGTCGGACGACGAGGACGAGGTGTGGGAGCCGGTCGTCTGCGGGCCGTACTCGCGCGAGCACGCCCTCGCCGTCGCCAACGCCGTGGTGACCGACGAGGAGCTGCTGGCCGTCGTCGAGCCGCTGCAGCCGCACACCGAGATCGACGGCATCAAGGCCGAGATCGCCAAGGCCCGCGAGCTCGCGGCGTCCTACGACGACGAGGACTTCGCCGAGGACGACCACGAGGGACACGACCACGAGGGTCATGACCACGACCATGACCACGACGACGATCACCACGTCCTGCCGGAGCCCTCGGCGCTGCCGACGGCTGCCGAGCTGAAGGCCGGCTTCACCGCGATCGCCGCCCGCCTGTCCGCGTAGTACCCCCGATGCCCGCGCTCGCCCGAGCGCGGGCATCTCGCTGCGCGCGGCGGCCCGACCCGACGGGGCGTCGGGAACCCATCTTCGACCGTGCGTAGAATCTCGGCCGTGGTGTTGTCCCGGGCCTGGTCGGCCTTTCTCGTTCTCGTCGGCGTGTGGAGCGCGATCATCTGGCCGCGGTTCGCGGTCGCGATCTGGCGGGATCCGCGCGCCTGGTCAGGTGACACGCCCACGTCGTTCCTCTGGGTACACGCGCTGCTGATCGCCGCGTCGTTGGCCATCGGCACGACGGTCGGGGTACTCGGCATCCGGGGCTGGCGCGCGGCCAGCCGGACCAGAAAGGTTTGAGCCTGTGGAAGCTCTGCGGCTGACTCTGCGGTACGTGCACCTGATCGGCTTCGCGCTGCTGCTCGGCGGCGTGGTGGTGCAGTACCTCTCCGGGAAGATCCGGATCAACTCGGCGATGCTGGCCGGCTCGGCGGTGCAGGTGCTGACCGGGATCGCGCTCGCGGCCCCGCTCGGCCGCGCCGTGCAGCCGGACCCGGCAAAACTGGCCGTCAAGGGCGTGATCGCCCTGTTGATCTTCATCATGGTGTGGGTGGTGCGGAAGAAGGAGTCGGTGGCGACCGGTCATTTTCTCGCCATCGGCGGTATGACCCTGATAAACGCCGGTGTCGCGACCTTCTGGCACTAGATCCTGTCGGGCGCGGATTTTCTCACAGCGTAATGCTACCAAAGCGCCTAAACCCGTCATGATCGCACAGTAAAGTCACAGTCAAATAACGGATCGATAACAGCGGGAACGTCGTGCGGCCCTGTCCACGCGCTACTGGACGGTAGAACCCGCTAGTCTCCGTCCGTTGAGATCACCGCGGATCCCTGCGGTGGGAACCTGTGTGGAAGGAGACCGCCTTGCGCCGAGTGCGTGGGATGAGGGTCGTCGCCGTACTGGCGATCGGTGGCCTCGCTCTGTCCGCTGCTGCCTGCGGCAGCAAGCCGGCGAGCAACAACGGCTCATCGGGCGGCAAGAAGTACAAGGCCTGCATGGTCACCGACACCGGGGGCATCGACGACAAGTCGTTCAACACCTCCGCGTGGGCCGGCCTGCAGGCGGCCAAGAAGGACAACGCGGACATCGACATCAAGTACGTGACGTCGGCCGCCGAGACCAACTACGAGCCGAACCTGAACGCCCTGGTCGCCGAGAAGTGCGACCTCGTCGTCGCCGTCGGCGGTCTGATGAGCGACGCGACCAAGGCCGCGGCGACGAAGAACACCAGCCAGAAGTTCGCGATCATCGACTCGAAGATCGACCTGGCGAACGTCTACTCGATGCAGTTCAACACCGCGCAGGCCGGCTTCCTCGCCGGGTACCTGGCCGCGGGCACCAGCAAGTCGGGCACCGTCGCCACCTGGGGCGGCCTGAAGATCCCGCCGGTGACCATCTTCATGGACGGCTTCGCCGAGGGCGTCGCCGAGTACAACAAGGTCAAGAGCAAGACCGTCAAGGTTCTGGGCTGGGACAACAAGACCCAGGAAGGCACCTTCGCCGGCAGCTTCAACGACCAGAACAAGGGCAAGCAGATCACGGACGGTTTCGTCGCCCAGGGCGCCGACGTCGTGATGCCGGTCGCCGGTGGCGCCGGTCAGGGCTCCGCCGCCGCCGCGCAGGCGTCCGGTGGCAAGCTCGCCGTGATCTGGGTCGACCAGGACGGCTGCAACTCGGTCGCGCAGTACTGCCCGGTGTTCCTGTCCACCGTCGTGAAGAACATCTCCGACGCTGTCAAGGACGCGGCGCTCAAGGGTGCCAAGGGCGAGAGCCTGACCGGCAGCTACACCGGCACGCTGGCCAACAACGGCGTGTCGCTGGCCCCGTTCCACGAGTTCGACAGCAAGGTTCCGGCCGACCTGAAGAAGGAGCTGGACCAGCTGAAGGCCGACATCGGCTCGGGCAAGATCAAGATTGAGTCCCCGGCGCAGCCGAAGTAGTACCAGAATGAGTCGCAGGGGGTGCCGGGTTCTCCCGGCGCCCCCTGCACCCGGTGAGGAGGACGATGAAACTCGAACTGCGCGGCATCACCAAGACGTTCGGTGATCTGGTCGCCAACGATCACATCGACCTCACCGTCGAGTCCGGCGAGATCCACGCCCTGTTGGGCGAGAACGGCGCCGGCAAGTCCACGCTGATGAACGTCCTCTACGGACTCCTCAAGCCCGACTCGGGCGAGATCCTGGTGGACGACAAGCCGCTGACCCTCAAGTCGCCCGGCGACGCGATCGCGGCCGGCATCGGCATGGTGCACCAGCACTTCATGCTCATCCCGGTCTTCACCGTCGCCGAGAACATCATGCTCGGCGCGGAGGACACCAGGCTCGGGCTGCTCGACCGCGCGAAGGCCAGCCGGCACGTCACCGAGGTGTCGACGAGGTACGGCCTGCCGGTGGACCCCGACGCGATCGTCGAGGAGCTGCCGGTCGGCATCCAGCAGCGGGTCGAGATCGTCAAGGCGCTCACCCGTGACGTGGACCTGCTGATCCTGGACGAGCCGACGGCCGTGCTCACCCCGCAGGAGACCGACGAGCTGCTCGAGGTCATGCGCGGGCTGAAGGCCGCCGGCAAGTCGATCGTGCTGATCACCCACAAGCTGCGCGAGGTCAAGGCCATCGCGGACAAGATCACGGTGATCCGGCGGGGCAAGGTCGTCGGCACCGCCTCCCCGGACGACAGCCAGGACGAGCTCGCGGCCATGATGGTCGGCCGGCACGTCAAGCTGACCGTCGAGAAGGGCCCGGCCAGCCCCGGCGAGCCGGTCCTGGAGATCGCGAACCTGACCGTCGTGGACGAGCGCGGCCACCGCGCCGTGGACGGCGTGGACCTGACCGTGCGGGCCGGCGAGGTGCTCGGCATCGCCGGGGTGCAGGGCAACGGGCAGACCGAGCTGGTCGAGGCCGTGATGGGGCTGCGGCCGGTGTTGGGCGGGTCGATCACGCTCCAGGACCGCGACCTGCACGGGCGTACCCCCAAAGAGGTTCTGGAAGCCGGGGTCGGTTACGTCCCCGAGGACCGCAGCACCGACGGCATCGTCAAGGACTTCTCGGTCGCCGAGAACCTCGTGCTCGACCTGTACGACCGCGAGCCGTTCGCCAGGGGCCTGGTCTTCCGGCCGGCGGAGGTGGCGCGCAACGCCGCCGAGCGGATCGCGGAGTTCGACATCCGGACCCAGTCCGCCGACGAGTCCGTCGGCTCGCTGTCCGGCGGCAACCAGCAGAAGGTCATCGTGGCCCGGGAGATGTCCCGGCCGCTCAAGCTGCTGGTCGCCTCCCAGCCGGCCCGGGGCGTGGACGTCGGCTCGATCGAGTTCATCCACAACCGGATCGTCCGCGAACGCGACCAGGGCGGCGCGGTGCTGCTCGTGTCCACCGAACTGGACGAGATCCTGGCCCTCGCCGACCGGATCTCCGTGATGTACCGGGGCAAGGTCATCGCGACCCTGCCGGCCGCCGAGGCGACGGCGGAGAAGCTGGGACTGCTCATGGCTGGAGTGACTGGTGACTGAACCCACGAAGGACGAGCCGGTGTCGGACGGCCCGGCGGATCCGGGTGTTCCGGCGGCTGCCGCGCCGGCGAGCGGTTTCACGGTGCCGGCCGCGCAGGACGGGCCGGCGCCGAAGCGGTCCTTCGGCCAGTTGCTGATCGAGGAGCTGACCACGGCGAACTCGTTCATGGTCACCCTGCTGGCCGTGGTGCTCGCCATGGTCGTCGGCGGCCTGCTGATCATCGTCGTGGACGCCGACGCGCGCGCGGCCTGGGGCTACTTCTTCTCCGCACCGGGCGACGCGATCAGCTACAGCTGGTACGCGGTCCGAGACGCCTACGTCGCCCTCTTCCAGGGCGCGGTCTTCGACCCGTCGTCCCTGTCGGGCGGCGACGCCGCGCAGATCTTCTACCCGATCACCGAGACGCTGACGTACGCCGCGCCGCTGACCTTCACCGGTCTGGCCGTGGCGCTCGCGTTCCGGGCCGGGCTGTTCAACATCGGCGCCGAGGGCCAGGTGATCTTCGGCTGCATCGGTGGCGCGGTCGCAGGCTTCGCCGTGCCGCTGCCGTACGGGCTGCACCTGGTGTTCGCGCTGCTCGCCTCGGCGGTGTTCGGCGCGCTGTGGGGCCTGATCCCGGGCTTCCTGAAGGCGAAGACCGGCGCGCACGAGGTCATCACGACCATCATGCTGAACAACGTCGCCGCGATCTTCCTGGTCTGGCTGGTGACCCAGAAGGGCGTCCAGGACCCGGGCCGCACCGACGCGATCAGCAAGAAGGTCGACGAGACCGCCAAGCTGCCGCACATCTTCGGCGACGCCTACCGGGTGAACCTGGCGGTGCTGCTCGCGATCGCCGCGGCGTTCGGAGTGTCCTGGCTGCTGAACCGTTCGACGCTCGGGTTCGAGTTCCGGGCCGTCGGGGCCAACCCGGACGCGGCGCGCACGGCGGGGATGAGCATCTCCAAGGCGTACATCCTGGTGATGGTCGTCGCCGGGGCGCTGGCCGGGCTCGGCGGCGGCAGCGTTCTGCTCGGTACCGCGCACGCGCTGACCCCGTCGGTGAGCGCCGGGATCGGCATCGACGGCATCACCGTGGCCCTGCTGGGCCGGGCGAAGCCGTGGGGCGTGGTGGGCGCGGCACTGCTGATCGGCGGGCTGCAGGCCGGAGCGGTGAAGATGCAGGCCGCCGCCAACATCCCGATCGACATGGTCAACGTGCTCCAGGCGCTGATCGTGGTGTTCATCGCCGCACCGGCCCTGATCAAGGCCATTTTCCGACTTCGAGCGGTCACCACGAGTGGGACCACGACGACCCTCGCGAAGGGGTGGTGACCATGGGCTTCTGGAGCCGCTCCCGGAAGGCCGGGGCCGTCTACGTGGTGCTCGGGCTGTTCGCGTTCGCCTTCTTCGGCCTGGTGAAGCCGGCGACCAACGACGTCGTCCTGAAGTTCACCGAGGGCACGTCGCTGACCTTCGCCCCCCGGGCCGTCGTGATCGTGCTCGGCCTGCTCGCCGTCGCGGCCGGCGTCGCGCTGCTCGCCGGGAAGGAGTGGTTCCCGACCGCCACGGCTGTCGCACTGCTCGGCTTCGTCGGCGCGTTCATGCTGTGGGCCGTGTCGCTGGCCAAGGTCGGGCACACGATCTACGCCGTCGACCTGGTCAACGGCACCCTGATCGCCGCGCTGCCACTGATCTTCGGCTCGCTCGGCGGCGTGTTGTGCGAGCGGTCCGGCGTCGTGAACATCAACATCGAGGGCCAGCTGCTGGTCGGCGCGTTCGGTGGGGCGCTGATCGGGACCATGACGCACAACGTGTGGGCAGGGGTCATCGCCGCCGCCGGGTTCGGCGCGCTGATGGCGGCGCTGCTCGCGGTGTTCGCGATCAAGTACCTGGTGGACCAGGTCGTGCTCGGCGTCATCCTCAACGTGCTCGCGCTCGGCATCACCGGCGTGATCTACGAGCGGCTGATGCAGCCCGAGGCGGTCACCTACAACCAGCCGCCGAAGCTGGAGAGCTGGAACATCCCGCTGCTGGCGGACATCCCGTTCCTCGGGCCGGCGCTGTTCCGGAACAACATCTTCGTGTACCTGGCGCTGATCCTGGTCGCCGTGGTCACCTTCGGCCTGTTCCGCACCCGGTGGGGCCTGCGGACCCGGGCGGTCGGCGAGCACCCGACGGCCGCGGACACGGTCGGCATCAAGGTGCGGGCGGTCCGGTACCGCAACGTGATCCTCGGCGGCCTCGTTGCCGGTCTGGGCGGCGCGGCCCTGACCCTGGGCTCCGGCCTGGCCTTCAACAAGAACATGACCGCCGGCAAAGGCTTCATCGCCCTGGCGGCCCTGATCTTCGGCCGGTGGAGCCCGACGGGGGCGCTCGGCGCGGCCCTGCTGTTCGGGTTCGCCGACAAGCTGCAGATCGTGCTGAGTTCCACCCAGAGCCCCATTCCGGCGGACTTCCTGCGGATGGCGCCGTACATCGCGACCCTGCTCGCCGTCGCCGGCCTCGTCGGCAAGGTGCGGGCGCCGGCCGCGGACGGGAAGCCGTATGTCAAGGGCTGAGATCGACTGGGACGCGCTGCGCACAGCCGCCCGGGACGTGATGACCAGGGCCTACGCCCCCTACTCGAAGTTCCCGGTGGGGGCCGCCGCGCTGGTCGACGACGGCCGGATCGTGGCCGGCTGCAACGTGGAGAACGCGTCCTACGGCCTGACCCTGTGCGCCGAGTGCGGCCTGGTGGGCGCGTTGCACGCGACCGGCGGCGGCCGGCTGGTGGCGATGTCGTGCGTGGACGGGGCCGGGGAGGCGCTGATGCCGTGCGGCCGGTGCCGGCAGCTGCTGTTCGAGCACGGCGGCCCGGACTGCCTGATCGACCACCGGGACGGACCGATCGCGATGCGGGACCTGCTGCCGCACGCCTTCTCTTTGTGATTTTCCGCCCATCTAGGACGAAGCTGCGAGAAGTTTGTCGGAATTGCATAGCTAAGCGGGTGCCGATAACCCCGTGATCCCCACAGGGCCGCCCCCACGCGTGGATAGGCTACTCACCGTGATGAACGCTGTGGACGTGATCCGGACCAAGCGGGACCGGCAGCCCCTTTCCGACGAGCAGATCGACTGGGTGATCGACGCCTACACCCGGGGCGTGGTCGCCGACGAGCAGATGTCGGCCCTGGCGATGGCGATCCTGCTCAACGGCATGACGCCCCGCGAGATCGCCCGGTGGACGGCCGCGATGATCGCCTCGGGCGAGCGGCTGGACCTGTCGAGCGTGGCCCGTCCGACCGTGGACAAGCACTCCACCGGCGGGGTCGGCGACAAGATCACGCTGCCGTTGACGCCGCTGGTCGCCGCGTGTGGCGCGGCCGTGCCGCAGCTGTCCGGCCGTGGTCTCGGGCACACCGGCGGCACCTTGGACAAGCTGGAGACGATCCCGGGCTGGCGGGCGAGGATCTCCAACGCCGAGTTCCTCCGCCAGCTCGGCGACACCGGCGCCGTGATCTGCGCGGCCGGCGACGAGCTTGCCCCGGCCGACCGGAAGCTGTACGCGCTGCGCGACGTCACCGGCACCGTCGAGGCCATTCCGCTGATCGCCAGCTCGATCATGAGCAAGAAGATCGCGGAGGGCACGTCGGGCCTGGTGCTGGACGTGAAGGTCGGCTCGGGCGCGTTCATGAAGGACCTGGACCGGGCCCGGGAGCTGGCCCGCACGATGGTCGAGTTGGGCACGGCGCACGGCGTGGACACGGTGGCGCTGCTCACCGACATGTCCGTCCCGCTCGGCCTCAAGATCGGCAACGCGCTGGAGGTCGAGGAATCCCTCGAGGTTCTCGCCGGCGGCGGTCCGGCCGACGTGGTCGAGCTGACCCTGGCCCTGGCGCGGGAGATGCTCGCCCTGGCGAAGATCGACGTCGACCCCGAGAAGGCGCTCCGCGACGGCCGGGCCATGGACGCCTGGCGCGCCATGATCAGCGCCCAGGGCGGCGACCCGGACGCGCCGCTGGCCCAGGCCCCGGTCACCGAGACCGTGCTCGCGGGAGAGTCGGGGGTGCTGGCGACGCTGGACGCCTACCAGGTCGGGGTCGCCGCGTGGCGGCTCGGCGCCGGCCGGGCCCGCAAGGAGGACCCGGTCTCGGCTGGCGCGGGCATCGTCATCCACCGCAAGCCCGGCGACCGGGTCGAGGCCGGCGACGTGCTCCTGGAGCTGCGCGCCGACGACGAGAACAGGCTCGCCGGGGCGCACGAGGCACTGAAGAACGCGTGGACCATCGGCACGGCGGGCGCGGCCCCGTCCCTCATCCTGGAGAAGATCCATGCCTGAGCTGATCAAGAGCCCGACCCGCATTCCGGTACCGGGCGGCAAGGTCATCGACGAGTACGTCGGCCGGGTCAACACCGGTCACGAGGCCGTCTCCGTGGCGCACATGATCGCGCCGGCCGGCTGGGACGAGCCGGCCCAGACGCCGGAGTTCGACGAGATCACGGTCGTGCTCAAGGGCGCGGTGCACGTGGAGCACGCCGACGGGGTGCTCGCCGTGGCGGCCGGGCAGGCCGTGGTCACCAGGGGCGGCGAGAAGGTCCGGTACACGGCTCCCGAGGGCGCGGAGTACCTCGCGATCTGCCTGCCGGCGTTCAGCCCGGACACGGCACACCGGGACGAGTAGCCCCCGTGGACCCGGCCGCCCTTCGGTCCGCATCCATTGACGAACTGCGTCGGCTCGGGGCCCCGGCCCCGGGCCGCCGACTCCCGCTCAGCTACCGGCCGGGCGCGCTGATCAGGGTGCGCCCGGTGCCGGAGCTGGAGGCCAGGGTGGCCGTCCTGCACATCGCGCACGCCCGGACGCTGGGCATGCCCGCCGAACGGGCCATGGACTGGCTGCTCGACGCGCACATCCTCCGGTTCGTGCACCCGGCCGAGTGGCGGTTCATCGTGCACGGCGACGGGGACAGCCGGGAGCACGCCGCCGGGGCCGAGTCCGCCACGGCGTTGTGCTGGGTGCTCGGCCTGCGCGACGACCTGGACCCGCTGGCCCGCGCGGACGGCCGGGGGCTGCCGGACCTGCGCGGCGGGGAACGCTACGCCGACTGGCGGTCGCGGACCCTGACCGCCGTGCGCGAGCCGGAGGAGGCGGCGGCGCTGCTGGACCTGTACACCTGCCTGGACTGGTCGTGCCACGAGGCGACCACGCGCGGGCTGGATCCGGCGCTGGTGAGCAGCCGGCTCGCGGCGCTGGAATGGGCGGTCACGTTCGACTAGTACCCGGTGCCGTGGTGGGGTCGGCCGCATACTGATCACGTGACGTCCTCGCCGCACAGCCTGGCGCTGCCCGCCGACCGGGCCTCCACGCTCGAACTCTTCTTCGACCTGGTGTTCGTCTTCACGATCACCCAGCTGACGACGAAACTGGCCGGGGACCCGACCCCGCTGGGCTTCGGCCGGATCGTGATCATGCTGGGCATCATCTGGTGGATGTACAGCGGCTACGTGTGGCTCACGAACAGCGTCCGGATGGTCAACACCGTCCGCCGGGTCCTGCTCCTGACCGGCATGACCGGGTTCCTGGTCGTGGCGCTGGCCATCCCGGAGGCCTACGGGAGCACCGGGCTCGCGTTCGGGCTCGGCTACTTCGTCGTCAACGCCGTCCACTCCGGACTGTTCCTGACCAGCCAGCCCGGTGCATGGAAGTTCATGCGCTGGCTGGCTCCGGAGAACCTGTTCACCGCCGGCCTGGTCCTGGTCGGCGGCTGGCTGCACCTGCCGTGGTTGTGGGTCGCGGCGTTCGCGCTCCAGGCCATCACGCCGTACCTGCACTCGACCGGCCACTACAACGTCCAGGCCGGACACTTCGTGGAACGGCACGGCCTCGTCCTGATCATCGCGCTGGGCGAGTCGGTCGTCGCGATCGGCGTCGGGGCGTTCGGGCTGCCGGTGACCTGGCAACTCGTCGCCGCCGCCGCGCTCGGCCTGACCCTGGCGTACCACCTGTGGTGGTGCTACTTCGCCCGCGACGACGAACACGCGGCCGAGGCGCTGGCCGCGATCGCGGACCCGGGCCGGCGCTCGCGATCGGCGCTGCACGCGTTCGGCTACGCCTACGTGCCCATGCTGCTGGGCGTCATCGCGATGGCCGCCGGAGTGAAGAAGGCGATGGGCCACGCCACCGCGCACTCGGGATTCCGGGCGGCCGTCGTCCTCGCCGGGGGCGTCGCCCTGTTCCTGATCGGCGAGGCCTACTTCCGGCACGTGCTCAAGATCGGCGCGGTCGGGTGGCGGGCGCTCGGCGGCGTGGTCGCCATGGCCACGGTCCCGCTCGGCGTCCAGCTCAACCCGCTGGTCCAACTCGTGGCGCTGATCGCGGTGTTCGTGGCCGTCTTCGTCACCGAGGAAGTGCTGCGTACAGGGCGCACCGCACGGCAATGGAGACACTGACCCGCTCGGGCAGCGCCGCCACGCCCGCCGCGTCCGTGTGATGCGCGCTCGGCCCCATGCCGACCAGGTGCGCGATCGCCGGGTGGTCCAGGTCCATCGTCCGGCGCAGCTCCGTCTCCCCCACAAGCTCAAAATCCTTGTCGGTTACGGAGGAGACGCGCTCGGCCTTCGACGGATCGACGGCCAGCATGCCCAACGGCTCCCGGATCTCGCCCAGGTGCTCCGGCAGCGGCGTCACCACCGCCAGCCGACCCCCCGGCCGCAACACCCGGCGGAACTCGGCGACATTGCGGGGCGCGAACACGTCCAGCACCAGATCCACGCTGTCGTCCGCGAGCGGCAGCCGCGCCCAGCAGTCCGCCACCGCGGCCATGGCCCGCTCGTGTGCCCGGGCGGCTCTGCGGGCCGCGTACCTCGACAGGTCCAGGGCCAGGCCCTCCGCGCGGGGTGACCGGTCGAGGACCCGGCCCAGGTAGTAGCCCGTGCCGGCGCCCACCTCGACGATCACGCCACCCGGGTCGGCCGGCAGCAGATCGGCGACCGGCTCGTAGTGCCCCGCCCCGAGGAACGCCACCCGGTGCGCGATCATCTCGGCGGAGTCCCCGGTACCGGGGTCCTTCCCCGCCAGCAGGTTCACGTACCCCTGCCGCGCCCGGTCGAACGAATGCCCGTTCTCGCACGTCACCCCCCCGGCCCGCTCCGCGACCCGGGTCTCCCGCAGAAAAGCTTCCCCGCACACGGGACAACACAACGCACTGAGCAGCATGGGCTCATCATCCCCGGCGGGGTGCACGTTCGCGCACGTAGGTGGCGATCCGCGCCTCCCCGGCGGGCGGACCTCCCGCCGTGCGGCGTGACGGACGACACCGGCGGGTTGTCCGGATCGTGCCCTGATCGGCGCGCCGACGCACGGATTTAACAATGGAGAAACTGTCGAGAAACTGTTCCTCGGGAGCCTCTGTGGGGTAACAGCCCCGCAGAGGATGAGGACGCCGCAGATGAGTTTCAAGGCCGAGTACATCTGGATCGACGGCACCGCGCCGACCGCCAAGCTCCGCTCGAAGACCCGGGTGCTGGCCGACGGCGCGGAGCTGCCGCTGTGGGGCTTCGACGGTTCCAGCACCAACCAGGCGCTGGGCAACGCGTCGGACTGCGTGCTCAAGCCGGTGTTCACCTGCCAGGACCCGATCCGGGGCGGCGACAACGTGCTGGTGCTGTGCGAGGTGCTCGACACCGCCATGGCCCCGCACCCGACGAACACCCGGGCGCTGCTCACGCCGGTCGCCGACCAGTTCGCCGACCAGGAGCCGATCTTCGGCATCGAGCAGGAGTACACGTTCTTCGCGGACAACCGGCCGCTCGGCTTCCCGGTCGGCGGCTTCCCCGCCCCGCAGGGCGGCTACTACTGCGGCGTCGGCTCCGATGAGATCTTCGGCCGGGCCATCGTCGAGAAGCACCTCGACCACTGTCTCGCGGCGGGACTGGCGATCTGCGGCATCAACGCCGAGGTCATGCCCGGCCAGTGGGAGTTCCAGATCGGCCCCGTCGACGCGGTCACGGCATCCGACCACCTGTGGATCGCCCGCTGGCTGCTGTACCGCACCGCGGAAGACTTCGGCGTCGCCGCGACCCTGGACCCGAAGCCGGTCCGGGGCGACTGGAACGGCGCGGGCGCGCACACGAACTTCTCGACCAGGGCCATGCGCGAGGGGTACGAGCCGATCATCACCGCCTGCGAGGCGCTGGGCGAGAACGTCCTCGAGCACGTCCACAACTACGGCGCGGGCATCGAGGGCCGGCTCACCGGGCAGCACGAGACCGCGCCGTGGAACGTGTTCAGCTACGGGGCGTCCGACCGGGGCGCCTCGGTGCGGATCCCGTGGCAGGTCGAGGTGGAGCAGAAGGGCTACATCGAGGACCGGCGGCCGAACGCCAACTGTGACCCGTACGTCGTCACGCGGCTGGTCGTGAACACGTGCTGCTCGGCGCTGGAGAAGGCCGGCCAGGCCTGACCCCTCCGGGGTGCGTGCAAGTTCGCGCACGTAGGTGGCGATCTTCGGTGGGCCTGATGCAAGCTCGGTCAGGTCCACCGTCTTCCCACCGAGGAGGCAACCATGGCACTCAGATTGCTCGGCAAGGACCCGGAAAGCCAGGACGGCGACTCACCGACCCTCTACTACGACGAGGAACGCGACACCTACCTGTTCCAATCCTGGAAGGTGACGGATCCGGGCCGGCTGGCGCAGCTTAGCCTCCCCGACCACGAGACCGTGATCGAGTTTCCGAAGCGCATGATGCGGTTCTTTCCAGAGGTGACGGGTGGCGAGTAACAAGACGCTCTTCGAGGATCTGTTCCGCGCGGCACGACGGTCGGCGGTGCACCTGGAGATGCGGGACGGTTACATGCTCGACGACGAATACGCCGCCTGGCTGCGGGGTGACCACACCTTTGAGTCCGACGAGGGCAACTGGTGGTTCTCCCTCGTCAAGGAATCGGTCGCGCGTGGCGTCGAGATCCGTCGTGCCCGGGTCGTGTCGGAGCCGATCAGTTCCTACGTCCGATTCGAATACGAGCTGACCGGCGGGCACAACGCCAAGGCGGGGGAGCGGGTTCGATGGTTGCCGCGCCGCCAGGCGACAGGCCTCGCGTTGCCCGGCAATGACTTCTGGCTGTTCGACGGGGAGACCTTGTTGATCAACCACTTCGCGGGGAACGGTGACGCGACGGAAAAGGAGATCGTGACCGATCCTGCGGTGATCGTGCTGTGCCGCTCCGCGTTCGAGGCGGTCTGGGAGTTGGCGGTCCCGCACGAGGACTACCAGCCAAGCTAGTGGCGTCGTCAGAATGGGCTACGTGACGTCGTCCTCCAGCGTTCGTGAAGCCCGGCGCGCTCTGGGCCTGCGCCTGCGCAAGATCCGGCAGGATTCGGGCCTCACAGCGCGAGCGTTGGCCGAGCGCGCCGGCTGGCACGAGTCCAAGTGCTCCAGACTGGAGCACGGTCGGACCCCGCCTTCCGACGAGGACATCCGCGTGTGGACGCTGCATTGCGCGGCGGAGGGCCAGACTGCGGACCTGATCGCGACAGCACACAGCGTCGAGGGTATGTATGTCGAGTGGCGAAGGCTGGAGCGCACCGGGCTGAAGCAGCTCAACGCGGCGCTCCAGCCGCTCATGGAAGCGCACGCGGCGCTTCCGGTCCTATTCTTCGTGGCTCGTTCCCGGGCTGTTCCAGACCCGCGCCTACACGACAGCTCTGTTGTCCTCGGTCCGAGACTGGCGATCCCTCCCGGACGACGTGGCAGCTGCTGTTCAGGTCCGGATGGACCGGCAGCGGATCGTGCGCGAAGGTGTGCGCACATTCGCGCTGGTGGTCGAGGAGAGCGTATTGCGCTATCGCATCGGTGGGTCCGAGACGATGGGCGACCAGCTTCGGCACCTCCGATCCCTGGCGACGCTGCCGGGCGTGAGCCTCGGAGTCATCCCGCATGCTGTCGATCGCACAGCATTGCGGCCGGTTGAGAGCTTCTGGATCTACGACGAGGCGCAGGTCGGCGTGGAGCTGGTTTCGGCCTTCCTGACAATCACACAGCCGCGCGAGATTTCGCTTTATGCCCAGACCTTCGGAATGCTGTCCGACCAGGCTGTATACGGGGCCGATGCGCGGGCGCTGATCGCCTCCGCGCTCGACAGCCTCGGTTAGTCGCGTGCACATCCGTGCACGCGCATAGCGTGTGCGGACCGTTCTTCTCTACCGTTTTCTGTGCGGGCCACCCCATCCGGTTGGGTAGGCCGGTACTTCCCGCCGACAGCCCCTGCGCCGAACTGGTCGACAAACGCACAGGCACCGGCTGAGGTGGCCCGCATCCCACGGTCACCACGAAAGGCGGAGCCATGCCCACGACCCCACAGATCACTGACGCTGACGAGGCGCACGCGGTCCTGCGGATCCACCAGGAGGACGACGACGGACACTGCGCGGCGTGCCTGCTCGACGGGGTGGCGGTCCGCTGTCCGTGTTACGCCAGGATCGAGGCGGTCCGCTACCTGGACCGGGCGGGACTCCTGCCGTGCTGAGGTGTACCGACCCGCGCTGCCTGACCGGTGAGCTGTCGCTGGGCAGGTTCACCGCGCGGGAGGTGGAGAACTTCACCCCGCTGGCCAAGGCGCGGGTCCGGCCGGTGCCGTGCGCGAGCTTCCCCGGGCTGTTCCACACGAAGCGCCGGGTGGGTGTGACCGGCACGCATCACGATGGTGACGGGTCCCGCTGACGCTGTCGGGTCGGGCCCCACCGTAACCGTCCGATGATCTTGATCTTGGGTGAGTTGTCTCGCTATCGCCGGTGCCGGGCGGGTCGGGCCACTAAAGTCTGACCATGGCACCGACGTATGAGGACATTCGCTCCGCTCCCAAGGCACTGCTCCACGACCACCTCGATGGCGGCCTGCGTCCCGCGACGATCATCGAGCTGGCCGGAGCCATCGGGCACCAGCTTCCGGCGGCCGAGCCCGCCGAGCTCGGTCGTTGGTTCGTCGACGCGGCGAACTCCGGGTCCCTGGTCCGCTACCTGGAGACCTTCGACCACACTGTGGCCGTCATGCAGACCGCCGACTCGCTGCGCCGGGTCGCGCGCGAGTGCGCGGAGGACCTGGCCGACGACGGCGTCGTGTACGCGGAGGTCCGCTACGCCCCCGAACAGCACGTTTCCCAGGGCCTGTCCCTGAACGAGGTCGTCGAGGCCGTGTTGGAGGGCTTCCGGGAGGGCACCGCCAACGCGGCTGCCGCAGGGAAACAGATCCGGGTCGGCACCCTGCTGACGGCGATGCGGCACGCCGCGCGGTCGATGGAGATCGCCGAGCTGGCCGTGCAGTACCGCGACTCGGGGGTCGTCGGGTTCGACATCGCCGGGGCCGAGGCCGGCTTCCCGCCCACCCGGCACCTGGACGCGTTCGAGTACCTCCAGCGGGAGAACGCGCACTTCACCATCCACGCCGGCGAGGCGTTCGGGCTGCCGAGCATCTGGGAGGCGATCCAGTGGTGCGGGGCCGACCGGCTCGGGCACGGGGTGCGGATCGTCGACGACATCGCCGAGGGGCGGCTCGGCCGGCTCGCGTCCTACGTCCGGGACAAGCGCATCCCGTTGGAGCTGTGCCCGTCGTCGAACCTGCAGACGGGCATCGCCGACACGATCAAGGACCACCCGATCGGGATGCTGCACGACCTGCGCTTCCGGGTCACGGTCAACACCGACAACCGGTTGATGAGTGGTACGAGCATGTCCCGCGAGATGAGCCTGCTGGTCGACGCGTTCGGCTACGGCTGGGCCGACCTGCAGTGGTTCACGGTCAACGCGATGAAGAGTTCGTTCATCCCGTTCGACGAGCGGCTGGTCCTGATCAACGAGGTCATCAAGCCGGCGTACGCCAAGCTGATCTCCGGCTGACCCTGGCGCACGGGGATCTCCGGCTGGCCGGGGCGGTTGGGCTCGGCTGGCCGGTGGTCGCTTTCGGGGCGGCGCCTGGCGGCGCCACCCCGAAAGCCCCGCATCAGGCCGCGTCGAAAGCCACGCCTCAGGCCGCGTCCCGGGCCCGAGCCCGCAGCGCCCGCACCACGTCGTCGCGCCCCTCGATCAGGATCCGGCGCAGAGCCGGCGCCGGGTCGTGCTCGGTGAGGAACGCGTCCGTCTTGTCGATGGTCGACTGTTCGATCCACAGCCGCGGGTACAGCCCGTTGACGAGCGTCCGGGAGATCTCCGCGGCCCGGTCGGCCCACACGGCCGGCAGCGCCTCGAAGTACCGGTCGACGTAGCCGCTGAGCAGGTCGCGCTGCCCGGCCTGCATGAACCCGCCGCCGCTGGAGCCCCGGGTGCCGACGACGGCCTCCTGGGTCCCGTTCGGCAGGTCCGACCGGTCGATCACGGAGGCCCACGCCTCGGCCTTGGTCTCGGGGTCGGGCAGGGCCGCGAGCGCGCCGGCCGCGTACTGCAGGCCCGCCGTCGTGCCGTCCGACACCAGCTCGGCCTCGATCTCGGCCCGGCCGACCCGCCCGGCGCGGGCGAGCGTGGACAGCAGTGCCCAGCGCAGGTCGGTGTCGATCGCCAGTCCGGGGACGACCGCCGAGCCGTCGAGCACAGCGGCCACGTGGTCGAGGTCCGTGTCGCGCTCGGCGACCCGGGCGTAGAGCCGGGCCCAGGCGAGCTGGTGGTCGCTGCCGGGCTGGGCGGCCGTCATGTGCTCGTAGGCCGCGTCGGCGACGATGCCGGCCGGGGCGTCGGTGGTCACGTACCGCTCCAGGGAGGTGACCAGGGACCGGAGCAGCTGCTCGACCACGCCGATGTCGGTCTCCCGGCCGATCCCGTTGAGGACGAGCCGGATGTAGTCGCGGGCGGCCAGCTCGCCGCTGCGGACCATGTCCCAGGTCGCCGTCCAGCACAGGGCGCGCGGCAGGGACTCGGCGAACTCGCCGATCCCCGTGATCAGGGTGTCCAGGGAGCGCTCGTCGAACCGGATCTTCGCGTAGGTCAGGTCGTCGTCGTTGAGCAGCACCAGGTCGGGCTGGGGCTGGCCGACCAGGTCCGGCACCTCGGTGACCGGGCCGGTGACGTCCAGCTCGATCCGGTGGGTGCGGCTGAGGCCGAGCGGGCCGCGCTCGTACAGGCCGATGGCGATCCGGTGCGACCGCAGCGTCGGGTACTCCTCGGCCGCCTCCTGCTCGATGACGAAGGTGTCGAAGAGCCCGTCCGGGGACACCGTGAACCGGGGCCGCAGCGTGTTCGGGCCGGAGGTCTGCAGCCACTCGGCCGACCAGGTGGACAGATCCCGGCCGGACGTCTTCTCCAGCGCCTCCAGCAGGTCCGTCAGGGTGGTGTTGCCCCAGGCGTGCCGGGCGAAGTAGTGCCGGATGCCGGCGAAGAACTGGTCGCTGCCCACCCAGGCGGCGAGCTGCTTGAGGACGGCGGCGCCCTTCGCGTACGTGATGCCGTCGAAGTTGGTCAGCAGGTCCATCAGGTCGCGGATGTCGGCGACGATCGGGTGCGTCGACGGGAGCTGGTCCTGGATCAGGGCCCAGGACTTGTCGTCGTTGGCGAAGGTCGTCCACGCGCCCGGCCAGCGGGTGACCTCGGTGAGGGCCCGCACGGAGACGTAGGTGGCGAAGGACTCCTTGAGCCACAGGTCGTCCCACCAGCGCATCGTCACCAGGTCGCCGAACCACATGTGCGCGAGCTCGTGCAGGACGGTCTCGGCGCGCTGCTGGCGGCGGGTGTCGGTGACCTTGGAACGGAACACGTAGTTCTCGTTCAGGGTCACGCAGCCGACGTTCTCCATCGCCCCGATGTTGTACTCGGGCACGAAGATCTGGTCGTACTTCTCGAACGGGTACGGCTGGTCGAACATCCGGGTGAAGTAGTCGAAGCCCTGCTTGGTGACCTCGATGACCTCGTCGGCGTCGAGGTACTGGCCCATCGAGGCCCGGCACGCGACCGCGAGAGGGACGACCTGGCCGGAGGCGAGGGTGTGGCTGTCGCGCACCACGTGGTACTTCCCGGCCACCACGGCCGTGATGTACGTGGAGATCCGCGGCGTCGGCGCGAACGACCACACGCCGTCGACTGGCTCCGGGGTGGGGGAGTTCGAGAACACCTCCCAGTCGGCGGGCGCGGTGACCGTGAACGTGAACGTGCCCTTGAGGTCCGGCTGCTCGAAGGTGGTGAACACCCGGCGCGCGTCGGGGACCTCGAAGTGTGTGTAGACGTAGGCGTTGCCGTCGACCGGGTCGACCGTGCGGTGCAGGCCCTGGCCCGTGTTCGAGTACGCGCAGTCGGCGACGACCCGCAGCTCGTTGCTGGCCGCCAGGTCGGGGAGCAGGACACGGCTGTCGACGAAGTGGGTGGCCACGTCCAGGGACCGGCCATTGAGGATGATCTCGTGCACCCGGGGCGCCTCGAGGTCCGCGAAGGTCGACGCGCCGGGCTCGCGGGCGGAGAAGGTGATCACCGTGGTGGAGGTGAAGATCTCCGGGCCCTGGGTCAGGTCGAGCTGCACGTCGTAGGCGTCGACGCGGAGCAGGTCGCCCCGAACGCCCGCCTCGTCGCGGGAGAGGTTGAGTCCTGGCATGAACAAGACGGTAGCCGCTGCTTCATATCAGCGGGATACCGGTTATCGTTCGGTCTAATAGAAAGATTGTTCGGTTTAGAGGAGTGATTGTGGCGCACGACACTACACCGGCCGAGCTCGACCGGGTCTGCACGGCGGCGGCTGGCGCGGCAGCCGGGTTCGCGGCGCTCCCGCTCGCCGAGCGGGCGGAGCTGTTGCGGACAATCGCGGCGAAACTCCGCGAAAACGGGGTGGCGATCATCGCGGCCGCCGACGCGGAGAGCCACCTGGGCCTGCCCCGGCTGACCGGCGAGCTGGAGCGCACCTGCGTGCAGCTCGAACTGTTCGCCGCCGCCGTCGAGGCCGGCACCTTCCTCGAAGTGATCATCGACCACGCCGACCCGGCAGCCAAGCCCGCGCCGCGCCCCGACCTGCGCCGGATGCTCGTCCCGCTCGGCCCGGTCGCCGTGTTCGCGGCCAGCAACTTCCCGCTCGCGTTCTCCGTCGCCGGCGGCGACACCGCCTCGGCGCTCGCCGCCGGCTGCCCGGTCGTCGTCAAGGCCCACCCGGGACACCCGGAGACGTCACAGCTGGTCGCGGCGATCCTCGCCGAGGTGCTTCCCGACGGGGTGTTCGCGCTGGTCGAGGGCTTCACGGCCGGCCAGGCCCTCGTCGGTCACCCGGCGATCACCGCCGTCGGCTTCACCGGCTCCCTCGCCGGCGGCCAGGCCCTCCTCGACCTGGTCAACGCCCGGGAGACCCCGATCCCGTTCTACGGCGAACTCGGCGCGCTCAACCCGGCGATCGTCACCCCGGCCGCGCTCGCCGACCGGCGCGACGAGATCGTCACCGGCTTCGTCGGCTCCTTCACGATGGGATCCGGCCAGTTCTGCACCAAGCCCGGCCTGCTGTTCCTCCCCGCGGGCCACGGACTGGACGAGGCACTGGGGGCCGCGGCCGCCGCCGCCACCACCGGGCAGCTCCTCACCGAGAACATTCAGAAGGGGTACGAGCAGGGCCTCACCCGGTTCGCGTCGGCCCCCGGCGTGCGGAGCCTCGCCGGTCCCGCCCCGGCCCTGTTCGCCGTCGCGGCCGGGGACCTGCGGGGGGAGCTGCTCGACGAGTGCTTCGGCCCGGCGGCGCTGGTCGTGGAGTACCAGTCTCCGGAGGAGCTCTTCGCCACGGTCCGCGACCTGCCCGGCAGCCTGACGGCCACCGCGCACCTGGGCGGGTCCGACGAGCTGGCCCCGGCGCTGCTGCCGCTGCTGGCCGGCATCGCCGGCCGGGTGATCGTCAACGGCTGGCCGACCGGGGTCGCGGTGACCGCGGCGATGCAGCACGGGGGCCCGTGGCCGGCGGCGACGACGTCCCTGTACACGTCGGTGGGCGAGACGGCCGTGCGCCGGTTCCTCCGCCCGGTGGCCTTCCAGAACGTCCCCGACGCTCTCCTCCCGCCGGCGCTCCAGGAGTCCAACCCGCTGGACATCCCCCGCCGGGTCTCCTGACCCTTCCACCTTCCGGCCCCGGCCCTCCGGGGTTTCGGGGCCGGTGGGGTCGGGCGGGTTACAGTCCGGCGGTGGAGCTTTTGGTTGTCGTGTGCGCCGCCTCGCCCGCCGGGGGTGTCGGCGAGCTGGTCAGGGCCGCCCAGAACGACGGGTGGACCTGTCGGGTGCTGGCCACGCCCAGCGCGCTGCGCTTCCTCGACGTGCCGGCGATCGAGGAGCTGACGAAGGAACCGGTCCGGCACGCCTACCGGGACCCGGGTGAGCCGAAGACGACAGTGATCCCCGATGTCGCGATCGTCGCCCCGGCCACCTTCAACACGGTCAACAAGCTGGCCGCGGGGATCACCGACAACTACGCGCTCGGGGTGCTCGCCGAATGCGTCGGGCTCGGGGTGCCCACGGTGGTGGTGCCGTTCCTGAGCACGGTGCTCGCCGGCCGGCTGCCGTTCCGCGACGCCGTCGCCGGTCTGCGCGCCGAGGGGGTGACGGTCATCGTGGCCGAGCATCCGCACGGCGAGGGCGTCGGCGCGCCGTTCCCGTGGCGCGAGGCCCTGGCCGCGGCACCCCGCCCGTAGCGCCCTCGGCCAGGTCCGGGGCTGGAGCCTCGCATACAAGCCCCTCGCGTCAGCCCCGTCGCCAGCGCTGGTTGTCCTGCCCGTTCGGGTTGCAGTCCCACAGCTGCAACAGCGCCCCCGCCGCGGAGTTCCAGTCCTTCACGTCCACGCACCGCCCCGACACCGGATTCACCAACTGCCCGGCCCCGTTCAACGTGAAACCCTGCGCGGCGTTCCCGTTGCACCCCGTGATCTGGATCGGCGTGCCGTTGGCCGTCCCCGCCCCGGCGGCGTCCATGCACACCCCCATCGACCGCACGGTCCCGTCGGCCTCGAACGACCACTTCTGGTTCGCGCCGTCGTGGCAGCCCCACAACTGCAGCAGCTCGCCGTCGGACGGGGACCCTCCCGGGATGTCCAGGCACTTGCCGCCGTAGCCGATCAGGCGGGAACCCGTGCTGCCGGACGTCTGGACCCGGACGTAGTCGATCACCATCTGTTGGGGGTACGTCGAGCTGCCGTCCGGGTAGCCCGGCCAGTCCCCGCCGACCGCGACGTTGAGCAGTAGGTAGAAGGGGTGGTCGAACACCCACGTCTTCCCGGGGATCGCCGCCGGGGTGGTGCGGAAGTACTCCTGGCCGTCGAGCTTCCACACGATCAGGTTCGGGCTCCAGTCCACGCCGTAGCGGTGGAAGGTGTCGGCTAGCTTCTCGCCGTTCGGCAGGGTCCTCGAGCCGCCCTTGCCGCCGGCGCCGGAGTAGCCGGGGCCGTGCATGGTGCCGTACACGGTGGAGGGCTCCCGGCCGATGTTCTCCATGATGTCGATCTCGCCGTTGTCGGGCCACTGCGCGCCCTGGCCGAGCATCCAGAACGCCGGCCAGATCCCCTGCCCGCGCGGGATCCTGATGCTGGCCTCGAAGCTGCCGTAGGTCTGGCTGAACGTGCCGGCCGTGAGCAGCCGCGCGGACGTGTACCCGCCGTTGGCCTCCTTCCGGGCCGTGATCACCAGGTGGCCCTGGCCGTCGTGCGCGGCGTTGGCGGTGCTGTTCGTGTAGGTCTGCAGCTCGTGGTTGCCCCAGCCGCCGCCGCCGAGGTCGTACCGCCACTTCGAGGTGTCCGGCGCGGTGCCGGCCGGCCGGTCGAACTCGTCGCCCCAGGAGGCTGCGAGGGGAGCGCCGGTGACGGGCGCGGCCGGTCGCGTGGGGGAAGCCGAGGCCAGGGTGCCGGCGTTGCCGGTGGCCGGCGCGGCCAACACGGCGGCGAGCAGCACGCCGGCGGTACACATCAGACGCATTTTTCTGAACACGCTTCCTCCTGAGGGGATGGAGAAGATCGGTGTCGGTATGTCTATCCCGAGAGCGCTCTCTCGGCAAGGGGTGTGATCGATGACGGCACGAAAAAGGCCCCCTCCGCAGAGGGGGCCTTCCGTGGAGCCGCGCCTAGGAGGCCAGGCGCCACTCGCCGTTCTTCACGACCACGATCTTCAGGGCGTCGGCCTGGAGACCCGAGTGGTTCTCCGCCGTCATCTTGATCGGGCCGGTCATGCCGTCGAGCTGGATCGTCTCGAACGCGTCGCGCAGCTTCTCCGGGTCCGTGCTGCCCGTCTTCGTGACGGCGGCGGCGATCATCGAGACGGCGTCCGCGCCGAACGAGGCGAAGCCGGAGTAGTTGCCGTACGCCGTCGAGTAGTCCTTGAACCACGCCTTCTGGGCGGTGACCTGCGGGGTCGTCGCGACGGCGTCGTTGATCGCGAGGATGCCCGGGAACACCATGAAGGTGTTCTCCGCCGCGTCCTGCGCGCCCTTCACGAACAGCTCGGCACCGGCACCGGCGTCGAGGTACACGCCGCCGGAGAACTTGGCGGTGCTCAGCGCCTGGGCGATCAGGCCGGCGGCGGGCATGACGGCCCACGTGACGATCGCGTCCGGCTTCTTCTCGACGATCTTGCTGACCTGGACGGTCATGTCCTTGTCGTCCTGGTTGAACTCCTCAGCCGCGACGACCTGGATGCCCTTGGCCTGGGCCAGCTCGGTGACGTTCTTCTTGCCGTCCTGGCCGTAGACGTTCTTGACGCTGATCAGGCCGATCTTCGTGACGCCCTTGCGCTGCAACTCGTTGACGATCACGGTCGCGTCCTCGACCGGGTTCGG
The DNA here is from genome assembly GCF_015751905.1 of Longispora fulva. NCBI lineage: Bacteria > Bacillati > Actinomycetota > Actinomycetes > Micromonosporales > Micromonosporaceae > Longispora > Longispora fulva. The sequence continues at coordinate 6,967,103 of NZ_JADOUF010000001.1, forward strand.
CGAGATCTTGAAGACGAACTTGCTCTCAGCGATGGGGTTGGTGATACCGCTGGCGGCGCCCAACGCGATGATGGGCACCTTCTTCGCCGCGGCCACGGGCTTCGCGGGGATGATGCAGTTGCTGCACCCACCGCCGATGATCGCCGCGACCTTCTCGTTGTCGATGAAGTAGTTGACGTTCTTCAGGCCCTCGGCCGGGTCCGTGCGGTTGTCGCGGATGACCAGGTTGATCTTCCTGCCGTTCACCCCGCCGGCCTTGTTGATCTGGTCAACCTTGAGCTTCAGTGCCTTCTCGTACGTGGTGCCGATCGAGGCGGTCGCGCCCGACAACTCCAGGCTCGCGCCGATCTTGATCTCGCCCGCCGGCGCCTTCTTGTCCTCCGCGGCGCAACCGGCCATGCCGGCAACGACCGCCAAGGACAGCAGTGCGACGAGAATGCGGGGTTTCCTCACGGGTGGTCCTCTCCGTTATCTCCCCAAGTCAGGTTCGCTCGGGATGCTATGGGCGTTATTCGAGTGGGGTCAAGACCACGTCACTCAGAGTTCACACCGTTTCGCCCAGGTACGCCGCGCGGACCCGGGCGTCCGTCCGCAGTTCATCCACCGGTCCTGACAGGACGACCCTGCCGCGATCCAGCAGGTAGCCCCGCTGAGCGACCTTGAACGCCGCGTGGGCGTTCTGTTCGACCAGGACAAGCGTGGAACCACGGCGGACCAGTTCACACAGGACTTCCGTGACCTCGGCGACAGCCTTGGGAGCCAGACCCAGGGACGGCTCGTCGAGGAGCACGACGCTGGGCCGGGCCATCAGCGCCCGCCCGATCGCCAGCAGCTGCTGCTCGCCGCCGGACAGGGTGCCGGCCTGCTGGTGGCGGCGCTCGGACAGCTTCGGGAACAGGTCGTACACCTCGGCGCTGGTCTCGGCGCGCTCGGCCCGGCTGCGGTGGTACCCGCCGAGTCTGAGGTTGTCGGCGACACTCAGCCCGGCGAACACCCGGCGGCCCTCGGGGACCAGCACGAGCCCGTCGCGGGACCGCCGCTCGGCGGCTCGGGACGTGACGTCCCTGCCCTCCCAGGTCACGGTGCCCCGCCACGGCCGGATCAGGCCGGCGACACTCTTGAGCAGCGTCGTCTTGCCCGCGCCGTTGGAGCCGATCAGCGTGACCGCCTCGCCCCTGGCCACGGTCAGGTCGACCCCGTGCAGCGCCTCGATCCGGTCGTAGCCGGCGACCAGGCCCTGTACCTCGAGGACCGTCACTCTTCTTCTCCCAGGTAGGCGGCCCGGACCAGCGGGTCGGCCGCGACAGCCGTCGGCGTGCCGTCGGCGAGCAGCGCGCCCCGGTCGAGCACCAGCACCCGGTGGCTGACGCTCATCACGCTCGCCACGTCGTGCTCGACCAGGATCACGGTCACCCCGTCGGCGGCCAGCTTGGCGCACAGCTCGGTCAGGTCGGAACTCTCGGAGCGCGACAGGCCGGCGAGCGGCTCGTCGAGCAGCAGGAGCTGGGGCCGGGCGGCCAGGGCCCTGGCGATCTCCACCCGGCGCTGCAGGCCGTAGGGGAGGCTCGCGGCGTTGGTGTCGGCGTACCCGGACAGGCCCACCCGCTCCAGCAGCTCGGCGGCGAAGTCCGCCTGGGCGCGCCGGGCCCGCCGGCCGGCCGGCAACCCGACCAGCCCGGCGACGGCCACACCCCAGTGCCCGACGAGCTGGGGGACCAGCACGTTCTCGGCCACGGTCAGCGAGCCGAAGAGCTGCAGGTTCTGGAAGGTGCGGGACACGCCGAGCCGGGCCACCTTGTCCGCCGGGTACCTGCCAATGCTTTGTCCGTTGAGGCGAAGGGTTCCAGACGTTGGTCGACCAACGCCGGAAAGTACGTTGAGGAGCGTCGTCTTGCCGGCGCCGTTCGGGCCGATCAGCCCGACCACCCCGCCGGAGTCGTGCCGCAGAGTCACCCCGTCGACGGCCGTGACCCCGCCGAACCGCACGGTCAGGGCGTCGAGTTCCAGTGTCGCCGTCGTCATGTCCGCGCCGTCCTCAGCCGTCGCCACAGGGAGGTCAACCCGCCGGCGATGCCGTTGGGCAGGAACACGAGCACCACGATCAGGGCGAGGCCGTAGACCACGATCTCGTAGCTGCCGCGCGCGTTGGGCAGCACCAGGGGGATGTACAGCTTCGACATCTCCGAGAGGGTGGTGACCGCGAACGCGCCCAGCAGCGGGCCCCACACCGTGCGCAGTCCGCCGACCGTCGCGAAGATCAGCAGGTACACGGAGTTGAGGATGTGCAGCATGCCCGGGTCGACGGCGAGCTGCCAGTGCGCGTGCAGCGCCCCCGCCAGCCCGGCCAGGCCCCCGGCCAGGGTGAACGCCCACCGGCGCAGCGCGGAGATCGAGATCCCGCTCGCGGCCGTGGCGATCGGGCTGTCGCCCAGCGCCGTCAGGGCCCGGCCGATGTCGGAGCGCAGCAGCGCGTCGACGGCCAGGACCGCGAGGAAGAGGATGCCGGCGATGAAGTACCACATGGTGACGTTGTCGGAGAGGTCCAGCCCGAACGGGCGCATCGGCGGCAGACTGTTGATCCCGCCGTTCCCCCCGGTGACCTCCAGCTGGTTGAGCAGGAAGCCGAGCGCGAGGCCGAACGCCAGGGTGGCCAGCGCCAGGTAGTGGCCCTGGGTGCGGAAGATGAACAGGCCGACGAGCCACGCGACCAGCGCGCCGAGGGCGACGCCGGCCAGGACCGAGAACAACACGCCCATGTGGTACTTCGTGGTCAGCAGCGCCGAGGTGTACGCCCCGATCCCGTAGAACGCCGCCTGGCCCATCGACACCTGCCCGGCCCGGCCGGTGAGCGGCACGAGCCCGAGCGCGGCCAGCCCGAACAGCGCGATGAAGATCGCGGCGCTCATCGTGTAGAACGGCACCCGGGTGAACACGGCGGGCACGGCCAGCAGAATCCCGGCGAAAGCCGCGAATCCCAGAATCCGGTTCCTCATACCTTCACCACCGTCGCGCGGCGCAGCAGGCCGGTCGGCCGGAACAGGAGGACGGCCAGCAGCAACCCGAACCCGATCGTGTCCTTGTACGTGCTCCCGATGTACCCGGCGATCATCGCCTCGGCCAGCCCGAACAGCAGCCCGCCGGCCACGGCGCCGGACGGCGAGCTCAGCCCGCCGAGCACCGCCGCGGCGAAGCCCTTGAGCCCGAGCGGCACCCCGACCATCGCGTCGAACTGCTGCAACGGGGTCAGCACGATCCCGCCCAGCGCGCCGAGCGCCGCGGCCAGCACGAACGCGAGCAGCGCCATCCGCCTGGGCGAGACGCCCATCAGCTGGACGGTCTCCCGGTCCATCGATGTGGCCCGCATCGCGGTGCCCATCGTCGTGCGGGTCAGGAACAGCCACATCGACAGGACGGCGACGGCGGTGGTCCCGGCACACCAGAGGTACTGCGAGTCGAGCAGCGCCCCGAACACCGACACCGTCCGGTTCGAGCTGAACCGGGCCGTCACGTGCGGGTCGGGCCCGAACGCCAGCAGCGCCGCGCCCTGCACCGTGATCGACGCGCCGATGGTGAGGATGATCAGCCGGTCGTGGGTCGCCTTGCGCGCCGGGGCGATGACCAGCAGGTTGATCAGCGCGCCGACGGCGGTGGTGACCCCGAGGGCGATCAACGCGGCCTCGACGGTGCCCATGTGTTCGGTGAGAACCGCGAACAGCACCCCGCCGAGCATCACGAAATCGCCCTGCGCGAAATTGATGACCCCGGTGACCTGGTAGACGAGCGCGATACCGAGTCCTACCATCGCGTAGGTGGTTCCGGTCGCGAGTCCAATAAGGGCGTAATTAAGAAATTGTGCCATTTGTCCCACCGGGAGAAAGATCACCAAACCTCGGCCATCCTGTCGGCACACCTCCCCGCCAGTCAAGGGAACGCCCAAATAGCGCCATCCTCGCCTGTTCTCCACTCACTGACTGTCGGCAAACGGACACGTTGTGCGATCGATCGGGCCAATGATGATGGGGAATAGACGCACAGGCCGGCAAAGTGGACCGAGGGCCCCTTTCTCTTTGCCACAGACCGTGATGGAATCTCGGGGGCTCGACAATCGTGAAGACGTGAAGAAGAGTCGAGTACGTCGAGCACCGCGTCGGGAGGACGTCTGTTGTGAGCACGCCGACCACCAAGGCGACGGTCTCCGCGCCCCGTCGTGGCCGTTTTCCCCGGCTTCGCGACTTTCGGGTGCGTTCCAAGCTCGGGTTGATCCTCGCCGTCCCGATCACGGCGATCATCACCCTTTCGGCGATCAGCCTCGTCGACGCGAGTCAGCGCGAGGGTGTCGCTGACAACGTCAACTCGCTCGCCCGGCTGAGCGGCAACGCGTCCGATCTCGTCCACCACCTGCAGAGCGAGCGCACCGCCGCCGTGAACCTGCTCGCGGGTCTCAGCGACGTGCCCTCCTACGTCGCCCAGCACAACGGCACCGACGTCGCCGTGAACGACTACAAGAACGTGCGCAACTCCCTCACCGGCGTCGGCGCGGCCGTCGACGGCAAGCTCAAGCCGATCGACGACAGCCTCGGCCGCCTCAAGGACCTGCGGCAGGAGGTGGCCCCGCCTCCGAAGGAGACCGCCGGCAAGAGCATCGACCGGATCTCCCTCGGCGCGGCCGTCTTCCGGTACGACGTGCTGATCGACAACCTCCTCGGCTTCCGCGACACGGTGTGGCAGACGAGCGACGACCCGGGCGTGACCGACGAGGTCCGCGCTTCGGCGGCGTTCTCCCGCGCGAAGGAGTACGCGGCCCAGGAGCAGACGGTCGTCCTCGGTTTCGGGACGAAGGCCTCGCCGGCCCAGTTCCGGGCGTACCAGATCGCGACCGCCGGCCAGCAGGAGGCGCTCCGCGAGTTCTACAACGCCGCGACCCCCAGCCAACGCATGGTCGTCGAGACCCTGGTCCGGGGCCCCGCTGTGCAGGACGTCGAGCGGATGGAATCGCAGATCAACGAGGCGATGTCCGTCAGTGACCGCCCCGTCGCCCCTGGTGACTGGGTCCGCGCCACGGTCGGCAAGCTCGAACAGATGCGCGCCGCCGAGTCCCAACTCGACGACCTCGCCGCCGCCAGCGCCACCGACGCCCTCAACACCGTGCGCCGCCAGGTGATCACCGAGTCGGCCCTGGTCCTCGCGACCCTGCTGCTCGCCGTCGTGCTCACCCTCGTCGTCGCCCGGTCCATGGTCCGCTCGCTGCGCCAACTCCGTGAGGCCGCGATCGGCGTGGCGTACGAGGGCCTGCCCAAGGCCGTCGCCCGACTCCGGGACCCCGAGGTCGCCGGCGAGGCCAACCCGGAGACGATCGCCGCCCAGCTCGACGACCCGCTGCCTGTGCGCGGCCGCGACGAGTTCGGCCAGGTCGCCCAGGCCTTCAACGTGGTCCACCGCGAGGCCGTCCGCATCGCCGCCGAGCAGGCCGTGCTCCGCGCGAACGTCTCCACGATGTTCGTCAACCTGGCCCGCCGGTCCCAGATCCTGGTCGACCGGCTGATCGGCCACCTCGACCGCCTGGAGAAGGGCGAGGAGGACCCGGACCGGCTGGCAGCGCTCTTCCAGCTCGACCACCTGGCCACCCGAATGCGCCGGAACGACGAGAACCTGCTCGTCCTCGCCGGCGCCGACTCCACGCGTATCCAGCGCGACCCGGCCCCGCTGGGCGACGTGCTCCGCGCCGCCCAGTCCGAGGTCGAGCACTACACCCGGATCGAGTTCGGCGTCATCGAGCGCGACATCGAGATCGCGCCGCACGCCGTCAACGACCTCGTGCACCTCGTCGCCGAGCTGTTCGACAACGCCACGGCGTTCTCGCCGCCGGACACCGCCGTCGTCGTGGACGCCCGGCGGGTCGGGGAGCGGGCCATCCTCCAGGTCGAGGACCGGGGCATCGGCATCTCCGCCGAGCAGCTCGCGTCCCTCAACGACCGGCTGGCCAACCCGCCCATGGTCGACGTCGCCGTGTCCCGGATGATGGGCCTCGTCGTGGTCGCCCGGCTGGGCAACCGGCACGCCGTCCGGGTCGAGCTCCAGCCGGCCAGGGAGCGGGGCATCATCGCCCAGGTCCTGCTGCCCGCGGAGGTGCTCGCCGGCGGGCGCGGGAACACCCGCAACACCCAGTCGGCGCTGCCCCCGACCGCCGCGCCGCTCGCCCTGGACAGCGCGCCGGCCCGGGCCAACACCGGGTCCATGTTCGCCACCAACGCGGCCCCCGCGCCCACGCCCGGAGCCAACGGCACCCCGGTCAACGGCGCGACCATCGCCGCGGCCCTCGCCGGCGGGCGCACCGAGCTGCCCGGGCGCGACACCGGCGGCTTCGCGACCACCCCGCCGCCGTCGGGTCCGCCGCAGGGCGGGGCCGCGCGTCCCGTCCCGGCCTGGCACGACCTGACCGGCGCCGGCCCGGCCATCGAGGACCGCCCGGCGGCCGCCCCGGTACCGGCACCGGCCGGTGAGATCGACCAGACCACCGGCCGGCTCCCGGTCCGCCGACCCGGCGCGACCGTGGACGCGTCGGGGGAGTTCCCCGCCGTGCAGTCCCCGACCACCGCGCTGCCCACCGTGAGCCCGGCCGTCGGCGCGCTCGTGCCGGCCTCCCGGCCCGGCGTGCCGTCCGACGACATCGTCGAGGCGGAGATCGTCGAGGACGAGCCGGTCGCCAAGGGGATCCCGCGCCAGCTGCCGTCCTCGCCGGAGGTGCCGCCGCCCGCCGACCAGCCGACCGGGCTGCTCGGGCTCGTCGCGCCGCCGGTGCCCCCGACCGTCTCGCCGTACGCGCCGTCCGCCCCGCCCGGGCAGAACCGGCCCGACGTCACCTTCGAGATGCCGACCGTGGACCCGGCGGAGGCCCCGCCGACGTTCTCCGGCTTCGAGCCCAAGCCCGCCCAGGGCGACGTCCCGGCCGATCCGCCGCGGCAGGTCTCCGGGAGCACCGATTCCGCGGTGACCGGGATGCTGCCGACCGTGGCCGCGCCCGGCCCGCGCACCGGCGGCCACCCGGTAGTGCCGGCTCCCGACCAGGCGACCGGTGCGATGCCGGTCGTGCGGCCGGGACGGCACTCGGGGGCGTTCCCGACCGTGCCGGCTCCGACGGACGTTCCGGGAGCTTCGACGGGTACGGCCGCCAGGGCCGCCGAGCAGGCTCAGCCCGGCCAGGTTTCGTCCGGCTCGGCCCAGTCGGGTGCGGCTCAGGCCGGCCAGGCTCAGTCGGGGGCCGCCCAGAATGGGGCCGCTCAGACCGGCTCGGGTCCGGCCGCTTCGGGCCAGCCCGGATCGACTGATTCTCCGGGTGGGCCGGTTGTCGCCGGATTCTCCCCGGGTCAGAGCCAGTCCGGTTCCTTCCCGACCCAGGCCCAGCCCGGTACGGCCCCGGGTCAGGCCCAGTCCGGTTCGGCCCCGGGTCAGAGCCAGTCCGGATCGTTCCCGGCCCAGGGGCAGACTGGTTCCTTCCCGGCCCAGACTCCGGCCGGCGCTTCCGCGCAGCAGGGATCGACGCCGGCCGCCGAGACGTCGACCCAGGCCGCCGCGAGTTCCGCCCCGGCCGACACCGAGCCGCTGAAGGCCTCCGAGCCCACGACCGCCGGAGCCCAGGGCGTCACGGACACCGGTGCGCCGGCTGCCGCCACGCCGACTGCGGGATCCGACCCGGCCGCTCAGCCCCAGGCCGCCCCGGCCACTCCGGCCACCCCGGCTGACGCGCTCAGCGCCGCCCTGCCGGTCGAGGACGACGCCGAGGAACTCCTGATCTTCCGGGAGATGGAGTCGGCCTGGTTCACCACCGGCCATGACGTGCCTGAGCTGCACAGCGAGCCCGAACCGTGGTCGTTCGGGGCTGACACTCCGGGGGCCGAATCGACTCCGTCCGATGCTGAGGCGGTGACCTCGGGGCCGGATCCGGCTACGGTGGTCGCACCGCTATCAGTACAGGAGGCGCCCGTGGTTGCGGAGCACACCCCACCGCCGACCCGGATCAGCACGCCTGTGGAGACCTCGGCCCCGGTCCCGACCCCGGCTCCGCGCCGGGTCAGCCCCGCCCCGCCGCCGTCCGCCGACGAGCGGTGGCAGACCGCCGCCGACCGTGGCTGGCAGGCAGCGTCGGCAGCGTCCGCGCCGGCGACGGGCGGCACGACGGGTACAGGGCTCCCGCGCCGGGTCCCGATGGCGCAGCTCGTGCCCGGTGGCGTGGCCGCCGGGAGCAACGTCACGGACAAGCGGAACCCCGAGGCGGTCCGGGGCCTGCTCTCCGCGTACCACCGCGGCGTGCAGCGCGGGCGGCAGCGTCCCGGCGGCGAGGGCGACGCGCCCGCGCCCGGCGACGAGCCCGGCCAGCAGAAGACGACTACCCCTCAGCACACCCAGAACGGCCCAAGCAAGGAGCAGAAGGCATGACATCCCAGATGGGAATCCAGGATCTCAGTTGGCTCCTCGCGAGCTTCGCCGACCGGGTGCCCGGCGTGGCACACGCTGTGGCGGTGTCCGCGGACGGGCTGCTCCTCGCGGCCTCGCGGGACCTGCCCCGGGACCGCGCCGACCAGCTCGCGGCGATCGCCTCGGGTCTGGTCAGTCTGACCCAGGGAGCGGCCCGCTGCTTCGAGGGCGGAGCCGTTCTGCAGACGGTGGTAGAGATGGATAACGGGTTCCTGTTCCTGATGTCGATCTCGGACGGTTCGTCGTTCGCGGTCCTCGCGGCGCGTTCCTGCGACGTCGGTCAGGTCGGGTACGAGATGGCGCTGCTCGTGGACCGGGTCGGCGAGGCTCTCACGCCTCCGCCGCGCCCGACCGCGTCAGCACTGAACTGATGTCCGACGGAGTCGGGGGAGTGAGGCAACATGGCTGAGCGTGATGAGCCGACCGGAGCACTGGTCAGGCCGTACGCTGTCACCCGTGGCCGCACCAGGCCCCGGCTGGATATCGCGCTGGAGGCACTCGTCGAGACCACGGACCGTGGTCGACGCGAGGGCCTCGTCTTCGGCAGCGAGAAGCAGCACATCGCCGGGCTCTGCACCGGACGACTGCAGTCCCTGGCGGAGATCTCCGCCAGAATGGCGCTGCCCCTGGGCGTCACACGCGTTCTGGTCGCGGACATGGCGACCGATGGATTGGTTGCGGTGCACGCGCCCTCCGGAATAGATGCCAACGGCGGAGTGGGCACAGATTTGCTGGAGCGAGTTTTGAGTGGACTTCGGAGGCTGTGACGTGACGTACGAGAATGCGGCGTACGACGCTTCGGCCGCCCAGAGAGTGACCTCCGCGAAGATCGTGATCGCGGGCGGTTTCGGCGTCGGCAAGACCACGCTGGTGGGCTCGGTTTCGGAGATCACCCCGCTGACCACCGAGGCGATCATGACCTCGGCCAGCGTGGGCGTCGACGACAACAAGGACGTGCCCGGCAAGACGACCACGACCGTGGCCATGGACTTCGGCCGGATCACCATCGACAGGGATCTCATCCTGTACCTGTTCGGCACCCCCGGCCAGACCCGGTTCTGGTTCATGTGGGACGAGCTGGTGCGCGGTGCGATCGGTGCCGTGGTGCTCGTGGACACCCGACGGCTCGCAGACTGCTTCGCGGCCATCGACTTCTTCGAGCACCGCCGGCTGCCGTACCTGATCGCGGTGAACTGTTTCGACGGCCAGAACTTCCACGAGCTCCAGGACGTCCGCGAGGCCCTGGCGATCCCGGACGACATTCCGGTGATCTCCACGGACGCGCGGAGCCGGGAGTCCACGAAGCAGACCCTGATCACCCTGGTCGAGTACGTGCTGTCGATGCGCAAGCCGCGCGCCGGCGCACCGGTCTGACCCGAACACCGCGAACGCCCCGGACTCGCTGAGTCCGGGGCGTTCGTCGTCCACGGTGGTCGGCCACCGGGTGCGCACCAGGCCGCAGATTCCTGCACGGCGACGGCCGCGGGCGCACCTGGCGCATGACACCTGCCGGGCAGCGGCGGAGATGCCAGGAGGCCGCCGGGCAGAGGCGGAAAGGCTGCCGGCAGAGGCGGAGAGATGCCCGGGAGGCCGCCGGGCACGGCGGACGTGCCGCAGCCGAGAACGCCGGGCGCGGGACCGTCCGGCCTAGAGCAGCGTCACCAGCAACGGCCGGACCCGGTCCACGAACAACCCGACCTCATATCCGAGCCGTTCCCGGTCGGCATCGCTGTTCGCCAGCATGGTCAGCCCGACCCGGGCCGCGACCGGAGCCGCCAGCACGAGCCCCATCTGCATCTCGACGATCACCTGGTGCGGCGCGCCGAAACCCATCACCTGACCGGCGCCGCTGGCGATGCTCAGCAGCCCGGCCCCGATGCCGGCGAGCTGCTCGGCGCGGTCGGTCGGCAGCCCGGGCGACACGGCCACGGGAATGCCCTCAACGGAGGCCAGGACGGCATGGGTCAGCCCTGGGGTGTCGGTGACGAGCGTGCCCAGCAGTGAGCCCATGCTGCTCGCGTAGAAATCCACTTCCGCCTATGCTTCGACGCCGCGTCCGCGCTGCCAGCCGCGGAAGTATCCACTGGTGTGTGCCGCGATCTCGGCAGCGTCCCGACGGGCGGGGGCTGGCCGTTCCACGGTGAGCGGTGCCGCGCTGCCGGGCACCAGGTTGGCCTGGGGCACCCGGCGGGGCAGGCCGCCGCCGGTGGTGCCGCCGACGGCGGGTCGGCTGGCCTTGTCCGCCGCGCGCCATCCGGCGTCGGCTGTGCCGCCCCACTCGAACTCGGACTCCGGGTTCGGGTCGGTGAACCACGCTGAGCGGGCCGCCGAGAAGATCAGCAACTCGCCGTCGCCGCCCTCCTCGGGGATCGGGGCGGTCCTGGGCTCGATGGTGGCCCGGGCGGCGGGACGACGCCGAGAGCCGGCACGGCCGGCGTCCCGCTCGCCGACGAGCCGCAGGGGCCGCTCCTCGGGGGCCGGCGGGGCCGGGGCGAGCGAGTCGGGGCCGTCGAGGTTCAGGGTGGGCTCGGGGCCCGGCATCAGCGAACCCTCGGCGAAGCTGGGCTTGCGCGGGGGCGCCGGCTGCGGCGGGGGCGGTGCCTGGCGCAGGGCCGGGTCGGCCAGGGGGGCCGGCTCGACCAGGCGGAGCGCCGGGGGCTCCTCCGGCAGGTCGTCGGACTGCCACGGCGGGGCGATCCGAGTCTGCTGGGGGGGCGACGGCGGGGCCGGCAGCAGGGTCGGCTGGGTGTTCACGATCGTCGGCGCGACGGGCGGCGGCACCGGCATCACGCGGGGCGTGAACGGCGCGGGCTCGGCCGGGGCCGGCGGCGTGGGCTCCGGGCCCCGGCGGCGGCCGGAGACCTGACCGGTGCCCGTGGTCGAGAACGCGCCCGACAGGTTGCGCCGGCCACGGGCGGGCAGGTCCTGGGAGGCCGCCGGCACGACGGGCATGGCCGCGGTGGTCGACGGGGTGGGGACGCTCGTCAGGGTCGGCTTGGGCTGCGGCCAGTCCTGGGAGGTCGGCGGGGTGGCCGATGCCGCGGGGGCCAGCGGGGCCGGCGTACCGGGGAAGACCGGCACGATGCCCGGCGGCGGCGGTGGCAGTGCCCCCCCGGCCCGGCTCGGGAGCTTCTCGACCGGAGCCTGGGCGGCCGGTGGGAAGGCCTCGACCGGCGGGAACGACTCGGTCGGGGGGAAGGACGTGGGCTCGGCCGGCGGGAACGACGCGGGTGCGGCGGCCGGCTCCGGCTCGGGGCGGGCCCGGCGACGGGTCGGCGGCGCCGTGGCGGCCGGGGCGGCGGTCCGGTTGGCGGACGCTATCGCCGCGGCCGGGCGGCCGGGCAGCCCTGGGGGCTCCAGCCGGTCGTTGAGCGCCTCGACCAGGGCGGCGGCCCCGGACTCCCCGGCGCGGACGGCTGCGACGGCCTGGCGCACGGCGGCGGCCACGGCTGCCGTGGTGGAGCGGCCCAGGCCGGCCTTGCGCGGCGAGCCGGTCACGGCGGTGCGCAGCGCCTCGATCGACGCGGTGACCTCGTCGACGTTGGCGGCGAGGCCGTCGTTGACCAGGTTCTCGGCGAGCTGGGCTGGCTTGACCCGGACGGGCAGGCCCGGCTCCGGCAGCGAGTCGAGGACGGCGAGTGGGATGAGTTCCGCCGGGTCCCGGTACGCCCGGAGCGCGGCCGGGTAGAGCTCCCTGAGCACCTCGCGCAGGGCGACGGCGCTGGCCTGCCGGCCGGTGATCAGGGCGGAGTGCGCCGCGAGCACCGGGCGGAGTGCCGCCAGGTCGCGGGGGGCTGGGTGTGGCGTGGGCAGCAACGCGCCGCGCTGCAGGGCCCTGGCCAGCATGCCGGCGTGCCCCGCCTCGTCGCGCGCGTCGGTGTCGGGGTCGCCGACACTGGCCGGGTCGGCGAACGCGACCAGTCGACCGGCCGCCGCGAAGAGCCGGGCGATGACCCGGGTCTCGGCGTCGGCGGCGATCGGCACGGCCGCTGGCGTCGACGTCTGCTCAGCGAGCAGCCCGACGACGGTGCCGTACCCTACCGGGTCGTCCGTCACCTCGACAACGGCGAGAACGCGCCCGGCGTCGTCGACAACCGCGACGCCGAGTCGTTCACCGGCTTGTGCCAGTCCGCAGTACACGCCCAACGATGCCACCTCCAAGGACTACACCGATGCTCCCTGGTCAGGGTCAGTCGCGCCAGTCCGTAGCGGCAGAGATCTTCCCAATGATCGTGCGCCAGGCGAGAGCTGCCTGTTCTGCCCCGATTTTCTTGGTACGCCGCTTGGCGAGGAACCCGCCGATTCCACCTTCGACACTCTTGCGGAGGGATTCGTCAAGATCGTCGAGCGGGGAACCCGCCGAGATCGAGGTCCGCACCGACTCGAGCCGCAGGGCGTATGCCAGGTCCCGGGTGAGCTCGCCGGCCGAGATCAGCAGGTCGGCGTCCCAGGCGTCGTGGCCGCCCCGGAGGTTCTCCACGACCAGGTCCAGCTCGTAGCTGTCGTCCTCGGTCGGGACCAGCTGCTCGACGGTCAGCTTGGCCGCGACCGTGTCCCATTCCTCCAGGCCGGCGAGGTCGTGCGGCGCGTCGGAGCCGACAAAGGCCGCGAGCCCCTCCACCGTACGGAAGAGCAGCAGTTTGCCCTTGCGAGACAGGAAGAGCGGAACCTCCTCGACCACGGGCTCGGCCGGCTCGGCGTCCTCGTCGTCCTCGGGCCCGTCCTCGAAGTCCTTCGGGTCCGGCTCGTCGTAGTCGGCCTCTTCGGCGTCGACGTCGTCGTCCCCGTCGTGGTCGACCTCGGCCTTCTCCTCGCCCCGGACGACCCGGCGGCGCGCCACGGGCTCGTCGCCGTCGTCGACCCTGGTGACCAGCTCGTCGGTCTCGGCGGCCTCGTCGTCCGAGGTCTCCTCTTCCGTCGCCTCGGGGAGTTCGTCGGACATCCGATACGCCCGGAGGGTGTAACCCACTCCGGCGGGCAGCGCCACGCACACCGGCTGAATCCGGACATCCGCCCAGAACTCGTCTACCTGCTCGGTGCGCTCAAACTCGTTATCCACAGCGTTGTCCACAACTCCGCTACCGATGCCACCAGTGGTCCCCGCCACCCTACCGTCTGGGCGCTCAGGCGCTCGCCAACTGAGGCTCGCGACTTCGCACCTTAGTCCTTGCCGGCCACAAACACACGGACGAGGGGCCCGCCAAACCCGGAACATCGGGTAAGGCGGGCCCCCGACACCGTTGTCAGGGCCGGCAGGCGAGCTTCGCCGGGGTCTCCGCCGGACGCCGTTTGTGGACGAACGAGTCGCGTGCGGCGGCGAACCCGCTGCGGTCGTCGTACATGTCCACGGCCATCTCGGCCAGCTCCCTGGCCTCGTAGTAGTCGAGTGGCCGGTCGCCGGTGTGCCGGGCGTCGACGATGTTGCGCCAGGCCCCCGGTTCCGCGTACCGGTCGGCGAGGGACGCCAGCCAGCCGTCGAACTCGGCGGGCACGCCCGGCCCGACCAGGTCCACGAGGCCGAGTTTCATCGCGCGCTCGGTCCCGACGGGCAGCTTGGCCCCCAGCAGCTCCAGCGCCGCCTCCTGGCCCACCCGGCGGGGGAGGGTGAGGGAGTGCAGCTCCGAGCCGTACAACCCGATGTCGTAGTAGGGGTTGAGCACGACGCCCGACCGGGCCGTGACCACGTCGGCCCCGAGGGCCATCATCACGCCGCCCGCGCCGGCGTTGCCGGTGAAGGCCGAGATGGTCAGCTGGCCGGTGGACTCCAGCAGCGCCCGGCACACGTTGTTGATCGCCCGGATGTTCGCCCAGGCCGCAGCGGCCGGGTCGGCGGCTGCCTCGATCTCGCCGAGGTGGATGCCGTTGCAGAACACGTCGTGCCCGGACCGCAGGACGAGCACCCGGGTGTCCTGGCCCGCGGCGTGCCGCAGGGCGGCCTCCAGCCGCATGCACTGCTCCACGCCGGCCGCGCCGTTGTAGAAGGTGAAGGTCAGCTCGCCGACGGGGCCGCGCCGGCGGTAGCGGATCTCGCGCGGGCCGTCGGACACCCGGGGCGCGTGCACCGGCAGCACCGTGGTCGCCGGCAGCTTGATCCCGCGCGGCAGCCGGAGCTGGCCGATCCAGACCGCGCCCTTGCCTGCGGCGACGAGCAGGTGCCCGTTGCGGCGGCCGACGATCTGGCCGGGCTCGCCTGGTGCCGTGCCGGGCGGGGCGAGCCGGGCGTCGAAGGCGCTGACCTCGGTGCCGTTGAGGACCGTGCGCACGCCGGGGAAGCCGTCGGCGGCGCGGATCTTCCGGACGATGTCGGCGGCGTCGTCGGCCCAGTCGAAGCTGCGAGCGGCCTGCTGGACGACGGGGCGGGAGCTGGTGCCGGGCACCGGGCGGGGGGCCTCGGCGAGCGGGACCGGGTGGAATCCGGGGTCGGCGGCCTTCTCTGCGACCTCCAGGGCGCACTCGACGGCCGCCTCGGTGACCAAGCCGCCGTAGAGCGCGGACTTGCGGACCGGCTCGGTCGGCATCGGGAAGGTGCGGTGCGCCCAGATCGGGCCGGCGTCGAACTCCTCGACAGCCTGGAGCGCGGTGACCCCCCAGACGGGCACGGCCTCCATGATCGCCCGGTCCAGAGAGGACGGACCCTGATCGCCGACCGGGCCGGGGTGGATGATGACCGTCGGCCACTTCCGCCAGACCTCGGCGGGAACCCTCTCCTTCAGAAATGGGCAGAGGACCAGGTCCGGTTGCGCTGCGTGCACGGCGTCGGTGACCTGCTCGGAGTCGAGGCAGAGCTCGACGGTGACGTGATGGCCTTTTGTTCTGAGTTCGTCCCAGACCCGCTGGGTCAGGCCGTTGAACGCGGAAACCAGGAGGAGTATGCGCACGAATACAGAGCGTACGGATGACTACGCGAAAGGGACAAGAGAACAACTCCACTTTGGCACAGTCTGCATCATGCACTGTATCGAACTGGCGCAGATCAGGCGCGGACGCGCCACCGGGCACACAGTACTAACGCTGTGTGCCCGGTGTTCGTTACGCGACTATGAACCCTTGGGGTGCCAGACGGTCTTCGTCTCGAGGAACGTGGTCATCCGCGCGGTGCCCGGCTCGGCCGTCCAGTCCGGGGTCGACGGTCGCAGGACCCGCTTGAGGTTCTGCGCGGCGGCGATCTCCAGCTCCACGGCGAGCGCCGGGTCGGCCACCCCGGTCAGGTCCAGGGCGTTGACGTCGAGGTGCGACGCGAGCCACGGGGCGACCTCGGCGACGGACCCGGTGAGGATGTTGACCACCCCGCCGGGAACGTCGGAGGTCGCCATCACCTCGCCGAGGGTGACCGCCGCTAGCGGCGACTCCTCGGCAGCCAGCACGATCACGGTGTTGCCGGTGGCGATCGCCGGGGCGATCACACTGACCAGGCCGAGGAGCGGCGAGGACGGCGCGACGACCGCCACTGTCCCGGTCGGCTCCGGTGCCGACAGGTTGAAGTACGGCCCGGCGACCGGGTTCGCGCCGCCGACGACCTGGGCGATCTTGTCGGTCCAGCCGGCGTACCAGACCCAGCGGTCCACCGCCGCGTCCACCTCGGCCGGCGTGGAACCCAGCGCGATGAACTCGTCGCGGCGGCCCTCCAGCATCTCGGCGATCCGGTAGAGCACCTGGCCCCGGTTGTAGGCCGTGGTGCCGGCCCAGCCCTTGACCGCGGCCCGGGCGGCGAGCACCGCGTCCCGGGCGTCCTTGCGCGACGCCTTGGCGACGTTGGAGTCCTGCACCCGGTACGTCCGTCCTGACTCGCTGCGGGGGAACTTGCCCCCCACGTACAACTTGTAGGTCTTGAGAACCGCCAGCCGGTCAGACATCGAGGTACCCCTCCAGGCCGTGCCGGCCGCCCTCCCGGCCGTAGCCGGACTCCTTGTAGCCGCCGAACGGCGACGTGGGGTCGAACTTGTTGAACGTGTTGGCCCAGACAACACCGGCGCGCAGCTTGTCCGCCATCGACAGGATCCGGGAGCCCTTCTCGGTCCAGATCCCGGCCGACAGCCCGTACGGGGTGTTGTTGGCCTTCTCGACCGCCTCGGCCGGGGTGCGGAACGTCAGCACGGACAGCACGGGGCCGAACACCTCCTCCTGGGCGATCCGGTGTGCCTGGGTGACGCCGGTGAAGATGGTCGGCGCGAACCAGAAGCCCTTCGACGGCAGCTCGCACGGCGGCGACCAGCGCTCCGCCTCGGCCGAGCCGATCTCGGCGAGCGCCGTGATCCTGGCCAGCTGCTCGGCGGAGTTGATCGCGCCGATGTCGGTGTTCTTGTCCAGCGGGTCGCCCACCCGCAGGGTGGCCATCCGGCGCTTGAGCGCGTCGAGCACCTGGTCGGCCACCGACTCCTGCACGAGCAGCCGGGAACCGGCGCAGCACACGTGCCCCTGGTTGAAGAAGATCCCGTTGACGATGCCCTCGACGGCCTGGTCGAGCGCCGCGTCCTCGAAGACGATGTTGGCGGCCTTGCCGCCCAGTTCCAAGGTCACTTTCTTCTTGGTACCGGCGACGCTGCGCGCGATCAGCCGCCCCACCTCGGTCGACCCGGTGAACGCCACCTTGTTCACGTCCGGGTGGTTCACCACGGCAGCGCCGGTCGCGCCGGCCCCGGTCACGATGTTCACCACGCCCGGCGGCAGGTCGGCCTGCTGGCAGATCTCCGCGAACAGCAGCGCGGTCAGCGGGGTGGTCTCCGCCGGCTTGAGCACCACGGTGTTGCCGGTGGCCAGCGCCGGGGCGATCTTCCACGCGAGCATCAGCAGCGGGAAGTTCCACGGGATGACCTGGCCGGCGACCCCGAGCGACTTGGGGTCCGGGCCGAAGCCGGCGTAGGACAGCTTGTCGGCCCAGCCGGCGTAGTAGAAGAAGTGCGCGGCGACCAGCGGCACGTCGACGTCGCGGGACTCCTTGATCGGCTTGCCGTTGTCCAGGGACTCCAGTACCGCCAGCTCGCGGGAGCGCTCCTGGATGATCCGGGCGATCCGGAACAGATACTTGCCCCGCTCCTTGCCCGGCATCTTCGACCACTTCTTGTGCGCCTTGCGCGCGGCGGCCACGGCCCGGTCCACATCCGCCTCGTCGGCGAGCGCGACCTCGGCGAGGACCTCCTCGGTGGCCGGGTTGATCGTCTTGAACGCGCCGGAGCCGTCGGTGAACTTCCCGTCGACGAACAGCCCGTAGCTGGGCTTCAGGTCGACGATCGCCGTGGACTCGGGGGCGGGAGCGTAGGTAAACATCAGTCCACCGTCATGTAGTCGGGGCCGGAGTAGTGGCCGGTCCGGAGCTTGTGGCGCTGCATGAGCAGGTCGTTGAGCAGGGTGGACGCGCCGAACCGGAACCAGTCCGGGTCCAGCCAGTCGGGGCCGGCGATCTCGTTGACGGTCACCAGGTACTTGATCGCGTCCTTGCTCGTCCGGATCCCGCCGGCCGGCTTCACGCCGATCTTCGTACCCGTCGCGTCCCGGTAGTCGCGGACCGCCTCCAGCATCAGCAGCGTCGTCGGCAGGGTGGCCGCCGGGGACACCTTGCCGGTGGAGGTCTTGATGAAGTGCGCGCCGGCCATCATGGCGAGCCAGGAGGCCCGGCGGATGTTGTCGTACGTGGCGAGCTCACCCGTTTCGAGGATCACCTTCAAGTGTGCGTCGCCGCATGCCTCGCGCACGGCCATGATCTCGTCGTACACGTGCAGGTAGTCGCCGGCCAGGAACGCGCCCCGGCTGATCACCATGTCGATCTCGTCGGCGCCGGCCGCCACGGCCGCCCGGGTGTCGTCGAGTTTCACGTTCAACGGGGCCTGCCCGGACGGGAACGCCGTCGCGACGCTGGCCAGGTGCACCCCGGAGCCCTTCAGCTCCTCGTGGGCCACTGCGACCATGCTCGGGTACACGCACACCGCCGCCGTCGAGGGGCAGTCCGGGTCGCTCGGGTCCGGCCGCATCGCCTTGGCGCACAGCGCGCGCACCTTGCCCGGGGTGTCCGCGCCCTCCAGGGTCGTCAGGTCGACCATCCGCAGCGCGAGGTCCAGCGCGTACGCCTTCGCCGTCGTCTTGATCGAGCGGGTACCGAGGCCAGCGGCCCTCTGTTCCAGCCCGACGGCGTCAACTCCCGGGAGACCGTGGAGAAACGCGCGTAAAGTCGCATTCGAGGGACTGGTTAACAACGCCGTCATGTCCCGGAGTCTAGTGCGGGGACATTACGGGCACACCCGGCTCAGCCAAGTGTGGTGTCACACCTCACCACGGGTACGTCCGTGCTGCTCTTCGTGCTGACCACCGCCCCGTCGACCTTGAGGACGCAGACCAGCGCGCCGTCGCCGGCCCCGTTCGTGAGCACCGAGACGTAGGCGCCGGTCCGGGCCTTGATGGTCAGCGTCCACGGCAGGGCCACCACCTGGCCCTTGATCAGTTCCGCCTTGTCATTGACGTAGGCGACCTCGGCCGTGTCCTGCCCCGACACCTCGTAGACGACCGTGTGTTCGCGCATCGGTTCCCGGCCGCCACAGGCACCGGTCACGGCCACGGCGGCGCACAGCACGCCGATTCGCAGGAAGGACATGGCGGACAAGATACCGTGAGGCCGATCACCCGCTAGCCTGAGTCCGTGGATGTCCTCGTAGTCGAACACCCCCTTGCCCAGGCCCGCCTCACCGTCATGCGCGACGAGCGCAGCGACTCGGCGACCTTCCGGGCCGCCCTGCACGAGCTGACGACGATGCTCGCGTACGAGGCGACCCGCGACGCCGCCGTCGACCGGCCCGCGATCCGTACCCCGGTCACCGACACGTACGGCATCGCGCTGGCGAACCCGCCGCTGCTCGTACCCGTCCTGCGGGCCGGTCTCGGGATGGCCGACGCCGCGCTGAGCCTGCTGCCGGAGTCCTCGATGGGCTTCGTCGGGCTCGCCCGCGACGAGGTCACCTTCGAGCCCCGCGCGTACCTGGAGTCGCTGCCCGCCGACCTGACCGGCAAGCCGGTGATCGTGCTCGACCCGATGGTCGCGACCGGCGGCTCGCTGGAGCACTGCGTCCGGCTGCTGTGCGACCGGGGCGCCACCGACATCACGGTGCTGTGCGCGCTGGCCGCCCCGGAGGCGCTGCGGCGGCTCGACGAGAGCGGGCTGCCGATGCGGATCGTGACGGCGAGCATCGACGAGGGGCTCAACGAGCACCGGTTCATCGTCCCGGGCCTCGGCGACGCGGGGGACCGCCAGTTCGGCGGCATGCCCCGCTTCTAGGCCGTCCTAACCCGCATTCTGGGGCTCTTCGCTTCCGGCGGGCATCCGCCCGCCGGAAGCGTCACCAGATACCGAGTGCCGCCGCCATCTCCGTGCGCAACGCCGAGATGGCGGCGGACCCGAGCTGCCGCGCCGCCGCCACGTCGCCGTCGTGCACCGGTTCCACCACCTCCAGGTACGCCTTCAGCTTCGGCTCCGTCCCCGACGGCCGCACCACGACCCGCAACCCGTCGCCGCGCAGGATCACCACGTCGTTGTCCGGCATCAGGTCCTCGACCCGGACCGGCTCGTCGATCAGCGTCGTCGGCGGCTTGGCCCGCAGCCGCGCCATCGCGTCGGCGATCTCGGACACGTCGTCGACCCGCACCGACAGCTGGTCGGTCACGTAGCAGCCGAACTCGCTCGCCAGCTCGTCCAGCCGGTCGCCCAGCCCGCGCAGTTCGGAGCGCAGCCCGGCGGCGAGTTCCGCGACGGTCAGCGCGGCCGTGATGCCGTCCTTGTCGCGGGCGATGTGCGGGGCCACGCAGTAGCCGAGGGCCTCCTCGTAGCCGAAGACCAGGTCCTCGCCGGCCCGGACGATCCACTTGAAGCCGGTCAGCGTCTCGCCGTACGGCACGCCGCGCTTCTCGCACAGTGCGCGCAGCATCGAGGACGACACGATCGTCGTCGCGTACCGGCCGCGCACGCCCCGGCGGATCAGGTGGTCGGCCAGCAGGATGCCCACCTCGTCGCCGCGCAGGGTCCGCCACCCGGTCGGGGTGGGGATCGCGACGGCGCACCGGTCGGCGTCGGGGTCGGTGGCGATGGCGATGTCCGCGCCGACCTCCCGGGCCAGGTTCGTGACCAGGTCCATCGCCCCGGGCTCCTCCGGATTCGGGAAGGCCACGGTCGGGAAGTCCGGGTCGGGGGCGGCCTGCAGCGCGACGACGGCCGGGGCGGCGAAGCCGGCCCGGGTGAACGCCGCACCGAGCACCGCCCCGCCCACGCCGTGCATCGGCGTGTACGCCACGGCCAGCTCCCGGGGCGACTCCGCCTCCACGACCCCGGCCGCCGCCGCCAGGTACCCGTCGAGCAGGTCCGGGCCCAGCACCTCGCCGGGCTGGCCCAACGGCACGTCGGCCAACGGACCCACGGCGCGGATCGCGTGCTCGATCTCGGCGTCGGCGGGGGCCACGAGCTGCGCGCCGGCGCCGACGATGCCGCCGAGCTGCGCGCCCAGGTACACCTTGTAGCCGTTGTCCTGTGGCGGGTTGTGGCTCGCGGTGACCATCACCCCGGCGGCGGCGTCGAGCGCGCGGACCGCGTAGGCGAGCACCGGGGTGGGCAGGTGGTCGGGCAGCAGCAGCGCGCGGCGGCCGGCCCCGGTGCACACCCGGGCGGTCTCCTCGGCGAACATCTTCGAGCCGTGCCGGGCGTCGTAGCCGATCACCAGCGGGCCGGTGGCGCCGTGTTCGGCGAGCCAGCCGACGAGCCCGGCGGCGGCGGCGCGCACGACGGCGAGGTTCATGCCGTTCGGGCCGGCGCGCAGCGGGCCGCGCAGGCCGGCGGTGCCGAAGGTCAGCGGCCCGGAGAACCGGTCGGCGAGTTCAGCGGCTGTCCCGGGCAGCCCGGCGAGCAGCCGGGACAGCTCGGAACTCGTGATCAGGTCTGGGTCGTCGGCCAGCCACTCTTCAGCCTGGGCACGCAGCCGCTCCACGTCGAGGTTCATGGAGCAATGCTGGCATATTTGCGAAGATCGGTTCAGGTTCCCAGCTTGAAGGATCTGACCATTTCCTCATGGATCGGCAGGCTCTCGGTGAACCGGGCGGCCGGCACGGTCAGGTAGAAGTGGTAGACCTTGCCGTCCTTGACGACGCCCCGCCACAGCCCGCGCCGCAGGGTGTCGCCCTGGCCGCAGGTGTAGTCGAGCTCGGCTGCCGGCAGTCCGGACAGGGTGGTGTCCTTCAGACCGAGCTGGATGAAGTTCGGGCAGACCTCGGTGCGGGTGTGCAGCCCGTTCGCGGCGACCTCCGCCCAGCGGTGCGCGTTGGTCGCGGTCTCCACGTTGACCCGGATCCGCCGGCCGGTCTTGTTCGGCTCGGTGAAGTCGAAGTACGAGTTGCCCGGGCCGGACTTCTCCCAGTTGGTCGGCACGTTGAGCGAGAATCCGCGCGGGTCCTGGTACGCGACCGTTGCGAACCCCGGACCGCTCGGAGTGGCCGACGGCTTGGCGTCGGGCTTGTCCGAGGAGCCGGAGAACAGCACGACCGCGCCGACGACGAGCAGCAGCACCACAGCTGCGGCGGCCCCGGCGGGCACCAGCCACTTCGGGTACTTCCGCGTCACCGGCCGCAGCGCGAACCTGGGCGGAAGCCCGGCGGCCCCGCTGTGCGGGTAGCCACCCTGATCCGGAGCACCGGGGTAGCCGCCCTGATCCGGGGCGCCGGCGTAGCCGCCCTGGTCCGAGGCGCCCGGATAGCCGCCCTGGGTCTGCGCCGGCACGCCGTGCTGCTGCCAGGCCGGCCGGTCGGCCAGGTTGATCGTCTGCTGGTCCCCGGTCGGCGCGACGGTCGGCGCGGCGCCGGTGGCCACGTCGGGCACCTCGGCCGCCGGCCGGGACTGCGCGGCCATCCGGGCGTGCCGTTGCGCCGGGGTCTCGCCGGGGGCGAGCATGGCCCGGCCACCGATGACGCCGTCGGGCTGCTGGTAGACCGGCTTCGGCGGCGGGGCCATCCGGAGCACGGCGTGCGGGTCGGTCTCCTCGGGCGGAGGCTGCCGGTGTGACAGGGGGCCGTCGAGGAGTTCGCGGAGCGCGGCCCGGGTGCGGGCGACATCCCAGCGACGGCGGGGGTCCTTCTCCATCAGGCCGTACAGGATCGCGGCCAGCGGGCCGGCGTTGCGCGGCGGCTCGGGCTGGGCCTGCACGACGGCGTGCATGGTCTCGATCGGGTCGCCCCGGTCGAACGGCGGCCCGCCCTCCACGGACGTGTACAGCGTCACCCCGAGCGAGAACAGGTCGCTGGGCGGCCCGAACGCCTGGCCCATGGCCCGCTCCGGCGCGATGTAGTGCGGGGAGCCAAGGACCATGCCGGGCGTGGTGAGGTCGCTTTCCATGGTGAGCCGGGCGACCCCGAAGTCGGTGAGCACGCACCGGCCGTCGCCGCTGATCAGCACGTTGGCCGGCTTCACGTCGCGGTGCAGGATGCCGGCGGCGTGCGCGGCCTCCAGGGCGCCGAGCATCGCCAGGCCGATCTTCGCCGTGGCCCGGGCGGTGAGTGGCCCGTCCTCGGTGACGATCTCGGCGACGCTGCGGGCGGCCAGCAGCTCCATGACGAGCCAGGGGCGGCCGCCGTCGGTCACGACGTCGTACATCCGGACGACGGCGGGATGGTTGAGCCCCGCGGCGGCCCGGGCCTCGCGCAGGGTGCGTTCGATGAGGACATCGCGGTCCGTCTTGGCCATGTTGACCGGGATCAGAACCTCTTTGATGGCCACATCGCGGCGAAGTAGCTGGTCGTAGGCACGCCAGACGGTGCCCATGCCTCCACTGCCGACGGCGGCACGGAGCATGTACCGTCCGCCGACCGTGGTGCCAGCCACGCCGGGGGTGCTAGGTGCCTCAGTCGTCACGTGGTCGTTCCTCCCGAACCCAACGCGCCTAGTGTCCTAGAAGACCGCCCGGATGCGAAATCGGGAGCCGAAATCGTCGCACTACTTGACGATGCGTCGATCTGGTTGACACGCAGGGTGGTATCGCGCCGCTTGGTCCCGACCGCGTGACCGCGTGATGCGGCTCGATGTCGGGCAGGCGACGATCGTAGCTGGAATTATCGGCCATCCGACAAGCAAAGGGGCGCACATAGTGTCCGCTTGTCGCCCCATGAGTAACGGTTAGTGTTGAGCGATCCCCCGGCCAAAACTACTCACCGTAGTTAGATCATGACCTTTTTCTTCCCATGTTATGGATACTTCACCTGCGGAGCGTGACCGGGACGGGGATCGGACGTTATAAAGAACATATTCCTTGGTCCCGACCGGAAATCGAGAAACGACAGTGACGAGCGCACTGAGCACGCTGACGTCATCCTGGCCCTCCGACCACTCCGACAGCCTCGTCGGCTCCGATCCGCTGCCCGGCCAACTCGACCGTTGGCTCGCGGCGCACGGTGCCGAACTCGTGGCGACCCGTCGGCACATCCACGCCCACCCCGAGTTGTCCGGTCAGGAGTTCGGCACGGCCGAGCTCGTCGCCGAGAAGCTGCGCGCGGCCGGCCTCTCGCCGAGACTGCTCCCCCGGGGCAACGGGCTGCTGTGTGACATCGGCGAGGGTGACCGGGTCGTGGCACTCAGAGCGGATCTCGACGCCCTTCCCCTCCCCGACATCAAGGACGTGCCGTACCGGTCGACCCGCGACGGCGTCACGCACGCCTGCGGACACGACGTGCACACCACCGTCGTGCTCGGCACGGGCCTGGCGCTGGCCCAGCTCGCCCGGGACGGCCAGCTCGACGGCCGGGTCCGGCTGATCTTCCAGCCGTCGGAGGAGAAGACCCCGCAGGGCGCCCCCGAGATGATCGGCTTCGGCGCGCTCCAGGACGTCAGCGCCATCTACGCGCTGCACTGCGACCCGCGGCTGCCCGTCGGCCTGCTCGGGGTGCGGCCCGGCCCGATCACGGCCGCCGCCGACATCCTCGAGGTCGAGCTGACCGGCCCCGGCGGGCACACCTCCCGGCCGCACCTCACGGTCGACCTGGTCAACGCCCTGTCGAAGATGGTCACCGACGTGCCGGCGCTGCTCAACCGGCGGGTCGACCCGCGGGCCGGGCTCGTGATGGTGTTCGGCGCGATCGGGGCCGGCGAGGCCGCCAACGCGATCCCGAACACCGGGTTCGCCCGGGCCACGGTGCGGGTGCTCAACCGCGACGTGTGGCGCACCCTGCCCGACCTGGTCACGGAGCTGGTGCACGACGCGCTGGCGGGCACCGGGGCGAAGGCGAATGTGAAGTACACCCGGGGCGTGCCGCCGGCGATCAACGACCGGATGGCCAACGCCGTCCTGGCCGGGGCCGCCAGCGCCGCGCTCGGCGCCGACCAGGTCGTCGAGACCGAGATCAGCCTGGGCGGGGAGGACTTCGCGTTCTACCTCGACCAGGTGCCCGGCGCGCTGGCCCGGCTAGGGGTGGGCGTGCCCGGCTCCGGCAAGGTCGTCGACCTGCACCAGAGCGGCTTCGACGTCGACGAGCGCGCGATCGGCTACGGCATCAGAGTCCTGACGCACACGGCTCTCGCAGCAGCGGCAACAGCCTGAAAACCTTTCATATTTTACGGGTGGGGAGCGGCCGGCCAGCGTCGGCCGCTCCCAGCACCAACAGATCCACGGCACTGGTCACCGGCGCGGCCGGGAGTGCCGCGGCGTCCGCGGCGAGCTGGTTCATCCCGTGGGTCAGCTCCACCTCGGTGAGGTGCCGGAACGCCGACACCGCCCGGTGCCGGATCCGGTCGAGGTAGGCCGACAGGTCCGGCGCGATCTCCAGGGTGAGCGTGCACAGCCCCACCAGGCACAACCCGGCCCGGAGCGCCGCCTTCTCGGTCTCCTCCAGGGTGGGCAGCCCGCCCTCCTCGACCTCGTGCGCCCGCGGGAAGTACGGCGACCAGGCCCTCGGGGACGGCCGGCCGGCGAAGTTCCCGCAGAGCAGCACCCGGCCGCCCGGGCGCAGTACGCGGGCGATCTCGGCGAGCGCGCCGGGCCGGTCGGCCACGTGGTGGTAGACGAGGAACAGCAGCGCGACGTCGCAGGAGGCCGCCGGCAGCGGGATGCGCTCGGCGCTGCCGGCGAGGTGGTGCACCCGGGGGTGCGGCCGCCGGGCGGCGGCCAGGAGCCGCATCTGCACGGAGGGCTCGACCGCGTAGACGATGCCGCCGAACCGGTCGGCGAGCCCGGCGCTGAACCGGCCGGTGCCGGAGCCCAGGTCCAGGGCTGTCAGGGGACGGTGTGCCGGGGCGTGGGACGTGAACTCGGCGAGGAGCTGCTCTGTGGTGGCCGGCGGGAGCGACTGGCCGTCATCGTACCCGACGTAGAGCCCGTCGTCGTAGTTAACGTCCTGGGTCATCGAACCGCCGGGGGTCGAAGAGGTCGATCGCGAGGTCGGAGCCCCCGTCGACGGCCAGCCCGGCGGCGGCCTCCCCGATGGCGGGGGCCAGTTTGAACCCGTGCCCGGAGAAGCCGCCCAGGACGGTGAGGCCGTCGCGGGCGCCGACGAGGAAGTGCCGGTCGGGCGTGAGCGAGTACATGCAGGTGGCCATGCGCAGCGGCCGCGGGTCGACCCCGGGCAGGGTGTCGGCGACGATGTCGCCCAGCCGGGCGGCGTCCAGCGCGTCCGGGGGGCGGACCCCGCCGGACGGGTCGACCGGCTCGTCGATGCCGGGCCAACTGTGCAGCCCGACCTTGACGGCGCCGTCGATGGCCGGGAAGCCGTACCAGTTGTGCTCCCAGCTCTCGTCCATCCGGATGAACACCGGGAACCGGTCGGGCGAGTAGGCAGCCGTCGCCGCGAACCAGCCGACCACCCGGCGGACCACCCGCAGGTGCGGGGCGAGGCCGGGCACCAGCCGGGGGGTCCAGCCGCCGCCGGCGACGACCACGTGCCCGGCGGTGATCGTGGTGCCGTCGGCCAGCTCCACGCGGCCGGGTTCAACCGAGGCGGCCGTGCCCCGGACCACCCGTGCGCCGAGGGCCACGGCGGCGTCCACGGCCGCGTGGACGGCCTTCTCGGGGTAGACGATGCCCGCGTCGTACTCGAAGACGGCCATCATGTCCTCGGACACCCGGTGCTGGGGATAGAGCCGGTGCAACTCGCGCGCGTTCAGCACGCTGTATTTGAGGCCGTGCTCCTCCGCGGAGGCGATCGAGCCGGTGATCGCCGGCGAGTCCTCCCGGCCGAGCATCAGGCCACCGGTGCGGTCGAGCAGAGTCGTGGCGGAATCCTTTTCGAGCTCCGCCCACAGCCGCCAGGAGTCGAGAAGGAGCGGCACATACGCGGCCCCCTCGGCGTACGCCGTGCGGATGATCCGTGATTCGCCGTGACTCGCGCCCCGGGAGTGTCCGATGTCGAACTGCTCGACGCCGACGGCTTTCACGCCGCGCTGCGCGAGGCGCCACAGGGTCTGGCTCCCCATCGCGCCGAGTCCGACGACGACGACGTCAGCGTTAATAGTCCTCATGATTCTCGGCTTCCCCCTGCGCGCTCTCCGCAGGCTGCTTGGGGGCGTGCCGGGCAGGGGTCTTACGAATGTGAAACGCGCCCTTCTCGAATACTACCCAGGAGCGCAAGAGGCTGGTCACGGTCTCGGCGGCCAGCGGTTCGCGGCTGATGATCGCGGTGCCGGCCGCCGGATTGAGATCGTGGTCGTACGCCAGCCAGATGCCGGGGATGATGCCAGCGTTGGAGGGGATCCGATTCACGAAACGGTAGACGAGAGTTTCGGTGTGCGTACGCCCCTGGAAGACCATCACGTAGTGGTCGTGTTCCTCGTAGACCGTGCCCCGATAGCGCAACGGCGGCGGGGCCGGACCGAAAGTCGGCGGCGGGTACCGGCCGAAATTCTCGCGACTGACCACATAGCGCTGGAGCACCCCGGAACGCACGTGGAACGTGCCGTGCCGCAGATGCAGCCGGCCGTCGATGAAGCTGTAACTGTAGGAATACCACAGCCCGCCGAGCGGATGTCTGCGCAGTCTCCGAAAGGGATAGAGGAGTACGCGGTAGAAGGGGACGACGAGCACACCGATCACGGCACCCACGACGGACGTGATGACCCAGTTCGGTTCCGTCACCCGGTAGCCCCCTGCCGACAGGGATTGGTTCGGCAAGCATAGGTGATCTATCTCTTTGCGTCGATATCCTGGACACTCTGAGTATGTCTGTCACCGAACTCCGCGTGCACGGGGTCGCCGGGCACCCCGCCGAGCAGATCCTCGGCCGCCGACACGCCACCCGGGTCGCCGGTGACGCCGACGCCGGCTTCTACCGGCCCACCCCGCCGGAGGACCCGCGCGGCGCCGCAGGGTTCGACCTGGAGGCCTACCGCTGGGGCAGCCTGAACTCCGGCGCGGCCGCGCGTACGCTGTGGCTGCTGCTCCTGCCGTTCACGCTGGCCAACCTGACGATCTGGCTCCGGCCGGCCGGGAAGCGCGGCGCGGGGCTGTGCCGGTTGTTCGCGCTGTCGCTGACCGGCACGTTCGTGCTCGGGATCAGCGGGGTCACGATCGACCTGCTCGGTTGGCAGCGCGGCGGCGGCCGGTGGGTGCCGGGCGGCGCGCTCGGCACGGCGGCCACGATCGGCCTGCTCTGGTATCTCGGCCGGCGGACCTGGATCCACTACGAGTCCTACCCGCCCAACGGCGACGGCTTCGGCGAGCCCTCCTTCTGGGACGGTCGGGCCCTGGTCGGCGTGGGCCGCGCGCTGCACGTCGGCGCGGCGTTCGCGACCCTGGGGGCCGTCGTGCCCGGTCCGGGTTGGGGCAGGTGGGCGGCGGTGGCGGTGCTCGCCGGCACCGGGGTGGCCGTGCTGCTGCCCGGGATGCAGGACACCAACGCGCCGGCCCGGTGGGCGGCACCGCTCGCCGGCGTCCTGCGGACCGCCGGACTCCTCGTCGCGACCATCGTCATCGGGTACGCCGCGTTCGCGCCCCCCGAGCCCCGGCACCCCGGCGCCCTGCCCGGGTACGCCGCCACGGTCACCTGGCTGTTCGCCGCCCAGTCGGCGCTCCTGCTGCTCCTCGCCCTGCGCGCCGGGCGCACCCCGGCCCTCGTCGGCTCGTACGCGCTGTGGGTCACCGCGCTGTTCAACTCCGGGCTCGGGCACAGGGTGGCCGGGGTGCTGCCGGGGGATCCGGTGCTGCCGGCGGCGTACAAGTGGACGGCTCTGGGGTTCGATCTCGCCCTGCTCGTCGGCGTCGCCGTGGTGCTGATCGCGCTGCGGGTACTGCGCCGGGAGCGGGCCGCCGCGCGCGCCGTCACCGACCGGGACTTCCCCGGCGGACGGGTGGGCGACCCGGCCCGGGCCGGCAGGATCGACGCGGCGATCGGCGGGGCCCGGCTCACCGAGTCGGCCCGGCCGCTCCTGCTCGGCGCCTACGTGCCCCTGCTCCTCGGCGCGCTGGCCGCCACCGGCCTGGCCCTCGCCGACGCCCGGGTGCCCACGGCTCTCGTCTGGGCCGTCAACGCCGGCACCTGGCTGATCGGGGCCGCCGTGCTGGCCCTGATGGCACTGGGCCTGTGGGCGTACAGCTCGCAGACCGTGCGCCGGACCGTGGGCGCGCTGTGGGACATCGGCACGTTCTGGCCGCGTGCCGCCCATCCGCTGGCCCCGCCGTGCTACGCCGAACGGGCCGTCCCGGAGCTGGCCGGCCGGATCCGGGACCTCGGGGACGTCGTCGTGGTGGGCGACAGCCAGGGCTCGGTGCTGTCCTTCGCCGCGCTGCTGCACCTCGGCGCGTCCCGGCCGGACGGGGCAGGGCTCGTCACGCACGGCTCGCCGCTGACCAGGGTGTATGCGAGGTATTTTCCGGCCTGGTTCAACCCGGGGGTGCTCGCCCGGGTGACCGCGCCGTGGGTGAACCTGTGGCGGGACACCGACCCGCTGGCCGGGCCGGTGTCCGCCGCCGACAACCGGCGGCTCGTCGACCCGATGGAGTTCACCGGCCCGATCCACGGCCACGGCGGCTACCGGACCGACCCGGCGTACGCGGAAACCGTCCGGGCGGCCGCCGCGCGCCGCTGACCACGTGGCGACCCCGGTGCCGTGCGCCGCGAACCGCCGTTCGATGCCGGGGGAGGTGTCGCCGTAACCGTCGAAGGTTGCGGCCGGGACGTGCCCGCCCCGGCCGCGGCAGCGTCGGCCTAGACGAACTCGTGCTGCATGAGCTGGCGGGCGGCCTCGGCCAGCGAGCCGGCCAGCGACGGGTAGATCGTGATCGTCTGGGCCAGCTGGGACACCGTCAGGTGGTGCTCGATGGCCAGCGAGATCGGCAGGATCAGCTCGCTGGCCTTCGGGGCCACCACGACACCGCCGATGACCAGGCCCGACGCCGGCCGGCAGAAGATCTTCACGAAGCCGTCGGTGATGTTCGTCATCTTGGCCCGGGCGTTGCCGTCCAGCGGCAGCATCACGGCGCGGGCCGGGACCTTGCCGGTGTCCACGTCGTTCTGGGAGACGCCGACGGTGGCCAGCTCCGGGTCGGTGAACACGTTCGCGGCGACGGTCTGCAGCCGCAGCGGGGAGACGGCCTCGCCGAGGGCGTGCCACATCGCGATCCGGCCCTGCATGGCCGCGACGCTGGCCAGGGGCAGGACGCCGGTGACGTCGCCGGCGGCGTAGATGCCCGGGACGTTGGTGCGCGACACCCGGTCGGTGGTGATGTAGCCCCGGTCGGTCTTCACGCCGTACTCGGCGAGGCCCAGGCCCTCCGTGTTCGGCACCGAGCCGACGGCCATCAGCGCGTGGCTGCCCTCGACCTTGCGGCCGTCGGCGAGCTCGACCAGCACCCCGTTCGCCGTGCGGGTGACCTTGTCGGCGCGGGACCGGCCCAGGATCGTCATGCCCCGGGCGCGGAACACCCGCTCGATCGCGGCGGCCGCGTCGGCGTCCTCGTGCGGCATGACCCGTTCGCGGCTGGAGACCAGGGTGGTGTCCACCCCGATCGCGTTGTACGCGCTGGCGAACTCCGCGCCGGTCACGCCCGAGCCGATCACGATCAGCTTCTCGGGCAGGTCGGGCAGGTCGTACACCTGGCGCCAGGTGAGGATGCGCTCCCCGTCCGGCACGGCGTCCGGCAGCACCCGGGGGGTGGCCCCGGTGGCGAGCAGCACGATGTCGGCCTCGACCGTGTACTCCGTGCCGTTCGTTGGCTGGATCACCACCCGGTGGGTGTGGCCGAGCGCGTCGCTGCCGAGCCGGGCCCGGCCGTGCACGAAGTCGACGCCCACCTTGCAGAGCTTTGCCCGGATATCTTCCGACTGGGCGATGGCGAGGTGCTTCACCCGGCTGTACACGGCCTGGGCGTCCACCACCGCCGGGCCAGCGGTCACGCCGAGCGCGGGCGCCGCGGACATGGACGTCACGACGTCCGAGGACGCGATGAAGGTCTTCGAGGGCACGCAGTCGGACAGCACACAGGCCCCACCGGCCCCGTCAGCCTCCACCACCGTCACGTCGGCGTCGAGTTGGGCGGCGACGAGCGCGGCCTCGTACCCTGCCGGGCCGCCACCAATGATCACGATGCGAGACACAAGCCAACTCTCCAAACAACTCGACTGCCGGCCAGGCTTATTCTCCACCACGGCAATTCAAGCTATCGTCGGCTGGTGCCGATGTACGCAGCGTATGGCTCAAATCTCGATCCCGGCCGCATGCGGGCCTATTGCCCGCACTCCCCGATGGTGGGGACCGGCTGGCTGGAAGGCTGGCGTCTGACCTTCGCCGGGGAGAAGGAGATCGGGCCAGAGGGCTCGGTGGCGACCCTGGTGGAGTCCCCGGGCGACCAGGTGTTCGTCGCGCTCTACGACATCCACTCCTTCGACGCCCAGGCGCTCGACGACCTGGAGGGTGTGGCGTCGGACACGTACCGCAAGCTGCACGTCCGGGTCGCGACCCTGGAGGGCGAGTACACGGCGTGGCTGTACGTCTTCACCGGCTACGAGGGTGGGCTGCCCTCGGCGTGGTACCTGTCGGAGATCGCCACCGCGGCCGAGAAGGCCGGGGCGCCCGACGACTACGTGGCGGCGTTGCGGGCCCGGCCGGCGCACTAGGCGGTCGACACGCCCGGGCGCGGGGCGCATGCGGGTACCGGGGCGAGGCCCCGGTGCCGGGTGCGGCCGGCGGCCTGGGGGACAAGGGCCGCCGGCGAGGACAGATGGCCCTAGACGGTCACCGTCTGCTTGTAGATGTTCGCCACGTAGGACGGCTTCATGCCCAGGGACTCATACAGCCGGTACGCCCCGGTCGGGTTGGTCGTGTCCACGCCCAGCCCCACGGCCACCCGGCCCTTCTCCGCGTAGATCGAGAACGCGGTCTCCAGCAGCATCCTGGCCAGCCCGCGCCCCCGGTGCGCCGGCAGCACGCCCAGGGTGCGCACCCAGCCCTCGTTGCGGTCCAGTGCCTGGTTGGACGACCGCAGCACGCCGGCCATCTCCCCGTCGACCTCGCAGACCAGCCACTCGTCCCACGGCACCTCGCCGGTCAGGGTGGCCTGGAACTCCTCGAACGACCGGTGCAGCGGGTGCGCCGTGTCCTTGAACGTCGTCACGGCGATGTCGTCGAACTGGCGCAGCTCCTCGGGGCGCATGACCCGGATCACCACGTCCTCCGGCGGCACCGGGGCCTTCTCGTCGCCGTCCAGCGGCCGGGACATCCGGGCGTGCTGGGTGGTGAAGAGGAAACCGCGCTCGGCGAGGACGCCGATGTAGCGCTCCTCGGTGCCCGGCACCGCGCCGGCCGCGAGCCGCAGCTCGGTCATCCCCTTCTCCCGGGCCCGCCGCACCGCCCGCGCCGTCAACAGGTCGATCATGGTGCTCTGCAGGTCGGCCTCGTCCGGATGCTGGTAGGCCTCGCAGAAGATCTCCTCGTCGCCGTCCTCCAGGTAGCCCCAGCACACCAGGCGGCCGTCCGGATCCCGGACCAGCCACGAGTCGGCCTCCGGGTCGAACCCGCTGGCGGTGAGCACCTCCGTCACCTGGGATTCGTCGAAGTCGGGGAAACCGATCGTCGCGATGTCGCTGGCGTGCAGCATCGTGAGGATCTCCGGGACGTCGTCCAGGTGCGGGCGGGCGGTCGTGAACCCCGTGGGAAAAACGCTCATGTTCCCAGTGAAGTCCCGTAACACCGTGTCGTCCACCAGATTTCACAATTCAGGGCTTGCGGGCCACCTCGTCGCGTGCGGCGGAGACGAGTCTCACCAGCTCGGCACGCTCCGTGGCGGTCAACGCCAGCAACGCGTCCCCGGCGAGCCGGTCGGTGAGCACCTCGGCGTTCGCCCGCCGCCGGAAGAGCGGAACAATCTCCGGGTACGGCGGCTGCCAGCCGAACGCCATCGCCCCCGCCGCGCCCTCCGGCCCCGCCACGATCGCCTCGATCGGGGTCAGCCCCACCGCCCGGACCGCGAGCAGGTGCACCCCGCCCCGGAACTCCCGCAGCAGGTGGAGGGCCACCGCCGCCCGCGCCCCGGGAGCGTCTTCCGGAGCCGGCGTCGACCGCCACGCCTCGAACAGTGTCAGCCCCGAGGCGTCCGCCGCCGCCACGACCCGCTCCGCCAGCTCCGCCAGCCGCAGCACCCCGCCGAACGACCCCAGCCGCTCCGTGCCCCACCGGCAGCATTCGGCCAGGCTCGCGTCCGCGATGTCCGTGGGCCGGGCCGTCCGCCGCGCGGCGTGCCAGCCGTCGCGCACCGCGTCCAGCGCGATGAAGCCCAGCGCGCTCGCCACCACCTCCGGGCGGACGTCGCCGAGCACCCCGCCGCGGCCGGCCACGTAGAAGCCCCAGCCGGTCAGGCCCATGGCGCGGGCCCGGCGCAACGTCTGCGGGCACTCGCCGAAGGCCGCGCCCACCGTGTACACCGGGGCCTTCAGGGCGGCCGCCGCCTCAGCCGGGGTCATGTCAGACCGTGTCGCCGGGTCGGACCCGGACGTAGCCCACGTCGGTGAACTCGTGCAGCCAGCCGTCGAAGGTCGGCAGGGCCCGCTCCGCGTACATCCCGTCGTGGATCGGGATGGTCCGCTCGGCCTTGACGGTCCTCGCGAAGTCGATCGCCGCGTCCAGGTGCCACCACGGGCCACCGAGCGGCAGCAGCAGGGTCTCCACGGACTGCTCGGGCAGCGCGAACGAGTCACCCGGGTGGTAGACCCGGTCGTCCACCACATAGCCCAGGTTCGCGCACGCCGGCAGCCCGCCGTACGTCTTCGCGTGCTCGCCGCCCACCGCCCGGACCCGGAACCCTGCAGCCGTGAACTCCTCGCCGAGCCGCACGGACGTCACGGGCAGACCGTCGAGGTCCGCGCCCTCCGGGGCGAAGATCGGCACGTCGAGCGCGCGGAGCCGGTCGAGGTCGGCGTGGTCGCCGTGCTCGTGGGTGAGGAGAACGGCGTGCGCGCCGACCAGTGCCTCGGGCTCCGCCCAGACCCCCGGATCGACCACCAGCACGCCGCCGTCCTCTTCCAGGCGGACGCAGGCATGGGTGTACTTCGTGAGCTCCATGTGACCTAGCCTATGCCGACTCGCAACCGCCCGGGCGGAACCGGGTGCCTGTGCGGCACATCCCATCGACATGCGTACCAAGTGGATAGTCATCCCCCTGTTGGCGGTGGCCCTGACCGGCTGCTCCTCCGCCTCCTCCACCTCCGACCACGGCGTCGAGGCGCCAGCGGCCGGACCGCACGCCGCCGCCCCGCCCGCCAAGGACGCCGCCCCGCCCGTCAACGGAGCACCGGCCCCGGCCGACGTCACGACCCGCTCGATCATCTACACCGGAACGATGACGCTGACCGTACCGTCGATGGAGACCGCCGCCGGTGACGCCGCGGCCATCGCCGAACGGGCCAGGGGTTTCGTCGGTGGCGAGCAGCGCGGCACCGGACACGGCGCGCCGACGGCCACCCTGACCCTGCGGGTGCCGTCCGCCGCCTTCTACGCCACCGTCACCGAGATCGCCAAGCTCGGCAAGGAGGAGTCCCGCGAGATCAAGACGGAGGACGTCACCACGGCCGTCGTCGACGTGGACGCCCGGATCATCGCCCAACGGGCCAGCGTGGCGCGGATCCGGGGCCTGCTCGACAAGGCCAGCGGCCTCGCGGAGATCACCTCGATCGAGGCGGAGCTCGCCAAGCGCGAGGGCGAACTGGCCTCGTTGGAGGCCCGCAAGCGCACCCTCGACGATCAGGTGACGCTGTCCACGATCACGGTGAAGCTGATCGGGCCGGCCCCGGTCGTGGCGGAGAAGCCGAAGAAGGAGCCGGAAACCGGGTTCCTCGCCGGGCTCAGGTCCGGATGGAAGGGGTTCACCGCGGTGCTGAACGCGGCGGCGACGGTGTTCGGTGCGCTGCTGCCGTTCCTGGTGGTGCTGGCGGTTCCGGTGGTGGGGCTGCTGTGGTGGCGCCGTCGGAGCCGGGGGCTGTCGGCGGCGACGAGCCCAGCCGCTCCGCCGCCGTCGACCGGTCTCACCGCTCCGCCGGCTCCGGCCGGGCGGAGCGCGGACTGACCTCGCCTCCCGGTGGTCGCGACCTCCCGCAGTCGCGACCACCGGGGACCCGCCGAGCCGACGGCGCCCGACGCGCGCTGCCCGCTGTCACAGTGCCGCGAACACGCACGCCGCGAGGAACACCATCTGTTCGATGGTGCGGGGCAGCAGGGGCGTCGCCGGCTTGTCGCCGAACATCAGTTTGTTGCGGGCCGCGTACACATTCGCCGGGAACATCGCCAGGAGCATCAGGCCGAGGCACACCGCGGCGAGCCGGCCCGTCCACGGCAGCAGCACGCCGACCGCGCCGGCCAGCTCCAGGATCCCGGTGACCGTGACCAGCAGCCCGGGGGCTGGCAGGGCCGGCGGGACCATCGCGATCATGGAGCCGCGCAGCTTCGGGTGGAAGTGCGCGACGCCGGTGAGGAGGAACATCAGGGCCAGCCCGCCGCGCAGGGCCTCCGGCCAGGTGTCGAAGTAGTCGACGCCGATCCACCCGGCGCCCCGGAAGAGCAGGGAACCGACGACGAGTGCGATGAGGGGTGCCATGTCCGATCTCCAATCTTGTCGGTGTCAAGACTAGGGCTGGCGTCCCGAACTTGTCAATGGCAAGATGGTGGCATGGGTTACCACCACGGCGACCTCCGCCGCACACTGCTCGCGACCGCCGCCGAGGTGATCGCCGAGACCGGCCCCGCCGCGCTCAGCCTCCGCGACCTCGCCCGGCGCGCCGGGGTGTCCCATGCCGCGCCGGCCCACCACTTCGGCGACAAGCAGGGGCTGCTCACGGCGCTGGCCACCGAGGGGTACGAACTCCTCGCCGAAGCCCTCACCGCTGCCGAAGGGGACATCCTCGACGCCGGGGTGGCCTACATCCGGTTCGCGACCGAGCACCCGGCGCACTTCGAGGTCATGTTCCACCCGGCGCTGTACCGGGAGGACGAGATCGGGGCCGCGCGGGAACGCAGCGCTGCCGCCCTCAGTGCCGGGCTGGCCAGCCGGCCGAAGGAGGATCTGGGGCCGGATCCGGAGCTGACCGGGATGGCGGCGTGGTCGCTGGTGCACGGGTTCGCGACCCTCGCGTTGGCGGGGAACCTGCCGCCGGAGGTGGTGGCGGACCCGCGCCGGGTGATCCGGCTGCTGTTCGAAAAGTAGGGGGTGCACTCCTGCACCCCTGGGGTGTACTCTTGCACCGTGCTGGCGGCAAACGGCACTCCAAGGAGGTAGTGGGCATGTTTCTTAGGAGAGCTCTGTGGTCAGCGCAGGTCGACACCCCAAGAAGGACATCGCTGAGGCGCTCCGGCGGGCGCGGGATCTGGGTTTGAGAATCGACGAGATCCACCGGGGCCACCGTTGGGGGCAGGTCGTGTGTGACAACTGCGGCGACAAGTTCGCTATCTTCAGCACGCCACAGGATCCCGGGTCGCACGCCAAGCGCCTGGATGGATTCGTGAGGGGGCATGATCATGCTTGAGGCGACGATGGCTGCGAGTCGAGGGAGGCCGGCGGTGGCGACTTACGCGTTCACCCTTGTGCTCAACCGGGTGCCGTCCGACGAGGAACTGGACCAGCTCTTCGAGGCAGGTTGCGACGATGCGTCGTTCGGCACCGAAGGCGGCGGCACAGTCGGGATCGCCGAGTTCGACCGGAATGCCGAGACGCTTGCCGACGCCATCGCCTCCGCTGTGCGCGATGTCGAGCGGGTGCCAGGGATCAAAGCGGTCCGGGTCGCCGATGATGACCTGCTCACCCTCGCCGACATCGCGACCCGGGTCGGCCGCAGCCGGGAGTCGATCCGGCGATACACGCTGGGCGAGCGAGGCGGCGGTGGCTTCCCGGTGCCGATCAACCCCGGGCGGGACGGCACCACCTTCTATCGGTGGAGCGAGGTCGCCCCGTGGCTCCGGGAGCGGATGGGCATGCAGGTCGACATCGCATACGCGGCGCTGACCATGGCGAACCTGGTCCTGCAGGTCCGGATGCACCAGCCCCACGTGGAGCACTCCTCAGCCCTGACGGATCTGCTCGACGCCTGACGGCCAGCAGAGCCCATCGGAGTGAGCACGGACCGGCGTGCGGAAAGAGGGCCGGCCCAGCAGGGTCGGCCCTCTCCGTAACAAGGAAGAAGTTAGTCCTTGATCTCGCACAGGACCGCGCCGGCCGAGACGACCTCGCCCACGACGGCGGCCAGGCCCGTGACCGTGCCGGCCTTGTGCGCGTTCAGCGGCTGCTCCATCTTCATCGCCTCCAGGACGACGATCAGGTCGCCCTCGGCCACCTGCTGGCCCTCCTCGACCGCGATCTTCACGATCGTGCCCTGCATCGGGCTGGCCAGGGACGTGCCGCTCGCGGCCTTCTTGGCCCCGCCGCCGCCACCCCGCTTGGGAGCGGCCTTCTTCGCCGCCGGGGCTGAGCCCGCGCCCAGCCCGGACGGCAGGGTCACGGACAGCCGCTTGCCTCCGACCTCGACCACGATGGTCTCGCGCGGCTCGGTGTCCTCGGCGAGGGCCGGGTCCGTGAACGGGGCCACCGAATTGACCCACTCGGTCTCGATCCACCGGGTGTGCACCGTGAACGGGTCGGACGTGAACGCCTCGTCCCGGATGATCGCCCGGTGGAACGGCAGCGCGGTGGCCATGCCCTCGACGACCAGCTCGTCGAGCACCCGGCGCGAGCGCTCGAGGGCCTCCTGCCGGGTCGAGCCGGTCACGATCA
This sequence comes from Longispora fulva, assembly GCF_015751905.1. Taxonomy (NCBI): domain Bacteria; kingdom Bacillati; phylum Actinomycetota; class Actinomycetes; order Micromonosporales; family Micromonosporaceae; genus Longispora; species Longispora fulva. The sequence goes on from NZ_JADOUF010000001.1 coordinate 7,004,758, forward strand.
CCTTGGCGAGCAGCGAGTCGAAGTTGCCGCCGATCACGGAGCCGGACTCGATGCCGGCGTCGACCCGCACGCCCGGCCCGGAGGGGGCCACGAAGCGGGTGACGACGCCCGGGGCCGGCAGGAAGCCCCGGCCCGGGTCCTCGCCGTTGATCCGGAACTCGAAGGAGTGTCCGCGCGGCTGCGGGTCCTCGGTGATCGCCAGCGGTTCACCGGCGGCGATCCGGAACTGCTCGCGGACCAGGTCCAGGCCGGTGGTCTCCTCGGACACCGGGTGCTCGACCTGGAGCCGGGTGTTGACCTCGAGGAAGGAGATGGCACCGTCGGTGCCGACGAGGTACTCGACCGTGCCGGCGCCGTAGTACCCGGCCTCGCGGCAGATCGCCTTCGCCGACGTGTGGATCTGGGCCCGCTGCGCGTCGGTCAGGAACGGCGCGGGGGCCTCCTCGACCAGCTTCTGGTGCCGGCGCTGGAGGGAGCAGTCCCGGGTGCCGACCACGATGACGTTGCCGTGCTGGTCGGCGAGGACCTGGGCCTCGACGTGCCGGGGCTTGTCCAGGTAGCGCTCGACGAAGCACTCGCCCCGACCGAAGGCAGCGACGGCCTCCCGGGTCGCCGACGCGAACAGCTCGGGGATCTCCGCCAGCTCGCGGGCCACCTTGAGTCCGCGTCCGCCGCCGCCGAACGCCGCCTTGATCGCGACGGGCAGCCCGTGCTCCTTGGCGAACGTGACGATCTCGTCGGCGTCGGAGACCGGGTCGGCGGTGCCGGCCACGAGGGGCGCGCCGGCCCTGGCGGCGATGTGCCGGGCCGTCACCTTGTCGCCGAGGTCCCGGATGGCCTGCGGGGACGGGCCGATCCAGGTCAGGCCGGCGTTGGTCACCGCCTCGGCGAACTCGGCGTTCTCGGAGAGGAACCCGTAGCCGGGGTGCACGGCGTCGGCGCCGGACCGGCGGGCGACGTCGATCAGCTTGTCGATCACCAGGTACGTGTCGCCGGGGGTGTCGCCGCCGAGCGCGAACGCCTCGTCGGCCATTCGGGCATGGGGGGCGTCCCTGTCCGAATCCGCGTACACGGCGACGCTGGACAGGCCGGCGTCCCGACAGGCCCGGATGACACGGACTGCGATTTCGCCACGATTGGCGATCAATACCTTGCGCACGGTCCGGAGTCTAGCGGTCTCCGTTTCCCGGGGGCCCCGAACGGGCCCCCGGGAAATATCACTGCCCCAGGTCTTGCGTTCCCCCCTACTTCACCGCTTTGTTGTACGCCTCGATCGGCGCCCTCACGGTGCCCGCCGCGTCCGTCATCGCCTCGTCGGCGCTCTTGGTGTCCGTGATCGCCGCCTCCAGCCCGTCCTCGGCGGCCTTGCGGGCCTGGGGCATCACGCCGAGCGCGCAGCCGGCCGACGCCACCGACGGCGGCAGGTCGTGCAGCTGGGTGACCGCCGTGCCGAACTGCGGGGCGGCGTCGATGACCGCCTTGCGGTTGACGGGTACGTACCCGGTGCCTGTGTGCCACTGGGCCTGCTGGGTCGGCTGCACGGCCCACTTCGTGAACTCCCACGCCGCCCGCTGCTCGGCGGCGGAGTGCCCGACCCCGTCGATCCACAGTGAGGCCCCGCCGATCACCGGCCCGCCGGTCGACGTCTTCGCCACCTTCGGGAACGGGGCGGTCGCCACCGTGAACTTGCCCTTCGCCGCGTCGAGGTAGCCGCGCAGCGTCGAGGTGGACTCCAGGTGCATGGCGACCGTGCCCGACTTGAAGGCTGCCTGCGCGTCATCGGTCTTGCGGCCGGTGTTCGTGGCGTTGCCGGACTTCACCAGGTCGGCCCACCACTGGGCGATCCGGATGCCGGTCGCGGAGTCGAAGGCGACCTTCGTGGCGAGGCCGGAGCGGCCGTTGCCCTGGTCGCAGTACTGCTCGGCGTTGGTCGCCAGGAGTTGCTCGACGAACCAACCGTAGATGGCGGCGTTGAAGCCGTACTGGGTGACCTTGCCCGAGGCGTCGCGGACGGTGAGCTTGCGCGCGTACTCGGAGATCTCGTCCAACGTGCGAGGGGGCTTGTTGACGTCGAGGCCGGCCCGGTCGAACGCCTCCTTGTTGAGGTAGAGGAGCGGCGTCGAGGAGTTGAAGGGCATCGACTGGAGCTTGCCGCCGACCGTGTAGTAGTTGGCGATGTTCGGCTCGAGCTCGTCCAGGGCGAACTTGTCGGAGTCCACGAAACTCTGCATCGGCACGGCCTGCTTCGAGTCCACCATGAACCGGGTGCCGATGTCGTAGATCATCACCAGAGCCGGCGTGTTCTTCTGCTGCACGGCCGCCTTGTACTTGGTGACCGTCTCGTCGTAGCTGCCCTGGTACACCGGACTGATCTTGATCTTTCCGGAGTGTTCCTTGTTGAACGCGCTGGTCAGCGCCTCCAGGGCCGTCGCGTTGGCGCCCTTCATCGAGTGCCAGAACTCGACGGTCGTCTCGCCCTTGGCGTTGGCGAGCGCGTCGGCCCCGGGCGCGTTCGTCGGCGCCTGGGCCTTGGGCGTGCTGGTGCACGCGGCGGCGAGGCCGAGAACCAGGAGGAGCGGCAGCAGTCTTCTTTTCACGGGCGAGCCTTTCTACTGGACCGCACCGGCGGTCAGACCACGGACGATGTGCCGCTGCCCGAAGATCACGATGGCGAGCGTGGGCAGCAGGGAGAGCACGACCCCGGCGAGGATCAGGCCGGGCGAGGCGGCCTCGGCGTCGTTGAGCTGGGACACCCCGATCTGCAACGTCTGGTAGGACGGGTCCCTGACCAGCAACAACGGCCAGAGAAACTGGTTCCAGGCCGTCAGGAACACGTACACCCCGACGGCGGCGATCGCCGGCTTGGACAGCGGCACCAGGATCCGGAACAGGAACCGCAGGTGCCCCGCGCCGTCCATCGCGGCGGCGTCGCGCAGCTCGGCGGGGAACTGCCGGAAGCTCTGCCGGAGGAGGAAGGTGCCGAAGGCGCTGGCGAGAAAGGGCAACACCAGTCCGAGGTACGTGCCGGGGCCCCGTGCCAGGCCCCAGTCGGAGATCCGCAGGTAGTTCGGGATGATGATCGACTCGACGGGCACCATCAGCGTGGCCAGGAAGCCCCAGAACACGAACCTCGGCAGCCGCAGGTACACGAACGCGTAGGCCGCCAGGACGCTGGTGAACAGCTGGCTGACCGTGATCAGCCCCGCCTGGATGGCCGAGTTGGCGTACTGCCTGGCCAGCGGCACCGCGCTCAGCACCTCGCCGAAGTTGCCGGGCCGTATCCCATTGCGGGGGAACAGGGCCGGCGGGCTCAGGTCGCCCGGCACCATGACCGAGCCGGCGAACGCGTAGTAGACGGGGAACAGCACGGTGGTCGCCGCGAGTCCCAGGACCAGGTAGACGGGCAGTTTCCTCACTTGTAGTGCACCCGCCTCTCCAGGACGCCGAACTGCACGGCCGTGCACGCCAGCACGATCACGAGCAGCACGATCGCCCGCGCGCTGGCCCCGCCGAAGTCGGAGGAGCCGTACGCGAAGGCCTTCTCGTAGATCGAGTACACGAGGGTGGTGGTCTGTCCGTTGGGGCCGCCCTTCGTGAGGACGTGGATCTGGCCGAAGCTCTGCAGCGCGTGGATCGTCGAGACCACGACCAGGAAGAACAGCTGCGGGGTGAGCAGTGGGACGTGGATGGCGCGGGCCAGTCGCCAGCCGGTCGCCCCGTCGAGGCGGGCGGCCTCCACCACCTCGGCCGGGATCGAGCCGACCCCGGCGGACAGCACCAGGACGTTGTACCCGAGGTTCATCCACACGGTGGTCGCCGCCACCGAGACCAGGGCCATGCGTGGATCGGTCAGCCAGTCGACCCGGTCGGCGCCGAGCTTGCCGAGGGCGGCGTTGGCGATGCCGACGGCCGGGTTGTAGATCACGGCGAACACGACGCTCGCCGTGGCGACGCTGAAGGCGAACGGCAGCGCGAACACGGTGCGCAGGAAGCGCACGCCCCGGATCCTGGCCTCCAGCAGCAGCACGACGAACAGCGCGCCCACGACGGCCGGCAGCACGGACAGCACCGTGAACCCGAGGGTCACCAGCAGCACCTGGCCGAACTCGGGATCGGCGAACATCTCCGTGAAGTTCAGCGGCCCGACATACTCGCTCGGCCTGCCGAACAGATCGTTGCCGTGCAGGGACAGCACGATGGTCTGCCCCAAGGGCCAGAAAACGAACAGTCCAAACCCGACAAGGGACGGCAGGATGAGGGCCCAGCCGAGCGCAGGGGTAGAGCGACGCGCTGGTGGGGACATGGGGCTCCTGTGACCAATATGGCTACCGGCGGGTACATCCTGTCGGAAACTGTCGGTGGGGGCCAGCACTATGGAGCCGCGGATATTTAAGAAGTTGACGTGATGTCACAGTGATGTCACCATGCTGCCAAGTATGGACGTCGGAGGATGTAGTGATCATTGAGACAGTGGGGCTGAAGAAGACCTTCAGTTCCCGAAAGGGAGACGTCGAGGCAGTCCGCGGCGTCGACCTCGCCGTCGAGGAGGGGGAGATCTTCGGCTTCCTCGGCCCCAACGGCGCCGGCAAGACCACCACGCTGCGGATGCTCGCCACCCTGCTGGAGCCCACCGGGGGCACCGCCACCATCGCGGGGGCCGACCTGCGCAGACAGCCCGGCGACGTCCGGGCCCGGATCGGGTATGTCGCCCAGGGCGGCGGCACCTGGGACGAGGTCAGCGCCCGCGAGGAGCTGATCTACCAGGGCCGGCTGCACGGCATCAACCGCACGGAGTGCAAAGCGCGTGCGGAGCACGCCATCGACGCGTTCCAGTTGGGCGAGTTCGCCGACCGCAAGACCAAGACCTACTCCGGCGGCCAGCGCCGCAGGCTCGACATCGCGCTCAGCCTGATGCACAAGCCGAAGCTGGTGTTCCTCGACGAGCCCACTACCGGGCTGGACCCGCAGAGCCGCGCCCACATGTGGGGCGAGGTCCGCCGCCTGCGGGACGAGGGCATGACGGTCTTCATCACCACCCACTACCTGGACGAGGCCGACGCGCTCTGCGACCGGATCGCGATCATCGACCACGGCCAGATCGTCGTCACCGGCGGCACCGACGAGCTCAAGCGCCAGGTGTCAGGTGATGTCGTCCTTGTCGGGCTCACCGCAGCCGACCGGGAGACCGCGGAGACCGCCATCAAGCAGGAGAGCTACGTCCGCGAGGTCGAGACCACCGAGTCCGGCCTCCGGTTGTACGTGGAGGACGGCTCCGCCGCTCTCCCGCACCTGCTCCGCCTCCTCGACGGCAAGGCCATCCCGCTCAGCTCCATCGAGCTGCACAAGCCGAGCCTCGACGACGTGTTCCTGCGCCAGACCGGCCGCTCGCTCCGTGAGGGAGACAACGCGTGAAACTCCTCCGTGACACCTGGCTCGTCTTCGCCCGGCAGATGGCCCTCCTGCTGCGCAACCCGGTCTGGGTCATCGTCGGCATCATGCAGCCGCTGTACTTCCTGTACCTCTTCGGCCCGCTGCTCACCAAGGCGCTGCAGGCCCAGCTCCCGCCGGGGGCGCCGGAGTCGGCGACGTACCAGTTCTTCATCCCCGGCCTGCTGATCCAGCTCGCCATGTTCGGCTCGATGTTCGTCGGCTTCGCGCTGGTCGCCGAGCTCCGGCAGGGCGTCATCGAGCGGATGCGGGTCACCCCGGTCAGCCGGCTCGCCCTGCTCCTGGGCCGGTCGGGCCGCGACATCGTGATGCTGCTCTTCCAGTCGCTCGTGATCGTGCTGCTCGCGCTGCCGCTCGGGCTCAAGGTCGAGCTGGGGAACCTGGCTCTGGCCCTGGGGCTGCTGGCCCTGATCGGGCTCCTGATGTCCTCGTTCTCCTACGCCATCGCGCTGATCCTGCGCAGCGAGGACGCCCTGGCCCCGCTGCTCAACACGATCAGCATGCCGATCTGGCTGCTCTCGGGCATCCTGCTGCCGATGACCTTCGCTCCGGGCTGGCTGTCGACGATCTCCAAGTTCATCCCGTTCAAGTGGGCCGCCGACGCCGCCCGGCAGCTGTTCGCCGGCAACCCCGGCGACCCTGCCGTGTGGAAGGGCCTGGTGTCCGTGGCGGTGCCGACCCTGCTGTGCGTGATCTGGGCGAGCCGGAAGTTCGCCAAGTCCGTGCGTTAGTTTCGCTACACGGTTGCGAAAATGCACGCCCCTGGCGCTAGCGTCAGGGGCGTGCCCCGTCTCCTGCGCGACCGTCTGACCTGGCTGAGCTATGCCCAGCTCGGCATCTGGGGTTACTTCCTCTACGCCTTCGCCCCCGTCGTCCCGTTGCTCCAGGACGAACAGGGCACCACCAAGTTCGTCGCGAGCCTGCACGGCAGCGCACTGGCCGTCGGCTCGATGGTCGGCGGCGGTCTGGTGTACCCGTTCCTTCTCCGCCGGTTCGGCCGCGGCCGGGTGGTGTGGATCGGGCTGGCCGGGGTCGCGGTCGGCGTCACGGCCCTGGTGCTGTCGGAGCCACTGCCCCTGACCATCGGCGCGACCCTGTTCACGTCCGTGTTCGGCATCGTCGTGGTCAGCTACGTCGCGCCGGCCCTCGCCGACATGCACGGCCCGGGCGCCCCGGCCGCGATCAGCGAGGCCAACGCCATGGCGTCGGGACTGGGCGTCATCGCACCGGCCGTGGTCGGCGCCGCGGTGGCCCTCGGGTACGGCTGGCGGCCGGCGCTGGCCGTGACCGTCCTGCTCATCGCTGGCCTCGCGCTCTACGCCAGGGTCACGCACACCGCGACCGTGACCGGCGGGTTCGCCGTCGTGCACGGTGACCGGCCCGGCCGGTTGCCCCTCGCGTACTGGCTGGCGTGGGTCGTGCTCGCCGTGTTCGGCGCGGTCGAGGTGTGTCTTACCCAGTGGGGTAGTACCGTGCTTCGGGATCACGCCGGCATGTCTGATGGCGCGGCGGCCGGCAGCATCTCCGCGGTGATCGGTGGCATGTTCCTCGGCCGGCTCGTCGGCGGCCGGCTCGGGCTGCGGTACCGGCCGGTGACCCTGCTGCTCGGCTCCGTGGTCTTCGCCCTGGCCGGGTTCGCGCTGTTCTGGACGAGCACCGTCCCCGCCCTGGCCATCACCGGCCTGGTACTCGCGGGGCTCGGCATGTCCGTGCACTACCCGATGGGCATCGCGCTGGCCATCGACGCGTCCGGCGGGCACCCGGACCGGGCGACGGCACTGTCGTCGTACGCGATGGGCGCGGCCTTCGCGGTGACGACCTTCATCCTGGCCCCGGTGGCCGACCGGATCGGGACCCATCGAGCGTTCCTGCTGCTACCGATCCTGCTGGCAGTGGGGGCGGTGTGCGTGTGGCAGGCGGGCCGCCGACTGCCCACCCGGGCAGAGGTCGCCGTCAGCTAGTCGGGGTCCACAGGTCGGTGACCGGGACGCCCAGGTCGGCCAGCATCCGCCGGAACAGCGGCAACGACAGGCCGAGCACGTTGCCGTGGTCGCCCTCGATGCCGTCGACGAACCAGCCGCCGTACCCGTCGAGGGTGAAAGCGCCCGCGACCCACAACGGCTCGCCGGTGGCCACATAGGCGTCGATCTCGGCCTCGGAGACCTCGCCGAACCGGATCACGGTGCCCGCGACGGCGTTGACCTCGCGGTCGCCGCGCACCAGGTGGTGGCCAGTGTGCAGGACGCCGGACTTGCCGCGCATCCGCAGCCACCGGTCGCGGGCGTCGGCGGCGTCGGCCGGCTTGCCGTAGACCTCGCCGTCGAACTCCAGCACCGAGTCGCAGCCGATCACGAGCGCGTCCCCCGCTGCGGCCGCGACCGCCCGGGCCTTCAGTCGGGCCAGTTCGCCGGCCACGTGCGCCGCCGGGCCGGTCACGACGGACTCGTCCACGCCGCTCACGACGACCTCGGGATCGAGGCCCGCCGACCGGAGCAGGGCCAGGCGGGCGGGGCTGGCGGACGCCAGGATCAGACGAAGCATCGGGGGATCGTAACCCGCACAACGAATCGCCGTTGAGGCGGGAAAACACGCAACGGATCACCGTTATTGAGCAACGAAGCGCAATGGATTTCTGCCGGGGCGTTGCCTACCGTTTGGGCATCAGGTAAAGGATCTCGCCCCGGAGGATCAATGAAGCTCCAGCCCAGGCACTACCTCATGTGCCGCCCGTCGTACTTCACCGTCGAGTACATCATCAACCCGTGGATGGACCCCGAGGTGCCGACCGACACCGCCCTCGCCGTCGCCCAGTGGGAGAAGCTCGTCGAGATCTACGGGCAGCTGGGCCACAAGGTGGACTTCATCGACCCCATCCCGGGCCTGCCGGACATGGTCTTCGCGGCCAACGGCGCGACCGTCGTCGACGGCCGGGTGCTCGGCGCCCAGTTCCGCAACGTGCAGCGCGCCGACGAGGGCCCGGCCTACTCGGCCTGGTTCGAGTCCGCCGGCTACGACGTCAAGGCCCCCAAGCACGTCAACGAGGGCGAAGGCGACTTCCTGGTCACCGAGAACTTCATCCTCGCCGGCACCGGCTTCCGCACCGACCCGGGCGGCCACGCCGAGGCGCAGGAGTGGTTCGGCCGCCCGGTCATCTCGCTCCAGCTGATCGACCCGCGCTACTACCACCTCGACACGGCGCTGTTCGTGCTCGAGGCCGACCAGGTGGCGTACTTCCCGGGTGCCTTCAGCCCCGGCAGCCAGCAGGTCCTCGCCCGGCTGTTCCCGGAGGCCCTGCTCGTCAGCGCCGAGGACGCGGCCGTGTTCGGCCTCAACTCGGTCTCCGACGGGCACAATGTGATCGTCCCGCCGCAGGCCACGCAGCTGATCGCCGACCTGACCGCCCGGGGCTACAACCCGATCACGGTCGACCTGTCCGAGCTGCTCAAGGGCGGCGGCGGACCCAAGTGCTGCACCCTGGAGATCCGGGCATGATGACGATGGACGCCGTGGAGTACGCCGAGCGCCACACCGCGCACAACTACCACCCGCTGCCGGTGGTGATCGCCGACGGCGAGGGCGCGTGGGTGACCGACATCAACGGCAAGCGCTACCTGGACTGCCTCGCCGGCTACTCCGCCCTCAACTTCGGCCACCGGCACCCGGCGCTGATCGAGGCCGCGAAGGCGCAGCTCGACCGGGTGACGCTGACCTCCAGGGCGTTCATCCACGACCAGTTCGGCCCGTTCTGCGAGGAGCTGGCCGAGCTGTGCGGCAAGGACCTCGTGCTGCCGATGAACACCGGTGCCGAGGCCGTCGAGACCGCGATCAAGGTCGCCCGCAAGTGGGGCTACCAGGTCAAGGGCGTGCCGCACGACAAGGCGAAGATCATTGTCGCGGAGAACAACTTCCACGGCCGTACCACGACGATCATCTCGTTCTCGACCGATGCCGACGCGCGGGCCGACTTCGGCCCGTACACCCCGGGCTTCGAGGTCGTGCCCTACGGCGACCTCGACGCGCTGACGGCGGCCATCGACGAGAACACCGTCGCGGTCCTGATCGAACCGATTCAGGGCGAGTCGGGGGTACTCGTGCCCCCGCCCGGCTACCTCGCCGGCGTCCGCGCCGTGACCAGCGCGAACAATGTGCTGTTCCTGTGCGACGAGATCCAGTCGGGCCTCGGCCGGACCGGGCGCAACTTCGCCATCGAGCACACCGGCGTCGTCCCGGACATGTACATCCTGGGCAAGGCCCTCGGCGGCGGCGTCGTGCCGGTGTCGGCGGTCGCGGCCAACCGGGACGTCCTCGGCGTGCTCAAGCCGGGCCAGCACGGCTCAACGTTCGGCGGCAACCCGCTCGCCTGCGCGGTCGGCCGCGCGGTCGTCGGCCTGCTGCGCACCGGCGAGTACCAGGCCCGGGCCACCGACCTGGGCAAGCAGCTGCACGCGGGGCTGGAGAGCCTGCTCGGCCACGGCGTCGTCGCGGTGCGCGGCCAGGGCCTGTGGGCCGGGATCGACATCGACCCGGCGCTGATGACCGGCCGGCAGGCCTGCGAGAAGCTGATGGACCTGGGGGTGCTGGTCAAGGACACCCACGGGTCCACGATCCGGCTCGCGCCGCCGCTGGTCGTGACGGGCGACGAGCTCGACATGGCCGTGGACAAGCTGCGCGCGGTCCTGGGCTAGCTGCTCTGACGGGGAGCGGCGTCACCTCCGGGTGACGCCGCTCTTTCGTTGTCCCCGGCGGGCTGGTGTCATGTCGGCCGCTGCCCGGCGCGGCGGCCGGGCGACCCTAGACTCGGTGCGTGACTGACAGCGATGACCTGCGCGCCCGGCTGGCCACGTTCACGGCCGACCGGGACTGGGGCCAGTTCCACCGGCCGAAGAACCTGGTGATGGCCCTGGCCGGCGAGGTCGGGGAGCTGGTCGCCGAGTTCCAGTGGCTCACGCCGGAGGAGTCCGAGGCGGTGATGGCCGATCCGGCGCACGGGGCCCGGGTCCGCTCGGAGATGGCGGACGTGTTCGTGTACCTGACCCAGCTCGCGATGCGCCTCGACATCGACCTCTACGAGGTGGCGCACGAGAAGATGGACGAGGTCGAGGTCCGCTACCCGCCGGGCGTGGTCCCGCGCTCAGCGGGCCCGACGGCTCCCTCTGTCGAGGACTGACGCTCAACTACACGTGACCGGCCAGAACGTGTAGTTGAGCGAACGAGGGTCAGCGGGGCAGGGCTGAGGAGCGCCAGTCCCGTCGCGGGGCCGGCATGGCGCTGGCCCGCCACGGGGTGAAGCCCGTTACCGGGGCCTCCTCCGTCGCGGCAGGCCGGGAGGAGAGGACCGCCACCAGGGCGGCCAGCTCCTCCGGGGTCGGGTTTCCCGACACCGTGATCGCGGGCGCGGTGCCCGCCGGCCCGCCGGCCTCGGCCCCGGTCACAGCGGGATGTTCCCGTGCTTCTTCGGCGGCAGCGTCTCCCGCTTGCCCCGCAGCGTCCGCAACGCCTTCACCAGCTGCACCCGCGTCGACGACGGCGGGATCACCGAGTCGATGTAACCCCGCTCGGCGGCCACGTACGGATTCGCCAGCGTCTCCTCGTAGTCCGCGATGAACTGGGCCCGGGCAGCCTCGGGATCGGCGGCGGCGGCCAGTTCGCGGCGGTAGAGGATGTTGACGGCGCCCTGCGCGCCCATGACAGCGATCTGGGCGGTGGGCCAGGCGAAGTTCAGGTCGGCGCCGAGGTGCTTGGAGCCCATGACGTCGTACGCGCCGCCGTAGGCCTTGCGGGTGATCACCGTGAGCTTGGGGACCGTGGCCTCGCCGTACGCGTAGATCAGCTTCGCGCCGCGCCGGATGATGCCGTCCCACTCCTGACCGGTACCGGGGAGGAAGCCCGGCACGTCCACGAAGGTCAGCACCGGGATGTTGAACGCGTCGCACGTGCGCACGAAGCGCGCGGCCTTCTCGGAGGCGTCGATGTCCAGGCAGCCGGCGAAGTGCATCGGCTGGTTGGCGACGACGCCGACCGGGGCGCCCTCGATCCGGCCGAAGCCGATCAGGATGTTCGGGGCGAACAGGGGCTGGACCTCGCAGAACTCGCCGTCGTCCAGCACGGCCTCGATGACCTTGTGCATGTCGTACGGCTGGTTGGCCGAGTCCGGGATCAGGGTGTCCAGCGCCCTGTCCTCCTCGGTGACCTCCAGGTTCGCCGGCGCGTCGAAGACCGGGGCCGGGTCCAGGTTGTTCGACGGGAGGTAGCTCAGCAGCGTCTTGACGTACTCGACGGCGTCGTCCTCGTCGCTGGCCAGGTAGTGCGCCACGCCCGACTTGGTGTTGTGCGCGCGGGCACCGCCCAGCTCCTCCATGCCCACGTCCTCGCCGGTGACCGTCTTGATCACGTCGGGGCCGGTGATGAACATGTGCGAGGTCTGGTCGACCATGACCGTGAAGTCGGTGATCGCGGGGGAGTACACCGCGCCGCCCGCGCACGGGCCCATGATCAGGGAGATCTGCGGGATCACCCCGGAGGCCCGGACGTTGCGGAAGAAGATCTCGCCGTACAGGCCCAGGGAGGCGACGCCCTCCTGGATCCGCGCGCCGCCGGAGTCGTTGATGCCGATCACGGGGCAGCCGGTCTTCATCGCCAGGTCCATCACCTTGACGATCTTCTCGCCGAACACCTCGCCGAGGGAGCCGCCGAAGACCGTGAAGTCCTGGGCGAACACGCACACCGGGCGGCCGTCGACCGTGCCGTAGCCGGTCACCACGCCGTCGCCGTAGGGGCGGTTCTTCTCCTGGCCGAAGTTCGTCGACCGGTGCCGGGCGAACTCGTCCAGCTCCGTGAAGGAGTCCTTGTCGAGCAGGGCCTCGACCCGCTCACGGGCGGTCTTCTTGCCGCGGGCGTGCTGCTTCTCCACGGCACGGGCGGAGCCGGAGTGCACGGCCTCGTCGTACTTGTGCAGCAGATCGGCGATCTTGCCGGCGGTCGTGTGGCGGTCGGGAGCATCGGTCACGCTGCTGATCCTAGGGTGTTACCCATGAGTGAGTTCAAGGAGTTGGACCGGCCGCCTTTGCGGCAAACGGAGTTAGTTCGGTCACTCCTGCGCCCGGGATCGATCTGGACCAACATCGAGGTACTCCACGAAACGGGCTCCACGAACGCCGACCTCGCCGCCCGGGCCAGGGCCGGAGCCCCCGAGGGCACGGTGCTGATCGCCGAGCGGCAGACCGCCGGTCGCGGCCGGCTCGACCGGCGGTGGGAGTCCCCGGCCCGGGCCGGGATCGCGCTGAGCCTGCTGGTCCGGCCCACCGCACCGATGGCCCGGTTCAGCTGGCTGCCGTTGCTGGCCGGGGTCGCCCTGGTCGACGCGGTGGGCGTCGGCGGGCTCAAGTGGCCCAACGACCTGCTGATCGAGGGCCGCAAGTGCGCCGGCATCCTCGCCGAGGTGGTCGACGGGGGCGTCGTGATCGGGATCGGGCTGAACGTCTCGCTCCGGGCCGACGAGCTGCCCCGGCCCGACGCGACCTCGCTGGTGCTCGAGGGCGCGCCCGTCACCGACCGGGGGCCGCTCGTGAAGGCGCTGCTGCGGGCCTTCGAGATCCGCTACACGGCCTGGAACGACGCCGCGGGGGACCCGGTGGCCAGTCGGCTGCTCGCGGAGTACCAGGAGAAATGTGTGACGCTCGGGCAGACCGTGCGGGCCGAACTTCCCAGCGGGGGGTCACTCACCGGCACCGCCGTGGAGATCGACGGTGACGGTCGGCTGGTGCTGGAGCACGACGGCGGTCGAATCCCCGTCGCGGCGGGTGACGTGGTGCACGTCAGGACCTAGACTCAGCGCGTCCACGCCGCGACATCACACTTCTGGAGGCTGGCGGTGGCGTTCCCCGACGAGGTCCTCGCCGACGATGAGCAGGTCGTCGTCCACCTGCACCCGCACTGGAAGACCATGGTCCGGCCCGGCCTGGTGCTCCTGCTGGTCGCCGGAGCCCTCGGGTTCGCGGCGTTCGCGCTGCCCAACGAGGGCTGGGCGCACATCCTGCTGATGGTCCTGGCGGCCTTCGGCCTGATCGCGCTGCTGGTCTGGTTCCTGGTGCCGTTCCTGCGCTGGCGGACCACGCACTACGTGTTCACCACGCACCGGGTGCTGCTGCGCGACGGCATCCTGTCCCGGCACGGCCGGGACGTGCCGCTGAGCCGGATCAACGACGTGTCGTTCTCGCACAACGTGCTCGAGCGGATCCTCGGCTGCGGCACGCTCGTGGTCGAGTCGGCCGGCGAGAACGGCCAGGTGATCCTGAAGGAGATCCCCAGCGTGGAGCAGGTGCAGAGCACGCTCTACCAGCTGGTGGAGGACGACCACGACCGCCGCGCCACAGCCGACGACGGCAGCTAACCCGGAACCCATTTTCGATAGACACCAGGATGCGCCCAAGCCCGCGCAGCGGGCGCTACCTGGTGCCGGCCATCTCGGGGGACGGGTCGACGGCGGCCGGGGCCTGCCGGAAAACGAATGTCCGGTAGGCCCAGAACCGGAACAGCGTGCCCAGAACGAGACCGACGACCTGGGCGGCGTTGTAGGCGGCGGCACCGTCGAAGCCGAGGCCGTACTTCGTGCCGTAGGTGACGAGGGCTGAGATGCCCATGCCGACCGCGTTGAAGAAGAAGAACAGCGCGTATTCCCGGCGCAGCGAGGCGCTCGGCCGGTGCCGGTAGGTCCAGAACCTGTTCATCAGGTACGCGAAGATCGTCGCTACCAGTGAGCCCGCGGTGGACGCCTTGACCTCGCCGTGCTGGAGCACGGTGTGCAGCAACAGATTGCCTACGCCGAGGCTGACGATCGTGTTGAACACGCCTACGACGCCGAACTTGGCGACCTCGCGGGCGAGGCCGTGCCACCGTTCGGGGATCAGGTTGAGGATACGACGCACCGACCAACCATACGGGGTATGGAGAAATCGCGTCAGTGACCTGTAGCTGGGAGAACTGTGAGGATACTCTCCGCTATCGGCCGGCGTCGCTACGTCGCGCGAACTCAGGCGGCCCGGTCGGCTTCCGCCGCCGGCGCGAACACCCAGCGCCGGTACGAGTAGAACCGGAACAGGGTGCCGAGGACCAGGCCGAAGACGTTTCCGGCGATGAAGTCCGCTGTCGTGGTGTGGAAGACCCCCGGCCACGCGGAGCCCAGCGCCGAGTGGCTCAACCACAGGCAGCCCAGGGCGATCCCGAGCCCGATCGCGTTGAACAGGAAGTACAGCAAGTACTCACGGTGAAGGCCTGACTTCGGGCGGTCACGCCAGGTCCAGAACCGGTTTCCGGCGAACGCCAACGTCGCGGCGATGGCCACAGCCACGATCTTGGCCACGTACGTGTTCCAGTGGAGCCCGAGCAGGAAGAGATACACCCCGGAGTCCACGAGATATGTGAGCCCGCCCACCACCCCGAACTTGCCCAGCTCGCGGACGAGGCCGGCGAAGCGGTCCCACAACCGCGACACGAAGTTCCGCGGTGGGGTGGAGGCAAGCTCGGTCGACATCGTTGGGATTCTACCGGTTGACGGTCACCGCCAGCAGTCCGAGTTCCATCGGGTCCTCCCCGGGGCGCAGGGTGAGAACGGACGCGCCGGACAACCCGGCCCCGAACCGGGCGACGTCGACGCCGTAGGTGCGCCAGTCGTCCCCCTCCAGGGCGGTCGCCGAGCGGCTGTGGCCCACGTTCGTGGCGAGCGTCGTCGGGCCCAGGGCCAGCTCGTCCCCCTCCAGCGGGGCGTCGCCGTCCCAGAGCAGCAGGTCGGCGCGGACCGAGGAGCCGGCGACCCGGACGCTCAGCGGATCGTGCCGCAGGGCCGTCGGTCCCTGGTACACGGCGACGTCGCTGGGCGGGCCGGCGGACTCGTAGACGACGGCGAGGCCCCAGCCGGCGTACTCGCCGCTGCCCGTGGGCAGGCCGCTCGCCGACACCCACACCTCCCCGCCGCGCACCAGGTCGGTGACCTCGGCGTAGGCCTGGCCCAGGGACCGGTACCCGTTGGTCACGGTGCTCCGGCCGTCGGCCGCGACCTTCGTGCCGTTCAGCAGGACGGTGGTGGGGGCCGCCCGGTTGGAGGTGGCCCAGTACAGGCCGGCCCAGCGGATCCTCGCCCCGGCCGGGACCGTCAGGCGCGCCCCGCTGGAGCCCTGCTCGGGGCCGGCCGGCGCGCCCGGGGCCCGGTACGGGGCCATCACCGCGTCCTGGTTGTCCTCGGCCACCGAACGGCACCACGGCCTGGGTAAGCAGGACAGCAGCGTGTTACCGGCGAGGGCGACGGCGGCGGGGGCGCCGGAGGTGGCGTACCCGACCCGGGTGCCGGTCGGGGCGACGGCGACCCGGACGTCCGCCGAGCCGCGCCGGCCGAGGCCCGTCACCGACAGGTGGACCGGGTAGAAGCCCGAGGCGTCCGGGGTGACCGTGAGGCGGACCCGGGCGGTGCTGGACGCGCCGGGGGGTAGTGGGGGTCTCGTACACGTCACGGTGGTGGTCTTCGCGCAGGTCCAGCCGTCGCCGGCGTCCGGGGCGGTGAGGGCGAACTGCGGGGGGAGGTCGAGGATGAGGGTGACGGGGGTCGGGGCGGATTCGGCGCGCGGGTCGCGGTCGCCCGGGTCGACGGGGCCGAAGCCCGCGGCCTCCGCCGTCGGCTCCCACGCCGCTGGCCCGCCCGGGCCGAAGGCCGGGGCCGACTCCCGGCGCGGCTCCGTCACATCCCGGATGTCCAGGTTGATGGAGCGCGCCACCGTCCCGGCCGGCCGCGGGTCGCGCACCGTGACCGGTAACTCGCCCGGTCCGCCGGCCGACAACCCGCCCCCGTCCAGGGCCGGCGCCACCTCGAAGTCCCCCGGCACCGGCTCAGGGGCGGGCGCGGGTGGCGTCGGACTGGGGCGCGGCTCGGGCTCCGACTCGGTCGGCGGGGGCTGCACCGCGGGCGGCGGAGGGAGGACCACCGGCGGGGGCGGCACGACGACCGGCTGCGGCACCGTCGGGCCGAGGGCCGCGTCCGGCGGCGGCTTCTGCTCGCCGGAGACCAGGATCAGCACGAGGACGGCGGCGACCACCGCGGTCGCCCCGCCGCCGATGGCCAGGTTGCGGTTGCCGATCCGCCGGACCCACGCGACCGCCGCGAACCAGTGCGCCGCGATCCAACCCCCGACCGCGATCTTGGTGCCGGAGGCGCTCAGTCCCAGGTACCCGGCCGTCGCGCCGCCGAGCACCACCGGCCCGATCACGACGGGCAGTCGCGAGTTGATCTCGACGAGTTCGAGCTGGCGGAGCGTGCAGCCGGCACAGCCGTTCAGGTGCCGCTGGACCTTGCCGAAGTCCCGGCTGGCCAGCCCGCCGCGCACGTACGCGCCGAGCCGCTCCGCCGACCAGTGGCACTCTTCCGGGCTCTCGGCCAGGTGTTCCTGCAGGTAGATCTGCTTGAGCCGCTCCCGGGCCCGGTACGCCAGCGCGGACACCCCGTTGGGGGTCAGTCCGAGCAGCGGCGCGACCTGGGCGGGGGACTCGCCCTCGACCTCGGTGTGCCAGAGCACCATCCGCCAGCGTTCGGGGAGCTTGGCGAACGCGCGGGCGGCGTACGTCTGCTCGGCGCGGGTCACCACCGGGTCCTCGAACGTCTCGCCGTGGTCGATGACGTTCATGTCGTCGGTGAGCAGCAGCTTCCTGTCCCGCTTGGCGCGGTCGTAGCAGACGTGCCGGAGGCTGGTCAGCAGGTACGCCCGGAACGCGTCCTTCGGCCCCCCGCCCCGGCGCAGCGCGACGAGGACCTTCGCGAACGCGTCGGCGACCAGGTCCTCGGCGTCGGCGGTGTCGCGGACCAGCACCCGGGCGAGCCGGCGCGCGGCTCCGACGTGCCGGCTGTACAGGTCGCTGTAGGCGGTGGAGTCGCCCTTGCGGGCCGCGACGACGAGTTCGGCGTCGCTGACCGGAGTATCGACAGTCATGGGTAACCTTCGGCTCGGGGTCCGACCCGTGCAACGCGGCACCTGTACCGAGGGATATGCCTCTGTCTAATTAGTCCCAAATGTCGACACGACCCCGCTCGGCCTCCTCCCATCGGGCACCGCCTACGCTGAGCAGCGATGGACGCGCGAACAGGACTCCCCGTGGTCGGCATGGTGGGCGGTGGCCAGTTGGCCCGCATGACCCACCAGGCGGCGATCGCCCTTGGCCAGTCACTCAAGGTGCTCGCGGCGGCACCCGACGACGGGGCTGCGCTCGTCGCCCCCGACACCGAGATCGGCCTGCACACCGACCTCGACGCGCTCCGCCGGTTCGCCAAGGGCTGCGACGTGGTGACGTTCGACCACGAGCACGTGCCCACGGAGTACATCCGGACCCTCGCCGCGGAGGGCGTCAAGCTCTTCCCCGGCGCGGACGCCCTGGTCGCGGCCCAGGACAAGCAGGTGATGCGCGAGCGGCTCACCGAGCTGGGCGCGCCGATCCCGCGCTGGGCCCCGGTGGGCACATTGGCCGACCTCGTCGACTTCGCCCAGGGCGAGACCGTGATCGTCAAAACCGCCCGAGGGGGGTACGACGGCCGCGGCGTCTTCGTCGTCTCCGACCCGGCCGAGGTCGTCCCGATGATCGACGCCGGTACCCGGCTGATCGTCGAGGAGAAGGTCGACCTGGTCCGGGAGCTGTCCGCCCTCGTGGCCCGCTCGCCGTTCGGCCAGGTCGCGGCGTACCCGGTGGTGGAGACCGTGCAGTGCGACGGCATCTGCGTCGAGGTGATCGCCCCGGCCCCCGGCCTGTCCGCCGAGCGTGCCCTGGAGGCCCAGCAGCTCGCGATCCGGATCGCCACCGAACTGGGCGTCGTCGGCCTGCTCGCCGTCGAACTCTTCGAGACCCCGACCGGCATCATCGTCAACGAGCTCGCGATGCGCCCGCACAACTCCGGGCACTGGACCATCGAGGGCGCGCGGACCTCCCAGTTCGAGCAGCACCTGCGGGCCGTCCTCGACTACCCGATGGGCGACACCACGCTCACCGCGCCCTGGGTCGTGATGGCCAACGTGCTCGGCGGCCCCGACGGCGGGATCTCCGTGGACGAGCGCATCCACCACCTGTTCGCCGAGGACCCGGCAGCCAAGATCCATCTGTACGGCAAGAAGGTCCGGCCCGGGCGCAAGATCGGCCACGTGACGGCGATGGGCTCCGACCTCGCCGAGGTGCGGGCCAGGGCCCGACGGGCGGCGCAGTGGTTGGAAGAGGGCCGGTGAGCCCCGCGACGGCGCGAGGTCCGCTGGTCCGTTGTGGGGCCGCAGCGCCCCGGGTGGCAGGAGGGCGCGCAACGGCGCGCGGCCCGCTGGCCCGTCAGGAATATCGCGGCCCCGTCGGGGCGTAGGGGGACACAATGACTTCTGTTGGCGTGATCATGGGCAGCGACTCCGACTGGCCGACGATGAAGGCGGCCGGCGAGGCCCTCGACGAGTTCGGCGTCGGCTACGAGGTGTCCGTCGTCTCCGCGCACCGCACCCCCGACAAGATGCTCAGCTACGCCCGCGAGGCGGCCGACCGGGGGATCCGGGTCATCATCGCCGGGGCTGGCGGCGCTGCCCACCTGCCGGGCATGGTGGCGTCGCTGACCCCGCTGCCGGTGATCGGCGTACCCGTCCCGCTCCGGCACCTCGACGGCATGGACTCGCTGCTCTCGATCGTGCAGATGCCGGCGGGCATCCCGGTCGCGACGGTGTCGATCGGCAACGCGCGCAACGCCGGACTGCTGGCGGTGCGGATCCTCGGCGTCGGGGACCCGACCCTGCTGAAGAAGATGCAGGACTTCCAGGTGGAGCTGCGCGAACTGGTGGAGCGCAAGGACGCGGCCCTGCGCCAGTCCCTGCTGTAGCAGCTTCGCCACCGGTCCGGGAGGAAGGCCGGCCACACCCTTCCTCACCGGTACGACGCGTACGTCTCCCGCAGCCGCCGCAGGTCCCGCCGGCGTTTCTCGTAGGTCGCCCCGAACCCGATCAGCAGGGCCCCGCCCAGCGCCAGCGGGATCCACTTCGGGGCCCAGCCCCAGATCAACGCCAACTCGTGCACCGCCAGGACGAGCAGCGTCCCACCTCCGATCACCAGGGGCGCGCGCAGCCTGGCCCTGGCCCCGACCACCACGACGACCACGGCCGCCGCGCCGAGGGCGACCCTGCGGACCGCCGAGGCGTCCGGCGGCAGCGACCAGGCCAGCGACGGCAGGAGCGCGGCCAGCAGCCCCGGGCCGTAGCCGACCCAGCTGCGCAGGTCGGGACGCTGCCGCGCCGTCCACGCGCCGAGGCCGAGGGCGGCGACCGCCGGCGGCAGGGTGTACGCCTCCGGCGTCCCCACCCGCGCCGCGCCCAGCAGCAGCCACCAGGCCAGGGTCTCGCTGATCACGGCCGCGAGCGCGTACCACCGGCCGCGGTCCCTGCGCAGTGCCGCCATGCCCACAGCGGCTCCCCACACAGCGCAGCCGATCGCCGCGGACCGCAGGGTCGGCAGCGAGACGACCGCGAGGAACGCCCCGAGCCATGCGAACACCTCGGGCACCACCGCCACCTCGACCGGCCCCCGCGCACTCGGGCCGGCGGCCGTCGCGGCTGCCATTCTGGCGGCTCCCGCCGCGATCCCGAACAGCAGAACAGCGGCCCCGAGCAGCGCGTACTCGCGCCACGGCGCGCCGACTCCCGCCACAACGCACCCGACCGGCGGCAGGGCCAGGAACGCCACCGACCCGACGAGCCACCCCCCGAGCCGCGCGGCGACCGACCGCCCGGCGGCCACCGCCACCGCGCCCGCCACCAGCACGGCCCCGAGCCCTGACAGTGTCCCGGCCCGGGTGGCGAACAGGCTGGCGAGCCCGGCCCCGCTGCCCAGCCCGGCGACAGCCAACAGAACCGCGGCCATCGGCGCGAACCGTTCCAGGCGCACGGCGGCGAAGATCCCGCAGCCGAGGCCCAACCCGAGGGCCACGATCGCCGGCACCGGCCACGGCAGCCGCAGCGCGACCGGTGCCACGAGCAGCACGAGTGAGCCCAGCGGCAGGCCGAGGGAGGTGAGCGCGCGGCGTCCGACCAGCCCGTAGCCGGCGAGGCTCGAGGCGACCGCGACCGCCCCGAGCAGCAGGAGGTCCCGGCCCCCGACGCCGCCGACCAGCGGCAGGGGACCGCCCCACACGTCGGAGAGCTGCGCGTACGGCCGCACCAGCGTGACGGCCAGCGCCGGCAGGGTGCTCACGGCCGCCCACAGCAGCGGCACCGCCGGTCGGGCCAGCAGCCACGGGTTGCGGACGGGCGGGAGCAGGCTGGCGGCGACGCTGAGGACGGCGGCGGAGGCGGCGTACACCGAAGAGGGCTCGTTCGTGAACAGGGTGGCGAAGGCGACCGCCGTGCCGCCGACCGCGACGGCCGTGACGGCCGCGTGCAGGTAGGGGCCCTTGCGCAGGGCCGCGGCCAGGGCGAGGACCAGGGTCGTGGCCGCCATGCCGGCGAGGCCGGCCCACCGGTCGGTGCCGCCGGCCGCGTGGACGGTCACGGCGGCGAGCCCGGGCAGGGTGCTCAGCGCGACCCCGCAGGCCAGCGACCCGACGAGCCGCGCGGGATCCGGTGGCGTGGCGGGTGCCCCGAGGTCCGGTGCCGCGAAGGCCGGGACGTGCTGGCCGAGCACGGCGACCGCCACGGTGACCGCGACGACCCCGGCCAGCCCGACACTCGTCGCCGTCGGCGTGCCCAGGCACACCGCCACCGCGTGCAGCCCCAGCGGCACGCCCCCGAGCAGCCACAACGGCTCCCGCAGGGCGCGCAGCCCCAGGCCGAGCGCCGCGAGCCCGGCCGCGACGGGCACCGTCCAATAAGGAGCGCCGAGCACCGCCGGTGCGCACAGGGCGAGCAGCGCGCCGCCCACGAGCAGTGTGCCGCGCCACCGGCTGACGACCAGCACGGCCGCAGTGGTCACGGCGAGCGCCGCCGGCAGCTGCCAGTCGAGGCCGCCCAACCCGGACACCATTTTCTGGTACGAGCCCGGTGTCGCCCGCCACGCCGGCCACATCCCGGCGATCGCGACCCCGCCGGCGTACAGCGCCGAGGCGAGGGTGGCGGCTCCGGCCGCGCCCGCGGCGACCCCGGTGGCGACGAGCGCACCGGTGCGCCCCGGCCGGGGCAGCCGGCTCGCCCCGAGCAGCAGCAGTGCCGCCCCGGTGACCAGCCCGATCAGGCGGTGGTCGGGCAGTTCGACCCAGATCAGCCGCGCGGCCACGACGACCACCGGGGCGGAGGCGAGCCCGGCGAACACGTCCCGGACGATGCCCCGCCCGGCGAGGGCGGCCGCGGCCAGCACCCCGGCGACGGCCAGGCCGGCCGCGGCGGCCCGGAGCGTGTCGGTCGTACCCCCGTACAGCAGTGGCGGCAGGGCGCACAGCCCGGCGGCGGCGAGCGCGAGCCCACCCAGCGCGGCCGCCGACCAGCGCACCAGCCCCCGGGGTTCGCGGAACACCGGCCAGGCCACGCCCAGGTAGCCGGCGGCGGTGAGCGCGAACGCGACGGACCAGCCGGCGAACGGCGCGTGCCACTGTCCGGCGAGGCAGGGCGCGATCGGCCCGAGGGCGAGCAGGGCCGCGACGGCGGGCGCCCGCAGCCGGGTCACCGCCGCGTACGCCACGGCGGCGCACGTGGTGAGGGCGAACACCCCTGCGGCGTACCCGGCCGGGGGCCAGGGCGTGAACCCGGCGATCCGGGCCGCGTACCCGTCGAGGGGGATCAGCAGGAGTCCCACCGAGGCCAGGGTCTCGGCGGTCGCGGTGAGCTGGCGGCGCGCCAGGAGGACCGGCGCGACGAGGAAGAGGCCGGTGACCCCGGCGAGGAGCAGCGCCCGCCCGGTCAGCCCGAAGGTGCTCCACGCGACGACGACGAACACGATGGCGGCGATGCCGAGGAGGACACCGCCGAGGATGAGCAGCACGTTCTGCGCGGACGCCGCCTTGACGGTGCCGGGGCCCGCAGCGGCGCCCAGGCCCGGACCGGGACCGGGAGTGACACCGGCACCCCCAACCGTGCCGGCAACCGCCCCGGGACCCGGGGCCGTGACCAGCCCGGGAGATCCGCCCGGCCCGGGGAGGGGCACCCCGCCCGGTCGCGGCTGCGCGCCCGGCCCCGGAAAGGGAACCCCGCCCGGCGGATTGCCGGGGAACGTCCCGCCGCGCTCCGCCACCTGCCGGACCCTGAGCTGGTGCAGCAACCGGGTGTGCCGGTCGACCGCCGCGCTCCGGTCCGCCATCGCCGACCCCAGCCGCCCCCGCAACTCGGCGACCGTCGCCGTGAGCGACTGGATCCGGCCCGCGAGGTCGGTCAGCTCGGCGGCGAGCGGGTCGGCGGGCCGGCCGCAGCCGGGACAGCCGGTGGAGCTGTCGGCCTCGGCGCCGCAGCCCGGGCAGGGATAGGTACTCACCGCCCCATCGTCGTCCATCGACGCAACCGTGGCGTCCACCGTTCGGGCGTGGCGCGCGGGGGGACCCGTACCCGAAAAGAAAAGGGCACCTCCGTGACGGAGATGCCCTGTTTCTCAGTGAAAGCTACGGCCGACCCATACCCCGGTAGTCCCAGCCGGCCGCCCGCCACTGACCGGCGTCCAGGCAGTTCTTGCCGTCGATGACCTTGCGGCTCGCGGCGAGCTCCCCGAGCGTCGCGGGGTCGGCGTTGCGGAACTCCGCCCACTCGGTGAGCACGCAGACCAGGTCTGCGTCGGTGACCGCGGCGGTGAGTGTGTCCGCGTACTCCACGTCGGGCAGCGCCTTGCGCGCGTTGTCCATGCCCTGCGGGTCGAACACGACGACCCGCGCGCCCGTCTTGTTGAGCATCGCGGCGACGGCCAGCGACGGGGCGTCGCGGATGTCGTCGGTGTTGGCCTTGAAGGTGGCGCCGAGCACGGCGACCTTGAGGCCGGTCAGGTTCGGGCCGGCGGGGCCGGCGGGGCGGCCGAGCAGCTCGGCGGCGAGGGTGACGACCCGGGTCCGGCGGCGCAGGTTGATCAGGTCGACCTCGTGCAGGAAGCGCAGCGCCTCGCCGGCGCCCAGCTCCTGGGCCCTGGCCTGGAACGCCCGGATGTCCTTGGGCAGGCAGCCGCCGCCGAAGCCGAGGCCGGCCTGGAGGAACTTGTTGCCGATCCGCGGGTCGTGCCCGATGGCGCGGGCGAGGTGGGTGACGTCGGCCCCGGACACCTCGCACACCTCGGCCATCGCGTTGATGAACGAGATCTTGGTGGCCAGGAACGCGTTGGCCGCGACCTTGACCAGCTCGGCGGTCGCGAAGTCGGTGGTGACGACCGGGACCTCGCGGTCCTCGGTGGCGGCGAGGTCGAAGACGCCCTTGTGCGCCGCGTACAGCATCGCGTCGGCCCACTCGCTCTTCACGCCGACGACGATCCGGTTCGGCCGGAGCACGTCCTCGACGGCGAAGCCCTCCTGGAGGAACTCGGGGCTCCACGCGACCTCGATCTCGGAACTCTCGGGCGCGGATTTCGCGACCAGCTCCTCGACCCAGGTGGCGGTGCCGACCGGAACAGTCGACTTTCCGACAATCAGCGCCTTACGGTTCAGGAACGGGGCGATTCCGGTGACAGCCGACTCGATGTACGACAGATCCGCGCCGAGGCCGCCGGCCCGCTGCGGGGTGCCGACACAGATGAAGTGCACGTCACCGAACTCGGCGGTCTCCTCGTAGCTGGTGGAGAACCGCAGCCGGCCCGAGGCCAGGTTCTTCCGGAGCAGCTCGTCGAGTCCGGGCTCGTGGAACGGCACCTGGCCGTCGCTCAGCTTGGCGATCTTGTCCTGGTCGACGTCGAAGCCGATGACCTCGTAGCCGAGTTCGGCGTAGCAGACGGCGTACGTCGCGCCGAGGTAGCCGGTGCCGAGGAACGTCAGGCGGGGACGCTGGGCACCGGAAGGCGGTGTGACCTGGGCCTGCGGCGGAACACTGGGGCTACTGAGGTAAGGGACAGTCACGCCTTTTCTCCATTTCGCGGGCCGGCCATCTCGACGAGAATAGTCGGTAGGTTGGGGGAGTCACCTAGCCCCGACGGTTACCCGTCAGTATCCTCACATGCGACGGGCCCGATCTGAACGGGCGTTCAGGAGGAGGAGCCGCGGTGGCGGACTTTGACGTGTACCAACTGCCCGAGGAGCACCGCGCCATCCGCGAGGCGGTCCGCGAGGTGTGTGCCGCGCGGGTCGCCCCGCACGCCGCGGCGGCCGACGCGAACAGCGAGTTTCCGAAGGCCTCCTACGACGCGCTGCGCGCCAGCGACTTCCACGCTCCGCACATCCCGGTCGAGTACGGCGGCGCCGGCGCCGACGCCCTGGCCACGGCGATCGTGATCGAGGAGGTCGCCAGGGTCTGCGCGTCCTCGTCGCTGATCCCGGCCGTCAACAAGCTCGGCACGCTGCCGCTGCTGCTGGCGGGGTCCGAGGAGCTCAAGCGGAAGTACCTGACGCCGGTGGCCTCCGGCGACGCGATGTTCTCCTACTGCCTGTCGGAGCCCGAGGCCGGCAGCGACGCCGTCTCGATGAAGACCCGCGCGGTCCGCGACGGCGACTTCTGGGTGCTCAACGGGGCGAAGCGCTGGATCACCAACGCCGGCGTGTCCGAGTACTACACCGTGTTCGCTGTGACCGACCCCACGGCCCGTTCCCGCGGAATCTCCGCCTTCGTGGTGGAGAAGGGCGACGAGGGCGTCAGCTTCGGCGCGCCGGAGAAGAAGCTCGGCATCAAGGGTTCCCCGACCCGCGAGGTCTACTTCGACAACGTCCGCATCCCGCTCGACCGCATGATCGGCGAGGAGGGCACCGGCTTCGCCACGGCCATGCGCACCCTCGACCACACCCGGGTCACGATCGCGGCGCAGGCCGTGGGCATCGCGCAGGGGGCGCTGGACCACGCGGCGGCGTACGTGCAGGAGCGCAAGCAGTTCGGCAAGGCGATCTCGGAGTTCCAGGGCATCCAGTTCATGCTCGCGGACATGGCGATGAAGTTGACCGCCGCGCGCGAGATGACCTACGTGGCGGCGGCCAAGTCCGAGCGGGGGGACGCCGACCTGACGTTCTTCGGCGCGGCGGCCAAGTGCTTCGCCTCGGACGCCGCCATGGAGATCACCACGGACGCCGTCCAGTTGCTCGGCGGCTACGGCTACACGGTCGACTTCCCGCTGGAGCGGATGATGCGCGACGCCAAGATCACCCAGATCTACGAGGGCACGAACCAGGTGCAGCGGATCGTCATGGCCCGCCAGTTGTTGAAGGACTAAGAACCTTCATCTGGTACGAATGGGAGGCCCCCGCCGCGCGCCGGCGGGGGCCTCGCCCATGTCCGGGGGCTGGACCCCGCGACGGTGCGCGCATTCCTCGGGGCCATGGCGTGGCCGGCTCGCGGCGGTGACGGGATATCGGGCCGCAGGGTGTGCTCGCCCGGGTGGGGTGACCGGGCGGTGATCGAGATCATCGGGTGCGCCGGGAGCCCGGATGCGAGACTCCGGACATGACAGGTGTACCGACTTCCTTCTCCCGGGTGACCCTCAGCCGGATCATGGTCCAGACGGACGTGAACCTCTACGGCACGGTGCACGGCGGCGCGATCATGAAGTTCATCGACGACGCGGCCGGGGCTGCGGCCGCCCGGCACGCCGGCGGCAACGCCGTCACCGCGTCGATCGACGAGATCGTGCTGTCCACGCCGGTCAGGGTCGGCGACCTGGTGCACGCCCAGGCCCAGGTCAACTGGGTCGGCCGGACGAGCATGGAGATCGGCGTGCGGGTGCTCGCCGAGCGCTGGAACGAGGCGGGTACCGAGCCGCTGACGGTCGCGACGGCGTACCTGGTGTTCGTGCACGTCGACGCCGAGGGCAAGCCACAGCCGATCCGCCCGGTCGTGCCGGAGACCGCCACCGACAAGCAACGGCTGCACGAGGCGGAGATCCGCCGGGAGCACCGCCTGGCCCGCCGCCAGGCGATCCTGGCGTCCCGCGACCGCCCCTGACCCACCCGCCGCACCAACCGCACGTGGAGCTGACGCAGGACCCGTAGCCGGCCCGTCACCGGCCCGTAGCGGTACGCAAGTCCGCGTCGGGTCCGGTTGAGGAGAGTCAAAGGCTCTTCTCTCCTCAACCGGACCCGATGCGGACGGCCCCACAGCAACCACCAAGGCGCTACAGAGCCCGAGTCACCTTCTCTGAGCTGGCCCGCGCGTCGAGCTTCGACGCGTCCGCGTCCTTGCACAGCACGATCGACGCCCCCGCCGCCAGCGGCGCCAGCAACCAGTCCAACGGCCTGGTGGGCGCCGCGATCAGCACCCGGTCGTCCCCGGTGAGCCCCAACTCCTCCGCCCGTGCCCGGGCCCGCTCGACCAGCCCGGCATGGGTCACCGCCGCCCCGCCCGGCAGGTGCACCAGCCCCGGGGCGTCCGGATCCGCCCCCGGCCCGCCGTAGAAGTCGCCGAAGTTGCGGACTTCCAGGACGTAGTCGAGCACCCCTTCCGGCGGGTTGCGCAGGGGCATGGCCATCGGGGCGAGGCTGAGTCCGTACACCTCGGGGCTGTTCTGTTCCTCGAAACGGTCCGCAGAGCTGAACGCGACGTCGACCTGCTCGCCGGCGCTGTGGCTGACCGCCAGGCCCGCCCGCCAGCAGCCGAGCAGCACCGCGGCCGTCTGCCAGTGCGGGGGGAGCGCAACGGCCGCGACGTCGCCGTGGCCGAGCCCGTGCCCGTCGACCAGCAGGTTCGCCGTCTTCGACACCCAGTTGTCGAGGGTGACCGCCGACAGTTCGGTGCGCTCGCCGGTCGAGTCGTCGTAGAAGGTGAGCAGCGGCCGGGCGGGGTCGGCGGCCAGTACGGCGGCGAGCAGCCCCGCCGGGGTGCGGATCGTCATGCCGACCAGCCTACGACCAGCCCCGCGACGCCCCGCCGGGCTGCGCAGGCCGCGCCCCGCGACGTGTGGGTCTGACACACACCGACACGGGTCGGCAACCGATGTAACGTGTGCCCTCGATGCTGCCGTCTCACTGAGGAGAACGCACACCATGGACAAGACTGTCGCCACCGCGGCGGAGGCCGTGGCCGACATCCCGGACGGCGCGTCGCTCGCCGTCGGCGGATTCGGCCTGTGTGGCATTCCGAGCGCGTTGATCGGAGCGCTGCTGGCCACCGGCGTCACCGGCCTGCGGACCGTGTCCAACAACTGCGGCGTCGACGACTGGGGCCTCGGGCAGCTGCTCGCCGAGCACCGGATCGCCCGGACCACCGGGTCGTACGTGGGGGAGAACAAGGAGTTCGCCCGGCAGTACCTGTCCGGGGAGCTGGAGGTCGAGCTGGTCCCGCAGGGCACCCTCGCCGAGCGGCTGCGCGCCGGTGGGGCCGGCATCCCCGGGTTCTTCACCCCGGCCGGGGTCGGCACCCAGGTGGCCGACGGCGGGCTGCCGTGGCGGTACAACACCGACGGCTCGGTGGCCGTGGCCTCCCCGCCGAAGGAGGTGCGGGCGTTCGACGGCCGCGACTACGTGCTCGAAGAGGGCATCGTCACCGACTTCGCCCTGGTCCGGGCCACGAAGGGCGACCGGCACGGGAACCTGGTGTTCCACGCCAGCACCCGTAACTTCAACCCGCTGTGCGCGATGGCCGGCAAGATCACGATCGCCGAGGTCGAGGAGCTGGTCGAGCCCGGCGAGCTGGACCCGGACGAGGTCCACCTGCCCGGCATCTTCGTCCAGCGCGTCGTCGCCGTGGGCGTCGGCGAGAAGCGCATCGAGCGCGTCACGACCCGGAAGAAGGGCTGATCACCATGGCACTCACCCGTGATGAGATGGCCGCCCGCGCGGCGCGGGAGCTGGCTGACGGCCAGTACGTCAACCTGGGTATCGGCCTGCCGACCCTGATCCCGAACTACCTGCCCGAGGGCATCCACGTCGTCCTGCACTCGGAGAACGGCATCCTGGGCACCGGGCCGTACCCGTACGAGGGCGAGGAGAACCCGGACCTGATCAACGCGGGCAAGGAGACGGTCACCGTCATGCCCGGGG
The DNA here is from genome assembly GCF_015751905.1 of Longispora fulva. Lineage (NCBI taxonomy): Bacteria > Bacillati > Actinomycetota > Actinomycetes > Micromonosporales > Micromonosporaceae > Longispora > Longispora fulva. The sequence continues at coordinate 7,033,259 of NZ_JADOUF010000001.1, forward strand.
CGGCGTACTTCGACTCGGCGCTGTCGTTCGGCATGATCCGGGGCGGGCACATCGACGTCGCCGTCCTCGGCGCGATGCAGGTGTCGGCGGCCGGAGACCTGGCCAACTGGACCGTGCCCGGCAAGATGGTCAAAGGCATGGGCGGCGCGATGGACCTCGTGCACGGCGCGCGGAAGGTCATCGTCCTGATGGAGCACGTCGCCAAGGACGGCTCGCACAAGATCGTGGACGAGTGCACGCTGCCGTACACCGGGCTGAGGGTCGTCGACCGGATCATCACCGACCTGGCTGTGATCGACGTCACCCCCGAGGGCCTGCGCCTGGTGGAGACGTCGCCCGGCGTGACGGTGGACGAGGTGCGGGCCGCGACCGGCCCGGCGCTGCTGACCGCCTGACGGACTCAGCGGGATCTTCGTGCGCGGTCGGTGCGCATGGAGATCAACCCCGCCTTTCCGGGTTGTGCTCTGTGTCCGATGGGGTCGGCGCGCCGGTCCCATCGGGCATCATCAGGGCCTTAGAGTCGCCAGTCGGTGTCCGATGGGTGTCGACTTGGTGACGGCGGGACCGGCGGTGCCGACACCGGCAATAACGGGCGTAGGCTTCGTGACGAAAGCCACACGCGAAGGAGGGTGTTGCTGTGCCCCGGGTCCTCGTCGACGCGACCAGTGTTCCGGCTGACAGAGGTGGGGTCGGTCGTTACCTTGACGGCCTGCTCGGCGCTCTGGCCAGCCTTCCGGTTGATCTAGTGGTGGTGTCACAGCGCAGTGACACCGAGCGGTATGCCCGCCTGCTGCCCCGCGCGGAGGTGATCGCGGCCCCCGCTGCCGTGAACCACCGGCCGACAAGGCTTGCCTGGGAGCAGACCGGTCTGCCGTTGCTCGCCCAGCAGGTGAAGGCGCAGGTGCTGCACGCGCCGTTCTACACCTGCCCGCTGCGCGCCCCGTGCCCGGTGACCGTGACGGTGCACGACGCGACGTTCTTCACCGAGCCGGAGCACTACGACAAGTCCCGGCGCACCTTCTTCCGCAGCGCGATCAAGACGTCGATGCGCCGGGCCAGCCGGGTGATCGTGCCCAGCAAGGCCACCCGCGACGAGCTGATCCGGCTGCTGGACGCCGACCCGACGAAGATCGACGTGGCGTACCACGGGGTGGACACCCAGGCGTTCTACCCGCCGTCCGACGACGAGAAGGCGCGGGTCAGGGCCAGGCTCGGGCTCGGGGAGACCCAGTACATCGCGTTCCTCGGGGCCAAGGAGCCCCGGAAGAACGTGCCGAACCTGATCCGGGGCTGGGTCGCAGCCGTGTCCGACCGGGTCGACCCGCCGGTGCTGGTCATCGCCGGGGGCTCCGGCCACGACGACGACATCGACCGCGCCGCCGCCGAGGTGCCCGGCCACCTGAGGATGCTCCGCCCCGGCTACCTGAGGTACGCGGACCTGCCCGGCTACCTGGGCGGCGCCGTGATCGCGGCGTACCCGTCGCATGGTGAGGGTTTCGGCCTGCCGATCCTGGAGGCCATGGCCTGTGGGGCTCCGGTGCTGACCACGCCCCGGCTGTCCCTGCCGGAGGTGGGCGGCGACGCGGTGGCGTACACGGGCGAGGAGTCCGACGTGATCGGCACGGACCTGGCGTCGCTCCTCGACGACGCGCCCCGGCGGGCGCGGCTGTCGGAGGCCGGGCAGTCCCGGGCGAAGGAGTTCACCTGGGCGTCCAGCGCCGAGGTGCACGTGGCGGCCTGGAGCAGGGCCGCGGGGCTGTGAGCACGCACGTCCGGGCCGCGCCGGGGCTGTGAGCCGCGCGGCTCCGGGCCGCGTGCCGCAGTGGTGATTCGCCCGCCCGGGCCGCGTGCCGGGGCGGTGGGTCGCGCTGCCCGGAGGGGCGTGGCGGGCCTGTTAACCGCCGGTTGGGTTCGGGCCGGTTCAGCCAGGCATAATGCACGAATGCTGTACTCGGTCATTCCCGCCGGCGGCAGCGGCACGCGGCTCTGGCCGCTGTCCCGCGCCGGGCACCCGAAGTTCCTGCACCCGCTGACCGGTTCCGACCGGTCGCTGCTGCAGGCCACCGTCGACCGGCTGGGGCCGCTGTCCCCGGCCGACCGGACGTACGTGGTGACGGGCGTCTCGCACGCCGTGGCAGTGTCCCGGCAGTTGCCGGACGTGCCCGAGGCGAACATCCTCGTCGAGCCCTCGCAGCGCGACTCCTGCGCCGCCATCGGGCTCGCCGCGGCCGTGATCGCCCACCGCGACCCCGGCGCGATCATGGGCGTGTTCTCCGCTGACCACCTGATCGGCGACGAGGCGCGCTTCGTCGAGGTGATCCGGGAGGCGATGGCCGCTGCGTCCGCCGGGTACCTGGCCACGCTCGGCATCACCCCGACCCGGCCGGAGGTCGGCTTCGGCTACCTCAAGATCGGCACGCTGGTGCACGGTGCGGCGCGGCAGGTCGAGGAGTTCCGGGAGAAGCCGGCCCACGCGCTGGCGGTGCAGTACACCGAGTCCGGCGAGTACCTGTGGAACGCCGGCATGTTCGTCTTCCAGGTCGAGACGTTCCTCGCCGAGCTGGACCGGCAGAAGCCGGAGCTGCACGCCGGCATCCAGGCCATCGCCGCGGCCTGGGACACCCCGGACCGCGACGCCGTCCTCGCGGACGTCTGGCCCGGGCTGGAGAAGATCTCCATCGACTACGCGGTGATGGAGGGCGCGGCGGCGGCGGGCCGGGTCGTCACGGTCCCCGGCGACTTCCCGTGGAGCGACGTCGGCGACTTCCACGCCCTCGGCGAGTCCCTGCCCTGCGACGACGCCGGCAACCTGATCCTCGGCGCCGACCGGGCCAACGTACTGACCCGCGACGTCAAGGACTCGGTGATCGTGTCGAGCACCGGCCGGGTCGTCGCGGCGATCGGCGTCGACAACCTGGTCATCGTCGACACCCCGGACGCGCTGATGGTGGTGCCGCGCGGCCGGGCCCAGGAGGTCAAGCAGATCGTGGACGAGTTGAAGGCGCGGGGCGAGGACCGGTACGTCTGACGGCTCAACCCAGTCGCCACACCAGCCAGTCGCCGGCCTCGTCGACCTGCAGCTGGTAGCCGCGGCCGGGGTCGAGGGGCAGCGGGCCGAGCCGGGTCGGTAGGGACTCCATCGGCCCGCCGTCGTCCACCAGCCGGTACGTGTGGCCGACCTCCGTCCACACCCCGCCGGCCACGGTCCAGGTTCCGCCGTCGTGGACGACGCCGTAGGTGTCGCCGGGGGTCATCCAGTAGCAGTACAGGCCGTCGCCGTCGTCGGCCCCGTCGTCGTGCAGCTGGTAGCAGTTGATCCGGGCCAGGCCCTCCTCGGCGCTGGTGTCGAGGGTGCCGAGAACTGTCGCGGTGTGCGGGGTCATTGCGCCTCCCAGGGATGTTCGCGACCGGCCCGGCCCGGGACGGTCCCCGCCAGGTGGCCACTTTCTCTCCTGGTGAGACTTAGGGCGTGTCCGGGCGTGACGCGACTTTTCGCCACTCGGGCCGGCGCTCCGCGCCGGGCGCGCGGGCCGCGACCCGCTAGCCGCGCACCGCCGCCAGCGCCGGCCCGACCAGGCACGCCGTCGCGTCCGCCAACGGGGACGGCAACGCGTCCACCGGGAACCAGCCCAGCTCCGCCGACTCCTCGCTCACCGTGAACACGGCCCCCTCGGGGGCGACGGCGACGTACCGCACGTCGTGGTGCGCCGACCCGCCCCCGCACCCCACCCGGTGCACGTCGAAGTGGATCGGCTCCGGGTGCAGCACGAGGTCGGCGATGCCGCTCTCCTCCACGGCCTCGCGCAGCGCCGCCCCGGCGAGGGTGGCGTCGCCCGGCTCCAAGTGGCCGCCGAGCTGCACCCACTTGCGGAACTTGCCGTGCAGGCAGAGCAGTACCTCGGTGTGGTCGTGCGAGAGCACCAGGGTCGAGGCGGTGACGTGGCCGGGGAGGTGCGCCCGGGTGAGCGCGACCGGGCCGGCCGTCAGCAGGTCGGCGGTGACCGGAACGTCCCGGAAGACCCGCACGGCGTCGTCGTACAGCGTGGTCATCGCGTCACCAGGTAGTCGGTCGGGTCCCGGTCGGGACGGGGGCCGGGCGGATCCAGCGGGTACCCGATCGCCACCGCGCCCATCGGCTGCCAGTCCGCCGGCAGGTCGAGGACGGCGCGCACCACGTCCGGGCAGAACATCGTGGACGACACCCAGCACGAGCCGAGCCCGTGCGCGGCCAGGCTGACCAGCAGGTTCTGCACGCCGGCGCCCATTGCGACGTGGAACATGGTCCGCTCGGCGTCGGACCGGCGCGGGTCCGGGTAGGGGTGCGCGGCCTCGGAGACGAGGCAGGGCACGACCAGCTCGGGGGCCGCGCGGAGCAGATCGCCGCGCCGGAGCCGGCGGTCGATCTGGTCGGGGGTGAAGCCGTCGCCGCGCAGGTCGGCGGCCCACGCGTCGCGCATCGCGTCGAGAAGCGCGTCCCGGGCCGCGCGGACGTGCACGAACCGCCACGGGACGCTGTGGTGCGGGGCCGGCGCGGTCAGTGCGTCACCCACCGCCGCCCGGATCAGATGGTCGGGCACCGGCTCTTTCTGGAAGCTACGAGTGGAGCGTCGCCCCGCCACGGCGGTCCGTCGGGCCTCGGCCGTCCCGAGGCTGAACAGGTCGTGCGCGGCATCCCGGACCAGCGTCTCGGCCACGCCCGGCCCGTCCGCCAGGACGGCGCCCGACACCCCGCCACCACGCCGGGCACCCGTGGCCCCGGTTCCGGCGGCGTCGGGTCCTGCGATCCCGGATCGGGCGGACATGGCCAGGCCGCGCACCACCGCCACCGGCACCTGGTCGATCTTGCCCTTGACCAGCTCCCCGGCGGCGGCCAGCTCGTCCACCACGGCCATCCGGGTCACGTGCAGCTCGTTGCCGTACGCGTCGGTCTCGCCCCGGTGGTCGCGCAGCGGGTGCACGCCGGCCGCCCCGATCGCGAAGTCGACCAGTCCGTCGCGCCACGGCCGGCCCATGGTGTCGGTGACGACGACGCCGACGTCGAGCCCCCGGGCGGCGAGCGCGGTACGCAGCGCGCGGGCCGACGCGTCGGGGTCCACGGGCAGGAGGACCATCCGGGAAGGGTCGACGTTGGACTCGTCGATGCCGGCGTTGTTCAGGACGTACCCGTGATGCGTCTGGACGATTTTGATCTTGCCCCGGGTGGCCACGGTGCGGGCGGTCTCGCCGGCCAGGATCGCGGCCTTGGCCTCCTCGCGCGCCGGTCCGTCGGCGGGCACGTCGACCAGCCGGCCCTCGGCCTTCGAAACGATCTTGCTGGTCACCACGAGGATGTCGCCGTCGGCCAGCCACGGCGCGGCCCCGCTGACCAGCGCCGCGAGGTCGTCGCCAGGGGACACGTCGCCGATCCCGGTCACCGGCAGGATGGTCAGCGCACCCGGCATGGTCGGCGCACCTGGCACCGGGGAGCCCGGCGTCGTCAGCATGCCAGCGCCGCCTCGACCATCGCGACCGTCGCGGCCTCGTCGGTCATCCACAGCGGGGTCCGCACCACCTCGACCCCCTCGATCTCGGCGGTGTCGTCGCTGTCGACCAGCCACGCCGTCAGGAAGTCCGCGTACATCGCGCCGACGGCCCCGGCCGTCACCGGCACCCCGAGCACCGCGAGGCACTTGTCCGCCATGCCCCGCACCGGCGCGTCGCCGATGATCGGGGACACCCCGACGACCTTGCGGCCGACCAGCGCGGCCCGCAGCCCGGGCACCGCCAGAATCGGGGCGATCGAGACGACCGGGTTCGAAGGTGCGACAAGGATCACATCTGCTGAATCCAGTGCTTCCAGGACGCCGGGGGCCGGACGGGACTCGGCCGCGCCGAGGAAGACGAAGGTCTCGGTCGGGATGTCCGCGCGGTACCGGATCCACCACTCCTGGAAATGCACCGCGCCCTGGTCGGTGACGGCGTGCGTCTCGAGCTTGTTGTCGGTCGCCGGCAGCATCGTGATCCCCGGCTGCCACCGTTCGCACAGGTTGCGGGTGATCTGGGACAGCGGGAGGCCGGCCGACAGCTGCCGGGTGCGCACCAGGTGGGTGGCGATGTCCTTGTCGCCGAGCCCGAACCAGGTCGGCTCGGCGCCGTACTTCGCCAGCTCCTCCTTCACGGTCCAGCTCTCCCCGGCCCGGCCCCAACCGCGCTCGGTGTCGGATCCGCCACCCAGCGTGTACATGATGGAGTCCAGGTCCGGGCAGATCCGCAGCCCGTGCAAGGTCACGTCGTCGCCCACGTTGACGATCGCGGTGACCTCGGCGTCGTGGGCGCGGGCCCAGGCCCGTACCCCGAGGAGGAACCGCGCGCCGCCGATGCCACCGGCCAGTACCGCAATACGCATCCCAGCATCCTCGCATCGGGGATCCGGGGGTGGCGCGCGCCCACTAGGGTGTGGCCGCCCAGACAGTAGGGTGCGAAACGGGCCAGGCCCGCCCGCACGGACTATGGTGATCGGCAACAAAGCTTCAAGGAGGCGCTGTGTCCACCCCGACGACGGCCGAAGAGAAGTCGGCGGCCGACTTCACCAAGCCCTACCGGTCCCTGGCAGCCCTCGTGCTGGTCTCGGTCGCCGGCCTGCTGCTATTTGTCAACGTCCTCCATCTCCTGCTGGCCACGGACGGGTGGGCCTACGGGTTCACCAGTCGGGCCTTCCTCGGCTTCGACAACTTCGTCGGGGTGACCTCGATAGCGTTGCCGCTGGTGGCGGTGCTGATCGCGACGCACGTGAAGCCGATGACGCAGAACGCGAAGCTGATCACCCTGATCGCCCTGGTGGAGTACGGGGTGGGGGCGCTGTTCGGCCTGATCACCCTGATCGCAGGCCAGTTGTACGCCTTCGAGAGGGCCGGCGCCGGCTCCGAGCACCCCGGGGCCACCGATGACACCCTGTCGGTGATCTTCGGCATCCTCGGCGACCTGGGCATGTTCGCGCTGTTCGGCCTGGCAGTGTTCTTCGTGTTCCGGGTCTACGCCGGCGTCTTCGTGGCCCAGCGCCCGCCGAAGCCCGTCGCCCAGCCGGCCTACCCGCCCCAGGGCTACGGCCAGCCGCAGCAGGGGTACCCGCCGCAGGGCTACGGCCAGCAGCCGCAGCAGCCCCAGCAGCAGTACGGGCAGCCGGCCTACGGCCAGCAGCCCTACGGCCAGCAGGGCTACGCCCCGACGGCCGCCCCGGCGTCGGCCCCGCCGGCGTACGGCCAGACGACCCCGCCGTACGGCCAGCAGCCCCAGCAGCCCCAGCAGTACGGACAGCAGGCGCAGCCGGCCTCCGCCCCGCCGGCTCAGGCTCCCTACGGCCAGCAGCCGCAGTACGGCCAGCCGCAGCAGCAGTACGGCGACCAGACCCAGGTCGTGCAGCAGCAGCCCCAGGCGGCCCCCCAGCCGCAGAGCTCGCCGTTCGCGAGCTACGCGGCCCCGACGTCGGCCCCGCCGGCCCACGCCGCGCAGGGCGGCTCGGATCAGGGTTGGCCGCCGGCCCAGCAGGCCGCGCCGTCGGCCCCGCAGGGTGGGGGCTTCCCCCCGCAGGACGAGGCCCAGCGCACCCAGATGATCCAGCCCGGCCAGATCCCGCCGGCTCAGTGAAGGCCCGCTGAGGGCGACGATGCGCGCGTTGGCCGGCCACCTGCATACAACACCGGTATGCAGGTGGCCGTCTCGGTTGTGACGGAGGCGCGCCGGCCGGCAGAGCGCATCCCCACCCTCAGCGGGCCCACAGGGCTAGATCAAGAGCGACACCAAAAGATGGTTTCCTACTTCGGAGTAGGGTGGCCGGGTGGATGACGGGATGCGCAGGGCCCTGCGGCGGGCCCGGGACGGCCGGACCCTCGACCAGGCCGAGGCGGCGGTGCTGCTCGGCGCACGGGGAGCCGCCCTCGACGAGCTGATCGCGACCGCCGGCGCGGTGCGCGACGCGGGACTGCTGGAGGCGGGGCGGCCGGGCGTCGTCACGTACTCGAAAAAGGTCTTCATCCCGCTCACGAGGCTCTGCCGCGACCGCTGCCACTACTGCACCTTCGCGACCGTCCCGCACCGCCTGGAGTCCCTCTTCCTGGAGAAGGACGAGGTGCTGGCGATCGCCCGGCAGGGCGCGGCGCTGGGGTGCAAGGAGGCCCTGTTCACGCTGGGCGACCGGCCGGAGGACCGCTGGCCCCAGGCCAGAACGTGGCTCGACGAGCGCGGCTACGACTCCACCCTCGACTATGTCCGGGCGTGCGCGATCGCCGTCCTGGAGGAGACCGGTCTCCTGCCGCACCTCAACCCCGGGGTCATGACCTGGGCCGACCTCCAGCGCCTCAAGCCCGTCGCGCCCAGCATGGGCATGATGCTGGAGACCACGGCGACCCGGCTGTGGTCGGAGCCCGGCGGCCCGCACTACGGCTCCCCGGACAAGGAGCCGGCCCTGCGGCTGCGGGTGCTGGAGGACGCGGGCCGGGTCGGTGTGCCGTTCACCACGGGCATCCTGATCGGGATCGGCGAGGCCCTGGCCGAGCGGGCCGACTCGCTGTTCGCGCTCCGCCGGATCAGCCGGGAGTACGGGCACATCCAGGAGGTCATCGTCCAGAACTTCCGCGCCAAGCCCGACACGGCGATGCGTGCGATGCCGGACGCGGAGCTCGACGAGCTGGCCGCCACGATCGCCGTGGCCCGCCTGGTGCTCGGCCCGACCGCGCGGATCCAGGCCCCGCCGAACCTGGTGGACGGCGAGTTCGCGCTGCTGCTGCGGGCCGGGATCGACGACTGGGGCGGGGTGTCGCCGCTGACCCCCGACCACGTGAACCCCGAGCGCCCCTGGCCGCACCTGGACGAGTTGGCGGCCCGGTCGAAGGACGCCGGGTTCACGCTGACGGAGCGGCTGACGATCTATCCGCCGTACCTGTCGGGGAGCTGGCTCGACCCCCGGCTCGCCGGGCATGTCGCAGCCCTGGCCGACCCGAAGTCCGGGCTGGCCGACCCGGACGCCCTTCCGGTGGGCCGGTCCTGGCAGGAGCCGGACGGCGGCTGGGAGTCCTCGGGCCGCACGGACCTGCACGCGACCGTGGACACCTCGGGCCGCACGGCCGACCGCCGCACGGACTTCGACGAGATCTACGGCGACTGGGCAGCCGTCGGCGCCTCGGCCGCGCCCGGCGCCCCCACCGTCCAGGTCGGCGACGTCAGCCGGGCCCTGGCTCTCGCCGCCACCGACCCGGCCGCGCTCCTCGCCAGGGACGACCTGGCCCTGGCCCTGTTCACCGCCGATGGCCCGGCCCTCGACGAGCTGTGCCGCACCGCCGACGACGTCCGCCGCGACACCGTCGGCGACGACGTCACCTACGTGGTCAACCGCAACATCAACTTCTCGAACGTCTGTTACGTCGGCTGCCGGTTCTGCGCCTTCGCCCAGCGTGAGCGCGACGCCGACGCGTTCCGGCTGAGCGTCGAGGAGGTCGCGGCCCGCGCCGTCGAGGCGGCGGCCGACGGGGCCACGGAGGTCTGCGTCCAGGGCGGAATCGACCCGAAACTGCCGACGACCGTGTACGCCGACATCGTGCGCGCGGTGAAGGCGGCCGTCCCGGGCATGCACGTGCACGCGTTCAGCCCGATGGAGATCGTCACGGGCGCCTCGAAGGCCGGGGTGCCGGTCGGCGACTGGCTGGCCGGGTTGAAGGACGCCGGGCTGGACTCGATCCCGGGCACGGCGGCGGAGATCCTCGACGACGAGGTGCGCTGGGTGTTGACGAAGGGCAAGTTGCCGACGTCGGCGTGGGTCGAGGTGGTTTCGTCGGCGCACGCCCTGGGCATCAGGAGTTCGTGCACGATGATGTACGGGCACGTCGACCACCCGGGCCACTGGCTCGGGCATTTCCGGGTGCTCGCCGGCATCCAGGACCGCACGGGCGGCTTCACCGAGTTCGTCGCGTTGCCTTTCGTGCACCAGAACGCGCCGCTCTATCTCGCCGGCATCTCCCGGCCCGGTCCGACGATGCGCGACAACCGCGCCGTGCACGCGATGGCACGCCTACTCCTGCACGGCCGGATCGCGAACATCCAGACGTCGTGGGTGAAGCTCGGCGACGCCGGAACAGTGGCCATGTTGAATGGCGGCTGCAACGATCTGGGCGGCACTCTGATGGAGGAGACCATCAGTCGGATGGCGGGCTCGGCGCACGGCTCGGCCAGGACGGTTGCCCAGTTGAGAGCGGTCGCGGCCCTCGCGGGGCGCCCGGCGCGGCAACGGACAACTTTTTACGGTTCTCCCGTAACCGCCTGACGACTGTCTCGTTTCTTACTGTGACGCCGGCCAGCCGGCCTGTTCGCCGTGCCCACTGGTGGTTTGCCCCTTTTCTTGGTACCCCGAAGTTGCGCCTATTTATCAGGTTCGGCTTGACGACGCACGCATTACACGCGTGTAATTTCACGGGGGACACACAATCGTGATGCGGGCCAAGCCTGGCAATTAGGATCAACTACACAAAGACCTTCCGCGTGGGGGGTACGCACCGACCGAAACGTCGGCAGCGAGGAAGGGGGCACGCTGATGGAGGACCAAGAGGTTGTCGCAGACCTCCTGGGGGACGCACCGGAGTGGCAGGAGCATGCGCTCTGCGCCCAGACCGACCCGGAGGCGTTCTTTCCAGAAAAGGGTGGCTCGACCAGGGAGGCGAAGCGCATCTGTGGGCGCTGCGAGGTCAAGTCCGACTGCTTGGAGTACGCGTTGTCCAAGGACGAACGTTTCGGGATCTGGGGGGGTCTGTCGGAACGGGAGCGCCGGAAGCTGAAGCGCCAGGCGGTCTAGTACCCGTTGAAGCTTCTAGATCTTATGAAAGTTCTTCGGGGTCGATCCCGAGCAGGTTCGCCAACTGCTCGATCACTACGTTGTTGATCAGGTCGGCGAGGTCGTCCCGGTCCACGGCGCGGAACTCGAGCGGGCGGCGGTAGAGCACGATCCGGGGCGGCACGGCCTGTCGCCCCGGACGGCCCGGCAGGAGGCGGGCCAGCGGCACCTCGCCGTCCTCCAGCACGTCGGTGTCGTAGACGTTGAGGTCCGGGGGGACGTCCTCCACGGCGAACTCGACACCGGCCAGCTCGTCGGCCCAGCGTCGTTCGAGGCCCTCGACGGCGTCAAGGATCAGGTCGTCGAAAATGTCCCGCCGGGTCCGGAACAGCGGGACGGACGCCGGCACGAGCCGACCTCGCAGTCCGCGTCCTCTCCGGTCCCGATGGTGCCGGGGTGCGCGGGGTGTCTCGTTACTCGGCGGGGGACTACTCACGACGCCCACACTAGCCCTCCCGGGGGTCCGCGCGGCCCCCTGCCGGCGTGTCGTGCGGGTATCGAGATGACGGGAGCCTGAGAGAGGGGTACCGTGCCGCCGTGAGGTCACCACGGCTGTGTTCCCGTAACGGCTGCCGCGTTCAGGCGGTGGCCACGCTGACCTACGTGTACGCCGATTCGACGGCCGTCGTCGGCCCGCTCGCAGGTGCGGCTGAGCCCCATTCGTACGACCTGTGTGAGCAGCATGCCCGGAGCCTCACCGCGCCCCGGGGCTGGGACCTGGTCCGGCACGAGGGCGACTTCGATCTGCCGCCGCCCACGCCCGACGACCTCGTGGCGCTGGCCGACGCGGTGCGCGAGGCCGGCCGCTCCGACCCCACGCCGCCCCGGCCGGACCCGCCGCGGGAGACCGCCGGCCGCGGCGTCGGCAGGCGCGGACACCTGAGAGTTATCCCGCCGTCCTAGAGGCATTCACCTAGGCCAATACACTAGAGCCCGTGGGTAACGGGTGGCTCGACGCTGTTGAGACCTATGTGGCGAATACGGATGATCCGAGGCCGCTCCGCGACTGGCTGCACGGCCAGGGGCTGGAGCCGGCCCGGCTCGACAGGCTCCCACAGTGGAGCACGATCGAGGCGGCGGCCGTCGGCCGGATCGGCGGCGAGCGCCCGACGGAGACGCACGTGGACCGGTGGGTCGCCGACGCGGTGCGCGGCGCTGCCCGGTTCGAGGGCGGCGTGGTCGTCCTCGCGCTGTACGTGGCCGCCGTCTGCGTGGAGGCCTGGGGCCGCAGCTCGCACTACGACCGGATCGTCGGCGTCATCACGGCGGCCCAGCGCGCCACGGCCGCCGACGGCGACCCGGTCACCGCAGCGGTGCTCCGCCAGCTCGACTCGCTGCGGCACGAGATCGACGTGGCCCGGGCGCTGGTGTGCACGGCCCCGATGGCGATGGTGCCGCCGGCCGAGCGGGTCCTGACCGTCGCCCGGCGCGCGGAGGAGGACGCCGCGGAGTTGGCGGAGGTGTGTCCGCCGATCGCGCGGTACCTGGCCCGGCTCGCCGTCGCGAAGACCGCGTACTACCGGGGCATCGTGGCCGCCGCCCGCGCCGTGGGGGAGTTCGAGGCGACCGGCCGGGCGGCGCTGCCGAAGGTGCGCCGGGCCATCGACCTGCTCCGGGAGGCCGAGTCGTCCGGGGCGACCGGGGACACGTTCGACACCACCGAGCTGCGGGCGCACCGGCGCAGCCTGCAACTGCTCGCCGACGCCGTGGACGACGACTGGCTGGTCGTGGAGGCCGGCAAGATCATCTACGTCTACCCGTTCGCGATCCGCGGCGCCCCGGACGCCCTCGTGGTCCGCGCGGCCCGCCGATACGGGGCCGGCTGGCGGCTCGGCGGCCACCCGGTGCGCTGGATGCGCGACTTCCTGCCGGTCGGCGACACCTGGGAGGGCGCGACCGAGCGCCGCTACGAGGGCGTGGTCCTCGAACTCCCCGATCTGACGATCACCACGGCCGACGGCCGGCCCCGGGGTCCGTACCGGGTGGAGCTGCGCTTCTCCCAACTCGGCAACCACTACCTGCGGGTCGAGTCGGCGATGCGCGACGCCAGGGCCGGCAACGTCTACGAGGCCCTGCACCGGGCGGCCCCCGAGCACGGCATGGAGACCATCTCCGGCAAGGACCACGAGTCGAACCTGGGCGAGCACGTCCGCCAGATCCTCACCGAACTCGGCCAGCGGATCGTGCACTCGGTCTCCCACGACCCGCTGCTCCGCGGCCCCCTGGAGGACGCCGGCCGGCCGCTGAGCAGGGTGGAGGTGAAGGCCCGCCCCGACCTGTACCACGTGGTGCTATCCATCCAGGACGCCGCGCTGGCCGCCGGCCCCGGCCGCGGCGCCCCCCGGCGGCGGGTCAACTCCGTGGAGGAGCTGCGCGGCGCGGTGGGCTGGCAGATCCTCGGCCACCCGGTGTCGGAGGCGACGTACGCCCTGGCCGAGTGGGCCCGCTACACCCCGGCCGTCCGGAAGAACCCGCTCGCCGGCCTGACCCTGGCGCACGAGCACGTGATCGCCACCCTGAACACGACGGTCCTGGTCATGCTGGGCACCCCGAACGTGATGGTCGAGCCGTTGGAGGCGATGGCGGAGTTCACGGCGTCGCTGGAGGGGCTGATCGGGGCGTGGCGGGAGAAGATCGTGGAGTACCGGCTGCGGCTGGTGGAGAGCATGGACGAGGCCGAACGCGCCCTGGCCAGCGGCCGGATCACCGGGGTCGGCGACACCCTCGCCCAGCTGCAGAACCAGCAGCTCGTCCTCCAGCGCCTGGTCGCCGAGGCCCAGTCCCTGCTGATGCACATCTTCGGCCCGACCCTGGTCAGCGCGGAGGTGGAGCGCGACATCCTGGACCGGCTGGCCGAGGCGACCGGGGTGAACCGGCTGCGCGCGGACCTGTACGAGCAGCTCGAACAGGCCAGCAGCGGCCGGGCGGAGGCGGTGATCGACGCGTTGGCCCGGCTCCGCGAGCAGCGGGCCAGGGAGAACCAGGCGCTGCGGGACTCCCGGCAGCGGATCCTGGTGGAGGCGTTCGCGTGGCTGTTCGGCGCGGCGAGCATCAGCGGGGTGATCCAGGTGCTGCACGACGCGGAGTGGATGTCGGGGGCGCACGCCGTGCGGTGGTCGTTGAGTCTGGTGGCGCTCGGCGGGGTGGGTTGCGCGTGGGCGATGCTGCGGCTGTGGCGCCGGAAGTGACAACGGGCGGGTGCCGCTGGAGGCCGCGGAGGCGACGACGGTGGCGGCCCGCGCGAACGGGGCGCCGACGCCCGACCGTTCCGCCGGTATGGACGGTAACATGATCGGATGCGCATTCTCGCCGTTTCCGGCCGGCATCCCCTGCTCGCGGAGTTCCACGCCGAGGTCCTGACCCCGTCGTTCCCGCCGTCGGAGCTGGGCCCCCTCGACGAACTCGAGGGCGCGCACGTCCGGCTCGCCGTCGACGACGACGGCCGGGTGCTGGGCGGCGCGGTCGGCGACTGGGCCCCGCACCTGCGGGTCATGCTCCTGGGCTATCTGGCGCTGCGCCCCGGCGTGCGGGGCGGCGGGATCGGTGGCGCGCTGCTCGACGACACCCTGGCGGCGTGGCGGGCCGAGTGCGACCCGTGCCTGATCCTCGCGGAGGTCGAGGACCCGGAGGCGCACGCCGGCACGGTCGAGGAGCACGGCGACCCGGCCGCCCGACTGCGGTTCTACCGCAGGCGCGGCGCGCGGGCCCTGGACATCCCCTACTTCCAGCCGGCGCTGAGCCCTGGGACGGGCCGGGTGTCGGGCCTGTTCCTGATGGCGCTGCACGCGGCGCCGGAGTTCCTGGCTGGCTCCGACGCCGTGCTCGCGGCCCCGGTCCGCTCCTTCATGGAGGGCTACTTCCTGGAGACGGAGGGCGTCATCCCGACCGACCCGCAGGCCACGGCCCTCTGGGAGGCGCTGTCCGGCGCACACGTCACGCTCCACTGACGATCAACCCCATCGGACGGCTACGGAGGTCCCTGCCCCGCCGCGCGCCGGCCCCGCCCAGCCCAGGTGCGCGGGGCCGTGTCGACGACGCGCGGAAGGCCGCGACCCGCCGGACCGATCACGGACGCGTCCCCGATCGGTTGGCGTCCGCCTCCTGTCGATCGGGCGACCCGCGATCGGCGGCCCCGGCGGACCGGTCGGGTCCGTGATCCTGGCCCCTCCCCGGGGCGCGCCGGCCGACTACGGTGGTGGCGTGGACGCTTACTGTTTCGTCGCCGGCACCCGGGAGAGCACCACCGAGGTCCTGGAGGTGCACGCCCCCGACGACGGCCGCCTGGTCGGCGTGGCCGGCGTGCCCGGCCCGGCCCAGGTCGAAAGAGCCGTCAGCGCCGCGGCGGCGGCGGCCGGTGCCTGCGCGGATCTGCCGGCCCACGCCAGGGCCGCTGCCCTGGACCACGTGTCCCGCCGGCTCGCCGAGCGCGCCGTGGAGATCGCGGCCCTGATCAGCGCCGAGAACGGCAAGCCGGTCAAGTGGGCTGCGGTCGAGGTCAACCGGGCGGTGTCGACGTTCCGGTGGGCGGCGGAGGAGGCGCGGCGGTTCGGCGGCGAGATGCAGCGCCTGGACACGGATCCGGCGGCGGCCGGTCGGGCGGCGATCGTGCGCCGGTTCCCGCGCGGGCCGGTGCTGGGCATCGCGCCGTTCAACTTTCCGCTGAACCTCGTCGCGCACAAGGTCGCACCGGCGATCGCCGTGGGCGCGCCGATCATCGTCAAGCCGGCCCCGGGCACCCCGCTGACGGCGCTGCTGCTCGGTGAGCTGCTCGCGGAGACGGAGTTGCCGGCCGGCGCCTGGTCGGTGCTGCCGGTGCCCAACGACCGGATGGCGCCCCTGGTGGCCGATCCCCGGCTGCCCGTCGTGAGCTTCACCGGTTCCGGGCCGGTGGGCTGGCGGATCGCCGACGCCGTGCCCCGCAAGCACGTCACCCTCGAGCTCGGCGGCAACGCAGCGGCCGTGGTGTGCGCCGACTGGCCGGACCTGGAGGCCGCCGCGCGGCGGGTCGCCCTGTTCGGCAACTACCAGGCCGGCCAGAGCTGCATCGCCGTCCAGCGGGTCTTCGTCGCAGCCTCCGTCTACCACACGTTCGGCGACCACCTGGTCGACGCGGTCGCGGCGCTGGACTTCGACACCGAGGTCGGGCCGGTGATCAACGACGCGGCGGCCGAGCGGATCGAGTCCTGGATCGGCTCCTCCGGCGGCCGGGTGCTCGTCGGCGGCGGGCGGGACGGCCGGCGGGTCCAGCCGACCGTCATCGTCGACGCCGACCCGAAGGCCGAGGTGAACACCGAGGAAATCTTCGGGCCGGTGCTGGTGCTGTCGTCGTTCGAGACGGTGGAGGAGGCGTTCGCGCTGGTCAACGACTCGCAGTACGGGTTGCAGGCCGGGGTGTTCACCCGGGATCTGCCCACGGCGTTCGCGGCGCACCGGGCCCTGGCCGTCGGCGGCGTGATCATAGGGGACGTGCCCAGTTTCCGGGCCGACCAGATGCCCTACGGCGGGTCGAAGGGGTCCGGCGTGGGCCGGGAGGGGGTGCGCAGCGCGATGGACGACTACACGGAGCAGCGTGTCCTCGTGCTGAACGCGTTCTGACCGCCCGGGTCTTCGGCGAGAGGGTCATGTGCGTCTCGGGTAGGCTGCCCTTTCGGTACTTTCAGCACCCGTAAGGAGCGCAGCCGGTGGCTGACCTGGCCAGCATCGTCAAGGCGTACGACGTCCGGGGCACCGTCCCGGACCAGCTCAACCCGGAGGTGGTCCGCGCGATCGGCGCGGCGTTCGTCCAGGTTCTGTCCGCCGACGGCCCCGTCGAGAGAATCGTCATCGGGTACGACATGCGCCCGTCCTCGCCCGAGCTGGCCGCGGCGTTCGCCGCCGGGGCCACGGCGCTCGGTGCCGACGTGGTCGACGCGGGTCTGTGCTCCACCGACGAGCTGTACTTCGCCTCGGGTTCCCTGGACATCCCGGGCGTCATGTTGACGGCGAGTCACAACCCGGCGCAGTACAACGGGTTGAAGATGTGCCGCAAGGGCGCCAAGCCGATCGGGCAGGACACCGGGCTGCGCGCGATCCGCGACGCCGCCCAGGCCATCCTCGACGGCGCGGACGTGGTCCCCGTCGCCCGGCCGGGCGTGGTGGCGAAGCAGGACCTGCTGGTGCAGTACGCGGGGTATCTCAACGCGCTGGTCGACCTGACCGGCATCCGGCCGCTGAAGGTCGTGGTGGACGCCGGCAACGGCATGGCCGGGCACACCATCCCCGCCGTGTTCGGCTTGGGCGCGCAAGGCGCTGCCAACGGCTCGGTCCTGCCGCTTCATGTGATCCCGATGTACTTCGAGCTGGACGGCACCTTCCCGAACCACGAGGCCAACCCCCTGGAGCCGGCCAACCTGGTCGACCTGCAGAAGCGGGTCGTCGCGGAGGGCGCGGACATCGGGCTCGCGTTCGACGGGGACGCCGACCGCTGCTTCGTCGTCGACTCCGACGGGGCCCCGGTGTCGCCGAGCGCCGTGACCGGCCTGGTCGCGGTGCGCGAGCTGGCCAAGAACCCGGGCGGCACGATCATCCACAACCTGATCACCTCGCGGGCCGTGCCGGAGATCGTGGCCGAGAACGGCGGCGTCGCCGTCCGGACCCGGGTCGGGCACTCCTTCATCAAGGAGGAGATGGCCAAGACCGGCGCGGTGTTCGGTGGCGAGCACTCCGCGCACTACTACTTCAAGGACTTCTGGGGCGCCGACACCGGGCTGCTCGCCGCGATGCACGTGCTGGCGGCGCTCGGCGAGACCGACGCCCCGCTGTCGGAGATCGGCGCGCGCTACGAGCGGTACGCCGCGTCCGGCGAGATCAACTCCACTGTGGCCGACCAGGCCGCGAAGGTGGCCGAGATCGCGACGGCCTTCCCCGACGCCGACACCGACGACCTCGACGGCCTGACCGTCAGCCTGCCCGACGGCGCGTGGTTCAACGTCCGGGCGTCGAACACCGAACCCCTGCTCCGCCTGAACGTCGAGGCCCCCACCGCCGAGCGGATGGCCCAGGTCCGGGACGAGGCACTCGCAATCATCCGCCGCTGACAAGGAGTCTCCACCACCATGGCGCTTGACACCGCACTGCTCGAGATCCTCGCGTGCCCGGACACCCACCACGCCCCGTTGACCCTCGACGAGGCGGCGGCGACGCTGACCTGCACCGAGTGCGGCCTGATCTTCCCGATCCGGGACGGCATCCCGGTCCTGCTGCTGGACGAGGCGACCCGTCCGGCCGGTGACGGGCGGTGAACCCGCTCGACGGTTCCGCCGGGGTCAAGGGCCACCGGCACATCGACGAGGCGCTGCTCGACGACGCCGACGGCCTGGCCGCCGCCGACTCGGGCAAGATGCTGCTCGCCGTGGCGGGCGCGGGCGCGCAGCTCCGCGAGGTCGCGGCGCTGGCCAGCGAGATCAACCTGTCCGGGCTCGCCGACGAGGGCCGCCCCCGGGCGGTCGTGATCGCCGGCCTCGGTACGGCGGGGCGGACCGGGGACGTGCTGTCCACGGTCGCCGGGCCGCGCTGCCCGGTGCCGATCATCCAGCACGGCGGTGCGCCGGGCTGGCTGAGCGCGAGCGACGTGGTGATCGCGATCTC
The DNA here is from genome assembly GCF_015751905.1 of Longispora fulva. Lineage (NCBI taxonomy): Bacteria > Bacillati > Actinomycetota > Actinomycetes > Micromonosporales > Micromonosporaceae > Longispora > Longispora fulva. The sequence continues at coordinate 7,051,740 of NZ_JADOUF010000001.1, forward strand.
CGCGTCCGGTCGCAGCCCGGAGGCCCTGGCCGCCGCCGACTCCGCCGCCAGGCGGGGCGCGCGGCTGGTCGCGATCGGCGCGCCGGACAGCGAGCTGCAGGCGATGGCCGAGCGGGCCCGGGCGCCGTTCATCCCGGTGCCCCGGCGCGGGCCGGCCATGGTCAGCCTGTGGGCCCTGACCGTGCCGGTGCTGCTCGCCGGCCGGGCGCTGGGCCTGGTCCGGATCGCGGAGGCGGACTTCGCGGAGACCGCCGCCCGGCTCGACGCCGAGGCGGAGCGCTGCCGGCCGGCCGCGGAGTCGTTCACCAACCCGGCGAAGTCGCTGGCGCTGGACCTGGCGAATTCGGTACCCATCGTGTGGGGCTCTTCCGCCCTCGCCGCCGCCGGTGCCCGCAGGGTCGCCGACGTGCTCGCTGCCAACGCGCGCTACCCGGCAATGGCCGACTCGCTGATGGAGGCCAACCGGGGCCGGGTCGGCCTGCTCGACGGCGTGTTCGGCGGCCTCGCCGAGGGCCAGCGCGACATCTTCGCCGATCCGTCGGATGAGCCGGACCCGACCCGGCTGCGGATCGTGCTGCTCCGCGACGGCGGCCTCGACACCGAGGACGGCGCGTCGGAGACCCCGGCGATCGACGAGCGCCGGGCGCACGCGGTGGAGCGGCTGGCCGAGCGGCGCGGCGTGCGCTGCACGGTGATCCGCGCCGAGGGCGGCTCTCCCCTGGAGCGGCTGGCTTCGCTCGTCGCCGTGCCCGACTTCGCGTCGATCTACCTGGCGTTGGCGCACGGGCTGGACCCGTTGGCGACCCCCGCCGTGTCGGAAATGAAGGAGCTCTCCGCTACATGAGCAAGCGTTTCACCGAGAGCGGCGGGGCGGGCGCGTGAGCGCTGAGGGCGGCACCAAGGCCGTCGTCGCCGCGCTGTTCGCGAACCTGGGCATCGCGGTCACCAAGTTCGTCGCGTACGGGCTGACGATGTCCTCGTCCATGCTCGCCGAGGCCATCCACTCGGTGGCCGACTCGGGCAACCAGGTGTTGTTGCTGGTCGGGGGCAAGCGGGCGAGCCGGGAGGCGACCCCGCAGCACCCGTTCGGCTACGGCCGGCAGCGCTACATCTACGCGTTCATCGTGTCGATCGTGCTGTTCACGGTGGGCGGCCTGTTCGCGCTGTACGAGTCGTACCACAAGCTCCAGCACCCGGAGCCGATCACCGCGTGGAAGTGGGTGCCGGTCACGGTGCTCGTCGTGGCGATCGTCCTGGAGGGCCTGTCGTTCCGGACCGCGATCAAGGAGTCGCGCGGGCCGAAGGGCAAGGCGTCGTGGGCGGAGTTCGTCCGCCGGGCCCGGGTGCCGGAGCTGCCGGTGATCCTGCTGGAGGACTTCGCGGCGCTGGTCGGCCTGGTGCTGGCCCTGTTCGGCGTGGGCATGACCCTGATCACGGGCGACGGGATCTGGGACGCGATCGGCACCGGGATGATCGGTCTGCTGCTCGTCGCGGTGGCCGTGATCCTCGCGGTGGAGATGAACAGTCTGCTGATCGGCGAGTCGGCCACCGAGGAGAACGAGGCCCGGATCGTCACGGCGATCACCGGCGGCGGCGAGGTGGACCGGATCATCCACATGAAGACCCTGCACCTGGGGCCGGAGGAGCTGCTGGTCGCGGCCAAGGTCGGGATCCGGCACGACAGTACGGCCGCCGAGATCGCCCAGGGCATCAACGCCATCGAGGTGCGTATCCGCGAGGCCGTGCCCATCGCCCGGGTGATCTACATCGAACCGGACATCTACAGCACGGAGCGGTGACATGGAACGCCTGACTGGCGTGATTCGGCCCTACGCCTGGGGCTCCCGGCACGCGCTGGCCACCCTGCAGGGGCGGCCGGTGCCGAGCGAGGGCCCGGAGGCGGAGTTCTGGCTCGGGGCGCACCCGGCGGACCCGTCGGCCCTGGACCGGGGCCGGTTGGACGAGCTGATCACGGCGGATCCGGTCGGCGTGCTGGGCGAGGGGCCGGCGGCGGAGTTCGGGCCCCGGCTGCCGTTCCTGTTCAAGGTGCTGGCGGCTGAGGAGCCGCTGTCGTTGCAGGCGCACCCGGACGCGGCCCGCGCCGCCGCCCGGTACGCGGAGGGCAACGTCAACTACGTCGACGACCAGCACAAGCCGGAGATCCTGGTGGCGCTGGCCCCGTTCGAGACCCTGTGCGGTTTCCGGGACCCGGGCGTGACGGCCGGGCTGCTGGCCGGGGTGCCGGCGCTGGCCGAGCCGGTGGCGCTGCTGCGGGCCGGTGACCTGCGCGGGGCGGTGGAGTTCCTGCTCACCGCGCCGCCGACCCTCGTCGCCGAGGTGCTGGCCGGTGGGCTGCCGGCCGAGCAGGCGGCGCTGGTGGGGCACCTGGCCGAGCGGTACCCGGGGGATCTGGGTGCTCTGGTGGCCCTGCTGCTCAACCATGTGGTCCTGGAGCCGGGTCAGGCGATCTTCATGCCGGCGGGCAACCTGCACGCGTACATCCGGGGGATGGGCGTGGAGTTGATGGCGGCCAGCGACAACGTGCTGCGCGGCGGGCTGACCCCGAAGCGGGTGGACGTGCCGGAGCTGCTGGAGGTGCTGAGCTTCGAGGCGCTGGCCGACCCGGTGGTCCGGTCGGTGCCGGTGTCCCCGGGGCTGGAGCTGTGGCCGGTGCCGGTCCGGGAGTTCGCGCTGTACCGGGCGACGGTCTCCGACACGCCCGTGCGGCTCGACGCGCCGGGGCCGCGAATTATTTTGTGCACCTCGGGCCGGGTGTCGGCCAACGGGCTGGATCTGGGGCCGGGCGAGGCCGGGTTCGCCGCCGCGACCGAGGGACCGATTGTCATGACCGGTCAGGGTGAGGCGTATCTTGCGGCCATCGCCAGGTAGGACGGGTTTTGCCCGTGACACAGATGTTATTCCCGGATTGTTCTTGACCCCTCGGCTGCTATGTGTGATTATCTAAATACGCAACGTCACGACTGAGGGGTTCGCGACGTGCGGGGAATGCAAACCGGGGGGAAGTGCGGAACGGCCACCATGCGGCGGCCGTTCCGCACGTTGTGCCTCATTTCGCCCCTCGCCGATCGCCACTTTGCGCTCCGGGACCGCGACGCTGAGACAGGACGCACGGGTGTGCGAAGGCGGAACCGGTCCCCGGCGAGCTACGGTCTAGCAGTGCGTGATGGCTTCTGGATCGAGCCCGGTGTTCCCCTGCCCGACCTGAGGCAGGGCACCACCCGGCCTCTGCTCGTCGGCGTCGTGGCGATCTCCGCAGGGAGAGCGTTCCTACAGCGCCGACTCGGCGACCACCCCGCCTTCCCCGGCGCTCTGGACGTGATCACCGGGTTCCCGCACCCGGGCGAGTCCATGGTCGGGGCGATCGCCCGGCTCGTCGCAGAGGAGACCGGCTGGCAGATCCGCCGGGTCGTCTCGTGCGCCGGGTTCACCACGTGGCGCACCCCGGCCGGCGAGCTCGTCGAGACGGAGTACGCGGTGGAGGTCGCCGGTTCCCTGCGCCAGCCGAAGTCGGACTGGCCGGTCCGGGACTACTTCACCTGGGCCGGATGTGACGAGCTCGACGTCTTCGCCGGGCTCGGCGACCGGGGGGCGTATCTGCGCAGCGTCGCCGACCGCGCTCTCCGTGATGTGGCTAACGCCCCGGATCGGCCAATCCCGTTTCCCGGGGACCCGTTGCACAACAGCTACCGCTAGTGTTGACGGCTGATGCGTAGCCGCGCGAAGAAAGAGGAATCCATGACGCTCGCCTCCGGGGACTACAAGGTCGCCGATCTGAAGCTCGCAGCCTTCGGCCGCAAGGAAATCCAGCTCGCCGAGCACGAGATGCCGGGTCTGATGGCGATCCGCAAGGAGTTCGCCGCCTCCCAGCCGCTCGCCGGTGCCCGGATCGCCGGATCGCTGCACATGACGATCCAGACCGCGGTGCTGATCGAGACCCTGACCGCCCTCGGTGCGGACGTCCGCTGGGTCAGCTGCAACATCTTCTCGACCCAGGACCACGCCGCCGCCGCGATCGTGGTGGGCCCGGAGGGCTCGGTCGACGCCCCGAACGGCGTGCCGGTCTTCGCCTGGAAGGGCGAGACCCTGGAGGAGTACTGGTGGTGCACGGAGCAGCTGTTCACCTTCGCTGACGGTCAGGGCCCGAACATGATCCTGGACGACGGCGGCGACGCCACGCTCCTGGTGCACAAGGGCGTCGAGTTCGAGAAGGCCGGCGCCGTGCCGGCGACGACGGAGGCCGACTCCGAGGAGTACGCGGTCATCCTCGACACCCTGCGCCGCACCCTCGTCGCCGACAAGGGCCAGTGGACCCGGATCGCCGCCGACATCAAGGGCGTCACCGAGGAGACCACCACCGGCGTGCACCGGCTGTACGAGATGCAGAAGAACGGCGAGCTGCTGTTCCCGGCGATCAACGTCAACGACGCGGTCACCAAGTCGAAGTTCGACAACAAGTACGGCTGCCGGCACTCGCTGATCGACGGCATCAACCGGGCGACCGACGTGCTGATCGGCGGCAAGGTCGCGGTCGTCTGCGGCTACGGCGACGTCGGCAAGGGTTCCGCGGAGTCGCTGCGCGGCCAGGGCGCCCGGGTCATCGTGACCGAGGTCGACCCGATCTGCGCGCTGCAGGCCGCGATGGACGGCTACCAGGTCACGGTCCTGGAGGACGTCGTCGCCACGGCCGACATCTTCATCACCACGACCGGCTGCTACGACGTCATCACCGCCGACCACATGGCGCAGATGAAGCACCAGGCGATCGTCGGCAACATCGGCCACTTCGACAACGAGATCGACATGGCCGGCCTGGCCAAGATCCCGGGCATCGTCAAGGAGGAGGTCAAGCCCCAGGTGCACACCTGGACCTTCCCGGACGGCAAGGCGATCATCGTGCTGTCCGAGGGCCGGCTGCTCAACCTGGGCAACGCGACCGGGCACCCGAGCTTCGTCATGTCCAACTCGTTCAGCGGCCAGACGATGGCGCAGATCGAGCTGTTCACGAAGCTCGACGAGTACCCGATCGGGGTGTACACGCTGTCGAAGGCTCTGGACGAGAAGATCGCCCGGCTGCACCTCGGCGCGCTCGGGGTCAAGCTGACCGAGCTGCGCAAGGACCAGGCCGAGTACCTGGGCGTGCCGGTCGAGGGCCCGTACAAGGCGGAGCACTACCGCTACTAATTGTGCCGACCCGCTGAGGGCGACGATGCGTGCGTTGTCAGGAACCCGGCATACAACACCGGTATGCCGGAACCTTCTGCGGTCGTGCCGGAGGCGCGCCAGGCAGCAGAGTGCCTCCCCGCCCTCAGTGGGCCACAAAGGTTAGAGCAAGAGCAAAAGCGCGGTCGAAAGTAAGAAACCGGTCAATCGCCAGAGGGTCGCGCCACATCGGTGCGGCCCTCTTTGCATGCTCCCGGCCAGGGCGTTAAGGTGTGGCTGCCCTTAGTAAGGCACGCCTAGCCAACCTTCGGAGTGCCCACCGTGAACGCGATCCTGCCCAACTACCTCATCGGTCTCCGAGAGGGACTCGAGTGCACGCTCGTGGTCAGCATCCTGATCGCGTACCTCGTGAAGGCCAACCGCCGCGACCAGCTGCTGCCGGTGTGGGTCGGGGTGGGCGTAGCGTTGGCCCTGTCCGTCGGGGCCGGCGTGCTCCTGACGTGGACCGTGGCCGCGATGGGCGAGTACCAGCCGCACTTCGAGGGCGTCACCTCCTACATCGCCGTCGGCTTCGTCACCTGGATGATCTTCTGGATGCGGCGGACCGCGCGCAGCATCAAGGGCGAGCTGACCGGCAAGCTCGACGACGCGTTGCAGATGGGCCAGTTCGCCGTCGTCGCGATGGCCTTCATGGCGATCATCCGCGAGGGCCTGGAAACCTCCCTGATCTACATCTCCGCAGCCCAGAGCACCGGCGGCGACGCGGGCGCGATGCCGCTGCTCGGCCTGTGCGGCGGCGGGGTGACGTCGGTGCTGCTCGGGATCGGGCTGTACCGGGCGGCGCTGCGGATCAACCTGGCCAAGTTCTTCAAGTGGACCGGCGTCCTGCTGGTCCTGGTCGCGGCCGGCATCTTCAAGTACGGCACCGCCGAGTTGCAGACCGCGCACGTGATCGGCTGGCACGACGTGCTCGCCTACGACATCACCGGCTGGTACGACGAATCCTCGTGGTACGCGAGCCTGCTCGCCGGCCTGTTCAACTTCACGGCCAAGCCGACCGTCCCGCAGCTCGTCGCGTACCTGGCGTACCTGATCCCCGTCCTGACGTACTTCCTCTGGCCGCAGGCGGCCCCCAAGCCGGCGGCCAAGCCGGTCACCACCAACGAAGGAGCAACTCTGTGAAGCGCGTGCACCGGATCACGGCACTGGTCGCGGCCAGTCTGATCGCCGGGGGTGGCCTCGCGGGCTGCTCCGACGACAAGAAGGACGCCGCGGCGGGCGCTGCGATCGCGGTCACCGCGACCGACACCGAGTGCAAGGTCGAGAAAGCCGACCTGCCGGCGGGCACCCACCACTTCAAGGTGACGAACAAGGGCACGAAGACCACCGAGTTCTACGTGTACGCCGACGGCAACAAGGTCATGGGCGAGGTGGAGAACATCACCCCGGGCGTCAGCCGCGAGCTGAAGGTGGACCTGGAGGAGGGCAAGTACCAGGCGGCGTGCAAGCCGGGGCAGACCGGCGACGGTATCCGCCAGGACCTCACCGTCACCGGCAAGACCGTGGCGTTGTCGGCCGAGGACCAGGTGGCGGTGGACGCGTACCGCACGTTCGTCAAGGAGAACGCGAACCTGACGCTGACCAAGACCACGGAGTTCGTCGCGGCGGTCAAGGCCGGCGACATCGCCAAGGCCAAGGAGCTGTATCCGGTCGCCCGCACCGGCTACGAGCGCATCGAGCCGATCGCCGAGGCCCTGGGCGAGATCGACGCAGAGCTCGACGCCCGCGAGGACAAGGTCGAGCCCGGCAAGGACTGGGAGGGCTTCCACCGCCTGGAGAAGGACCTGTGGGTCACCGGCGACATCTCCAAGAGCGGCGCGATCGCCGACGCGCTGGCCAAGGACGTCAAGGAGCTGGTCGACACGGTCGACACCGTGAAGTTCACCCCGCTGTCCATCGCCAACGGCGCCAAGTCGCTCCTCGACGAGGTCGCCACCGGCAAGGTCACCGGCGAGGAGGACCGCTACTCGCACACCGACCTGTGGGACTTCGAGGCCAACGTCGAGGGCGCCAAGGCCGTCGTCGCCGCGCTGCGCCCGCTGATCGACAAGAAGGACGCCGCGCTCGGCAAGAAGCTCGACGAGCAGTTCGTGGCGGTGCTGGCCGAGCTGGGCAAGTACAAGGTCGGTGAGGGTTTCAAGCTCTACACCGAGCTGTCCAAGGAGCAGGTCAAGGGCCTCGCGGACGCGGTCAACGGCGTCGGCGAGCCGGTCAGCAAGGTCGCGGCGCTCGTCGCCTCGAAGTAGCCCGACTCCAGGAAGGACGAGGCAGATGAGCGTTTCCCGTCGCAAGGTCCTCGGTGCCGCAGGGATCGGCGCCGCCGGAGTGGCCGCGATCAGCGTCGGCGCGCTGGCGCTGTCCGACGACTCCGCCGAGGCGGCCCCGTCGGTGACCCAGCCGGTCGCGTTCCACGGCGAGCACCAGGCCGGGATCGTCACCCCGGCCCCGGACCGGCTGCACTTCGCGTCGTTCGACGTGATCACGAAGAACCGCGCCGACCTGGTGGACATGCTCAAGGCGTGGACGAAGGCGGCCCGGCGGATGACGGCTGGCCAGGACGCCGGCCCGCTCGGCGCGGTCGCCGGCCCCGGGGCCGCCCCGCCGGACGACACCGGCGAGGCCATCGGCCTGCCGGCCGCCGGGCTGACCCTGACGATCGGGTTCGGTGCGACGCTGTTCCGGACCGCCGAGGGCACCGACCGGTTCGGGCTGGCCGACAAGAAGCCGGCCGGGCTCGCGGACCTCCCGCACTTCCCGCGCGACGACATCGACGCGGCCATCTCCGGCGGGGACATCTGCGTGCAGGCCTGCTCGTACGACCCGCAGGTCGCGGTGCACGCCATCCGCAACCTGGTCCGGATCGGCTTCGGCGTGGTCACCGTGCGCTGGTCGCAGCTCGGCTACGGCCGGACCTCCTCCACGAGCACGGCCCAGGCCACGCCCCGCAACATGCTCGGCTTCAAGGACGGCACCCGCAACATGAAGGCCGAGGACGGCCCGAAGGTGCTCAAGGAGCAGCTCTGGGTGCAGCCCGGCGACGGGCCGGACTGGATGACCGGCGGCAGCTACCTCGTCACCCGCAAGATCCGGAACCACATCGAGATCTGGGACCGCACGTCGCTCGACGAGCAGGAGCAGATCATCGGGCGGCACAAGGGCACCGGCGCGCCGATCGGCGAGGCCAAGGAGTTCGACGAGCCGAAGCTCGGCGAGAAGAAGATCGCCGACGACGCGCACATCCGGCTCGCGCACCCGAGCACCCACGGCGGCGCGCACCTGCTCCGCCGGGGCTACAACTTCGTGGATGGCTCCGACGGGCTCGGCAGGCTCAACGCCGGCCTGTTCTTCATGGCCTACCAGCGTGACGCGCACAAGCAGTTCGTGCCGATCCAGCGGATGCTGGCGCAGAAGGACCCGCTGAACGAGTACATCAAGCACACGTCGAGCGGGCTGTTCGCGATCCCGGCCGGCGTGCGCGACGACAACGACTACTGGGGTTCCGCGCTCTTCGGGTAAGGCTCTGGGGTGTCGCCGTTCCCCGACGGCGACACCCCAAAATCATCAGACGGTTACGAGTGGGGCCCGACCAGACAGCGTCGGCTCACCTGCGAGGGCTGAGCCGCGCGGCGGCGAGGAAAGTACGCCAGTCGCCAGTCGCCAGTCGGCAGTCGGCAGTCGGCAGTCGGCACGGCGAGCACCGACCCGGCCGGGTCCTTGCTGTCCCGGACGCCGACCACCCCGTCGGAGACAAAGTCGAAGGTGCACTCGAGTCCCGGCGGGGGCCGGTGACCTGGTAGATGTCGAGGAGGAGTTCGGCGTCCTCCACGGTGATCCCGCACAGGCCCGTCTCGATCCGGCTCACCTTCGAGCCCGAGCAGCTCAGGCGGCGGCCGACCGCGCCGATCGTCAGCCCCGACTCGTCCCGGAGCAACCGCAGGTGCCGGGCGAGCCGGCTACGGAGCGGATACGGCGCGCTACGCCCGTCGCTGACCATGACCGCATTGTCCGCCGTGGATGGTCGGCGCATCCGCCCGCCGCCGCCGCGTGCAAATGTGCAGGCGTCGCGACCCGGGCTCCAGGCTCCTGGCAGGCACCGGGCGCGCGGTGTCCACGGCCCCCACCGGATCGCCGCACGTCACTAGAATCCGGTCCTGTGACCCTCTTCCGGAGCGCCGGCCGCCTCGCAGTCCCCGCCACCCTTGTGCTGCTGGCCGTCGCGCTGCTGCTGGACGCGGCGGCGGCCGTGTTCGCGATGCCGATCACGAAGCACCACCCCGGCTGGGACGGGGACAGCGTCCTGCCGGTCCGGCCGGAGATGTACGAGACGGCGCTGGTCCTGATCGGCCTCGCCGTCATGCTGCTCGGCCTGGCCGTGCCGGTCGCCCGGGGCAGCCGGCTCGCCGGGGCCGGGATATTTCCCGTGCTCGGCCTCTGGGTGCTGTGGTCGATCATCGACTGGACCTCGCCGTGGGCGGCGCGGGGCCGGTGGTCGGACGGCCCGGGAGGTCAGTTCGACTGGAGCGGGGTCGAGGCTGCGACGCGGCACTGGTACCCGCCGGTCAGCCACCTGCTGTTCGGCCTCGAAGTGGCGGCGGCGGTCGCGGCCGTGCTCCTGCTCCTGGCGCGGCTGGGCCGTCGGGCTCCCGCGACCGCCGCCTCCTGAGCGGGGCTCTCAGGTCGAGGGCGCGTACTCCTCGCGGGCGTCCCCGCTGACGTCACCCGTCTCGCCCCGGGCGGCGGCGCGGGAGCCGAGTGCGAACACGTACCCCAGAAAGCTCAGCCAGATCGTCGCGCCGATCGCGATCCGGGCGACGGTCGGCAGCCCCGACGGGGTCACGAACGCCTCGACCCCCGCGCTGACCAGCAGCACGACCACCAGGCCCATCGCGACCGTCATCCCGGCCCTCGCGGTCTGCGCCAGCGACCGGGACCGGGTCAGCCCCGGCCCGGGCGCGATCCACGACCAGCCGATCCGCAGGCCCACCCCGGCGGCCACGAACACGGCGGTCAGCTCCAGGAGGCCGTGCGGGGCGAGGAGGCCGAAGTACAGCTCGCCCCGGTCGTGGCTGACCATCACGCCGCCCACGACGGCCAGGTTCAGCAGGTTCGTCCACAGAACATAGAAGACGGGTACGACCAGCACCCCGGCAGCCAGGCACACCGCGGCGATCCACGCGTTGTTCGTCCACACCTTGAACGCGAAGTCCTGCGCGGCGTGCTCGGAGTAGTAGGACTCGAAGTCGTGGTCGACGAGCTGGCTCATCTTGTCCTCGGACATCAGGGCGCGCTGGGTCTCCGGATGCCCGGCCACGTACGCCGTCAGCAGCAGCCACAGGGCCGTGAACCCCGCCCCGACGCTGATCCACCAGGCCCGGGCCCGGTAGACGGTCACAGGGAACGACACGGTGAAGAACCGGCCCACCTCGGCCCACCGGAACCGGCCGGAGCCCGTGATCGCGGCCCGCGAGGCCAGCACCAGCTGGGACAGCCGGGCGAGCAGCACCGGGTCGGGCGCCCGGCTGCGGACGACCGACAGGTGTGTCGTGGTGCGCTGGTACAGCGCGATCAGCTCGTCCGCCTCCTCGGCGGTCAGCCGGCGCCGCCGGGTCAGGTGCTCCAGCCGCTGCCACTGGCCACGGTGTTCGGCCACGTAGGCATCGAGATCCACCGCGACAGGGTAGCGTGCACCCCGTGCCGGAGAATGCCCATCGCCTCGTCAGCGGCGAGGCCGTGGAGCTTGATGTCCGGATTGCTCGGATTGGTTCGCGGGCGCTGGCGCTGCTGATCGACGTGCTCGTCCAGGCCGCCGCGGCGGGCGTGCTCGCGCTGTTCCTGCTGCCAGCGGCCACGGGTGGCGACGCGGTGCTGGCCGGGGCGTACATCATCGGTCTGGTGCTGGTGCTCGTCGTGCTGCCGGTCGCGATCTCCGGGGCGACCCAGGGCCGGTCCGTCGGCAAACTGGCCCTCGGGCTGCGGGTGGTCCGTGACGACGGCGGCCCGATCACCTTCCGGCACGCGCTGACCCGCACCCTGGTCGCCGTCGCCGCCGAGTGGCCCGGGCTCGCCCTGCCGCCCCTGACCTGGCTGGCCAGCCTGTGGATGATGCTCGTGCACCCGCACGGCAAGCGGATCGGCGACCTGACCGCCGGCACCATCGTCATCCACGACCGGGCCCCGGCCCAGTGGGGCTGGATCCCGGTGCCGCCGGCCGTCCCCGGCCTCGCGGAATGGGCCCGCAACCTGGACCTGTCCGGGCTGCCCGACGACCTGGCGCTCGCGGTGCGGCACTACCTGGCCCGGAACCGGAGCCTGCGGCCCGAGGCGCGGCAACGGCTGGGCTACGCCCTCGCCGCCGAGGTGATGGCGTGTACGACGCCGCCGGCACCGCCGAACACGCCCGGCTGGGCGTACCTGGCCGCCGTGCTCGCCGAACGCAACCGGCGGGCGGCGGGGCGGCTGAGGGCCGCCCGGGCGGCGTCCGCGCAGGTGTGGCCGGATCTGGAGAAGCACATGGCGGTGCCCCGACAGGCGCGGCGTCCGGTGCCGCCGCCCGTGCCCCGGGAGGGGCAGCTGCTGCGGCCGGGAGCACCGCCCGCTTGAGGCCCCACCGGAGTGCCGCCGCGCGCCGGGTGGGGGACGCGGCGTAACCGTCTGAGATGGGGTTGATCGTCGGGTTAAAGCCTGCCCTGGGCCTTCAGGGTCAGGTAGAGATCCGCCACGGCCGGCGCGTACCGGTCCGCCGGCGCGTCCACCACGTGCACCCCGTGCCTGCGGAGCACCGCCACCACCCGCCGCCGCTCGGCCAGCGTCTTCTCGGCGGCGGCCGCCGCGTACAGCGCCTCGGCCGAACCGCGCCCTGCGGCCATCTCGTCCACGACCGGGTCGTGCACGGCCGCCAGGACGACGGTGTGCCGGGCGGTGAGCCGGGACAGCACGGGCATCAGGCCCTCGCCGAGCGCGCCCGGTTCCAGGGCGGTGAACAGCACGACGAGGGCGCGTTTGCGTTCCCGGCGCAGGATCTCGGCGACGACGAGGCCGAAGTCCGTCTCCACCAGCGCCGGCTCGAGCGGGGCCATGGCCTGCACCATCTTGGTCAGCAGGGTGGCCTTGTTGGCGCCCTCGACGGCGGCCCGGACGGCGGTGTCGACGGCGAGCAGGTCGACCCGGTCGTCGGCCCGGGAGGCGAGCGCCGCGAGCAGCAGGCACGCGTCGAGGGCCGCGTCGAGGCGGGGCGCGTCGCCGATCCGGGCGGCGGAGGTGCGTCCGGTGTCCAGCACGCACAGCACCCGCCGGTCGCGCTCGGGCCGCCAGGTGCGGACCACGACGCTCTCCCGACGTGCGGTGGCCCGCCAGTCGATGGACCGGACGTCGTCGCCCACGACGTACTCCCGCAGCGCGTCGAACTCCGTGCCCTGGCCCCGGCCCCGGGTGACCACGTTGCCGTCGAACACCCGGAGCCGGGCGAGGCGTTCGGGCAGGTGGCGGCGGGACGTGAACGGCGGGAGCACCCGCACCGTCCACGGCGCGGCCAGCTTCCTGGACTGCAGGTACGCGAACCGCAGCGGCCCGTAGGAGCGCAGGGTCACCGTGTCGGCCGACCGGTCGCCGCGCCGGGTGGGCCGCAGGTCGAGGTCGATCCGGCAGTGTTCGCCGGGCGGGAGCACGAACTCGTACGGCCGGTCCGGGGTGGCCCCCGCCGACGGCGGCCAGGCGTCGCGGAGTTCGGCGCGCAGGTCGGTGACCCCGTGGTTGGTGACGGTCAGGGTCACCGCGCCGGACTCGCCGAGCCGGAGCTGTCGGACGCCGTCGCGCTCCAGGGCGACCCGGGACAGCCGGACCGCGCCGAACAGGTCGAGGCCGGCGAGGGCGAGGACCGCCACGGTGTACACGGCGAGGCCGAGCCACGGCGCGGGCCACAGCGGCAGGGACAGGGTGGCCAGCGCCAGCAGGGCTGCCGGACGCCAGGTGATCATCGGGGGGTGGGGACCGTGGCCAGCACCGCGTCGAGCACGCCGTCGGGGGTGACGCCCTCGAGCTCGACCTCGGGGCGGACCCGGATCCGGTGCCGCAGGGTCGGTCGGGCCAGCGTCTTGACGTCGTCGGGGGTCACGTAGTCGCGGCCGGACAGCCAGGCCCACGCCTTGGACGTGTTGAGCAGGGCCGTGCTGCCCCGGGGAGACGCGCCCAGCTCCAGGGACGGGGACTGCCGGGTGGCCCGGCACAGGTCCAGGATGTAGCCGAGCACCCCGTCGGCGACCTGGACCTCGCGGACCGCCTGCCGGGCGGCGGCCAGGTCGGCGATCGTGGCCACGGTCTGCACGGAGGACAGGTCGCGCGGGTCGAAGCCCTGGTGGTGGGCCCGCAGGACGGCGAGCTCCGCCTCGCGGCCCGGCAGGGCGACGTTGAGCTTGAGCAGGAACCGGTCGAGCTGAGCCTCGGGGAGGGGGTAGGTGCCCTCGTACTCGATGGGGTTCTGGGTCGCGCAGACCACGAACGGGTCCGGCAGCGCGCGGGGGGACCCGTCCACGGAGACCTGGCGCTCCTCCATGGCCTCCAGCAGCGAGGACTGGGTCTTCGGCGGGGTCCGGTTGATCTCGTCGGCGAGCATCAGGTTCGTGAAGACCGGCCCCTCGCGGAACTCGAACTTCGAGCTCTGCGCGTCGTAGATCAGGGAGCCGGTGACGTCGCCGGGCATCAGGTCGGCGGTGAACTGGACCCGCTTGGTGTCGATGGCCATCGCGGCGGCCAGGGTGCGGACCATCAGGGTCTTCGCGACGCCGGGCACGCCCTCGAGCAGCACGTGTCCCCGGCAGAGCAGGGCGATGAGCAGCCCGGTGACGACGGCGTCCTGGCCGTGGACGACCTTGCCGACCTCGGCCTGGAGGTTGGCGAGCGCCTGGCGGGCGGTCGGCGCCTCCGGGGCCTGGAGCCCCTCGCCGGCCGTCGGCATCTCCGGGGCCTCGAGCGCCTCGCCGGCCTGCTGGTGGTCAGTCACTGCGTGTCTCCCTGGTGGTGTCTTCCACGAGCCGGTCGATGGCGTCGGCCATGCTGGTCAGCTCGGCGTCGGTTTCGGGGATCACCCCGTAGAGCAGTTCCTGCACGGCGTCCTCTGTCCGTCCGGTCCGTGCGGCCACCGCCGCGACGATCTCGCCGGACATCGCTGTGGGACCGAGGGCGAGGGCCGCGACCAGCCGACGCCGGGCCCCGGCGCGGACCGCGTCGAGGGCCGGGAGCCGGGCATGGGCGCGGGCGTAGAGCCGGCCGCGGCCGGTGATGGTCTCCGTGGACCGCACGACGACGGGCAGCCTTTCGGCGACGGGCTGGCCGAGGCGGCGGGCGCGGGCGAGGACGAGCAGCAGCGCCGCGATGGCCAGTCCGACGAGTGCCGCCCAGAACCAGGGCGGGAACGCCGCCCAGAGCGGGTTCGGAGGCTTCTCGCTGCCCTCGTCCGGGTTCGGGTTGGGCTGCCGCTCCGAGCCGCCGCCCCCGCCGCCCCCGCCCCCGCCCCCGGTCCCGCCTCCGCCGTGCCCGGCGATGTAGCAGGTGTACGTGGGCTGCGGCGTCGACGTCGGGCTCGGCACCGTGCACCGGGCCGTCGGCCGGGGCGACTCCGGCGGCAGGGTGACGCACACGACCCCCGGGGCGGCCGGCGTGCCGCACACCTCGGGCACGTGCGGCAGGGTCGGGGTCGGGCTGGGCGACGGCACGACGAGGCTGTGCTGGTCGAGCCACGCGATGTTCGGGTACCGGCCGAGCAGCGCCACCGCGAGCCGCGCGTTGTCGTGCTCGCCGATCCGCTCGTCGCTGAACGGGTCCGCGGCCCCGACGATGACGAAGTTGTCGCTGAGCAGGACGTGGCCGTCGTAGCAGCTCTGGGCGCCGTCGAGCCTGTAGCGGACCCGGCCGACGGCCGCGTCCCCGGCCCCGCCGATGTCGCAGCCGCCGGGGCCGACGACGGCGGTGGCCCACCGCTCGCCGAGCACCCGGGGCGTGCCCCGGAGGGACTCGGCGGCCAGGTCGTCGAGGGCGGCCTGGCCGGGCTGGACGAGCACGATCCGGGTGGTGGCCGGCAGGAAGGTCAGCTGGCGGAAGAAGTCCCGGTTCAGGTATTCGGGGGCTGGCAGGAACAGGGTCGTGTTCCCGGCGATCGCGTCGTTGAGGGCGTCGGCGGGGACGGTGTGCCGGACGACCCGCCGGCCGTCGGCGGTGAGCAGCCGTTCGAGTTCGTGGCCGGAGAACCGGTCGGTGCCGGTGGGGGACAGGTACCCGTCGTCGCCCGTGGACGGCGTGTCCACGGCGTGGAACACCAGGGTGGCCACGACGAGGAGGACGGCGACGAGCAGTGGGGCGAGCGTCTTCAGCCGCGCGGTCACAGGCTCTCCCCGAGGGTGCGCATCCGGGCGTCCATCTCGGCGGTGGCCGGCCGCTCGCCGTACCAGATGTCGGAGAAGATCCGGGTCGCCTCCCGCAGCGGCGCGTCGGCCGTCGGCAGCGCGGCGCCGGCCGCCATGGCGAGTTCGGTGACCGTCGAGCCCGGTTGCGGGCTCAGCACCCCCCGGTCGGCGAGCCGGCGGATCATGACCCGGAGCCGTTCCCGGACCGCCTCGCCGTACCGCCCGGCGGCGGCGTACTGGTCGGCCAACGACAGCAGGACCTCGGCCGGCAGCTCGGGCAGCGCGTCGTCGGGGCCCTCGGGCAGGTCGTCGATGGTGATGGTCTTGGTGACCTTCGCGGGCTTGGGGCGTCGGCGGCCCGGCCGCCAGGCCAGCAGCCGGAGCAGCCACCGGTGCAGGCGGCCCGGGGCGGCCACCAGCCAGGAGCCCAGCCGCAGGGCCGCGGCGAGGGCGCGCCGGGCCGCCGCGAGCCACTGCCGCCACCACCGCAGCGCCGCGATCAGGAACAACGCCCCGAGCAGGAGCGCGGCCATCAGCCCGGCCACCCCGCCGGGGAACCAGTCGGCGACGTCGGCGACCAGTGCCGTCCACCAGCGGGCCACCGCGCTCACCGGCCGGCCCGGAGCACGTCGTCGGCGGGGCGGCCGGTCGCGCGGGCCCGGCCGAGTTCGACGTCGAGGCCCTCGACCCGGATCCGGTTCTCCAGGTGCGCCACGACGTCGAGGCAGGCGAGGGCCGGGTAGGCGATGCCGTTGATCAGGGCCCAGATCGCGGCGACGTAGAGCGGGTCCGTCAGGTCGAACACCTGGTCCAGCAGGGTCTTGGCCGCCAACGCGAAGGCGAGCCGGATGCCCAGCCACGCGCAGTACCCGAGGAGGCGGATCATGCCGGCGCGCAGGCTGCCGGCCAGGACCAGCCGGGCGGACCGGCCGAACGAGTTGCCCGTGCGGTCGATGACGGCGACGGGTACGGCGAAGCCGAGGAGCGCGTAGGCCACGAGCCACGGCACGCCGAAGAGGAGGGACGAGACGGCCGCGGTGACGGCGACGAGCACCGCGGTGAGGACCGGGGCCGCGATGCCGCCGGGGGTTCCGCCGAGGGAGATCCGGGCGGCCCGGCCCGCGTACCCGGCGAGGAGGCCGATCGCCAGGCTCTCGAAGCCGAGCCCGCAGGCCAGCCAGGGCAGGTAGCTGGTCGGGGCTTCCCAGAACGGCTGCCGAGCGGCCCACAGCGGGGCGAGCGCGCCCTGTTCGAGGAGGGCGAGGATCAGCCCGATGCCGATCAGGGGCTTCGCCCGGGTGCGCAGGAGTTCGACGGCGGCGTCGAGGAGCTCGCCCACCGAGAGTGGGCGGTCGGGCAGCGCGACGGAACCCACGGCCACCCCCGTTCACCAGAATTGAGCGGCCCTCATCTTGGCACGGGTCCGCTAATTCCGCCCTACCCCTCCTCGGTCGACGTCTCCTTCAGGAAGCACTGGGCCTCGAACGCCGCGGCGTCCTCGTCCCCGGCGCGGATGGCGTCGACGAGCCGGGTGTGGTCGACGTAGCTGTCGGGGGTGAGTTCCTCACCGACGACGTGGCGCAGGCTGGCGCGCAGGGCGGTGCCGAAGTCGGCATAGAGGTCGGCGAGCACCTTGTTGTGCGCGGTGGCGACGACAACCTCGTGCAGCGCGGAGTCAGCCTCGACGAACCGCGCGGCGTCCCCGGTCCGCCACATCTCCTCCCGCCGGGCCAGAGCGAGATCAAGAGCCTCCAGATCGAGAGGGGTACGCCGCCGCGCCGCCAGCCGCGCCGCCTCCACCTCGAAGGCGCGCCGCACCTCGAGCACGTCGCGGAACTCGGCGTCGGCGATCCGCCGGGCGACGGCGGAGGACAGCTCGCTGGCCGCCAGCACGTACGTCCCGGAGCCCTGGCGGCAGTCGAGCAGCCCGGCGTGCGAGAGCGCCTTCACGGCCTCGCGCAGGGTGTTGCGGCCCACTCCGAGCTGGGCCGCGAGCTCCGGTTCCGGTGGGATCCGGGCGCCGACCGCCCACTCGCCCCGGGTGATCTGCTCACGAAGCTGGCTGATGACCTGGCTGACCAGCGGAGATCGGGCTGTCGTCTCCAGTGGCATCACACACACTCCCTATCATCAAGTCATCCCATGATTCTACGATTACCCGCATGACCACGGTAACCGTAGAGCCCAGCAACCGAAGCTTCGCCATTGAGGGCACGGGTCTGGTGCTCCTCGGGATCGTGCTCGTCGCCCTCAATCTTCGCCCGGCCGTCACCAGTCTGGGAGCGCTCCTCGACGAGGTGCGCGCGGGGCTGCACCTGTCGGGCACCATGGCCGGCCTGATCACCACCCTCCCGGTGCTGTCGTTCGCGGCGTTCGGGTCGATCACGCCCCGGCTGGCCCGCCGGTTCGGGCCGCACCGGGTGCTGTCCTCCGCCGTGGCCCTGCTGTCCCTGGGCCTGCTCGCCCGGGCGCTCACCGACTCGGCCTGGGTCTTCTTCGGCACCAGCGCGCTGGCCCTCGCCGGGATCGCCTCCGCGAACGTCCTGCTGCCCGGCCTGGTCAAGCGGCACTTCCCGACCCGCGTCGGCCTGGTCACCGGCGTGTACACCATGACGCTCACCCTCGGCACCGCCATCGCCGCGGCCACCACGGTGCCGATGGCCAACGCGCTCGGCGGCTGGCACTGGGGCCTGGCGGTCTGGGCGGCCGTCGCGGCCGTGGCCGTCCTGCCGTGGCTGCTCCTCCGCCGGCACGACCGGGGCGATCTGGCCACCACGGTCGCCGCCTCCCCGGTCAAGCCGGCCCGGACCAGGATCGGCTGGGCCCTCGCGGTGTTCTTCGGCGCCCAGTCGCTGAGCGCCTACGTCGTGATGGGCTGGCTGCCCCAGCTCTACCGGGACGTCGGCTTCTCCGCCCAGACGGCCGGCCTGCTCGTCGCCGGGCTGATGGCCGTCGGCGTGCCGCTGGCCCTGTTCATGCCGGCGCTCGCCGCGCGCCGGCCCGACCAGCGCCCCGTCGTGGCCGTGCTCGTGGCGGCCACCGCCCTCGGGTACACCGGACTGATCTTCGCCCCGCACGCCGGCGCGCTGCTGTGGACGGTGCTGCTGGCCGTCGGGCAGAGCGCGTTCCCCCTGACGCTGGCGATGATCGGACTGCGCTCGCGCACCCCCGAGGGGACGGTGGCGTTGTCGGCGTTCGCGCAGAGCGCCGGCTACCTGATGGCCGCCGCCGGACCCATGCTGGTCGGCGCGCTGTACACATCGACGCACAGTTGGTTACTGCCGCTGCTCTTCCTTCTCGGTATCGTGGTCCTCCAGGGCGCTGTCGGAATGGTGGCCGGCCGGCCCCAGTACCTGGAAGATGCCCGTTTGCGGAATTGATGATCTCAAGGTGATCACTGATCCTGACCCGGGTACCCTTGGCCGCCCCGAGTAGATGGAAATATGTAACCCATGAGAGCTCGCGTACTGGTGGTCGACGACGACCCGGCACTGGCCGAAATGCTGGGCATCGTGCTGAGGAGCGAGGGCTTCGCGCCCTCCTTCGTCGCCGACGGCGAACGTGCCCTGCCGGCATTCCGGGAGGCGCGGCCCGACATCGTGCTCCTCGACCTGATGCTGCCCGGCATGAGCGGCATCGACGTATGTCGACTGATCCGCGCCGAGTCCGGCGTGCCGATCGTCATGCTGACCGCGAAGAGCGACACCGTGGACATCGTCCTGGGCCTGGAGTCCGGCGCCGACGACTACGTGGTGAAGCCCTTCAAGCCCAAGGAGCTGGTCGCCCGGGTCCGGGCCCGGCTGCGCCAGGGCGGGGACAACACGCCCGAGGTGCTCACCGTCGGACCGGTCGGTTCCCAGGTGATCATCGACGTGCCCGCACACACCGTGATCCGGGAGGGCGAGGAGGTCAAGCTGACCCCGCTCGAGTTCGACCTGCTGGTCGCGCTGGCCCGCAAGCCGCGCCAGGTGTTCACCCGCGAGGTCCTGCTGGAGCAGGTCTGGGGCTACCGGCACGCCGCCGACACCCGGCTGGTCAACGTGCACGTCCAGCGCCTGCGCGCCAAGATCGAACGCGACCCGGAGCGGCCGGAGATCATCCTGACCGTCCGTGGGGTCGGATACAAGGCCGGCGTCGCATGACATGCGCCTTCTGAGCGTTCTGTACGACAGGGGTGCCGCCCGGCTCGTCCGGGTCTGGCGGCGCTCCCTGCACTTCCGCGTCGTGTCCGTGACCCTGGTGTCCTCGACGCTGCTCGTGGTGACCTTCAGCTGGCTGCTCGCCTCGCAGATCACGGCGTCGCAGGTCGGCTCCAAACTGAACGAGGCCCAGAACCAGCTCGAGCAGGGCAGGGTCTACCTGGAGCCGCAGTTCCGGGACCGGGGCGAGGCGGCAGACCCGGGCGTCAACGGCTTCCTGAGGTACGCGACGGCGCTGCTCGTCCCTCCGACCTCGACCGCCCCCAAGGACGCCGCGCAGAACGACAAGGCCGCCTCCGTTCCGTACTACGTCCTGCTCGAACCGACCAACCCGGACTTCCTCAAGGCCGTCAAGCCGCAGTCCCCGCAGCTCGAGGACACCCGGGCGGTGCAGAAGGCCGTCCCCGACGACCTGCGGCGCACGGTGAAGGAGACGCGGAAGAGCGCGTACCAGTACGTGCGGGCCAACCCCGACAGCCAGGGCGAGCGGCCGTTCATCGTCGTGGGCACCATGGTCAACACGGCGATGGGCGAGTTCTCGCTGTACTACCTGTACCCGCTCGACGAACAGGTCTCCTCCGCCAGCTCCGTGCGGACCACGGTCTTCGTCACCGGCCTTGCCCTCGTGCTGCTCCTCGCGCTGCTGTCCGCGCTGATCACCCATCTGGTGGTCGGCCCGGTCCGGATCGCCGCGCGCACCGCCCAGCGGCTGTCCGCAGGGCTGCTCGACCAGCGGATGGAGGTGCGCGGCGAGGACGACCTCGCGGCGCTGGCCACCAGCTTCAACCAGATGGCCGCCAATCTGCAACGCCAGATCAACCGGTTGGAGGAGATGTCGCGGCTGCAACGCCGGTTCACCTCCGACGTGTCGCACGAGCTGCGCACACCGCTGACCACGGTGCGGATGGCCGCCGACATGCTGTTCGCCAACCGGGAGGACTTCGACCCGCTGGCAGCCCGCAGCGCCGAACTGCTCCAGGCCGAACTCGACCGGTTCGAGGACCTGCTGACCGACCTGCTGGAGATCAGCCGGTACGACGCCGGGTTCGCCGTCCTCGACACCGAAGCCGTCGACCTGGTCCCGATCGTCACCCGGGTGGTGGAGCGGTTGCGGCCGCTCGCCGACCGCGCGCAGGTCGAGCTGCGCACCGTCGTCCCCGACGAGCCGGTGATCGCGGAGGTAGACCCGCGCCGGATCGAGCGGGTGCTGCGCAACCTGGTCGGCAACGCGGTCGAACACGGCGAGGCCCGCCCGGTCGTCGTCACCCTCGCCGACGGGGAGGGCTCGGCGGCCGTCACGGTCCGCGACCACGGCATCGGGCTCAACACCGGCGAGGACAAGCTCGTGTTCAACCGGTTCTGGCGGGCCGACCCGTCCCGGGCCCGGCAGACCGGCGGCACCGGCCTCGGGCTGTCCATCAGCCTGGAGGACGCCCGGCTGCACGGCGGCTGGCTGGAGGCGTGGGGCGCGCCGGGGCTCGGCGCGCAGTTCCGGCTGACCGTGCCGCTGCGGGCCGGCGACCGGCTGTTGTCCTCCCCGCTGCCCCTGGTGCCCGCCGACGCCGAACCGCAGTTGGGACCCATCCCGCCCGACGAGCCCACCCGGGGAGTGCGCCATGCGTCGTAGGTTCCTGGCCGCCGCCGCCGTCGTGACGGGCGTGTTCGCGCTGTCCGTGCTGTCGGCGTGCGGGGTGCCGGACTCGGGCCCCGCCGTCTCGTACGGGCCGGAGCGGACGATCACCGGCATCGACCTCCGGCCGCCGTACAAGGTGGCGGCGCCCGACAACTCGCAGTCCGCCGACCAGACGGTCGCCGGCTACCTCCGGGCGGCCAACGGTCCGCTGGAGAAGATGCGCGAGCAGGTCAAGGTGTTCTTCACCCAGTCGGCCCAGAACACCTGGCAGGCGGGCTCCGGCGGCCTGCTCGTGGTCCGGGGCACGGTGCACCCGCCGACCCAGGTCGCCGGCGCCGGGCAGTTCGACGCGCACGTGCAGGTCACCGGGGACGTGCTCGGCGTGCTCACCAACGGCTGGCTGGACACGAGCCAGGCCCGCGCCGGCTACTCCTACACCTACAACCTGCTCAGCGCCGGGGCCGGCAAGGGCTGGCTGATCGACAACCCGCCGCAAGGCATGCTGCTGAGCATCGAGGCGCTGCAGAACGACTACGACCAGCGCCCGGTCTACTACCCGCCGAACGGCGAGGACCGGGCCCTGGTCGCCGACCTGCGGTACGTGCCCCGCAGCGTCTCCGTCTCCGCCGTCGGCCGCTACCAGCTGCTGATGAGCTGGCTGCTCGCCGGGCCGTCCTCCTACATCGCCGGGGCGGTGAACTCCGCGCTGCCGGCCGGCACCGAGCTGCGCGGCCTGCCCGTCGAAGACAACGCACTCTCCCAGATCACCGTGGACCTGTCCGCGAAGGCGGAGGCCACCGACCGGTGGGAGACGCTGATCGCGCAGATCGCGGTGACGCTGCAGGCGAAGTACCTGGAGATCCGGATCGAGGGTCGCCAGAAGGTCAAGCCGCACGACCAGGACGCGTACTACTACGACGCCTGGAACCCGGCGACCGGCCACATGGCCCACCCCCTGATGGTCGACGGCGGCCTCGTCCGGGCGGTCAGGATCCCCGACCGGGTGGAGGAACAGGTCCCCGCCCTGCTCCGGGGCCGGACGAACGTGAAGTGGGCGACGGGGCTCAACGCCACGGCCGCGTACGTGACCACCGACGACGCCCTGTTCATCGGCCGGGCCAACTCCTCGGACGAGACCCGCTACGTCCAGGTGGAGAAGATGCGGGACGTGGCGTTCACGAGCCCGCCGGCGCTGTACCGGACGCCCGGCGGGCCCAGGGTGCTGATCGGGGCCGGCCCCGGCCTGTACAGCATCGACACGTCGACCCAGACCCCCCAGGCGGTGACCGTCAGCGGGGTCACCGGCGAGGGCGCGGTGACGAGCCTGTCGGTCGCCCCGGGCGGCAAGCGGGTCGCGTTCGTGCGCGGCGGCCGGGCCTACGCCGGCATCTTCACCGACTCCGCGCAGATCAGGGCCTGGCAGGTCGCCTCGCAGCTCACCGGGATCACCTCGGTGTCCTGGTCGTCGGAGGTCGGCTTCCTGGTGTCCGGGCAGGGCCAGCCGGTCAGCCCCAACACGTCGAACTCGGCGTTGTCGCAGGTGACGTTCGACGGGGCGGTGGTGGAGCCGCAGTACCCGTCGCAGACCACCCGCACCGGCCCCGTCGCGGCCTATGTGCCGTCCCCGCGCGGTGGAGCGGTGATGGAGCCTCTGGTGGAGATCGACAACCGGATCTATCTGGTACGCCATCCCGGCGTCCCCGCCAGCGCCGGCACGGCCCCGTTCTACTTCGAGGACTAGCGGACCACCCACCACCGCCCGGGCCCTCCCGCCCGGGCCAGCGCCGGTACCTCGCCGGGTCGCTCCAGCCGGGCTGTGAGCGTGCCTGTCGCCCGTTGTCGGTGAGGACGGCCTCCGCCGGTTGTCCACAGCCTGGGGCGGGTTATCCACAGGTGGGTCGGTCGTCCACAGGCCGGCCCGCCGGAAGCCCGCTCCTGGGCACGCTCGACCGGTGTTGCGTGACCTGATCGACCTCGTGCTCCCCGCTGACTGCCCGTGCGGCGGCCCGGGCCCGTTCTGCCCGGCGTGCCAGGCGGCGCTCGCCGGCCCGCCAGAGCCCGCCGCGCCCACCCCCGCCCCGCCCGGCCTGCCCCCGTGCCTGGCCTTCGGCCCGTACGACGGACCCCTCCAGCGGATCCTCCTCGCCTACAAGGAGCGCGGCCGGCGCGACCTGGCCGCCCCGCTCGGCGACCGCCTGGCAATCGGGGTCGCCCGGCTGTTGGCCAACGGGCCCGCCGTCCTGGTGCCCGTGCCGAGCACGGCTGCCGCCGTCCGGGCCCGGCGCGGCGACCACATGGAGCGACTGGCCCGCCGGGCCGTCGGCACGCTCCGCCGGGACGGCCGCCGCGCGACCCTGCTCCGCGCGCTGGTCGCACGACCCAGGCCCGACTCCGCCGGTCTGAGCGCCGCCGAGCGGGCCGCCGCGGCCGGGGACGCCTTCCGGGTCAGACCGGGGCGCACCGGTCCGCTGCGGGCCGGCCTGGCCGTGGTGTTGGTCGACGACATCCTCACCACCGGGTCCACCCTCGCGGCGGTCGCCGATCAGCTACGGTCTGTAGATATACCGGTTTGTGGGGCGGTGGTGATCGCGGCGACACGACGCAGAAGTTCTCCGACAAAGGCGTGTCGAGACCCGAATCGCCAATACTTGTCGGTAGTTAACTCAAACAGGGGGTGACGAACGGCTGAACACGCGTTAGCGTCGAGGGCCAGAGCACTCTTCACCGAGAGGAGGTCACCGGGTTTCGCAACACCGGCTGACGCTCCGGGGGGAGTGCGTCGAGCCGGCTCCCACCTGGGCAAACGTCCAGGTTACCCCAGATCGTGAAAGTGGGGGAGGTCTGCCGTGGAAATTGTCGTCAAAGGACGTAACGTCGAAGTCCCGGAACACTACCGGGTACATGTGGCCGACAAGCTGGCGAAGATCGAGAAGTACGACCACAAACTCATCCAGGCCACTGTCGAATTGCTTCACGAACCCAATCGTCGTCAGCGCGAGAGCAGTCAACGCGTCGAGATCACGATCGCATCACGAGGGCCCGTCATCCGCTCGGAGGCCTGCGGGAAGGACTTCTACACCGCACTCGACCTCGCGGTGACGAAGCTCGACGCCAGGTTGCGGCGTTCAGCCGACCGGCGTCGCGTCCACCGAGGACACAGCACCCCGATCTCCGTGGCCAGGGCCACCGCCGCTCTGACGGCCAAGCAGATCGAAACCATGTTCGACAAGCCAAGCTTCGCCAAGTCGCAGGAGTCCGACGGCTACGAGCACGAGGAGCACCTGCCCGGCCAGATCGTGCGCGAGAAGACGCACTCGGCCGAGCCGGTCACCATCGATGACGCTCTGTCGCAGATGGAGCTCGTGGGCCACGACTTCTACCTGTTCACGGACAAGGAAACAGGCTGCCCGAGCGTCGTCTACCGGCGCAGGGCGTACGACTACGGCGTGATCCGCCTGTCGTAGCCCGCACAGCGCGACCTGCGGAGGGGCCCCCGAATCCGGGGCGCCCCTCCTGCCTGCGCACGTCGGCGACCCCAAAGCAGAGTTCGCGGATCGGCCACGTGTCGTGACGTCACGCCCGCTCCGGCAGCTCTGTGGCCGCTCGAGGGTACGCGAAGAGAAAGACACCGAAACCTTGCGGCGAGCACGCCGGTCATGAGACCTTCGCCGAGCGCCGAGCGCCGAGCGCCGAGCGCCGAGCGCCGAGCGCCGAGCGCCGAGCGCCGAGCGCCGAGCGCCGAGCGCCGAGCGCCGAGCGCCGAGCGCCGAGCGCCGAGCGCCGAGCGCCGAGCGCCGAGCGCCGAGCGCCGAGCGCCGAGCGCCGAGCGCCGAGCGCCGAGCGCCGAGCGCCGAGCGCCGAGCGCCGAGGCGGCGAACTCCGAGCGCCGAGGCGGCGAACTCCGAGTGCCGAGAGGCCGAACTCCGGGCAGCCGGGACGCCAAGATGCCAGGACCTGCGCCCAGAGCGCCGAGCCCGGGCCCCGAGCCGGACCCCTGGCGCCCCATGCCCCGAAAAGGGCTCGGAAGCGGTGCGCGACCACCTCCCCGGGGAGGTATGGTCGGCCGCGTGATCTCTCTCCGACCGCTCCGTGACGGTGACGCCGAGGACCTCGTCGCCGCGTGCAACGACCCGCTCATCCAGCGGTTCGTGCCCACTCTGCCCGCGCCGTACACCCGCGAGCACGCCCTCTGGTGGATCCGGGACGGCGCGCCGACCGTGGCGGCCAGAGGTGGTCAGATCTGGGCGATCGTCGATCCGTCCGACGACCGGCTGCTCGGTAGTGTCGCCACCCAGCCGGGGACTCTGGGCTACTGGGTCGCGCCATGGGCCCGGCGGCGGGGGGTGGCCACCGAGGCGACGAGGCAGGGCACGGCCTGGGCGTTCGCGCACGGGTACGAGCGGCTCGAGCTCACCACCCATCCCGAGAACGTGATCAGCCAGCGGGTGGCCCTGGCCGCCGGCTTCCGGAGCGAGGGGCTGCGCCGCGCGGCCGAGCAGAGCCGGGGTGGCGGCCGGCACGACATGCTGGTCTGGTCGCGGTTGCCCTCGGATCCGCCGGGGCCGACCCGCCGGCTCATCCCGGACCTGCCGGGCGGCGCCCTGACCGACGGGGTTGTGACGCTGACCCCGGTCGGGCCGGCGGACGCCGGGGAGATGTTCGCGCTGCGCAACCTCCCGGAGGTCGTGGCCAGCAACGTGCCTCCGGTCGAGCTGAGCCGCGCGGAGGTCGAGGAACGCTGCCGGCTCGCGCCCGGTACGTGGCTGACCGGCATCAACGTGGATCTGACCATCCGGGAGGCGGCGACGGGCGCGTTCGTCGGCGAGATCGGTCTTTTCTACCACGAGCCCCCCACCCAGCAGGCCATGATCGGGTATGCGGCGCTGCCGGCCTTCCGCGGCAAGGGCTACACGACCCGCGCCGCGAACCTGATCGCTGACTGGGCGTTCACGCAGGTCGGCGTCATGCGCCTGATCGCGGGCACGGCCCCGGAGAACGCCGGCTCCCAGCGCGTCCTGGAGAAGGCCGGCTTCGTTCGCGAGGGCTACACCCGTTCCCGCCTGCCCGGCCCGGACGGCACCCGGATCGACGACGTCCTCTGGGCCCGCCTGCCCGCCTGACAGATCCCCAAAACCATTTTCTGATCACGGCGACACCTGCCCCGGCACCGTCCAGCGACCCGGCGTCCTCACCACGGGCGTCCCCACCAGCTGGACAGCCGGGCGACTCCCGCCAGCGCTGAACCCGTCATCAAATATTGATCTTGTTTTTCAGCGCGGGTCCGTGGCCAGTTTCGCGCCGACCCACGTGTCGACCCGGGCGCCCCGGTGCACGAGTCGGCCGCGCTGCACGCCCTCGACCGCGAACCCGGCCTTCTCGGCGACCCGGCGGGACCCGTCGTTGCCGACGAGGGCCCGCCACTCGATCCTGGCCAGCCCCAGCTCCTCGAAGCCCCAGCGGGTGATGGCCCGCAGGGCGGCGGTGGCGTGCCCCCTGCCCCAGGCCCCCGGCGAGACCATGAAGCCGACGTCGGCCATCGTGGGGTCGCCGCGGTCGATCCGCAGGTCCATGTTCCCCACCCAGCCGCCGTCCGGGTCACTGATCGCGAAGTAGGCCCCGTCCGCGCGCAGCCACTGTTCAGCCGTGAAGGCCACGAAGCGCTCGGCGTTCCGCCGGGTGTACGGGCTCGGCAACGGCAACCACCGGGTGATCTCCGGATCGGTGCACGCCGCCACCAGCGCGTCGACATCGCCGGACTCCACGGGCCGGAGCAGGACGTCACCGGCGGGGAGCACCGGCTGCGGGGCGCTGAACACCCTGGTCCGCCGGCTGTCCACGGTCGGGAAGCCGAGCCGGCCGTACCGGTCGAGGTCGGCCGGGAGCAGCGCGCCGATCATGCCGTCGACCGGCTCGCCGGCCCTGTCGATCAGCGCCTCGCGTTGCAGCCCCTCCATCACGAACCCGGCGCGCTCGGCCACGAGCCGGGACGGCAGGTTGCCGGCCTTGGCCCGCCACAGCAGCCGCTGCACCCGCAGCGTGTCGAAGACCCACCGGCAGACGAGCTTGAGCGCCTCGGTGGTCACGCCCCGGCCCCGGCCGCCCGGGGCGACCCAGTAGCCGATCTCGGCGACCCGGGCGTCGGCGTCGTGGTCGACCACCCCGATGGAGCCGAGCAGTTCGCCGTCGTGGTCGAAGATCCCGAACTGCCCTTCCGACGCGCCGGTGACGAACCCGACGGCGTGCTCCATGAGGTACGGGACGGGCACCCGGGTCCACCGCTGGATCGCCTGGTCCTGGCAGGCCGCGTAGACCTGGGGGGCGTCGGAGCCGCGCCACGCGCGGAGTACAAATGCATCGGTCCTGAATTCCACCCTCAGATCATGCGTGCCCGGCTCCGCTGTGAGCGAACAGGATTTTTCGGAACACCAGGGTGG
The DNA here is from genome assembly GCF_015751905.1 of Longispora fulva. Lineage (NCBI taxonomy): Bacteria > Bacillati > Actinomycetota > Actinomycetes > Micromonosporales > Micromonosporaceae > Longispora > Longispora fulva. The sequence continues at coordinate 7,079,641 of NZ_JADOUF010000001.1, forward strand.
GGTCGTCACTGGGGGGATTGCCGCCTACGATGGTCAAGCGAATACCTCCCAGGGAGTGCTGACCCGTGTCGATTTTTGAAAAGCTTCTCCGCGCCGGCGAAGGCCGCATGGTGCGCAGGCTGAAGGCCATCGCCGACGCCGTGAGCTCGATCGAGGACAACTACGTTGACCTCAGTGACGAGGAGCTGCGCGAGCAGACCACCCTCTTCAAGGAGCGGCTCGACGAGGGCGAGACTCTCGACGACCTGCTCCCGGAGGCGTTCGCCGTCGTCCGCGAGGCGACCAAGCGGGTCCTCGGCAAGCGGCACTACGACGTCCAGATCATGGGCGGCGCCGCCCTGCACTTCGGCAACATCGCCGAGATGAAGACCGGTGAGGGCAAGACGCAGACGTGTCTGCTGCCGGTCTACCTCAACGCGCTGGCCGGCAAGGGCGTGCACGTGGTCACGGTCAACGACTACCTCGCCCAGCGCGACGCCGAGTGGATGGGCCGGGTGCACAACTTCCTCGGCCTGACCGTCGGCGCCATCCTGCCGAACCAGTCGTCCGCCGACCACAAGGCCGCCTACGAGTGCGACATCACCTACGGCACGAACAACGAGTTCGGCTTCGACTACCTGCGCGACAACATGGCGTGGTCGAAGGAGGAGATGGTCCAGCGGGGCCACTTCTTCGCCGTGGTCGACGAGGTCGACTCGATCCTGATCGACGAGGCCAGGACCCCGCTGATCATCTCGGGCCCGGCCGAGCAGTCCGCCCGGTGGTATGAGGAGTTCGCCCGCGTCGTCGGTCGGATGACCAAGGGCGAAGAGGGCCACTACGAGGTCGACGAGTCCAAGCGCACCGTCTCCATCTCCGAGTCGGGCATCGCGCGGGTCGAGGACGTCCTCGGCGTCGACAACCTCTACGAGTCGGCCAACACCCCGCTCGTCGGCTACCTGAACAACGCGATCAAGGCCAAGGAGCTCTACAAGAAGGACAAGGACTACATCGTCTCCGACGGTGAGGTCCTGATCGTCGACGAGTTCACGGGCCGCATCCTGCACGGCCGGCGGTACAACGAGGGCATGCACCAGGCCATCGAGGCCAAAGAGGGCGTGGAGATCAAGCAGGAGAACCAGACCCTCGCGACGATCACCCTGCAGAACTACTTCCGGCTGTACGAGAAGCTGGGCGGCATGACCGGTACGGCGCAGACGGAGGCCGCCGAGTTCAACAAGGTCTACAGCGTCGGCGTCGTGTCCATCCCGACCCACCGGCCGATGATCCGCGTGGACCGCGCCGACGTCATCTACAAGACGGAGATCGCCAAGTTCGAGGCCGTCGTCGAGGACATCGTCGAGCGGCACAACCTCGGCCAGCCGGTCCTCGTCGGCACCGTCTCGGTGGAGAACTCCGAGCTGATCTCCAGCCTGCTGAAGAAGCGGGGCATCCCGCATGCGGTCCTCAACGCGAAGTACCACGCGCGGGAGGCCGAGATCGTCGCCCAGGCCGGGCGCAAGGGCGGCGTCACGGTCGCCACGAACATGGCCGGCCGTGGCACGGACATCCTGCTCGGCGGCAACCCGGAGTACACGGCGGCGTCTGAGCTGCGCAACGCCGGCATCGACGAGGAGAACGAGAAGTACGCGGAGCTGTGGGAGGCCGCCCTCGAGCGCGCCGAGGAGTCCTGCGCCGAGGACAACGAGGCCGTCATCGAGGCCGGCGGGCTCTACGTCCTGGGCACCGAGCGGCACGAGTCCCGCCGGATCGACAACCAGCTCCGGGGCCGTTCCGGCCGGCAGGGCGACCCGGGCGAGTCCCGGTTCTACCTGTCCCTGCAGGACGAGCTGATGCGCCGGTTCCGTTCCGGTGCCGTCGAGGCCGTCATGGACCGGTTCAACATCCCCGACGACGTGCCGATCGAGTCGAAGATGGTGTCCCGCCAGATCAAGGGCGCGCAGACCCAGATCGAGGGCCAGAACGCCGAGGTCCGCAAGAACGTCCTCAAGTACGACGAGGTCCTCAACAAGCAGCGCCAGGTCATCTACGCCGAGCGCCGCCGCGTTCTCGACGGCGAGGACCTGCACGAGCAGGTCCGGCACATGATCGACGACACGATCGCCGGTTACGTGCAGGGTGCCACCGCCGACGGCTACGCCGAGGACTGGGACCTCGAGCAGCTCTGGACGGTCATGAAGCAGACCTACCCGGTCGGCGTCACGATCGAGGAGCTCGAGGACGAGGTCAACGGCCGCGACGGCATCGAGTCCGAGTGGCTGCTCGAGCGGCTCAAGGAGGACGCGCACACCGCGTACGACAACCGGGAGACCGAGCTCGGCGAGGCCCCGGTCCGCGAGCTGGAGCGTCAGGTCCTCCTCGCCGTCATCGACCGCAAGTGGCGCGAGCACCTCTACGAGATGGACTACCTCCAGGAGGGCGTCGGCCTGCGGGCGTACGCCCAGCGCGACCCCCTGGTGGAGTACCAGCGCGAGGGCTTCGACATGTTCAACCAGATGCTCGAGGGCGTCAAGGAGGAGACCGTCTCCTACCTGTTCAACCTCGAGGTCAAGGTCGAGGAGCCGGCCCCGGCCCCCGTCGAGCCCGGTGACGTCGTCACCCCGCTCCCGGACTTCAGCGGCGGCGCCGAGCACGAGCACGTCGAGATCCGCGCCAAGGGCCTCGGCGCCCGCGGGCCGCAGCAGTTGCACTACTCGGCCCCCACCATCGACGGCGAGGCCGGCGCCGGCGGCGTCGTGCACCACGAGGAGGCCCCGGCCCTGGGGCTCGGCGTCGGCCCGGCCAGCCCGATGGCTGCCGGAGCCAAGCGGCCGGCGCCCGGGCAGAAGGTCGGCGGGGGGCCCTCGCGGAACTCGCCGTGTCCGTGTGGGTCGGGGAAGAAGTACAAGCGTTGCCATGGGGCTGCTGAAGGCGAGTGACCTGTGCTGATCTGCCCCCGGTGCCTGTGGTGCCGGGGGCAGAACGCTGTCCGGGTGCCGCGTCGGATCTGCCGGCCGCCGCTAGTGGGTGTCCGGCGACGGTGGGCCACCCGGGCGCAGCGACTGGAGGTGGGTGCACAGCCACGCGTCCGCCGGTCGTTCCAGTCGCAGGGTCATCGCCCAGATCCTCGTCGACCGGTGCAGCATCACCACCGCCTCGATCACGGCCGGGGCCGGCGAGGACACCCGCAGGGACGCGATCCGGACCGTTCCCGGAGCGCCCCGCTGCTGCTCGATGTCGAGGACCAGCTGCCGGTGCGCGTCGGGGGCGCAGACCGCGCGCAGCGCCTGGACGGGCCGATGCCCGGTGAGGGCCTCGAGGTAGAGCCGGAGGAAGACCCCGGCAGCCCGGCCGGCCCAGCCGTCCGGTGCCCTGAGCGCGGTCCGGGCGGGGCGCACCCCGGCGGGCCCTGATGGTCCGGTGCCGGCGCGGCCGGCTGTGCCCATGGGGCCGGCTGTCCCCTTCGGGCTGGCTGTTCCCCTCGGACTTGCTCCGCCCCTCGGGCCGACGGCTCCTATGGGGCCGGTAATGCCGGTGGGGCTGGTGGGGCTGGTGGGGCCTGAGGGTCCTGAGGTGCTCCGGCGGGCGGTCGGTTCGGTGCCGGGCGGGGTCGCGCCTGGCGGCGGGGAGGTCCTCGGGCGCCGGGATGCCGCCCATGTGCCGACGGTCCGGGACCCGGGGCCGGATGCTCCTGCCACCGCCTCGGCACCGGGCGTCCCGGACGGAGCCACGTCGTGGCCAACTGTTCGGCGGGCAGCTGCGCTCCCGCCCGGAGTGGCGTCCCGCGCAGTTCCGGCACCACCTGTCCAGGGCGGAGCCGTGCCACCGCCCCCGCCAGGAACGGCACCCCACGCAACCCCGGCACCACCTGTCCAGGGTGGAACAGCGCCCCCACCCGCAGCCGCATCCCGCACCGCCATCCGGGCGGCCTCCCCCCGGGTCAACCCCGGATCATCGAGACACCGCCCACCGCAACAGGACCCGGCGCAGCACGCATCCTCCTCGTACGGCGGCTCGTAGGGTGGGACCGGGCCGATCGTGACATACATGCGAGCCTCCCGAAGCCTACGTTTACCCCCGTTTGCGTTTGGCACGTTCTACTGGGCTTCGGTGGGCGCACGCCAGGCTGGATCGCCTAACCGACACTTTCGTCGGCGATCAGGGGGTTCTCGCGGATCCAGACGGCCGTCTCGGCGTACATCCGCTCGATGTAGAGCTCGACCTCGGCGCGTTCGACCCGCCACTGGCCCCGGCCGCCGATCTTGATGCCGCGCAGCTCACCGCTGCGGACCAGGTGGTACACCTGGGAGGTCGAGACGTTCAGCAGCTCGGCGACATCCGCGAGCTGCAGGAACCGTGGCTCCATGGGGTGGGCCTCCGGGGCGAGGGGTACGGTTTCCTTAGTTTGCCACCGATGGCGTTGAGGAGCAGCACATGCGGGTCTACCTCCCGGCCACGCTTCCCCTGTTGGCCGCCCTGCGCGCCGAGGGTCAGCTGGGCCCCGGCCCGCTCGCCGCGCACGCCGTGACGCCGGGCCTGCGCGAGTGGTATGTGGAGGGTGACGAGGAGGAGCTGGAGTTCGTGGCGTTCACGGCCGCGGCCCAGTCCGCGTTGCAGTTGCTCCGGCACGATCCGGCAGCCCCGCGCCGCCGGGTGGTGATCTCCGCGGACGTGTCCGACGCGCTGGTGAAGCCGGAGCAGGAGCTGGGGTCGAGCCTCGTCGAGCTGAGTTCCCCGGTGAGCCTCAAGGCCGTCGTGTCGCTGCACGTGGACGACGCGGACGCCGAGCGGGACGTCGCTGCGGCGGTCGACGTGGTGCTGGAGGCGCTCGGTGGCGACGAGGACGCCCAGTTCACGGTGGACGGCGCGGAGGACCACGACCTCGCGTGGTACGACGCCTCGGAGCTCGACCAGCTCCTCACCGGCTCATAGACCCACAACCATTAATTGATTACGGTGGGGCCCGACCCGGGTTCCACCGGCCCTGCCCAGCGTGCCCGGCGGCGCCCCGGGCGGGCGGAGTCCCCGGGCCTCCGGTGCCAGCCGCGCGGCCGGCCGAGGACCGCCAGCCGGGAGCCGCCGCTGGAGACCGGGTCAGGTGTCGCCGTAACCGTCTGATCTTTCGGGTTATTCGCTCCGCTGCTCCCGGCCGCCGGCTGCGTCCGCTTTGGGCAGTGGCGTCCCGAACACCGACACCGGCTCCGGCTGGTCGGCGTCGGCGGGGAACACCGCGCGCGCGGGTGCTTCCGCCGATTCCTCGGTCGCGGGCCGCATCGTCCGGCCGACCAGGATCGTGGCCGTGACCGCCCCGGCGAACAGCAGCGCGATCCCGGAGTTCACCCGAGGCCCGATGTCGGTGGCCAGCAGCGCCTCGGTGAACGTGGCGTCGGTGACCGGGGCGACGAGGCGCGGCACGGTCAGCCAGGCGAAGCCCTCGGACAGGATCGCGAGCGCGCCGGCGACCGCACCGGCGGGGAGGTAGCCGGCCCAGTGCTGGGCGGGACCCCGGCGCAGGTACCGGAACGAGACCACCCCGGCCACGATGCCCGACACCACCCCGAAGATGAGCAGCATCCAGTGCGACGTGAAGAAGCTCTTCTCCGGGCCGGCCTCCTGGGTGAACTTCTGCAGGAAGATGCTCAGGATCACCTTGGTCAGGAACGCGGCGTACGTGCCAGCGACGCCGGCCGCGACCACCCGGATCGGGTTGATGGCGGCGAACAGCCCGCCGACGAGCGCCGCCGCGGCCGAGCACACCGCGATGACGGCCGAGCTGCGGGTGTCGCGGATCATGGCGAGGGCGAGGCCGCCGGCGAGTACCCCGAAGAGCAGGCCGGCACCGGCACCCGCCGCGAGCCGCCGCAGCCCGGTGGACGCGAATCGCAGGGTGGCGACGGCCAGCATGCCGGCGGAGGCCCCGGCGGCGAGAATCGCCGTGACCAGGGGGAACAGGTTCTGTGCGGCGCTGATCAGCCCCGAGTCGGCTCCACCGCTCTCGGTGAGAGTGACACGAAGCACCCAGAGCAGGGCGAACAGCCAGGCGAAGCCGATTCCGACCAGGATGGCGGCGCTGCTGGGCTTGAGTGGGGCGGGAGGAGAGTCGGTCATCAGGGGCTCACTCCATCGACGCGGGGGTGACAGCATCCGAGGGTACGTGGCGGGCGGTAGGGCATGCCCTACCGGGCAAACGAGTGTGGTGTCCGTCAGGTGACGACGACCTGCCGAGACGTGGGATGATTGCTCCGCCCGCCAGCGAAGTCGAGCTATCAGGAGTAGCGATGGACGCCCTCTTCACCGTTCCGGACGCGCGCAACGAGCCGGTGCGCTCGTACGCCCCGGGGAGCCCCGAGCGGGCCAGCCTGCAGACCAGGCTCGCCGAGCTGGCCGGCGAGCAGATCCAGCTCACCTCCACGATCGGCGGCGAGCAGCGGATGGCCGGCGGCGAGGAGCTGCCCGTCGTCCAGCCGCACAAGCACGCGCATGTGCTCGGTGTCACAGCCAACGCGACCACCGCCGACGCGCGGGCCGCCGTGCAAGCCGCCAAGGACGCCGCGCCGATGTGGCGGGCGCTGCCGTACAGCGAGCGGGCCGCGATCTTCCTCCGCGCCGCCGACCTGCTGGCCGGCCCGTGGCGGGACACGCTCAACGGCGCGACGATGCTCGGCCAGTCCAAGACCGTCCAGCAGGCCGAGATCGACGCGGCGTGTGAGCTGATCGACTTCCTGCGGTACAACGTGGCGTTCGGCTCCCAGCTGCTCGCCGACCAGCCGAAGTCCTCCGACGGGATCTGGAACCGGTTCGACCACCGGCCGCTCGAGGGCTTCGTGCTCGCGATCACGCCGTTCAACTTCACCGCGATCGGCGCGAACCTGCCGATGGCCCCGGCCCTGATGGGCAACACGGTCGTGTGGAAGCCGTCGGTGACCCAGCAGTTCGCCGCGCACTTCACGATGCGGCTGTTCGAGGCGGCCGGCCTGCCGCCCGGCGTGATCAACATGGTGACCGGCGACGGCCTCGCGGTCTCCGAGGTGGCCCTGGCCGACCCGGACTTCGCCGGCCTGCACTTCACCGGCTCCACGCCGACGTTCCAGAAGCTGTGGACGACGATCGGCAACAACATCTCGAACTACCGGGGCTACCCGCGCATCGTCGGCGAGACCGGCGGCAAGGACTTCATCATCGCGCACCCGTCGGCCAACGCCGCCGCGGTGAGCACGGCGATCATCCGGGGCGCGTTCGAGTACCAGGGCCAGAAGTGCTCGGCGGCGTCGCGCTCCTACCTGCCGCGCTCGATCTGGAACGCGATCAAGGACGACCTGGTCGCCACCACCGAGGGCCTGACCTACGGTGACGTCGCCGACTTCTCCAACTTCGGCGGCGCGGTGATCGACCGGCGCGCGTTCGACAAGCACGCGGCGGTGTTCGACCGGGTGCGCGGCGCGTCCGGCGTGGACATCCTCGCCGGCGGCACCGTCGACGACTCGGTGGGCTTCTTCGTCCGCCCGACCCTGATCGAGTCCACGGACCCGACGCACGAGATCTTCACGACCGAGTACTTCGGCCCGATCATGGGCGTGCACGTCTTCGACGACGCGGACTTCGAGAAGGTCGTCAAGCAGGCCGAGAACGCGTCGCCGTACGCCCTGACCGGCTCGATCTTCGCCGACGACCGCCGGGTGGTGGACTGGGCGGCGAGCGAGCTGCGGTTCTCGGCCGGCAACTTCTACATCAACGACAAGCCGACCGGGGCGGTCGTCGGGCAGCAGCCGTTCGGCGGGGCGCGCGCGTCGGGCACCAACGACAAGGCCGGCTCGTGGCACAACCTGCTGCGCTGGATGTCGCCGCGCACGATCAAGGAGACCTTCGTGCCCCCGACGGACCACCGCTACCCGCACATGGGCTAGTTTTCGGGTACTGACACGGCCGGGTTCCCCGCAGGGGAGCCCGGCCGTTTCCGTTGTCCGGGGTGGACCGCGAGGGTCAGTCAAGGGTGTCTATGGCCGGATCAAGGGCCGTATTGGTGATCAACTATTGACCGGGTGGGGTGACCCGGCTAACGTCATCGAATAATTTAGGAAACATTCCTAAGAGTTGTTCCGTCTCCTCACCCCTCGGGAGTCGAAGTTGTCCAGACGAGTCCTGCCGGCCATAGTCGCCGCTGTCGCGGCCCTGGCCGCAGCCGTGTTCACCTTCAACATCGGTCCGTCCTACGCCGCCCCCAACGAGGACTGTCGCCCGGACGGCCTGGCCCGCACCGCCGGCGTCGACACCCCCTACTGCGCGGCGTACGACACGAACGGCCGCGAGAAGATGGGCGCCGGAGTCAGCCGTCGTGTGATCGGCTACTTCACCAACTGGCGCACCGGGGTCAAGGGCGACCCGGCCTACCTGGTGAACAACATCCCGTGGAACAAGGTCACCCACCTCAACTACGCGTTCGCGCACGTCGACGGCCAGAACAAGCTGTCGGTGGGCGGCGGCGGGGCGACCAACGCCTCGACCGGGATGACCTGGCCGGGCGTGCCGGGGGCCGAGATGGACCCGAGCTTTCCGTACCAGGGGCACTTCAACCTGCTGAACAAGTTCAAGAAGCAGTACCCGAACGTGAAGACCCTGGTCTCCGTCGGGGGCTGGGCCGAGACCGGCGGCTACTTCGACGACAACGGCAACCGGGTCGCGTCCGGCGGCTTCTACACCATGACCGAGTCCCAGGCGAAGATCGACACCTTCGCGGACTCGGCGGTCGCGTTCATCCGGCAGTACGGGTTCAACGGGGTGGACGTCGACTACGAGTACCCGACGTCGAACAAGGACGCCGGCAACCCGCTGGACTTCACGGTCGCCAACGCCAAGCGGGCCCAGCTGATGGCCGGCTACGTGAACCTGATGCGCACCCTGAAGCAGAAGCTGGACGCCGCGAGCGCCGCTGACGGGAAGTACTACATGCTCACCGCCGCCGTCCCCGCCTCGGGCTGGCTGCTGCGCGGGATGGACGTCTTCCAGGTCACGCAGTACCTCGACTACGTGAACGTGATGACCTACGACCTGCACGGCGCGTGGAACGAGTACGTCGGCCCGAACGCCGCGCTGTTCGACAACGCGCAGGACTCCGAGATGATCGCCGGCAGCGTGTACAGCTCGTACGGCAACATCGGCTACCTCAACGGGGACTGGGCGCTGCACTACTTCCGGGGCAGCATGCCCCCGGGCCGGATCAACCTGGGCCTGCCCTACTACACCCGGGGCTGGGAGAAGGTGACCGGCGGGACGAACGGCCTGTGGGGCGACTCGAAGGGCTCACCCTGCCCGGCGGGCACCACGGTCTGCGGGGCCGGCGCGATCGGCATCGACAACCTCTGGCACGACCTGAACGCCAGCGGTCAGGAGGAGCCGGCCGGCTCGAACCCGATGTGGCACGCCAAGAACCTCCAGCAGGGCGTCCCCGGCGACTACCTGGCCAGCTACGGGCTCGACCCGAACCTGCCGAAGAACAAGCTGACGGGTACGTACGTCCGCAACTACAACTCGACCATGGTCACCCCGTGGCTGTGGAACGACCAGAAGAAGGTCTTCCTGTCCACCGAGGACGACGTGTCGGTGAACACGAAGGCGCAGTACATCGCGGACAACGGCTACGGCGGCGCGATGATGTGGGAGCTGGCCGGCGACTACCAGTGGGACGCGGCCAAGGGTCAGTACGGCATGGGCTCGACCCTGACCACGGCGCTGTACGACAAGCTCCAGACGTCCGCCCCCTACGGCGCGTCCAAGTCGACGAAGACGATGCCGACCGCGACGATGGACGTCGGGATCGACGTGGGCGGCTTCCCGGTCGGCGACTCCAACTACCCGATCACCGGCAAGATGAAGGTCACGAACCGGTCGGCGACCGACATCCCCGGTGGCGCGAAGCTGGAGTTCGACATGCCGGTCAGCACGACGGCGGAGATCGGCCAGCAGACCGGCTGGACGCTGACCGTCACACCGGGCCGCAGCGGCTCCAACTCCGGCGGGCTGAAGGCGGACTTCCACCACGTCACGATGACCCTGCCGAGCTGGCAGACCATCCCGAAGAGCGGGGGCTCGGCGGAGGTCACCATGACCTGGAAGCTGCCGGTGTCCGGGCCGTCGAACTACGTCCTCACGTTCGGGGGCACGTCGTACCGGCTGAGCGCCGACAACCCGCGCGGCGGCACCACCAACCCGACGACGGCCCCGCCGACCACCGCTCCGCCGACCACGGCCCCGCCCACGACGGCCCCGCCGACCACCGCCCCGCCCACGAGCAGGCCGCCGACGAGTGCCCCGCCGACCACCCAGCCCCCGACCACCCAGCCCCCGACCTGCTCGGTGGCGGCGTGGAACGCCGCGACCGTCTACAACGGCGGCCAGACAGCCTCCTACGTGGGCCGGATCTGGAAGGCGAAGTGGTGGACACAGGGCGAGACGCCGGGCGTGGCGGCGGTCTGGGAGGACACGGGAGCGTGCGGTCCGCAGACGACCGCGCCGCCCGGCACGTGCACGGCGGCGGCCTGGAACTCGGCCACGGCCTACTCGGGCGGGGCGCTGGTGTCCTACACCGGCAAGAAGTACCGCGCGAAGTGGTGGACGCAGGGCGAGACGCCCGGTACCGCCGCGGTCTGGGAAGACCTGGGCACCTGTAACAGCTAGGTGATCGAGTACCGCCCCCGGCCCGCGCCGGGGGCGGTACTAAATTCTGAGCCATGACTCCGAACGCCGCCTGCGGTCTGCTGGCCGAGCCGGACCGCCTGCGGGTGTACGCGGCCGTGGTCCTCGGCGCCGGCCTGCCCAGCGAGATCGCCGACCGGGCCGGCACCGACGTGGACACCGCGATCAGGGCGCTCCGCCGGCTGCACCGGGGTGGCCTGCTCTCCCTCGTGGACGGCCGCTACGCCGCCGACGCCGCCCCCTTCAAGGAGGCGGTCCGGGTGGCCGCCGCCACCGAGCCGCCCGTGGCCCCGCTGGACCCGGATCCCCGCCGGGACGCCGTGCTGCGCGCGTTCATCCGCGACGGCCGCCTGGTGCACATGCCGGTCGCCCGCGCGAAGCTCCGGATGGTCCTGGAACACATCGTGGCCGGCTTCGAGCCCGGGGTGCGCTACCCGGAGCGCGAGGTGAACACGATCCTGCGCGCCTGGACCGAGGACTACGTCACCCTGCGCCGCAACCTGATCGACACGGTCCTGCTGGACCGCGCCGACGGCTACTACTGGCGCTCGGGCGGACCGGTGGAGGTCTGAGTCCCCGACCTTCATGATCAACTACACGTTCTTGCGGTACGCGCGGCCCGAAAAGCAGCAACTACGTGTAGTTGATCACCGGGATCGGGTCAGCGGGTGCGGAGGGAGGCCAGTGGTCGATAGCTCAGGCCCAGGCGGCGGAACAGCCGGATCGCCCCGCAGTTCCACCCGTCGACCAGCAGCCCGACCCGGCCGTACTCGCTGAGCATCTGGTCCAGCAGGAACCCGCAGGTGGCCACGGAGTGCCCACGGCCCCGGGTCTGCGGGTGCGTCGCGGCCCCGGACAGGAAACCGACGGTCGGCGCGCTCCACGCGTCGGCGGCGACGGCGGCGAGCCGGCCGCCGCAGTCCCGCAGCCCGGCCCAGCGCCGCACGCCGGCGACCCTCGGGCGGGCCTTCGCCGACGGCCAGGCGGCGTCGAGGAGCTTGCCGATGTCCCGGTCGTCATCAGTGGTCAGCCAGCCGGCGGAGCTGGGCGTCACGGCCGGTCGCCGGGACGTCTCCATCCAGCCGAACGTGTCGACCAGGGTCACGCCGGGGATCCGTTTGGCCAGGTCGCGGATCAGGTCCGCGTCGCCGATCGTCCGGTAGCTGGGGCCCACCTCGGCCAGGACCTTGGGGACCAGGATCGCGAGATCGTCGGCGGAGCCGGTGACCACGAGGCGGTCGCGCTGGTAGAGCGAGGGGGACGCCACGGCGAGGGCATCACCGTGGGAGTAGGCCTGGGACTGCCCCTGGGCCGCCCATGCGAGTAAGGGATCCTCGTCGCCGGGCTCGTTGGTTTCCTGCACGGGTCCAGCGTGCATCCGCTGGCGGGAAAAGGGGGGACGCCGGTACCTGAATGTGATTTACGACTCTGAATCTGGCCTGGTTGCAACCGTGGGGGCCGGCGACGCAGCGCGAGGTGGCGTGCACCGTGGGCCAAAATGCCCCGAACGGCTCAGCTAGGCTGGCCGTCACGGACCGTGATCCTGGGAGCCCCCGTGCCCTCCGGCCGATATCGCGGTACGGTGACGGTCGTGACCGATGAGACATGCCCACTGTTCGGCGAGCAGGGCGGGAAGCTGACCTACGGCAGCTACCTCCGCGTCCCGGAGCTGCTCGAGCTGCAGATCCCCGAGTCCTCGCCGCCCGCGCACGACGAGCTGCTGTTCATCACCATCCACCAGGTGTACGAGCTGTGGTTCAAGCTGATCCTGCACGAGCTGACCGACGCGCGGAACCGGATGCTGACCGGCGAGGCCTACGCGCCCCGGGTCCGCCTCGAGCGCAGCCAGGCCATCATGCGGGTGCTGGTCAGCCAGGTGGACGTGATCGACACCATGACGCCGCAGGACTTCCTCGCGTTCCGGGAGAAGCTCGCGCCGGCCTCCGGGTTCCAGTCCGTGCAGTTCCGTGAGGTCGAGTTCCTCTCGAACCTGAAGGACCCCACCTACCTCGACCGGTTCAGGGGGCTCACCGAGGCCGAGGAGGCCCGGCTGCGCGAGCGGCTGGTCGAGCCGAGCCTGTGGGACGGCTACGTCACGCTGCTCGCCCACAACGGCTTCCCGGTGGCCACCGAGGAGGAGCGCGAGGTCGCGCTGAAGCAGATCGCGCACGACCGCGAGAAGTACGGCCAGCTGTGGGACCTCGCCGAGGCGCTGATCGCCCACGACCAGTCCCTGGCCCTGTGGCGCTCGCGGCACGTGCTGATGGCCGAGCGCCAGATCGGCACGAAGGCCGGCACCGGCGGCAGCGCGGGCGGTGCGTACCTGCGCTCGCGCCTCCCGCTGCGCTGCTACCCGGAGCTGTGGTCGCTGCGCTCGGCGCTTTAGTGGGTGGGACCCGCTGAGGGCGACGATGCGTGCGTTGTCGGGAACCCCGCATACAACACCGGTATGCGGGAACCCCTCCGCCTTCGCCTCCTCGCCCTCAGCGGGCCAAGGCGTTGAGATCAATTGCCAGATCAACACCATTTTTCGGTTACGCCGCGTTCCTCACCCGGCGCGCGGCGGCGACAGGGCGGCGCGCAGCAGCGCGTGTGACTCGACCGATGCGCCCAGCCCGTCCAGGGCCAGCAGCGCCGCCCCGAGCACCGGGGGAGACGTCACCACCACCGGCTCGGCCGCCGGCACCAGGCGGGACCTGATCCCGGCCAGGAGCAGAGGCTGTTCGGACTGCAGGACGCCGCCGCCCAGTACCACCGCGTGCGGCTTGTCCAACAGATCCAGCCGGCGGGCTGCCACGGTCGCCTGCGCGACGATCTCCTCCGCCTGCTGCTCGATCACGGCCAGCGCGACGGCGTCCCCGGTCTCGGCGACCGTGAACAGCAGCGGCGACAGCTCCGGCACCTGGTCGATGGAGATCTCCCCGAGGTGCAGGGCGACCCCGACGGCCTCCGCGCCGTCCCGGCCGAAGTGCGCCGCCACGGCCGCCGTGAGCGCCGTCGCCGGGCCCCGGCCGTCCTCGCCGCGCACCGCGTGCCACAGGGCGAGCCGGGCCAGGTGGTGCCCGCCGCCCCAGTCGCCCGTGATCTCGCCGAGCGCCGGGAACCGGGCGGTGCGTCCGTCGGCGGCCCGCCCCACGCAGTTCGTGCCGGCGCCGCACACCACGGCGATCGCGTCCGGCGCGTCCGTACCGGCCCGCAGCAGCGCGAACGTGTCGTTGTCGACCAGGTGGACCGCCGCCCAGTCCGCGCCCTCCGCGCCGGCCTGCAACGCCGCGACCTCGTGCGGCAGGTCCGCCCCGGCCAGGTACAGCTCGGCCCGGTCGAGTGGCACCCCGCCGGCCTGGGCCTGCGCGTCGGCGATCAACTTGTCGAGCAGCGCGATCGTGCCGTCGAACCCGAGGTGGAACGGCGAGGAGCCGCCGCCGCGCACCCGGGCCAGGATGTGACCGGTGGAGTCGCCGATCAGCACGTCGGTCTTGGAGTTGCCGCCGTCGACGGCGACGTAGTACCCCGTTACCACTTCAGGTGCCGATCGCGGACCATCGTCGCCGCCAGCTGCTCGGCCAGGTCGTGCTGGCCGACGAGCGGGTGGGCGAGCAGCGCCTTGTAGACCCGGTCGGCCCCGCCGTGCACCGCCGCCTGGACGGCCAGCTCCTCGTACCCGCTGACGTGCGCCACGAGGCCCGCCAGTTCCGGGGCCAGCGGCGTGATCGGCCGGGGCACCGCGCCGGCCTCGGACACGTCGCACATCACCTCGATGACCGCGTCGTCGGACAGGAACGGCAGCGCGCCGTTGTTGCGCACGTTCGCCGGGTGGATGCCCGGGGTCAGGCCGGTCAGCGAGTTGATCAGGCCGACGGCCGCCTCGGAGTAGAACGCCCCGCCGCGCTTCGACAGAAGTTCGGGTTTCACATCGAGCTTGGGATCTGCATACATCTTCAGCAGCTCCGCCTCCATCGCCGCGACCTTCTCGCCCCGGGTCTCCGCGCCCAGCTCCTCCTGGACCACGGCGTCGTGCGCGTAGAAGTACCGCAGGTAGTAGGACGGCACGTTGCCGAGCTGGGTGAGCACCTTCCCCGGCAGCAGCAGGTCGCCGGCCAGGTCGTCGAGGTGGTCGGTCAGCAGCTCCGGCAGCCGGTCGACCCCGTCGACGTACGCCGCCCGCTCCCAGGTGAGGTGGTTGAGCCCCACGTGGTCGAGCAGCACCGCCTCGGGCGCGACCCCGAGCAGCTTGGCGAACCGGCGCTGGAAGCCGATCGCCACGTTGCACAGCCCGACGGCGTTGTGCCCGGCGTCGAGCAGCGCCCGGGTCACGATGCCGGTCGGGTTGGTGAAGTCGACGATCCACGCGCCCGGGTTGGCCAGCTGGCGGGCCCGCTCGGCGACCTCGAGGACGACCGGCACGGTGCGCAGCGCCTTGGCGAGCCCGCCGGCCCCGGTGGTCTCCTGGCCGACGCAGCCGCACTCGAGCGGGAACGTCTCGTCCCCGATCCGGGCGTCCTGGCCGCCGACCCGCAGCTGGATGATCACCACGTCGGCGCCGTCGAGCCCCTTGTCGAGGTCCGAGGTCCACGTGACCTGGCCGGCGTGCCCGTATCTGGCGAAGATCCGGGCGCCGAACGGCCCGATCATCTCCAGCCGGTCGGCGGCCGGGTCGATCAGCGCCAACTCGGTCACCGGTGAGCCGAGCCGGGCGAACCCGTCGATGAGCTCCGGACTGTACGTCGAACCGCCGCCGACGACCGCGACCTTCATGACATGTCTCCTTGGATCAGTCTTCTTTGTACGGTTGCCAGGCCGGCGCGCAGCGCGCCGACGAGCACGGGGTCCCCGTCGACCTTGGTGAGTTCGATCGGCACGCTGAACGGCTTGGTCGCCATCACCTTCTCGACGGCCTCGCGCAGCGCCTCGCCGCCGCCCCGGGCGACGCCGCCGGCGAGCACGATCCGGGGCGGGTCGAGCACGGCGATGATGGCGACGAGGGGCACGGCGAGCCGCTCGGCGACCTCGTCGAGGGTCAGGCCGTCGAGGTTGGGCGCGCCGATCAGGCTCTGCAGGTCCCCGCCACCGGCGCCCGGCACGGGCAGGTAACCGATCTCGCCGGCCCCGCCGGACGCGCCGCGCAGCAGCTGTCCACCCAGGTCGATGGCCAACCCGAGGCCCTCGTCGACCCACAACAGAGTGAACGGCCCATTTTGGAACTGCCGCTCGGCGACCGCGACGAGGTTCACGTCGTTGTCGACGTCGAGGGAACAGTCCACTCGGGTCCGCAGCTCGCCGATCAGCCCCGGCCGGTCCCAGCCCGGGGTGTCGATGTGCCGGATGGTGTCGGTCGCCGGGTCGTACGAGCCGGGCACGGCGAGCTGGATGTGGGCCGGTCGACGGGTCCCGGAGGCCAGCCAGTCGAGGGCTTCGGTGATGTCCCGGGCCTGGAACTCGGCCTGGACCCCGCCAACAAGATCACAAATTGCTACGGAGAGTGACTTTACCCTGAGTGATATCGCGGCGACATGTGCCGCTTCGGGGTGTGGAGCGTAGATCTCCGCGTTGGGGCCGGGCCGGCCGGTGACGTGTCCGGTGACGACCGCGAGACCGGTCTCCACGAGGCGGCGCAGCAGCTCCGAGGCGGTCGGTTTCGACAGCCCGGTGAGCTCGCGCAGCTCGCCCCTGGTGAGGCTGCCCCTGGCCAGCAACTGCTCAAGAGCTGCGCCTTCGTTCAGTGCGCGCAGGTGTCGGGAGGTCGCCACGCCCGTCCTCCAATCGTTAGTAAGACTGACTGACAATAACATGCGTAGGGTACCCCGGTCGATGTCGCGTCCCCTGCGACCGGCTGCCCAAAATGTCCAATATGAAGGGGCCGTTACAACAAGATCACTCGATCGCTATCAGAATGTGATCATGCCCTCTTCCGATTTGGACCCACAATGTCTTCACTGTCTGTAATGGAACCTGCGCGTTCGCTGGATTTTCGCAGCTCAGAGTGGCACCGTTATAGGTATGGCAGATACTGGCCTTAATGCGACAGCGGCAGCCCTATTGGGACTGCTACACGATGGACCGATGACCGGCGGCCAGCTCATGGCCGAAGCGGAGCGGCGCCTGGGTGCCTACTGGACGATGACTCGTTCCCAGGTGTACCGGGAGCTTCCCGTGCTCGCCGAGCGTGGATATCTGCGCCTCGGCAAGCCGGGGCCACGCTCCAGTCAGCCCTATTCGGTCACGGCGTCCGGCAAGCGAGCCTTCGGCAAGTGGCTCGCGGAACCGGCGGGGAAGGACCAGGTCAGGAACCCGGTCGTTCTGCGTACGGCGTTCAGCAGCCTCATGCCCAAGGGCGAGAAGAAGGACATGTACGAGGAGGCGGTGTCCTACCACACCAACTCTCTCGCGGAGGTCCGGGAACAGGCTAAGAACGCCAAGAAGGAGGGGGACGAGGCCGGCGCCACGGCGCTGGACTTCGCGGTCGGCTACCACAAGGCTGTGTTGGCCTGGCTGAAGACGGCAAAGTAGCTCAATCGCCCGGCAGGTCCTGGCCGGGCGCCTGAGTCTCCTCAGCCGCCGAAACACCCACAACCACCAGACGGGGACGGCGGGCTGGCCGAAAGGTCAGCCCGCGTACCCTGGGACGGTGACCACCACGCTCGAACTCGCCGAAGCCATCCGTGGACTCGATGCCACCCTGCACAACATCGAAGTCGTCCTCGACGTCGCCAAGCTCCGCAAGGACAAGGCGGACCTCGAGGCGGAGGCGTCAGCCCCCGACCTCTGGGACGACCAGACGAAGGCGCAGGCGGTGACGTCCCGGCTGAGCTACGTGAACATGGAGATCAACAGGGTCGAGGGCCTCCGGTCCCGGATCGACGACGCGGGCATCATGTTGGAGATGGCCGAGTCGGAGGACGATCCGGGGGTCCTCGAGGAAGTGGTCGAGGAGCTCGCGAAGCTCCGCAAGTCGATCGACGAGCTCGAGGTCCGCACCCTGCTCTCCGGCCCGTACGACGTCCGCGAGGCCCTGGTCTCGATCCGCTCCGGCGCGGGCGGCGTGGACGCGGCGGACTTCGCCGAGATGCTCATGCGGATGTACCTGCGGTGGGCCGAGCGGCACGGCTACCCGACAGAGGTCTACGACACCAGCTACGCCGAGGAGGCCGGGCTCAAGTCCGCCACCTTCGCCGTCAAGGTGCCCTACGCGTACGGCACGCTGTCCGTGGAGGCCGGAACCCACCGGTTGGTCCGGATCAGCCCGTTCGACAACCAGGGTCGCCGGCAGACCAGCTTCGCCGCCGTCGAGGTCGTGCCCGTGGTCGAGCAGACCGACGACATCGAGATCCCCGACGAGGAGATCCGGGTGGACGTCTACCGGGCCTCGGGCCCCGGTGGTCAGGGCGTCAACACCACCGACTCGGCCGTCCGGCTGACCCACATTCCGACGAACATCGTCGTGAGCTGCCAGAACGAGCGGTCCCAGCTGCAGAACAAGGCCACGGCGATGGTCGTCCTCAAGGCCAAGCTGCTCGCCCGCAAGCAGGCCGAGGAAGCCGCGAAGATCGACGCGCTGCGCGGGGACGTGGCCGGCTCGTGGGGCGATCAGATGCGCAACTACGTGCTCAATCCGTACCAGATGGTGAAGGATCTTCGCTCTGAATTCGAGACCGGGAACCCCTCGGCGGTGCTCGACGGGGAGATCGACGGGTTCATCGAGGCCGGAATCCGGTGGCGCAAACAGCGCGAGCGGGCCGCCGGGAAGTAGACGTTCCGTTGAAACGTGCCACCCGAGCGCAGGCGCGCGGGTGGACGTCTCAACTTCCTGACGTAGACTGCCCACCGTGATCCGGCTCGAGCACGTTACCAAGACGTACCCGAAGGCAAGCAGGCCCTCGATCGAGGACGCAACGGTCTCGATCGAGAAGGGCGAGTTCGTCTTCTTCATCGGCCCCACCGGCTCCGGCAAGTCCACGATCGTCAAGCTGATGCTGCGTGAGATCACCCCGACCAAGGGGAAGGTCTACGTCAACGGCAAGGACATCACGAGCATGCACAGCTGGAAGGTGGCGAACTTCCGCCGCTCGATCGGCTGCGTGTTCCAGGACTTCCGCCTGCTGCCGAACCGCACGGCCTTCGAGAACGTCGCGTTCGCCCTCGAGGTGATCGGGAAGACGAAGTCGGTGGCCCGGCGGGTGGTGCCGGAGGTGTTGGAGCTCGTGGGGCTCGGTGGCAAGGAGCACCGGTTCCCGCACGAGCTGTCCGGCGGTGAGCAGCAGCGCGTCGCGGTGGCCAGGGCCTTCGTGAACCGCCCGCTGATCCTGCTGGCCGACGAGCCCACGGGAAACCTCGACCCGGACACGTCCATCGAGATCATGCGGCTGCTCGACCGGATCAACCGGACCGGTACGACGATCGTGATGGTCACCCACGACTCGAACATCGTCAACCAGATGCGACGACGGGTGATCGAAGTCGACGGCGGACGCATCGTCCGTGACCAGGCTCGCGGCGTCTACGGCTAGGCGGAGGATCTGATGCGCGCCAAATACGTACTCGCCGAGGTCATGGTTGGCCTCTGGCGGAACGTGACGATGACCATCGCCATGATCATGACGATGGCGGTCTCGCTGTCCCTGCTCGGGGCGAGCCTTCTGATGTTCTGGCAGGTCCAGGACATGAAGGACTACTTCAACTACAAGGTCGAGGTCTCGATCTTCCTGGAGAAGGCCACCGCTGAACAGCGCGACGCCCTCCAGGAGGAGCTGCGGACCGACCCGCTGGTGAAGTCGGCCTACCACGAGAGCCAGGAAGAGGCGTACAAGAAGTTCAAGGAGCAGTTCAAGGACGCTCCCGAGCTGGTCAACGCCACCCAGATGGACGCGCTGCCCGAGTCGTTCCGGGTCAAGCTCCAGGATCCGACGAAGGTCGACGAGATCCGGGCGAAGTACAACGGCAAGCCGGGCGTCGGCCAGATCATCGAC
The DNA here is from genome assembly GCF_015751905.1 of Longispora fulva. NCBI lineage: Bacteria > Bacillati > Actinomycetota > Actinomycetes > Micromonosporales > Micromonosporaceae > Longispora > Longispora fulva. The sequence goes on from NZ_JADOUF010000001.1 coordinate 7,099,272, forward strand.
CAGAGACAGCTGCTGGACAAGATCTTCTCGATCCTCGGGTCGCTGCAGAAGCTCGCTCTGATCATCGCCATCGTGCAGGGCGTGGCGGCGTTGCTGCTGGTCGGGAACACGATCCAGGTCGCCGCGTACAGCAAGCGGCGCGAGGTCTCGATCATGCGCCTGGTGGGCGCGTCGAACTGGTTCATCCAGGCGCCGTTCGTCATGGAGGCGGCGTTCGCCGGCATCATCGGCGCTGTCCTGGCCTACATCGTGCTGGTCCTGGCCCGGTGGCTGCTGCTCGGCGGCGCGCTGAAACCGCTGATGAACGCCACGATCATCACCCCGATCCCGTGGGAGAACATCCACCTGATGCTCCCGCTGCTCGCGGTGGTCGCAGGCGTGATCAACGCGCTAGTCGGCTGGATCACGCTGCGGTTCTACATCAAGGTCTGACCTCGCGGTCGATCCTCGTTTCGAGGCGCTGTCCCGGCGTGTTTGTCCGGGATAGCGCCTCGATCCATGTCCATCTTGGTTAATCTGTCCCCACGCTACGAAATGGGGCGGATATGTACCGATGGACACTGCTTGCTGTGTTTCTATTGGCTCTCACCGTTCTGTCGGCTCCCGCGCACGCCGATCCCGAAGCCGACAAGCAGCGCGTCGACGCCCAGCTAGCCGAGACGAACTCGCTGCTGGAGGGCGCGACGGAGAAGGCCCGCGCCGCGGCGTTGTCCTACGCGACGGCCACCGCGGCCCTGCCCAACGCCACTGCCGCCGCCGCCACCGCCCGGGGGGTCGCCGCCGCCAGGTCCGCCGTCGCCGACCAGGCCCGGGCGGAGGCGGACAAGGCGCGCGGGGCGTTCGCGGTGGCCAGTGGCGAGTACACGGCGGCGGCCGGCCGGGTCGAGGAGGCCCGGGAGCTCAACGCCCGGTTCGCGGCCGGCGCGTACGAGGGGGCCGGCCTGATGCAGATGAACGTCGTCCTCGCCTCGAAGTCGCCGACCGACCTCGCCGACAAGCTGACCTACCTGGACCAGGTGTCCCAGCACCGCGCCCGGAGCCTGGAGGACTACACCGCGGCGCGGCTGGCGTCGAAGGTGCTCCAGAACCGGGCCGACACGGCACGGGAGACCGCGGAGGGCACCGAGCGGGTGGCCAACGCGGCGCTGGAGGCCGCCCGGCAGGCCGAGGCCGAGGCCGTCGCCCTGGTCGCCGCCACGGTCCGGCTCGCCGAGCAGCAGAAGCAGGCGCTCGCGGCGGCGGAGGTCGAGAAGACCGAGACCCTGGCCCGGTACGCGGAGCTGGAGGCCGAGAGCGCCCGGATCGGGGCGGCCCTCCGCGCGATCCCGGCCCAGGCCCCCGAGCAGCCGGTGCTGTCCGGCTACCACGGCGGCTACTTCCCGATGCCGGTGCACGGCGCGTACAAGTCCTCCGACTTCGGCAGTCGGTACGACCCGTACTACCACGTGTGGCAGCTGCACGCCGGGGTCGACCTGGCCGCCGACGGGGGCACCCCGATCTACGCCGTGGCTGACGGCCGGGTCGCTCAGGCCGGCTGGAACGGCGGCTACGGCAACTACACGTGCATCAACCACGGCCAGTACAACGGCGAGAGCATCGCCACCTGCTACGCCCACCAGTCGTCGATCGCCGTGGAGGCCGGCGACTACGTCCGGGCCGGCCAGATGATCGGCCGGATCGGGACCACGGGCGCGTCGACCGGCAACCACCTGCACTTCGAGGTCCGGCTGAACGGCACCCCGGTGCAGCCGCTGGACTTCCTGCCCGGCTGCCTCTGCTGATATCCGGTCGGCTCCCGGTCACCCAACGGCTACCATTGCTCGTCCGGGTCGCGCGGACCCGGCTCACGGCCGGACGCGCGCGCCGGTCCGGGGAGCCCCCGGGTCGGGGCGAATGGAGAGGTGGAGTTGTGCCGAGGGAGCAGGGCCGCAAGGTCGTCTCGACGAATCGCAAGGCCCGGCACGACTACACGATCATCGAGACGTTCGAAGCCGGGATGGCCCTGATGGGCACCGAGGTCAAGTCGCTGCGCCTGGGCCGTGCCTCGCTGGTCGACGCCTTCGCGCACTTCAACGGGCACGAGCTCTACCTGCACGGCCTGCACATCCCGGAGTATGTGATGGGCACGTGGACCAACCACACCCCCCGGCGGACCCGCAAGCTCCTCCTGCACAAGGCCGAGCTGCTCAAGCTGGAGCAGAAGAGCCGCGAGGGCGGCTTCACCATGGTGCCGCTGTCCCTGTTCTTCGAGAACGGCTGGTGCAAGCTCGAGCTGGCCCTGGCCAAGGGCAAGAAGTCCTACGACAAGCGCCAGGACATCGCCACCCGCGACGCCAACCGGGAGATCGCCCGCGTGATGGGCCGCAAGAACAAGGGCATGGACGATTAGGGCCTGTCTCGAGGATCTTCGCCGGCCTGCGGCGGGCCCAGAGCCCGACCTGCGGCGCCGATGATGGGTCCGAATACAACACCGGTATTCGGACCCATCATCGGCTTGCATCTCGACCTCTGGACTCCGCCTCGGCTCGACGAGACCCGCGAGACAGGCCCTCAATAGTAGGGATCGTGGTGCACCTGGCCGGGCGGGACGTCGAGTTCCGCCAGCCGGGTCAGCACCGCCCGGGTCATCTCCGGAGGTCCTGCCACGTAGATCTCGTGCCCGGCCAGGTCAGGGACCTGGTCGAGCAGCGCATCGGGTTCGCCGTCCACCACGGGCCGGATGTCGACGTGCCGGTGCCGGGCCGCGAGGTCGCCGAGCGCGTCCAGGTCGTAGAGGTCGTCGCGGTCCCGGCCGGCGAGCAGCAGCCGGATCACGGTGATCCCGGGCGTGCGGATCGCCTCCTGCAGCAGCGCCTTGATCGGTGCGAGCCCGGTGCCGCCGGCCACCAGCAGCAGCTTCGCGCGCGGATCCGCCGGCAGGGTCAGGTCGCCGAGCGGCGGGCCGAGGCGGAGGGTGTCGCCAACGGCCGTGCGGTGCACCAGCACCTCGCTCAGGCCGCCCGGTTCCAGCGCCCGGACGTGCAGCTCCAGCAGGTTGCCGGCCCCGGGCCGGGTGGCCAGGGAGTACGGCTTCCACAGCCGGGCCAGCCGCGAGGACTCGACCGTGGTGTACTGCCCCGCCGTGTACCGGTACGGCGCGGCCGGCCGGAGCCCGAGCACCGCGAGATCGGGCCGGCGCAGCTCGTGCGCGACGACCGTGGCGTACCAGTAGGGCGGCTCGTCGTCCGCGGAGTCCGCCGCCTCGGTCATCACCGTCATCGCGTACGTGTACAGCCGCAGCCACGCCGCCTCGGTCGCCGCGTCCCACCCGGTACCGGAGAAGTGCGCGAGCGCGGCGATCAGCGTCTCGCCGACCCCGGCGTAGTGCGCCGTCCGCACCCCGTACTTGCGATGGTCCCGGCCGAGCCGGGTCAGCCGGGGGCCGAGGATGTCCGGCCGGTCGCAGTCGGCGACGAGGCCGAGCAGGGCGGCCAGCAGCCGGTCGTGCTGGTCGGCCATGTCGGCGGGGAACAGCCCGCGCAGGTAGGGCCGGGTGGCGAACAGCCGGGTGTAGAACCAGGCGACGAGTTCGGCGGCGCGCGGCGCGACCCTGGCCACGCTGGCCTCCAGCAGCGCCCGTTGTCCGCTGTCGACGGCTCCGGCAAGCGTCCCTGCACCGGTCGCGGCCCCCGACGCGGCCCCTGACCGGGCCCTGGAACCGAAACCGGAACCGATCCCGGTCGCGAGCTGACCGGCGAGCCCCCGGCGCACGTGCACCGCGTTCCGCAGGACCAGCAGCTGGTCGTATTCCTCCATGCCCGCACCTCCCCGGGCCGGAACACTAGGGATCGCGCGCGCCGCAGGGCCAGCCGGAAACCGACACCGTGTCGACTGTCACGTGAATGTAAGCGTCCGGTCAGGACAAGACCGGCAAGTCCGTCGCTCGCACACCTGGCCGGCGGGACCTTGACGGGACCGTTAGGTTCCTTGCGTGGGTCGTCACATCCGCCACTCAGGGCGGTCCCGTCTGATGGGCGCGCTCGTCACCGCCACCGGTGTGCTCAGCGTGATCGCGCTCGTCTTCCTCGGCGTGCGCGCCGACCCCGCCCCCGGTGGCCTCGCGCCGACCGCGACCGCGAGTGCGGCTCCGGAGGCCAGCGACGTCGCGGAGCTCGGCACTCAGCCGGTCGGCGTGCTGAGCGCCAAGCCCAAGGCCTCGCCGACGCCCACGTCCCCGGTGGCGCCACCGTCCGCGAGCCCGTCCAGGACGCCGGAGCGGGTGACGGTGCTGGTCGCGGTCTACCGGGAGGAGACCAGGTGGACCGGCGGCTACTCCGGGACCGTGACGATCACGAACAGAGGTACGGCGACGATCGCGGGCTGGCGGCTGGTGCTCACCGTGCCGGCCGGTCACGACGTCTGGGACGTGTCGGGCGCGGTGGCGGACACCAGGGGCCGGACCGTGACACTGACCCCGGAATCGTGGACGTCGAAGATCAACGCGGGCAAGTCGGTGTCGGTCCGGTTGACCGTGCGGGGCGGGTCCGGCGCGCCGTCGGTAACCGAGGTGACAGCGGGTTGATCGCCGCGCTAGGCTGGTGGCACAACACCATAAGGGGATGACTGGTTTCGACTTCGTTCGTTGAGTCAGGGGAAGCGAGTCGAGATAGCCGACGTCAGCTCGTTAATCGTCGTCGGAAAACAATAAGCGCCAACAACATGCGCTCGAACTACGCTCTCGCTGCCTAAGCGTTAGCTAGTTCTGTCAGCCCGGGTTCGCCTTCGGCCCGGTTCCTGGCATCAGCTAGAAGGCTTACCAACCGAGCCCGGTGACGGGGCTCATGCGGGAAATCAAACAGTTACTGGGCCTGTCGTACCAACTCGCTCACGAGATTGGTAGGGCCAAGTAGGGACACAGTGAGCTGCACTCGGAGAAGCCCTGGTTATACGACGGAGGACCCGGGTTCGATTCCCGGCATCTCCACGAGACCGCTTCGGCGGCCTGAAAAAGCGCGGCGCGCACCCCTCTTAAGGGCTGCAGCCGCGCTTTTCGTGCTCTTGATCCCATATGCGTAGTTAAGTGTCAGACTTCGATGGATTCTGGACACTGGGCGATCGTTCCGTCACTCTTGGTGAATGCTTTCGTCGCGAGGAGGTGTGCGATGGCCGTAATCACACGTGATACGGGGGTGCTGGAGACTGCTCAGGCGCTGGAGGGGGCCGTCGTCGGCCGCGCGCCCGTCGAGCAGCTGCACCAGATTCTCAGCCACCTGCGCGTGACCCTGGCCGCGCACCCGGACTCCTCCGAGACCGGCCCGTACGCGGAGATCCTCACGGCCGCCCCGCACCTCACCCGCCGGGTCCGGGTGCTCGTCGGTGAGCACGACCGGCTCGCCCTCGCGATCGACGGCCTGTTCGAGCGGCTGGAGGCCGGCCCCGGGCGCCGGTTCGCCAAGGAGGTCGCCGAGCTGCTCCGGCTCCTGCGCGCGCACCAGCGGCGCGGCGCGCAACTGCTGCACGAGGCGTACACAGTAGATCTTGGTGGCGAGACCTAGCGTCGGGCATCCGCCCGAAGAGCCCGACATCCACCCATTGTTGGCGACTGTTACGGTCCACGAACGCCGTCGGCGAAACTGCCGGGGACGAAATAGGCTGGGACGATGAGAGTGCTCGTCGTCGACGACGACCCGACGGTCAGCGACGTCGTCCGCCGGTATCTGGAACGCGCCGGCATCGAGGTCACCCTGGCCCCCGACGGGTCCACCGGGCTCGCGGCGGCGAAGCGGATCCGCCCCGACCTGGTCGTCCTCGACCTGATGCTGCCCGGGATGGACGGCATCGAGGTGGCCCGCCGGCTCCGGCGCGACGGCGACGTGCCCATCGTGATGCTCACGGCCCTCGGTGAGGAGTCCGACCGGATCCTCGGCCTGACCACCGGCGCCGACGACTACGTGACCAAGCCGTTCTCGCCCCGTGAGCTGGTCCTGCGGGTCCAGTCGGTGCTCCGGCGGACCTCGCCCACCGAGGTGCTGCCCGAGACCCTCACCCACGACACGCTCGTGGTGGACGTGGCGGGGCGCGAGGCCCGGCTCGACGGCAAGGAGCTGCCGCTGACAGTGCGGGAGTTCGACCTGCTGGTGTTCCTGATGCGCAACCCCGGGCGGGCGTACCGGCGGTCGGAGCTGCTCGAGAGCGTGTGGGGCTGGACGTTCGGGGACCAGTCGACGGTGACGGTGCACGTCCGGCGGCTCCGGGAGAAGATCGAGTACGACGCGGCCGAGCCGGTCCTGATCCAGACCGTGTGGGGCGTCGGGTACCGCTGGGGGCCGGCCAATGGGTGACATCCTCGGGGTCATGGCGCTCGCGCTCGGCTGCTCGCTCGCCGTCGCGGTGCCGGGCGCGTACGTGCTCAGCAGGCTGCGCCGCCGGGCCATCGCCCTGCACGTCGGGGCGCTGGTCGGGGTGGCCGTCGCCGCCGTCGCCGTGGGGATCGTGGGCGCGGCGCTGGCCATGTTCATCAGTACCCACGACCTGACGGTGCTGCTCGTCGTCGTCGCCACGTCCGGGCTGGTCAGCGTGGGCGTGGCCCTGTGGCTCGGCCGGCGGTTCGCCGCCGACGCGATGTGGGCAGCCGAGGCGGAGAGCACCCGGCGCGAGCTCGTCGCGTGGGTCAGCCACGACCTGCGTACCCCGCTCGCCGGGCTGCGGGCCATGGCCGAGGCGTTGGAGGACGGGGTGGTGGACGATCCGGAGACGGTCGCGGAGTACCACTCTCGGATCCGGGTCGAGACCGACCGGATGACCGGCCTCGTCGACGACCTGTTCGAGCTGTCCCGGATCAACGCCGGAGCGCTCCGGCTGACCCTGGCCAGCGTGGCGCTCGGCGACGTGGTGTCCGACGCGCTCGCCGGGGCCGCGCCGATCGCCGGCGCGCGGCACGTCCGGCTCGTCGCGACCGACGGGGACTGGCCGGCCGTGCTCGGCAGCGAACCGGAACTGTCCCGGGTGGTGGGGAATCTGCTGGTCAACGCGATCCGGCACACGCCGGCCGACGGCTCGGTGACCGTGACCGGCGGGCGGGACGCCGAGGGGGCGTGGCTGGCGGTGACCGACTGCTGCGGCGGGATCCCGGTGGACGATCTGCCCCGGGTGTTCGACGTGGCGTTCCGGGGGGAGCCGGCCCGGACGCCGGCCGCGGCGGGGCCCGGGTTGGGGAGTTCGGCGGGGCTGGGGTTGGCGATCGTGCGGGGGCTGGTGGAGGCCCAGCACGGTCGGGTCGAGGTGGAGAACGTGTCCGGCGGGTGCCGGTTCGAGGTCCGCCTCGCCGCGTCCTGACGCCGCCCTCGTTCAGGCGCAGGAGTGCTCCGGAGGGAGCGCCGCCACGGTCCGCAGGACCAGGGACTTCATCCGTTCCGTGTTCTCCGCGAACACCCGGAACACCTCCTCCATCGTCACGGCCTCGCCCGCCACCACCCCCGCGTCGTGGTCGGTGACCAGCGCGATCGAGGTGTAGCACAGCCCCAGCTCCCGGGCCAGGATCGCCTCGGGCATGCCGGTCATGTTGATGATGGAGGCGCCCTGGGCCGCGTACCACTGGGACTCCGCGCGGGTGGAGAACCGGGGCCCCTCGATCACGACCATCGTGCCGCCGTCGACGATGTCCACCTCGGCGGAGTCGAGGACGGCTCTGCGGCCGGCCGGGCAGTACGGGTCGCCGAAGCTGGTGTGGTGCGCGCCCTCGTCGAAGAAGGTGCCCACTCGGCTTGTCGTGCGGTCGACCACCTGGTCGGGCAGGACGAACGTGCCCGGCCCGTGGTCCGGGCGCAGGCCGCCGACGGCGCACGGGGCGAGGATCTGGCGGACGCCCAGCTCGCGGAGGGCCCACAGGTTCGCCCGGTACGGGATCTTGTGCGGCGGGTACCGGTGATCCGTGCCGTGCCGGGGCAGGAACGCGACGGTCCGGCCGGCGACCTTCCCGACGACGATCGGGTCGGACGGCGTGCCGTAGGGGGTGTCGAGGTCGTGCGGCGCGCCCTCGCCCTCGATGAGGGAGTACAGGCCGGAGCCGCCGATGACGGCGATGTCTGCGATCACCGCCCCAATCTAGAGCAGTCGGCACGGGGCCCGAACTCCCCGTGCCGACTGCTGACCGCCCACGGCCATGGGCGGGTGACTCCGCTGGCGTACCCGTCTAGAAGGCCGCGATGACGGAACCCTGGTACTTGTCCTCGATGAACTTGCGCACCTCGGGCGAGTTGAGCAGCTTCGCGAGCTTCTGGATCTTCGGGTCGTTCTCCTTGCCGGCCTTGGCGACCAGCAGGTTCGCGTACGGGTTGTCCTTGCCCGACTCCAGCGCCAGCGCGTCCTTCGACGGCTTGAGCTTGGCCTCGATGGCGTAGTTGCCGTTGATCACCGCGAGGGACACGTCGTCGAGCGCGCGGGGCAGCTGGGCGGCTTCCAACGCCTTGAACCTGAGCTTCTTCGGGTTGGACGTGATGTCCTTCTCCGTGCTCGCGTCCGGCTTGACCTCGATCAGCCCGTTGGCGGCGAGCAGCTTGAGGGCCCGGCCGCCGTTCGTGTTGTCGCTGGGGATGGCCACCTCGGCGCCGTCGGGAAGATCCTTCAGAGCCTTGACCTTCTTCGAGTACGCGCCCAGCGGCTCGATGTGCACCGCGGTCACCGGGGTGAGCTTCACGCCCTTCTTGGCGGAGAAGTCGTCCAGGTACGGCTTGTGCTGGAAGAAGTTGGCGTCGATGTCGCCGGCGTCGAGGGCCACGTTCGGCTGGACGTAGTCGGTGAACTCCTTGACGGTGAGCTTCAGGCCCTCCTTGGGCGCGAGCTCCTTGGCGACGTAGTTCAGGATCTCCGCGTGCGGCACCGGGGAGGCGCCGACGACGAGCTCGTCCTTGGTGTCACCGGAGGAGCAAGCTGCGAGCCCGACGGTCGCGAGGGTGGCGGCGAGGATGCCGGTGATGATGCGACGGGACATTGCGTTCTCTCCTTGGTTGTTACTGGTGCTGACCGGTGAGGACCGGCAGCGGATCGCGGGCGGACCCGCGACGTCTCAGGGGCGCTCAGCGCCGGTCGAGGCGCTTGGCGAGCAGGTCGCCGCCCGACTGGATGCCCTGCACGAGGACGATGAGGACGGCCGCCGTGGCGAGCAGCACGTCGGTCCGGAACCGCTCGTGGCCCCACCGGATGGCCAGGTCGCCCAGGCCGCCGCCGCCGACGACGCCGGCCATGGCGGAGTACCCGACGATCGCCACGACCGTGACCGTGACGCCCCGGACGAGGCTGGGCAGCGCCTCCGGGAGCAGCACCTTGGTGACGAGGGTCCACGACCGCATGCCGAGCGAACGGCCGGCCTCGACCAGGCCCGGGTCGATCTCGCGGATCGAGTTCTCGACCAGCCGGGCGAAGAACGGGATCGCGCCGATCGACAGCGGCACCATCGCCGCCTCCGCGCCGATGCCCTTGCCGGTGACGGCGCGGGTGACCGGGTCGAGCAGGAGAAGCAGAATGATGAACGGCAGCGAACGGGTGGCGTTGCCGACCAGGCTGACCGGGGTGTACACGGGCTTGGGGGCGCGGGCGAGCAGGACACCCAGCGGGATGCCGCCGAGGACGGCGACGACGGAGGCCACCGAGACCATGTAGAGGGTTTCGAGGGTGGCGGGCCACAGCAGCTCGATCACGACAGGACCTCTCTGTTCCCGAATTCGGCCGTCGTCTCCGTCGACACGATCCGGCCGGCCTCGATCACCGACACCCGGTCGGCGACCTGGCGGATCACCTGATGCTCGTGCGTGATCAGCAGGATCGTGAGGTTGAGTTCGCGGTTCAGGTCGCGCAGCAGCCCGAGGATCGAGGTCGTGGTCTGCGGGTCGAGCGCGCTGGTCGCCTCGTCCGAGAGCAGCACGTGCGGCTCGGCGGCCAGGGCACGGGCGATCGCGACCCGCTGCCGCTGCCCGCCGGACAGCTGCGCCGGGTACGCGCCGGCCTTGTCGGCCAGGCCGACCCGGTCGAGCAGTTCGGCCACCCGCCGCCGCTGGTCACCCTTGGTCCGCCCGGCGAGCTCGAGAGGAAGGGCGACGTTCGCCGCGACGGTACGCCGCTGGAGCAGGTGGTACTGCTGGAAGATCATGCCGATCCGCCGCCGCGCCCTGGCCAGCTCGCGCTCGCCCAGCCCGGTGAGTTCCTGCCCGAAAACGGTGACCGTGCCCGAATCGGGGCGTTCGAGAACGTTCACGGTGCGTAACAGGGTCGACTTGCCGGCGCCGGAGCGGCCGAGGATGCCGTACACCTCGCCGGGCGCGACGTCGAGGTCCACGCCGTCGAGGGCGGCGTGCGAGCCGTACCTCTTGGTGATGTTCCTGATCTTGATCATGGGGTTTCCTGAAATGACGGACATCGAAGGACGAGACCTTCGGTCAGGCAGGGGAAGACACGCCTCAGCGGCGCGGGAGAATCACAGACAGTGCAGGCGGGGCGCGACTAGAGTCGGCAGCTACACATTCGACAGGCGCGCGGCGTCATCACACCGACGACCATACGGTCGAGGTGCGGCAGAGCGCGCTGGGCTGTCATAGCCACGAGTCTAGGCAGCCGAACCGGACTCATGTAACTCATCGTGAGCGGCCTCACGAAAGCCGGCGGGGCGTGCCACCGCCTGAGGCATGGCGGCGCGCCCTCCTGGCGCAGGCGTCCTGTGGCCGGTGGCCCCGGCCTCCGAAGAGGAGTTCGCCGGCCCTCAGGTAAGCATCTTGTGCGGGATGTCGCCGACCCAGCCGCGCGCCGCGGGGCGCTCGAGGAGCAGGCCCGGCGGCCACGCGGACCGCACCCGTCCCCGCAATTCCCGACGGCACACCGAATCGGGCCGCCCCGCCCTCCCTCGAGCCCCATTCGCGGGAGCGGCGGGCGTCGATGTCAGGCCCCGGGGGTGACACATCTCGGCCCCGTTTTCTGTCGCAGAATCTCCGAAGACCCTCTCCCGTTTGGCCGGCTCGAACGCTAGGTTCGCTGTATGCGGCACGAACCGGACATGACCGGAGGGATGGCGGTGGAGTTGCTGGCTGGCCGGCTGCTCGTCGCGTCCCCGATGCTGCGCGACCCGAACTTCGAGCGCACCGTCGTCCTCCTCGTGAGCCACGACGAGACCGGCGCGCTCGGCGTCGTCCTGAACCGGGCCACCGAGGTCCGCGTCCTGGAGGTCCTGCCGGCCTGGGGCCGCCTCGCCGGCGAGCCGGGCGTCCTCTTCGAGGGCGGCCCCGTCCAGCCCGAGGCCGCCATCTGCCTGGCCCGCACCCGCCCCGACGCCAAGGAACTCCCCGGCTTCCTGCCCATCCACGCCGGCGTCGGCACCGTCGACCTGTCCGGCGACCCCGACGGCCTCGGCGAGCAACTCCTGGGCCTGCGCGTCTTCGCCGGGTACGCGGGCTGGGGCGCCGGCCAGGTCGAGAGCGAGATCGCCGAGGGCTCCTGGTTCGTGTACGACGCGCTCCCCGGGGACCCGTTCATGCCCCGGCCGGATGACCTGTGGGGGATGGTGCTGCGCCGGCAGGGCGGGCTGACGGCGGCTCTGGCGCAGTACCCGGCGGATCCGACGTTGAACTGAGGTTTTGTCCTGATGTGGGGTGGGGGTCGCCCCGAATTCGCGCGCGGGTGGGTGGCTGTGTAATATTGCCCAGGCGAACGCGGGAGCGGACGTGGCAAGGGGCTGTGGCGCAGCTGGTAGCGCACCACACTGGCAGTGTGGGGGTCAGGGGTTCGAGTCCCCTCAGCTCCACCCTTTGAGCAGGTAAAACGTCGTGATCACATCGATTGTGATCACGACGTTTTTGCTTGGGAACACCATGGGGACACGGCACCCTTGGAATCAGGGCAAACCACCCCTGTTTCACCTCTGAAACACCCTCGCCAGCCCGTGTGATCCCTGACACACAGCGTCCAATCTGGTGTGTCTCCGGTCACAGTGCTGCCCAAGCGAGAGGGGGCGGATGTGGCTCCCGTCACAGAGAAGGCGGAGGGTGTCCGTCGCCTCGGGGGGTGGCTGGACCGAGCGTTTATAGGCGGGCGGCGTTTGTTGGCGGACGTATTGGAGGAGGCCGCACGGCCGCATTCCGCGCTTTCGAGCCTCCTTGTACGGGAGCCGCGCCTTGCTGTTCTCTGCGTGTTCCCATCCCCATTTCGAGAACACAGACCAACGTGCGGATTCACTCTTGGAGGAGTCTCAAAGGGACACGTTGGCGCTCAGAATTTCGACGGAGTGTGACTGACCGGCGAGGGGCCACGAGGTGTTCACGGGCCAACGTCGGGCGGATGCGCATCCAGTGCCGGTAGATCAGACCAAGAGTTAGGTCAAGGCGGCGCTCAGCCCACCCCGACAGCACCGGATCCCGTCGGGCTGATGGAGGCAGGTGGCCGCCGGCCACTGCCGCGCACAGTTCCACGACCAGGTCTAGGCGGACTTCGACGTCGTGGCGAGTGCCCGCATCGGGTACGGGATGCCCGATGAGGCGTTCGGTGCCGGCCTCTGCGACCAACTCCCACAGCACCCCTCGCCCAGCGGGGTGTGGAAGGCGAATCATGCCCGCGGGTGGGGCCGGGACGGCTCCGATGGTGAAGATCGGCGCGCCCGGCAGAACGATGCTCTGTCGCCGGGTGGCCGCGAGGTGTTCGGCACGGTGAATGGCCGCGATTGTGGGCGGGGTGGTGTGGGCGAGGGTGGCGGTAACACCGGGGATCCGGGCCAGACTCCAAGCCAGTCCGATCCTGGTGTCCGGGTCGGTGCTGGCGGGCGTTGTCCACCAGCGACCGGCAGCGCGAGCAGTTCCGGCTACTAGCTGGTCGTCGTTGACCAGGGCCAGCACCGCCGGGCAGGCTGGCAGATTCGGTTGCAGGCTAAGCAACGTCACTGCGTCCTGCCCGGCGTCGGTGCCGTCACCATTGTCTCCCGAGTGGGGCGGCATGTTCGGTCATCCGCTTGTCCCGCAGAACTCCGTGACGGGCTGGCTGAGGGCGTGGAGTTGGGCGAGGCGTTGGTGGATCGCATGGTCGGCGTCCACGCCACGGTCGAGGGTGCCGCCGTTGGCGTCGTGCCAGTGCAGGACGGGGCCGATGTCGGCGTGGTAGATGCCAAATCCGCCGAGTAGGCCCGGATGTGTTCGGGCCGTGATGGGGACGATCCTAATCCGGGCGCGGCCGGTGTCGTGCAGGCGCAGTAGGTGCTGGCGTTGGATTTCGTCGGCGCGGTAGACGGTTGTCTCGTCGGCGAGCACGTCCAGGCGCAGGCCCCGCTTGGCGGCTTGGTGTTGGCGGTAGGCGAGCAGGTCCCACCAGCGGTCGGGGTCGGTGTGGGTGCTGGTGGCGGTGGCGTATTCGCGGGCCTGCACCAGTTCAGGGAGGAGCCCGAGAGCCCATACCGTGATGCGCGTCGCGGTGGTCTCGGCGGTGATGACGTCGCGGTGGACGGAGCGGAGCGAAGCGTACACGTCGCTCCACGGGTCGGCGTGGCGGTCGGCGGCGTCGATGAGGTCGAGGAGTTCGCGGCGGTCAGGGTCGGGCACGCCGAGCACGCGGGCGAGGACGTCGGTGTCCGCCCACGTCAGGCGCGTGTGGCCGTTTTCGATCCGATCTTGTTTGGAGGTCGACCAGCGGCAGCGTGTCGCCGTCTGTGCCTGCGTGAGTCCGGCGGCCTCGCGGGCGGCGCGCAGCCGGGTCCTGACCTTCCACCGCAGGGCGCCGCCGTCGAGGTCGGCGAGGGCGCTTGTGGGTGTGGTGGTGGGCTGGCTGGTCACGGGGCGGGCTGGGGCTGGTGCAGGCATGGGGTGTCGGCTTCCAGGCGCAGGAGGTTCTTGTGCCGTTCATCGACGGTGGCGGTTGCGGTGGTTCCGCCTTCCATGTAGGCGGTCAGGCGGGGCAGACCGGCGTTGAGTGCGGAGAGGTCGACGTGCAGGCCCTGGCGGCTCCAGTAGTCGGCGAGGTCGGGGAGTAGAGATTCGGCTTGGGCGTCTTCTGTCACCTGTACGAGGGCGGCGAACACGCTGATCCAGGTGGAGCCGTCCTGGTGTCCGCAGACCGTGGGCTCGGTGACTTGCGGGTCGGGCAGGTCGCGGTGCAGGTGGTTGCGGGTCGTGGATTCGAGCAGGTCACGGCCCAGGTCGGTGGCCTGTTGCAGGTCGCGGGCGGTTCGGTTGCGAAACGGTCCGTCGGCGGCGGCCTTGAGCTTGTCGGCTTCTCTGCGCTCGTTCAGGCCGCGCGGGCGGGGTCCGAACGCTGCTTGGAGTTGTTCGGGTGTCCATGCTCCGTCGAATTTGCGGCCGGCGCTGTCCGTCACGTGCACGGCCAGCCAGTCCATCGGGGTCTGCACGGTCCGCCACGCGATCTTGGCGATCTGTCGGCCGTACCGGTTGTTGGCCCGTGGCTCATCGAGGGGTGCGGCGGTGGCGGCCTGGATCGTGACCGTGAAGTCCGCGGCGGTGTGCACCGTCAGCGCGGTCAGGTGGGCGGTCTCCCACGGCGAGTTCGTCGGGACCGCTGACGGCCGGGGGCGCGGGGCGGCCACCGTCTTGCCGGCGCGGGCCGGTCTCGGGGTGTTCGAAGGCCGGGCGGCGGCGAGGACACCGCCGACCAGAGCGACGACCAGCACGACGGCCGTGCCCAGTATCCAGGCACGCCGTCGCCGACCTGGCACCCAGCGGGGCAGGCGGGGCAGGCGCAGGCGGCGGAAGGCGTTCATGACGGGGTGGTCCCTTCGAAGAGGCAGCGGCAGGGGTCGCCGGGGTGGGAGTACTGCGTGCGCGGGTCAGCGCGGTGATCGGGTGCTAGCGGTCGCCGTGCGGGAGCTTGCTGGCGGGGACGGCGGAGGAGCGGCCGGTGGTGTGGCGGCGCAGCAGCGCGTCCACGACCCGGGCGTGCCGGTCGTGAACGGCGCCGAGGAGGTGCACGCCGGTGCCGGTGCCGTGCAGGTCGTCCAGGACCGCGTCCAGCCACCGCGGATCCCGATCGTCGGCCACAGGCGCGGGCCGGTGCCGCAGCGCGCCAGTCCCGTCGACGGCTGCGACCTCGCCGCCCTGCCACCGGTACGCGACGCCGGTCGCCGCCGTCACCGTCCACCGCCCGGCGGGACCGGTCAGGCCCCGAGTGCCCGCCGGTACCGCCCCGGCCCGTACCGTCACCGCGACGCCATCGGCGACGGTCGACAGCACCGGCACCCGGTACAGCGAGCGACCGGCGTGCGGGGCGTGCGGGCTCAGGTTGTCGGCCAGCACCGCCGTGATCTGCACTCCGGCAAGGTCGGCGGCGCGCACAAGCAGGGCGGCGGCCGTGTCGAGATCGTAGGGGCTCGGCGCGTCGGCGAGGGTGTAGAGCAGGTCGGCCTGCACTGCCCACGGCAGCCGGCGCTCCGGTGTGTCGCAGGCGACGGCGGCGCGCAGCACCTCCAGGCCCGGATCCGCGCGCCGGGCGGGCACCACGACCCGCCGGCCGTTCTTGCGGGCCAGGTCGAGGAAGCCGGGAACCTGGCTGGCCCGGTGGGCGATCGGGAGGTCTGCGATGACGTGCGCTCCGGCGCGGAGACCGTCGCGGATCACCTCCGGGGTGCTCATCGCCTCTAGGACCAGCAGCACGTCCGGCGCGAGCCGCAGCGCGGCGCGGTGGTGCAGCGTCACCAGCTCGGCGAGGTGCGCGGGGACGGCCGGTTCATGGCGGTCGGAGGGGCCGGTGACCGCGACGATCCGGTACGCGGGGTCCGGGTCCAGGCGGACGAGCCACTGTGAGAGGTGTCGGCCGCCGCCGACGATCGCCACCGTGGTCACTGCGACTCCGCTGGTGCGGATTGCAGCAGCAGGATGCCACCGGCGCGAGTCAGCTCGACCGCTGCCTCCACGGTGCGAGCCACCGAGTCAGCCAGCCGATACTTGTACCCCTCTAAGAACGCCGCCCGCAGGTCGCGCCGGTCCTCCCAGACCCCGACAGCCAGCGGCAGCAGGCTTAAGGCGGGGTAGCGGGCCGACAAGCCGCGCAGCCCGATCAACGACACGTGCGACCCGTTCCACATCCAGTGTTCGGGGAGGAAGTGGCCGTGCCCAAGGACGACCTGCGGCCCGCTCCAATGCTCCAGTCGCTCGATCATGGCGGCGAACTGCTCGGCCTGCTCGACCGTCACGACCGCGTCGCGGCGCCACTGCCGCAGCCGTGCCCGCGCCGCCGCGGCCGGCAGCATCGCCCCCTCCAAACCAGTGAGGTGCACGGAGGCGTGCAGGGTGGCCAGGGTCTGCCCGGCCGCGCGGTGGGCGGCGGTCTCCTCCTGCCCGGTCAGCTCGCACTCCGACACCGGCCTGCCCGGTACCGCCGATAGGAGCAGCGTTCGCTCAACGTGCGCGGTGCGCAGCACCGCCGGCACCAGGCCCCCGAGCGCCGTCAGTTGCCGCTCCCACGCCCGGTAAGCCGTGGCCTCGCGTAGAAACGTCGTGTCCTCCCGGTGGCGCTTAACGATGAGGGGCCCGTCCGCGCTGTCGACGCGCAGCACCCAGCCGGTGACCGAGGCGGTCACCTCCCCGGGCTGCGCGTCGGGCCGGTGCTGGCGTGCCAGGTCCAGCATCTGGTCGAGATACGGGCACGGGACGCCGGCGGCGGGGTTGTCAGGGAGGGCGGTCACGCGCTGGTCCTTCCGGCGGCCGACGGGGCGGTGCCCGCCGGGCCGCTGTGGTGTTCGGGGGTGGTGGGCCGGCTGGTCGGCGTCTGACCTGGGGAGGATTCAGGAACGACGAGCCGACCAGCCGGGGTTGTGGGGCGCGATGCGTGCCGCGCTGGGGTGCCGCAGTGCAGGAGTGCGCGTGTGGCGGCAATGCGGGCGGCGTGCCCGTAGTTGTCGCTCACCGGGCGGGCGGGAGGGTGCGCAGGAACACCGCGCCGCAGACGATGAGTCCGATCGCCACAGCGGCGTAGTTCTCGGTGCGGTCGAGCAGGGTCGACAGGCCGGGGTCGATCAGCAGAACGGCGGGCACGCCGACGACCATGCCCAGCAGCACTGCGCCGGAGGCGATGTTGACGGCGACGCGGGCAGCGGTGCGCCGCCACGAGGAGCGTGGAGGAAGCAGGGGGTGGGCAGACATGTAACGGGGCCTTTCGGGCTTTCTGCCGCCGTGGGGGCAGCGCGGCGGGCCCTGCGCCTAGTCGGCGAGGGCGCGGTGCGCGCGGGTGGTGCTGGCGGTCGGGGCGGGTTAGAGGGTGTCGGTGGCGGGGATGCGGCCGAGGACCGGCACGGGCCGGAACCCCTCGCCGAAGCCGGTGCCGATGCGGTGGCCGTGGAGACGGCCGAGTGTTTCGGCCATCGGGCCGAAGTGCTCGGCGATCGGTTGGGACTCGTGCGCGAGCAGGGCTTTGATCTTGGTGTGGTGGTAGTCAGTGGTGTCGATGACCACCGGCAGGTCGAGGGGGCGGCCGTGCTGGTCGAGGTTGTTGTAGCTGTCGCAGGTGTAAACCCGCCCGGGTCGGCCGGTGGCGATCACGACCTCAGGCAGCGCGCCGAGGACGACGCCTGAGGCGTGGCGGTGGTCGGGGTGCACGTCGTCTGCGGGGTGGGTGATCACCACGTCGGGGCGCAGCTCGGCCAGCAGCGCGGCGACGGTGGCGATGGTCATGTCGGGCAGCAGGTGCAGCCGGGCTCCGAGGACGTCGGCCCCGGCGGCGGCTTCGCCGTCGCGGACCGGGTCGCTGGCCGGCACGGCGATGCTGGTTCGCCAGCCGAGGTGTGCGTGCCGGCACAGGGTGCCGCCGGCCCAGAGTTCGGCGTCGTCGGCGTGGGCCATCACCGTCAGCAGGTGCCCGTGCCGGGTCACCACAGCTCCAGCCTCTCCAGGACCTCCCGGGGGGTGGGCAGCGGATCGCTGGCCATCCCGGTCGGGGCGATCGGCAGGTCCATGTCGACGGTCAGGCGGATCATGTCGCGCCACTTGAGCGCCGTCTCGAACTGCTCGGCCACCCTGCGGGCGCGTCCCGATTCCAGCCGTCCGGAGTCGCGGAGGTCTTCGAGGGTCAGGCCGCCGGCCAGGAGGGTCGCGGCGGTTTTGGCCCCGATGCCGTGCACCCCGGGAATCTCGTCGGCCGGGTCGCCCATCAGCGCGCGGAAGTCCGCCCACTGCGCGGGCGTGACGCCGTGGCGTTCGAGGACGGCGGCCTCATCGACCAGGCGTTGCCCGTCCCGGAACCGGGGGTTGAGGACCCGGACCCGGCCATCGGTGGTGATGAGCTGGTAGTAGTCACGGTCCCCGGACATGATGATCACCTGCCGGGGGGCGGGGGTCGCGTGCACGAGCGTGGCGATCACGTCGTCGGCCTCTGCGTGATCGAGTTCGACGCGGGCGATGCCGTGGGCGTCCAGGCCCCGGTACACGTCCGGCAGGAACGTCAACGGCAGCAGGGACGCCTCATCGGTGGGTCGGCTGGCCTTGTACCCGGGGTGTTCCTCCTTGCGGGAGGCTCCGCCGTTCTCGCCGTCGAAGGCGACGATCACTTCCGGGCTCCCGCCCGGCACCTCCTTGTTGATCGCCACGCGCAGCAGGGCGAAGAACGCGAACGTTCCGGTCAGCAGCCGGGTCCTGTCGGCGGAGTACACCGCAGCCGGGAAGCCGAACGTCCCGCCGTAAAGCAGGTGGTGGCCGTCGACGAGCAGCAGCGGCGGACCGCCGGGCATATTGGTCGCGGGCATGGGGATGGGCAGCGCGGGCTGGAGCGACACCGGGACGGCGCTCATCAGCTCACCTCACCTTCGACAGGAGTTGGTCAGCGATATGCGCAGGCCGATAGTCCCGAGAGCGGTAGTAGCCAGCCTGTGATGCAGCCCCATACGCTACCGGATCGCTCAACAGCGCCCCGGCGGCGCGCCACAGCCCTTCGGGCCCGTCGGCCGGGTCCACCAGCACCCCGCCGTCGCCCACCAGCGCGGGCAGGTTGCCGATCGCGTAGGCCACGACCGGTGTTCCGCCGGCCATCGCCTCCAGGGCCACCAGCCCGAACGTCTCGGCGAGCGACGGCACGATGACAACCGCGGCCTGCGCCAGCCAGCCGGGCACGATCTTCCACGGCAGGGCGGAGAGCACCGCGACGCCCGGGGACTGGCGGGCCAGGTCCATGCACAGCTCGCGGACGCGGTCCTGACTACCGGGTTGCAACTCGAACGCCGCGTCGGCCAGGGCAACCTCCACGCAGCCGGCGAACTCCGCCGGCATCGCGGCGAGCAGGTCCGTGACACCCTTCTCCGGCCCCAGGCGGGCCATGATCCGGGTCGGTGCGGCGACCCGACGGGCGTCGCGAACGCCCGGGGCCGCCGGGTCCGGCTCGTACAGCAGCGCGTTGGGCAGCACCTGCCAGCCGCAAACGTCGTGCCCGGCAAGTACGGCTTGGTCGATGACGACCGGCGACGGTGCCAGGACCGTGTGCGGGGCCCGGTCGAGGGCGGCGCGCACGTCGGCGCCGTGTCCGAGGACGTGCGCGGCCAGAACCCGCCGGTCGGGTGCCTCCTGCGGCATGATCATGCCGAGGCCCCACAGGGCGTCGACGTACACGGCGACGTCGACCTGCCAGTCCCGCATGATCTCGACCAGCTCGGCCTGGATCGCGGCCGTGTTCGCGGTGATCGCGTCCCGCAGGTGCTCGTCGTCGCACGGGAAGGCGACCGGCAAAGACCACAACCGCAGCAAGTACGCGCCCGCGAACATCGACGTGGACACCGGCGCCGCGGTGAGGATCAGGGCGCGGTGCCCGAGTTCGACCAGGCCGGCGCAGGACGCGGCGACGGCGCGTTCCATGCCGGCGGGGGCGTCGGGGTGCCAGGAGACGAGGACGAACGCGACGGTGGTCATGAGCGGGCCACCGAGGGGACGACGAGGGTTTCGGTGACGGTGCCGGCGGGCAGGCTGTCCTCCCAGGGGAAGTGTGTCCAGTCGTCGGTGTCCCACAGCCACAGGTCCGGCCCGCCGGGCTGGTCGCGGTTGGCGACGTTGCGGCACAGCACGGCCGTGTGCAGGGTCGCGCCGGGTGCGAGGTGGCGGCCGATCTGCGGGATGAGGGTGCCCATGGTGGCCCCGGAGCCGTAGATGTCGTCCACCAGCAGCACCGCTCCGCCGAGGAGGTCGCCCTGGAGTTGGGCGATCAGCGGGCCGAGGTCGCAGGTGACGTCTCCGGTGGCCTGCTCGTACAGGCCGTTGGTCGCGTTGTGCTTCGCGCCGACGGTGTAGGCGCGGGCGCCCAGGGTGTGGGCGATGTGGGAGGCGGGTGCCAGGCCGCCGTTGCTGATCCCGATCACCGCGCTGATGGTCCCGAGGCGGGCGGCGGCAGCCGCCAGGCGCTGGCAGCCGTCGGCGAACGCCTCGGAGGTGACGACCAGGACGCGGTCCCCGCGAAACACCCGCTCGACCGTGGCGGGCTCGGCGGCGTGTCGGCCGGTCATGCCGCACCGTCCCTTCCTGCGAGCATCAGGTCCCCGGGCACCGTCAGCTGCTTCAACGACCCGATGGACAGGGCGCCGCGCCCGTTGCGCCAGACCTGTCCGTCGGCGCGAACGACGCTGAACCCGGCCGCGTTGCGCCGGGTGCGCAGCCGGACCGACAGCCCGTCTGGCAGGGCCAGGCCGTTGAGGAGGGCTTGGGCTCCGTGGTCGGAGACCATCTCCTGCTCGGCGAGGTCGACCGCGGAGCCGATCGGCAGGAGCTGGAGGAACGTCAGCCCGCCCGCCCCCAGCTCGTGCGCGAGGTCGATCATGGCTTGGGCGTGCCGACCGGTGGTGTTCATCAGCACCATCTGCATCTGCACCCGCAGCCCTGCGTCGACGGCCGCCCGCACCCCCGAGCACGCGCGGGCGAACGAACCGGCACCCCGGAGTCGGTCGTGATGTTCGGACGTGGGCCCGTCGAAGGACACCCGGACCGCGTCGACGGTCTCGGCGAGGCGGTTGACCCACCGAGTCAGGTACCAGCCGTTGGTGGTGACCGACACGGCCGCGTGCCCGCCCTCGCGGATGGTGCGGGTCAGGCCCGGCAGGTCGCGCAGCAGCAGTGGTTCCCCGCCGGAGATGTCCACGCCCAGTACCTCAGAGCGGGCCAGGACATCGGCGACGGCCGCGCGGCCGTGCTTGTCGAGTTCCGGGACGGTGGTGTCGTCCAGGCAGTGCGGGCAGTGCAGGTTGCACCGCACGATCGGCGACCAGCACACGCTCATCGGCATCAGCCGTACCACCAGGTCGGGGGTGGCGAGCGGCCAGCCGGCCACCTCCGCGTCCTCCAGGTCTACCCGCCCGTCGGGCACGGTCCCCGGGGCGAAGTGGGTCTGCGCGGTGGCCGGGTCGTGTACGAGACCTCCGGCCGCGCCGAACACACGTCTGGTCATCGCAGGTCCTCCGTCTCTGTGAGCAGCCGCGCCCCGGTGGCGGCGAACTCGCCCGCCTTACCGGTCGGGGCGGGCAGGGTGAGCAGGTGCCGGTAGTGGGCGATGCGGGCGGCGGCGGTGGCGAACTTGGCCTGCCACGCCGCGTCGGCGTCCGGCGGGTCGATGTGCCAGCCCCGCGCCTGGCGCAGCGGGACGATCTTGCAGCCGGCGGCGGCCAGGGCCGCGCCCAGGTGGGTGTCCTCCGAGCCCCACCCGTCGGGCCCGAAGCCCGGGTCGAAGCCGCCGACGTCGGCGACCTTCGCGCGGGGTACTGCGACCAGGGCGGTGACCAGCATCCGGGGCAGGTCCCAGTCGAAGTAGGCGCGGCCGTTGCCGAGGTCGCGGAAGTCATCGGTGTCGTCCAGCGGGTGGCCGACGAGCGGAGCGGTGTAGACCTGCCCGGAGTAGAACATGGGCTTACCGACCGGCGGTTTCCAGAGCACCCGGTGGTCGGCGGCCAGGTCCGGTTCCAGGCCCGGCACGATGGGCGTGTCGTCGCGGCCCCGGCTGTATGGCACGTTCTGCCGGAAGCCCACCAACACCAGTTCGGGGTGTGCGCGCACGGCCATGTCGGTGAGCACGTGCGGGGCGATGACCATGTCGGCGTCGAGGTAGATCACGGTGGGCCAGGTCGCCAGGAACGTGCCCAGGTTGCGGGCGGCGGCCGGTCCCCGCTTCTGCGGGAAGCGCATGACCCGGTCAACGGCGCGGTGCTTGGCTGCGATGCGGCCGGTGTCGTCGGTGGAGGCGTCATCGACCACGATCACCTCCACCCGGGTCTGGAGGTGGCGGCGGGCGTCGAGGGCGTCGAGGACGGCCGGGAGGCTGTAGTCATTGTTGTGGGCGGGGATCACCACCGACACCCCCGTGCCTTCGCCGGCCTCCGGCGGGGTCGGGGTGTGCCAACCCAGGCGGGTGCGCGCGGTGAACGCGGTGGTGTGGGGCCGATGGTCGTTGTCGCGGCCGGCGAGCACGTCGGCGAGGCTGGTCACGGCCACCCCCAGCCGTCGAGGACGGCGGCGGCCTGTGGCCAGCCATGGGCATGGTCGTGCACCCAGTGCAGCTGGGGCCGGGCTGGATGGGCGAGCAAGTCGGCCAGCAGCACCAGGTACAGCGGTTCGGCGATGACCAGCCACTCGGTCACCGGCGCCCCCGACTCCTCCGCCGCCAGTTGCTCGCGGACCAGGGGTCGCAGCTGTACCGCACGGTCGGCGTCGAGGGGCCGGTCGTACGGCAGCAGGAGTTCGTCCGCGCCGATCAGGCCGTGTTCGGCCGACAGGATCCGCACCCGCGACCGCAGCGCCGGTTGTCCGCCGAGCCGGGCGCGCAGCGGTGGGACGGCTCCGCCCTGGTAGAGGTCGAGCGCCGGCACGGGGTGCGTGGTGAACGTCTTCTCCGCCGAGCAGGCCACGATGCAGCGGCGGCCGGCGAGGTGTCCGAGCGAGGTCACGCCGCCCTCACCACCCGCAGCCCGATCCCTTCGGAGCACAGCTCCGAAGGGGCGGCGTTGAGGAACGTGGTGCGCGCATACAGCGGACGGGACGCGAACGACCCGCCGCGGACCTGGTGCCCGCCGCCCGGCACAGCGCTGGCCGTCCATTCCCAGACCAGCCCGGCCATGTCCAGAAGACCCAGCGGGGTGGCCCCGTCGGGGTGGGCGGCCACCGGACCGGGCACGTCCAACGGGAGGTCCCCGCCGGACAGGCGGGCGTGCCGGCTGGTCCAGTCCCGCTCTCCCCAGGGCCAGGGCCGGCGCCTCGGCCCGGAGGCGGCCCATTCCCACTCGGTGACCTTCGCCAGCCGGCCGCCGAGGGCTGTGGCGAGGGCGGCGGCGGAGGCGTGCGACAGGCCGGTGACCGGCCAGTCCGGCTCCCCGACGCCGCCGATCTGCGCGTTGGTGACCGGCGTCGCCGTCCACCACAGGTCAGCGACCGGGCGGGGGGTGGCGTTGTCGCCGTAGAGGCAGACCCCGCCGGGTACGCGGATCCAGCGCAGCGGCGAGCCGAGCGCGGTTTCTGTGATCATCTCCGGCCTCATCCGTCGATCAGGAACAGGTCTTCGATCAGCGCGTGCGCTGGCGGGCGGATGCGGCTCTTGCGCGCGTTGGCCGCGAGCCCCACGGCGGCGAGGGCCGCTGTGACCTGCTCGAACGCGGCCACCGCCGCCGGCTCGTCAACGCTGAACACCGCGTAGTTGTCGGCGAACCGCACCACCCGAAGCCCCGCCAGCTGCTCATCGACCCGGGACAGGCGCAGGTGGAACACCACCGGCCACACCCCCGATCCCGGCATCAGCGGTGACGGCAGCCCGGTCAGGGCGGTGCGGAACCGGTCCAGGAACGCCCCGTCGGCAACGTGCGCGGCCAACCAGTCGACCAATTCGCCCACGTCGCCGCCGGCCGACGCGCCGGCCACGTCGAGGTCGGTGACCCACGCGAAGCCGTCCGCGCGATGCCGGGCGGCCTGGCGCAGCGCGGTGACCCGGCTGCGGCGCGGCCGGTACGCCGACACCCAGTCGGCCAGCACCCGCGTCTCCAGGACCCCGGCGAGCGCCTGGCGCATCGCCCGGTGCACCACCCGGTCCGTCACCGTCGGCAGCACGGCGGTGAATACCTTGCCGGTGTAGGCCGGGATCTCCACCAGCCGCATCGGTCCCGGCTGCCACGTCCCGGCCCGCAGCGCCTGGCCGAGGTCGGCCAGGCGGTGGTGCAGGTCCACCCGGAAGGCCCGCCAGGTCATGCCGTCCGCGCCGGGGCCGCCGGCCCGCCGCATACACAGCCGCGCCGCCCGCAACAGGTGGCGGGGCTCGACCAGCCACGGCATCAGCGAATGCGCCCGGGGCGCCGGTTGGGGTATGGTGTGTCCAACCTGGACGGCAGGAACGATCCCGCCCGACAGCTCTTTCGGGCCGATTTCCTGCACACGCGGCCCCGTAGAGCGGGAAAGACGGCCCCGTCCAGGCCCGTCGGCGACGCTGAGTTCAGCGGCCACGTTCATCACCCCACAGGCGCACGTGCAGCCGGTCGGACAGGTGATATCCCCGCTCCGCCGCTACCTCCCCGAGACGGACTAGTCCCCGGTCGATCGCGGCCACGGTGGTGCCCTCCGGCATCAGCCACACCTCCCGCAGCCCGTGCTCGGCCACGAGCGCGTCGACCTCCGCCAGTTCGTCCAACTCGGAGATGACGAACTTGAATCGGCCGCCGTGCCTGGTCAGCGCCCGCAGCGCGCGGGGCACGATGCGCTTGCGAGCAGCCGACACGCCGAACCGCGACAGCTTGGGGCTGACGTTGAACGAGACCAGCCCCGCCAACTCGGGATCGGGGACCAGGGTGCCGTTCGTCTCGATCTCCACCCGCCGACCAGCCTCCACGAGCCCGCGGACCAGGGGGGTGAGGTTGTCCTGTTGGATCAGCGGCTCCCCGCCGGTGATCACGACCAGGCCGGGGGCGTGCCGGGTCAACCAGTCCAACAGGACGTCGACGCCGATGCGGCGGCTCTGCTCCCGGGCGTCGAAGCGCGTCCAGTCCCACGTGTAGGGCGTGTCGCAGTTGGCGCAGTCGAGGTTGCAGCGCGACAGGCGCAGGAAGCCCGCGACCTGACCCGCGGACGGCCCTTCCCCTTGCAGCGTCGGTGTGAACCCCTCCGCCACTAGCAGACCCCCGTCGCCGATGGGGTGGTCGGCCGCCGGCAACTCCAGGCGGATCATGACGGCACCACGTGGTACGTCGCCGAGCTGGTCGCGGTCTCCATCACGGTGACCGAGCGCAGGAGCCCGTCCAGGTGCGGCGGGGCGGCGTCGATGAACCAGCCGGCCAGGTACTTCGCCAGCCGCTCGCTCGTCGGCTCGAACGACAGCACGGTGTTGAGGTCGCGGTGGTCGAACGCGGCGGCGAGGTAGCTGCCGAAGAACGCCAACTCCCCGAAGTCGGCCACGAACCCGGGCCCCGTCAACTCCTCCGACCCAAGTTCCACGCGCACCCGGTAGCTGTGCCCGTGCGGGCGGGAACACTGGTGCTCGGGAGGAAGGCTGGTGAGGCGGTGGGCGGCCTCGAACCGGAACTCCTTGCTGATCGTGTACACCTACACCACCCCCGCCATGCCGGCCGCGTACCGGGTTGGGTCGGTGACGCCGGCCAGGGCGAACGCCTCGCGGCGCTCGGTGCAGGTGCCGCAGGTGCCGCAGTGCACGTCACCGCCCCGGTAGCACGACCAGGTGTCTCCCAGCGGCACGCCCAGCTCCGCGCCGAGTGCCACGATCTGGCCTTTCGTCGCGCGCAGGAACGGGGCCAGCACCGCGAACCCAGCGGGGAGGAAGCCTTCGTTGGCGGTGGTCGCCGACCAGGTGAACGCCGACAGGAACACCGGACGGCAGTCCGGGTAGATCGGGTGGTCGCCCGCGTGCGCGCCGAACACCACCGCCTGGATCTTGCGCGCGACGGCCAGGCCCACGGCGATGTCGAGCATGATCGCGTTGCGGTTCGGCACGACCGTGGCCGTCATCTGCTCGGCGGTGTAGTGCCCGTCAGGCACGTCCACGCCCCCGTCGGTCAGCGCCGACCCGGACAGGATCGCGCCCAGCCCCGACAGGTCCAGCACATGGTGCACGGCGCCGAGACCGGCCGCCACCCGGCGGGCGTGGTCGAGTTCCACCCGGTGGCGCTGGCCGTAGTCGAACGACAGCAGCGTCACCTCTGCGCCCCGCTCGCGCAGCCAGTAGGCGGCCACCGTCGAGTCCAGCCCGCCCGACGCGATCACCACCGCCGACTCGGGCGCGGGCGTCTCCTCCGGCCATACCAGTGCCGCGGTCACAGCGACCACTCCGCGCTGATCGTGCCGGCCAGCGCCAGGAACTCCCCGCGCACGGTCCGGTCCTCCAGCAGCGTGCCCCGGTAGGCGGAGGTGACGGTGGTGGTGCCGTGCGCGCGGGCCCCCCGTTCGGTCATGCACAAGTGCACGGCGCTGGCGACAACCCCGACACCGGGGGTGGCGAGGTTGTCGTCCAGCCAGCCGGCGATGCCGGCCACCAGGTCCTCCTGGACCTGCGGGCGCCGGGAGAACAACTCCACCAGGCGGGCGATCTTCGACAAGCCCAACAAGCGCTCGCCCGGGATGTAGCCGACGTGGGCGACGCCGATGAACGGGAGCATGTGGTGGGCGCACAGCGACGTGAACCGGATCTGCCGTTCGATCACCAGCTCCCGGTTGCCGCCGCTGTTCGGGAACGTGGTCAGTTCCGTGTCGCGGGGGGTGAGCATTTCCAGGTAGGCGTCCGTCATCCGCTCGGCGGTGCGCTCGGTGTGCTCGCCGTCGAGCGGTACCCCAAGCGCGGCCAGGAACTCCGCCGCGGCCTCCGTCGCCCGGGTCCGATCTCGACCGCCGAGGCGACTATCACCGGCCGAGTACACGTGCACGCCGCGCTGATCTGGGCGTGTGAGCAGGTCAACCATGCCGTCTCCTAGGTGTTGGTGGTCGGACTTACTGGATGTGCAGCGGGCCGAGGGCCGCCACGTGCAGGAACACGCTCCGGCGAGCCACTGCCTCGCCGTGCTGGTCGAGCTGGTAGACCTCGAAGCTCGCCCAGCCGCTGACGCTGGAGCGCCGCTCCACCGCCTTGATCACCCGGACCCGCATGGCGAGCCCCGTGAACTGCGGAGACGCCTCGCGGTCCAGGATCAGAACGTCCCCCGGTTTCGGGGTCCACTTGGTTGGAGCAGCCGCAGCCATCGGTGCCTCTTTCGTCCGAGGGTGAGCGCGCGGCTAAGGCCGTGCGCTCTCCCTGATCACCCATGCGGCGCGGAGTCCAGTCACGCACCGCTGGGGAGCCGGTGAGATTCATCAGTCGGACTGTCAGGTCAGTCCGTCGCCACGGTCACGTGGACCACGGCGACGAACCGGCGGTCACCGGTCGTCGGCCGCAGCCGCAGCGGACGGGCACGCCGAGGCCAGCGGGCACACCCCGCACCGGGGGTCTCGGGTCGTGCATACCGCGCGGCCGAGCCAGATCAACAACTCACTGACCAGCGCTATGTCCCCGATCCGGGCCAGACGGCCAGCCGCAGTCTGTACGTCGTGCCGGCCGCTGGGTTGGCGCGACAGCAGGCCGAGGCGGGTACAGATGCGCAGCAGAGCGGTGCGGGTCGGCATGGCGATCCGCGAGCCGGTGGCCGCGATCACGACGCGCGGCGCGGTCGCCATGTTGACGTGGGGCAGCGTGGCGACCTCCGCCAGCAGATTCCGATCGTCGGCCACCAGCTTGGCGAGACCGTCGTCATCCCCGACGACGCCCAAGAGGGCCTGAGCCACCAGCCGCAGCCGCCGAACATTCTCCCCGGACACCGCCCCCGTATCAGGAAGAGCCGCCAGTCCGGCTAGCGTCAGCCCGCCCGAGGCGGCCACCACAGCATCAAACGGGACCTGGGTCCTGCCGGGCGCACGCCCGGACACATCGAAAGCCGCCAGGACCAGCATCTCCAGCGGCGGAGCCGCCATCAACACCACGCCCTGGCACTGCTCCCGCAACACCGCGAGACCCGGGTACCGGTCGAGATCCAGCCCGCCAACCTGGAGGGTGAACATCGCCTCCAACCGCTCGCGCACCCCGTCGCGTGCCGCGTCGAAGAAGAACTCCAGCGACCGGCCCGCCGCCGCGACCTTCACAGGTACCGGCCGCCCGCCCACGTACACCAGCCGCCGCCAGCGTCCAGCCTCCACCGCCCGCCACGGAGCCGCCGCTAGCTGGCATTCCATCGTCGTCGCCAGATCCACCGCAGCCGCGAAGTCGAGCACCAGTTGCGGCCCAGCGTCCGGTCCGGTCAGCGTTTGCGCCGTCGACGGGCGGGGCGGTGGTGCGGCACCACGCCTGCGGAGCGTGGCCGGCACAGGGATAGTGGTCTTCACCTGTATCTCCTGACGTTGGCCGGAGGGGCTGTGAGAGTCACGCTCCTCAGAAAAGGCGGAGGTTCCCCGGAGAAAACACGGAATTTTCCCGGACTGCCCTCCACCGCCGCGTTCCCGGCGGAGCAATCGCCACGACTCAAGATCGACAATTGCCACTGCGGGCCTGTGGCCTGGGTCTCACCTTCCCGGTACGGTGGGTGCTCGGGTAGATGCACGCAGTTCCAAAGGAAATTTGGAACATGTGGAACACCGGGGGTGACTCGTGACCGGGGATACTTTTGGCGAGGCGCTGAGAGCCCGCAGGGCCGCGCAGGGGTTGACCCAGCGCGCTCTGGCGAAGCTCGCGTTCATTGCCGCGAGCCGGGTCAACGAGTACGAGGGCAAGGGGCTCCGGCCGACGATCGACAACGCCAAGGCCCTAGACGACGCGCTTGGGGCGGGAGGTGAACTCCTCACGCTGGCGGAGCGTATGCACGAGGATCGGCGCTTGCGGGTCGTCAGTACGGTGCCGTTCAATGTGTACAGCTATGCCGCTTTGTCGCAAACTTTGCTGACTGGCAATGGTGGGGAGGGAAGTCCCGTGGACCGTCGACAGGTACTCGCGCTCGGTGGTGCCGTGGCAGGTTTCGGCGCGCTCGCGCCAGGGCTCGGCATGGAAACCGCCCGACACAGCCTCAACCTCGCCCTCGCCGAAGACCGGGCTCGGGCCGGCACTGACGAGTGGCACGAGATCATCCGCGACTACGGGTATGACTATTTCTCACAGGCGCCCGCTGACCTGCTCGATTCGTTGTGGATCGACAACTTCGGCATCCAGGTTGCTGCCCAGAATGCTGGAAGCGACACGGAGCGCAACGAACTCCGACGGGTCGCGGCTACGCTCGCCGCACTGATCGCCATGACGATGGCGAACCTGGCGAACCTGACCGAGTCGCGGCGCTGGTGGCGCACCGCCCGGACCTTGGCCGAGGCATCTGGAAACGTCGATACCGAGCTGTGGGTACGCGGACGGCAGATCATCCGCGCCCTGTACGAGCAGCGTCCCGTCGACGCGATCATCCGGCTGGCCGACGAGAGCATGGCCCTCGCCTCGCACGGCAGCCCCCAGGCGGTCACCGAGCTGACGAGCGGGCGGGCGCAGGCGCTGGCCCTCGCCGGCCGCCACGACGAGGCCCTATCCGCCCTCGCCACGGCCGAGTCGCTGATGCACACCCTGCCGGCCGACGCGGTGGACGAGTCCCCGGACCGTGAGTCCGTCCTGATCTGGCGAGAGAACCGCTACCGCTTCACCGCGAGCTACGTCTACTCCCACCTCGGGATGCTCGCCGAGGCCGGCGAAGCCCAGGACCAGGCTCTGCGCACCTACTCGCGCACCTACCACCGCGGCCCCGCCCAGATCGAACTCCAGCGGGCGCTGTGCATGGTGCGCGCCGGAGACGCCGCAGGTGGCGCCAAGCACGCCCAGACGGTGCTGAACAACCTTCCCCGCCGCGACCACATCCGGCCCGTGGTCGACCTCGGATACAGCGTCCTGCACGCCGCCCCACGCGAGACCCGCAGCGTCGGCGCGGTCGCAGACCTTGACCACTACCTCAACGTCCACGCCGCGATCACGGCCTGACCGACCAGGACAACCCCATGGCCGACCCCTCCCTCACGCTCGCCCGGTACGCCGCCGAAGACGCGCTGAACCTCCGTGACGTGCTGGAGGACATGTACGAGGCGACACACCTCGACGTCGCCGACAACCCGTTCTACAGCCGGGAGCAGTTCTGGCGGAGGCTGGTCGACTGGTACGCGCCCGCGCCCGGCTTCGCCTTGGTCGTCGCCTCGCTCGACGGCGAGCCGGTCGGTTTCGCGTTCGGGTGCACTCGCCCCGCAGACCGGGCCGCCGGCCTGTGGGAGCAGGTCAGCGCGTCAGAGGCGGACATCGAGATCCCGGCGAGCCCGCAGCCGGTGTTCGTGTTCAACGAACTCGCCGTCCGCCCGACAGCACAACGACACGGCGTTGGCCGGGCCCTGCACGACGAACTCCTCCGTGACCGGCCCGAGCTGATCGCCACCCTCACCGTGCGCCCGAACAACCCGGCGCGGGGCTTCTACGGGCACTGGGGGTGGGCGAAGGTCGCTGAGGTCGTCAACACGGGCTTCCCCGTCTTCGAACAGCTGGTCCTAGATCTGCACCACCGGCCCGAACCGGCCCGGCTGGAGCTGGACCTGCGCCGGTACGGCGCGGCCGGCGCGCTGGCGCTGCGCGAGGAGATCTTGAACGTCTACGTCACCTCCCACGCCGACATGCAGCACGACCCGTGGTTCGGGCCGGAGGCGTTCTGGGACCGGTTGGAGACCCTGTACGCGCCGGGCCGTGACTTCGAACTCGTCGCCGGCTGGCGGGATGGCACTCTGGTCGGCTACGCCTTCGGTAGCCCCCGCGACCGCGACCTTGCCGACCTGTGGGCCGAGATCCGCGACGCAAACCTCCCCGTCGAGTTCCCCGCCAGCCACGGGCCGGTGTACATCTTCCGGGAGTTCGCCGTCCACCCCGACCACCAGAAGCGCGGCTACGGCAAACAGATCCACGACGAACTCCTCCGCACCCGCCCCGAGGCCGCCGCGAACCTCTTGGTCCGCCCAGACAACCCCGCACGCGCCGCCTACACCCGCTGGGGCTGGCTCCAGTTCGGCACCAAGCAGCCGTTCTCCGACTCTCCCGTCATGGACAACATGGTCAAGCCCCTGCCGTAGATCCAGATAGGCTCGGCCCGTGCTGATTGACTCCCTGGACGTCGACCAAGGCAAAGTCGACCTGGACCGGTGGCCGTATACCGTGCCGGCGGTCCGCCAGCTCACGGAGGAGGGGCTGGAGTTCCGCCGGCCGATCACCGTGCTGGTAGGTGCGAACGGGTCGGGGAAGTCGACGGTGTTGGAGGCCATCGCCGAGCGGTATGGCCTGGACGCCTCCGGCGGGCACGGTGGCCGGGCGCGGGCGAACGTGTGGGGTAAGAGCCTGCTCGGGGACGCGATGCGCCTGTACCGGACCCGGGAGGGCAAGGGGTTCCGCGGGGCGGGGGCGAAGGGGTTCTTCCTGCGGGCCGAGACCGCGCACGAGGTGTTGGCGTGGGCGACGGGTCGGGAGATCCCCGGCTACGGGGACAGCCCGTCGTGGGAGGTCAGCCATGGCGAGTCCTACCTACAGGCCATCACTGGCCGTTTCTCGGGAGCGGGCTTGTACCTGCTCGATGAGGCGGAGGGCCCGCTGAGTTTCGAGGCGACGTTGCAGTTGCTGTTCCGGCTGGTGGATCTGGCCGCTGAGGGCGCGCAGGTGATCTATTCGACGCACTCGCCGCTGGTCGCGGCGCTGCCCGGCGCGCAGGTTCTGGAACTCGGCGCGCACGGGATCCGCGATGCGGCGTGGGAGGACCTGGAGATGGTCGGCCTGTGGAGGCGGTTCCTGGCCGCGCCGGGCCGGTTCTTCACCGAGTAGCCAGCCGGCCCGCGACCGTGCTGGCGTGTGCGCGGAGGGCCGGTTCCAGGTCTGCGTGGTCGCCGTGTTCGATGTGCGATAGCAGCCGGGCGGCTACGAGGAGTTGGGCGACGTCGCCGGTGGGGGTGTCGAGCAGGTCGGCGAGTTCGAGGTGGACGCGGCCGGCGGTGTCGGGGAGCAGCAGGCTCGTGCACAGCAGGGTGGCCGCGTCGTAGCCGGCGGGTGCGGTGCCGAGGTTGTCCCAGTCCAGGATCTCCAGCCGGGGGCCGGTGAGGTTGCCCCAGTGCAGGTCACCGTGAGCGGTGGCCCAGTCCAGTTCGCCAGGGTCGACGTCGACGGCGAAGTACTCGCGCAGGATCGGGCCGATCTCGTCGGGGTGTTGGCGCTGCCGGCGGGTCGGGTATGCCGCGATCGTGTCGAGCGCGGCGCGCAGGTCACCCCACCAGGCCGCCCCGGTGCGCGCGGGCGCCTCGTGCAGCACCATGTCCGTGGACAGCGCCGGGCCGGTGGCGAGGTCCATCAGATCGGCGCGCAGGCCGATGTCGGGGTGGTCCGGGTCGGCCCAGGTGTGCCAGGCGTGTACGTGTGGTTTCGGGACGCCGATCTCGTCGGCGAGCTGGTCGCCGTCCCAGGTGTCGGCCACGCCCCAGCCGGGCAGGTCGTAGCGGAGCTTGAGCCAGCGTCCCGCGCCCTCGGGAGTGAGGGCGCGGGAGCCGATCGCGTGCAGGTGAGCGCCGAACGCCGGATCCCCGGCCAACTGGACGCCGAGAGCGTCAGCGGCCGATCGCAGGCGCTGGCGGAGCCATTCCCGCTGGTCAGCATCCGGATCCGGTTCGGCGGTCACCTGGCCACGCTACCCTTCCGGGCTAGTTCTTCTTGGTTTTGGGGTTACAGGTGGCCGTCGGGTTGCACTGCTTCGGTGCGCAGTCCGACCGCGGCGAGCACGGCGTACCAGGGCCCCGGTAGTTGGGCGGACAGAAGTTGCTGGCGGGGGCGCACTGCTTGGCCGGGTTGCAGCCGGTCATGGGCTGGCACCTCGGGCCGCACCCGATCGGGTTGCAGTTCGGCCCGCACGTGGGGTTGCAGCCCGTGATCTCCGGTCGGGTGGAGAACGCGGCGTCGAGGTAGGCCCGCCGTTCCGCGAGTCCTCCGGCGAGGATCGTGCCGAGGTCGTCGGTCAGCACGTTGCCGGCGGGCAGCCAGCGGGAGAACACGCACGGGAACACCGAGCCGTCGGGCAGGACCGCGCCGACTCCGGCGGTGCACTGCCCGCACAGCTGGTCGGGCGAGGCTCCCTCGGTGCGGATGCCGCGTCCAACCTGGCGGAGCTGGTCAACGCCGATGCGGCCTTCCGGCACGCCGAGCCCGGTCAGGTCGTCCACGGCCTGCCGCCAGCGCTGTTCGTCGTCCAGGTCGATCACCCCGACCCGCAAGTTGATGCCCTCGGTGACGGCGCGGGCGATGTTGTCGCGGGTCCGGCGGTGGCTGCCCCGCCGGTGGGTGATCGCGTCGTGCTGGCCCGGGTCGTCGGAGTAGTAGGAACAGGCCAGGCTCACCCCGTCGCGGGCGAACAGGTCCCACAACTCCGGGCGGATGATCAGCAGGTTGCTGAACACCTCCACCTCCAAGCCGACGTCGAGGGCGTGGGCCAGGAGCGTGGGCATGGACGGGTGCAGCGTCGGTTCGCCGCCGATGAGCTGGATCATGCGCACGCCGAGGCCGGCGGCCTGGTCGATCACCCGCAGCCAGTCCGGTTCGGCCATCATGCCGTGGGTGCCGTTCGGGCCGGAGTCTGCGTAGCAGTGCCCGCAGGTCTCTTGGCACTTGCCGGTGATCTCCAGCCACAGGAATTGCAGATCGGTCCGGCTCGCGCCGGTGAAGTCGTTCACGATGCCTCCTTGTTCAAGAGCACGTCGGGACGCTCTCCCTCCACCCTGGACCGCATCGACGCAGGCCACTACGGTGGGTGTGCGCGTGATTGTCCGGATGAAACGCGGGGGCGGGAATGGCAAAACACGGAGAAAACACGGATTCTCAAGCCCCCGCTGGACTGAAGACGGAGTTGCAGCGCCTGCGCAAGGCCGGCGCGTCCGATCTCGCGGTCCGGCCCGCCCGGTACCCGTTGCTTGTCGCCGCGCTGGCTCGCCGCGCCGGCCCGGCTCCGGCGGAGGCAACGGGCCGGTTCGGCTACTTCGCGTCCGCGTTCGCCGCCGTCGTGGCCGAGCTTCCTGAAACGCTCCGCGAACCGGCGGCGGTGCTGTTCCACGCGGGCCGGGGCGGTGCGCTCCCGGTGCTCAACGACCGGCGCCGGGCCGCCGACCGTGCC
Source organism: Longispora fulva (assembly GCF_015751905.1). Classification (NCBI taxonomy): domain Bacteria; kingdom Bacillati; phylum Actinomycetota; class Actinomycetes; order Micromonosporales; family Micromonosporaceae; genus Longispora; species Longispora fulva. The sequence goes on from NZ_JADOUF010000001.1 coordinate 7,133,383, forward strand.
TTCACCGGCAACGGGTACTCCCGCAGCCCGGACACGATCCAGCGGTACCTGGAACACGACGCGCTCGACCCGCACCTGCTCACGATCCTGTCCGACTCCGGCACGGACGTCTCCGAGGTGCCGCCGGAGCCCGTCGACGCCGACGGCTGGACCGAGGACGACGGTTCCGGATCGCTCGCTGACGGGGTGCGGCACGCGGCGGCGACCTGGCGCGGGGACCTCCTCGGGCACCGCCCGGCGTCGACCCTGACCGGGCCGCACGCGAGTGCACCGGTCTGGAACTGGGAGAACCCGCCCGATGATCTCGACGTGTCCAGCATCGGCCAGCGCCCGGTGAACGCGGAAGACGTCGAACGCCTGGTCCGGGCACGCGGGCTGTACCAGGAGATGTACCGGCGGGTCGGGGGTGTGCCGACCCGGCCGCGGATCGTCGCGCTCCTCAACGCGCAGGTCGCCCCGCTACTCCGCAGCGCCTACGACGACCCGTTGGGACGCCGCTTGTTCCGTGCCGCCGCCGGCCTGGCCGCGTTCGCCGGAGTCTGCGCCTACGACGGCGACCTGCAACCGCTCGCGCAGCGGCACCTCCTCGCGGCGCTGCGCCTGGCGAAAGCGTCCGGCGACCGGGGGCTTGGCGGCTACGTGGTCGCGCTGCTCGCCAACCAGGCCCTGTACCTCGGAGACTGCCGGCTGGTGGTGCAGTACGCCAGCTCCGCGCTGCGGGCCGCCGGGTCCGGGCTCGCCCCGGCGATGATCACCGACCTGCACGCCCTCGCCGGCAAGGCGTACGCGCGGATGGGCGACGGCCGTCCAGCCCGTGAGCACCTGGCGCTGTCGGAGGCCGCCGCCAACCGGCTGGACTTCGCCACGGGGCCGGCGGAGTACAGCTACGTCGCCCCGGGCCTGGTGGCGACCCAGGCCGCCGAGGCACACCGCCGGCTCGGTGACCTGCGCACCGCCCAGGAGTACGCCGAGGAGTCCGTGCGCACCGCCCCGCTCACCCACCTGCGCGGACAGGTCCACCGCCACGGCGGCTTGGCCTTGGTCCTCGCCGCCCGGGGCGAGGCCGAGCACGCCGCCCAGGTCGGCGGGCTCATGCTCGACCGGGCCGACGGCATGGAGTCCGGCAGGATCGCCGACCGCATCGCTACCGTCGCCACCGCGCTCCGCCGCTACCGGACCGAACCGGGCGTGGAAGACTTCCTCCAGCGGGCCCGCGGGTACACCAAGTCTGACCTGTGGGCATAGCGGAAGGCGGAGCCGATGAAGTGGATCAACCACGGCGAGCGGGACCTGTTAAACGACCGGTGGGTTCACGTCACCTCCGCTGACGTCGAACTCCCCGACGGCCGCCACCTCGATCACCGGATCATCCGCACCTCAGGGCCCGGCGCCTGCGCTGTCGTCGTCCAGAACCAACACGTCCTGTTGATCTGGCGGCACAGGTTCATCACCGACGCCTACGGCTGGGAACTCCCGCACGGCAGCATCCGGGCCGGAGAGGACCCGGCCCACGCAGCCGCCCGCGAGGCCGAGGAGGAAACCGGCTGGCGGCCAGGGCCGATGCGACACCTGCTGACCGTGCACCCCTCGCCCGGGATCATGACCTCTCAACACCTGGTGTTCCGCGCCGACAGCGCCGAACACATCGGTCCACCTCGCGACGGCTTCGAGTCCGACCGGGTTGAATGGGTGCTGGTGTCGGAGTTGCAAGGGCTGGTGGAGAAGGGCCACATCGTGGCCGGCACGAGCCTGGCGGCGCTGATGTACCTGGTTGTGACCGATGCGGCTCGACCCACGAGCCAGTAGAGCACCGTCGCCTCCAAACCTGCCCTTCTCAATCTTCTGTGTGATGCCACCAGCACCAACGAGTACGCCCAGCCGCTCCAGGCGAGCGGCTTACTCTGTTGTCCATGAAGCCCGAACCTGGCGACCTCACGCTGGCAGTAGCCCGCCGGCTCGAACTCGACTGGCAATACGTCGAGCACATCGACCCCAGCGACCAGCTCAGGATCGTTGCGGTCCGTGAAGCAGGCCGTGCCGCCGGGCGCCTACTCGGCGTGCAGGTCGTGACAGGTGAGACCGACCCTGCCGCCCGTGAGGACGAAAAGGTGGTCGTGTACGTCGCGGTCACCTCAACCTCAGATCCTCAGGACCAGGAACGGCTGGACCAGCGGATACGTCTCTTCGCCGACACGGTTGCCGAGCTACCCGCACACCGAGGATGGCCGGGCGAGGGCCTGTCCGTACCCGACGGTCCAGCCCAAACCTAGGCAGCTCGCCGCTGGGGTGACGACCGTCCGGCGGGCGTGGTTCCCCGACGTCCCCGGCGGGGCTTCTGCACCCGGAAGCACAAAATCAGGATCGGTGGGACCAGCAGGCAGTCCTGCTCGCCGAGACTCTGAACGACCTGCCCGCACGCCAGCGCTGACCGGCAACGGGCCGGCGTGACGCCGCGTACCGCGAGCAGGTCGTTGTGATCACTGGCTCTGCAGGGTGATGCCCTGGTCTGCCGCGGCGAGGAGCAGATCGCGCAGTTCCTGGCCGGTGTCGAGGTTCAGGCGCAGGAAGACCCGGTCGCGGTCGTCGATGCCGGATGTCACCTGCAGACCGGCGGCGGTCAGCTCCGCGACGAGCTGATCGGCTCGATCGCTCGCCAGCTTGAAAGCCGCCCGCGCATGCTGGCGTGCCGCGTTCTTCGCCAGCCGGCTCCGGTGTGCATTGAGGTGCAGGCCGCACATCTGCGCGTCGCGCTGTTCATCCGTCGTCAGTCGCGTTCCGCAGACCCGAGTCGAGCCGACCCCTGCCTTCCCCGGTGGCGTGACCAGGACCGGGCAGGCTGGTGTGCTCGTCAAATCGTCAGCCATCTCTGCGCGCCTTCCTTCGTTCGATCGTGCCATCGTGTCAGGGTCGGCGAGTGGACACATGTCCACCGTAGGTGAGCGCCGACAAGCACCTTGGCTTCCGCCGTCTCTAGACGTCGGCCGCACCGTGACCGGCACTGCCCCCGGACACCGTGCTCCCGCGGATCGAGTGTGCGGTGTCCGGGGTGGCGCCGGGGGCGGCTACACGGTGTTGATGTTCATCGGGCGGGTAGGCGGTGCGGTGGTGGCGGTCGGGGCGGCCATGGCCTCGGTCAGGCTATGGCCCTCCAGCGGTGCGGCGTCCGGCGTCGCGGCGGCGGTTCGGGCTATGCCGGCTGTGGCTGCCTGGCCGGGCGCGTCCGGTGGGCACGGTTGCCCCGGTGCCCCCAGGTCACCTTCTCCGTCCGCAGGCAATCCCGCAGGTGCCGGTCGGAGCAGCCGATAGCCAGTGCGGCTTCCACCTGTGTCAGCGTTGGGCGGTCGGCGCGCAGCGCCAAGGCTCGCGCGACGATCTCCGGCGCGGACAACTCCGGCCGCACCGGATCCTCGACCGCGTCTTCATCTGCCGGATCGCCATCACCGGGTGTTCCGGCAGCCGACGCCGAAGCCGGGGCTTCCGGCAGCGGCGCAGTGGGCGGTTCGGGAGCTTCCGGCAGCACAACTACCGCTGCCGGATCGACCTTCGGAGCCGAAACGGACGCTACCGGTGGTGCCGGAACGACAGGGCGCGTGGTCTGGCCTACCGGCACGCCGCCGGAGCTACCAGCGAGCGCTGCGGTGAGCATGGCGACCACAACGTCGTAAATGGTCTCCATCCGCCACAGGATCACTGAATACAGGCATGACACGACGACCATGAGGACGATGCTGCGCTGGATCAGGCCGGATGCGAGCAGGTGGGCCAGGGACTGGGTCGCGGACATCAGCAGCAGCGCGAGCGTCACGTCCAGCTTGTTACGGGACTTGAACGCCGCGCTGGTATAGATCAGCAGGAGCAGCGGCGCGAACCAGGCCAAAGGCGGGTAGGTGCCCACCTCGACCATCAGGTGCTGCTCGCCGGGGGCGGTCAGGGCGGTGGCCGCGACCAGCGCGACCCAGCGGCCGTAGACGATGATCGGGGGCACGGGCAGGGTGCTAGCGTCAGCGGTGCGCAACGGAACTCCTGGGCTAAAGGAGAGTTCTGGGGCGTGGCCTCGGGGTGTTAGCGCACCCCGGGGCGCCCCATTGGGAAGTTCGGTCACTGTACCGCGCCGCATCCACCGTTCCGGCACACGTTTCCTGAGTGGAGCGTCACATGCCGGATCAACCGTCCGAAGCCGGAACGCCGACACCACAACGGCTCTGCCGGCACCTGCCGCCGCGGCGTTCCGGAACGCGAACAGCGCCAGCCCGAAACCGGAACACCTTCCGGAAGGGCGCCGCCCTCTCGGGCATCCGGAAGGGATGGGCTCGACCTACGCGCGTACCCGCACGAGGCCGTGCAAGCACAGCAGCCCGAACTCCAGGTGCGGGCCGAGCCAGGCCGTCTCGCTACCGCCGTCGTCGTTCGGCGGGGTCGCGGTCCAGTCCACCAGCGACGCCCACGCCCGCAGCACCGGGGCAACGTCCGGCCCCAGCCACCGGCCGCCCACTCTGCCTCGCGGCGCGTCGTGCCCCGCCGCGGCGAGCATCGAGATCAGCTCGCCCTCCAGTGCGGCCAGGGCGGCGCGCCGGGTCTCGTGGTCCCGGGAGGCCAGCGCCTCGGCGCGGTCTGCGAACCAGCTGGAGATCCCCTCCGCAGTGACCGCACCTGGACCGCCCGGCTCGCCGGCGCCGAGAGCGTAGACCGCCACGGCCACCATTGCGGTCAGGATGTCCTGGCCCGGGTCGGTGCCGACGAGTTCCCGCCACCGGCCGCGCTCGGCGACCAGTTCGCCAGCCCGCGCGCACGCCACCTGCCACGGGCCGCGGTCGCCGGCCGCCAGCCTCGTCATCCGGTCGGCGAGCGTTGTCGGTGCGAGTACCGCCGGAGCGTTCGTCATGCCGTGCAGGCTACCGGCCGAAGCCGGCCGCGGGAGAGCGTGACCATCAAGACCAGGCCGGCGTTGAGCCTCGGGGCGGTCGCGGCTCGTTGTCCGGTGAGCGGTTGCGCAGTCACCGCGACCGCCCGCCTCGCACCCAGCCTGCCGTTAGGGCAAGCCGCGGAGTGCCCTGCAGCGGCGTCTCAGCGCGGACTGGATCTGTGGCTTCCTTCGTCCCCGGCAGGCCATTATGCGGCACCCGGAGCCACGCGCAACTCCCGGAAAGAACGCCCGGGAGTTGCGCGCGGCGCCACCGGGTACCGCCTAACGACCTTCTTGCCGGGGTCGGCGGAAGAAACGGACGCGGCCAAGTGGCCCCTGTCTCGCACCGGCCCCGCGATCACACCAGCTCTGGGAGGAACCCCGCCATGTCCAGCACCACCCGCACCAGCAAGCTCACCCCGCACGCCGTCACCGACGAGGACGCGCTGAACCGGATCTGCGCCATCATCAACCGCGACACCACCGCCGCCGACGCCCGCGCCGCCGTCGCCCAGATCATCGCCAGCACCGGCCGCCCGGTCCTCCCCGTCTGCCAGATCACCGCCCGGGTCGAGCCCGGCGAGTACGAACTGCCGTGCGCGATCGTGGACACCGGCGTCCAGGGCGTCACCGTCACCGTCCACCAATCCCTGATCCGCTCCACCGGCATCAACATCGAGATCGACACCGACAGCGACGCAGAGCTGGAGACACTGACCGTGCAGCTCAACGACGGTTTGATCTTCGGAAAAGAGCAGCACACCAATTGACTTTCACGCTTAAGTAGGGTATCTTTGAATTGTTCGAGGGAACGGGACGGCAACCCGCCCCCCGAGCACCAGGAATCACCACCAACTATCGAAGGGACCAGCGTGTCCACGATCGCCATCGAGCACGACACCGCCGAGCAGGTCGACACCGACCAGCTCGTCACCGACTCCGACGCCCCGGCCGCCGAGCAGGCCGAGGCGCTGCCCGGCCGCTACGAGCTGATCGACGTCAAGAACGTGATTGTCAACAAGGCCAACATCCGGGAGCAGGCCACCGCCAATGCCGGGATCGTCGCCAACATGAAGGAGGAGGGCGCGGCCGGGCTGATCCAGCCGATCGTCGTGGTTGAGATCGAGCCCAAGAAGTACTCGCTGATCGCAGGTGAGGGGCGGCTGCTGTCGGCGCGCGACGCCGGGCTGAAGAAGATCCCCGCGATCATCCGCGAGGATCTGGGGCTGCGCCGCGACCAGATCGCCTCCATGCTCAAGGAGAACGTCCACCGCACCGATCTGACCTCAGCCGAGGTCGCAGCCGGGATCGAGCAGTTGCAGATCGAGGGCCTGTCCGTCACCGGCATCATGAAGAAGACCGGCATCAAGCGGGCCAAGGTCGCCCAGGCGCTGACGGTGGCCGGGATGGGCGAGGCGAAGACCGCCGTCGCCGGACTCGACATCCCCCAGGCCGCGACCGCCGCCGCGTTCGCCGACGACCCCAAGGCACTGGCCCGCCTGGTCGAGGCCGCCAAGGAGGGGCCGGACGCCTTCAAGAAGAAGGTCATCGCCGAGACCCAGACCAAGGAGTCCGCCGCCAAGCTCGCCGCCCGCACCGCCGAGTTGACCGCCGCCAAGGTCACCCTGCTGGCCAAGCAGCCCGACACCTACAACACCCCCGTCCAGCGGGTGAACGCGCTCGCCCACGACGGCAAGGCCCTCACCGCCGCCGACCACGCCACATGCCCCGGTCACGCCGCGTACCTGACCATCAGGTCATGGGACGGGGCGGTGATGGAGGACTACTACTGCACCGACTGGAAGGCCAACAAGCACAAGCAGCGCAACCAGCAGGGCGCGTTCTCGGTCACCGGCCCCCTGACTGACAAGGAGAAGGCCGCGCGTAAAGAGGTGCGCGAGAACAACGCCGCGATGCGCGTGGCCATCGCGTTCCGCCACGACTGGATCCGCGACAACCTGATGACCCGCAAGACCCTGCCCAAGGGCGCGGCCCTGCTGATCGCGGAACTGATGGTCACCGAGGCGCACCTGATCGGCCGCTGGATGCGCGACCCCGCCCGCCCCCTGCTCGCGGAGTTCATGGGCCAGGAGACGGGAAGCAAGGTCGAGGTCAAGGCCACCACCGACGCCCGGTGCCACATCTACAGCCTCGCCGTCATCGCCGCCGCCCACGAGCGCGAACTCGGCCCCCGGAGTTGGGACGGAGCACCCAACACCACCGCCGCCCGCTGGCTGACGTTCCTCGGCTCGCTCGGCTACCCGATCGACCCGATCGAACAGAAGATCATCGACAAGGTCACCGCCGACGCCAAGAAGAAGGCCAAGGCCGAAGCCAAGGCGGCGGCGAAGGCCGAGGCCAAGACCGAGCCCATGCAGGAGTCCGCCGTCCCGGACGTTCCCGCCGAGCCCGAGCCGCAGGAGCCCGACGCCGACCCGGCCGACCCCAGCGAGGCGACCACCCCGGCCGGGGAGCCGCACGGCTACGCGCTCGGCGGGTACGTCCTGGTCGAGGTGGACGACGCCTGGCACGTCATCGACCCCGACGGCGACCACATCATGACCAGCACCACCCCCACCGACGCCGCCACGGCCGCCGACTGGGCCACCGCCCGGCTCGCCGACCTGCGCGGCCTGACCGCCACCTGGTACCCCGACCACACCGCCGACCACGGCCACCACCTGCGCGCCATCACCACCACAACCCCCGAACTCGTGGCCGCCTGACCCCAGGGTGCCGCCCGGCCGACCGGGCGGCACCATCCACAAAAGACCACAACCACGCGAGCCCTGCCGGGCGCACCAACCGGCAGGGCTCGCCTCTTCACTGCCGCCACCAGGGCGACAGGCGAGAAGAGCGAAGATCAAAAGCATGTCCTCGCCGGACGGGCAGGCCAACAGGATGGCCGGGGCACCTGCCTCAACACCAGGTGATCTGTGGGTCCGGTTTCTCCTTGTGCCATCCCGCCGCCTGACCCGGAGGGTCTACCAGACCGCGCGCCCGACCAGAAGGACAAGCCGCTTCGCGGTCGCCGCAAGCGGCGATCCTTCAGCCCGGACACCCGGCCTGGTAGATCAAAGATCAGACGACGGGATGGCACAAGGCGAAACACTCAGGTGAGAGCCAACCCCGACCCGCGCCAGGCCCCGGCCAGCTCACCGCCGACCAAAAAATCTTTGACTTTCGCGCATAAGTAGGGTATCTTTAGATGTGTAAGGGGAACCGGGGCCGACCAGGAATCACACCAAGGAGTACGACGTGAGCGACATCGAAGTCAGGATCACCGGCAACATCGCCAACGAGCCCGACCTACGGATCTCCAAGACCGCCAAGTCCGTGATCAAGCTCCGGATCATGGTCAACAAGCGCGTCCCGGACGGCAATGGCGGCTGGAAGGACGGCAAGGCCACCGCCTACAACATCACCGCCTGGGACAAGCTCGCCGAGAACATCGCCCTGCGCCTGCGCAAGGGCCAGCGGGTGACCGTCGTCGCCAACGACCTGGAGCCCCGCTACTGGGTCGACAAGGAGGGCGTCACGCACGCCGAGATCGAGGTGACCGCCCAGGAGGTCTCGCTGTCGATGAAGTTCAACCAGCGCACCGCCGACGCCCCCGCCGAGCGCGAGCCCGCCGCCGCGTTCTGACCCACCCGACCAGGGCGGCGGCACTCCTGCCGCCGCCCCACCCCAAGGAGCTTGACGTGTCGCTGTACGACGACCAGGACCACAACCCGCCCACCCCCGCCGTCGTCGCCTCCATGCGCGACCTGGCCGAGCGCGAGGAGGCCGCCGCCCGGCTGCGCCGGGCGCACGCCGCCGGGATCGACCCCGCCGTCTGGATCATGTCCACCGATGCCGAGCTTGACGCGCTGATTGCCGAAGCCGAGCGGGAGGCACAGTGAAAATCCTTGTCATGCGCGGGTACACCGCCGACACCGACTGTCCACTGTGCAGCGGAACGGGGAAGCCCGAGCTGTACACGTGCCCCTGCGTGACCGAGGTCGCCGACATCGTGATCCGGCACCGGGCCAGCGGAGCGACCGAACACCACCAGTACACCCGCTGGGGATGTATCGCCCGGCTCTGGAACCCCAGCGGCATCCGCGTGGCAGCTCTACGCCCGGACGGCCGGGCCATGCTCGCCCACATCCGCATCGACGCCGCACGCAGCTGGCTCGTGCACATCCTGGAACCCGAACGTCAGGCCCCGGTCATCGTGACCGGGGACTACCTCGACGCGGAAGAACTCGCGCTGCAAGCCGCCGGTTTGACTTTCCCTCATAAGTAGGGTATCTTTAAATACATCAGGGGGACGGACGGCAACCCGGAACCCGACCAGGAATCCGACGACAAGGACGCAGCGTGAACAACGAAACCCCCGCGGTCCACGACTGGGACTCGCCGACCGAGGTCAGCCCGGTCCCGACCGAACTGGACCCGCCCGGAGCCGCCCTCGCCCGCGACATCGGACACCGGCTGGCCACCCGGATGCGCACCGAGCCCGAGAGCATCACCGTCGAGACCACGACCTGTGTCTGGGGCACGAACCTCCGATACACCCTGACCTACCCGCGCTACGGTCGACAGCACCCGCACGTGATCACCCTCTACCACTTCGCCAACTCCACTGTCGGCCCCGACCCGAGGTCCGTCCTGTACGTCGACGGCCACCAGGTCCAGTACGACCACGGGTTTCACCGGCCACTCGCCCAGGTCATGGCCGAAGTCGCATGGCTCCAGATCCTGGAGACCCGCCGCCAGCGCATCCGCGCCGCAGACTGAACCACCCCGGGCGGCGGCACCCGCCGCCGCCCGACCCTCCCGCAGCCATCAGGGCCAGCGACCCAGCTCAACACCCTAGGAGAATGCAGATGTCCATCTACGTGGCCAACGAGTGGGTCTCACCGTCCGGCGCGCGCTGGAACTCCGCCCCTGCTGACGCGGTGTGGTGCGCGATGATCATTTTCGAGCGCGCCGACGGAGAGACCGACTACGCCTACGGGTACACCGACAGCGAGGATGAGCCCGCCGACACCGACGCCCTACTCCCCGAAGGCGCGACCCTCCTGGAGACCGAGGTGAACCGCTGCCGACTCCTGGATGGCGAGACGTGGCAGTACCTCACCAAGGACGGCCAGGACATCACGAGCGACCCCGTGATGAACATGGATGACGTCGAAGAGAAACGCGTCTGGAACCCCACCGGACTGGTCGCGGCATGGCGACGCCACGGCGAGACCCGCTGGGAGCGCACCGCGTAGGGCAACTCCGTTTGACTTTCACATTTAAGTAGGGTATCTTTAGATTGTTCGAGGGGAACGGGACGGCAACCCGAACCCCGCCAGGAATCCACTAGGGAGCGAACTGATGACCTGGTTTGACGACACGTTCATCGACCCGGACAAGCGCCGTGAGGCCATCGCGCTGATCAACGAGAAGGGTCAGGATCACCTGAAGTACGCCGGAGGTGATCACGGATTCGGGCTGTTCATGCTCGCGATCGACTACGCGTGCCGGAAGCGGCTCGGCGTGTCCTGCTTCGACCTCGCGGACTACTGCTACCGCGACGCCTACGACGACGGCCTCACGCCCGTCCAGACCCTCAAGCTCGCGCTCGCGGCCGAGTTCTAGCCCCGCCTCTCCGGTGCCCAGGCTTGGGGCTGGGCACCGGACTGCGGGGGCGAAGCCGAGGGCGCATCGAGTGGCCCGCCAGGAATTGACTTTCAGGCTCTAGTAGGGTATCTTTAGATTGTTCGAGGGGAACGGGACGGCAACCCGGACCCCGCCCAGGAATCCAAGAAGGAGCGCACCTCCGTGACGCAGCTCGACCTCTCCGCCCTGGCCGGCACCAAGGGCCTCATTACGTACATCTTCAAGTCCGCCACTCTGGGTGACTGCGCCAACGGGGGGATCTCCTCCCGGTGCGACCAGGTCACGATCGTTGGCGTGGTGGACGGACGCAACCCCGGCAGGCCGACCGTGCATCGGCTGGCCGATGACTCCCAGGTCTTCGCCCCCGCCGAGGACCGGCCCGCCGTCGTGTTGTTCGCCCGAGCCCGCTACGGCCGGATCCTGGTACCTGCCACCCCCGACCTCCTGTCGCGCTGGATGGCTGGCGGGACCTACGTCGCCGCCCACGACTCGCGGCTGAGCAACCTGTGGGGCGGGTATCACGCGCTCCCGCTGCACGACCGCACCGAGCACTAGCACCCCACCCGGGGCGGCACCGCCGCCCCGGGCCCCAACCTCGGACACCACCCGAATCAGGAGCACGAATATGGAGAACAGCCCGATCTACGTCGAGGTCACCCGGCGACAGACCATGATCATCCGGGAGATTCGCGACCACGCCGCCCGCTACGCCTATCCCCACAGCGGCGCGGGTCTCAACGACCCCGTCCGCTACCTCGCGGACGGCCACATTCCCCACTGCACCCACGAAGAGCGGGAGTTCATCAAGACCTATATCCGCCTGCACCCGGAAGTCATCGACCGCCACCCCCTCACCATCGCCGAACTCGAACAGCGCGACGCCCGCGACCGTGAGCGCGCCGGACAGGTCGCCGAGCACGCCCGGGAGCTGTTCAACGTCGGCGAGTTCACCGCAGCCCTCTACCTGATCGACCGCGCCGAGCACCTGGACCCCGGAAGCTTCGCGCGGTGGGACAGGCTCCGCACGCTGATCTGCACAGCCCGGGAGCTGGACAAGAACTGTTCCGACAGCTTGATTTTCGCCTCTAAGTAGGGTATCTTTGACTGGTCGGGGCGAGGGACGGCGACCCGAGCCCCGACGGCCAGGAATCCCAGCGACACCAAGGAGACGAGATGTCCAAGGACGAAGCGCGGATGCGCAACGGCACCTACGCCGGGCTGTTCTACTCGACCACCGACGGGGCGTGGATGATGGACGCCGGATGGCTCCCCGAGGACGTGGAGCCCGTCGCGCTCAGCGAGATCACAGACGCCGCCGACTACAACAGCGCCCGGGAGTGGGGCACCGCCACGCTGGCCGAGACCGGTCGGCCCGCAGGCTTCTGGATGCCCGAGTGCCGCAACGGCCAGGCCAACCCCGCCCCGTCGTTCCAGTGGATCGAGGCCCGCGCGTGACGACCCTGACCGCCCCGGCGATCACCGAGACCCGCGACAGCTTCCCCAATGCCGAGCGCCCCCGCTACTGGCCGCAGGAGGAAGCCCACTACCGCAGCGCCCTGGAGCCCGGCGACATCGTCTGTGACGACACCGGTACCCGGTGGCGGATCACCGCCTACGACAACGCCTTCAGTCACCTCACCGCCGGGCGAATCGCCTACCTGGAGGCGACGCCCGACCGGCACGCCGCAGCGTCCGGCCGCGCGCAGGCCAGCCGCACCGCATGGGAGAACACCTTGACAGCAGCTAACGACGACAGCGCCGACCAGTTCCAGGCCGTGGCCCTGGCGTTCGAGCTGGCCGCCATCCTGGAGGACAAGGCCGCCCGACTGGAAGGGCTCGACCCGTCCACGCTGTGGGAAGAGATCCTGTGCCTGACCGAAGTCATCCGGGCCGGGGACGACAGCGCCCCCGAGGCGGGGCGCGATCTGGCGGAGAAGGTGTACACCCTCAATGAGTGGATCATGACCGACGGGAAGCACCCTCGACAGTGGACGTGGTGAACCGATCTCGCTTGACTTTCGCGTAGAAGTAGGGTATCTTTAGATCTGCGAGGGGGTCCGGTCGGCAACCCGGACCCTCGGCCAGGAATCGACACCACGAAGACGGGAACGAGCGACATGACCAGAGTGACCATCGTTGACGTACGCGGCATGTTCGGCCGCGCCGCGCGGGCCGCCGCCAGCATCGGGCTGGACACCACCGGCTGGTACCTCGAAGGCGGATCCCAGGTGCAGGGGGTGGCCTGGAGGATGCACACTCACGGGTCAGCCACGCCCGTGGCGCTGGAGAACGCGAGGATCGGGAGCACAGCGCGGGAGGCGTATGCGGCCTTGCACATGCTGGCGCTCGCCTGGGAGGCGGCGGGCACGGTCCAGGCCGAGCGCGCCCCCGAGCGCGTGCTGATCGCAGCCTGACCACCTCGGGGGCCGCCGATCGGCGGCCCCCGAGGATCTGAGTCCAGGGTTTGACTTTCACTGCCAAGTAGGGTATCTTTTAATAGTTCGAGGGGAACGGGACGGCAACCCGGACCCCGCCAGGAATCCAAGCAAGGAGAAGACGATGGCGAAGCAGAAGAAGGCTCCGGCGACCGAGGAGCAGAAAGCCGAGTGGGCCGAGGCGCGCAAGGCGAAGGTCGCGGCTCTCAAGGACCGCAGCGACGAAGCGGTCGCGGCGCTGGCCGAGCCGAAGGCGTGGGCCGCGATGCTGCACGGCATGGGGTGCTTCGGCCGCCGGTACTCGCTCCGTAACGTCCTGCTGATCATCACGCAGCTTCCGGGCGCCACGAACGTCAACGGCTTCTGGACCTGGAAGGCGCAGGGGCGCGACGTGCGCAAGGGCCAGCACGGCGCGGCGATCCTCGCCGCGATGCGCGGGACGAAGAGCACCGAAGGCGAGGCCCAGGAGCAGGCGAAGCCCGCCGCGGAGCAGGCGACGCCCGCCGAGGGCGCGCAGGGCGAGCGTAAGGGGGTGCGCGGCTTCAAGCCCGAAACCGTGTTCGACATCAGCCAGACCGCCCCGACCAACCCGGACGCGCCGGACCTCTGCCCGCCGGTGGTCGACGCCGACCGGGCCGCCATCGTCCACTGGCCCGCGATCGTTGCCCGCATCGCCACCCACGGCTACGACGTCGAGACCTGGACCGAGGGTGACGACGAGGAGGACGGCGACCAGGGCGACGGCTACGAGATCGACACCGACAGCCGCACCGTGCGGCTCACCACCAACGGCGACCTCGCCGACGCGCGCCAGGCCGTGCACGCGCTGGCCTGCCTGGAACTCGGCCAGCTCGACACCGGCGAGGGCTACGAGGCAGCGGTGGTCGACTCGGTCGCCCACATCGTCATGAGCGGACTCAAGCTCACCGCCGACGCCCCGGACCCCGAGGACTTCGACGCGATCGGCGAAGCCCTCAGCGACACCGACCCGGAAACGATCATCGAAGCCGTGGAGACCGTCGCCCAGGCCGCGCGGGACATCCTCGACGCCATCGACCCGATGCCCGAGCCCGCCGCCCGGCCCACCCGCAAGAGCTGACACCCCGGGTGCCCGGCCACGGCCGGGCACCCACCAGCCAAGCCCCACCCATCCCGCAGCTCAGCACCCGTACCGAGGAGTCCCGATGTTGTCCCCCCACCGTTCCGGCAGCACCGTCCGCTACCACGGCAGCCTCACCGACCAGCACGGCCCGTACCTGATCGACGGCTCTTGCGACTGCGCGGACTGCGACGAACGGTGGGAGATCGTGTACGCCAACTGGCGCTACTACGGAGGCGACGAGCCGACCACCACCTACCGGCTCGTCAACTACCGCACCGGTGCCGCCCTGGAGTGCGTCAACCACCACTCCGTCACCCCGGTCGAGCGGGACCAGGTCGCCGCGGAGGTGTGGCCCCGGGAGTACCTGAACCACCGACGTGCCGCCGCGCCCGCGCACTCATGACGCCGCCCCGGTCCGGCCCCCGTGGTCCGGCCTGGGGAGCCCGTCACGCTGACCGGCCCGGCTGCGCATCGAGCGCGCCGGACCGGGCGAGGGGCGCTCCGCGCCGCCCCCTCGCCCTCCCCGGGCATCCCGTCCCCGCCCACCGGATCCACCTCACGGACACCCCAGAGAAAGGCCAACCGACTGTGAACCCCACCGACCGGAAGACCGACGCCGCGATGGCCGCCCTCCTGCGGACCATCGCGCCCAACACCACCTCGCGCCACCTGCTCTACCCGATCACCACCGACCGCACCGGGCAGCTCACCGCCGAGCCCCGCCCCCTCGGCGGACCGCGCGACACCACTCCGCTCTCGCTACTCCTCGGCGGTCTGCGGATCGGCCTCACCCGCTTCCCGTCCGCCGCGGCCGGCATCGACGGCTACGCCGTCGCCCGCGCAGGCGCCTCCAGCGTCAGAGCTGCCGACCGCAGCGGCCGACTCCACATCGCCCGCTACACACGCGGCGTGAACGAGCCGGAGGTGGAGCACCACGGCGACCCCCAGGGCCTCCGCCGCCTCCCGTGGGAGAGAGCACTTGTCGCACTCGCCCAGGCCCTCCCCGCCCCCATCGGTGTTTACTTTCGAGAATAAGTAGGGTATCTTTAAATGGTGAGGGCGGGGATCCCCCCGAATCCGGGACCGGATCCCCGCTCCAGTCCAGCCAGGCAAGACGGAGGAACTGATGACCACCTGGAAAATCCTCAAGCAGGACGCGCTGCCGGACGGCCGCCTGGTCGAGCTCCGCTATCGCGAGTTCGGCGCCGGCCGCACCAAGGTCCGCAAGTGGGAGATCTACGTCGGCAACTTCCGCGTCGACTACGCGGTCAACGAGACCGATGCCGAGCACAACTACCACCTCGCGCTGAGCGGGAGCCGCCTCAACGGCCGCAGCGAACCCGTCCTGACCAGCTGCCCCGACGAGTGCCCCGAATGCGGCATCGATCTCAAGGGCGACGGATACCCGCTCAACCACAAGACCGACGAGGGCAACTTGTGCCTGTTCGCTTGGGTCAACTGGATCTGAGTGGTTGCACCAGGCTCACGGTGGGGCCCGGCGAGCGCGGGCCCCACCTTCCCGACGCAAGGTGCGTCAGCTTCTCTGAGATAAAGGGTATCTATAAATCGCTGGAGTGAGGGACGGCAACCCGAACCCCGGCCACCAGGAATCACACCGAAGGAGTACCACCGTGTCCACTTCCCGCCGCCGACCCATCGGCAACCCCCGCGACCACGCCCAGCGCATCGCCGAAGCAGTCGCCGAGACCTGGGGACGCTCCGCCAGCGGAGGCAGCGACCTGGAGATCCCCGTCGGAGTCGTCGCGGCCCTCGCGCTCGGCTGCCAGCGACTCGACTCCGACGGCCCCGCCCCCACCGATCTGCTTCTCGCGGCCACCCGGGAGGACTTCATCCAAGTGCTGCGCGACCTGTGGATCATGTTCGCCGTCACCCGCCCCGACCTGTCGCCCAACATCGGCATCGCCAGAAACTGGCTGTTCGAGGACCGCAGCGCCCACCAGCTCGGCGCCGCTCACGACGTCGGCCGCGCCGCCCTGCGCGCCGGCCTCCTCGACCTGCTCACCGACCCCGAGCACCGCCGCGGCGTCGACCTCCTCGGGCCCCTGCTCATGACAATGCGCCCCGCAAGCGCCATCTCCGGCCGGGGCCAGTTCTACACCCCGCCCGAGGTGTCCCAGGTGATGGCCAACATGCTCGGAGTCCAGCCCGGCACCACGGTCAACGAACCGTCCGCCGGAACCGGCGGCATGCTGTGCGCCGCCGCCCTGCATCTGCGCGCCAACGGCCACGACCCCGCCACCGTCACCTGGTACGCCAACGACATTGACCCGTTGGCCGTGGCCGCTCTCGCGATCAACGCCCACCTCTGGGACCTCGGGCCCCGCGTGTTGTTCGCCACCGCGAACACGCTCAGCGAACCCGACTGGATCCCCCGGGCACTCGCCGCCCGCGACGCCGCACTCTTCGAGATCAAGGCCGTCCGCATGATGGCCACGTTGCGCCACCTCACCACCCCAACCGACGACAGCCCCGAGCAGATCGCAGCCTGACCAGCCCCGGGGCCTGGACCATCCAGGCCCCGGCCGACCCGCACCCCACACACTTCGCCCCGGCCGACGCCGTCGGCCGGGGCACACCAGGAGGGCCCACCATGATCACCCCGACCGACGCCGGTCACAGTGAGACGCTGTCGCGTGGACCCCGGCCACGCTCACCCGGTAAAGTCACAGGCGACTCCAGCACGTTCGCGGCCCCGGTCGCCTTCGTTGGTGGATTCCTGGAAGGCGGCCGGGACGTTGCCGGCCCACAGCGGCAACGCGGTGGGTTTCGTTCCGGCCGCCGCTTACATCAGGCCCCGGGGGTGTACGGCATGCAGACGCGAACGGTCAACGGCCACCAGGCCACCGACCGCGACGGCGCCGCCGAACTCCTCGACCGCTCCCGCCGCTGGATCGACCTCAGCGCCAGCCCGAAGAAGCGGCCTGAGACCGGCTTCCCTGAACCGTGCGGAAAAGAAGACGGCCGCGACTGGTACCCGGTCGCTGACCTCACCGCCTACCGGGCCAAGCTCGACACCCCGAAAGAGAAAAACACGCCAGCGCGAGCTCCGCGCTCCGGCGACCCCAACGAACTGATCCCCGCGGTCGTATTCCGGGAATGGCTCGGAATCGAGCAAGGCACCTGGAAGCGCTACGTCAAGGACAGCGAAGCCGAGTGGGACGCCGGTCACGACGGGTACCTTCCGCTGTACGACGACAAGCAGCCCGGCAAGCGCGGCTGGATCTACTACTGGAAGCGCCACCGGGCCAACGAGTGGATCGACAGCCGGCCCGGCAAGGAAGGGGCGACCGGCCGCCCGGTCGGGGCGACCAAGGCCGCCGCGACCGCGACGCTCGCTGACGCCGAAGCGGCTGTGCGTGCAGCAGCCGACCGCGGCGAGGCGATGTCCGGCACGAAACTCGCCGAAGCGCTCGGTGTCCCGCTCAACCGCGCCTACGTCCTGCTCCGCCAGATCCGGGCCGCCGACACCGACGTCTCCGCCAGCTGACCGTCATACCGAAGTCCGGGACCACCAGGGCGCCGCTGTCACTCGACCGCGGCGCCCTGACTCTGTCCCCAGCTGGTGAGTCCTACCTGAGGCGCGTGCACCTCGACCACCACGTCCTCCGCCGGCGCCGGGCCGCGTTGTTCCGGAACACGCCTAGCCGGCTTGGCACGCTTGCGTGGCGCCCGCACCGGCAGCGCGTACTGCAGGTCCAGCAGCGTCGGCTCGGTCCACGCAGCCGCCGCGGCGTCGAACGCCTCCGCGTACGCCGCTTCCGCCTCCCCGGCCTGCCGCTGCGCATCCTCCTCCAGCAGCGCGCCCTGACGTCGCGCTTCCGCGACCAGGGCGGCGCCCCGCTGGCGTGCTTCCTCGACCAGCTCACGGGTCCGCACCGCCGCCGCGTCCAGGGCGCTGGCCGCGTCGTTGCGGGCCACCGCGGCGAGCCGCAGGCTCCCGATCAGCGGAATCCGGTTCTCCATCAGCTGCAGAGCTTCACGCTCGGCGTCTCTGGCCTCCTTGCGTTGCTGTCCGGCTGTCAGCCGCCGGGTCGCTGAATTCTGTGCCATGACCCGACGATAAGCCGCACACGGCCAAGGGCGCCGCATTCGCGGGAGCAAGATATCCCATTCCTAAGTAAAGCTCTGGCAGCTTCGCCGCCTGCGCTTTAACTTTGGCAATGGAAATTCATCCGACCGGGCGCGGTCGGATCAGAAATGCAACACCGAAATGCCAAAGCAATTGCATCACCCGTGAAACACCTTAGTACAAAACAATAGGGGGACCAGGTGGCCGACCAGCCCGAGGAGGACGCGCCGAACAACCACGCCATCTACTTGCGGCACCGCCGACACCGCCCGCCCGGCAAGGGCCGCATGCACGATCCGGGCGGGCGAACCGTGAACCTGGCGCTCGACGGCAAGGAGTACGCGGCGGTATTGGCAGCCGCCAAACGAGCCAAACTCCGGCCCACGAGCTGGGTCGCGGCCGTCGCGGTCTCCTTCGCCCAGGACACCACGCCGCCCATGCCGTCGCCGGGCAAGGACCTGCTCGGCGAACTCAACCAGGCCAGGACGCAACTCGGCCGGTACGGCAACAACGTCAACCAGGCCGTCAAGCAACTGCACGCCACCGGCGAGGCCCCGCCCTGGCTAACCGACGCCGTCCGCACGTGCCAGAACACGATCGCGCTCATCGACCAGCTCGTGGACGAACTGCGCAGGCGAGTGCGATGATCGGCCGCGTTCTGCAGAGCGGACAGCGCGTCGGCGGTCTCCTCGGCTACCTCTACGGCCCCGGCCGCCACCACGAGCACACCGACCCGCACATCGTCGCGTCGTGGACCAGGGAGACCGTCACCCTGGACCCGCCCCTCAACCAGGCGACCGGACGGCGCGACTTCCGCAACCTCGTGAGTCTCCTGCACGCCCCGGTCGACGCGATGCCCGCAGAGTTCCGGCCCGCCGACCCCGTCTACCACGTCGCGGTCCGCAACCGGGCCGATGACCGGATCCTGTCCGACGCCGAGTGGCAAGACGTCGCCGAGCAGATCATGCACGACACCGGCCTGGCGCGCCGCGACGACCCGGACGGCGTCCGGTGGATCGCGGTCCGCCACGCCCCAGACCACATCCACATCGTCGCCACCCTCGCCCGCGCCGACAACCGCATCGCCCGGCACGAGAACGACTGGCTGCTGATGCGCAACACCTGCAAGGTGTTCGAGCGCCGCTACGGGCTGGTCGAGACCGCCTCCGCCGACCGCACCGCCGCCCGCCGCCCCACCCGCGCCGAGACCGAGAAGGCCCGACGAGCAGGCCGCCACGAGACGGCCCGCGAACGGCTCCGCCGCGAAGTCCGGGTCGCCCTCGCCGCGGCGACCAACGAAGCGGAGTTCTTCGCGAACCTGCGCACCGCCGGCGTCATGGTGCGGCTCCGTCACTCCAGCACCAACCCGCTGGAGGTCACCGGCTACTCGGTCGGCCTCCCCGACACCCAAGCAGCCAAGGGCGGCACCATCTGGTACGGCGGCGGCAAACTCGCAGCCGACCTCACCCTGCCCAAGATCCGCCACCGCTGGAACCCCGAACCGGAGGCACCGGCCCCGGCGGATCCGAAGCCCGCCGACCCCGGACCGGCTCCGGCGCCGCAGCCCACCGAAGCCCCGACGCCGCCACCGGCAGCAGAGCCCGAACCACAGCAGGCGCCGTCTCGCCCACAGCGGCCACGGCTCAGCCCCGCCGAACGCCGCCAGATCTTCGACCAGGCGGTGCGCGCCGTCATCGGGGCCGCCGCCGACATCCGCCGCCTGCAGGGCACCGACCCGGCCGCCGCCGCGGCCATCGCCTACGCGGCCTCGGACACCCTCACCACCGCCGCCCGGATCCTGGAGGGACGCCGGGGCGGACCGCTCAGCCACGCCGCCGACGCCCTCGATCACGCCACCCGCCCCCGCAACGGCCACCCGGAGCCGATCCCGCCCAGGGCCGCGCCCCGCACCCAGTACCTGCGTTCATCCACCCGGCTATTGGCCGCCGTCCGCCGGGTCAACCCCGACGACAAGGGGCTGCAGGTCGCCGAACTCATGACCCAACTCGCCTCGCTGTCCGACACCGTGGCCGACCTGCGCGCCAGCCAACGCCGGCTCGCCCAGGCCAATGCCGCCCGCCGGGCCGCCGAGCTCCTGCGCGAGCAGGCCGCCCGCTACCCGGCCCCCACCATCGCCCCCACCCGCCCGGACCGGCCGACCCGCCGGCCGACCCCACCCCGCCGACCCACGCCCCGACCCGGGCCAGGGCCGGCACCGAGCCCGTAGAACAAGGAGTAGGCGATGACCCAGCCCATCCGCGGAGTACACGACGAATACGGCGACCCGCTACAGGAAGCCTCTCGTGCCCCGATCAGCAACGCCGTCGTCGCGACGTCGTTCCTCGAAGCCCTCGCCCGCTGGCAGCACAGCCGCGCCCAGGACAAGGCCGAGCAAGCCGAGCGCGCCGCAGCCAACGACCGCAAGACCGCAGAACAAGACCGCAAGTTCGTAGCCGACCTCGCCCGGTCCAACTCCGTCCGCGAGGCCGCCGGCAGGCTCGTCTACGAGCGCGCCTTCGAGCCCGGTTTCATGCAGCAGGCCGACCTGCGCACGCTCGGCGAGACATGGGCCGCCGCCGAAGCCCAGCACCGGTACAACCCGCGTGCCCGCGAAGCCATGGAGCGCGTCGAGGACCGGCTGTTCGACGCGATCCCCGCGCACATGGTGCAGTACGACGTCTGGATCGACCAGGGCGTGCCGCCCCGCGACGCGATGGCCCGGGTGTTCGCGCGCGTCGACAATGTCACCCCGCCGCCAGCGGAGACGGCGCGTCCGACCCGCGACCGCGCTGGAGCGCTCGAAGGCCCGCAGCCGGAGATCCAGCCCATCGCCACCCCCGACACCCCGGCCGCCGGTGCCCGGGAGGACCGGGGTGCCGTCGTTCTCGTCGGCGGCGTCTCGGACCACCTGATCCGGCCGCCGGTCGAGCCCGACGAACTCGCGCGGCTGCGCGCAGAGGTCGTCTCACTGCACCGCATCGACCGGTACCTGGAGGCGACCTCTGGCCCCGAAGGCATCAGCCCGCAGCTCCAGCAGCGCCAGCAACTGGTCCACGACAACCTCAAGCTCCAGATCAGCCGGCTGGAAGTCCTCCTCGCCCCAGCCCCGGAGACCGTGACACTCGACCAGCTCCGCGAGGAAGCCAAGCGGCTCACCATGATGGTGAACCTCCGCCAGGACTACCTCAACGAGATGGTCACCGAGTACGTCACCCGCCCCGATGTGGCACCCAGCTACATCGAATTCCTCGGCCGCAAAGTCGACCAGCACTCAGCGAACCTCCGCACGATCGAAGGCGAACTGCTCGCCGAACCCCACCCCGGCAGGGCGGACAACGAGCGCAAGAAAGCCGCGTACGATATGACCACGCCCGACCTCGCGGCGACATCTACAGTGGACGAGCACGCCCAGGGCGTCATCGACGCCCGCCGGCACCTCGGCGTCGCCGAGCAGGACACCGCAGCACCCCGCAGCGCCCCGCAGCTGGCGATGGAGTCGTTCCCGACCCCGGCCGCCGCCGATGTGGCCGCGGCCAAGGCCAAGCCGACTGGCCCGGCGCCCCGGCCCCGCAAGGCCGCTGCCCCGGCGCCCCGACCCGCAACACCGAACACGGGGGGATGACCTCGATGCTGACCGTGCACCGCGACGACCCAGAGGGCGCGACGTACTCCGAGGTCAAATGCGATCTCGAACTCACCGACGACTGCCACTACACGCTCGAAATCGATGGCGAGCCCGGCCAGACCGAAGAGCAGGTCGCCGCCGTGGCGGCCTCCGAACACGGCTGGGTGTTCAACGTCCGGCAGCACAAGTGGGCGTGCCCGCCCTGTGCCGCCCGAGACCAGCAGCGCCGCCGCGCCTCCACTCTCGCCAGCGAGGCGTACCCCCGCGCGATCAGCGACGACGTCATCGAAGCCGCCGCCCGCGCAGAGAAGTAACCCGCGCCACTAACCGGAAATATTGTTGATCAAACCGTGGCCCGTTGGCACACTTGATCTACAACGCGAGGTGAAAACCCGCCCGATCGGCCCACTTCCCCCGTGGTGTGTCGCGCGGGCGGCGTTGCGAACAGTTCCACATGCGTCGAGCCCCGCCGGTTGTCCGGTGGGGCTCGACGTGTCTCTGGGCGAGTCGAGCTTGACATGTACGTACAGGTGTTCGATAGCCTGGTCGACGTGCCAGTCCAGTTGACCCGCATTGACGGGCGATCCAGTTTCGTATCGGTACCGCCCTCTCCCTGCCCGGAGTGTCGCGTCATCCTGGCGTGTGAGGACGCCCGAGTGGAGTGGGAACGGCACGGCACAGAACTGCGGGCCATCTGGATCTGTACCTGCGGAGCACGCCTGCCCGAGGTTTACGGCCAGTAGACAACGCGCCTACCAACGCCTCGTTATCCACAGCACCCGAGTTATCCACAGGGCCCCCACGCGCCCGGGTGCGGGCTGCGAGGGTGTTCGTGCGGGGCGAGGTCACCGCACGAACGCCGGCCACGGCCGCGGCAGGTGGGGCGGTCACGTTCGGCAGGCCACTCGCCGGAAGGGGCGCGGCATCCAGCCGCGCCCCTTCCGTTCAGCACCAGCTCCTTAGCCGCCGCGCCCGACCGTGGACTCCGGGCAGGACGGGCCGTAGCTAGTGCTTCGCCTCCCGTCGGAACGCTCGCACGTCGAGCGTCCCCGCCGCGAGGAAGCCGACACCAAGGGCGGGCGGAAGCCAGGGGCCGACCACCGCCCATCCTTCGTGATCTGGGGTGAGCACGAGGGCCAGGAGCGTCAACGCGGCGACGATGACGACCGCCCCGCCCCGCCAGACCTCCCGGGACCGCAGTTCCAGTCGGCGTACCTCTTCGGGCACTGCGGTCCCGCGCAGCGCGGCGTGCCCCTTGGCCAGGGAGACCACGGCGCCGATGAACAGATGCACGATGACGTTGGTCAAGCACGTGATCACCGTGAGCAGGACCAGGGCCGCTGGCCAGTTGTAGGGCGTCACGACCGGTCATCCCACCAGGTGCAGCGCCAGGCCCGGACCGCGAACAGCGCGGCCCCCGCCAGGAAGAACCCCGTCGCCGCGCCGGCTAGCCACAGCAGGACGCCCCTGGCCGGGCCGGTGTCGGCGGGCAGGATCGAGGCGAGCGTGCCCCAGCCGACGGCGAACAGCACGCCCGCGGTGAGGTACAGCCCGAAGTGGGTCAGCTCCCGGGAGAGGTTCGGGTCGCCGGCCATCAGACGCCGTCCCGGGCGTTGTCGCGGGCGCGGGCCCGCCCGACGAGCAGGCACAGGCCGACCGCGACCACCACGAGTGTGACCACGAGCGCCAGCGCCCGCCAGGCGGCCAGGGGCCGGGTCCAGCTGATCGTGACCGCCAGCCCGCATCCGGTCTGGCCGGGTGGGCACTCGATCGGCTCGAAGTGCAGGAAGTACTGGCCCTTGTCCAGACAGACCTGGTCGCCGCACTGCCGGGGCGCCCAGCCCTCATCCTTCGCGCGCTGCACGGCGTCGGCGACCGTGGGCGGCTCGTGCAGCCGCCACGTGATCGAGGTGTGCCGGGCACCGGCCGGGCCGTCGACGGTGGGCGCGGAGACGTCCCACTCAGGCGGGGCGAGGTCGGTCATCTCGGCCACGGCCTGCTCGCGCAGGTCCGTGTCCGTTCGCGGTTTGATCAGCGCGCCCACGCAGCCGAGGATCAGCACGATGATCGCGGCGGCCAGGACGCGGCGGGCGGTTCGGCTCATGCTCTGCTCCTGCTCGGGATGACGGCGGGCCGGACGGCACCGCCGGAGGACGAGATTGAGGTCGACGCGGGCGGAGGCCGGCGGCGCAGGCGTGCCCACCGGCCACCGGCGGCCACCAGCAGGACGGCCACGGTCGCGGGGAACGCCAGCGCGTCGCGGATCCACGGATCCGACCAGCTGATGGCCACCCGCAACCGGCACGCACGCAGGCCGGGCCGGCAGGGTGATTCGACGGTCAGCCGGTAACCGGCCTTGACCCAGCACGACAACGGCGGCCCGCACGGCTGGGCTGTCCATCCGTTCGCGCGAGCCCGCGCCGTCAGCACCGTGTCGGTCGCAGCCGGCTGGTCGAGCCGCCAGCCGATGAGGGTGTCCACGCCATCGGCGACCGCTACACCCCAGTCGGCCGGTACCAGCTCGCGCAGTTGCCGTTCGGCGGCGTGCCGGGTGGCCCGTCGGTCCAGAGCCGGCACGGCGAGGGCGGCCACCGCGATCAGCGCCGCGGCGACCACCATCCACACCACGGCTGCCCGCCTCACCGCGGCCCGCCAGGCTGGTACCGGACCCACAGGTCCAGCCGGGGACCGAGCAGGCTCACCCCTGCCGTCTGGCGGGTCATGAACTCCGCGGCGGGCAGCGCCGGGATCTGGTCGTGGACGATCGCGGCCAGCAGGCCCGGCCAGACCTGATCTGCGGGCAGCCGCACCCACTGGCCTGGCCACCGTCGCGCCCGCTCGGCGGCGGTGGCCAGGTCGGGAGTCCGCACGGTCGGGGCCCACCGGCGGTTCACAGCAGCCTGACCGGGTGCTGCGAAAACCACATCCCGCACTCGATCACGAAGCAGATGTGCAGGCTGGAGGTCCAGTCTGACCGATCCGACTCCGCCCGCTTCACCACCCACGCGACCGTGTCCCGGTCGAGCAGAGTCCACACCGGAGACGACGACTCGGCCAGCAGGTCCCGGGCCGCGCCCCACAAGTACCGCTGGAACTCGATCGACGCGGCCACCGGGAAGCCGGACTTGCGCCGCCACGCAACCTTCTCCGGCAGCAAGCCCTCCACCGCCCGGCGCAGCAGACCTTTCTCCATGCCGGCCTGCCTGCGCCACTCGATCGGGATGCTGCGCGCGTACTCCACCAGCGGCAGGTGCAGGAACGGCACCCTGGCCTCCACACCCACCGACATCGCGAGGCGGTCTTTGCGCCGGAGCAGGAACTGCAGGTAGTACTCGTCGGTGAGGTGGTAGATCTCCCGCAGCCGCCGGGCCGGGCCACGTTCCCCGCGCAGATGCGGCACCTCGTCCAGGGCCTCCTGGTAGCGCTGCCGGCGGTAGGCGCCGGGCTGCACGGCCTCCGTGACGTCCTTGCGCAGCAGGTAGTCCATCGGGCGGTAGGACCGCGTCCAGGGGAAGGTGTCCGGCTCGGCACCGCTGAGTTGGTGCCAGGCGTAGCCGCCGGCCAGCTCGTCGGCGCCCTCGCCGGACAGCACCACCGGCGTGTGGGGACCGAGGTGTTCCAGCAGCAGCCGCAGTGGCACGTTGATCGGCCCGTACCCGGGCAGGTCCATGGCCTGCACGGTCGCGGCGTGCCCGGCGATCAGGTCCGTCACCGTGACGTAATGCGTGGTGTGCCTGGAGCCGATGTGTTCGGCGACCAGCTCGGCGTACGGGGTGTCCCGGTCGACGTGGAGGGCGGAGGAGGCGTAATTGCCGCCGCCGTCGTAGTCCACCGCCCAGGTCGGCAGCCCGTCGACGTCGAGCAGCGCGGCGATCGAGCTGGAGTCCAGCCCGCCGGACAGTAGCGCCCCGACCGGCCGATCCGCCCCGCTCTGCGCGGCGACCGCTTCCTCCAGCAGGCCGCGGAGCGTGTCGACGGTGGTCGTCACGTCGTCGGGATGCTCGTGCGGGGTCCACCGCCAGTACTGCCGGACCTTGGCGTGACGTCCGGTGACGGTGACGATCGTGCCGGGCCGTACATCCTGCAGCCCGGCGAACACGGCGTGACCCGGGCTCGTGTTCGGGGCCAGGGCGAACAGCTCCGCGATCCCGGTACGGTCCAGGGCCGCCTCCACCCGCGGGTGCTGCAGCACCGCCTTGGCTTCCGAGCCGAACACCGTGCCCCCGTCGCCGGTCCTCGCGTACAGCAGGGGCTTGATCCCGAGGTGGTCACGGACCAGGAACAGCGACCTCACCGCCTCGTCCCAGACGGCGAAGGCGAACATGCCCACCAGGCGCTCGGGCGCGGCCGGACCCCACTCGATCCACGCCCGCAGCACCACCTCCGTGTCGGACCGGGACGTGAACCGATGGCCGAGTTGCTGCAGCTGCCGTCGCAGCTGGCGGTGGTTGTACACCTCGCCGGAATAGACCACCGCGACCAGCCCGCCGGCCCGGCCGACGGCCGTCATCGGCTGGGCGCCCCCGGCGGCGTCCAGCACCGCCAGCCGGGTGTGGCCGAGCGCGATCTCCTCGCCGATCAGCACGTCGTCTGCGTCCGGGCCGCGCGGCAGGAGCGCGTTGGTCATCGCCCGGATAACCTCGGGTTCGTTCTTCGGGCTGATCGCCCAGCTCGTGTAGCCGGTGATGCCGCACATCGTGTTCTCCCTCAGCGTGGTCGTGGTTGTCGGGAACGGTTGCGATGCCTGTCGGCGGTCGCCGGCAGGCGGGATCAGCGGGGGCGAGCTCGGAGCGCGAGGCGCTATGGCGTCGGTGGGTTGGCCCGGGGCGGATCCCACCAGCCGTCGGGCGCCGGGCGGGTGATCAGGTCGGTGGTGGGGATGTGCCGGTCGGGGGTGCAGGCGGCGAACGGCCCGGCCTGCCCCATCAGCAGCGGCTGGTGATGGTCGAGCCGTTCCCGGCACCACAGCTCGATCCCCAGCGGCTGGGTGCGCAGGTGCTCCCAGCTGCGCCACAGCGATTCCAGGCGCACGATCGCCTCGGGGTGGTCCCACCAGGCCGCGCACCACCGGTACGCGCCGCCGTGCTGCCGGGCATAGATCAGGGAGAAGTGCTCGACCACCCAGGACTCCAGATCCGGGTACCGCAGTTCGACCTCGGCCGGCGTCTTCGCCTCGGCGGGCTGCGCACCGGAGTTGGAGATCAGGGTTTCGAGTTCTTCGACTGTTCCTTCCAGGGTGTACAGCCGGGCGTCGGCGGTGTCGTAGTCCAGGCGCAGCTGAGCGACCTCGGCGGTCAGGATCTCCTCGGGGTCGGCCATGGTCAGTCCTGCGGGAAGGCGAGCTGGGCCCGCTCCTTGAGGTCGGAGGTCGCCGCGGCGACGTCGGCGGTGATCTGCTGGGCGTTCGGCCCGGTCTGCCAGGGCAGCAGCTTGAGCTTCGCCGCCATGCAGCCGGTCGCCAGCAGCAGGCTGGTGAACGTCTCCAGCTCGCGGATCTGCGCGGGCGTCAGCTTGCGTTCCTTGCGCAGCGACACCGATTCGGTGACCTCGCCGCGCTGCCCCCGCGACAGTGAGGCCACGGTGACGTCATGGTCGCCGATCAGCCGGGAGACGGTCTCGCCGAACCGCTCGTCGTCGGTGCCGGCCCCGACCAGTTTGATCGTCGCGGCCGACCACAGCGCCTTCATCCCCGTCTCGCCCCACACGCCGACGCCTTGGGCGTAGTTCTGCAGCACGCAGATCGGGATGATGCCCCGGCCGCCGAGGTGGGAGTACTGCGCGGGAAGGTCGGCGATCTTGCAGATGTTCCCGGCCTCATCGAGGACCAGGACGATCGGAACCGACAACCGTCCGCCCTGGACCTCGGCGTGCCGGGTCGCGGTGCGCATCACCGCGTCGGTGAGCGCGGCGACCAGCGGCGCGGCCGAGCCCCCGGAGTCCTTGCTGAGCAGGTACAGGGTGTCGTGCGGGCTGGTGACGAATTTCCACGGGTTGAACTGGGGGATGTTGCCCCGCCGCGGCGGCGTCACCCAGGCCATGATCGCCGGGTTGCGCAGGCACCGGGCGCCGATGCGGGCGGTGCCGTAGATCCCGGTCTTGGTCTCCCAGGCCAGGTGCTGCGTGCCGCGCAGACCGGCGGCGACCGCCCCGAACTCGGGCCTGGCCTCCAGGATCTCCACCGGCTCGGGGGTGTCGTCGGTCAGCCACTGGTAGACGTCCGCGAGGGTCTTGCCGGACAGGGCGGCGGCGAGGATCAGCGCGGACAGCAGCTCCGAGGCGCCGGGCCCCCAGATGTCGCGGCTCTTCTCGTCGTTGACGGTCAGGACGAAGTGACTGGCGAGTCGTTCGGCGTCCTCGACGGTGCTGATGCCCTGCAGCGGGTTCCACCACCAGGTCCGCGGCATGAACGCCACCGCCTGCGGGTCGAACACCCACACCGTCGAGTCGGGCCGCCGTCCCCGGGCCGCCATCGTCGTCAGCAGCAGGTCGGAACGGTTGGACGTGGCGACGACCGGCCCGGGTGCGGCCAGCACGATCGGCGTGGCCAGCGACGTCGTCTTACCCGTCCGCGGACCCATGAACACCAGGCACGCATCTTCCCAGCTCGCGCGGATCGGCACCCCGAACCGGGACAGGGCACCGAGCAGGATCCCGGTGTCATCGGCCTTGAGCTCCTTGGCGGGTACTGCGGCGAGGTCCGGGCGCAGCCGCCGGGCGGAGGCCGCCGACCCGGCGGGCGTGAGCCGGGCGATGTCCCGGGGCCGGGCCAGCGCGGCTTCCCCATCACCAGGGGTCGGAAGGCGGCGGGCGATCTGCCGCCACACCACCACGACGATCGTGATCAGCGCGGTGAGCAGCACCGCGCCGACGGCGACCACCAGTGGCACCGGCACCCCGGGCCACAGCGTGGCGGTGTGCCCGGCGATCAGGTCGGCGAGGAACGCCTTCCCGAACTCCGGCCCCGTCGACCAGCCGTGCCCGGACAGCACGGCCGCGATCCGGCCCGCGAGCCACACCAGCCCGCCGAGCCCGACCGCGCCGCCGACCGCGCCCATGATCAGCCACGGGGTCAAGGGGCCTCGCGGGGCGGCGGTCGGCCGTACCGCCCTCACTGCGAGCCCACTTCGGGCACGGCGGCATCGCTGCCGGGCTGCGGCTCTTCACCGAGAAGGACGCGGGGTCTGGGTGCTGAATTGATCACCCGATCGACGCTTCCTGCCCAAGATCAGCCCCGGTAGGCGTCACGGTGGGTCAGGGTGAGATAGACCCTGCCCCGGTCAGGTGATATTCGTGACGGACGATGCGTCCTGTGGCGGGTACGGCTTCGGCCCGCCGGAGGACCGGCGGGCCGAAGCTATGCGTTCTTCAGGACGTCAGTTCGCGGCGCGTACCCCACCGGACTGCGATACGGCGGCCCCGGGTGTCGGCGCCGTCGACGACCCCGCGCTCATCCGGTGCTCGCTTGCAGGAGTCGCACGGCGGCATCGGTGTCGTACAGCCACGACTCGTCATCGACCAGGGAAAGCTCCACGGGGATGCCGATCCGCTCGCCGGTTTTGATCAGGTACTTGCCCCTGCCGGGATGCACCGCACCGGGCAGCCACGTCTCGGGTGCCGCCCACGACCGGACCAGCCCCGCCTCGGGGTCCGTTAGCAGCATGATCTCCCGGATGCGCTCGACCTCCTTGGCCGGCAATCCAGCCATGATGACGATCGCTGCCCGTTCGATGAACCCCTTCGCTTTCGCCTTGTCCTCGTCGCGGCCGAGGGCTTCCAGGTCGATGACCGAGTGCGTCGACATCAGGCTGGCCATCCCGAGGTGCCGGTTCAACCTGGTGAGCGCGTCGGCGAGCTCGACCAGGCCCGGGGCGCCCCGGATCACCCGCCACAGCTCATCCAGGATGGCAAGGAAGGTCCGCTGCGGGGCCAGGCCCTGTTCGGCGAGCGCGGCGGCGGCGTCCACGCACGCGTACCCATAGGCCCAGCAGCACAACATCGCCGCGGCGACCAGGGTGTCCCCGGCCCCGGCCAGGGCGGAGATGTCCATCGACACCGCCGGCGCGTCCAAGTTCACGGCCGTGGTGGTCGGCCCGTCGAACAGCCCCTTCAGCGAGCCGTCGCACAGCAGGGTCAGCGTGAAGACCATGTCCCGCGCGCTGTCCATGTAGGACTCGGCGTTGTCGGTCCATGCCGCGTCGAGGAGTTCGGCGGGGCACTCGCGGATCAGGGCCAGCACGTCCGGGATGGTCGGGTCGCGGTCGAGCTTGCTGGTCAGGATGTCCAGCGCCCGGCCGAGGATGACGTGCTCGACGTTCTTCACCGGGCCGCCGCGGACCAGGGTGCACAGCGCGATCAACAGGTCGAGGCGGCGGCCACGGATCTCCAGCCGGAGCCGTTCGGCCTCGCGGCCGGTCATCCGGGCCATCGCCTGGCCCAGCGGCCCGGCGTCGAGCGGGTTGATGGTGTCGAGCCCCCTGCCGACGCGGATCACCTGGCCGCCTAGGTACTCCACGAGCCGGGTGTACTCGCCCTTCGTGTCGCCCAGGATCAGCGCCCGGGTGCCGAATGACGTCATCCCCATGACCAGCCGCTTGGTGATCGCGCTCTTGCCGGAGCCGGGCTGGCCGACCAGGAAGATGCCCGGGTTGGTGGTCAGGCCCGCGCGCATCCAGGCCAGCGGGTCCATGCACACGACCTCGCCCCACAGCATGTGCCGGCCGATGGGCACGCCGGTGACGGGCGACCCGCTCCCGGCGACGTACGGAAACAACCCGCAGACCTGCGTGGTGGTGCCCTGATAGGACATGCCGGTCGGAATGTTCGCGGCGCGGCCGAGCCCCCGGCCCCGCCAGCCCCAGGCCGGGGCCAGCGGAACGGCCGGAGTGCGTGGTGCCTTGCGGGTCATCGCGGCCACCTCCTTGCCAGGTCGGCGGGGTTGATGCCCAGCGGCAGGGTGACGGCGAACCCGGCGGCCTGCGCCCGCCACGCCCGCCTAAGCCGGATCTTGGCCGTCTCCACGCGGGCTTCGATGTCGGCGACGGCGGCGTGCAGGTCATCGGGGTCGAGGACCGTCACGGTGCAGAACATGTTCACGTCGGTCATGCCGGCGCCGGCCGCCTCCTCGTGGGCGGACTGTTCGGCGCGCTGGCGGTCGGCGATCTCCCGGGCGGTCGCGTCCCGGCCTGCCCGGCGTGCGACCTCCGCGCGGAAATGCGCCGCGTTGACCTCGGACTCCAACTGCCGGGCGGCCTCGGCGGCGGTGGACGGCACGTACTGCAGCGTCACCCGCTTGGGGAACCGGCCCGGTGAGACCAGACGGGCGAGAACATCGGAGTTCACGGCCTGGCGTGGCGCCTCGTGCCAGGCCCAGGACACCGACACCCCGGAGTCGTGCTCGTAGCGGTCGTGGTGCTCCTGTGCAGCTACCGGCCCCGCATCAGCCCATGTCAGCAGCGCGGCCGGATCCGGCGACGCCAGTGCCCGGCTGATCGCCCCGCGCTCGGCCGGGTCGAAGGCCGTGCGGACCATCCCGACGAGCTCCGGGGCGCTGGCCCGACCGAGGACGGTCACCCCGCACGCGCCCAGCGAGCTGGTCAGCCCGTGCAGGGTGCGGGAGAACTCAGCCAGGGCATCGGGCAGTTCCTTCGGCCGAGCCGGCGAACTCGCCGGGTCGAAGGTGATCGAGACCCGGGTGTCCACCTGCGCCGCGGCGGCCGGCGACTGGCGGACCAGCTCACCCATCAGCCGCCGGGCGTTCTCCGGTGCGTCCGGATCCATCCGGGCCGCGACGTAGTCGGCGAGGGTGGATCCCGGGTCGGGGGCTGTGTCGATGGTGACGGTGACCCAGCGGATCGCTGACGCGTGCCCGAGGCTGGCGACCCAGGAACCCCAGTTCGCCACCCAGGCGTCAGCGTCGCCACGGTCAGCCAGCCACGTCGAGGACGAAGCGCAGCGCACCGTCGCGGTCAGCATCCCCGACCTCTGGTCCCACACCACGCCGTACTGCCCGCCCAGACCGTCTTCGGCCGACAGCAGCGACAGCGGGGCCAGGGCGCCGGGCAGGTCGAAGGCATGGTCGTGGGCGACCATCACCCCGCCGCGCCAGCTGGTGTGACCCCGCAGCCGGGTCCACCGCCACCGGATCCTCTCCTGTACCGCGTGAGACAGCGGAACACCGTCCCAGCGCACGATCGTGACCACGGCGACGATCAACGCCGGGCCAAGCATCCACAGCGCGGCCTTCAGCGACAGCGACGCCGTGCCCAGGACCGCCACGGCCGTGCCGAGCACGACGATCGAGGCCACCGGCCCGAGGCCGAACATGCCGATCCCGCGCGCCCGGCGCCACCCGCCGTATGTACGAACCTGCTCCGCAGTTGGCGCGGTCACTTGTCTCCCCCCTTAGTAGCTGCGTTGGTGGTGGCGTCCGCTGCGGACTTCGCCCCGCTCGCCAGGGCCTGCCCCGCGGCCACCGCGACACCCGCAGGACCCGCCGCGGCAGTACCGCCCCCGACCTTGCCCGCGGCTGCGGCATTCGCGCCCGGTGCGCTGAGCCCGCCCGGCTTGGCGGCAGGACCGCCCGGCGCTTGGGCTGCCGGAGCCGATGCCGCAGGCTTGCCGGGTGCGGCACCCTGCTTCGGTGGCTGCGGGGACTGCGGATTCGTGCTGCCGCCAACGTCGCCGGATCCGGTACCAGGTTTCGCGCCCGACGGCATACTGCGCTGCATCCAGCGCGCATGGTCAACCGGAGAAGAACCTCCACCTCCACCGCCGCCAGCTCCGCCGCCGCCGCCGAGCCAGGACGCGGCGTGCATCGCGCCTCCGGCGGCGGCCAACCCCGTGGCCAGGCCGCCGCCGGATGACTCGATCGCCCCGGGTGCCCAGGTGAAGAACTTCATCAGCGCGGGCATCGCGATGATGGCCAGCAGCAGCACCGCCAGGCCCATGAACTGGACCCGGGTGTCCTTCCCGCTGCCGATCATCACGAAGCCGACCTTGTAGACGAGCGCTGCAGCGGGCTTCCAACAGATCAGCGCCACACCCCAGCCGATGATCTTCCTCAGCCACGGGCGGGTCGCCGTGGTGAACTGTCCGGAGGCGGCGAGCACGATCACGCCGCTCAGGATGATCACGGAGCCCTCGCGGAACATCAACAGGAACGTCTGCACGATCGCGGCGAGGATGACGATGATGCCCAGGATGATCGTCAACCCCGGGTTGGAGACGTAGGCCATCGTCAGCGCATTCGTCAGGCGCTTGCCGAACATGTCCCCGTCCGGGGAGGACAACACCCAGGTGCTGAAGGCGTCGCCGGCCTTCAGCGCGGTGGCGGGACCGAAGACTCCGATGGCCGACCACAGCGCGACGTGCCACATGCCCCGGCCGATGTCGATCAGCGGGGCGGGCTTACGGGACAGGGCCATTCTCGTGCCCTGCCAGATGATGCCGGAGAACGCGACGATGAACGCGATGGGCAGGACCAGGCCGCGGATCTTCATCACGACGCTGTCCTCGCCCTCCAGGTTGATCGAGGGCACCGACAGCCACCAGGTCAGCATGGTCTTGATGACCGAGCCGGCGGCATCGGCCATCGCCTTGGCCAGGCCGTTGACCCCGGCACCGAACACGTCAGTGGGGCCGGGCAGGCATCCCAGAGGATCTTCGAATGGGTCGCAGGCCATGAGATGTCACCTCCTCGGTGGGAATGTCGTGTACCCGGCGGCACTGGTCACCGACGCGGCGGCGGTCTCCCACAGCCCGTTCGGCGGAGCGACCAGCCGCCAGTCGTTGTTGATCCATTGCACCTGCAGGCGGAAGTCGACCAGCGCGGGCGTTCCGGCCCGCGCCGGGCCGGTGAGCAGCAGCCGCAGGTAGGCCGTCTCGGGCGTGTAGGTCTCCACCCGGTAGCCGGTCAGCGTCGCCGCCGCCGCGCCGGTGGTGGTGGTCTGCTCGGTGGCGGCGAGCAGGGCGGCCTGATCCACGCCGGTGACCTGGTCGTTGATGGTCGGCCGGTAGATCTCGGGTCCGGCGGTGGCCACGCACCGGGCCATGATGTGCACACCGGCCAGCAGCGCGCCGGTCGGCGTGTGCGCGAAGCCCAGCGCCCGGCCGTCACGTTCGTTGCCTGGCCCCGATTTCGCGGACACCGGCAGTGCGACACCGTGCATGTCCGTCCAGCGCACATCCGACAGGTCCACCGTCGCGGCGGTCACCGCCGGAGCCGGCGACGCCGACATGGTGGCCGCGCCGGTCGGTGCGGGCGACCCGTTCGGGGTGGCGGTGCGGTTCGGCGCGTACAACGCCAGCCCGACACAGCCGAGCACCAGGACGGCGACGCCACCGAACAGCAACACCTTGCGGGAGGCAGAGTTCATCTCTGTGTCCTTACTGGAGGATGAGGGCCGCGAGTCCGGCCCCGGCTGAGGCTAGCGACAGGCCGCCAATGATCCACGGGATTCCCGACGCGCCGTCGGCTGCCATCGCCGATCGGTTCCGTCGACCGGCGATCATCATCACCGCCGAGATCGTGAACCCGACGCCGCCAGCCAGGAGCGCACCCCACTTCATCCAGCTCAGGAACAACTCGGCCGGCTTCTCCAGCCCCGGCGGAGGTGCGGGCGGCGGGTTGAGCGGGTTGGGTTCGAGGGCGAGGTACTGCAGGACTGTGTCGCGAATCATGACGGGATGCCTCCTTCGGGGGCTGCGAGCGCCGCGCGGATGCGCGCGAGCGCGGAGGTGACCGCCCGGGGAATCCGGGCAGACAGCGGGTCATCGAGGTAGCGCCACCGGCCCACGAACGGCACCCGCACGACCGCGGGCACCAGTGGCCCGAGCGTCACCAGGCGCCGGGTCGCCGTCATCGGTTCAGGCCACGGGCCGTCACCGACCACGACCAGAGCCAGCGCGGCGAGGCTGGGCTGCGCGCGCAGCGCGGCGAGGACGCTGACCGCAGCCCGGGAGCCATACGGCGTCCCCCGGGCCACCAGCAGCAGCCGCGCCTGCGGCGGAGGCGCCCAGCCTGTGGGCAGGTCCGGGAGTTCGAGTAGCCGCGCCAGGGTGCTCGCTCCAGCACCGCCGTGGCAGCCGTGAACGATCGGGCCCGATGGCGGGCCCGCCGGAAAGAACGTCACCGGGGAATGGGGAGCGGCGAAAGCCATGCCTTTGTCCTTTGTGGTCACTGGGCGTTGAGGTGATAGGGCGTCATGGAGTAGCCCGGAAAGTAGGGGTATGGGATGACGCGGTGCTTCGTGCCGCCGTCTCCGGCCTGCTCGAAGCCGACATAGGACCGGTGCGCGGCATCCGCCCAGCGCTCGAACAGCACGACGTGCCCCGCCGGCCCCGACGCCGGATTGATCAACATGTCGCCGGGCTGCAGCGCGGAGGCCGGGATCGGGGTGGAGCGCGCGGCCAGGCCGCCGGTGTCCAGGCCCGGCCCCGGGAGGCCGAGGGCCATGCTGACGTAGCCGGAGCAGTCGCGCCGGTAGCCGCCGAAGTAGGTCGACGGGTCGCTGGACGACAGGTACGGGACCGGCCCGCCCTGCCAGGCCGTCAGCCAGGTCGCCGCCCGCGCGAGCGAAGCCGTGGACGGGCTCGCGGCGTACTTGGGCAGCTTCTCCCTAATCAGGCGCGGATACTCGTGCGCCTGCCCGGCCGGCGGGACACCGTGGTTGGCCGAGACGCAGCCGCGCCCGCAGTTGTAACCGGCCAGCGCGATGTCGATCAGGTCGCCGGACAGCGAACGGTCGGCCAGGCCGCGGCGGGCGAACTCGACCAGGTCACACATCAACTTGCCCTGCGCCACGATCCCGTCCGCCGGGTCGAGGGGGTGATTGACGCCGTTGCCGTTGGCGTCAGCACCCCAGGTGGCGTAGGTGCCGAGCTGGAACTGCGCGACCCCGTAGGCGTCGCCGCCGCGTTCCGGCGGATTGTGGGCCACGGCATCCACGCGCCAGCCGGACTCCTGCTCGTCTTGGGCTGCGATCAGCGCGGGCGTGATGTCCTTGCAGGTCGTGCCGGCCCGAACCACCCACGCGACCAGGTCGGGCGGAACCGGGGCGTCAGCGCGCAGCGGCCCGCCGACCGTCCCCCAGGCCGACCCGGTACCCGCGTCGGCGGGATCGCCGGCCCCGAGGAACAGCACCATCACCAGCAGCGGCAGCACGAGGAACAGGGCGAGGATCCCGGCGACGGCGCCGGTCGCGGACTTGTTCATCGCACACCCACCCGCCGGTCGGCGCCGACGTCCAGCGCCGCCGGAGAGTCCGGGGCCGGGATGTGCCGGCGCCGGGCGGCCAGGGTGGCGGCGATGGTGGCGAACACGGAGGAGGCCAGCACGGCGACCGACGCTTGTGCTGCGGCCACCGGAACCAGCGCCGCCCAGCGCGGATCGGCGCTGGCGACCAGCTGCGGCAGCGCGCCGGAGTTGGCCGCGCACGCTCCGGCCGCCCAGCCGATCGCGGACGGGCGGTGCAGAAGCTTGCCCCAGGACAGCGCGACGATGCCGCCGGAGATCGCGCCGAAGGCGACCGCCAGGACGATGCCCGCCGGAGCCTGGCGCACCAGTGCGGACAGCGGGATGCTCCAGCCCAGCCCGAAAGACAGCACCGGCAGCAGCGGCGCGAGCAGCCCGCGCAGCGGGGCCCGAATAGCCGGGGCCACGTTGCCGGCGACGAGACCGACCAGCAGGGGCAGGACCGAGTCCAGCAGCAGCCGCCAGGACACCGCGCCCGCGCTGCCCCGCCACGCAGCGATCACGAGCAGCGGGATCAGCGGCCCGGAGCTGAGCGCGGCGGCCAGGCATCCGGCGGCCACGTCATCGGGCCCGCCGTACTTGCGGGCAATCGCCGCCCACATCGCGTACGAGTTCGACAGCCCGACCGCCAGCAACGTCAACAGCGGCACCCCGGCGATGCCGGAGTCGCCGAACGTCCAGCCGTAGGCCAGGATCATCGCGGCCGGCAGGATGGTCGTGCCCGCGAGCACCAGGGCGCTGCGCCCGGTGAGCCCGGCCAGCTCGCGGACCGAGATCTGCGCACCGACCGCGATGAGCAGCACCGCGATGCACGGGGTGGCCGCCTGGGTGAGCGCCGAGGTGATCGGCCCGAGAGCGTGCCGGTCGCACGCGGCCGACAGCACCGCCCCGGCCAGCAGTGGGACCAGGATGATCAGGCCCGGGATCCGGCCGAGCCGGGACACGGCGATCATGTCGCCACCCCGGTCACGTCAGCGCCGTCGCCGTCGTCGCTGGGCTGCCAGATCGGCGGCTCCAGCACGGCGGGGCAGCGTGCGAGCACGGCCGCGGCGACCTGGACCAGCGCGCCGGTTGTGCGCCGCCGCAGCGCCGACAGGTCGATCGGTTCCGGGTGCGCGAGGTGCGGGTCGTACGGGATGCGCAGCACCTCGGTTCCCCCGGCGCGCATCGCGCGGGTGATGGCCAGGGCCTCGCGGTCGACGCGCGGCGAGGTAGTCATCACGACGACGAGGGCGGTCGCGGTGACCTCGCCGAATCCTGCGTCGGCCAGCCGGACCAGCAGGTGCTGGACGTGGCGGAGGGAGTCGGCGGTGGCGCGGGCGACCAGGACCGGCGCGGTCGCCGACCACAGCGCGGCCCGTGCCCACTCGACGTCGGCGGTGGGCAGGTCCAGCAGGGTCGCGGAGTACCAGCGCCGGGCGCGGGCGATCACCGGCGCCAGGGCGTGGAAGGACGGCGTCGCGGCCAGCTCGCGCTCGCCGAGCAGCACGTCCAGGCCGCCGGATGCGCGCTGCACCAGGGGAATGAAGTCCTCGGGCGTGGTGAGCTGGTCGGCCTGCTCGGCGGCGTCGGTGGTGGTGGCCTGCGAGTGGAGGGTGACCCGGTGCGCCAGGCCGCCCCACGGCCGCATCGTCGCGTCGACGGCCAGGACCGGGCGGGGCGCGGCGGTGGCCAGCAGCCCGCCGAGTGCGGCGGTGAGGGTGGAACGGCCGGTGCCGCCATCGGTGCCCGACACGCAGATCAGCGCGCCGTTGGGCATCAGACCGGCGGCGCGGCCGAAGACGGTGTGCACGCCCGCCATGCGGCGCAGTGCGCGCGGGATCGGCCGGCTGGCCAGCGGCGGGAGAGCGGCGTCGGACCCGTGCTCGGGGGCGAGCACGTCCACCGGCGGGGTCGCCACGTCCCACAGCGGGCTGGCGGGGAGGTTCGCGCCGGCCGGGCCGGGCATCGTCTGAGGGACGCCCGACCCGGCCTTCTGGGTGATCGGTCCCCGGCTCATCGCAACCCACCTGCCACCACGCGGCGGCCCGCGGCCATCACTGGCTGCGGCCAGCCTGCGGCCGGACTCGCCCCCCGGCGTCCGGGCCGGTGGTGAACGAGATGGGTACGGGGTCTGCGCGCCGGATTGATCACCCGGTCGACGCTGCCCGCCCAAGATCGCCGCTGGTAGAGGTCACGGTGGGTCAGGGTGGGGCACGCGCCCCTGTGACCTGCGGATATGCATAGTTCCCGTTGGGGCTGGAGGTGGATACGACTTCGGCCCGCCGGAGGACCGGCGGGCCGAAGTCGAGGGTGTTGCTGCTGTCAGCCGGCGACCGGCACGTCACCAGGCTGCGGGGTTCCGACCGGCGGAGCGGGCGGAGTGGCCCCGGTGGTCGGCGCGGTCGGCGTCGGGCTCGGCGTGCCGGACGGGGCCGGGCTCGCCGTCGGCGAAGGGCTTCCGGTCGGTGACGGGGAGCCAGTGGGCTTGCCGGTCGGGGTCGGGCTGGGGCTGCCGGTCGGGTTCGGCGACGGGCTCCCGGTCGGGGAGCTGGTCGGCGTCGGTCCCGGGGTCGGCGCGGTGCCCGGCGCGCAGGTCGCCGAGGCGAGGCTGATGGTCTGCGCCTCGGTACCGGTCCCGGCCTTGATGGTGATCACCATCGCGGTGACCGTGCTCGACCCGTCCGCGTTCTTGCTGACCACGTTGTAGGCGACCGAGCCCTTCGTGCCCAGCTTCCCGGCCGGGGTACCCGAGACGGTGGAGGTCACCACGCCGTTGTCGCAGGACGCCGACGCCGACGACGCGGTGGCCAGGCCGCCGAGCGCGGAGAAACCGCTCACGGTGGCGCTGGACTTGCCGCCGCCGGCCTTCACCGTCGCCGAGGCGAGGGTGATCGTGCCGTCGGAGGAGCGCGCACCACCCGAGTTCGTCTTGACCGCCCCGTCGGTGCTCGACACCGCAGGCGTCGCCCCGATCGGGGCCGATCCGCTGGCGGAGACGCCGAACGCGGAGTCGTGGTAGCTGCCCGCGGCGGTCGCCGGGCCGCTGGCGAACAGGGCGGCCAGGCCGCCGGTGGCCACTGCGGCGGAGATACCGGCTGCGGCGAGGTTCTTCATGGTCTTGATCTGCACGGAATGTCCTCTGTGTCTAGTCGATGATGACGAGCGTGCCCAAGGGCGCGCTGAGTAGTGCTTTCATGGCGGCGTCGGGGATGCGCACGCAGCCGTGGCTGGCCCGGGTGCCCATCACGGACTCCGTCGGCCAGGTGTGCAGCGCCACGGTTGCGACGCCTCCGGCGAACTCGGTCAGCACGTCGCTGTGCGCGCCGAGCGGGAGGATGACGGGGCTGTAGCTCTGCTTCGGGTCCGTGATCGCCGCGAGCACGAAGGTTCGGCCGCGCGGGGTCGGGGTGGAGTCCTTACCGGGCGAGATCGGCCAGGTGCCGAACGGCTGGCCGTCGCGGATCACCTCGACGGTGAGCGCGTCCAGGTGCACGCGGACGAGGTACGGGGTGCGGGCGACCTGGACATCGGAGGCGGTAACCCAGCCGGTGGAGCCGTTGGGACGGCTGGGCAACAGCACCCGGATCCAGCCGAGTTGTTCGGTCACGATCGGCAGCCAGGTGTCGTTCGCGGCCTGCTTGTCTGGGAGCCGGCCGATGGGCGGCCCGCCCGGGGCGGCGTACACCGGGATCGGTTCCCGGTTGTGCACGACCCCGCCGCCGGTGACCGCCTGGCTGTCGGTGTCCGGCGGAGCGCCCGGCACGGTAGTCCAGGTCGTGATCTCCACCAGGGCCGCCAGCTCCTGTGCGGTGACCGGTCGGGCCGGTATCGGAGCCGGCCCGGACTCCGCCGCTGCCTGCGCGATGGCCGGGGCCGGGGCGACCTTCGCCGGCCGAGCCGGCGGGGTCACCTGGTCGAACACCAGCGCACCGGCGACGAACAGCACCGGGACGAGCCCGCAGGCGACGTACCCGACGATCTCGCGGATCCGGTGCATCTCTGTCTCCTGTGCGCTGGTGTCCACGTCGGCGGCTACTTCGTGATGTCGGTCAGGAACTTCGGGCCCGGGGTGCCGAGCCCGGTCACGTTGTCCCAGCCGGCCGCCGTCTTGAGGGTCTGCCCGCCGTTGTCGGCGTCGAGCAGGTAGTTGCCGGCGGGAACGTCGCTGGAGTACTGCGGCGTCCAGATCCCGGCCCCGACGTGCCCGACGTCGGCCGTCAGGCCCTTGCCGGCTCCGGCGTAGAGCACCGGGGCCAGGAAGCCGACCACGGTGTCCGGCCCGGCCTTGGCCTGGGCCACGGCGACGAGGCTCGCGATGATCGGGCTGGCCAGCGAGGTGCCGCCCATCGAGGTGACGATGTACTGGCCGTTGATGGTGACGCCCATCAGCGGACCGGTGTACGGGTCGGCGAGCGCAGCGATGTCGGGCACCTGCCTCTTGGTGCCGGGGATCGCGTTCTGCCAGGTGGGCTTGTCGAACCTCTGGGAAGAGCCGCCGCCAGCGCCCATCAGGAAGGACGGGCTCATGGGCTTCCACACGCCGCCGGACAGGCCGCGCACGCTGGTCTCCCAGCCGGTCTGGAACACCACCTTGTTGCCCGCGCCGATTCCGGCGGTGGTGCCGCCTACGGCCGTGACCCACGGGGAGCTGGCGGGGTAGGACGCGGTCGGGCCCTTCGTGTTGGGCAGCGCGGTCGTGTCTCCGTCGTCACCGGAGGAGAAGTACTGCCCGATGCCCAGCGCCGCGGAGCGGGCGAGGGTGTTGTTGAACGCGGTGATGAACTGGTCATCGCCCGGCTCGCCGTGCGTGGTCCAGCTGTTGGAGATGAGCGTGGTGGGGATGCTCGGGTCGGCGATGACCTTCGCGACGGTCGACTCCAGCGCGGTGCAGTCCGGTGCCGCCACGGTGACGATCGTGGCGTCCGGGGCGATCATGTGTGCCGACTGGATGTCCAGGGCCTGCTCCATCAGCCAGCCCTCGGGGTCGCAACCCTTGTCGCCCGTGCTGGGCTCGTAGATCTTCGAGACGAGCTGACCCGGCTTGAACGCCGGAGCCCCGGTCAGGGTCGCCGCCCGCTGCGCGTCGGCGACGAAGTTGGGATTGTGGAAGGCGCCGAGCACGACGATCGTCTGGCCCGCGCCCCGGTCGGCGTCGGTCAGGCCGTACAGCGCCCGGGTCTGCGCGTAGCTGTACCCGCAGATCGGGTTGCTCTGCATGCCCGCCGGGTACGCCTGCGGCACAGTGGTGTTGTTCGCCTGCGCCCAGTAGCCCGCGCAGGTCTGACCGGCGGCGGCAGCGGCAGGCAGTACGGCGGGG
Source organism: Longispora fulva (assembly GCF_015751905.1). NCBI lineage: Bacteria > Bacillati > Actinomycetota > Actinomycetes > Micromonosporales > Micromonosporaceae > Longispora > Longispora fulva. The sequence goes on from NZ_JADOUF010000001.1 coordinate 7,174,740, forward strand.
CGGCGGTTGAGCGGGTAGGACACCTGCTCGGACAGGCCGGTGACAGCCGTGATGTCGCGGGCGACCTGTGCCGGGATCTTCGGGCGGGCCGTCACCGCCCGGACCTGGGTGCCCCGGACCGTGGTCTTGACCACGGCGGTGGAAAACGCCGACCTCGCGGTACGGACGTTGCCGGTCACGGTGAGCCGGGTACCGGAGGCATCCAGCGTGCCGGAGGTGAATCCGTTCTTCGCGGCCCAGTCCTTGACCCGGGTCACGCGGTCGGCCGGCGCGGCGAAGCGCTGCCGGAGCTGGTCGCGGGTGAGGTGCTGGCCGTAGACGGGCGAGCCGGGCGTGGAGACGGCCGTGGCGTAGTCGGTCAGGGCCTGGTCGTCCGCGGAGGCCAGGGTCAGCGTGACCGACATCGGAGTGGAGTCGGCGAGAAGGTTGGTACCGACGGGAATCTTCGGGGTGGCAGCGGCCGGAGCCGCCAGGGCGAGCACCGCGATGGCGGCCAGGCCGCCGGCGAGCGCGGTCCGCTGGAACTTCATGGGCATGGTCGTCCTCGTGTCGAAGGGAAGGAAGGTCAGAACGGGAGCCGGGAACGCCCGGCATACGCACTCGGGCAGCTCGCGATCGGCGAGAGGAGAGTTGGCGTACGGCGTCGCGCGGGAGAGAGAAAGTCGAGTCGGCGCGGACGCCGCTGCCGATCAGCGCAGCGTGTGGTGGCGTGCTCCCCGTTCATCACGCCCACCACGCTGCGGTTTCCGATACCGCAGCCGGTAGAGGTCACAGTGGGTCAGACCGAGTCAGACCTGCCGGTGACCTGCGGGAATACGGCGACCTCGATCAGCTGACTCCGGCCGCCGGGTGCTTCAGGAACGCAGCGGCGCGAACGGCCGGTAGACGTACTCGTAGGCGGGCAGGTGCAGGTCCGCCACGTCGATGCACAGCGTCGCGCACAGCAGTCCGCGATTGAATCCGTCGGGGACGTGCAGGTCACGCTCCCATTTGGACACCATGCCGCGCAGGTTGCCGACCTCCGGGGCCGGGAAGCCGTTGGCCTGGGCCAACCGGGTCATCTCCTTGGCCAGGCGCCACTGGGACCAGCCCAGCCCGAGCCGGGTACGGCGTACCACCGCTCCGCACGTGACGGCGGTGTTGTCCGCCGAGCGGGTGGTCAGCGGTGTGGGGGCGTTCAACGAGTCCTCCTTCGTCGGTGGGGTGTTCGGGTGGGGCTACCGGACCAGGCGCAAGGCGGCAGGAGCCGGGGATCTGTGCCGTGGGCTGGTTGCTGGGAGCGCGCAGTCCGCGCAGTGCCCGGTGCCGTCGGGATCGCGGAATTGGTGCGTCGGGCCCTCGTAGGCCGCGGCGGCGCTGGCCTCGCGGATCCGGTGGCCGAAGCTCGCGACGTCGCCGTTGGCGATGATCGTCCGAACGAAGCCGAGCTCCGAGCGGGGCCGGCACTCCTCCCGGATCAGCTGGAGGACCCGGGAGGCTTCGTCCTCGGCGACGTCGAGGGCTCGGGCGATCAGCCCGACGGCCGTCGTCGGCTGGCTCGGGATCAGAGAGAGATTTTCTCTCTCTCTAAGAACTGGGGCGCGCTGTGCGCCACGAGTGGCGTTCTGTGCACCCTGAACGGTGCTCTGCGCACCGTGATTGGCGTCCTGTGCACCGTGAACAGGGTGCACAGGACCCCGCTCGTGGCGCATGGTGCGCCCCCAGCGGTGTTCTGTGCCCCGCTCGGCCGGGGGTTCCGGTACGTCTTCGCCAGCCCCCGCGCTGTCGAAGCCGGGCACGTCGGTCCCTTCGGGCACCTGCAGCACGTAGGCGATCACCAGGCCGCGCGCACGTGCGGCACGCCGGTCCGGGTGCTGCCGGGTCAGCCAGCCGTCGTCATCGAGGGCGGCCAGGTGCCTGCGGACCGTCGAGCGGTTCAGCCCGGTGTCCTCGGCGAGTTCCGTCACAGACGGGCTGTCCGCGGCGGCGAGCACCAACGTGTCGTCTTCGCAGTACGTCAGCAGGGTCAGCATCAGGTGCCGGGCAACAGCGGGCAGCTCGGAGCCGCGGAGGGCCGCTTTGAGGCGCTGGTGGGTCATGAGCGTGGTGCCTTCCGGGTGCTGTTCATCGAGACGCCGGGGCCATGTCTACGAACCGGGAGAACCCGAGTTGCGCGGCGACCGTGACGACGCCGCAGTTCCCGCCCCGGTGCTTGGCCAATATGAAGTCGGCCTCGCCGGGCCGGTGTGACTCCGGGTCGTAGTAGTCGGGCCGGTGCAGCAGGATCGCCGCGTCGCAGTCCTGCTCCAGGGCACCGCTCTCGCGGAGGTCGCCAAGCTGGGGAACGCGGTCGGTGCGCTGCTCCGGGCCGCGGTTGAGCTGAGCGGCGGCGACCACCGGGCACGCCATCTCCTTGGCCAGGAGCTTCAGCCCCCGGGAGATCTCGGCCACCTCGCGCTCGCGGGATTCCCGGCGAGGACCGGAGGTACCCATCAGCTGCAGATAGTCGATGACGATCAGCGCGAGACCGTGCCGGCGGGCCAGCCGCCTTGCGCGAGTGCGGATGTCCAGCAGCGTCAGGTCCGGGTCATCGATGACGAACATCGGCGCGTCATCCACCCGTCCGCCGACCTGCGTGATCCGGCTCCACTCGCCGTCGGTGAGCTTGCCGGTCAGGAGCCTGTCCGTCGGCACGCCGGACTCGGCCGACAGCAGCCGGGTCATGATCTCCTGCTTCGACATCTCCAGTGAGAAGACCAGCACCGGCTTGCGCTGGTTGATCGCGACCGAACGCGCCAGCGAGACGACCGCCACGCTCTTGCCCATCCCGGGCCTGCCCGCGATCAGCCACACGTGCCCGTCCTGCAGGCCATGAGTGAGACGGTCCAGATCCGCCAGCCCGGTGGACAGGCCGACCAGTCCGGTACGGCGCCCGGCCGCCTCGATCGCGTCGAACGTCGGGCCGATCAGCTCGCTGAGCCGCTGCGCGTCCGTGCTCACCCGCTGATCCACCGCACCGTAAAGTGCTTCGGTGGCCTGGTCAGCGAGCACGTCCGCTTCGACCTGCGGGTTGTAGCCGAGACCGACGATCCGCGTTCCGGCCTCGATGAGCCGACGCCGCTCGGCGAGCTCGGCGACCAGCCGCGCATACCAGGGTGCGTTCGCCGCAGTCGGCACCGACGCCACCAGCGTGTGCAGGTACGGAATCCCGCCGACGCGCTCCAACTCGCCCTGCGCCAGCAGGTGCGCGCCAACCGCGACGGGATCGGTCGGCTCGCCGAGAGCGGACCGGGTCAGGACAGCGGCGAAGATTGTGCTGTGCTTCGGGTTGTAGAAGTCGGCCGCGCTCACGATGTCGGTGACATCCAGAATCGCGTTAGGCGACAACAACAGCGCCCCCAGGACGATCTGCTCGGCGTCCTTGTTGTTCGGCGGCGTGCGGTCGAAGCCGTTGAATTCGTTGAACTCGCTCATCAGCTGATCACCGCCTGAGGGGATCGTGCTGACGAGCAGGTGCGGGGGCGCACGGTTTCCTCCTATATGGATGACGTTCGGGTAGATGGCTTCGCCACGTGTCGGCGGGCCGCCTCAGGCGAGATCCCCAGATGTCGAGTTCTTCGGGCAAACGACCTGGTGAGCGACGTGAACCGCAGTGCCATCCTTGGCTGCAGCGGCCAGGTCGCCGCCGGTCAATGCCCGTGCCCGGGGTACCTGACCAGCACGAGGTGAGATCGTGACGGTGCCCGCTGGATCGGGATTGACCTCCACCGCCAGGAGTTCACCAGCCGTGTTCTCCGCCCAGACAACCGGTGCCCGACAGCGCGGGCAGTATCCAGGCACGATGCCCGTCGCGCTCACGTCGGAACCTCGATCCGATCGGCTGCCTCGGTGCAGATCTTGATCCGCATTCCGAGCAGCCAGCCCTCGAAGTTCCTGTAGATCACACCGTCGGACTCGCCCGTCCACTCCTCGACAGCCACACCTGTGAGAGCGGCTACCAGTGGATGCGTCCTGCGCCGGACAACTCCCTGCATGAGAACCGAGACCGTGCGGTCGTCTCCGAACCGCAGCCGGCCTTGCTCGACCGCCCAGGCCAGGCATCGCAGCCCGGCGACCACGCCGCTCGGATCGCTGTTCACGATGCGTTCTCCGACGGCGCGCTGGCGCGATCGAGCGTGACGGGCACCCCGATGTCGTTCTGGTGACTGCACATCTCGCAGGTCACCTGCCCCTTCGACAGCACCACGGCGTGGGCGTCGCACAGGTCGAAGATCGGGTAGTGGCCGTTCGGGCAGTGTCCGGCGATCGTGGTCGTGGCGCGGACGCCGCAGTCGACGTCGGCGGCGGGGACAAGTTCGGCGCCTTCACATCGCAGGTGGCGAGGCTTGGTCATCAGTAGTTCTCCATCACGAGACAGGATTGAGAGGTTGGGGGCCGCGGACGCGTGGCGTTCCCGCAGGAGGTGAGCTAGGAGTTGCGGAGCAACACGTAGCCCGAGGCCGTGGGCCGGAAGCGCTCCAGTGCAATTCGGGTACGTCGGCCCCGTGAATCGCGTCGGCCCTCGCCGTCGAACTGGGGGTTTGTGGCGTTCGTCAGGACTGTGCAGATCGCCATGCCGTGCATGAGGTGGTCGACGCGGACGGTGCGACCGGCACTGCGCGGATCGTTGTCCGCCCAGACTTGCCCGACCCGCACTTCGATCGTTTCGTGCATCACTACTCCAATGTCGGCCAGAACGAGACCAATGTGGATGAAGCGCCCAAGGCAAGGCAGAAAGCGCCCCTTGAAACGCGGAGAATTGGTGCTGCGCGGTCGGCGGGCGGCATGCCCGCAGCTCGTCACGCGACAGCGCGAGGATCAGGTGCTGGACCGCCGTTGACGCTGAACCCGGGCCTTATCGGCTTCGCGCTTCGCCACTGCGGCCGGCACTACCGTTGAACGTGCCACCAGCGCGCGGGCCTGTTCCAGGGTGAAGCTGCGCTTACCGCCGAGGTGCACGTGCTCGACACGCTCGGCGCGACACTCGTCCGCCAGCCATCGAGCGGATACGCCGAGCTGCTTCGCGATTACCTCGACTGGCCATGTCTTGGGCATCTCGGGCGCGGTCACTGCGGACCTCCGTCGACGTGGAACAGGCTGTCGAAGCTGGCGTCGAGCGAACCGAGGATCGCGCCGATCGATTCGTTGCTGGGGCTCTTGCCCCGAAGGAGCCGGTGCAGGGTGACCCGGGAGACGCCGCACTGCTGCGCCTGCATGGTCACAGTTCGCCATCCGCGCGCCCTGCACGCTCCGCGGAATCGGTCGGAGTTGAGACGTACCCCCATCTAGTACCACCCCCGTGGTGAGCTTCAAGATTCACTCACGACACTAATCGGAGGTCACGACGTGCATCAACAGCAGTTTCAAGGTAGCTTCACCGGTGACACAAGATTGGTGTCGCAGGTGAAACAGTTTATGCACTCGAAACTACATAAAATGCACCACACATCAGTGATGCAGCTCACAAGAAAATGCCATTGACCACAAAGGACTGTGCCTCATGGGTTCGACCGACTCCGCAGAGGAATCTGCATTCTGGGTCTACTTCAGGGCCGAACTGGACAGGCGCAAGATGACGATGACCGAGCTTGCTCGGCTCGCGGGCGTCAAGGTCCAGGCGATATACAAGTGGCGGACAGCTAGACCGACTTCGGAGAGCTGTCGCAAGATAGCCGCAGCCCTCGGCGAGGACCCCGAGCATCTGCTGATGCTCGCGGGGCACCTGGACCAGCGGGACGAGGGCTCCGCTCCGTCTGAGATCGATGTGGAGGCCGCCATCTGGGCGTCGGATAGCTTCACTCGCGCCCAGAAGGAGGTGCTTGTGGCGACGGCCAAGGAATTCAGGCGCGCCAACGGCAGCGGCGCGAACTGATCGAGAAGCCACCCGACCGCTGCCGGCCCGTGTTGGTACACCAGGGCTGAGGCGCGACGGTGAACCCGAGAACTCGGGACGCAGGATCAGAACGTCAGGATCCCCGCGATGGCGGCGAGGCCGCCGCCGAGGATGGTTCCAGCGGCGACCTGCCAGACAGTGTGTTTGCCCAAGCGGACCCGGGACCAGCCGACGATCGGTGCCGCCAGGAGGATCACGGCCAGCCAGGGGCCTAAAGCTATGACGAGGCTGACCGTCACGCTGGCGGCGAGGCTTGTGTGAGACGAGATCGGCCACCACAGGTCGATGATCGCCATCGGCAAGACGGTGAGCGCCAGCGCGGTCTGGAGCACCAGGAGTTCTCTGGGCGCGCCGAGCCCGGCTAGGACAGCGCGGCCTGCGAGAACGGCGACGAACGCGACAAGCAGCGGCACTGCCCGCAGTGCCGCTGCCGGCAAGGGACGCGCGGTGAAGTGCCCGCGCACGAGTGCCAGGGCGAAGGCGGGCGGGCCGAGTGCCCCGAAGCACACCGCGATGACACCCCACAGCAGGCCCTGTCCGACGTCAGGGGCCGCCGCCGCGGCGAGCACGACTTGCCCGGCGGTCAGCACCACCGGCGGGGCGAGCAGCGTGCTGACGCGCGTGGCGGTGGGGTGCGGTGGGGCGGTGGTCGCACCCGTCATCCGAGGGTGCTTTCAAGGTTGGCGCGGACTCCGCCGAGAGTGTTGGACCCGGATCGGTACGCGCGGACAACCGGGTGGCGCCGGAAGTGCCGGGCGATGGCGAGGAGCCATTGGAGTTGTTCGTCGCCGGTCGCGCCGGTCCCGTAGGGGAAGTCGGCGGTCCGCTCCGGCGCGGTCCCGCTTTCGTGGGCGTGGAGTGCGGCAGCGACGCGCATTGCGGTTCCCAGCGCCTGCTGGCCACTGCTGCGGTCGATGCCGTGCAGGGTGCCGATTTCCTCGGCGACGTCGGCGGCGTAGTACGGAGTCAGGCGCTGCATCCCGTCAGGGATCTCGATGACGAGCCGGTCAAGCAGCCGGGCCAGATCGCGAGCGGGCCGGGCCGCGTACGGCGTCTTGGCGAGAAGGATCGAGGGGTTCGCCGCATACAGGTCACGCCACAGCGGATACAACGTCCGGTACTGACGGAAACAACGAATCGCAGGGCCCCAGGCGGGCAGGGTCAACCCGACGATCATGAGAAGCGCGCCGGGCGCGCAGATCGCGGGAGTGATGTATTCGTTGCGCGCGAGTGGTCCGGGCAGACCGTCGCCCATGACCTCGGCGGCGACGTAGGCCACCTTGTACAGGCAGTACGTCAACCCGAGGCAGGCGCCCGCGGCCACCATGCGCAGGCCACGCCGCAGCATCACGTCTTGCACGAAGCCGGCATAGCGGCGGGACTGCCAGGCGATCATGCCCAGTGCCGCAGCGAAGCCCGTGAGGAACGTCATCAGGTACTGCGCAGCCCAGGGTGCCGCAGCGTAGCGCTCGGACCAGTGGGACGTCTCGACGTCGGCGCCGATGAGCGCGTAGAAGACGCCCATCGTGATGAAGAGGACGGTATAGAAGGCGACCACGAGGAGGGCACGCTTGCGGGCAGCGGCACGCTCGTGCGCCCAGTAGGTGAGCATCAGACCGATGGACGCGGCGAACACGATGACGCACATGTGGCTAATCGGGCGCATCAGGTTGGGCACGCCGAGCGCCCTGTTGAGGGGCGTAGCCACCGCCGGGGTTGACGTGGCCAGACCCGCTCCAAGGAAGGCCAGACCAACCGCCAGGGCCTTGGTGGCAGCGGGGTTGGTCGCGGTGCGGACGCCACGGACCGTGTAGATGGCGGCGAACCACGACACGGCCGCGCAGAACAGGAAGAGGACGCTTTTCATCAGAACTGTTGCTTTCGATCGGGGCGGCCGAGTGAGCCGTGTAGGCGAGCGATGATGCCAGCTTGTTCGGGAGTCGTCGCGGGTTTTTCGGACTCAGCCTCTAGCTCCGTGACCAGGTCGCCGAGCACATGCGCCAGTGTCTCGGCCCGGCGCTCGATGGGCACGTCGTATCCGTGGCGGCCCAGGGCGAACTCGATGGTCTCGGGGTCGATGTCAAGAAATGCTTTGACCCATTCGAGAAGGTCCGGTTCGACTGCGGCGTGTTCGGCCTGGTCGAAGTCGAACCACCAGTGCCCGATCTCGTGGAACAGGACGTGGCGGCGCTGGTAGCCGCCTCCGATGTTGCTCGGCAGCAGCAGTCGGTCACCCTGCCCTGTGCCCAGGTACATGCCGCATGGGGCGCCGCCGGTGGGCGTGTAGAAGCCCAAGGTGATAGGCCGACCGCGCAGCCGGGACAGATTGGCGATGAAGGCTTCCTCGTCCCAGGGGACAGGGATGAGGTGCCGGAACTGCTTCGCGGCGTCCTCGCACAGGTCCCGGAATTCCTCGAAGGTCATGTTCTACTCCGGTGGTCGCCGCTCGGCTGCCTTGCCGAGACCGTCGACCACCCTAAGCACCGTCTCGGTGTCGGAGGGGTCGAGCTTGCTCATGCCCTGCAGTACCTTCAGGAACGCTTCGTAGCCCTCGCGGGTCGAGGATGCCCCCCGAGCGCCGATGCGCTCGATGCCCAGCCGCCGCATTTCCAACAGGATCTCCACCTGGACGGCTTGGTCTGGATGGGCTGCGGCGTAGGTGCGCAACGCCGTCTCCTTGTCCGGGGCTTTCGGGTCCAGCGGCGGTAGGTCATACAGCAAGAACCCGCGGGCGACGCCGAAGAAGTCCTCCAGCTGCTCGGCGCTGGCGACGGTCGGCGTTCCGCCCGCGAGGATCGTGGAAATGGTCGTATGGGAAATTTTCCCGCCTTGTCCGCGAATCTGAGTAGCCACGTAGTTCGCGGTCACTCGGGTGCCGTGACGGCGGGCATGCTGATCCATCAGCACCCTCAGCTTCTCGGCCGGCGTGGTCGGGCGAGCGGGGTCCTGCGGCATCTCAGCGGCGGTGCCGTTCGGGCTTGTCATGGAGCGGTCCTTGGCGGGGAGCGGGGACATCGGCCAGGTCGGGATCATCGTACTTGCAAGGGGCTTGGCAAGTTGCGCGGGATGAGTTTAAGCCCCCCTGGCAACTCCTGCAAGATCTCTTTAAGGGTTCTTGCAGGAGTTGAACGCGGCAACGCGAATCGGGGGTCAGGGAGAGGGGTGCGCACCCAGTTGCACCTCTCCCTGGGGGTCGACCGCAGCGCGATGCCGCGGCAGCCGCACGACGCGAATCTGGAACACAGGTGGCCAGATGGGCGCCGTTGCATCCAGGTGCGAGGCAGACGCTGCGCACCGGGCAGCCCTTGTCGGGGCACTCCAGTTCACGGAGCCCCGGTAGTCTGCCCGCACATGCGTACGAACATGGGGGAACTTTGATGGCTAGCGTCTTTCGCCGCCGCGCGCTGATCGCCGGCGGCCTGCTTCTGTGGAGTGCACTGCTCGCCGACTGTGTCTTGTCGATCGAAGGGATCATTCCATCCCTCCCAGTGGGCCTGCTGATCGTCCTGAGCGTGGCCGCAGCGATGATGTGCCTGGTGGGAGTGATCGCGGGCACCGGCATTCCTGCCCAGCACGCCTTCATCCTCGGGATGCGGTTCCGCGCCCAGCAGGACGAGGCCCAGGGGCAGCAGAAGCGAGAAGCTGACCCTCAGCCCTAGACGCCCCTGGATACCTGTGATCAACGGCACGCACTCGGCCGCCCCGCCCGCGAACGCGGGCGGGGCGGTTCTCATTCAGATGGAGCGGGGCTCGGGAGCCACCCTCGACCAGTTACAGAGAGTAGCTATCCCGGGGGTTTCGGCGGCGTTGGTCGAACGCGCAGCTTCTTCCTTGTGCTCGCGTTATGCCGCCCGTCCGAGTTCGCCATTCAAGGTATCCGGGTAAATTCTTGTCACGGACCCCATCGTTTCGTCGCGCGCATTCTTAGCGGCAGTTTTCTGCCGCTCTGCCGCCGCCATCTCGTCAAGCTCATCGAGTTTGTCGGTGTCTCCATCGGGCCTGCGGTGACCGTAGATGTTGAACGTAGTCTGGATCGAAGCATGACCAAGTCGCCGCATGATTGCGAAGAAGTCCCAGGCCGCTTCGATGAGCCATCCGACGTGACTATGCCGCAAGTCATGCGGGCGCGGGCGGCTGTGTAGGCGCGACTCGCACAGGCAAGTCGAAACCGCGAGGATGGGGATGGCTCCAGACTTGTCAGCCTTCGGTGGGTGCGAGGCGCACCGGCTCGCCTTGGCGATGGCGGGCCACCAAATGCGCCGCCGGAAGTTCCTGAGGTCCCACTTGTGTCCTCGCGCGGTCCCGAAAACGTATGCGTCCTTCCGCTTCCCCTTTACTCGTGCCGCCAGAATCTTGGCGAGCTTGCGGGAAATGAAGATCGTACGATCGGCATCGTCGGTCTTGGTGCCGCGGACGTGGATGTAGGGCTTGTTCCGTTCGAGGAACAGGTCCGAGACCTTCAGCTCCAGGATCTCCCCTGGGCGCATGCCCGTGCCGCAGCCCGTGTCCACGAAGTCTTCCCAGCTCGGAGGCATCGAAGCCCTGACCAGGTCGGCCTCAAAGTGGGTGAGGAAGATCGAGTCATACTTCTTGATCTTGGGAAGCTCCGTCTTGCCGCCGACCGGCTTGGCTGCTGGATTCACGGCCATGTACTTCTCTGTGACCGCGAAGCCAAAAAGTACGTGAGCTACCGCATGGGCCTTTCGGATGTAGGCCGGCTTGCAGCCCTTGTCGACCAGCGAGGTGATGAACGTGAGGTACCGGGGCCGGTCCACCTCTGCGCACCGCAAGCCATCGAATGCCGGAGCGATCATGTTCCGCCCCAGCCGGACATACTCTTTCCGAGTGCTGTCGGCGATATCCCGGCCCTTGAAGGCATCAACCACGATGTCCTTCACGAACGGGCTTATGACCCCCACAGTCTCGGGCTCTTCTTCGATGCCGAGGACGACCCGGTAGACCTCGTCCTTGGTGATTAGATGATTGCGCGCTTCGGCCAATTTCTTCGCCGCATCTGCGTCTGTCTCATTGCTGAAGGTGCACGTCTCCCAGTCTGCCTTTCGACTCGGACGCCAGCGCACTTGGAAGGAGTTCCCCCGCGGGGCCATGCTCGCCATGGCTTCGACGCTAGGACCTCCGGGGCTCCGTGTACACATGGGAACACCAACCCCGCACCCAGGCGGAACGACACGTAAAAACCCGCACTCTCACGTAGCCCCTGACCTCCCCATATTGAAGAAACCCCAGGTCGACGGAGAGTAGCTAACTGCACTGGCAGTGTGGGGGTCAGGGGTTCGAGTCCCCTCAGCTCCACCCCTTATTGAAGCTGGGGAAACGTATATCGTTTCCCCAGCTTTTTTGTGTCCGCCTTCGCGCGTGACCCGCTTCCCGCCTTTGTGGATGGTGTGCTCGCCCGCCGCCACGTTCGGCCCGTGTACGCAAGGGCCACGGCGCCACGTCCGTTTAGCCATATCGCGATCGTCTACCAGGCAGTAACGTGACCCCTCGCACATGCATCACGGGGAGTAATGCGCATGTCGGGTCCATGGGTGAACTCTGCCTGGCCATCGATCACTCCCCGTACGCGAAGCACCACGGTGGTGCCAGCGCAACGTGCCGGAACGAGTGAACGGGGATCCCGAATGCGTAGAAAAGTGCCATTAAGGGCTAGCCTGCTGGCGCGCGGACTGCTGACCGCGACCGCCTTGGCGACTGCGGCGTCGATGGCGATGTCGACAGCGGGATACGCCGCGCCGGCGCTGGCGTCAGCGGTGCCTCCTGTCGATCCGAGCCCGTCCGCGGCGCTCGTGCAGAAGGCGCGCTACGAGTTCGGGGCTACCCCGTCCGACGGCAAGCTCATGAACGACCTCGGCCAAACCTACGACGCCACCGTGCGCAACGGCGCGACCACGGACGTCGGCAGCGGTTCGGACAGCTGGGCCTCGCCCGGCGCGCCCTGGTACACCTTGGTCCTCGACGGGACCGACGACCACGTGTCCAGCACCGCGACCGTGGCCACCGACTCCTCGTTCACCGTCGCCGCGTGGGTGAAGGTCACCAAGATCGGCGCGAACTACGCCGTGGTCTCCCAGGACGGCACCCGGGTGTCGGGCTACTACCTCAAGGTGAACGCGTCCGGAAAGTGGCAGTTCAGTATTCCGAGGTCGGACTCCGAGACCGCCGCCTGGGACACCGTGACCGGCCCGGCGGCGGTCGTCAACGAGTGGACCCACCTGACCGGCGTGTACGACGCGGCCGGGCAACTCCGCCTCTACGTTAACGGCTTCCAGGCCGGCACCGCGGCGCACACCGCGACCTGGAAGGCCACCGGTGACACCCAGATCGGGCGCTCGCTCTGGGTCGGGGCTCCCGGCGACTACCTGCCGGGCAATGTGGACGAGGTACGGCTCTGGCAGGGCGTGCTGCCCGACATCGCCATCGCCCAGCTCGTCGTGTCCGCGGATACAGCGCGTGCCGACCGCTGCAAGGTCGGCCACTGGCTGCACGCGGGTGGCCCGCAGGTCAAGGCCGTCGCGGGCGCGGCGCTCGCCGGCACGGACGTCGACACCCGGCGGGTCCTCGCCGGCTTCGGCTGGGGATTCTCCCCGCTGGAGAAGGCCGCTGACGCCGACGACGTCGCGCTCCGTGCGGTCGACACCGCGCAGAACGACAGGTACACGGCGTGGCACAACACGCTGGCTTCGTACAAGCTCCCGGCCGGGTCGGACAGCACCGGGTTCGATGTGGCTCCCCAGTACGGCGCGGAGATGCGCAAGTTCCTCTTCGACCGCCAGGACCGGACCTTCCGCCACTACTTCGACGAGCCGCCGGCGCCGAAGCCGACCCCGGCGGCGCTCGACAGGGCGCTGGCGATCCGTGCGGCGCGCGAGGCGGCCGGCGACCAGACGATCTCGTGGCTGTACCCCGAGTGGCGCGTGCGGGCGTGGTCGGCGAACGACATCGCGAAGTTCATCCAGTTCGGCGGGCTGCCCTCGGTCGCGCCGGCGACGGACTCCGTCGAGTACCGGATGGAGGTCGAGGATCTCAAGATCAAGTGGGCCGGGTGCGACAGCACCGACCCGGCGGACCCCGCGGGCGTCCTCGCCAGCGTCACCGCGACCGGCCACGTCGAGTGGCAGGCCGAGTTGGCCGCCCAGGCCCCGCAGCGCGCGACCATCGTCGCCGCGGAGATCCAGGCCGCGAAGGACACCCGGACCGCCTCGGCCGCCATGGTCGAGGCCCAGGGGCAGGCCTGGATCGCCGGTCAGCTCCTGAAGTGGCAGAAGTACTGGCAGGGCGTATCGCAGACCAGCTTGCTCTACCCGAAGCCGGCGGAGTTCACGAAGGCGAACTCCGACCTGGCCGCGGCGCGCGCAGCCGTCGCCGCTCAGCTCACGATCGCGCAGAACGCCGCGGCGTCCGCGAAGACCCAGGCCGACAAGGTCGCCGCCGCGCAGGCCCAGGCGGCCACCGTGGCCACCACCAACGGCACCCCCGTCGGCCGGGGTCTGACCTACGCTCGGCAGACCGCGCAGGTCACCAAGGCTTCGGCGGCGGCAGCCCTGGCCGGTTCCAAGGCCGTCGAGGCCACCCTCAACGCGGTGAAGGCCACCAACGCCGACAGTGCGGCGTTGCAGGCTCTGGCGCAGACCCAGGCGCACGCGCTCCAGGCGGAGTACCAGCGGGCCGCGGCCGTCGAGGCCGCCAGCCAGGCGCACGCCGCAGCCGTGGCGGCCGCCGGTCAGGCCACCCAGGCAGCGGCGGCCGCGGCGAAGGCCAAGGCGGACCGGGCGACGGCCGAGCAGGCCGAACGTACCGCGACCACCGCTGCGGCCGACGCGAAGGCCAAGCGGGGTGTCGCGGAGGCGGAGCGGGCCACCGCGGCCGCGGCCAGGGCCAAGGCGGAGGCGGAGCGTACGAAGGCCGCCCAGTTCGAGGCCCAGGCGCAGACCCAGCAGGGAATCGCGGCGTCGGCGCGGGGGGCCGCGTCCACCGCCGCCGGGACCGCGGCGCAGAAGCGGAGCGAGGCCGAAGCGGCGGAGACCCGGGCCGGCGCGGCACGGGACGCCGCGGTGACCGCCGAGGAACGCCGGGACGCGCTGGAGTCGCGAGCCAGGGCGTACGAGGCAGCGGCGGCCGCAGCTGAGGGAACCTCCGCCGCCGGGGCCGCCCGGACCGCGGCCACCGAGGCGCGGACCGCCGCCACCGAGGCCGGCACGGCGGCGGACGCCGCGCGCTCCGCGGCGACGGCGGCCGGCAACGCCGCGGTCAGCGCGCGTGCGGCGGCGACCCAGGCGACGGGTGCTTCCGAGCGGGCACGTGCCGCGGCGAACGCGGCCGACGCCGATGCGGCGACCGCCTGGTCGGCGTCCTCCACCGCCCACGCGGCGGCCGCCGACGCGATCGTCGCCGCCGACCAGGCCGCGGCGAACGTCAAGGCGGCGCAGGCCCTGGCCGACGCGGCGCTGACCCAGGCCGCGAAGGCGAAGGCTGACGCGGCGACGGCGAGGGTCGAGGCGGACAAGGCGCTGGTGGACAGCGCCCGCGTGGCCGGCCAGGCGTTCGCGGCGACCCAGTCGGCGATCGCGGCGCGGGACGCCGCGATGCAGGCGACGGCACCGGCCAACGAGGCGATCGCGCTGGGTACCCCGTTCCGGACGGCGGACGCCTCGGCGGGCATGGCCGTGCTGGTCGGGCAGTCGGCGTTGACCGTGGCACAGCAGCAGGCGGCCGTGGGCCAGGTGCGGGCCGACGAGGCCGCACGAGCCGCTGCGGCGGCACAGTTGGCCGCGACCCAGGCGGTCGGCGACGCGAAGGTCGCGGCACAGGCGGCCGCGAGCGCTGCCGCCGACGCGGCCAGCGCGGCGACGTCCGTGGAACAGGCTCGCGGGTCGGCGACCCAGGCGGCGACCGACGCCGCCGCGACCCAGAGGGCTGCCGAGAACACGGCCAACCTGTGGGGCCAGACGCAACTGGACGCCTGGGCGGCCGGCAGCGCGGCGTACGCGGCGGCGAGTGACGCGAGCAGTGCTCGGAGTTCGGCGACGGCAGCCGAGCGGGACGCGGCCGGCGCACGTACGGCGGCGAACACCGCGGAAGGCGACGCGAGCGCGGCCAGGGCGTCGGCGACGGCGGCCGAGACCGACGCGACCGCGGCTGAGGCGGCCGCGGCCAACGCGCAGGCGCTCGCCCAGCAGGCGCAGGAGGCGGCCAGTCGGGCCGAGGCGGCACAGCGGGTGGCCTCGGACACGACGAAGCAGTCGGCGAGCGGCCCGTTGCACATGAAGGACGTGGTCACGGACTACTCGGACGTCCAGCACACGATCACGGGTGACGCGTACATGTGCTCGTTCACCGGGCCGATCGACGACCCCCGGTCGGCGTGTGACGTTCCGATCGTCCACCACTTCCACGGCGTCGCCCACTTCTACCTGATGACGTGCAACCTCAAAATCCCCGACCCCACTCCGCAGAACTGCTACAACCACTACTCCCGCACGTTCATCGCCGACCAGAGGATCGACCAGGACATCGCGGACACGATCCACATCACGGGTCGGGCGATGTTCGACCAGGCGCTGGAGAACGCGAAACAACTGTTCATCGGGGACCTGATCAAGTGCATCGACGGAAAGCTGCTCAACTGCGCGATCTTCGCCGCGCTGCTCGTGGTCCCGCCGGGGCTGAAGGCCGCGGCTGAGGCGCTCGAGGTTTTCCGGCTGGCCACGATCACCGGGGTGGGTCTGGACGACGCGTACGCGGTGCTCAAGCTCTCGCAGCTGTCGCCGGCGGCATTGGCCGAGTTGGACGCGCTCAGAGCCGCGTCCAAGGCTCGGATCATCGCGGCGCTGTTCGCCGAACTGACCGCGAACGGCGTGAAGTTCTCCGCGGAGAACATCGTCGCGATCGGGCGGAACCTCGAAGGGAAGATCGTGTTTCTGGAGACGGGGAGCTCGAGGGCCGGCCTCACGCACATTCTGGAGGAGCACGAGGCGGACTTCGCCCGGGTCGGCATTCCGCGCGACGAGGTCGCGAACTTCGTCCTCCGGGCGTGCACCGAAGGTAAACTCGTCGGATATCAGGACCCGAAGCAAACCCGAGGGATCTACGAGTACATGTACAAGGGACTGACCTACCGGGTCGCGGTCACGGTCGGGGACAACGGCTTCATTGTCGGAGCCAACCCGACGGGTTCCGGGGTATGACAGCCGAGCCGCGCTCCGTCCGCGTGATGGCGGACTACGACTGCGACCCGCTCTGGCTGATCGGCGAGGGTTTTTACGCGAACGTCTCGCCGGCCGATCCGCGCCTGAGTCTGACGGCTGACCTGGCCGAAAGCCTGCGGGTCTGGGCCGAGGAGTACACCGGAACTCTGAACCGGAGCGATCCGATTGCGTCCGGCTTCCCCACGCCGGAGGCCGAGCGCGAGTTCGCGGCCCGGGGCGAGGAACTCGCCCGTCGGGTCCGGGCGGAGCTGTCCGCCGAGTGGACGGTGTTCTACTTCGACGAGTCGGTGCGCGAGCACCGGGAGATCGGGTAGGCGCGTAGTGCCGGCGCGGCCCGACGTGACACTTTCACGTCGGGCCGCGCCGTGGGAGCACCGCCCTGCGGACCGAGGCCAGATCGCCGAGGTCGGGGAGCACCGCGTCCGCGCCCGCCGCCTCCAACAGTTCGACGCTGCTTCTCCCCGTCGCCACCCCCACCGCGCGGACTCCCACCTCCAGCGCCGCCGCCACGTCGTGCGGCGTGTCACCGACCACCACCACCTGTTCGGGCGCGAACTGCCGGCGGTGCTTGCGACCGGCCCGGTCCATGGCCGCGTGGATCAGGGGTGCGCGTTCGTAGCCGTCGGGGCCGTAGCCGCCGATCGTGAGGTCCAGGTCCGTGCCGAGGCCGAACACCTCGAGTTTGGCGCGGGCCATCGCCGGCACGTTGCCGGTGACGACGGACTGCAGGGTGCCGGCCTCGGCGAGTACCCGGAGAGTGTCCGCTGCGCCCGGCAGCGCACGGCCGTGGGCGGCCATCTCGTCCCGGTGGGTCTCCGCGGCCACGCTCAGTGCGGTGAAGAACAGTTCGCAGATTTCCTCGGTACCAGTGAGCCCGTGCATGTCGAGCGTGTCCAGGACGATCCGGCGTTCGGTGCGGCCGGCCATGTCGGCGACCTCGCGGAGGGGCTGGCCGGTGATCCGGAGGAAGACGTCGGCGTAGATGCGGTGGCTGACGCCGGGGATGCTGACGAGGGTGTGGTCGATGTCCCAGAGGACGAGCGTGGGCCCGGGTGCGGTCGTCACCCGGCCATCGTCGCACGGGGATCCTCCCCGGGAAACGGCCCGCGCCCCGGTCGCTCAGCGGATCAGGTGGCGTGGAAACGGGCCGCTCAGCCGGCCGGGAAGGGGCGGCGCGGTCACCCCGCGCACCGAAACGGGGCTGCCGGGAAGGGGTCCTGCTCGCTAGGCTTCCGTGCTGCCGCCCGGACGGGCGAAGAGCCGAACGCCGTCCCGCCATTCCGAACGAAGGTAAGCCCCCATGCAACCCACCCCGAGCGTTGACCCCGACGCGTCCGACCTCCGGCCGCCCGGCCCCGACGAATGCCGGTTCTGCGGGGCGCGGCCCGCGGCGAAGGTCACCTTCCGTGGCCACCAGGGCATGATCCTGATCATGCGGTTCCTGCACACCGACGGGCCGTTCTGTCGGGACTGCGGCCTGGCCGTGTTCCGCAGCATGACCGCCAAGACGTTGTACCAGGGCTGGTGGGGATACGCCTCGTTCCTGATCACCCCGGGGATCGTGCTGCTCAACCTGTTCCGCCGGTCCAGGGTGGCCCGGCTGGAGGAGCCGTACGCGACCCCCGGGCTGATCACACCCCAGTCGCGGCCGCTCGACCCGGGCAAGCCGCTGTACCAGCGGCCCGCGATCCTCGGGCTGCTGCTCCCGGTGGCGCTGGTCGCCGCGTTCGTCGCTGTGGTGGCGTCCGACAGCCAGACCGGGGAGTGCGTCCGGGTGTCCGGCAGCCGGGGGACGGTCGTGTCGTGTTCGCAGTCGCACCAGCAGAAGGTGATCGCGACCGTCGAGCGGGACAGCGACTGTCCGGCCGACGCCGAGGGCTACATGGAGTACAACGGCAAGGTGCTCTGCACCAGGGCGGACTAGAGCTTCCAGTAGCCCATGTCGCGGGCGCCCAGGGCGTCGTGCACGGCGATCCGGGCGCCCTTCGCGTAGCCCTTCGGCACATCGAACACGACAGTGCCGGAGGCCTGTTGCCCGGCCGTCAGGTCGACGGCCTCCAGCGCGGGGGCGAACATCGAGACGGTCGGGGTGCCCTTCGTGCCGTCCTGGGCCACGAACCCGAAGCTGAACGGGTTCGCGTGGTAGGTCCCCGTCGTGCACTCGATCAGGATGTCGGCGACGATGTACTCGCCCTTCGGGTTGTCGTACCCGGTGCTGCCGGTGGTCATGGTCTTCGCCGTGCGGACCGTGACCGTGATCGCCGACCGGTCGCCCAGCAGGGTCGAGTCCAGGGCCAGCGGCTGGGACACCGGCACGGTGGCGGTCTGGTCGGCGGTGGCGCGCGGGACCGGGGTCAACGAGGACCCGCCGGTGCAGGCGGGAGCGGCGAACAGGACGCAGGCGCCGAGCGCGCCGCTGGTGAGATTCCGGATGAGGGGCACACGCCATTGTGGATGAATCGCGTGCCGGAACGGAAATAGTGGATCGCCACTGACGAATTCCTAACGAAAGGGCCGCACATTTCCGCCTCCGAATGGTGTGCCCCTCGAACATGTCGAGGGGCACATTTCCGCCTCAGTTCAACAGGAACACATTGGGGCGCAGGCTCGACAACGGGATATCGGTGTTGCGCGCGATCACCTGGGCCAGACTCACGTGGTAGTCGAGGCCGAACACGTCGTGCAGGAACGGCAGTGACGGGTCGGTGTCGTAGAAGAACCTGTCGCCGTCGCGGAGCGCCGTGAACTGCTTCTTCCAGATCGCCAACTGCAACTCCCCGAATTCGGTGCCGGGGACGTGCGGCTCGGCGACCATGCCCACGAACGCGTCCACGTCGTTCACGCTGGAGTAGGACGCGCGCAGCCGGGCGGCCAGCGGGCAGCGCCGGACGGCGGAGGTCGCGCCGTTCTCCGAGCCCACCGGCACCGGGTTGCCGGCGTTGTCGAACAGTGCCGTGAAGTCCAGGCAGTTCGGGTCGTTGTTCTCGTTGCCGGGGGTCAGCAGCGGGTCGGCCGGGAACTGGTCGGACGCCTCGCCCGTGATGCCGGCGAACGTGGTCCGGGCCGGCAGACCGTAGGCCTTGCGGAGCTGGTTGTAACTCGGCATCCCGTGGTCGCGGCCACGCTCGGCGTCGATCGCGCCGAGGTCGACGACGCCCCGGAAGCACCGCGGCAGCGTCGGCCCGTCGAGGCACCCCTCATTGCCGGGCACGGGGACCTGGAACAGCACGCTGCGGAGCTGGTTGTCGATCTGCTCGTCGTTCTTGTACTCCGACTCCGCCCCGATGCCCTGCAGCAGCGGGCCGAGTTGCAGGGAACGCACCAGGTCGGGGTTGAAGAAGGCCACGTTCAGCGGGATCACGAGCTTGACGTTCGTGCCGTCGGGCTCCACCTCGACGCCCTGGGCCTCCATCGCAGCCAACTGCGCGGCCGTGTACCGGCTGGCCTCCGTGGCGACCTCCACCTCGCCGTGGATCTGGCTGTGCGCGCGGTACCCGACAGTCGCGAACTCGTTGCTCAGGTTGGCGTTCGCGAACGGGTTGTAGCCGTCGTAGGCGGGCAGCGCCACGCCCATGGCCGGCAGGAACTCGTTGTAGGTGATGTACTGCTGCTCGGCGATCACGATCCGCCGGGCGATCTGGAACCGGTCCTCCTGCGACAGGAACGACGGCAGCGAGGCCACGATCCGGTTGTGCTCCCGGGCGAACAGGGTCTGGGTGGCCGTCAGCGCGATGTTCTCGTTGGCCCGCACGTCACCGGCCACCACGGCCCGGTTGGGCTGGCCGAACAGCCGGCCGTCGATCGCCATCGTGGGCGCGGTGTTCGGGTCGCCGCGGCTGTCGCGGGTCGGCAGGAAGCCGCCGGGCAGCATGAGCTGGGCGCTGTTGTTGGTCGGGTTGCCGTCCACGGTGCCGGAGCGCAGCCAGTCGAGGCGGAGCGGGTCGTCGCCGTACACCGCCGAGAGGTCGATGTAGGAGCCGACGGTGTTCACCTGCTGGCGGACGCCGGTGCCGGGGGCGGCCTTCGACCGGGTGAACGGCACGACCCCCAGGTCGTTGGTGAACGACTCCAGCGGGTCGGAGGCGTTGAACAGGATGTTCGCCTGCTCGCCGTTGTCGGCGCGCAGCCCGATGGTGTGGTCGATGAACTGGCCCCAGACGAAGCCCCACTGGCTGACGCCGCGCTCGGAGAACACGTTCTGGTGCACGTCGTTGAAGACCCGGTTGCTCAGGTACCGGGTGTTCGGGCCGCTGACGGGCACGCCCTTGCCGTCGGCGTACCGGGCCGGGGCGACCCGGGAGTAGTTCGTGCCGGCCTTGCCCCAGGTGGGGAAGAACGGGTTGTTGCCCGAGCCGTCGAGGCTCTGCACCTCGAACAGGCCGAGGAAGGTGGGGGGCGAGGCGGCGGCCGGGGTCGCCGTCAGGCAGAGAACGATGGTGAGAACGGCGGCTGTGGCCGTACCGAATAGTGCTTTCCGGGGTTTCATCAATTTTCTCCCCTGGATTCGGGCGCAAGGGGTCCCCACAGAGGACCGCCATTTGATAGCGCACCGTGAATAAGTGATCACATGCTGTCACTGGCATTTATGGCTGTCAATAGGAAGTCATCAATGTCTGAATTACTGGTATGGCCTGGCGCTCCATGTGCTGAAAGAGCTTTTCCCCTGTGTTTGGGTTTGGCTCGGATCCATGCGAATTCTGCGAAAAAAGACTGTGCGGCGTGGCCTCGGCCTTGTCGTACCCGTTCACTAGGCTCGGCCCGGTGAACACGCTGTCCGCGCGCGCCCTCAACCGGGCACTCCTCACCCGCCAGCACCTCGTCGAGCGGGTCGCCATGCCGGTCGCGGACATGGTCGAGCACCTCGTCGGGCTCCAGGCACAGGCCCCGCTGCCGCCGTACTTCGGCCTGTGGTCCCGGCTGCAGGACTTCCGGCCGGCCGAGCTGTCCGACGGGATCGCCGACCGCAGCCTGGTCCGGGGCACCCTGATGCGCGGCACCCTGCACCTGGCGACCGCGCGCGACTACCTGGCCCTGCGGCCCGCCATGCAGGGCATGCTGGACAAGGCGCTGCTCGGCAACTTCGCCAAGCGGCTCGTCGGCCGCACCCGCGACGAGATCGTCGCCGCCGGGCGGGAGGCGGTCACCGGCCGGGCCGCCACCCCCGCGGAGATCGGCGAGGCGCTCCTCGACCGGTGGCCCGACGGGGACGCGCCGGCCCTGTCGACCGCGGCCCGGATGTACGTGCCGATGGTCCAGGTCCCGCCGCGCGGCCTGTGGGGCGCGTCCGGTCAGCCCCGGTTCAGCACGGTCGAGGACTGGCTGGGCCGGTCCGTCGACCCCGACCCGGCCCCGGACGAGTTCGTGCTCCGCTACCTCGCGGCGTTCGGCCCCGCGACCAGCAGGGACATCCAGACCTGGTCGTGGCTGACCGGCGTCAGGGCGATCGTGGACCGGGTGCGGCCCCGGCTGCGCACGTTCCGTTCGGAGTCCGGGGCCGAGTTGCTCGACGTGCTCGACGCGCCGCTGCCGGACGCGGACCTGCCGGTGCCTCCCCGGCTCGTCGCGGCCTTCGACAACCTGATCCTGTCGCACGCCGACCGGTCCCGGATCCTGCCCGACGCCCACCGCAAGCGGATCTTCTCCGTGAACGGTCAGATCCCCGCGACCGTCCTGATCGACGGGTTCGTCGCCGGCACCTGGAAGATCACGGACACCGCGCTGCTGATCGAGACCTTCGAGGAGCTGCGGCCGGCCGACAGGGAGGCGCTGGCGGAGGAGGGCGCGGGGCTGCTCGGGTTCGCGGAGGCCGGTACCACCAAGGTGGAATTTTCCCACAGTGCGTAGTCCCGTTCTCCTCTAAGATCGGACCAACGCACCATAAGGTGCGAATGACTCGATGGAAATGAGAATCACGGGGGAAGACATGAGACCTGTCGTGCTCACCGCGCTCGCCACCACCCTGGTCGGCGTCCTGCTGACCGGGTCCCCGGCGGGCGCGGCCGAGTCGCCCGGCGGGGCCGCGCGCGTCGGCGCCGCGTCCGTCGCCCGCGACGAGCCCTGCGACCTGAGCCTGGTCCGCAAGGAGACCCAGAAGCCGACGCCCGTCCCCGGCCACCCGAACCAGCGGGAGGCCAAGCACACGCTCACCGTCACCAACAACAGCCCCGACGAGTGCGTCTACACCGTGGGCGACACGCTGCAGATCCCGCCGACGGTGACCCTGGTGTTCGCCGGCGTGGTCGGCGACGGCGGCCGGGTGCAGAGCCCCGGCGGCTGGAACGGCACCACCCAGACCACGATCGCCCAGGACCAGCCGATCGACGCCGGAGCGAGCCACGTCTGGACGGTCACCTACCGCTACCAGCTCGCGAGGTAGCCGCCCTCAGCGCAGGATGTTGACCGCCCGCGCCACCACCAGCGCCGCCGTGATCAGGGAGACGGCCGACTGCCCCATCATCAGGAACTTGGCCCACCGGGACAGGGGCATCGTGTCCGTCGGACTGAACGCGGCGGCGTTGGTGAACGACACGTACAGGTAGTCGAGGAACTGCGGGTGCCAGCCCTTGCGGGCCACGTTCGGCGTGGCCATCTGCGGGAACAGGAAATCCGGGTCCGGGCACCTCGCCTTCGACCGCGCGGCCGGCCCGCCCCGGTCGAGCTCCCAGAACCACAGCGCGAACACCACCACGTTCGTCACCCACACGCCGGCGCCGTTCAGCAGCAGCACCGGCGGGTCGGCCGGCGCGTGCCCGGTCGCGATCATCCAGACCAGCCGGCCCGCCGCCCACGCCGTGATCAGGCTCGCCACCCCGATCAGCCCCAGGCTCGCCGTCCGGATCATCTTCGACTCGCGGGTGAACCGGGTCGGGTTCGCCGCGAACAACGCGACGAGCAGCACGCACTCCACCCCAGGCAGCAGCCACCACGGCTGGAACGTCAGCTCCTCGCTCAGCGCCACCTGCGCCGCGATCATCACGGCGACCGCCGCGCTCGCCGCCAACCGGTTCTCGCCCGGATGCGGGTCGGCGGTCCAGGTCGTCATGGGCTCCATTGTCACCCCGGATCCGTGGTCGTGTCGGTCCCCGCTGCTAATGTCCGCAGATCAGGAGGGACACGGACGTGACGGAGCTCGCCGAACGGCTGCGCTGGCTGCGGGGCGGGGCCGCGCCGGTGCGGTACACCGCACGGACCATCGCGGCGCTGACCGCCAATCCCGGCTGTGCGCGGCGCGGTCTGCTCGACGCCGCCGGGGTCGACAAGTCCGCCCTGGCGGCCCGGCTCGGGCACCCGGCGCGGTTCGGCCAGTCCCGGTTCGCCATCACCCGCACGCTCGGCTTCGAAAACCGACTGAAAGCAGACGGGTACGCGGAGCTGCTCGCCGCCGTCGGCCTCGCCGGAGCCGAGGTCGTGACCGTCGAGCTGACCCTCGACATCGCCGGCCTGCCCGCGGCCCTCGAACCCGACCTGGTCATCCTCCGCGCCGGGGGCCGGCTGCACGTCGTGCAGATCAAGTCGTTCGCCGTCATCGACGGGCAGGCGCCCGGCGACAAGGTGGCCGCCGCCGCCCGGCAGGCCGCGGTGCACGTCCTGGCCCTGCGCCGCCTCGGCCACGACACCGACCACGAGGTGTCCCTGGTCTGCCCGGAGAACTTCTCCAACGCCCCCGTCGCCCACCGGGTCGACGTGCGGCGCGAGCTGGGCGTCCTCGAACGCCAGCTCGCCCGGCTGGTGGGCGTCGCGGACATCGCTGCCGGACTGCCTGACGGGGCCACGGCCGACGACGCGGTGGCCACCGTCCCCGCGCGGTACGCGCCGGAGTGCCTCGCGGCCTGCGAGCTCGCCTTCTACTGCCGGCAGGAGGCCCGGTGCGCGGGGGAGACCGACACCCTGGGCCGGGCGGTCCGCGACGCGCTCGGCGGGATCGCCTCCGTGGGCGAGGTGACGGCGATCGCCGGCGGCGCTCCGTCGACCGAGCATCCGGAGATCGCGGAGCTGCTGGTGGCGGCCCGGGAGCTTCGCGCGGGTGCTCCGGTCGGTCAGCCGGAGGGTGACCGGTGAGCCTGTTCCAGGCGCTCGCCAAGGTGGACGCGCTGGCCGCCGGGCGGGCCCAGCCGATCGCCTGCGTCCGGCACGTGCACCTCGACGACCGGCCGCTCGTGCTCGTCCCGGTGGCACTGGCGGGGGAGGCCGCGGCGCCGCTGGCGATGATGCTCGGCACGGACCGGGCGGAGCCGGTGCTGCTCGTCGTGCCCCAGCCGAGGGACCGCGCGCTGCGGGCCGAGTTCTTCGAGCGGCTGACCCAGGTGGTGACCGGCTTCGTCGGAGATCTGGGCGGCCACGTGGCCGACGATGCCCCGACCGACGGTGCGGAGAGTGTCTCCGAGCTTGCCGGTGGCCTGCCCGACGTGCAGGTCGTCGTGCCCAACCGGGCCGGGGTCGACTTCCTCCGGCTGCTCGGCCGGGCCACCCGGTTCCGGGACGGCGACCGGATCGGCCGGTGGCTGACGTTCCTCGCCGACCGGGCCGAACACCCGGACTCCTGCCTGCTCGTGGCGGCCACCGAGGCGCTCACCGACCACTGGGCCACCGGCCAGAGTTCCGTCGAGGACGCCCACCTGGCCGGCGTCCTGGGCTGGATCGACGGCCGGCCCGGCGACGAGGACCTCACGGCCGGGCCGACGACGGACCCCGACTTCGACAACCACACCCTTGCCCCGCTGGTCGACGCGTACGACGGGGGCGATCCCGGGGCCGTGGCGCAGATCGAGAAGGCCCTGCACGGGCTGCTCGAACCGGTCTGGGCCCAGGTCTGGCACGCGATCGACCTGCTCCGCGCGCTCCCCGAGGCCCGTAGTGTCCCGGAGCGCTGGCTGTGGGACGTGTCGGAGTACGCGGGCTTCCTCGCCCAGCACGCGCCCCAACCGATCCGGGACTCCCCGGTGGCCGCCGCCGCGCGCCTGGACCGCCTCGAACGGACCCAGGCCCGGGTCGAGGCCCAGCGCGCGTTCGACGACCCGCTCGTGATGGCCGGATACCAGCTGACCGGCGCGGCGTTCCGGGGCACGGTGGTGGCCACGGAGCCGGAGCGCAAGGAGGGCCGGAAGCTGCGGCCCCGGATCACGGT